>NZ_JBDPLZ010000006.1:0-432706 GCF_039871655.1 Actinocorallia sp. B10E7
GGCAGCAGGGGCTCGATCAACGCCCACTGCTCATCGGTCAGATCCGACGGATAGGTGGGAGTACGCACCAACCACCCATACCCACCCCAACTGCTCCATCACGATCACCTGTCAAACACGCACTCAGAAGGGCCACTCAGGTAGGTAAAGGTCTCTTCTGGGTGGTTTGGGATAATCGAGGGAGGCAATGGGACCGTACAAGACGGACGAAGGGAGTGGTCATGGCCATCGAGCAACGTCCGGGTACGGAGGATTCGGGAGAGGAGCGGAAGTCGCACCTCACGGGGTCTCCCTCGATCGAGGCCGAATGGAGCGGAGGCGCCTCCGAAGAACTGCCGCGCTCGGTGACCCTGGCGGGCAACCCGCACGGGAAGGTGTCCTCGTGGGCCGTGGTGGCCACGGCGGTCGTGGCGTTCACGGTGGGCGGGATCGCGATGATCCTCAACGCGTGGGTGCTGTTCTGGGTCTGCGTGGCGGTCGTCCTGCTGATGTTCCCGGCGGCGATGGCGGTGCGGATCATGGAGGACACCGTGGGATGGGCCAAGCCGACACCCGGTGAGATCACCCGCGGCAACATGACCCGGACCGCCGGGCGGGTGCGCCGGGAGAGGCTTCAGGAGCTCAAGGACGCCCGGGAGGCCGAGAGCGAGCAGCAGGCCCGCAGGTAGGACCCTCCAGGACGGGACCCTTCCGGACCGTCAGAGCGTCAGGCCGAAGAGATGCAGGCGTTCGACGGCCTCCGGGACGGTCAGCGTGGGGGCGGTCTCGCCGTCCAGCGATCCGCCGGGGCCGATCTCGCGGGTATGCCGCCAGTGGCCGAGCAGCAGGACGTGCAGCCGCTCGTGCTCCGGCAGCGGCTCGGGGGCCCGGTCGGGCAGAAGCAGCCAGTAGAGGTGCTCTTCCCCGTCGGCGGAGCCGGTGGAAAGGCACCGCTCCAGATACACCACGGTCTCCTCGAGGACCTCGTGGACCACGAGGCGTGAGGTCGGCAGCACCGGGATCAGGGACTCCGCCCGTCCGCCCAGCAGGCGATGGAGCTCGGGACGGCCCAGCACCACTCGTCCGCCGCCGCGGGTGACGATCTCGACCAGCAGGGCCCGCAGGAACCCCTCGGCCCCGAGGCCCGTCAGCCCGACGGGGCACTCCAGCCCCCTCACCCGGGAAAGCGCGCTGTGAGGCCCCCCTCCGCCGACCGCGGGGGGCCTCGCGTCGCGTCCGTCGCCGAGCAGGCCGGACACACCGCGCGCCAGCAGGCGGTGCAGCCCGAACAGAGCGAACATCAGCAGGAGCGCCAGGCCGAAAGCCGGTTCCCGCCAGGACGGCGAGCCCTGCGGTTCCAGGAAGACGGCGCCGGGCATCGCACGGCTGAACACAGGCGGCCACCTTCCCCCCGAACGATGACCTGTGAGCCGTCATGCAATCAGCGAGGCCGCCTTCCGCTCGCGGCACACACGGAGCGTTAGCGAGCTGTGATCACAGATCGACGCCCTCGCCCGGTCCCAGACGGATGTATTCGGGCGCGGTGAGCGAGCTCAGCATCCGATCGAACACCGCCACGCCCTCGCCGCTGAGGATCGCCTCGTGGATGGGGTGGACCCTGCGGGGGGCCACCCGGTCGATGTAGTCGGTCCCCTCGCTCAGCTTCATCCACGGTGCCGCCGTCGGCGCGAGCAGCGTGTGCACCGGCAGGTCGGGGACGGTGAAGCTGTCGCCCGGGTGGAAGATCCCGTCGAAGTAGTAGCCGACGTTCTCGATGACGGGGATCGACGGGTGGATGACGGCGTGCTTCTCGCCGAACACCTTGACCGTCATCCCCGCGGCCTCGATGACGTCCCCGTGCCGGACCTCGGTGAACGGGGTTCCCTTCAGGAACTCCGACAGGGACGGCGGCCCGTAGATCCGCAGGTCGGGACGGCGCTCCTTGAGGCCGCGCACGGCCTCGGGGTCCAGGTGGTCGAAGTGCACGTGGGTGATGAGGACGACGTCCGGGTCCTCGAGCGGTTCGGGGCCGGAGAAGGCCCCGGGGTCGACGACGAGCCGGCCTTCGGAGGTCTCGAACCGGACACAGGAGTGCGGGAACTTCACCATTCTCATGGCTCTCATCATTCCCCACCCCCGTCCGCGAGCCCCGAAAGGATCGGAGGTATGTCCCGAAAAACTGGGTATGAGCGCTTTGAGGAACTTCCCCGCCTCGCCGGCACGAGGGGAGTCCCGCCATGTCAGAAAACCCGGCATTCCAGACGTCCGAAAACCCGCTGGAACTCGCCCACGGCTTCTTCCGGACACGACGGCCCGCCAGTTGGGTCCCCGCCTACCTGGACGCGCGCGGCTTCCCCGAACCCGTGCAACGCCGCTTCGAGATCGGCTACGCGCCCCCGGGCTGGCGCGCTCTCACCGAACGGCTCCTCGGACACGGCGTCCACGAGAACCACCTGATCGCCCTGGGACTGGCCCGCCGCTCCCGGCACGGACGGCTCTACGACTTCTTCCGCGACCGCGTCATGTTCCCCGTCCGCGACCAGCACGGCGTCCTCGTCGGCTTCATCGGCCGCACAGCCGACGGCGTGGGCGGCCCGCGTTACCTGAACAGCCCCGACAGCGCCGTCTTCCACAAAGGAAACCTCCTCTACCGCCCCGACAGAGGCCCCCGAGGACGCACCGTCGTGGTCGAAGGCCCCCTGGACGCCATCGCCGTGCGCCTGGCCGGATTCCGCGCCCTCGCCCCGTGCGGAACCCGGCTGACCTCGGAACAGGCCGCGCTCCTGGGCGACGACGTCCTCCTCGCCCTGGACGGAGACCTCAGCGGCCGGCGCGGCACCGTCCAGGCCTGGCGGCAGCTCTCCCGCCTGCGCGGGCCGGTCCACGCCGTGCTCCTCCCCGAGGGCGAGGACCCCGCCGACCTCTTCGGGAAAGGCGGCCCCGAAGCGGTCCGGGCCGCCCTGGCGCATGAGCGCCTCCTGGTGGACCTCGTCCTCGACACCGTCCTCGAACACCGCTCCCTGCGGTTCGTGGACGAGCGGGTGGCCGCCGCCCACGCCGCCGCCGGGCTCATCGCCGCCCTCCCCCCGGAGCAGGTGGCCCGCCAGGTCGCCAGGACCGCCGCCCGGCTCGGCTTCGCCCCCTCCGACATCACCTCCTATGTCGTCGCCGCGCTCTCCGACCGGATGACCAGGCGTTTCTGAGTATCCCTACGGATAGGAAAAAGCCGATCTACCTGCAGGATCGCGGCATGACCACCTGCCCCGCCTGCGGTTTCCCCCTCCCGCAGGACCCCCCAGACCGCTGCCCCGCGGCCTTCTGCGGCTTCCGTTGCTGATTTCATAGTCGGAGATCAGCACCCCCGGCCTTTCGACCGGGAAGGTCCGTAACAGTGACACCACGGCCGCAGGGGCCGGGTGTCCGTTGACGGTCCTCGCTTCCTTCCCTCGCTGGTGCGGTGGTTTCGCGCCGCCTGCCCGTCCCGTCCCGGCCGTGCGGCCGGGTCGGGTGGTGCGGGTCTTACAGTCGGCTCCACGAGGCTTCGGCGCCGAGGCGCCCAGGTCTCCGGCCACTCCGGTACCTGTTGACACACTCGCCGCGAGGGCGAGGAGATTGCGGGCCGCGTTCTCATCCCGGTCCAGGACCAGAGGGCAGGCGTCGCAGTCGAACACCCGGACGTGCAGCGGCAGCTTGGCTTTCACCGCACCACACCCCGAGCAGGTCTTCGAAGAGGGAAACCACCTGTCCGCCACGATCGTGGGGCAGGCATAGCGGCGGCCCTTGTAGGTCAGCTGACGCCGGAGCTGTCCGAACCCGGCGTCGGCGACCCGGCGTGACAGTCTCCGGTTCCTGAGCATTCCGGCGACGTTGAGGTCCTCCACCACCACGGTCGCGTACTCGGCCCGAACGCTCGTGGTCAACTTGTGCAGGGTGTCCTGGCGCAGGTTCGCCACCCGGTGCTGCACCCGGTTGCGCTCGGCGTTCGCCTTCACCCACCGCTTCGACGGCTCCTGCCCGGCACGCCGGGCAGGGCCCCGGCGGCGCGAGACACGCCGGGACAGGTGCCGGAGCTTCTTCAACGCCGTCTCGTAATGCCGGGGGTTGGGGATGTAGCGGACCTCTCCGCGGCTGTCGGCCAGGACCGCCAGGTGCTTGACTCCCAGGTCGATACCGACCGCAGTGCCGGGCCGGGCGACGCGCTGGATGTCCCGCTGCACTTCGACCTGAAAGGACACCAGCCACCGACCCCGCTCATACCCCACCGTGGCCGCCAGGATCCTCGCGGTCCCGGCCACGAGGCGGCGGTGGAGCTTGCGAGTGGACTCATGCGTGCGCATCGTGCCCAGCCGCGGCAGGGTGATATGCCTGCGATCAGGCTCCAGACGGATTGTGCCGGTGGTGAACCGGCACGACAGCGGCGTCTTGTGCTTGGCCTTGTAGCGCGGCCTCCCCACCCGCCCGCCCCTGCGCCTGCCCTGCTTGGACTTGGCGTAGTTGTCGAACGCGGCTGCGGCGCCCGCCAGGCCGGTGCTGTAGGCCTCTTTGGAGTTCTCCGCCCACCAGTCGGCGAAGCGCGGGTCGGTGCGCTTGGCCTCGTTGAACGCCTTGCGCAGCTCGGGCAGCGACCACGGCCGCCACTCCGTCAGCTCCTCGCCGCTGAGGCCGTAGGTCTGCTCGGCCCCGCGCTGCCGCCAGGACGCCGTCACCCAGCCCACCGCCCAGTTATAGGCGGTGCGGGCCGCACCGCAGTGCGACCGCAACGCCGCCTCCTGGCCCGCGTTGGGGTCCAGAGCGAACCGGTAGGCCTGCACCACGCAGCCGGGACGCGGCCGGAACTTCCTCACTCCCCGGCCCCCTCTCTGGCGCGTGGTCTGCGGGCAGCGGCATCGAACACTACTACAAGTAATGGTCTGGTCACACAATGGTCGAGAGGGTCCGTTACGCACTGCTGGAGCTACTGCCCAGCGGACTTCACATCGTTATGGATGCCTACATCTGGCCATGAAACCGGGAGCAATTACTTAACCCCCTGCCCCTGCTGGCCTTCGCCCACATCGACACGACCCCGTACGAGTCCACCACCGCCCTGCTGCTCGACGCGGCGCTGACGTCGCTCGTCCTGCGCCGCCGGTCGTCCCGTGTCGCCTTCCTCTGCGCTATGGCCGTCCTGGCCTGGACGCTGGTGATCCTCGTCGTCTACTCCGCCCAGCACCTCCGCCGGCTGGACGAGCAGCTGATCGCCGCCGTGCTCTTGGCGGTCGCCGCGCTCCTGGCCCATCTCTGGTCCCGCGAGCACCGTCTCGGCGCCGTTCTCACCGGGCTGGCCGCCATCGCGGCCGTCGCCCTCCCCCTCCAGAGCGTCCTGCCCAGGACCCACCTGACCACGGCGGTCTCCTTGGCGGCCCTGATCCCCCTCCTGGCGACCGCGCGGCCCGACATGTGGCACCGACCCACCGCGCCGGCCCGCGTTGTCTCCTGGGTCTTCCTGGCCCTGATGGGCTTCTACTCCCTGGAGACTTTCGTGGGCGCGGTCCTGGGCGCCGAGTCGATGATGCCCGACCCCGCCCCGATCATCCTCGGCATGATCGCGCTCGGCATGGCCACCGAACGGCTCCGGCCCACCGTCGTCGCCTTCGCCGCGCTGGCGCTCTACTCCGCCCCGTACGCGCTGTCGTTCGGCGACGAGGCCGTGCGCAACTGGCAGACGGCGGTTCTCTGCCTGCTGATCCCGCTCGCCGCGGGAATCCTCCTGCTCTCCCTCGGCGCGACCTACGAACGGCATCTGCGCCGGGCGCACGACCTGTACACCCGCCTCTCGGCGATGCACTGATCAGCCGCGCGCCGGCAGGGGGTCGTGCTCCTTGCCGGTGCCGCCGCACATCCGGCACGGCTCGTCCACCCGGACCCAGCCGATGACGCCGCCCGCCTCGCGCTGGGGCTTCTCCGGACGCCACCAGCCCGAGCCGGTGCAGAACCGGCAGACCAGATCGTCCCGGTCGCACCACCCGCAGGAGTCGAGGCCGCACCGCTCCGGGATCATCGGCACAGTCCGGTGCCGTCGCACACATGGCAGTTCTCCACGCTGTCCACCCAGGTCACCGAACCGTCCTCCTGCTGCCGGGGGCGCTGGTAGATGATCCGCCCCGACCCGTCACAGTGTCCACAAGGCGGTGGATCGTCCTTCGCCAACCCACACCCACCCCCTCTCGCACGGCGACCGTCCCCAGGATGACCCGCGAACCCCGCGACGTCCACCGCCCCCCGCGACCATGCGTGTCGCGGCCCCCTGAAAGAATGCGACATCGTGTACGCGCTGCTGTTCTCCCAGGTCCTCCGCCGGATCGACGCCGAGAAGGTTCACCATCTGACCATCGGGCTGCTGCGCGTGATCCAGGCGATCCCCGGCCTGCCCTGGCTGCTGCGCAGGCTGCTGGGCCCCAGGGGCCCCGAGGTCGAGGCGCTCGGCCTGCGCTTCCCCGGTCCGCTCGGCCTGGCCGCCGGGTTCGACAAGGACGCCCGGGTCTACGAGGCGCTCGCCGGGTTCGGGTTCGGCCACGTCGAGGTCGGGACGATCACCGGTGAGCCCCAGCCGGGCAACCCGCGCCCCCGGCTGTTCCGGCTGCCGCCCGACCGGGCCGTCGTCAACCGGATGGGCTTCAACAACCGGGGCGCGGCCGACGCGGTGAAGAGGCTGCGCCGCGAACGCGACGTCGTCGTCGGCGTGAACATCGGCAAGACCAAGGCGGTGCCCGAGGAGGAGGCGGCCTCCGACTACGTGAAGTCGACGAGGCTGCTGGCCCCGCTCGCCGACTACCTGGTCGTCAACGTCAGCTCCCCCAACACCCCGGGGCTGCGCGACCTCCAGGCGGTCGCGCATCTGCGCCCGCTGCTCAGGGCGGTGCAGGAGGCCAAGGGGACCACCCCGCTGCTGGTCAAGATCGCCCCCGACCTGGCCGACGAGGACGTGGACGCCGTCGCCGACCTCGCGCTCGAGCTGGGCCTGGACGGCATCATCGCGACCAACACCACGATCTCGCGGGAGGGCCTGCGCGGCGACCCCGCCGTCGCGGCGCAGGCGGGCGGCCTGTCCGGCGCGCCCGTCAAGCGCCGTTCGGTGGAGGTGCTCAGGCGGCTGAAGGCCCGGACCGGCGACCGGCTCACCCTGATCTCGGTCGGCGGCGTCGAGACCGCCGACGACGTGCGGGAACGGCTGGCCGCCGGGGCGACCCTCGTCCAGGGCTACACCGGCATGATCTACGGTGGCCCGCTCTGGGCCTACAGGATCAACCGGGAGCTGCGCCGGGGCCGCTAACCGGTCACCTCGAAGAACCCGTCGGCCACCAGCTCCGGCAGCACCCCCTCTGCGTGCGCCCGGACCGCCTCCTCGTCGTCCCCGGTGAGCTGCGCGATCGCCCCGAGCAGGGGATCGAGCGGGAGTGTGCCGTCGCAGACCCCGGCGAGCGCGGCCTCGGTGGTGCCGACCGCGGTCGCGCGGCGCAGCCCGCCCGTCTGGCGCAGGACGATCCGCTCGGGGTCCTCCGCGCCGGGACGGCCGATCTGCTCCTGCACCACGCCGTCGGCCAGGCGCAGCATGCCGAACGGGCGGTCCGCCGCGGCGATCCCGTCCAGGACCCCTTCCACGTAGGCGCCCACCGGCTGCTCCACCTGGTGCCGCAGCTCCTCGATCCGCACCGAGCCGCCGCCCTCCCGCAGGGTGATCCAGCCGAACCCGACTCCGGTGACCCTGTGGTGGTCGAAGTAGTCGAGCCACTCCTCATACCGGGCGCGGTATTCGGGCGTGCCCGCCTCACAGGAGTCGCGCAGCCAGAGTTCGGCGTATTCCGCCGGGTCCTGGACGTCCCGCTGGACGACCCACGCGTCGCAGCCCGAGATCCAGGAGGCGACCCTCTCCTCCCACGGCTCGCCCTCGACCAGCAGCCAGTTCGCCAGCAGCTGGCACCAGCCGCCCTCGGTGAGCCGGGACGGCGCCTGCTCGACCAGCCGGCGGCAGATCTCGTCGCCGGGCAGGCCCGATTCCCGGTAGGTGAAGCGCCCGTCGGGCGAGATGACGAAGGGCGGGTTGGAGACGATGAGGTCGTACCGCTCGGGCACGGGCTCGAACAGCGACCCGAGCCGAAGCTCGGCGTCGACCTCCGACAACCCGAAGCCGAGCCGTGCCAGTTCCAGCGCACGCGGGTTGGTGTCGGTCGCGACGATGTGCCGGGCCCGGTCGGCGGCGAGCAGCGCCTGGACTCCGGAGCCCGTCCCCAGATCCAGCAAGTTATCCACAGGCTTGTGGACAACCAGCCTCGCCACGTTGTACGAGGCGCCCCCGACACCCACCACGTGATCGGGTCGCACCGGGCCGTCCCCCGGCCTGATCTTCAGATCGGAAACCGCGTACCGGACGGGCCCGGGAGCCTCCAGCGGCTCGACGTGAAGGAGCGCCCGCAGCTCGTCCCCCGACCGTTCGGCGAGCCCCGCGGCCACCAACGCGTCGGCCGGCAGGCCCGCCGCGGGCACCGGCACCTGAAGCCAGAAAAGCCTGGTCAGCAAGGACAGAGGCGACCCGTCACGGGTTGCTCGCAAAGCGGGAACGATCTCATCACGGGCCAGCGCGCCGCCCGCCACGGGGCCTAGCGCCTCACGGACTCCGGGCACCGTGTAACCGGCCGACTCGAAGTGGGAACGAAGGGTCTTCAGCACCCTCCTCATCCTGCCGGAGCGCGGGAGGAGGCCGCACATCACTACAGTGATCGACGTGAGTCTCCGACGGATCCCCGCGCGACTGCGCTCACGCAGGCTGTGGATAACTCTGGCCGCGGGCGCGTTGACAGTACTGCTGGCGCCCACCGGATGGACCTACGGATCCACCTGGACACACCGCACCGACCTCTCCCACGCCCGCACGGCGGAGATCGCCCTCGTGCTCGGCGCCGGACTGAACCCCTCCGGCGGACCGAGCCCGTTCCTCGCCGGACGGCTCGACATCGCGGTCGAGTTGTACCGGCGGAACAGGATCAGAGCCGTCCTGGTCAGCGGGGACAACAGCCGTACCGAATACGACGAGCCCACCACCATGCGCGACTACCTGCGCGACCACGGCGTGCCCGAAGACAAGATCGTTCTTGACTACGCCGGTTTCGACACCTGGGACTCCTGCGTGCGCGCCAAGAAGATCTTCGGCGCGAACAGCGCGATCGTCGTGAGCCAGAACTTCCACCTGGCCCGCGCGGTCGCCCTGTGCCGGCGAGCCGGACTCGACGCCCAGGGCATCGGCGACCGGTCGCCCTACCTGGAGCCCACCGTCTACGGTTACGCCCGGGAGGTGCCCGCCACTCTCAAAGCCATGACGGACGTCCTCCTCGACCGCGACCCGAAGTTCCTCGGGCCCCGCGAAGACGGCCTCGACCGTGCGCTGGGACGGTGACGGTAGAGGCGACGCCGGTGAAGACGACGAAGCCACTGCCCGCCGCCGGGCAGTGGCGTCGACTGTCAGCTCGCGGAGCCGTCCTTCGGCTGATAGTCAGCGAAGTCCGCGTACTTGTCCAGCAGCTCGTCGTCGTAGGAGTCTTCGACTTCCGTCGTCGGCCGCGCGGAAGATACACCCAGCTCGTCCGAAAGGCGGTCGAGGTCGGTGTGGCCGCTGTTGTACTTCAGCTGGCGAGCGACCTTTACCTGCTTGGCCTTGGCTCGGCCTCGCCCCATGTGGCTCGACCCCCTTGATGGTCAGGGCTTCTACTGGCCCTATCGCTACGCTTACGCACACGCGCTGACACGTCTGAGCCATGCGTCAGCTACGGGTACAACCGTACCCGTTTTACACGCAGCTCGGTACGTGTCTCCGCGGTGGCGCCTCGCTTTACCTTCGCGGAAACCAGTCTAACCGGCGAGGACTACCCTCCTGACCTGCAGAAGGAGATGTTCGAGTGATCCTTTGAAGACTCCACGTGATTTCTGTCAGACACCACCAAGGCGCGTGACTACAGCCAGATACCCCTAAGTCGCCCGACTTCGGACATTCGCCGTTCGGCCATCCGGTCCGCCGCGACCACCGGGGGCACCGAGTCCCGCTCGGCCAGCTCGAAGATCCGCCTGGTGGTGTCGAAGATCCCCGCGGCCCGCGCCCGGGCCCGCTCCATGGAGAACCCCTCGAGCTCGTCGGCCACCTGGATGACCCCGCCCGCGTTCACCACATAGTCGGGAGCGTAGAGCACGCCGCGTTCGGCGAGCACCTTCTCGATGCCCGGATGCGCCAGCTGGTTGTTGGCCCCGCCGCAGACGATCCTCGCCCCCAGGGTGGCGGCGACCTCGTCGGTCAGGGCCTGGCCCAGCGCGCACGGCGCGTAGACGTCCAGGTCCGAGGCGAGCAGCGCGGCGCCGTCCTCGACGACCGTCGTCATCGGGTGGGCCGCGACCACCCGCGTGGTGGCGGCCGGATCGACGTCGCAGATCACCAGCCTGGCCCCGTCCTCGGCGAGCAGGTCGGCCAGTCGGCGCCCGACCTTGCCGACCCCCTGGATCCCGACCCGCCGGCCGCGCAGGGTCGGCTCCCCCCAGACGCGTTCGGCCGCGGCGCGCATGCCCTGGAAGACTCCGAACGCCGTCAGGATGGAGGAGTCCCCCGCTCCTCCCGAGGCCTCGGTGCGGCCGGTGACGAAGCGCGACTCGCGGGCCACGCAGTCCATGTCGGGGCTGTAGGTGCCCACGTCGCAGGCGGTGACGTAACGGCCGCCCAGCGACTGCACGAAGCGCCCGTAGGCGCGCAGCAGGGCCTCTGACTTGTCGCGGACAGGGTCGCCGATGATGACGGCCTTGCCGCCTCCGTGGTCGAGCCCGGCCATGGCGTTCTTGTAGGTCATGCCGCGGGACAGTTCGAGCACGTCGGCGAGGGCTTCTTCCTCGGTGGCGTAGGGGTAGAAACGGGTGCCCCCGAGCGCCGGGCCGAGCGCCGTCGAATGGATCGCGATGATCGCGCGCAGGCCGCTCGCCTTGTCAGCGCAGAAGACGACCTGTTCGTGCCCCTGAAAAACGGTCACGAGATCAGCCTAAGACCGTTCGAGGACTCCCTGGACCATGATTACGCCCCGAGTCCCCACCCGGAATTACAACGAGGGGATTTCAGGGCGTGTCCGGGTGGTGCTCGCATGCCACCATGCGGACGTGCTCCCGTACACCGCCTACCTGAGGGTCTATGAACCTCTCGAGGCCTTCCCCGAGCCGGAGCGCTCATGGTGGACGGCCCACGCGGAACGCCGCGAACAGGTCGGGCACGCGGATCCCGGGCTCCCGGCGGCGTCTTGGCCGAGGGGAATGCGAAGGCCTCCCGCCCACGACACCCAGAGCGCCTATGTGCGGCGTTTCTCCGACAGGACATACATTTGCCCTTGGAAGCGGCGCCTGCGCTCCTGGGAGGCTTTCAGCGCCGCGCAGAGGACTCCCGCAGCCGCCGCGGCGCCCGCGGATCCGCACATCCGGGAGAGCAACTGGCATGTGCCGTTCCCGTGGTTCGTACCCTTCGTCCGCGAGGAGCGCACACTCGAACTCGGCGGAAAGCCCGCCACCGCCCCGCCCCGCGCCCTGGTCTACCTGACCACCATGGCCCGGGCCGGGCAGCGTCTCGCCCGCGCGACGATCGCCGGGGAGCGCGCCATGACGGACGTGTCGCCCTTCGGAGACGCCCAGAGCCTCCAGGAGGAGCTCTCGGCCTTCCACCCGCAGTCCCTGGTGGAACTGGACTACGGCGGCCTCGTGCACCTCATGGACGACGACACGCTGACCGCGGACGACTCCGTCGGCGAGTGCGCGGTGGCGCTCGTGGCGCTGGAGCGGGGCGAGCTGGAACTGGCCGTCGCGATGCAGTTGCGGCTTCGGACGCGTTGGCGGGCGATCCGGGCACTACAGAGCGCGAACTGATATTCAGCAAAGAGGCAGCAAAAACCCCTGCTCACAGCCCTGCGTGACGGTTTGCCTACATACGGCTAGGACAAACTCCCGCAGAAAGTTCTCGATTCTCTCCACCATGCCACCATACGTGTCGCTAGAATCACGCAGCGTAACCCAGTCATCACGAACACGCAGATTTGAGCCAGGGGCTTGCTTACTGCGCTGAGTGATGGCAAGGTTACACCTTGTGATGTCATAGCGGCTCGTTCCGGGCCATAAGAGACATCGGTGAACCGCGCGAAAAAGAAG
This sequence comes from Actinocorallia sp. B10E7, assembly GCF_039871655.1. Lineage (NCBI taxonomy): Bacteria > Bacillati > Actinomycetota > Actinomycetes > Streptosporangiales > Thermomonosporaceae > Actinocorallia > Actinocorallia sp. B10E7. The sequence continues at coordinate 12,175 of NZ_JBDPLZ010000006.1, forward strand.
ATCGCAGGATCGGCTGTCAGACGGTCCACGGAGGAGAGGCCGCAAAGATGTCAGCACGTACACCCGAAGCAGAGCCCTTGCTGACCCCGGCAGAGGTGGCGACGATGTTCCGCGTCGACCCCAAGACCGTCACGCGATGGGCGAAGGCCGGGAAGCTCACGTCCATCCGGACCCTGGGCGGGCACCGGCGCTACCGCGAGGCCGAGGTCCGCGCGCTGCTGGCGGGCATCCCGCAGCAGCGTTCGGAGTAGCCGGGCGGTACAACCGCGAAGGGCTCCATGAGCCGTCGAGTCGCCTATCGGGGGCCTCGGCGGCTCAGTCCTGTGTCCCGGCCGTCCCTTCACCGGACACCCCGGCCTTCGGCGCCTCCGGGCCCTTAGGAGATCTCCAGGGCCCTGGCCGCCAGCTCCGTCTCCTCGCGGACCAGGCGGTCGAGGACCTCCCGGAGCAGCGGATCATGCCGGGCGGCGTTGCGCACCAGCACGATGTGATGCTCGACCAGCAGGGACTGCAGCTCCTCCCGGGGCAGGTCCCGGTGCTCCAGCCAGTCGAGCGCCGACGTCTCCACCAGGGACATCCAGCCACGCAGAGTGACGCGCAGCACCGGGCCCGGCACCTCGATGCCGAACTCGCGCAGGATCCGGTCGAGCAGCAGCATCCGGGTGCTCTCGACGATCTCGCTCACCTCGCCGAAAGCCGACGCCGGACCGCCGCGCAGCATCGCCAGGTAGCCGGCCGCGTGCTCCTCCACGAAGTCGAAATACCGCTCCAGGGCCTTTTCCAGCCGCACCAGCGGGGTGCCTTCCATGGGCTCCGACAGCAGTTCGCTGAGTCGGCCCGCCGCGCTGCGCAGCGCGGCCAGATAGAGCTCCTGCTTTCCGCCGAAGTAGTGGTAGACCAGAGCGCGTGACGCGCCCGCCGTGGCGGCCACGTCGTCTATGGAGATCTCCTCCGGGGCCTTGCGGCTGAAGAGCTCGAGCGCGGCCTCGATCAGCTCGTCGCGCCGTTCGTCGACGCTGAGTCTTCTTCTACCGCGCCTGCCCGGGGTTCCGGTCGGCGCACGATCGTCCATCCGCGAAGCGTATCCGAGGAAGTAGGCCTGTGGCCGCCCGGTCATCCGCGTTACGCGCGTGCTACACGCACGTTGCGAACGGATGGCCGAGTCGGCTTCCCTGATTTCGGACATTCTATCACGACCAAATAAACATGACCGTTACTCGCCGTTACGAAGCCGTTTGGCGCTACCGGGGGGCATCATGGCATCTTCTTCCTTAGAAGTGACCAAGATATTGCGGCAGGCCTGTTCTTCCCCCCGACAGGAGAGCCATGTCAGCTGACGAAAGCGCCCCGCGGCTCGACGCAGCGGTGCCCAGACAGCCCGCGAGCAAGCCCACGATCCGCAATGTCGCGGAGCGTGCCGGCGTCTCCAAATCCCTGGTCTCCCTGGTCATGCGGGGCTCCCCCCATGTGAGCGAACGCCGCAGGCAGGCGGTGCTGAAAGCGGCGAGAGAACTCGGTTACCGGCCCAACGCCGTGGCCCGCAGCCTCGTGGAAGGCCGCACCCGGCTCATCGGCGCGCTCGTCGCCGACCTGCACAATCCCTTCTTCGCCGAATTCCTCGACGGGCTCCAGGAGAGCCTGCACGGAGAAGGGCTGCGGATGCTGGTCGGCTCCGGCCGATGGGATCCGCTCTTCGAGGCCGAGGCCGTCGAGGCCTTTCTGGAAATGCGGGTCGACGGCCTGGTGCTGCTGAGCGTCGTCCCCGATTCGCTCAGGGAGGCGGCCGCCAGCGTGCCCGTCGTGCTGGTCGGCGAACGGGACGTCGAGGGCGTCGACATCGTGGTCGACGACGACGAGCTGGGCGCCAGCCTCGCCGTGGACCACCTGGTGGCGCACGGGCACCGGCGGATCGCCCACATCGAGGGCGCCCCGTCCGCGACGGCGCGCTACCGCAGGGCCGGCTACGAGGCGGCGATGACCAGGCACGGCCTCGCCGACCAGATCCTCGTGGAGCCCGGCGACTTCACCGAGGACGGCGGCTACCGCGCCGCGCGGGCGCTGCTCACCCGCGCCGACCGGCCGACCTCCATCTTCGCGCCCAATGACCTGGTGGCCACCGGCGCGTTGTCGGCGGCCGACGAGCTCGGCCTCCGGGTGCCGCAGGACGTGTCGATCATCGGCTACGACAACACCCATCTGGCGGCGATCCGGCACATCTCGCTGACCAGCGTCGACCAGCCGCGCCGGGACATGGGGCGGGTCGCCGCCTCGCTGCTGTGCTCCCGGATCGAGGACCCCGCCCGCGAGGTGCGTCAGGAGCTGGTGCTGCCGCACCTGGTGGTGCGTGCCACGACCGGCCCGGTGGGCGGCTGAGCGACACCCCGCCCCGGGGAGATCTTTCACCGGAAAAGGTAAGGCGGAGACCAAGTCTCGATCGAACCGCTGGCCAGGACCGCCCGGCCGCTCTTGGATGGTGCGGTCGGCGCCGCCACTGGCCATCGAGGGGGACGATCGTGCGTGATCCGGAATTGGTGTCGTGCGCCCAGCGCGCGGCCGGCGAACTGGAACGTGCCTGGCAGCGCTGGCGGCAGGCCCGGGGCCTGGTCGAGTCGGTCCCGGCCGCCGAGTCCGTGGCCAGCTATGTGGCGCACTCCCTGGACCACCCCTGGGGCCGGCCCAGGGTGGTGCTCGGGCTCGACGCCGAGGAGGCCCGGGCGCTCGCCGCCCTGCTGTGCCGCGAGGGCACCACGCGCTGAGGGCGGACGAAGGCGATCACGCCCGGCACCCTCTTCCCGGCGCTTTCGCCATAGACTGGGTCGGTTGGTAACAGACCGATCACAGGAGTTGATCTTGGCGAACGGACGCAAGTCCCTGGCTCTGGCGCTCGGCTCGGTCGCCGTGGCCAGTCTCGGCCTGGCCTCCTGCGGCGACTCCGACACCCCCGTCGCGAAACCGCCGACCGCCGGCCCGAGCACCGGTCCGAGCAACGGCCGGTCCAACGGCGCGGGCGGCTCGGAGGCCCGGCAGCAGCGGGCCGGGGCCTCGCTCGCGGGCAAGACGGTCGTGCTGGACCCCGGCCACAACGGCGGCCCGCTCAAGGGCGGCCAGGTCTTCGTCGGCAACGGCTACAAGGCGTGCGACACCTCCGGCACCGCCACCGACGCCGGCTACTCCGAGCACGCCTTCACCTGGGACACCGCCAAGCGGCTGCAGAAGGTGCTCCAGCGCCGGGGCGCCAAGGTCGTGCTCACCCGGCCCAACGACAAGGGGTCGGGGCCGTGCATCGACGAGCGGGCCGCGATCGGCAACCGGCACAAGGCCGACGCGGTGATCTCCATCCACGCCGACGGCGCGGCACCCGGCGGCAGGGGCTTCCACGTGATCAAGCCGAAACCGGTCAAGGGTCTCAACGAGGGCATCATCGCCCCGTCCAGCAAGCTGGGCGACGCCGTGCTCGCCGCCTACAAGACCGGCACCGGCATGCCGTACTCCACCTACCTCGGAGACAACGGCGTCACCGTCCGGGACGACCTGGGCGGGCTGAACCTCTCCAAGGTGCCGAAGATCTTCATCGAGACCGGCAACATGCGCAACAAGACCGACGCCGCCAAGCTGAGCGACCCGGCCTTCCGCCAGCGCATGGCCGTCGCCATGGCCGACGGGCTCACCCGCTACCTGACGGGCAAGTAGGGCCCGGCGGTCAGACCAGGACGGCCCGGCCCGTCCCCTCCACGATCTCGCCCAGCCGCCAGGCGGGCAGGTCGCGGGACGCGCACAGCTCCAGCGCCGCGTCGGCGGCCTCGGGAGCGACGATCGCGGCCATGCCGACGCCCAGGTTGAAGGTCTTGTCCAGGTCGGGCTGGGCGACCTGGCCGTAGCGGGCGAGCAGCTCGAAGATCGGTGGGACCGTCCAGGAGGCCCGCCGCAGCACCGCGTCGACACCCGCCGGCAGGGAGCGGGCCAGGTTCGCGGCCAGACCTCCGCCGGTGATGTGGGCGAACGCCCGGACCCCGCCCGCGTCCTTCAGCGCCAGGCAGTCCAGCGCGTAGATCCGGGTCGGGGTGAGCAGTTCCTCGCCGACGGTCCGGCCCAGCTCCGCGACGGTCTGCTCCAGGGTGAGCGAGGACTCCCGCAGGATGTGGCGGACCAGCGAGTAGCCGTTGGAGTGGATGCCGGAGGAGGCCATCGCGATCACCACGTCGCCGGGCCGCACCCGGTCGGGGCCCAGCAGCTCGTCGGCCTCCACGACGCCCGTCGCCGCGCCCGCGACGTCGAACTCGTCGGGCTCCAGCAGACCCGGGTGCTCGGCCGTCTCCCCGCCGACCAGGGCGGTGCCGGCCAGGACGCAGGCGTCGGCGATGCCGCCGACGATCTCGGCGATGCGCTCGGGGACGACCTTGCCGCAGGCGATGTAGTCGGTCATGAACAGCGGCTCGGCGCCGCAGACCGCGAGGTCGTCGACGACCATGCCGACCAGGTCGTGCCCGATCGTGCCGTAGATCCCCAGCCTGCGGGCCAGATCGACCTTGGTGCCGACGCCGTCGGTGGAGGTCGCCAGCAGCGGGCGCCGGTACTTCAGCAGCGCCGAGACGTCGAAGAGGCCGGCGAAGCCGCTGGCGTCGTCCACGCACTCGGGACGGCGGGAACGGGCGACCCGCGACTTCATCAACTCGACCGCGCGTTCACCCGCGGCGATGTCGACTCCGGCGGCCTCGTACGTGCTCACTGAGGGATTCCTTGGCTCGGTGACTAAGGGATGTTCGTGGGCTCGAGGACGTGCTTGCCGCGGGCCGACTCCTCGACCGGGATCGGGTAGACCCCGTCGAAGCAGGCCCGGCACAGCCTGTCCTTGGGCTGCTCGGTGGCCTCGACCAGCCCGTCGAGCGAGATGTAGCCGAGGGAGTCGGCGCCCAGGGACTGGCGCACCTCCTCCACGTTGAGGTTGCCGGCGATCAGCTCGGCCCGGGTGGCGAAGTCGATGCCGTAGAAGCAGGGCCAGCGCACCGGCGGGCTGGAGATGCGCACGTGCACCTCCTTGGCCCCGGCCTCGCGCAGCATCCCGACGATCGCACGCTGGGTGTTGCCCCGGACGATCGAGTCGTCCACGACGACCAGGCGCTTGCCCGCGATCGCCTCGCGCAGCGGGTTCAGCTTGAGCCGGATGCCCAGCTGCCGGATGGTCTGGGACGGCTGGATGAACGTCCGGCCGACGTAGGAGTTCTTGACGAAGCCCTGCCCGTAGGGGATGCCGGAGGCCTCGGCGTAGCCGATGGCGGCGGGCGTGCCGGACTCGGGGGTGGGGATCACCAGGTCGGCGTCGACCGGGTGCTCCTTGGCCAGCAGGCGGCCCACCTCGACCCGGGTGGCCTGGACGGACCGGCCGGCGATCGTGGTGTCGGGCCGGGCCACGTAGACGTACTCGAAGACGCAGCCCTTGGGGCGGGGCTCGGCGAAGCGCTCGGAGCGCACCCCGTCGGCGTCGATCGCCAGGATCTCGCCGGGTTCGACCTCCCGGACGAACTGGGCGCCGACGATGTCGAGCCCGGCGGTCTCGGACGCCACCGCCCAGCCGCGCTCCAGCCGGCCCAGGACCAGCGGGCGGATGCCCTCGGGGTCGCGGGCCGCGTACAGGGTCTGCTCGTCCATGAAGACCAGCGAGAAGGCGCCGCGGGTCACCGGGAGGATCTCGTGGGCCGCCTTGAGCGCGCCGCCCTCGCGGGTGGCCAGCAGGGCCGTGAGCACCTCGGTGTCGGTGGTCGCGGTGAGCTGCCCCGGCTCCAGCATGGCGGCGAGCTCGGGGGTGTTGATCAGGTTGCCGTTGTGGGTCAGCGCCAGCGACCCGTGGCCGGTGGAGCGGAACGTCGGCTGGGCGTTCTCCCAGGTGGGCGAGCCGGTCGTGGAGTAGCGGCAGTGGCCGATCGCCATGTGGCCGCGCAGGGTGCTCAACACCGACTCGTCGAAGACCTGGGAGACCAGCCCCATGTCCTTGAAGACCACGATGCGGGCGCCGTCGCTCACCGCGATGCCGGCCGACTCCTGGCCGCGGTGCTGGAGGGCGTAGAGGCCGAAGTAGGCGAGCTTGCTCACCTCGGCGTCGGCGGCGGCGTCCGGGGGGACCCAGACGCCGAAGACGCCACAGGCGTCCTGTGGGCCTTTGTCGTAGGGATCGAGCTCGTGGCTCAGGCGTCCATCGGCGTAGCGCGACACGATGTCCAGTCTAGGGTCAGGGACCAGGTGCTTTTTAAGTGACCCTTGCCGGAGAGGGCGGCGTGATCGGCTCCGCAAGGGGAAGTCTGGGTGCATGGCCGTGCCCCGTTACCCCAGCAGAGTCGAGTTTCCCCCCGAACCTCGCGGGCCGGGAGTGTCCGCCCTGACCCTCGGGATCGTTGGATTTCTCACTTTCTGGATGTGCGGCCTGGGCATGCTGCTGGCCGTGGCGGGCATCGCCACCGGCGTGTACGCGGTGCGCCGGGACCGCGGCCGCACCTTCGGCTACGCCGGCATCGCGGTGTCCGTCCTGGCCCTGGTGGTGGCGGTGAGCACACTGGTGTGGTTCGGCCGCCAGGCCGTCCAGTGCGCCGCCCGGTACAGCGACAGCCTGGAGCGGTCGCACTGCCTGGACGCCCGGTTCCCGCTGCTCCGGGCGGACCGGGGCTGACCTCAGCGCGGGTCCGGGCCGGCCAGCGCCGCGACCGCCTCTCCGGTCAGGGCGGTGGAGTAGACGCGCAGGTCGGCGATCTCCCCGACGAAGCCCAGCCCGTTCGCGTCGGAGCCCAGGAAGGTCTCGCCCGACGGGGAGACCACCGGGTGCTCCAGCCGGACGGCGCGGTCGAGCTCACCGTCGAGGTAGACGTAGATCTCCTCGGGGTCGACGACCACCGCGACGTGGACCCAGCGGCCCGAGGGCAGGCACGAGGTGTCGGCGTACTCGGCCCCGCCCTTGACGGTGAAGAGCTGGAAGCGCAGGCGCTGCTCGTCGGGGTAGAGCCAGCAGCCCATGCCCCGGGCGTCCCGGGGGCCCACGGACTTGTAGAAGGCGCCTCGCCAGGTGCCGGTGGGCTCCTCGCCCAGACGGAGGAAGAAGGCGACGCCGAACCCGAAGAGCTGGTCGAGTTCGAGCCGGGGCGCGGCGGGGATGACGGCCCGGTCCCCTCCGTGGAAGCCCAGGGCCCGTCCGGTCGTGGCCGGGACCAGGTCCACCGCGGGGTCGAGCAGGACGGGCAGGCCGCCGCCCGTCACGTCCAGGGCGCGGCGGTCCAGCGGGTCCGCCCTGCGGATGGTGTCTTCTTCGAACGTCCAGTGCGCGGCGAGCATGCCTGCACCGTCCGTCTCCCGCGGGCTTCTGGCAAGACCCAATCGTTCGGGCCCCGTCAGTGCCCCTCAGAGCGCGACGAGAGGCAGCAGCCCGCTGAGATCGGACCTGGTCCCGGTGGCGTGGACCCGGCCGTCCGCGACGGTGTCCGCCCAGGCCAGCCTGCCGGTGGCCAGCTCGACGAAGGTGCGGGCGTCGGTCTCCACCACGTTGGGCGGGGTGCCTCTGGTGTGCCGTGTTCCCTCGACGCACTGAACCGCCGCATACGGAGGAATTCTTACTTCTACCGACTTTCCTGGTGACTGCTGGGCCAGAAGTCCGAGAAGATGCTTCACTGCGGCCTTCTCCACCGCGCGTTCCGGCCGCTCCCCCGCGGCATAGGCCGACACCGCCCGGGACACCGCCTCCATGCTGGGATTCACCCGGACGACGTTACAGGCGGGCCCGCGGACCGGTAGAAATATGCCGGTTGAGTGCGATCTTTCGAGGTGACCATGTCCGACGTCCAGCCGCTGCAGCCCGGTGACCCCGGCCGGCTCGGCGATCATCAACTGGAAGGGCGGCTCGGCGAGGGGCGCCGCGGGGTGGTGTTCCGCGCCCTCCACGACGGCGCCCCGGTGGCGGTGAAGCTCCTGCACACCCGGCTCACCGGCGACGCGGCCGCCCGGGAGGAGTTCCTGCGCGAGGCGATGGCGGCCCAGCGGGTCAGCGGCAGCCGCACCGCCCGCCCGATCGACGCCGGCGTCGCCGGCGACTGGCCGTTCCTGGCGACCGACCTGGTGGCCGGCCCGTCCCTGCAGCAGATGCTCGTCCAGAGCGGCCGGGGCGACCGGACCACGGTGGAGCGCCTGGCCGTCGGCATCGTGCTCGGCCTCGCCCAGCTGCACAAGGCGGGGATCGCCCATCTGGACCTCAAGCCCACCAACGTGCTCATCGCCCACGACGGTCCGGTGCTGACCGACGTGGGCGTGGCCCGCGCGCTGACCGCCGGCGGGCTCCCCCCGGAGCCCGGCGTCCCCTCCTTCCAGGCGCCCGAGCAGCTCAGCGGCGGCAACCAGGGCCCGAGCAGCGACATGTGGGCCTGGGCCGCGATCGTGGCCACCGCCGCGTCCGGCAAGCCCCCCTTCGGCGAGGACAGCGTCGAAGCTGTCACGAACCGGGTGCTGAACTCCGAGCCGGAGCTCCACAGGCTGCCGGACTCCGTCCGCGACATGGTCGTCATGGCGCTGAACAAGGACCCGTTCCGGCGCCCCACCGCCGAGATGGTCCTGCAGACGCTGCTGCGCCGCGGGCTGCCGCTGCCCGCGTCCCAGCTGACCGAGGCCCAGAACCTGCTGCTGGCCCCGGTCCCGGAAGACCCTTGGTCGGCGGAGAGCACCGCCGCGCTCCCCGCCCTGGAGCCCGCGCTGTCGCAGGGCCCCGACTTCCCGGACCGGCCCGCCGACCCGTTCGCGGGCCCGTACCTGCCGCCCGCCCCCGACCGGGCCGAGTGGCCCGAGCCCGAGCCCCTGCCCAACATGACGACGGTGTGGAACGGCTCGCCCCCGGTGGACGTCCGCACGCCCGCCGCCGCCCGCCAGGACCAGCGCATGATCAAGGGCCTGGGCGCCCTGGTCATCGGCGTGGTCGTGGGCATCATCGTGATCACCCTGCTGTGGACCGGGGCCGAGGACGACGACCCGCCGCCCGCCGCCGAGCCCAGCTCGGCCCCCGTCGCGAACGAGGCGGCCTTCAGCGGGACCTGGCGCGGCACGGCCGTCAACCAGTCCGGGGTGAAGTTCAGCATCGAGGTGACCTTCGCCGACGCCCGGCAGGCCACGGCCAAGATCGGCGTGGGCAACTGCAGCGGCAGACTCACCCGGACCGGCGGCTCCGGACAGAAGATCCAGATGTCCTTCACCCGGACCGGCGGGCACTGCACCCCCGGCGACGTCACGGTGGCCGACCCCGGCGACGGGAGCCTGACCTACTCCTGGGTCAAGCCGGGGAGCAAGCGCCACCACTACGAAGCGACCCTCCGGCGTTCCTGAAGCTCCGGCACGGAGCCGCTTCTTCCGGCAAACTGAGCCGCGCCACCGGTCAGCGGCGCCGCGCGGCCCCGCGAAGGCAAAGAGAAGCAGGTAGTTTTTGGGACTACTCTTTGCGAGTTCGTCCCGCAGACCGACAAGTGGGCGAGAGGAGACCCCCCAGTGACATCGGTCCGGCGGCGCGCCGGGGCGGCCTTGGCCGCCGTCGTCGGCGCGCTGATACTGGCAGCCCCCTCCTCCAGCGCCGTGGTGCCCCTCCCCAGCGACAACACCAAACTGCGCCAGCTCACCAAACAGCTGAACGCACTCGACAAGGAACTGGGCGGGGAACTGGAGGAGCTCAAGGACATCCAGCAACAAGCCCAAAAAGCACTCCGCCGCAAAAAAGACCTCGGCGTCGAACTCAACAAATCCCGCAACATCGTCTCCCGCCTGGCCTCCGGCCAGTACATGTCCAGCGGCATCGACCCCACCCTCACCGTCCTCGGCCAAGGCGACCCCCAAGCCATGCTGTCCGGCATGTCCCTGGTCAGCCACCTCTCCAGCAACGAGGCCAACCGCACCAACAAGATCCAGCACACCTTCGACCTCCAAGCCCAAGCAGCCGAAGAGGCCAAGCAGAACCTCAACAAGCTCGACAAGAAGATCAAGCAGCTTGAGGCCAAGAAGGCCGACATCAAAAAGCAGATCGAGAAGTTCGCCCCGACACCTCTCATCGGCAACAGCGGTCTGACCGTCCGGATGGTGACCCTCCGCGACGCGATCCTGGACCGCTTCCGGCCCTTCCCCCACGCCATCGGCTGCCTGCGCTCCGGAGACCCCCTCGACCACGGCTCCGGCCGCGCCTGCGACTTCATGGAGAGCGGCGGCGGCCAGATGCCGACCCCCGACCGCGTCGCCCACGGCGACCAGGTCGCCCAATTCGCCATCAACAACGCCCGGAAGTACGGCGTCAAGTACGTCATCTGGAAACAGCGCATCTACGACATGCGCAGCCCCGGCTGGTCCGCGATGTCAGACCGCGGCAGCATCACCCAGAACCACTTCGACCACGTGCACATCTCGGTCTTCTGACGCCGCCTCCCGTCCCCGGAGCGGTAAAGAACAGCAGGTCGTTTTCAGGGCTAACCTTTGCGAGGTCGTCCCGCAGGCCGATCGAGCGGGCGAGAGGAGACCCCCATGACATCAGTCCGGCGGCGCGCCGGGGCGGCCTTGGCCGCCGTCGTCGGCGCGCTGATACTGGCAGCCCCCTCCTCCAGCGCCGTGGTGCCCCTCCCCAGCGACAACACCAAACTGCGCCAGCTCACCAAACAGCTGAACGCACTCGACAAGGAACTGGGCGGGGAACTGGAGGAGCTCAAGGACATCCAGCAACAAGCCCAAAAAGCACTCCGCCGCAAAAAAGACCTCGGCGTCGAACTCAACAAATCCCGCAACATCGTCTCCCGCCTGGCCTCCGGCCAGTACATGTCCAGCGGCATCGACCCCACCCTCACCGTCCTCGGCCAAGGCGACCCCCAAGCCATGCTGTCCGGCATGTCCCTGGTCAGCCACCTCTCCAGCAACGAGGCCAACCGCACCAACAAGATCCAGCACACCTTGGACCTCCAGGCCGAAGCCGCCAAGGACGCCAAGTCTCAGATCAGCAAGCTCGACAAGAAGATCAAGCAGCTTGAGGCCAAGAAGGCCGACATCAAAAAGCAGATCGAGAGATTCGCCCCGACGCCTCTCATCGGCAACAGCGGCATGACCATCCGGATGAAGACCCTCCGCGACGCGATCCTGGACCGCTTCCGTCCCTTCCCCGCCATCGGCTGCACGCGCTCCGGCGACCCCCAGGACCACGGCTCCGGCCGTGCCTGCGACTTCATGGAGAGCAGCGGCGGCCAGATGCCGAGCGCCGACCGCCTCGCCCACGGCGACCAGGTCGCCCAATTCGCCATCAACAACGCCCAGAAATACGGCGTCAAATACGTCATCTGGAAACAGCGCTACTACGACATACGAAATCCCGGCTGGTCGACGATGTCCGACCGGGGCAGCATCACCCAGAACCACTGGGACCACGTGCACATCTCGGTCTTCTGACCGCGCTCCAGGCCCGGTGAACGCCGGAGGGCCCGACCCCCAGGGGTCGGGCCCTCCGGCGTTCGCGGCCTCGTCAGGCCATGAGGTTCGGCAGGGTACCGGTGTGGGCCTCGCGCAGCTCGTGCAGCGGGATCGAGAAGAGCCCGTCGACGGTGAAGGAGTCGCCGCCGACCACGCCGATGGTGGTGAACGGGACGCCCGCCTGCTGGCAGATGTCCACGAAGCGGGCCTCGGCCTCGGGGCGGACCGCCACGACGGCGCGGGCCACGGACTCGGAGAACAGCTCCGTGAACGGGTCGCCCTGCAATGCCACCCGGACGCCCAGGCCACCGCGCAGGGAGGCCTCCACGAGGGCCTGGGACAGGCCGCCGTCGGAGAGGTCGTGGGCGCCCGACAGGAGGGTCTCCTGGGCCGCGGTGATGAGCACCGAGCCCAGCGCCGCCTCGGCGGGCAGGTCGACCATCGGCGGGAGGCCGCCGAGGTGGCCGTACATGACGTGCGCCCACTCCGAGCCGCCGAACTCCTCGCGCGTGGCGCCCAGCAGGACCAGCTTGTGGCCCTCCGCGGCGAACGCCATCGCGGTGCGGCGGCGGACGTCGGCGTGCACGCCCAGGACGCCGATCACCGGGGTCGGGTTGATCGGGGTGCTCCCGGTCTGGTTGTAGAAGCTGACGTTGCCGCCGGTGACCGGGATGCCCAGGGCCAGGCAGGCGTCCGCCAGACCCGCGGTGGCCTGCGCGAACTGCCACATGACACCCGGGTCCTCCGGGGAGCCGAAGTTCAGGCAGTTGGTGACGGCCAGCGGCTGCGCGCCGGTCGCCGCGACGTTCCGGTACGCCTCCGACAGGGCCAGCTGGGCCCCCGCGTACGGGTCGAGCCGGGTGTAGCGGCCGTTGCCGTCCAGCGCCAGGGCGACGCCCAGGCCCGTCTCGTCGTCCAGGCGGACGACTCCGGCGTTCTCCGGCTGGGCCAGCACGGTGTTGCCCAGCACGTACCGGTCGTACTGGGCGGTGATCCACTCCTTGGACGCCAGGTTCGGCGAGCCGGCCAGCCACAGCACGGTCTTGCGCAGCTCGTCCCGGGTGGACGGGCGGGGCAGCCGGCCGGGCGTGTCCGCCTGGAGCTGGGCCTGGTCGGCGGGCACCGCGACCGGGCGCTCGTAGACCGGCCCGTCGTGCGCGGCGGTGCGCGGCGGGATGTCGACGATCACCTCGTCGTGCCAGGTCATCACCAGGCGGCCGGTGTCGGTGACCTCGCCGATCACCGTGGCGGGCACCTCGTAGCGGGCGCAGACGGCCATGAACTCGTCGACGTTCTCCGGCGTGACGACCGCCATCATCCGTTCCTGCGACTCGCTCATGAGGATTTCCTCGGGCAGCAGGTTCGGGTCGCGCAGCGGGACGAGGTCCAGCCGCACGTCCATGCCGCCGGAGCCGCCCGCGGCCAGCTCGGTGGTGGCGCAGGAGACCCCGGCCGCGCCGAGGTCCTGGATGCCCTCCACCAGGCCGCGCTGGAACAGCTCCAGCGAGCACTCGATGAGCAGCTTCTCCATGAACGGGTCGCCGACCTGGACCGAGGGCCGCTTGGCCTGCGACTCCTCGTCGAAGCTCGCCGAGGCCAGCACGGACGCGCCGCCGATGCCGTCGGGGCCGGTGTAGGAGCCGTAGAGCACGACCTTGTTGCCGACGCCGGACGCCGACGCCTTGTGGATGTCCTCGTGCCGCAGCACGCCGATGCACAGCGCGTTGACCAGCGGGTTGTCCTGGTAGCAGGGGTCGAAGACCGTCTCCCCGCCGATGTTGGGCAGGCCCAGGCAGTTGCCGTAGCCGCCGATGCCGCTCACCACGCCGGGCAGGACCCGCCGGGTGTCGGGGGCGTCGGCCGCGCCGAAGCGCAGCGAGTCCATGACCGCGACCGGCCGGGCGCCCATCGAGATGATGTCGCGGACGATGCCGCCGACGCCGGTGGCCGCGCCCTGGTGGGGCTCGACGAACGACGGGTGGTTGTGCGACTCGACCTTGAAGGTCACCGCCCAGCCCTGGCCGACGTCCACGACTCCGGCGTTCTCCCCCATGCCGACCAGCAGCTTGTCGGTCTTGGGGGCCTTCTCGCCGAACTGGCGCAGGTAGACCTTGGAGCTCTTGTAGGAGCAGTGCTCGGACCACATGACCGAGTAGATCGCCAGCTCCGAGGAGGTGGGGCGGCGGCCGAGGATGTCGCGTACCTTCTGGTACTCCTCCTCGTTCATGCCCAGCTCCTTGTACGGCTGGGGCTGCTCCGGGGTCCGGAGGGCGAGGGCTACGTTGTCGGTACCGCTCATGCGTTGATCAGGCCCTTGACGATCGAGGTGAAGAAACCGAGCCCGTCGGTGGTCGGGCCGGTGAGGGACTCCACGGCGTGTTCCGGGTGGGGCATGAGACCCACGACGTTGCCGGCCTCGTTGGTGACGCCGGCGATGTCGTTGATCGAGCCGTTGGGGTTGACGTCCATGTACCGGGCGACCACCCGGCCGGAGGACTCCAGCTCTTCGATGGTCTCGGCGGACGCGGTGAACCGGCCGTCCATGTTCTTCAGCGGGACCACGATCTCCTGGCCCTGGACGTACTCCGACGTCCAGGCCGTCCGCGCGTTCTCGACGCGCAGCCGCTGGTCGCGGCAGACGAAGTGGCCCTCGGCGTTGGGCATGAGGGCGCCCGGCAGCAGGTGGGCCTCGGCCAGGACCTGGAATCCGTTGCAGATGCCCAGGACCGGAAGACCCGCCTTCGCGGCCGGGATCACTTCCTCCATCAGCGGGGCGAATCTGGCGATGGCACCGGCCCGCAGGTAGTCCCCGTAGGAGAAGCCCCCGGGGAGCACCACGGCGTCGACCCCCTGCAGAGAGGTGTCGGCATGCCACAGCGCCACGGGCTCTCCGCCCGCTATGCGCACCGCTCTGGCGGCGTCACGATCATCGAGGGAACCAGGAAAAGTGATGACGCCCACGCGGGCCATCGGCACTCCATTGCGATCCTCGGCGTCCCAGGTGAGGACGGCCGTCTACCGGCCTAACTTACCCGGAGCTGCGGACCAGTTCGGATTCGAGGCGGCGCATGAGCGCCTCGTCATTCCAGGTCAGTCGTTTGCGCAGCACGACGCGCACCCCGTCGGGGGTCGCGGTGAGGGCGAGGTCGTCCACCAGGGCTCTCATGATGTCCAGGCCGCGGCCGGATTCGGCGAGTTCTCCCGCCTGGCGTGCCGCGGGGCCGAACCCGTCGCCGTGGTCGGTGACGGAGAGCACACAGGTGTCCTCGTCAATGCACCCGGCGACCTCGTATTCGAGGGTCGACGAATGCCGGACGACATTCGTGCAGGCCTCGGAGGCGGCCACCAGAATGTCGTGGATGCACTCTCCGGAGACACCGAGCCCGCGCAGCGCGTCCCCGAGCACCCGGCGGATCACCGGCACGCTCAGCTCCTCACAGGGCAAAGCCAGCGAGAATTTCATATCCACCAGGCCCACCTCGGAAAGTCGGACGGACCTAACAGTTCCCCGCGGTATCCGCGATAATCACCGGGTGGCGGATCGTTTGAATTCATCACCTACTGGAACGCGACAATGCGGGCTTGTCCCCCGCCGTTCATTCCGCGTGCACTTCGAAGTCCTCGATCACCGGATTGGCCAGCAGCGTGCCGGCGAGTTCACGGATCCGCTCCACCGCCTCCTCGTCGGCCGGGCCGTCGAGTTCGATCTCGAACCGCTTGCCCTGGCGGACCGCCGCCACGCCCTCGAAGCCCATCTGGGGAAGCTTCCGGGCGATCGCCTGGCCCTGCGGGTCCAGGATCTCCGGCTTCAGCATGACCTCGACGACCACACGCGCCACTGCTCTTCCCCCCTCATGGGCTTCGCCCATGGCTGATCACTGATTTAGTCTTAACGGCAATCCGAAAGCGTACGCCACGTGCGCGACCCTCCCCCCAGGAGCCAGTCCTTGGACGTCTCTGACCTCACTCCCGCGGAGCGCCGGGTATGGGACGCCTTCCCCTCCGGCGAGCTGGTGGACCTGACCCCCCTCGACGCCGCGCAGGCCGACCAGTGGGGCCCGCACCGCCGGGTCCGCGCCTCGGTGCTGGTGGCTCTGCTCACCGGGGCCAGGGAGCCCGAACCCGGCCAGGTCGCCAAGCTCCAGCTGCGCGGCGCGTACGTGACGGGCCCGCTGGACCTCGGCCACGCCCAGGTGCAGGTCCCGCTGACGCTCACCGAGTGCGTGCTGGCCGAGCCTCCCCGGCTGTACTGGGCGCAGCTGCAGTCGGTGCACCTGATGCAGTGCCGGATGCCCGGCCTGGTCGCCTCCGGCGCCCGCATCGACGGCCACCTGTGGCTGGAGGGCAGCGTCATCACCGGCGGGCTGCTGCTGGACGGAGCGCACGTCGGCGGCATCCTCAGCCTGTCCGGGGCGCAGCTCACCAACCCGACGGAGGAGGCGCTGCTGGCCGACCGGCTCCAGGTCGAGGCCAACATCTACTGCGACCGCGGCTTCCTCGCCGAGGGCGAGGTGCGGCTGCCGGGCGCCCGGATCGGCGGGCAGCTGATCTTCCGCGGCGCCACCCTGCGCAACGCCCGGGGGCCGGCGCTGTACGCCTCCCGGCTGGAGGTGGGAGCGAACGTCTTCTGCGACGAGGGCTTCGACGCCGAGGGCGAGATCCGGCTGCGGGGCGCCCGCGTCGGCGGCTACCTGTCGCTGGTGGGGGCCCGGCTGAACCACCGCGGGCGGGCGCTCAACGCCGACGACCTCGTGGTCGACATCGACGTCTACTGCTCCGACGGCTTCCACTGCACCGGCGAGGCCTCGTTCGCCGGGGCCAAGATCGGCGGGCAGCTCAGCTTCAAGGGCGCCCGGCTGGCCAACCCCGAGGGCACCGCGCTGAGCGTGCAGCGGCTGACCGCCGAGGAGCTGCTGCTGCGCCCCTCCGCCCCGGTGGAGGGGGTCGTGGACCTCTCGTACGCCAAGATCGCCCTGATGCGGGACGACCCGGCCACCTGGGCCTCCTCGCTCCAGCTCGACGGCTTCGCCTACGAGATGATCGAGCCGCCTCTGACCGCCAAGGAGCGGCTGGAGTGGATCCGCCGGGACAAGGACGGCTACCAGCCGCAGCCGTACGAGCGGCTCTCCATCACCTACCGCGAGATCGGACTGGACGCCGACAGCCGGGCGGTCCTGCTGGCCAAGCAGCGCGACCGGCGCGCCACCCAGCCCTGGCACCACCGGATCTTCGGCTACCTGCAGGACGTCCTGGTCGGTTACGGCTACCGCCCGTTCCGCGCACTGGCCTGGCTCGGGGCGCTGCAGGTGGCGGGCACGGTGCTGTTCTCGATCGAGAAGCCCGGCAAGCTGGACCCCGGGCACGAGCCGCACTTCAACGCCTTCTTCTACACGCTGGACCTGCTGCTGCCGATCGGCTCCCTGAACCAGGAGATGGTGTTCGCGCCCGAGGGGATCTACCAGGTGGCGGCCAACATCCTGGTCGCGGCGGGACTCCTGCTGGGCCTGACCGTGGCGGCGGGGGCCACCCGCGCGCTGTCGCGCGAGTGACCCGGCCCAGACGACCGCAGCGAAGCGAGGATCGGCTGGGCCGACCCCGGGGGCCTGGGGGTCGCCCCCCAGAGCCCCGGGTGTTCAGCCGAGGGCCAGCAGGCGGAAGGGGTCTTCCAGGAGGGCGCCCACCTCGCGTAGGACGGCCGAGCCCAGTTCGCCGTCGACGACGCGGTGGTCGAACGACAGGGACAGGGTCGCCACCCGGCGCGGCTTGATCTTCCCCCGGTGGATCCAGGGCAGTTCCCGGATCTGGCCGACCGCCAGGATCGCCACCTCTCCGGGGCTCAGGATCGGGGTGCCGGCGTCGACGCCGAAGACGCCGACGTTGGTGATGGTGATGGTGCCGCCGGTGAGGTCGGCCGGGGAGCACCGGCCGTCGCGGGCCCTGCCGACCAGCTCGGCGAGCCCGGCGGCCAGCTCCTGCAGGGGCATCGCGTGGGCGTCCTTGAGGTTGGGCACCAGCAGCCCGCGCTCGGCCGCCACGGCCACGCCCAGGTTGACCCGCCGCCGCACCACGATCTCCTGCGCCTCCTCGTCCCAGCAGGAGTTGATCATCGGGTGGTGGCGGACCGCCGTCAGCAGCGCGCGGGAGACCAGCAGCATGGGGCTGATCTTGATCTCGGCGTAGTCGGGGAGACCGCGCAGCCGCTCCACCATCTTCACGGTGCGCGTGACGTCGATCTGCAGGAACTCCGTCACGTGCGGCGCTGAGAAGGCCGAGGAGACCATCGCGGCCGCCATCGCCTTCCGCACCCCCTTGACCGGGATCCGTTCCTCGTCGGCGCTCTCCAGCGGCTTCCGGGGCGGTTCCAGCTCCGCCGTACCGGCCGCCTCCACCGAAGCCCGGACGTCCTCGCGGGTGACCGTGCCCTCCGGCCCGGTGCCCACGACCGTCGAAAGGTCGACGCCCAGGTCCTTGGCGAGCTTGCGGACCGGCGGCTTGGCCAGCGCCCGGCCCGCCGGAGGCGTCGCCGCCGGGCGGTTCGCGGGCTTGCGGGGGCGGCGCCTGGTGCTCGCGGGTTTCACGCCGTACCCCACCAGCACCGGGGTGCGGATGGTCCCCTCGCCCTCCTTGGGCCGCCTCGTCTCCTGTTCCGGAGCCGTGTCCGGCGGTGCCTCCTCCCCCGGTTCGCGCACCCCGATGATCGGCGTGCCGACGGCGACGGTCTCGCCCTCGTCCGCCAGCAGTTCGGCCACCACGCCCTCGTACGGGCTGGGCAGCTCGACGATGGCCTTGGCCGTCTCGATCTCCACGACCGTCTGGTTGAGCTCGACGGGGTCGCCCGGCGCCACATGCCACCTGACGATCTCCGCCTCGGTCAGGCCCTCCCCCACGTCGGGGAGCTTGAAGTGCTTCACCATGAGAAAGTCCGATCCACCGCGTCCAGGACCCGATCGAGATCGGGCAGGTAATGGTCCTCCAGCCGCGAGGGGGGATAGGGGGTGGCGAAGCCGCCGACCCGCAGGACCGGGGCCTCCAGGTGGTAGAAGCAGTGCTCGGTGACCCGGGCCGCGAGCTCGCCGCCGAAACCGCCGAACACCGGGGCCTCGTGCACCACCACGCACCGGCCGGTGCGCCGTACGGACTCCAGGATCGTGGGGGTGTCCAGGGGGGAGAGCGAGCGCAGGTCGACGACCTCGACCGAGCGGCCGTCCTCCTGGGCGGCCTGGGCCGCCTCCAGGCAGGTCTTCACCATGGGCCCGTAGGCCAGGAGGGTGACGTCGGTGCCCGGACGGGCCACCACCGCCCGGCCCAGGGGCACGGCCTCGGCCGTCGGGTCGACCTGCGCCTTGTCCCAGTAGCGGCGCTTGGGCTCGAAGAAGACGACCGGGTCCGGGCAGGCGATCGCCTGCTGGATCATCCAATAGGCGTCCGCGGGATTGGCGCAGGCCACGACGCGCAGGCCGGCGGTGTGGGCGAAGTAGGCCTCGGGCGACTCGCTGTGGTGCTCGACCGCGCCGATGCCGCCGCCGCAGGGGATCCGCACGACCACCGGCAGCTCGACCGCGCCGCGCGAGCGCATCCGCATCTTGGCGAGCTGGGTGATGATCTGGTCCGCGGCGGGGAAGACGAACCCGTCGAACTGGATCTCGCACACCGGCCGGTAGCCGCGCAGCGCCAGGCCGATCGCGGTGCCGACGATGCCGGACTCGGCGAGCGGGGTGTCGATCACCCGTTCCTCGCCGAACTCCTTCTGCAGGCCGTCGGTCACCCGGAAGACGCCGCCCAGCCTGCCCACGTCCTCGCCCATGACCAGGACCTTCGGGTCGTCGGCCAACGCCTGGCGCAGTCCCTGGTTGAGCGCCTTGGCCAGGGTCAGCGTCTCGCTGCGCGGCCGCGGCATGGTCTCGATCATGTCGTTCACCGGAACCCCGCCAGGTAGGAGTCGTAAGCCGCCTTCTCCTCTTCGAGGGTCGAGTGGGGGGCCGCGTAGACCCGGTCGAACAGCTCGGCGGGGGGCGGGTCGGGCAGGGCCAGGCAGGCGTCCCGCAGGGCGCGGGCCTCCCGCTTGGCGTGCGCGTCGGTCTCGTCGAAGAAGTCCGGCGAGGCCAGCCCGTCGCGGGACAGGTACGCCCTGAGCCGGGAGATCGGGTCCTTGGGCCGCCAGGTCTCCAGTTCCTCGGAGTGCCCGTAGCGGCTGGGGTCGTCGGTGGTGGTGTGCGCGCCCATCCGGTGGGTGACCGCCTCGACCAGGGTGGGGCCGCGGCCGGTCCGCGCCAGGTCCAGGGCGCGGCGGGTGACGGCCAGGCAGGCCAGCACGTCGTTGCCGTCCACCCGCACGCCGGGGAAACCGAAGCCTTGGGCCCGGCGGTACAGCGGGATCCGGGTCTGGCGTTCCAGCGGCGTGGAGATGGCCCACTGGTTGTTCTGGCAGAAGAAGACGACCGGCGCGTTGTAGGACGCCGCCCACACGAACGACTCGTTCACGTCGCCCTGGGAGGTGGCCCCGTCTCCGAAGTAGACGAGGGCGGCGTCGCCTATGCCGGTGCCGTGGCCACCGTCGCGCTGGATGCCCATGGCGTAGCCGGTGGCGTGCAGCGTCTGGGTGCCGATGACGATCGAGTAGAGGTGGAAGCCGTGCTCCTTGGGGTCCCAGCCGCCGAGGTCGACGCCCCGGAAGAGCTTGAGCACGTTGAGGAGCGGCAGTCCGCGGCAGTAGGCGACGGCGTGTTCGCGGTAGGTCGGGAAGACCATGTCCCCGGCGCCCAGCGCTCTGCCGGAGCCGACCTGGGCGGCCTCCTGCCCCAGCAGCGAGGGCCACAGGCCCAGCTCGCCCTGGCGGGTGAGGGCCACGGCCTCGCCGTCCAGGGCCCGGACGACGACCATGTCGCGGTAGAGGTCGCGGAGCTGCTGGTCGGTCAGCGTGAGCGGATAGTCGGGGTGTTCGAGCCTCTCGCCCTCGGGCGTCAGCAACTGGATGAGTTCGGTGTCCTGCACGGTGTGCGCGTCAAGGGTCACGACCGCCTCCTTCGTCTGCCTGGGGCGCGGGATCACCGCACCTGCCAGGTGGCTGGAGCCTCCTTCGCCCCCACCGGGTCACGGCGGGGCTCGCAAGGGAGATCTGGGCCCATCGTGGCACAGATCACTCGACTCCTACCATGCCCCACAGGAAGATCTACCCCTTGAGCGCCGTGCCAGACACGGATCTCCTGCCGGACCACGACACCGCGGGAAGGTTTCAGTCGATCACGTCCCGGTGCCGCGGGTGGTGGGTGTCACCCTCGACCGGCCGTTCGATGTGCGGCACGATCTCGGGGTCGACCTCGGCCCTGCGCGGTGGCAGGTACTGCAGCGCCAGGGTGACCACACCCATGATCATGAAGATGACGCCGATCGCGTTGATGTCCACGGGGTCGCCGTCCGCCTTGATGGCGAACTTGAGGATGGCTCCTATGGTGAACAGGAAGATCGCCAGACTGAAACGCATCGCAGTTTCCCTTCGCCGAACCCGGAGTGCTGGGTAAAGGTCTCCCCATCTCCGTGGCATCGGACACACGATCGTCACTGTGGGCGTGATCACCGGCCGGGACCGGACCCGGACACGCCGCCCGAAGACGCCGGAAGCCCCGGCACGGGGTCCGTGCCGGGGCTTCGCGATGACGCGGTCGCCTGGAGGGGGCGAAGGGGCCTAGAAGGCCTCCTCCGGCAGCTCCATGACGTCCAGGGTGACGTTCTCGGCCATCACGCGGTCCGAGGACAGGCGGGGCAGGACGTTCGCGGTGAAGAACTGCGCCGCGGCGACCTTGCCGGTGTAGAAGTTGCGGTCGGCCTCGGAGAGCTCGCCGCCCAGCTTGCCCAGGGCCACCTCGGCCTGGCGCAGCAGCAGCCACGCCACGACGGTGTCGCCGAGGGCCATCAGCAGCCGGGTGGTGTTCAGCCCGATCTTGTAGAGCTCCTTGGGGTTCTCCATCGAGCCGAGCGCGCAGTTGACCATCGTGCCGATGATGCCCTCGGTGTCGGCCACGGCCTGGGTCAGCAGGGCGCGGTCGTTCTTCAGGCGGCCGTTGCCGGCCTCGGAGGCGGCGAAGGCCTTGATCTCGTCCAGCAGCACGTTCAGGGTCGCGCCCTGGTCGCGGAGGATCTTACGGAAGAACAGGTCCTGACCCTGGATCGCGGTGGTGCCCTCGTAGAGGGTGTCGATCTTGGAGTCGCGGATGTACTGCTCGATCGGG
This sequence comes from Actinocorallia sp. B10E7, assembly GCF_039871655.1. NCBI lineage: Bacteria > Bacillati > Actinomycetota > Actinomycetes > Streptosporangiales > Thermomonosporaceae > Actinocorallia > Actinocorallia sp. B10E7. Next base: position 33,849 of record NZ_JBDPLZ010000006.1, read on the forward strand.
TAGTCCTGCAGGAAGCCCGAGCCGCCCAGGGTCTGCAGGGACTCGGCGCCCAGCAGCGCGTAGGAGCGCTCGGAGCCGAAGCCCTTGACGATCGGGAGGAGAAGGTCGTTCATCTTCTCCGCCTGGACGTCGTGGCGGCCCTCGTGCTGGGCGATCGCGACGGCGTCCTGGTAGGTCGCGGTCAGCAGGACCAGCGCGCGCATGCCCTCGGCGTAGGCCTTCTGGGTGATGAGCGAGCGGCGGACGTCCGGGTGGTGGGTGATGGTGACGCGCGGGGCGGTCTTGTCGGCCATCTGGGTCATGTCGGCGCCCTGGACGCGCTCCTTGGCGTACTCCAGCGCGTTCAGGTAGCCCGTCGACAGCGTCGCGATGGCCTTGGTGCCGACCATCATGCGGGCGTACTCGATGACCAGGAACATCTGGCGGATGCCGTCGTGCTTGTCGCCGACCAGCCAGCCGACCGCCGGGTGCTTCTCGCCGAAGGTGAGCTCGCAGGTCGTGGAGACCTTGAGGCCCATCTTCTTCTCGACGTTGGTCACGTAGGCGCCGTTGCGCTCGCCGAGCTCGCCGGTCTCCAGGTCCACGTGGTACTTGGGCACCAGGAACAGGGAAAGGCCCTTGGTGCCGGGGCCGGCGCCCTCGGGGCGGGCCAGCACCAGGTGGTAGATGTTCTCGGACATGTCGTGCTCGGCCGAGGTGATGAAGCGCTTCACGCCCTCGATGTGCCAGGAGCCGTCGGGCTGCTGGACCGCCTTGGTGCGGCCGGCGCCGACGTCGGAGCCCGCGTCGGGCTCGGTCAGCACCATGGTGGCGCCCCACTGCCGGTCGACGGCGTGCTGGGCGAACTTCCTCTGGTCCTCGTTGCCCTCGTTGAAGAGGATCTGGGCGAAGCCCGGGCCGGAGGAGAACATGTAGATGGCCGGGTTGGCGCCCAGGACCTGCTCGGCCACCGCCCACACCAGGGAGCGCGGGGCCTGGGAGCCGCCGAGTTCGGGGCCGAGGTCCAGGCGGAACCACTCGGCGTCCATCCACGCCTTGAAGGACTTCTTGAACGACTCCGGCATCTTCACCTCGCCGGTGGCCGGGTCGAACTTCGGCGGGTTGCGGTCCGCGTCCTCGAAGGACTCCGCCACCGGGCCGGTCGTCAGCCGCGTGACCTCGTCGAGGATGCTCCGTACGGTGTCCTCGTCCATGTCCTCATAAGGACCCTTGCCGAGGACCTCCTGGCGGTTGAACACCTCGAAGAGGTTGAACTCGATGTCCCGAAGGTTGGCCTTGTAGTGCCCCATGGGTGAGACCCCGTCTTACTCGGCGGGTTGCCGCGCACCCCGCGTCTACCGGTTAGTAACTAACGATGATGCTACCCGCCGGTAACTGTGACAAGCCTTCAGGGTGCCCGACCAGAGTGTGACTCATACCACATATTTGTAAAAGATCATAACGGAACGTCCGGCTCCTCTCACACGACTAAGAGGAGTATCGACTGGTCACCCCAGTCGCGTTCAGCCTCAAAGGAGAGACGGAAAAGTGGTCTTCAAGAAGCTCCTCAGCGCCTTCGGAGTCGGCGGCCCTTCAATCGAGACGATCCTGAGGGACTCGAACGTCAGGCCCGGTGGGATCGTCGTCGGCGACATCCATCTGACGGGCGGTGAGGGCACCGCCGAGATCCTCGGCATCAACGTGGCCCTCGTCACCCGGGTCGAGGTGGAGAGCGGCGACAACGAGTACGCCCAGAACGAGAAGTACGCCAAGGCCCACCTCTCCGGGGCGTTCCAGCTCCAGCCGGGCGTGCGCCACAGCTTCCCGTTCCAGCTGGAGGTGCCGTGGGAGACCCCGATCACCCACATGTACGGCCAGCCCCTGCGCGGCACCACCGTCGGCGTCGCCACCGAGCTCGAGGTCGCGCGCGCCATCGACGCCACCGACCTCGACCCCATCGCGGTGCACCCGCTGCCCGCCCAGGAGCGCATCCTCGCCGCCTTCTCCAACCTCGGCTTCCACTTCCGGAACGCCGACTGCGAGAAGGGCCGCATCTACGGGGTCACCCAGCTGCTGCCCTTCTACCAGGAGATCGAGTTCTACCCGGGCGGCCGCTACTCCCAGCACTTCAAGCAGCTGGAAGTGACCTTCGTCAGCAACCCCCATACCACCGAGGTCATCCTCGAACTGGACAAGCGGACGATGTTCGGGAACAGTCACGACACGTTCAGCCGCTTCACCGTGCCGAACACCGGATTCGAGAACACCAACTGGGAGCAGGAGATCGACTCCTTCCTCCAGCAGGCCGGCCGCAAGCGGGGTTTCTACTAAGCCGAACGCGACCTGGAGCACGAACTGAACACCGCCGAGCAGCGACTGTGGGACGCCTATTCCCGAGGCGTCCCGGTGGATCTGACCGACGAGCCCGACGACCGCGTGTCCGCCTCCGTGATCGCCCGGCTCCTGCTCGGCGGGAACGAGGCCGAGAAGGGGTTCGTCCCGGCGGTCCGGTTGCGGGGGGCGCACGTGACCGGCTGCCTGGACGTCTCCGGCGGTGACGTCGAGTGCGAGCTGCGGCTGGAGAAGTGCGTCTTGGACGAGGCGCCGCGCTTCGGCAACGCCCGCACCCGCCAATTGCGCTTCGCCGACTGCGTCATGCCCGGATTCGACGGGGGCGGGCTGCGCGCCGACGGGTACGTCAGCCTCTCCGGCTCGGTCATCGAGGGACAGGTCAAGCTGGTGCGGGCCCAGCTGCTCGGCGGGTTCCGGATGAACGGCACGAAGATCACCGCGCGGGACGACAGGTACGCGTTCTTCTCCGGGGCGCTGCTCGTGGAGGCGGGCATGTTCGCCCGGAACGCCGAGGTCACCGGCGGGATGCGGATGACCGGCGCCCGGCTGGCAGGCGGGCTCTTCATGGAGGGTGCCCGGCTGTCCAACCCCGGGCGCCTCGCCCTGGACGGACAGAACATCACGGTGTCCGACGCGATGGAGTGCGGCCAGGGGTTCCAGGCGGAGGGCACCGTCAAGCTCCGGGGGGCGCGGATCGACGGAACGCTCTCGTTCGACCGGGCGGGGGCGCTGCGGGCTCCGGGCAGGGTCGCGCTCCAGCTCAGCCACGCCGACGTCGGCGAGCTGATCCTCACCCCGTCCGAGCCGATCGAGGGCATCGTCTCGATGACCTACGCCAGGTTCGGGGTCCTGCTCGACAATCCGGACTTCTGGCCGGAGCAGCTCAGGCTGACCGGGGCGACCTACGAGTCGCTGCGCGGCGGGGGCGTCACCCGGCGCGTCGACTGGGTGAGCCGGGACCCCGAGGGATTCAGACCTCAGCCGTACGAGCAGCTCGCCGCCTGGTACCTCAAGGACGGCAATGAGCACCTGGCGCGGCGCACCCAGCTGCTGAAGATGCGCCGACGCCGCCTGACGCTGCCCTGGCCGTCCAGGGCCTGGAGCGCGCTGCTCGACTACACCGTCGGCTACGGCTACCGGCCCTGGCTGGTCTTCGGCTGGCTCACCACGATCGTCGTCCTCGGCACGGTCGTGTTCAGCCGGGTGCATCCCCGGCCGATCAAGGAGCCGGCGGAGCGCCCGGACTTCAACGCGCTGGCCTACGTGATCGACCTGCTGATCCCGATCGGCGCGTTCGGGCAGCGGGAGGCCTGGGACGCGGTGGGGTGGACCCAGTGGCTGGCGTACGGAATCATCGCGACCGGGTGGATTCTCGCCACCGCGCTGATCGCCGGGGTGACACGCGTGCTGCGGCCCAACTGAGCAGGATCGGACCGACAGGGGGCTTGAGGATGGGAACGTATCTGATCACCGGGGCCACCGGGGGCATCGGGCTGGCCACCGCGGAGCTGCTGCGCGAGCACGGGCACGATCTGATCCTCTCGGGCCGGTCGCCGGAGCGGCTGGACGCGATCGCCTCCCGGTTCGCCGCCTCCCCCTACGGGCAGACCCAGGGCTGGGCGCTGCCGCGGCCCGGCGAGGCCCCCTCGGCGGACGGGCACGTCCGGACGGTCCCCCTCGACCTGTCCGAGCCGCGGCGGATCGAGGCCGCGCTGGCCGTGGCCGACCTGCCTCCGGCGCTGGACGGGGTCGTGCACAGCGCCGGGGTGAGCGAGCTGGGCCGGGTGGCCGAGCAGGAGGCCGACCAGTGGATCGACCAGCTCATGGTCAACCTGGTGGCCGCCGCCGAGCTGACCAGGCTGCTGCTGCCGTCTCTGCGGGCCGCCTCGGGGCACGTGGTGTTCGTCAACTCCGGGGCGGGGCTGCGCGCCAACCCCGGCTGGGCCTCGTACGCGGCCAGCAAGCACGGGTTGAAGGCCCTCGCCGACGCGCTGCGGCAGGAGGAGCCGGAGATCCGGGTGACGAGCGTCTACCCGGGCCGCACGGCCACCGAGATGCAGCGCAAGGTCCGCGCGCAGGAGGGCCTGCCGTACGACCCGGCCGACTACATCGCCCCCTCGACGGTCGCCAGGGCCGTTCTCGGCGCGTTGGAGACCCCGGCCGACGCCGTCGTCACGGACATCTCCGTGCGGCCCAGGTAGCGGTCACGCCCGGTAGGGCACCGGGGCCGCCTCCGGGTGCCTGCGGCGGCGCAGGACGAAGGACGCCATCAGGCCTCCGACGAGCCCGAACAGGTGCCCCTGCCAGGAGATCATGCTGTCGGTGGGCAGCACTCCGTACAGGATGCTCCCGTAGAGGACGAAGGCGGCCACGGCGATCAGGGTGTCGCCGAGGTGCCTTTCGAAGAACCCCCGGCCGAGGATGTAGCCGAAGTAGCCGAAGACCAGCAGGCTGGCGCCCAGCGTCTCGGAGTCCGGCGGGCCGGTCAGCCAGACGCCCAGACCGCCGACCACGATGACGATCAGGTTCATCAGCACGAACTTGCCCGGTCCGCGGAGCGCGGCGACGAAACCCAGCACCGCGAAGGGCACCGTGTTGGCGATGAGGTGCTCGAAGTTCCCGTGCAGGAAGGGTGCGCTGAAGATCTGTGGCAGATCGGGAAGGTAGAGGGCGCGGATACCGAAGAGGTCCAGCCAGCCGCCGAGGATGTAGTCGATGGCCTCCAGCAGCCACATCAACGCCAGCATTCCGCCCACCAGGGCCGCTCCCGACAGGGCGCGGGTGGCCTGGACGGTCAGTTCTCCGGCGGCTTTGCGGCCGAATTCCCGGCCTCGGTCACTCATCGGGGGAACCTGTCCTATCTGTCGTTTTTCAGGTTAACGACCGATATACCCGATAAGTTCTTAGGTTATCTCCGCGCCCGCCTCACCTGCGGAGATAGCGCCTTTCCTCAGGAGTCGTACCGCCCCACACCCCGGCGGGCTCGCCGGCGCGCAGTGCCCAGTCCAGGCAGTCGGAGGCCACGGGGCAGCGGTGGCAGATCCGCTTGGCCTCCGCCACCACGTCGCGCCCGGGACCGGCGGTGGAGATGGGATAGAAGATCTCGGGGTCCACACCGTGGCACTCGGCCAGATCGGTCCAGTGCTCGTCGGTGTCCCTGCGTACTGCGAGTGGGTTCGCCACGTCGCGATACATGGTGGCCTTCACCGGCACGCCTCCTTGCGCGTTCCAATGCCACCCAATGTAGTACTACAACTCGTAGTACTACAACCCGACGTTACAGGTGAGCCCGCGAACAGAGCGTTCCGGACGCCGGATAACCTGCGGGCCATGACCAGCCGCAAGCAGCCCGTTTTCCGCGAGGCCACCCGTGCCGATCTCGAGAAGATCGTCCGGCTGCTCGCCGATGACGTGCTGGGCAGCACCCGCGAGTCCCCCGAGGTCAACGAGCACTACGAGAAGGCCTTCGCCGCGATCGAGGCCGACCCCAACAACCGGCTGATCGTCGCCGACGCCGACGGCGACGTCATCGGCACCCTCCAGCTCACCTACATCCCGGGTCTCACCTACATGGGCAGCTCCCGCGCCCAGATCGAGGGCGTCCGGGTCGCCGGCGACCTGCGCGGACGGGGTGTCGGCCACGCCATGCTGCGCTGGGCCATCGAGGAGGCCCGGGCCATGGGCTGCCGGGTCGTGCAGCTCACCAGCGACCGGCAGCGCCCCGAGGCCATCCGCTTCTACCAGAAGGTCGGCTTCCGACCCTCGCACATGGGACTGCGCTACCACCTGCAGGATATGGACTGATCGTCCTGTTCTAGTCTGCCGGAATGCGTGCATTCACGGTAAGAGAACTGGGTTCGATGGAGCCGGTCGAGGTCCCTGACCCGGAGCCGGGGCCGGGGCAGGTCCTGATCGAGGTGGCCGCGACCGGAGCCAACTACGTGGACGGCCTGTTCCTGCACGGGCGCTACCAGATCAAGCCCCCGCTGCCGTTCGTGCCCGGCGGCGAGATCGCGGGCACGGTGAAGGCCCTCGGCCCGGGCGTCGAAGGACCCGTGATCGGCAGCCGCGTGGTCGCGCTGTGCGGCTTCGGCGGCTTCGCCGAGCAGGTCGTGGTGCCCGCCGCCGCGGCGGTGCCGATCCCCGACGTGCTCGACTTCCCCCGCGCGGCCACCTTCACCCAGTCCTACTGCACCGGGCTGTACGCGCTGCGGACCAGGGCGGGGCTGCAGGAGGGCGAGACGGTCCTCGTCCTGGGCGCCGGCGGCGGCGTGGGGCTCGCGGCCGTCCAGATCGCCAAGGCGCTGGGCGCCAGGGTGCTGGCCGGGGCGTCCACCGCCGAGAAGCGCGACACCGCCCTCGCCGCGGGAGCCGACGCCGTCGTGGACACCTCCTCCGAGGACGTCAAGACGGCGGCGCGGGCCTTCTCCGAAGGCGGGGTGGACGTCGTCTACGACCCGGTCGGCGGGAAGCTCGCCGACCCCGCACTGCGCTCCCTGCGGGACTACGGCCGGTACGCGGTCATCGGCTTCACCGCAGGAATCCCCTCGATCCCCCTCAACCAGGTGCTGCTGCGCAACCGCTCAGTGGTCGGGGTGGACTGGGCGATCTGGTCCATGACCCGGCCGGAACGGCAGGCCGCCCTGCACCGGGAGGCCCTGGACCTGGTGGCCGACGGCAGGCTCGACCCCGTCGCCCCGGCCGTCCGTCCACTGGAGGAGGCCGGGCAGGTCCTGGACGCCCTGCTGAACCGCCAGGTCACCGGCAAGGTGGCGCTGGTGCCCTAACCCGCCCGGTACCCGGCCCGCCATTCCACGCAGCCGGGCACGTACCCGGCCAGGACCTCGCGGGTGAACCACCCCAGGTCCCAGTCCTCGTCCAGGACCTCCCGCAGCCACCGGTAGGCCAGGGCGGGACCGCCGCCGGTGAGCCGGAGCTCCACGACGTCGTAGTCGACGTCCTCGTAGGCGTGGAGGAGCTCCAGCTCGTCCGGGGCCAGGCCGCGGATCAGCAGCCCGTCGGCGACGCCGCCGGCGGCGACCAGCCCGGGGTAGACCCGCCCGGGCAGCGCCGCCACCCGCCAGCCCTCGGCCCGGGCCGGGCTCAACTCCGGCACCCGGCCGAGCAGGGCGTCGAGGACCTCGGGAAAACGGAGCGTGCCATAGACGAACAGATCGGACATGGCGCTTAAGGTACCGACACGGAGACAGGGGAAACGGTGGCGATTCGCGAGTTCAGGCCAGGCGACGAAGCGGCCGTCTACGACATCTGTCTGCGCACCGGCGCGTCCGGCGAGGACGCCACCCACCTGTACGCCGACCCGGAGCTGCTCGGCCATGTCTTCGCCGGCCCGTACCTGAGGCTGTGCCCCGAGTTCGCCTCGGTGGTCGACGAGGGGGGCGAGGTCCTCGGCTACATCCTGGGCGCCCCCGACACCCGCGGGTTCGAGACCCGCTGCGAGGCCGAGTGGTGGCCTCCGCTGCGGGAGCGATACCCCGACCCCGTATCACCGGCGACACCGGACGAGCGGATGATGCGCGCGATCCACCACTTCCATCCCGCTCCGGACGCCATCGTCGAGGAGTACCCCTCCCACCTGCACATCGACCTGCTCCCTCAGACTCAGGGCAAAGGCTACGGACGCAGGCTGATGGAGCGGCTCAGGGACCAGCTCCGCCGGTCGGGTTCGCCCGGCCTCCACCTGGGCGTCTCCCCCGCCAACACCCGGGCCGTCGGCTTCTACGAGGCGCTGGGCCTCACCCGGGTGATCGAGGACGAGCACGTCGTCTGGATGGCCGAACGGCTCGCCGGCGGCTGAACGCGCGCTGACGATCCACAGGCTGTTCACAGCGGGTGACGATCAGTGCGACCCTCGGAGCATGGCGACAGTACTGATCGACATCGACGGAGTGCTGACCGTTTCGTGGAAGGCGCTGCCGGGGGCGGCCGCGGCCCTGGAACGGCTCGGGCGGGACGGGCACCGGTTCGCCCTGCTGACCAACACGACCTCGCGGACCAGGGCGTCCATCACCGAGGCGCTCGTCTCGGAAGGATTCCCGATCACCGAACGGGACGTCCTCACCGCGACGTCCGCCACCGCCGCCTACCTGCGGCGGGAGTATCCGGGGGCGCGGTGCTTCCTGCTGAGCGGCGGTGATGTCACCGAAGACCTGCCGGACGTCCGGCTCGTGGACGACGATCCGGACGTCGTGGTGATCGGCGGGGCCGGCCCAGAGTTCGACTATCCGACCGTGAACCGGGTGTTCGGCTTCCTGCAGGGCGGGGCGAAGCTCGTCGCGATGGCCCGCAACCTCGCCTGGCGCACCGACCAGGGGCTCCAGCTGGACTCCGGGGCCTACCTGCTGGGATTGGAGGCCGCCGCCGGGATCCGCGCCGAGGTGGTGGGCAAGCCCTCGGCCGTGTTCTTCCGCTCGGCGCTGGCCTCGCTGGGCGCGGAGACCGGCTTCATGATCGGCGATGACCTGGAGGCGGACGTGCTCGCCGCCCAGCGGGCCGGACTCACCGGGATCCAGGTGCGCACCGGCAAGTTCCGCCCCTCCGACCTGGGCCTGGGCACACCCGACCATCTGGTGGACTCCATCGTGGAGCTTCCGGACCTGCTCGCGTCCCCGACGTGACCCAGGTCACAACACCTGTGTGAAATACCCCCATGGGGTATATGGTTCGGAGGGGGGAGACCTAAGGAGAAAGAACATGAACACCGCGGTGAAGCTCAGTGCCTTCACGCTGGGGATGGCGGCCGTGTTCGGCGTGTCCCTCGGAGCGGGGCGGGCGTTGGGCCCCGACCTCTCCGAGCAGCCGGACCGGCACGTCCAGAGCAGTCCGGCCGCCCACGGGGACCACGGGCCCCCGGAAACGGCGGGGCCCTCCGAGAACCGGTCCGAGAAGCCGGAGAAGGTCGCGGTCAGCCGCGCCCAGGCGCCGGACGGACACTTCGCCTTCCTCGTCACCGGGGAGGACGGGAAGCCCGTCACCGAATACGACGTTCAACATGACAAGAAGATGCATCTGATCGTCGTTCGCAAGGACCTCTCAGGGTTCCGCCACGTCCACCCGGAACTCCGCGAAGACGGCGCCTGGGAAGTCGGCTCCCCCATGGAAGAGCCGGGCGACTACCGCGCGTTCGCCGACTTCAAGCCCGCGGGCGGCGACGCCCGGGTACTGACGCTCGACGTGAACGTGCCGGGAAGCGCGACCACGCGCCCCCTGCCCGCCCCGTCCGACGTCGCCGAGGTGGACGGGTACACCGTCACCCTCGACGGGACGGTCGCCTCGGGCGGGACCAGCGAACTGACCATGAAGATCAGCAAGGACGGCCGCCCCGTCACCGACCTCCAGCCCTACCTCGGGGCCTACGGACATCTGGTGGCGCTGCGCAAGGACGACCTCGGCTACCTTCACGTCCATCCCGAAGGCGCTCCCGGTGACGGCGAGACGGCCCCGGGACCGGAGATCACGTTCTTCGTCGAGGCGCCGTCCGGCGGAGAACACCGGCTCTACCTGGACTTCCAGCACGACGGCCAGGTCCACACCGCGGAGTTCACCGTCCATGTCCACTGATGATCTCGCCGCCCCGCACCCCGACCGACCGCTCATGAGGAGGCTCGGATGAACCCCGTCCAGGACCGGATCGAACTGTCGATAGGCGGGATGACCTGCGCCTCCTGCGCGAACCGCGTCGAAAGGCGGCTCAACAAGCTCGAAGGCGTCACCGCGACCGTCAACTACGCCACCGAGAAGGCGAGTGTCTCCTACGGGCCCGGCATCACCCCCGAAGACCTGGTCGCGCAGGTGGAGAAGGCCGGCTACACCGCCGAACTCCCCGCGCCTCCGCCCGAGGAGGGCGCGGAGGCCGCTCCGGAGGACACCGCCCTCCGGACGTTGCGGCAGCGGCTCCTCGTCAGCCTGGTGCTGGCCGTCCCCGTGATCGCGATGGCGATGGTCCCGGCACTGCAGTTCCGCAACTGGCAGTGGGCGTCGCTCACCCTCGCCGCGCCCGTCGTGGTGTGGGGGGCGTGGCCGTTCCACCTCGCCGCCTGGAAGAACCTCAAGCTCGGCGCCTCGACGATGGACACCCTCGTCTCGCTCGGCACCGCCTCGGCGTTCCTGTGGTCGCTTTACGCCCTGTTCTTCGGGAACGCCGGCGAGCCGGGGATGAAGCACCCGTTCCAGCTCACCGTGGAACGGATGGACGGAAGCGGCAACATCTACCTGGAGGTCGCCGCTGGAGTCACCGTCTTCCTGCTGGCCGGACGGTACTTCGAGGCCCGCTCCAAGCGCCGCGCCGGCGCGGCACTGCGCGCCCTGCTGGAGATGGGCGCGAAGGACGTGACGGTGCTGCGCGACGGCGCCCAGACCACGATCCCCATCGACAGGCTCGCCGTGGGCGACCTGTTCGTCGTCCGCCCCGGCGAGAAGATCGCCACGGACGGGGTGGTCGTCGAGGGCGTGTCCGCCGTCGACACCAGCATGATCACCGGAGAGCCCGTCCCGGTGGAGGTCGCCGCGGACGACACCGTCACCGGCGCGACCGTCAACGTGGGCGGCAGGCTGGTCGTCCGGGCGGCCCGCGTCGGCTCCGACACCCGCCTCGCCCAGATGGCGCGGCTGGTGGAGGAGGCGCAGAGCGGCAAGGCCCAGGCCCAGCGCCTCGCCGACCGCGTCTCCGGGGTCTTCGTGCCCGTGGTGATCGCCCTCGCCGTCGCCACCCTCGGCTTCTGGCTGGGCTCCGGAGCCGACCCCGCCACCGCCTTCACCGCCGCGGTCGCCGTCCTGATCATCGCCTGCCCGTGCGCCCTGGGCCTGGCCACCCCCACCGCCCTGCTGGTCGGCACCGGCCGCGGCGCCCAGCTCGGCATCCTCATCAAGGGCCCCGAGGTCCTGGAGTCCACCCGCAGGATCGACACCATCGTCCTGGACAAGACCGGCACCGTCACCCACGGCAAGATGAGCCTCACCGAGGTCATCACCGCCCCCGGCGAGGACGAGAACGAGGTCCTGCGCCTCGCCGGAGCCCTGGAGGACGCCTCGGAGCACCCGATCGCCAAGGCCATCGCCAAGGCGGCGGCCGAACGCACCGGCCCCCTGCCCGCCGTGACGGAGTTCCAGAACCTGCCGGGCCTGGGCGTCCAGGGCATGGCGGACGGGCACGCGCTGCTCGTCGGCCGGCCCCGGCTCCTCGCCGACTGGTCGCAGGCCCTGCCGGAGTCGCTGGCCTCGGCCAAGGCGGAGGCCGAGTCGTCCGGCAGGACCGTCGTGGCGGTGAGCTGGGACGGCGAGGCCCGCGGCCTGCTCGTCGTCTCCGACACCCTCAAGGAGACCAGCCCCGAGGCGATCGCGCAGTTCCGCGCCCTGGGCCTCACCCCGATCCTGCTGACCGGCGACAACGAGGCGGCCGCCCGCTCCGTCGCCGCGTCCGTCGGCATCACCGAGGTCTACGCCGAGGTGCTCCCCGAGGACAAGGCCTCCATGGTCAAACGCCTGCAGTCCGAAGGCCGCACCGTGGCCATGGTCGGCGACGGCGTCAACGACGCGGCGGCTCTGGCCCAGGCCGACCTGGGGCTGGCCATGGGCACCGGCACCGACGTGGCCATCGAGGCGGCCGACCTGACCCTGGTCCGCGGCGACCTCCGCGCGGCCGCGGACGCCATCCGCCTGGCCCGACGGACCCTCGGCACCATCAAGGGCAACCTGTTCTGGGCCTTCGCCTACAACGTGGCGGCTCTTCCCCTGGCCGCGGCCGGTCTGCTCAACCCGATGCTGGCGGGGGCGGCCATGGCGTTCTCCAGCGTCTTCGTGGTCAGCAACAGCCTCCGGCTGCGCCGTTTCTCGCCTTCCTGACGCGCCTTTCGGAAACCCATCGCGCTCGGCCACGATGGACCGTCCCGAAACGGTCTATCGTGGCCGGTGATGCAACTGATCGGTTCCCGGCTGACCGTCCGTCCGGTCTCGCCGGACGACGAGCGGGAATTCCTCTCCGCGGCCCGAGCCGGCGAGGAATTCCACCGCCCTTACGCGTTCCTCCCGCTCACCGAGGAGGAGTTCGCCGCCTATCTCGACCGGTTCGACCGGATCCAGGCGCACGGCTTCGTCCTCCGCCTGACCGGGAGCGGCGAACTCGTGGGATACATCAACGTCAGCCAGATCGTCCGCGGCTCCTACCAGCGGGGGACGCTCGGTTACGGCGTCTTCCCGCCGCACCACCGCCGGGGCTACATGACCGAGGGCCTGCGCCTGGTGATCCGCCACGCTTTCGAGACCCTTTCCCTCCACCGGCTGGAAGCGGAGATCCAGCCGGAGAACAAGCCCTCGCTGAGGCTGGTGGAACTGCTCGGATTCGAACGGGAGGGCCTCGCCCGCGGGCTCATAAGGATCGAGGGCGAATGGCGGGACCACGAACGCTGGACTCTTAGACACGACGTTTAAGGATCTTCGTATCCCTTCATAACCCGACATGGGGGAACAGCGCAGCGCCGCGCCTATAACTCGACTCTGGGGGTCGGTAGGCGTGAGCATGGGCGGCGGACCCGGCGAGTGGCCGCAGGACCTCGACCTCAGGGCCCTGCTGGAGAAGGGATGGCGGCCCACTCCGTTCCAGGAGTTCGTCATCAAGATCCACAGTCGCTGCAACCTGGCCTGCGACTACTGCTACATGTACGAGATGGCCGACCAGAGCTGGCGCAGCCAGCCGGTCCGGATGTCCCGATCCACCATCGACCAGGTGGCGCGGCGCATCGCCGAACACGCCCGCACGAACCTGCTCCGCGAGGTCGAGATCGTCCTCCACGGCGGCGAGCCCCTCCTGGTCGGCCACGACCACCTCAGGTACGCCCTGCGGGCCTTCCACACGGCCCTCGCCCCCGAGGTCGAGGTGAACTTCGCCCTCCAGACGAACGGCGTGTTGCTCGACCCCGGATTCCTGGAACTGTGCGCCGAGTACGGCGTCTCCATCGGGGTCAGCGTCGACGGGGACGAGGAAGGCCACGACCTCCACCGCAGACGCAAGGACGGACGAGGCAGCTACCAGTCCGTCATCGAAGGCGTGAAGCTGCTCACCTCCACCCCCTACCGGCACCTCTTCGGCGGTTTCCTCACCACCATCGACCTGCGCAACGAGCCGACCCTCACCTACGAATCGCTGCTCTCCTTCGCCCCGCCCCTCATGGACTTCCTGCTGCCGCACGGCAACTGGGACACCCCTCCGCCCGGCCGTCCCGACGACGAGACGACCCCCTACGCGGACTGGCTCATCTCCATCTTCGACCGCTGGTACAAGGCTCCCGTCCAGGAGACCCGCATCCGGCTCTTCACCGAGATCATGCGGCTGCTCATCGGCCGCCAGTCCGGAAGCGAGTCGGTCGGCCTCTCCCCCGTCTCGATGGTCGTCGTGGAGACCAACGGCCAGATCGAGCAGGTGGACACCCTGAAATCGGCCTTCGAAGGCGCGGCCGGCACAGCACTGCACGTCTCACGCGACCCGTTCAACGCCGCGCTCATGCTTCCGTCCATCGCGGCCAGGCAGATCGGGCTCCAGGCCCTCGCCGAGCCCTGCCTCGCCTGCCGGATCCGGCGTGTCTGCGGCGGAGGCCTCTACACCCACCGCTACCGGTCGGGCAGCGGTTTCCGCAACCGGTCCGTCTACTGCGCCGACCTGATGCGCCTGATCGAGCACATCCACACGACGGTCTCGCTGGACGTCGCCGAACGCCGACGGCGTTCCGCCACCGGTGCCACCGACCCGAACTGATCCTCTCCCGGCCTTAAATGGGCGGCGGGTCGAAGTCCGCGTCCAGGTGCCTTCCCTCCAGGAAGACCTTGGCGTCCGGGTGCTCCAAGCCGAGGGTCTGGGCGTACGCCTCTTTCGTCTCCTGGAAGAGCTTGTCCGCCTCCCCGCGCCTCCCCACGGCCCGGAGGTCAGCGGTGAGGTTGGCGGCGCAGGCCAGCACCAGAGGGTGCCGTCCGCCGAGTACCTCCCTCAGCCTTCCCAGGGTGTCCTCCCCGCGCCGGACCGCTTCCCCGGTCTCCCCGAGCTCGGCCAGGTCGCTGGCGAGGTTGGACGCGACGGTCAACGTGTAGTGGTGGTCCTTGCCGAGCTTCCGTTCCAGCCCGGCCAGCGCCCCCTCGTTCAGCCTGCGCGCCTCCTCCGGGTCACCCATGACCCGGCGCATGATCGCCAGATTTCCCACACAACCGTGGTTGTACGGGTGTTCCTCGCCGTACACCCTCGGATACCTGCGCACCGTGTCGGCAGCCAGTTCCAGCGCCGACTCCTTCTCCCCCACCGTCCGGCGGATGTTGGCCAGGCACATCGCGGCCGCCAAGGTGTCGGGGTGATCGATGCCGAAGGACCTCATGAATTTCGAGTGCGCGAGGTCGGCCAGTTCATAGGCGCGCTCGAAGTCCCCGACCCTTCGCCACGCGATCGACAGGTCCTTGGCCGTCCGCAGCGTCCAGGAATGGTCCGGGCCGAGGGTCTCCAGCGCGTAGGCGTAGGCGTCCTCCCCCAGATCGGTGGCCTCCGAGTAGTCCCCGCACAACCGGACGGCCCGGGCCAGCCCCGTCCAGGCGTTGACGGTGGTGTCCACCACATCGTGCACCACCAGCCCCTGGAAGGCCCTCATGTGCAGATTCTTGGCTTCTTGGTAGTCGCTGCTGAGACCGTAGTCCAGTCCGAGATTGTTGAGCGCGCGCAGCGTGAAGGGGTCATCCGGGCCGAAATTGAGCTCGGCTCTGCGTACGGACTCCTCTCCCCTTCGCCGTGCTTCCTGGAAGTCTCCGGCTCCTCTCAAGTCGGCGGAAACCCCCCTCAAAAAGCGCAGCGTGATCGCGTTATTCGCGCCGAGGGCCGCCTCCGCCTTCTGGAGCATCTCGGCGTTGTACTCCGCGACCTCCTTGTATTCGCCCAGCTCACGCCGGACGTTGGCATACTCCAAAGCCATGCTGAAGACATCGGGGTGCAGTTCGCCTGACTGCCTCGCCCACTCTTCCAGAAACCGCCGCACGAAGATCCGAGCGTATCCGTAGTCACCTGAGGAGAAGAGGAAGCGCACGACGCGCAATGCCATCTCGCGCACCGCGGGTTCCGCGCACTCGGCGACCCTGGCGGGTTCCATGTGCCCCAACAGATGACCGAACTTCTCCCAGTTGGTGGCGTCCGAAGGTAGTTCGGGAGCGTAACTGGCCAGCAGGACATGGACCTCGTGTCGCAGGGTGGCCTGCTGGCCGGCATCGCGGTCCTCGCGCAGCAGCGCCTGGATCAGCCGGTGAATCTGAATGGTGCGCGCGGGAGTGTCGAGTTTCGCCAGCGCGTACCGGCCCAGTTCGCCGATCACCTTGCTCAGCATGATCGGGTTGGCGAGCAGCTTCCCCAGCTCCGGGCTCAGTTGGGCCATGGCCTCCGGGCCCACCCTGGTGAAGGCGTCTCGGGGGATGGGCTCCGGCCCGAAGAAGGCACAGCAGCGCAGCAGGGAGATCGCCTCGGGCAGCCTCTCCTTCAGCCTCGCCACCGAGATCGCCCAGGCCGCCGTCATCGAGAGCGGATACTCGGTGGGCTTCCCCTGCGACAACAACTGCTGGGTCTCGGCCTCCAGCAGGCCCAGGTACTCCTCCACCCCCATGCCCGTCTCCGCCTGCAACGCGCCGGCCTGCTCCAGCGCCAGCGGCAGGTCCCCCAGCTCGTGGGCGAGCCGGTCGGCCTCGCTCTCACTGATTCCCCTGGGCACCCGTCTGGTCAGGAACTCCACGCTCTCCCTGCGGTCGAAGACGTCGATGGGGAACGTGGCCACGACGCTCTCCCACCGGTGGTTCCGCGAGGTGATCAGCACGTGGCCGCTGCCCTGGGGCAGAAGGGTGTTGATGTCCTCCGGCTGATCCGCGTTGTCGAAGATCAAAAGCCATCGGGCGTAGGGCTCGCCCTTGCGCAGCGCGTCGAGCACCGCATTAGCCGCCTCCTCGACACCGCTCGTGCTCGCCGAGGGCACGTTGAGGTGGGGGGCGAGACCGGCCAGGGAGGAACGCACCAGCACGGGCTGGTCCGCCGGGATCCACCACACCAGGTCGTACTCGTGTCCGTAGCGGTAGGCGTACTCGACGGCCATCTGGGTCTTGCCCACACCGCCGAAACCGTGCAAAGCATGGGGGACGACCGCCGTGGGCCTTCCCGAAATCCCCTTGTGCAATGCCGCCAACAGGTCTTCACGGCCCGTGAAATTCTTGTTACGCGGAGGAACCTTCCCCCAGACCTCGGGAACTTTCCTTGCCGTCCCCATGGGGTCTGCGTTCTCCATACCCGCCTCCGAGGCATTGCGACCAGGCGATGAGAAGTTCAAGCTACCTCTGTTCTCGCCTTTTCATCCAGTACGAGAACGGTGCAATGACATTCATCCAGCACATCGCGTCACACGACACAGAGCAAGGAAGAAAGTAGATTCTAGAAGATTTTTCTCCGAGTGACCAGCTGGTTACGGCGATCTTTTTCTGACAGAATCAAGGCCTTGACCACTCCGTCTTGGAGGAGACGTGAAGCCCCAAGAACGCTTTCAGGACGAGTTCCCCATCAACATCGACGGCATCGAGCCCAACGGAGACTCCGCCCTCGACCGACTGCTCCGCAGTCCTCTCGTCAGCATCCGCAGCTTCGACAACAAGTGCTGACCCCATTCGCCCCTGCAATCACATCCGAAGATCGGAGTGTCATACGGCACTGAGCACTCCGACTCTGGCCGACAGCCTGCAATCGTGTATTACGCTGCCAGGATCGGAACCTTTCCGGGTTCCATGAGCCAACCGAACACCGAGTTCCACGGATGGCCACCGCGATATCGCGTCCAAACCTGGATGGCCCGAGTGTCGAATCCCTTTCCTCCCTCCCGCAGCGATCACGAACCGGCGCGACCGGCGACGGTCCGTCACACCAGACGACAGGAGATCGAGGAGGTCGGCCATCTCTGGACGAACAACCGGCTGACCATCCTGAGCGGGCATCCCGGCGTGGGCAAGAGCACGCTGCTCCACTCCGGGGTGGTCCCCGCGATCGAAGGGGCCGGCGAATTGGTGCTGCCGGTGGGCCGGTTGACCCACCACGTCGCCTTCCCACTGGCCGCGCTCCCTCCGCAGAACCACTTCGCCTTCCCCCTGCTGTCCTCCTGGTCGCCGGACGAGTCACCGGCACGGCTGTCGGAGTCGTCGATCCGGCGTTTCCTGGAACGGCGGCTGCGGCATGACAGGTTCGGCCACCCCTCCCGCACCCATCTCTGCATCGACCAGGCGGAGACCCTCTTCCGGAAATTCCCGACGGACAGGTATCCGGAACTGGAAGAGCAGCGCCTCCGATTCCTGGACGACCTCTTCGACACCCTGCGCAGCCAACCCCATCTGAGACTGCTGCTGGTCCTGCGGACGGCCCAGCGACACGAGGCCCGAGCCTTCTCCGAGAGGCTCCGGGCGCTGGACGTCCCCACCGGGGACTTCCAGCTGACCGCCCTGCGCCCGGACCTCTTCGACGCGCACGACTGGCACCGCCTCCTCGCCGAAGAGCTGCGGACCATCCGTGCTTCCGGAGAGAAGGAGATCCGCGCACCCGACGTCGAGCCGAGCCTGTTCGGGCTCGCCTGCGCCCGCCTCGCCCCCGAACCGCCGCGGATCCCCGAGATCCTCGCCGACGAGGTCAACCGGGTGCTCGGTGAACACGTCCAGCGGACGCTCGCCGTGGTCGCCGCCGATCACCAGTTGCCGCGCCGCAGACTGGAGGCGTGGTTCCGCGACGCCTTCATCGGATCCGAGCGGCCGGACCATCCCGAAGAGGCTCCGCCCGCCGCGGAGGTACTCCGCGCGCTCGAGGACAGGTGGCTGATCAGAACCAGGAGCGATCCCTGCGGCCCCGACCACGAAATCCAGCATCCGAGGCTCAGGGAGGCGGTCCGGGCCTTCCCCGTGAGTCAGGTCCCGATGCGCGGACCCGACGCCGCCGGGCTGCTGCGCGAAGCGGCGGCGGCCTTCTGGTCAGGGGATTTCCGGCTCTCCCGCAATCACGTGGAAGGCGTCACCCGGATATGCCGCCCCCAGGATCTGGAGATCAAAGCGCAGGCCGAATGCCTTCTGGGCGATCTGGCCTACGCGACCGGAGATCTCAAGAAGGCGAGAGAGCGGTACGAGGCCGCCGCCGGCATGTTCGAAGCCCTGCAGAACACGGACCTGGTGGGTCATCTCCTTTCCGCTGACGGACGCCTGTCGTTGAAGGCCGATCCGCCGGCGGCGCTTCCGAAGCTCCACGCCGCGGTCTCCCGCCTTCCCCATGACTCTCACGTGCTGACGGCTCTGGGGCAGGCCCTCTGGCAGACCGGGCAGCCCCGGGCCGCGCTGGCCGTGTTGAACGAGGCGCTGATCGAGGACCGGAGCAATCTGGAGGCGCTGCGCGTCCGCGGCGAGATCCGCGCCCGCCTGGGTGAGGACGATTCCCTCCAGGGTCGGGACCGGATCGATGCGGGTGCGGGAGGAACCCAGCCCTGACTTCCCCGGGAACCGAACGCTGCGCAGTTCGCCGATCGCGCTCCGCAGGACCGGTGATTCCCGATTCCCCCATGACCGCCCCGCAGGACAGAAATGACCGAGAAGGGGATATAGGTGCCATTGCTTACCACTCCGCCCAGGGATGCAATTCGCAGCACGAAAGATAACAAGATCAATACCTCGCCCGGAAAGAATTTCCGCTAACATTTGGACGGCTCGCGCCGCCACGCAACCCCGCGATCCCGCCTCGAGGCATACGGGTTCCGTGCTGTCCAGGAGCATTGAGCCAAGCCGGTCGAACTTCGCGTGAGCACACTACCGGCGCTTTTTAGTTATGTCGCCGGGGGGAAGCTTGCTGTCTGAAATCCTCAGCCGGTTGAACCCCGCCGACAAGGAAATCGAATGGCAGCAGAGCTTCGCCTACCTCTGGTCGGGGTCGGTCATATCGCAACTGGGGACGACGACCGCGGCCGTCGCCAGCCCACTGCTGGCCCTGACGTTGAGCGGATCCGCCGTCTTCGCGGGCTGGGTGGCCGTCGCCGGAACACTGCCCGGCGTACTCCTCCAACTACCGGCGGGTTTCCTGGTCGACCGGATACGTCGCAGACGGAGACTGATGGCGCTGAGCCAGGCGATCCGCCTACTCTCGGCCCTGATCTTCTCCATCAGCCTCTTCTGCTCCGACGTCCCCCATATCTTTCTGCTCGTCGCGGTGACCATCAACGGTGCGTGCACCACCGTCTACTCTCTCGCCGAAGTGACCTCCGTCCGCAGAATGGTCCCCGAAAAGGAAAGGAACTCGGCGGCCGCGCAGGATGAGGCCCGAGGGCATATATCCCAGGTGGCGGGACGATCTCTCGGCGGATATATCTTCGGCATCCACCACGCTCTTCCCTATGTCTTCGAAGCGGTCACCTCGTTCATGACGCTGATCACCCTCGTCTCCATGGGGCCGATCAGGCGCGCGGAGCCCCTACCCGACCATCACCACCGACCACAGAAATTTTCGTACCACCAGATATCGGAGGTCTGGCAGGAGATCCGAGGGGATGTCTACCTCCGTCAGGTCCTCGCGGTCTGCGCCACGGCCAATCTCCTCCTCCAGGCGGTCAACCTGCTGCTCCTGGTGGAGGCCAGGAAGGCGGGATACTCCAGTACGGAGATCGGCCTCCTGCTGGCGAGTTCCGGCTCCTTCGGCATCCTCGGGTCCTTCGTCACCGCGAAGTGGCTCACTCCCGAAGGAGAAAATGCCAGGAGGACGACGACCATCGGCTTCGTGGTCTGGGCGGCGCTCATGCTCTTCGTCTACGTGTCCCCTTCTCCCGCTCTGGGACTGGTGTTCTGGGGCATGTTCAGTGCGGTGGGCGCCTACATCAACATCGCGCTCAGATGCCATCAGACGGCCGAGATAGCCGAAGAGCGCCTCGGCAGGGTCATCAGCATCGGCAAGTTCGTCACCGGCAGCGCCACCGCCCTCGGCGCCCTGATCGCCGGATACGCCGTCGACTGCATGGAACCCCGGCGGATCCTGACGATCACCGCCACCGTCATGGCCCTGACGGTCGTCCTGGTGAAACGGAAATCCATCCACGATAAATGTCGGGCAGCGACCTCCGCCATACGGGACGGGATACGGAACACCGGGAAGAAGAACCCGAGGCTCCCCCAGACGTCGCCGCACCGCGAGTTGGAACCCGCGCCGAAGCCGATGGCCACGGGAGCCGGAGAACTCCCGGCAAGGCTTCGCAGAGAGCCATGACCGACGGCCGGAACCGGTCAGCGCCCCTTTCGTCTCTCCAGCAACGGCTGCGCCCTCCCAAGTAATCTGACAACGGGGTCATGGGGCTCTGACGTCAAAGCCGTCAACGGATGAGTTCGGAGGCTGTCCGGTGTCGCTGCCGTTGAGTCCCGCCGAGGTACATCAATTGACGATGGCCTTTCTGCGGGTCGACGCGATGCGAAGGCGCCGTACGCGGGACGCCTGCCTCTTCGATCTCCACCAGGAATTCGGCCGCGTCCTCCCCATTCTCCGCCAGGACATGGACCTGTACGACATACGGGAGATCGT
The DNA here is from genome assembly GCF_039871655.1 of Actinocorallia sp. B10E7. NCBI lineage: Bacteria > Bacillati > Actinomycetota > Actinomycetes > Streptosporangiales > Thermomonosporaceae > Actinocorallia > Actinocorallia sp. B10E7. Next base: position 54,775 of record NZ_JBDPLZ010000006.1, read on the forward strand.
CATCGCGTGCCTCTCCCACCCGGGGGCCCTCCAGATCCTGGTCGGAGTGGTCGAGCGTTTCCATCCCGGCAGCAACTCGGTCCGAGCCGTCCGCGACCTGGTCATGGAGCTGCTGCCGGAGCCGCTGCTCCTCCCCGGGGAGAGACGAGACCTCTACCAGCTCACCGACGCGCTGGAGAACGGCGCCGCCGATCCCGACGTGCTCTCCATGACGCCCCTGCTCTACCGGGAGGCGGTGGGACCCACCGGCCCCCTGCTGGAGAGACCGGTGGAGGGGCTCAAGGACGTTCTGGCCGAACTGGAGGACCTGCCGTTCTCCGGCGACGAGGCCCCGCCGCTGCTGAAGTTCGTCGAACCGCTGGCGAGCCGGGCACGCGAACCCGTCGCCGGGGAACTGCGCGTCTGGATCGAGCGGTTCGCCGGCCGGCTCGGCCTCCCCTCCTCGGGCCGCGCCCTTCCCGTCCTGCCGCGGCCAGGTCACGCGGAGGCCGCGGACCGGGCCTACCTCGTCATCGAATGCCGTCCGGACAGTGCCGATCCGGATGGTTTCCTCGCCTCTGCCTGGTTGCAGTACCGGGACGAGCCGGGAATCCCGCTGCTCCGGGAGGAACTACCGCGTTCCCTCGACGAGCTCCCCGAACTCGTCGAGACCCTGCTCGTCCGCAAGACTCAGGTGGTCAACCGCTACGTGCCCGAGTTGACCGTCGAATTCGTGCTTCCGCGGCAGTTGATCAGCATCCCCGTCGACCAGTACCGCTACACGTCCGGCAAGTTGCGCCGCCGTCTCGGGATCGACTACCCGATCGTGGTCCGCAGCCTCGAACGCATGCGGGACCACCAGCTGCGGCACAGCTGGCAGGGGAAGTGGAGCTGGCTCACCGGGAACTCCGGCAGCGGGGACACCACCTGGGTCAGGGTTCCCGGCGAGTGCGACGACGAATGGCTCTACGCCGTGCTCTGCGAGAGGTCGAACGTATGCCTCGCCCTGGCCTTCCCGCCGCGTGAGGACGCGGAGGCCGCCGACGAACTGGAGATCGGGTTCCAGGCGGGGATCCCGATCGCCCTCTGGAGCCGGCGGGAGACCGACCCCGACCGGTTCGTCGCCGACCTCGGCGGCTTCCTGTCCTCCGACCTGATGTCGCTTCCGCAGCAGATCCGCGAACTGCGCCTCAAGGCCGTGCAGGCGGGCTCCCCCCAGCATCCGGGCAACCATCTGACGCTCCTCTTCGAGGACGCCGACCGGCTGCCCGAGCCGTATCTGCGGCTCCAGCCTCCGAACTGAGCCAGGAGAGCACGTGACCATCGAAGAGACACAGAACCGGCTGGTATACCGCGGCGACGGCGCACCGCATCCTGGAATCGACGACCTGCCGCCTCCCCCGCCCTGGCGCCGTTTCGAACCCACTCCGGAAGGCCGCCGGCACAACGACCTCGAAAGAGCCGTCTCGTACCAGGCGGAAGACCATGTCATCGCCAAGGTGAACGCCGCGATACTGCTGCGGCGACCTCTGCTCGTGACGGGGAAGGCCGGCACGGGGAAGTCCACGCTCGCCCACAGCATCGCGTTCGAACTGGGTCTGGAGCCGGTCCTCACCTGGCCGATCAACAGCAAGAGCACCTTGGAGCGGGGACTTTACGAATACGACGCGATCGGCCGGGTGCAGGAAAGCGGTCTGCGCTCCGACAGTTCGTCCGACATCGGAAGGTACATCCGGCTGGGGCCGCTGGGCACGGCGCTGCTGCCCGCCGAAAGGCCCAGGGTGCTGCTGATCGACGAGCTGGACAAGAGCGACATCGATCTGCCGAACGACCTGCTCAACGCCTTCGAGGAGGGCTGCTACCGGATTCCCGAGCTGGAGCGCCTTCCGGAGGAGCAGGAGGTCGTCAGGGTGATGGTCTCCGGCGGTGACGTCCGCGCCCGCGTCCCCGTCACCCGGGGGATGGTGCAGTGCACCTCCTTTCCCATAGTCGTGATCACCAGTAACGGGGAGCGCGAGTTCCCGCCCGCCTTCCTCCGGCGGTGCGTCAGGCTCTTCATCGAACCGCCGGGCGAGGAGCAGCTCGCGAAGATCGTCGAAGCGCATCTGGGAGAGGAGGTCCTGCGGAGCAGCCAGGGGATCATCCGGCAGTTCCTCGAACGGCGGGGCAACGCCGACCTGGCCACGGACCAGCTGCTCAACGCGATCTATCTCGCGGCTTCGGGCAGCCGCCCCCTGGGAGAGGACCTCCAGGACCTGATCGACGGCATCCTCCGACCACTGAACGCGCCGGACTCTCCATGATCGAGAAGCTGTTCGAAGCGCTCCGCGACCTGAGCCCACGACTCACCCCGGAGGAGATCCAGGACGCCCTCTGGCTGGCCGAGCACCTCGGTCCGCCGGCCCCGCGGGCGAAACCGTCCGTCGGAGAGGATCCTCCGCGCACGGAGCCGCCTCCGGAACGCTCCTCCGCTCCTCCGCCACCGGGGAAACCGGGTCCTGTGCCGCCTCCCGACCGGCCCCCACCGGTCTCCTCGCCTCCGGAGATGGGGCTGTTCCTCTCGGACGGTGTCGAAATCCCTTCCTCCAGAGCCGTCCGGGTACCCGCGCCCAAAGCGATTCCCTCCGCCCTCCCGATCGCCCGTGCGCTACGGCCTCTGCACCTGAAGACGGACTCCTCGACCTCGGCGGGGGTGGACGAGCGGCGAACGGCCGAGCGGATCGCGGAGACCGGCCTCTGGCAACCATTGCTGGCCCCGCTGCCCGAGCGCCGCTTCGAACTGGCGCTGGTGGTGGACGAGAGCGCCTCCATGCCGATGTGGCGGCAGACCATAAAGGAATTCCACTCAATACTCCGACAGTTGGGTGCGTTCCGGGATATCCGGCTCTGGCGGCTGGTCACCAGCGGAAGGAGGGCCCCACGCCTCCTGTCCGGCGACGGGTCGGAACGTGCTCCGGAAGAACTCCTCGATCCGGCCGGACGCCGTATCGTCCTGCTGGTCAGCGACTGTCTCGGCCCGGCCTGGCAGGACGAACGGATCGCGAAGCCGCTCGACCTCTGGGGCGGGAGCGGTCCGGTCGCGATCGTCCAACCGCTGCCGGAACGGTTGTGGTGGCGCAGCGGGGTCTCGATGCACCGGATCAAGGTCGCCTCTGCGGCGCCCGGCGTCCCCAATTCCCGGCTCAGAGTCGAACTCCCGAAAGGCGCCCGGGAGCGTCCGTCCGGGCTCGCCGTCCCGGTCCTGGACCTCTCCCCTCGCCGGCTCGAGCCCTGGGCCCTGATGGTGGCCCAAGGGCGTCGGGAGCTTCCCTGCGCCGCTCTCTTCACCGGAGGCCTGGCCGACAGGAGGAGGCCTCCCGAACCGACCGACCTGACATCGATCGACCGGGTCACACGTTTCCGCGCGGCGACGTCCCCCCACGTGTACAAGCTCGCGTGCTACCTGGCCGCGGCCCCGCTACGGCAACCCGTCATGCGCCTGGTCCAGTACGCCATGCTGCCGGACTCGACGCCCGCGGACCTCGCCGAGGTCCAGTTGAGCGGGTTGCTGCGGCTCGTCGTCCCCCCTGAGGACCCGAACCCCTACGATCTCGCCTACGAATTCCACGACGGCGTGCGTCCTCTGCTGCTGGACGGTCTGCACCGCAGCGAGACGATGAGCGTCCTCCGCAACGTCTGGAACGCGGTCAGAGACAACTTCGGTTCCTCGCTGGACTTCCCCGCTCTTCTGGAGGTCCTCGAACGGAACGACTCCGGCCTGCCTCCCGATCATGCCTTCGCGCAGGTGGCCGCCGAGGCCCTGGGAAAGATGGGCGGACGCTACGCGAAGGTCGCCAAGCAGATCGCCTCCCGGCTCCCCCTCGGCATGAACGACCGTTTCTTCGGTCCGCTCCCGCCGAGGAACCCGTACTTCACCGGTAGGAGCGAGCTTCTGCGCTCCCTCGAAGACATCCCGGTCGGAGGTGTCACCGCGCTTCTCCCCCGTTCACCACACGGAACGGGCGGCGAAGGCAAGTCGGAGCTCGCGCTGGAGCACGCCTACCGGTCCGCCGGCCGGTACGAACTCATCTGCTGGCTGCCCGCCGATCGTCCGGACATCGTCCGGAGCAGGCTCGCCAAGCTGGCCGCACGGTTGCGGATCCCGCCGAGCGGTGATCTCAGGGAGATCGCCCGCGAACTGCAGCGGGCTCCCCAGCCGGACCGGCGCCGTCACCGCTGGCTGTTCGTCTTCGACGGCGCCCGCTCCCCTCAGGAACTCCTCCCTCTGCTGCCCCTCTCGGAAGAACCTTCCGACGGGACGCCGCTGCGCCTGTCCGTCCCGTCCTGGAGCGTCCTCGTCACTTCGACCGACCGGCGCTGGGAAGAACTCACGACAGCGCTCAAAGTGGACGTGTTCGAGCGGGCCGAGAGCATTCATCACCTCCTTCAGCGCATACCGGAGCTTTCTGAAAGCGAGGCGGACCGTCTCGCCGAGCAGGTGGGCGACCTGCCTCTGGCACTGGAGCAAGCCGCGACGTGGCAGAACTCCACCGGCCGTACCGCCGCGGAATACCGTGAGCTGTTCGCCCGGCACCTGCGGTCCCTGCCCGATCCGCTTCCGGGGGACGTCTCCGCCCAAGTGGCCGCCACCCTGGGTCTGGGCCTGGAGCGGCTCGGAGAGGAACATCCACGCGCTCGCCGCCTCTTCGATCTCTGGGCCTTCTTCGGCACGGAACCCGTCACCGCTCAACTCCTGTTCCTCGGCCGGAACGCGTCTCTACCCGCGGACGTGTCCGACCTCATCTCCGACAGGACGCTGCTCCGGGAAACGATGCAGACGATCGGCCGCTCCTCGGTCGCCCGGTTCGACCCCGAGAAGGAGACCCTCCAGGCGGATCCGGTCGTCCGGCACCTACTGGAAACAGGGATTCCCACCCCGTACCGGCCGTACATGCACGGATTCGTCCAAGCGATCCTGGCCGAGGCCGTCCGGGTCGAGGCGGACGAAGAACAGGACTGGGAGCAGCGGTCTCTGATCACTCCGCATGTGGCGGCTTCCGGCCTGATCGACGCGGCCGCCCCCGATCTCCGGGAAGCCGTCCTACGGCAGACGGAGGCCCTGGTTCAGGACGGTGACCTCGAAGGCGCGCGGTTCCTCGCGATCCGTGCGCTGAACCGGTGGCGGAACGTCCATGGACCCGATGACCCCCTCGTCCTGCGGGCCGACTGCCTGATGGCCGACGTGCGGCGCGGGACCGGCGAGACCAGGGCCGCCGCGGAGGCGAGCAAGAAGACCTACGAACGTGCTGAAGCCGTGTACGGGCCCGGTGACCCGACCACTCTGTCCGCTGCGCTGGCGCACGGTGCCGGCCTCAGACATCTCGGCGCGTTCGGAGCGGCCTACGAACGCGACCTCCAGACCTGGCAGCAGATGGCGCGGCGCTTCGAGCAGGACAGCGTCGGCCCCGCACTACTCGCCGCCGACGGCGTCGCCTTGGGACTCCGCCTGCTCGGCAATTTCCCCGAGGCCTACGACATCGACAGACAGGTTCTCGACCGCCTGGAGCAGTCCCCCGCCTCCAGGCCCCGCACCCTTTTCCGGGTCACCCACCAACTGGCACGAGACCTCCATGGACTCGGGCGTTACAACGAAGCGCTGGAGCTTCAGAGAAGAAGTCTGCAGAACTTCGCTCCTTCCCTTCCCGCGAACCATCCCCTGGTGCTCCATGCCCGTATGAGCCATGCGGAGACGCTGCGGGCAGCGGGTCTGCACGAAGAGGCGGAACAGGTCGCCTCGTCCGCGGCCGAGGCCCATGCCCGGCGCTTCGGAACGCAGCACCCGAATACGTTTGTCGCCCGAATGTGCCTCGCGGGGGTCCGGTTGTCGGCAGGACGTCCCCATGAGGCCCTCGGACTCCAGCAGGAGGCCTGGAGCGGGCTGCTCGGCGTCCTCGGCGAGGAGCACCCGTTCGTTCGCGCCTGCGCCGCGGGTCTGGCGATCGTCCACCGGGCCCTGGGGGACGTCCCGAAGGCCCTGGAGATCGATCAGCGGGCTCTGGACGTCTCGTACACCGACCCCTACTACTCGTTGTTCCCTTTCCTCGGCCTCGGCCTCGATCTGTATCTCGGAGGAGAGCTGGAAGCAGCGCGGACCCGATCCGCCGAAACCCTCACCCGGTTGACCGCACGGCTCGGCGAGGGGCACCCCGCCACCTTGGTCTGCGCGCACAATCACCGGCTGATCGGGATCGCCGCCGGGCTTCCCCTCGACCCCGCGCCGGATCCCGTCGAGCGGCTGGGCGGGCTCCTCGGCACGAACCATCCCATCGTGCGAACCGCCCGCCAAGGCGACCCTGTGGAGTTCTTCCTTCCCCCGCCGCCACTTTGATTTCGTCTCTGACTGTGTCAGGAGACTCTGCTGCGCGGGCCGGAGAGCCGCAAAGTCAGAGGAGGAGAGTCACCATGCGGAGGGGTGGGCTGTGGCGGAGTCGAAGAAGGGTTGGCGACCGTCTGGCACCTGTGCGTTGTTCGTGTGCGACGTGGTGTCCTATGGGGACGCCAAACGGACGGACATCGTCCAGGCTCATATACGGAAGCAACTGTACGAACTGCTGAAGACCGGCTTCGAGCTGTCTTCGATCCCGCTCTCCGAGGTGTACCGGGAAGACCGCGGGGACGGGGTGATGGTGGCGGTTCCCCCGGAACGGGATCCGGCGTCGCTGGTCACGGGTGTGGTGGACCGGATCCGGGCCGGCCTGGGTCGGTACAACGAACTGGCGAGTGAGGCCGCACGGATCGAACTGCGGGTGGCGGTACATCTGGGTACGGCCGTGCACGACGGAGAAGGGCTGGTCGGGACCGAGGTCAACCACGTGTTCCGACTCCTGGAAGCCGGGACCTTCAAGGAGCTGGTGCGGGACACGGGTTCGACGATGGGCCTCATCGTGTCGGAGCGGTTCTACGCGGAGGTGGTGGAGCGGGACACCGGACTGATCTCCGCGAAGGACTACTGGCGGATCCCGGTGGCGGTGAAGGAGACCGCGTGTTCGGGGTGGGTGCGGATATTCGGCGCGGCGGTGCCCGCCATGCTCCGGACGAGGGAGCTCGAACCGCGGCATGAGGCGGAACTGGTGTCCGCCGAGGCGACGGCGGTCTCGGATCCGGGCCGGCGGGTGGAGACGGCGTTCGGCGGGGCGGAGATCGGGGTGCCCGGGCTCTTCGAGCTGGTGGAGTGCGCGTTGGGGATTCCCGCGATGCTCACCGAGCGCGGGCGGGATCAGGTGGTGGAGGTGCTGCCGCCGACGATCGCGGTGGTGATCCCGCGGAACCACGACGCTCGGTCGGATGTGTACCAGATTCTTCGGACTTGCCTCGATTATCCGGGGGGCCTGCAGTACTTCGTGCAGGCCATCAAGGTGTTCTTCGGGGGGTCGATGGCGGCCTCGCGGCTGGAGCAGATGGTCGCGCAGGTGCTGCCCCGGCTCTGAATCCTCCGGCCGGCGGCGTGGCGGGTTCGTGTATTCCCGGGAAAAAGCGCGTACTCATAGTTATCGTTTGATCTCTATACGGAGTCAGATGGCTGCGCACTGCTATGCGGCAGGGAGGCTGGAGTGGCCGGATACTCGGCGCCGCGACCGCGGCGGGGAGACGAACGGGTGGGCGGGTATGAGTGCTCCATCATCGTCGGCGACCGGAGGTTCCGGAAGCTGAAGAGCCGGTTCCGCCGGCTCACCGCCGTCCTGGTCGTGCTGTTCCTCGGGTGGTATCTGCTCTACATCGGGCTGTCGGCGTTCGCGCGGGAGTTCATGGCGCGGCCGGTGGTCGGGAACGTCAACGTGGCGCTGGTGCTCGGGATGCTGCAGTTCGTCTCGACGTTCCTGCTGGCCTTGGGCTACTCGTGTTACGCGCGGTGGAGGCTGGATCCGCTGGCGGCCCAGATCCGGCAGGAGGTGGAGCGCCGGCGGGAGGCGTACGCGCGGATGATGGCCGAGCGCCGGCGACTGGAGGACTGGGCCGCGGCGGCCGACGAGGCCGCGGGCGGGAGGCTTCCTTGATCTCCACCACGGGTGACGGGCGGGTCCTGACACTCGCGCTGTTCGTCGTCTTCATCTCCATCACGCTGGGCGTCACGTTCTGGGCCCGCGCCAACACGCGCAGCGCCGACGACTTCTACGCCGGCGGACGGGTGTTCTCGGGCGCGCAGAACGGGGTGGCGCTCGCCGGCGACTACATGTCGGCGGCGTCGTTCCTGGGCATCGCGGGGCTCATCGCGCTGTCGGGGTACGACGGCTTCCTGTACTCGATCGGCTTCCTGGTGGCGTGGCTGCTCAGCCTTCTGCTGGTCGAGCTGATGCGCAACGCGGGACGTTTCACCATGGCGGACGTCCTGTCGTACCGGGCCAGGAACCAGCCGAAGGTCCGGACGGCGGCCGCCGTCTCGACGGTCACCGTGTCGGTGTTCTACCTGCTGGCCCAGATGGTCGGCGCGGGCGCGCTGGTCTCGCTGCTGCTGGGCATCCGCCCCGGCGACTCGTTCCTCGGCCTGTCCGCCGAGGCCGCGAAGATCCTCACGATCGTCGTCGTCGGCATCATGATGATCTTCTATGTCATGTTCGGCGGGATGAAGGCCACCACCTGGGTGCAGATCATCAAGGCGGTGCTGCTCATCGCCGGCACCGTCGTGCTGACCGCCCTGGTGCTCGGCCGGTTCGGCTTCAACCTCAGCGCCATGCTGGGAGCGGCGGCGGACGCCAGCGGCTCGTCCGGGTTCCTGCAGCCCGGTGGACGGTACGGGCGGGACGTGCAGGGCGACGCCGTCCGCACCGTCCTCAACAAGCTCGACTTCATCAGCCTGGCGCTCGCCCTGGTCCTGGGCACGGCGGGCCTGCCGCACATCGTCGGCCGGTTCTTCACCGTCCCGGACGCCCGGGCCGCCCGCCGCTCGGTGAACTGGGCCATCGGCCTGGTCGGCGTGTTCTACCTGATGACGCTGGCGCTGGGCTTCGGCGCCGCGGCGCTGGTCGGCCGGCAGGCCATCTCCGAGCAGGACCCGGCGGGCAACACCGCGGCGCTGCAGCTCGCCCACGAGCTGGGCAGCCACCTGGGCGGGCGGCTCGGCGGCGACCTGATGCTGGCCTTCATCGGCGCGGTCGCCTTCGCGACGATCCTCGCGGTGGTCTCCGGGCTGGTGCTGGCCTCCTCCACCTCACTGGCGCACGACTACTTCGGCCACGTGCTCATGCTGGGCCGGCCCCGCGAGTCGCAGGAGGTGGCGGTCGCCCGGATCTCGGCCTTCCTCATCGGCTCGCTGGCGATCATGCTGGCGGTGGTGGCGCGGAACCTGAACGTCGCCTTCCTGGTGGCGCTGGCCTTCGCCATGGCCGCCTCGGCCAACCTGCCCGCGATCGTCCTGTCGCTGTTCTGGAAGAGGTTCACCGCGACCGGGGCGCTGGCCGGCATCTACGGCGGGCTCGGCAGCAGCTTCCTGCTGGTGCTGCTGTCCCCCGTCGTCTCCGGGAAGGTCGACCCGGTCACCGGAGAGAACCTGTCACTGCTGCCGACCGGCATCGACTTCCAGCTGTTCCCGTTGGAGAACCCGGGTCTGGTGTCCATCCCGTTCGGATTCCTGTGCGCGTTCGTCGGCAGCAGGCTGAGCCGGGAGAAGGCCGAACAGCAGAGCTACGACGAGTTGTCCGTGCGCTCCCTCACCGGGCTGGGCTCCCACCGCCCGACGTGATCGAGATGGCAGGTGCACCCGCGGACCCGCTCGATCAGGCCGCCCGCCATCGACAGGAACGCGTCCAGCTCCCGCGGAGACATGTCGGAGAACACGGACAGGGCGCCCTTGTCGTAGGTGGACTGGGCGTCCCGCATCGTCTCCGCTCCCTTGGCCGTCAGGGAGACGAGCATGGCTCGGCGGTCGTTCGGATGGCGCCGGCGGACGGCGTAGCCGTCGGCTTCCAGCGCGTCGACCAACCCCGTGATGTTCCGCGGGGTCACGCCCACCGCGTCGGACAGCTCCCGCTGCGTCACGGGACCCCGGTGGTGCAGCACCCACAACACCGATGCCCTCGCCCGGGACAGGCCGTGCGCGGCCAGCCCCCGCTCCGCGAACCCCGCGGTGGCCTCCGCCAGTTCGAGCAGACGCTCGAGCGCGCGCCGTGCCCCGTCCACGGTGAGGGAACAACGGTCGTCATGTAGCTGCTTCACTCTGCCCATCCTCCATTGTGGAGAATAACCCGCGCGGCCGAGCGGCCTCCTTCCGGAGGAACATCGGCCGGATCAGCGTGTGGAGCAGTGCCGCGAAGGCAGCTCCCGTCGTTCGCCGAGGACGCCCTGACGGACCTCTCCCGCTGAACCCGGCGATACCCAGGAAGACGGGCTCCGGCAGCGGTGCCGGAGCCCGTACGGGAGTTCAGACCTTGGCGGAGGGGAGGTCCGCCGCCGGAGTCGCGGCCAGGCCCTCGGGCGGGGTGAGCCTGCCGGTGCGGCGGGCCCAGACCTCGAAGGCCACGGTGGCGAACGGCGGGACGGCGGAGACCAGGGCGAGGACCGTGGTCCAGAAGAACGACCACTTCAGCCGGGCCGCGAGCAGGATCGCCAGAAGGCCGTAGAGCATGAACACCCCGCCGTGCAGCGGGCCGAAGATCTTGACGCCCAGCTCGGTCGTCTCGGGCACGTACTTGAAGTACATGCCGATCAACAGACCCGCCCAGGTGAACGCCTCCACGGCCGCGATCACCGAGAAGGCACGGGTGAGGAGGCGGTCCGAGACCTTGTCGATCAACTTCAGGTCCTCTCAAGAATATGGGAATCGCCGGGAGTCGGCGGAAAGGCTCGCACAAGGCCGGGGGGTCGTCAGCACGGCGAAGGCCACCGCCAGAATAAGGGCGCTCTCCATCGGGCCGCTCCCGGGCCCGATGATCGCCGAGAGCGGCGTTTCTCTGCTGTCGGCAGAGATCTCTGGGCGGCCTCCGGCGGGCTGCCTAGCGTCGGTCCTGACGCCGGATCCCCGGTGTCGCGCCGAGACCAGGGAGAGACCATGCACACCGCCTCCACAGGACCCGCCCCCATCGGCGGGTCACTCGACGACCAGCTGGCCGGGCGGCTGCTCCAGCAGCGCATCATCGTGCTGGGGACCGAGGTCGACGACCAGGTGGCCAACCGGATCTGCGCGCAGCTCCTGCTGTTGTCGGCCGAGGACCCGCGCAGCGACATCAGCCTCTACATCAACTCGCCGGGCGGGTCCGTCAGCGCCGGGCTGGCGATCTACGACACGATGCGGCTCATCCCCAACGACGTGAGCACGCTGGTGCTGGGCCTGGCCGCGAGCATGGGGCAGTTCCTGCTGACGGCGGGGACGGCCGGCAAGCGGTTCAGCCTGCCGCACGCCCAGGTGCTCATGCACCAGGGGTCCGCCGGGTTCGGCGGCACCGCGGCCGACATCGAGATCTACGCCGGGCAGCTGGAGCGCATCGGCAGGCTGATGACCCGGCTGACCGCCGAGCACACCGGGCAGTCCGAGGACAAGATCGAGCGCGACAGCAGGCGGGACGCCTGGTTCAGCGCCGACGAGGCCCTCGCCTACGGGTTCATCGACCACATCGTGGAGCGGGTCGACGACGTCCGGCCCTCGCTCGTCCGGCAGAAAGTGGGGCTGTGACGATGAGCCAGTACATGATCCCCACGGTCGTGGAGCGCACGACGAACGGGGAACGCGCCTTCGACATCTACTCCCGGCTCCTCTCCGAACGCATCATCTTCATCGGCACCGAGATCGACGACGGCGTCGCCAACGTGGTGATGGCGCAGCTCCTCCACCTCGAATCGGTGAGCGGGGACGTCGACATCAACCTGTACATCAACTCGCCGGGCGGCTCGTTCAGTGCGCTGACGGCCATCTACGACACGATGCACTTCATCAAGCCCGACGTGGCCACGACGTGCATGGGGCAGGCGTCGTCCGCGGCGGCCGTCCTGCTGGCGGCCGGCGCCCACGGCAAGCGGGCCGTCCTGCGGCACGCGAAGGTGATGCTGCACCAGCCGTCGAGCCAGGCGCGCGGCACGCTGCCCGACCTGGCGATCCAGGCGCGGGAGGTCGCCACGATCCGGGCCGAGATGGAGGAGATCCTCAGCCGGCACACCGGGCATCCGGTGGACAAGATCCGGGAGGACACCGACCGGCACCGGACGTTCAACGCGGCCGAGGCCGTCGACTACGGTCTGGCCGACCAGATCATCACCACGCGCTGACCGCTCAGGCGGCCAGGCAGTAGGTGTCGCCGGGCCTGCGGGCCGTGCGGGCGGTCCGCCGGCCGAGCACGGCGTCCAGCCTGAGGACCCGCTCGCGGCGGGCGCGGTCGGCGGCCAGGTCGCGCCCCACCTCGGCCAGCACGTCGGAGAGCTCGACGCGCAGCGCGTCGCAGACGGCGGCGAGCACCTCGGACGAGGCCTCCTTACGGCCCCGCTCCACCTCCGACAGGTACGGCATGGAGATCTTCGCGGTCCGCGCCACGTCCTCCAGGGTGCGCCCCTGCTCGCGGCGCTCGCGGCGCAGCACGTCGCCGAGCATCGTGCGCAGCAGGGGCCGGGGGCGGGTCCCGGACCCGTCCTCGCTGCCGAAGGCCGGACCTGGCATCCGTCTCTCCTCCCGGGGGCGGCCACTCTCCCCAGCTGTACCCCGGGACCGTACCGGGGGGAAGGCGGTTTCGCCCCGGGCGTACGCCCACGCGGGTTTTCCACAGATCGTGGACGGGAGCGCCGGACCGGAGCGGATTCGGGCACGATCGGTGCCGTGGCCGCTGTCCTTTTCCGGAGCCGCCGTTCGTCGGGACGACGAAACCGGCACCACTGTTCAGGAGGATCCGTGAAGTACATGCTGTTGATCTGCGGGGACGAGTCCGCCGCCGAGCACGCCGAGGACGGATGCGGAGGCTGGTCGGAGGAGATGCTGGAACGGGGCGTCCTGCGGGGCGGTGGCGGGCTGCGTCCGCCGTCCGAGGCGACGGCCGTCCGGGTGCGCGACGGCGAGGTGCTGCTCACCGACGGGCCGTTCGCCGAGGCCAAGGAGCAGATCGGCGGTTACTGCGTCATCGAGTGCGCCGACCTGGACGAGGCCGTCGAGATCGCCGCCGAGCATCCGGCCGCGGGTTACGGCACGATCGAGATCCGGCCGCTCTGGGAACCGTGACCTCCCCGGACGAGGCCCGGACGGCGGTCGCCGAGGCCTTCCGCGACGAGTGGAGCCAGGTCGTCGCGACCCTCATCCGGGTGACCGGCGACTGGGACCTGGCCGAGGAGTGCGCCCAGGACGCCTTCGCGCTGGCCCTGTGGCGCTGGGCGTCCGACGGCGTGCCCGCACGGCCCGGCGCCTGGCTCACCACGGTCGCCCGCAACCGCGCCGTGGACGTCCTGCGCCGCGCCGCCGTCGGCGAGGCGAAGCTCAGAGAGGTGGCCGCCATGGCCGTCCCGCCCTCGTTCGAAGAGCCGTCCGAGGAGACCATCCCCGACGACGTGCTGCGGCTGATGTTCACCTGCTGCCATCCGGCCCTCGCTCCGGAGGCGCGGGTCGCCCTCACCCTGCGGACCCTCGCGGGGCTGACCACCGCCGAGATCGCCCGCGCCTTCCTGGTCGGCGAGCAGACCATGTGCAAACGCCTGACCAGGGCCAAGCAGAAGATCAGGCACGCCGCGATCCCCTTCCGCGTCCCCCCGCCCGCTCTGCTGCCCGAGCGGCTCAAGGCCGTCCTGAACGTGCTCTACCTGCTGTTCAACGAGGGCTACTCCGCGACCTCCGGCGACGAGCTCGTCCGCCGGAACCTCAGCGCCGAGGCGATCCGCCTGGCCCGTGTCCTCACCCGTCTGATGCCCGGCGAACCCGAGAGCGAGGGCCTGCTGGCGCTCATGCTCCTGCACGACGCCCGCGCCTCCGCCCGCACCGCCCCGTCGGGCGCCCTGGTCCCGCTGGAGGAGCAGGACCGCTCCCTGTGGGACCGCCCCCGCATCGAGGAAGGCCTGGCCCTGCTCGACGACGCCCTCGCCCGCCGCGCCCCCGGCCCCTACCAGGTCCAGGCCGCCATAGCCGCCTGCCACGCCACCGCTCCCACCCCCGCCGACACCGACTGGCCTCAGATCGCCGCCCTCTACGGCCGTCTCGCCCGCCTGGTCCCGTCCCCCGTCGTCGAGCTCAACCGGGCCGTGGCCGTCGGCATGGCCGAGGGCCCCGCCGCCGCCCTCCCCCTCCTCGACGTCCTCGAGTCCTCGGGCGCCCTCTCCGGCCACCACCTCCTCCCCGCCACCCGGGCCGACTTCCTCCGCCGCCTGGGCCGGACCGCCGAAGCCGCCGCCGTCTACCGTGAGGCCCTCGCCCTGGCCCCCACCGAAGCCGAACGCCGCTACCTCACCCGCCGCCTCGCCTCCCTCTCCGTCCCCTGATCCGTCCGCTCTCCGGCCGGGCCGGGACCGGCGGGGTCCGTCTTCCTCGCAAGGCTCCGGTGGTGCCGGAGGGATCTCCCCTGGGATGAGTGTCCGTGAACGGGCCATCCGTTCGTCGGTGGGCTGACGGATCCGAAGGCGGCCACCGGAGAAGTAGGCCGCCGTGACCGAAGGCGAGGGTGAAGATGGGGACGAGTGCGGACGAGGCGGAGGTCAGGGAGCACATCGCGGCTGAGAGGGAGGAGTTGGCGGAGCTTCTGGAGGGGTTGCCGGCGGAGGCGTGGGACGAGCCGAGTCTGTGTGCCGGTTGGCGGGTGCGTGAGGTGGTGGCGCACATGACCATGCCGTTCCACTTCTCGACCGGGCGGTTTCTGAAGGAGATGGTCCGGGCGCGGGGCGACTTCAACCGGATGGCCGACCGGTGCGCGCGGTCGGACGCGGAGAAGTGGCCGCCGGACGAGTTCGTCGCCATGCTCAGGAAGAACGCCCGGCATCCGTGGAAGCCGCCGGGCGGGGGCTTCCACGGCGCGTTGTCCCATGACGTGATCCACGGCTTGGACATCACGGTGGCGCTGGGCGTCGACCGCCGTGTTCCCGAGGAGCGGCTGCGTCTCGTGCTGGAAGGCTCGGACTCCCCGCGAAGCCGGAGGTTCTTCGGCACCGATCTGGACGGGATCCGCCTCCAGGCCGACGACATGGACTGGTCGTCCGGCTCCGGTTCGCCCCTGACCGGTCACGCCCAGGACCTCCTCCTGGTGATCTGCGGCAGGCGGCTGCCGGGCGGGCGGCTGCACGGGGAACCCTCCGTCCGTTTCACCGCGGTGGGAGCGGCCCGTCCCGGCCCGTGGTGAAGGATCACCAGAAGGTCTCGGATTCCAGCAGCAAAGGGGGCTTATGCCAGAAACGCTTGCCTATGGAGTAGTTGATCCTTTTATGATCAACTTGGGGCGGCAGGACCGATGGCCGCCCTCGTCCGCGTCCGTGGCACGAACTCCTCCGGAGCCGCCGAATGTCCTCTGAACAGCCAGCCTTCGACGCCGACGGGGTGCTCCCCCTGTCCGGACTGGAACTCCTGACGACGACCCGCGCCGTGCGCAAGCGGCTGGACCTCACCCGGCCCGTCTCCGACGACGTGCTGCGCGAGTGCGTGCGGATCGCGTTGCAGGCGCCCGCGCCGTCCAACCAGATCTCGGTGCGCTTCGTCGTCGTCACCGACCCCGAGGTGCGGCGGAAGCTCGGGGAGCTCTACCAGGCGGGCTACGGCGTCTACCGGCAACTGGACGGCATCTACATCGGCAGCATCGCCAAGGGGGACGAGACCGAGCAGGCGCAGCAGGAGCGGACCACCGTCTCGGCGGACCACCTCGCCGAGATCATGCCGGAGGTCCCGGCCATCGTGGTCGGCTGCGTCATGGGCCGCAGCGAGGACCTGGGGGCCTGGGTGACGGCGTCCGTCCTCGGCGGCGCCATGCCCGCGCTCTGGTCGTTCATGCTCGCCGCACGCCTGCACGGTCTGGGCACCTGCTGGACGTCCGTGCACCTCCAGCAGGAGCAGGCCGTCGCCGAGCTCCTGGGCATCCCGTTCGACGCGGTCACCCAGGTGATGCTCACCCCCGTCGCGCACTACACGGGCGAGACCTTCAAGCCGGTCGACCGCCCCGACCCCGACACCGTCATCCACTGGAACCGCTGGCAGGACTGACGCCGCGGGGGCGGGCGAACGTGTTCGGCGCCCCGTCGCGGTGTCCGGCCGCGGCGGGGGCGGGTCAGAGGCCCTTGGCGAGGATGACGACGCCGGTGGTGGCGGCGACGCGGTCCTTGGAGATCTCCTGGTATTCGGGGGAGTGAGCCCACTTCTCGAAGGTCTCGCGGTCCTTGAAGGACATGAGGACGACCTTGCCGTAGGGCCAGTCGCCCTCGACGACCTCGGGCTGCTCGTCGGCGGCGAGGAGGCGGCCCTCGTACTTGAGGAGCACGTCCATGAAGCGGGCGGCGTAGGAGTTGTAGCGCTCACGGTCATGGATGGAGATCTGGGCCAGTGCGTAAACCGTCATGGCCGGATGTTATTCCGCGGGATAGGTCTTCTCGATCCTTCCCTTGACGTCGGCCGCCAGGTAGCCGCCTCCGTGCTCGTCGTTCAGGTAGACGAGCAGCATCGGCTTGTCCCCCGCGAAGGTCCAGGAGGGCTTCACCACGAGGTAGCGGTTCTCGGGGTCGGGGACGTTGAGTCTGCGGTCGGCGGCGCGCAGGAGCCGGGGGACGACGTTCCAGTCGAACACTCGCAGGTTCACGGTCCCCTCGTCGCTGGTGCCGGCCCCCTGCTTGGTGACCTCGCCGTTCCGGTAGAGGTACCTGTCCGTCGCCTTGCTCCGTCCCGGGACGGGGACCTCGGCGTAGGCGTACTCCTCGTAGACGGTGAAGGCGGCGAACTTGTCGTTCCCCGTCGCCTTCTCGAAAGCGGTGATGACCCCGCGGATGCCCGCCGGGGTCAGAAGCGACGTCGGCCGCGCGCTCTCCGGAAGCCGCCCGCCCTCCTCTGAGACCACTTTCTCGGACGTCTCCGTCGGTTCCGGCTGCCGGGTCCCGGCGGAGGGGCCGGCCGTGACCGTCCTGCCTTCGTCGCGCTCCAGCGCCTGGACGGCGAAGAAGGCCAGCGCGAAGACCAGCACCACGGCTCCGGCTCCGGCGAGGACGAGGAGCGCGGGGTTCTGGCGCCGCGGAGGCGGTGCCGCGAAGGCCGGAACCGTGGACGGGATCGGCCCGGGTCCCGGCGGATGGGGCGCGGGGAAGGGCACGGACGGGGACGTCGGCTGCCCCTCGGCCGCGGCCAGCATCCGGTCGAGCAGCGCCGCGTCGGGCCGCGCGGCCGGATCCGGGACGAGGAGCGCGCCGATGGCCTCGGCCAGCGGGCCGGCCTGCCGGGGCGCCGGGATCTGCGCGGTCATGACGGCGGCCAGCGTCGCCGCCAGGGTGGTGCGGCGCACCGGGTTGTGGCCCTCGACCGCCACGTACAGCAGCATGCCGAGCGACCACAGGTCGGAGGCCGGGTCGCCCTCCCGTCCGTGCAGGCGTTCGGGGGCGATGTACTCGGGCGAGCCGACGAGTCCGCCCGTCGCCGTCACCCGTGAGGCCTCTTCGAGCACCGCGATGCCGAAGTCCGTGAGGACGGGGCTGCCGTCCTCACGGAGCAGGACGTTGCCCGGCTTGATGTCGCGGTGGCAGATGCCCGCCCGGTGTGCGGCCTGGAGCGCCGCCAGGACGCCTCGCCCCACCCGCGCGGCCTCAAGGGGCGTCAGCGCCCCCCGCGCGAGGCGGTCCTGCAGCGACTCGCCCCGGACCAGTTCCATCACCAGCCAGGGATACGGCATGTCCGGCGAATCAATGATGTGGTGAATCGTCACTACATGGGGGTGGTCGATCCGCGCCAGCGCCCGCGCCTCCCGCAGCACCCGCTCTCGGTACATCCCGGCGAGCGCCGCGTCGTCCGGCGGAACCTCGCCTCCGCCCGGCCGCACCTCCTTGAGCGCGACCTCCCGCTGGAGCACCAGGTCCAGCGCGCGCCAGACCGTTCCCATCCCGCCGCTGCCGAGCCGCTCCAGCAGCTCGAAACGACCGTCCATCACGCTTCGCCCGGAAGTCACCCGGACAGCCTAGAACCCAGACTTGTCACCTTTCGCGCGACTTCCCCGCACGGAGAGCGGCAGCCGAGAAGTCCTCGAAGAAGGGGCCCGCCGCCTGCGGGGATCCGTTCCGGGGCAGGCGGCGAGCCTGCGGGGTCAAAGGCCCTTGAGGAGGCCGCCGTCGATGACGTGGTCGGCGCCCGTGATGTTGCCCGCGACGTCGGAGAGCAGGAAGACGATCAGGGCGGCCACCTCCTCGGCCTCGGTCATCCGGCCCGTGGTGATGCCGAAGTGGCCGGGGAGCCCCCGGAGGAACTCCGCGTGCCCGGAGCCCGAGGCCGCCGCGAGCTTGCTGCCGAAGCCACCCGGTTCCTCCC
The DNA here is from genome assembly GCF_039871655.1 of Actinocorallia sp. B10E7. NCBI lineage: Bacteria > Bacillati > Actinomycetota > Actinomycetes > Streptosporangiales > Thermomonosporaceae > Actinocorallia > Actinocorallia sp. B10E7. Next base: position 73,163 of record NZ_JBDPLZ010000006.1, read on the forward strand.
AGGCCGGTGTGCGGGTAGGGCCGGGCGTCACGGTGTTGACGCGGACGCCCAGCGGGCCGAACTCCTCGGCCAGGGACTTGCCGAAGGAGACGAGCGCGGCTTTGGCCGCGCTGTAGTCGACGGTGCCGGCGGAGGGCTGCCGGGCGACGATGGACGAGACGTTGACGATGCCGCCGCGCCGTTCGATCAGGCCGGGCAGGGCGGCCCGGCTGACCCGGACGGCGCTGAGCAGATTGACGTCGAAGACGTCCTTCCAGCGCGCCTCGTCGATCTCCAGGAAGCCGGCGGGCTCCATCGCGTCGCCGTTGCCGACGTTGTTCACCACGAAGTCGACACCGCCCAGTTCGGCGGAGGCCTGTTCCATGAGGGCGGCGGCCCCCTCGGGGGTGCCGAGGTCGACGGAGACGGGGAAGGCCCCGGAGTCCTTCAGTTCGGGTGTGATGGTGCGGGCCGCGCCGACGACGCGGACGCCCTCGGAGATCAGGGTCCGCACGGTGGCCAGGCCGATCCCGCGGCTCGCGCCGGTGACGACGGCGGTCCTGGCGGCGAGGTCGAGGTTCATGGGGCTCCATTTCTTTACCTGTGGGTACAAAATAAGGGCGTGATCCGCCGAGGACCGGCGGGCCGAGGGTCAGAGGGAGTCGATCGTCGCTTCGATCACCCGGTCGAGGCGGTCGGGACCGGTGGCGACCCGGGCCAGCAGGCGCAGCCCGACGCCGGTGCTGAGCAGCATGCTCGCCAGGGCGCGGGCGTCGCGGTCGGGTGAGATCTCGCCCGACCGCTGTCCTTCCCCGACCAGGGCGCGGAAGGCGGCTTCCGTGCGGTCGAACATGCGGCGGACGAGGTCGGCCGCGATCTCGTCCGTCCCGGCCAGTTCGGCGGCGGTGTTCACGGCCATGCAGCCACGCCGGTCGGGGTCGGCGAGGTCGAGCTCGACGAGGAGGCCCAGGGTCCGGCGCAACCGCTCCCGCACCGGCCCCGGCTCCTCGATCATCTCGACCAGCGCGAGCGCCTGGCTGTCCCGGTACCGGCGGAGCGCCCTCTCGAACAGCGCGTGCTTGCCTCCGAAGGCGTTGTAGAGGCTGCCCTTCCCGATGCCGAGCGCGTCGACGAGGTCCTGCGGCGTGGTGGCGGCGTATCCCTTCCGCCAGAACACCTGCATCGCCTGTTCCACGGCGGCGTCGGGATCGAACTGCTTCGGCCTTCCCATGGCGGGGAAGGTACCAATTTATGGACCTGGAGGTCAAAAACTCTTGGTCATCACTCTCCGTAAAAAGAGGCGGGAAATAGCGATCCTCCTCGCCCCCTGAATGATCGCCCCCGATGGTTACTTAGAGTGAGAACCATGGGGGATGCTGAGGCGGAGCGGCTCATCGACGTCGCGGAGCGGCTGTTCGCCGAACTGGGGTTCGACGGGACCCCTCTGCAGCTGATCGCGGACACGGCCGGAGTCGACGTGGAGACGCTGGTCGCGCAGGTCGGGGACAAGGCCCGGATATACCGGACGGTGATGCGGCGGGCGCACCAGGCCGAGCGAGCGGCCCTGGCCGAGGCGGTGGCCGCCTTCATCCCGACCCGGCAGGGAGTGATCGCCCTGACCGACGCCTATCTCGACTTCCACGTCCAGCACCCGCGTCTCCTCTGCCTGTGGATGCAGCGCTGGATGGGCGACGCCGCCGACCTGCCCGGCCCCGAGGAGAACGTACGGACGTTGTCGGCCATGATCGTCGACACCGTGCGGGACGTGATGGCGCCCGGCGTCGACCCCGAGTACATGATCTGGACGGTCGTATGGTGCGTGTTCGGTTTCCTGTCCGGAGGGCTCCAGCATCCCGGCCCCTCCAGCTACTACGCCCGCGGAGCGCCCCTCACGCCGGAGAGCCTGGCCGATTTCCGCGCCTACCTGCACACCCTGGTCACCTACCTGACGGCCCCTCCCGACAACGAGGAAACGCGCTGACCGGCGTCACCGTTCGCCCTTGCCCACTTCGCCGCCTCTGCCTGTGAAGAGAGCCCGACATACTTTTGTGGCGTACGTACTGAGCGCCCGGTATGTTACGTGAAATGGAGGCCACCACCGGGAGCCGGTGAGAGGGGAACGAGGACATGGCGAAGCCGATGACGGCCGGTGAGCCGCGCGCCGAGGACGCGTTCGACGTGGCGGCCGTGCACCGCTGGCTGAAGACCCACCTGCCGGACCTGCCGGAGACGCCGGAGGTCAGGCAGTTCGGGGGCGGCGCGTCGAACCTCACGTTCCTGCTGGCCTACCCCGACCGGAACCTGGTGCTGCGCCGCCCGCCCCGCGGCAAGAAGGCCGCCTCCGCGCACGACATGGGCCGGGAGGTGGCCGTCCAGCGCGGGCTGGCGCCGTTCTGGCCGATGGTCCCCCGGGTGCACGCGTTCTGCGAGGACCCGTCGGTGATCGGATCCGAGTTCTACGTCATGGAGCACCTGGAAGGCGTGATCCTCGGCTTCGACCTTCCGCCCGGCCTCGAACTCGGCCCGGCGCGGGCCCGCGTACTCGGCGAGACGGTGATCGACACCCTGGCCGACCTGCACAACGTCGACGTCGAACAGGCGGGCCTGGCGGGACTGGGCAAGGGGCCCGGCTACGTACGCCGCCAGATCGAGGGCTGGTCCCGGCGCTGGCTCGGGGCCCTGACGGACGACGCCCCGGACGCCGGGCCGCTGATGGCCTGGCTGGACGAGCGGCAGCCCGACGACGTCGCCGCCCGGATGCTGCACGGCGACTGGAAGCTCGACAACCTCGTTCTCGGCGGTCTCGGCGGTCCCGGCACCGAGGAAGCCGACCGGCCGAGCATCGTCGGCGTCCTGGACTGGGAGATGGCGACCGTCGGGGACCCGCTGATGGACCTCGGCTCGTCCATGGCCTACTGGATCACCGCCGACGACGAGCCCTTCTACGCGCTCCTGCGCCGCCAACCCTCCCACCTGCCCGGAATGCCGACCCGGGAGGAGATGGTCGCCCGCTACCTGGAGCGCACGGGCCTGCCGATGGGCGACTGGCGCTTCTACGAGGTCTTCGGCCTGTTCCGCCTCGCGGTGATCGCGCAGCAGATCTGGGCGCGCTACCGCGCCGGCCAGACCACCAACCCCGCCTTCAAGGACTTCGGCGGCGCCGTCGCCGTCCTCGTCGACCGCGCGACGGGCCTGATCCGGGAACGGACATGAGCGGCGTCCCGGTGCGGGGCGAGGGCCGGGAGCGCATCATCGCCGCGGCGACCGACCTGTTCGCCCGGCAGGGCTACGAGGCCACCACGACCCGGCAGATCGCCGAGGCCGCCCAGGTCACCAAGGGCGCCCTGTACCACTGGTTCGACTCCAAGCAGCACCTGCTGATCTGCGTCTACCGGGACCTGCTGGCCGAGCAGACCGGCCGCCTCGCCGTCCTCGCCTCCGCCGACGCCCCCGTCGGGCGGCGGCTGCGCGACGTGGCCTTCGACCTCGTCGGGCACGTCGCCGACCACTTCGAGCCCCTGACGGTCTGGGCCCGCTCCATGCACCTGCTGGACGGCGAACACGCCGCCGCCATCCGCGCGGACCGCCGCCGCTACCACGAGATGTTCCGCGGCCTGCTCGCCGAAGGGCAGGCCGCGGGCGTGGTGCGCGCGGACGTCTCCGCCTCCGTCATCGCCCACGGCTTCCTCAGCACGGTCAACAACATCCACATGTGGTTCCGTCCGGACGGGCCCCTCAGCCGCCACGAGGTCGGCCGCCAGCTCGCCGTCCTCTTCCTGGGGAGCCTGCGCCCGGAGGAGGAGCTCACCCCCGTTCGGCCAGCCGAGCCAGCCTCCGCAGCCCCACCCGCATGAACACCCGGAATCCCGGCGCGGCCAGCCGCCACAGCGGCCCCAGCGGCGGCGGGTCGAGCCTTTCCCCCCACCGGACCGCGCACCCGCCCCCGGGCAGCGGAGTCGTGGTGAACCAGCCCTCGCCCCGTACGAGCCGCCCCGTGTGCGCCACGGCCACCCGGCGGCCCGGCTCCCACTCCGTGATCTCCATGGTGTCGAGGAATCCCAGCCTTCCCACCCCCGTCCAGCCCTCGACGACCGCGCCGGGCCCCGTCCCTCCCGTCGCCCGGGTGAAGGGCATCCACTCCCGGTGCCGGGGCCAGTCCGTGAGCACCTCGAAGACCCGCTCCGCCGAAGCGGAGCTCCTCACCTCGACCCGCACGCTCTTCACCGCTCCCCACCCCCGTGTCACGCGGACCTGACGCATTCATCCTCCGCTCTGTGGCGGATTCAGTAATGTGCCCACCATGGGAGTGGTCAGCACCTGGCGGGTCCCCGGATACGTCGAGGTACGGGAACTGGGCGACGGACCGTGGGGGCGGTCTGTCCTGGTTCGCCACCACAGTTCGGGCAAGCACTACGTCATCAGGTACCTCAGCGCGGCCGACGCCGAGGCGCGGCGCAGGTTCGAGGCCGAGTCCGCGCTGCTCCAGCAGGTCTTCAGCCCCTACGTGGCGCGCTGGTACGGGCACATGGACGAGGGGGACACCGCGGCGGTCCTCCTGGAGGCCGTCGACGGGGTGTCGCTGAAGGACGTCCTCACCTGGCACGGCAACCTCGCGCCCGAGGCCGCGCTGGTGGTGCTCCGCAGGTCGCTGCTGGGCCTGCAGGAGGCGCACTCGCGGGGGATCCTCCACCGCGACCACACGCCCGCGAACGTCGTGGTGCGCCGGAACGGGCTGGGCAAGCTCATCGGGTTCGGGGCCACCACGCTGGCCGGAGGGCACTCTCGCGCGGGCGGCTCGCCCTACGTGGCGCCCGAGCAGTGGGTGGGCGAGCCCGCCGTCCCGGCGACCGACATCTACGCGGCCACGTGCGTGTTCTTCGAGTGTCTCACCGGTCGCCCGCCCTTCCCCGGCACGTTGGAGGGCCACCTGTCGCTGCCCGCCCCGCTCGACCAGGTCCCGGACGTCCTGCACGGGCTGCTCTCCTCGGGTCTGGCCAAGGTCCCGCAGAGCCGTCCCGCCACGGCGTCCGAGTTCGCGGCCGAGGTGGAGAACACCGCCCTGGCCTTCTACGGGCCGGAATGGGAGCACCACGGCCTGTCCGTGCTGGCGGGCCTGGCCGGGAGCCTGGGCACCCTGATCCCGGCGGCCACGCCCCCCTTGGCCCTGGACGCGCCGCCGGTGGGGTGAGGACGGTCAGCCGGTGGGCTCGGGGGCCTCGTCCGGCTCGGACTCGAGTTCGAAGCGGGCCCTGCGGTCGGCCGGCACCAGTTCCAGGTACTCGGGGTGGCGCTGGATGTAGCGGCGCACGAACGGGCAGAAGGGCAGGACGGGCAGTCCCTGGGCGCGGGCGGCGTCCAGCCCGCCGCGCACCAGGGCCGAGCCGAGCCCGCGCCCCCCGAACCGCGGGTCGATCTCGGCGTGCAGGAACGACAGGCCGGCTCTGGTGCGCTTGTAGTCGATGAAGCCCGCGAGCTCGTCCTCCAGGAAGAGCTCGAATCTGTGGGCTTCCCGGTTCTCGGCGAACCGGGTGTTCTGCTGCTCCATGCCCTGCTCCTTCACGTCTTCGAATCGGGGGGCCGCTCAGGCGGCGACGGCGGCGTGCATCTCCCACACCAGGATCTCAGCGTCCTCGACGGCGGTGACCTTCTGGCCTCCCGTCGCGGTGAAGCGCACCGCGTCCCCGGTGTCCAGTATCCCGGCGCCTTCCAGCCGGACCTTCCCGCGCGGCACGAACAGGTGCAGGAAGGGGGCCTCGGGCAGCTGCACGCTCCGGCCGGGCTGAAGGCGGGCCGCGTACAGCGCCGCGTAGCGGTTCTTGATGCGGATGGCGGCGGCGTCCCGGTGCCTGTCCATGCCGGACGCCACCGGCACGAGACCACCGCTGAGGAGCTCGCCGTCGATCTCCAGCTGCTCGTAACCGGGGGCGATGCCCGCCTCGTCGGGCACGACCCACATCTGGACGAAGTGCACCGGCTCGTCGTGGGAGTCGCCGCCCCGCAGCCGCCAGGAGTCGTTCTTCTCCGAGTGCAGGATGCCGGTGCCCGCGCTCATCCGCTGGGCCAGGCCCGGGTAGATCACGCCGCTGTGGCCCTCGGAGTCCTGGTGGACCAGCGAGCCCTGGAGAACCCAGGTGACGATCTCCATGTCCCGGTGCGGGTGGGTGTCGAAGCCCGTGCCCGGCCGCACGATGTCGTCGTTGTTGACCAGCAGGACCCCGTGGTGGGTGTTGGCGCGGTCGTGGTGGCGGCCGAAGGAGAAGGAGTGCTTGGAGTCCAGCCAGCCGATCTCGGTGGCGAACCTCTCGCCGGAGCGGCGGATGTCGATCTGCGGGCTCGGTGTGGCGGCCATCGCGACCCTCCCAAGAAGATGATGCGTCATGTACTTTGCCCAACCTATCCGGCCCCCCGGATATTCCACAACATGATGCGTCATCTAGTTGTTACAGTGAGATCATGAGCGACACCCGGTGGCTGAGCGACGACGAACAGCGCGCCTGGCGGTCCTACCTGCGCATGCAGAACCGGCTCACCGCCGAGCTGAACCGGCGCCTCCAGACCGCCTCCGGCCTGTCCCTCGCCGACTACGACGTCCTCGTCCACCTCACCGACGCACCCGACGGCCGCCTGCGCCCCTACGAGCTGCAGCGCGAACTCCACTGGGAGCAGAGCCGCCTCTCCCACCACCTGAGCCGGATGCACAAACGCGGCCTCGTCCGGCGCGAGGAATGCGACGAGGACAAGCGGGGCGCCTACGTCCTCCTCACCGAGGCCGGACGCCAGGCGATCACCGAGGCGGCCCCCGACCACGTCGAGACCGTCCGCCGCCTCTTCGTCGACGCCCTCTCCCCCGAGCAGATCGACGCCCTGGAACGGCTCGCCGTCCAGGTCCTCACCCGCCTGGAGATCTCCGACGGGTGAAGCGGGGGACGCGGCTCGCGCCGAGCGGACGGCGAAGTGTCGGCGAGTGGCCCTACGGTGAGCCGCATGACGGGGCAGAGAACAAGAAAGCGGGCGTCATCGTCCGAAGAGGATCTCCGGTGGGGGGCCGAACCGGGAGCGGAGCCGTCCGAACGGCCGCAGGCCCCGGTCCTGGCGCTACTCGCGCTGACCGACGCGCTGATCGCCTCCCACGCCGACGGACATGTGATCGTCCACCCGGTCGGCGAGGCCCTAGGAGCACCGTGGGAGCTCTGCCGGACGGATCCCCCGCTGAGCTCCCTGGCCTTCTGCGGCGGGGAGCTCGTGGGAGCGTCCGGGAACCGCCTGGTACGGGTGGCCCCGGACGGGACCATGCCGGACCCCCTCGAACTGGACGCACCCGTGGGAGCGGTCATCTCCCGTGCGGGACGGGTCTACGCCGTCGCCGGGGACGCCGTCCACACGTTCGAGGACTGGAGGCCGGTGCACCGCACGCCCATCCCCCTGTCGAACTGCCACGACCTCGACGTCGACCGGCGCGGAAAGCACGTGGTGGTGTGCGAACGCCCGGGTAGTGGCTACGTCGTGGAACTCGGCACGGGCATCGTCGTCGGCCACTGCGGCATCACCGCGCACGAGCGGAAGACCGTCACGGAGACATACGCCCGGTTCTCTCCCGTCACCGACAACCTGTACCGGGCCTCGTCTCGGGCACACAGGGTGACGAAGCTGGCGCGGCTGGGCAAGTCAGGGCGCGCCCTGGGCTGGAAGCACAATCTCGAGCAGCCCAGCACGTGGTGCACGCCGCTGGCCTCCAGCCCCGACGGACGGTACGTCGCGTCCCGGCAGAGCGGCACCGGCGTCCTGGTGTGGGATCTGCGGACCGAACGCCAGGTGGTGTTCGCCGAGCTCGACGACGCCCGCTACCAGGAGAAGTTCACCAAGCGGATGCGCCGGGAACCCGTCGCCGTCCAGCCGTTCGGCGACGGCTCGGTGAAGGTCTCCCGGTGGGCCGCCCTCCTCGATCGGGACGGTGAGGCCACAGCCGTCGCCGTCGCTCCCGGAGCCCGTTACGCGGCGGTCGGCGGCAGGGACGGGACGGTGACCGTCATCGACGTCCGGACCAGGAGGATCGAACGCAGCGACGGTCTCGTCCAACAGCCGGCGTGCCTATCCGCGCTCGTGGAGGTCGGCGATCCCTCGGCCTGGTCGTTCACCGGCGGCTCATGGATCGGGTTCTTCCCCGAGAGGGAGCCCCATGTGGTGGACCTGGCCACGGGACAGACCATCTCCCCCGACACGGCGGACGTGCAGAACCTGACCCGCCGCAAAGAGGACGAGCCGAAACCGCCCCTGCCGGACGGTCTGCGGGCGTCGCGCGACGGAGAGCACGCCGTCGCCGCCGACATGAGGGGCTGGAAGGTGTTCTCCGTCTCCGACCTGGACACGCCGCTGCACGTCGTCGACGACCTCGAAGCCGCCCTCGCCATAACCCGTGTGGATCTGGCGGCCGGGCTGGTCGCCGGGCAGGACTACCACACCAAGCGGCTCTACGTATGGACGGTGGACGGCGAACCCGTCGCCTCCTTCGACGGGTTCGGCGAGGCGCGCGCGTCGGGATTCGCCTTCGCCGACGGAGCGCTCTGGATGATGGCCCGCAACCGGGAGGCGCTCTACCGACTCGACCTTCCCTGAGGTCAGGCCTGCCGGGAGGCGAGCTCGATCACGGTGATGTCGGAGGGCGCGCCGACCCGGACCGGCGGCCCCCACGCGCCCGCGCCGCGGGTGACGTACAACTGGGTGTCCTCATGGCGCTCCAGTCCGGCGAGAGTCGGGTTGGCCAGCCCGGCGACGAAGTTGAAGGGCCACAGCTGCCCGCCGTGCGTGTGCCCGGACAGCTGGAGGTCCACCCCGTGGCGGACGGCTTCGTGGACGGCCGCCGGCTGGTGGGCGAGCAGCACCGCGGCACGCGTCCGGTCGCGGTCGCCGAGGGCTCGGGCGAAGTCGGGCCCCTCCCCCTCGTCGGCATGCAGGTCGTTGACTCCGGCGAGGTCGAAGCCCTGCACCTCGACGCGCTCGTTGGCCAGCAGGCGCAGGCCGAGTTCCTGGACGTGCTCGACCCACTGCTCCGCGCCGGAGATGTACTCGTGGTTGCCCGTCACGAAGAACGCGCCGTGCCGGGCCCGCAACCCGGCGAGAGGCGCCACGGCGGGCTCCAGGTCGTCGACGTTCCCGTCCACCAGGTCCCCCACGACGGCGATGAGATCCGGCTGCGTCGCGTTGACCGTGTCGACGACACGCTGCGCGAAGTCCCTGCCCAGGATCGGGCCGAGGTGGACGTCGCTGACCACGGCGATCCGGAAGCCGTGCGCACCGCGCGGCAGCTTGGCCAGCGGCACCGTCAGCCGCTTCACCTTCGGCCCGCGGAGCGTCCCGTACGTCCCGTACCCGACCGTCCCGAGCGCGACCGCCGCGGCCGTCCCCGCCACCACGCGGGAGACGAACAGCCGCCGCGAAGGGTCTTCGGCCGTCACCGGCCCGGGATCCTCGACCGGAGGCTCGGGCACGTCCGTCTCCGGCACCGTCACGAGCTCGGGCACCCTGACCCGCCGCGGAACCTCTTTCTCGAGCTTCCCGTACTTCCCGCGCAGCAGCGGGCGGACGAGTTCACCGGCCGCCAACGCCAGCAGCAGGTACAGGAAGACCGCCAGCCACAGGTACCCCGGCCAGGCGATGACCTGCACGAGCCCGAACGGAACCCCCGCGTTCTCACCGACGAAAGTGGCGACGGTCAGCAGCGGCAGCCCCGCCATCACGACCCGCCCCACCCGTCGTGCGACCGACCCGCTGACCGTCGTGTCCCTGACGACCCGCCGCCAGACGTACCAGTGCAGCACCCCGAGCAGCGACAGGACGGCGACCGCCACGAGAACGAAGACGACGACCACTGCAGCACCGTTCTATGAGTCCGGGGGATTCGCGGGCGGGACGGAAGTCTCTCAGACCCGCCATGGCGGCTTCCGCCTCCGCGCCTCCAGGACAACGCGCCCGCCCGGGCCCATGTTCCCGCCGTGGAACCGCCTCAGGCGCCTGGAGGCGGAGTTCCTCGGACCCTTTCGGAACCGCCGGCCTGAGGCGCCTCCGCCAGGAGGAGCTCGGCGGCGGCGGCCCAGGTGATCTTCTCCGCGAGGCGTCGGCGCAGGACCGCCGCGCGGTCGAACGCCGCTTTCGGATCGTCCAGCGTCCTGTCGATGGCACGGGCCCAGAGCTGGGCGTCCTTCTCCTCGTCGTCCGTCACCGGGACGATCATCCGAGCCGCCTCCTCCGGCGTCAGGTGCTCGCGCAGGAGCCTGGCGAGCCCGCTGGCGTCGCTCACCAGGAGGGGGACGCCCATCCGGACGGCCTCCACACCCACGAGACCGAAACCCTCTTTGCGGGACGGCATGAGCACCAGGCTGGAACGCATCAGATCGCCGGTGAGCTTCTCGGTGTCCGCGCTGTACTCCCGGACCACGATCGTGAGACGCGGGTTCTTCGCCCAGGCGCGCAGTCGTTGCTGCTGTTCGGCGGCGCTCCCCTCGGGAGCGCCTCGGACGACGAGGTTCATGCCCGGCAATCCGCGGTCCCGCCGCCATTCCTCCACCAGTCCGCAGGCCTCGGCCGCGAGATCGAGGCCTTTGAGGCGGTGGTCTTCGGTCCGGCCGAACAGCAGGACCTTCACCGTTCCCCCCGGAGGTCCGGTGCGCGGGTCGCTGATGAGGTCGAAACCGGGGTCGAGGCGGAGCGGGGGAAGGTCGGTGCCCTCCATCTCGTTGAGGAAGGTGGTGTGCAGGTGCGGTCCGACGGCCACGACGCGATGCGCGCTCATGCCGAGCCTCCGCTCGAGGTCCGTGCGTTCCTCGGCCCGCGGACCGGCGTCGTCCGTCCGGTCGAGCTTGTACCACTCGATCTCGTCGGGGACCATGTGCACGAAATGCAGTCGGCGGGCGTTCCGATAGTGCTGCGCCACCAGGATCAAGGCTGCCGGACCGGTGATCCGGCCGTGCCCGATGACGAGGTCGGGCTCCGTCCCGCCGGGCAGGTCGGGCCGCAGGGTGAGCCGGACGGACTCCGGCACGCCCGGGGTCTCCGGGGCGGTCAGGAGCGTCACCTTCCGCTCGGCGGCGGCCGCCTTCTCCGCCTCGGTCGCGGTGAGGACCACGCAGAACACCTTCGCTCCGGCCTCCGCCAGCGCACAGCAGAGGTCCCGGTTGAACGTGCTGAGGCCGCCGTGCACGGACCACCATTCGGTCGCCACCGAGAGCACGACGGAGGGCCCGGATTTCACCCGCAGGGGAGCGGCGGGCTCGGCCGGTTCGGGCTGGGCTGAGGCGAGCGCGGGTTCCGCGGTGAAAGTGCGGGCGTACTCGATACCGGCGGAGAGCGGCTTGTCCTTCTCCACTCGCAACCGGGAGGTTCCGTCTTCGGCGCGTTCCGGGACGTGCAGGAAACCCGGGGAATAGGGGCCCTGCTCCCGGCGCGCCAACTCGTCCGCGGCGGCACGCAGCGCGGTGTCGGAAGCGGCGAGATCCCCCAGAAGGAAATGGGCCATCGCCGCGTTGTAGTGGCTCAGCGCGCGGTTCTCAGCGTCGTCGGTGAGTTCGAGGGCCAAGGCCGTCAGTCTCAGGGCTTCCCCGGGGCGCCCGGCTTCGAGAGCGAGATAGCCCAGGTTGTTGGACGACTCCCAGGTAGGCCGCAGCGTGTTGGCAGCCGAGATCAGCCGGAACGCGCGCTCGGCGTCTCCCCGTGCGTAGGCGTGGTAACCCGCGTTGAGATGGTTCCTGATGACCCCGTTCAGCCTCCGCCCGGAGTCCCGCTGCAGCCATGCCGTGATCTCGGCTTCAGGCCGCACGGGAAGCCTGACCCGCTCAACGTCGAGTCTTCCGCCGAGATCCGCGATCCGTCGCTCGGCGGCCCGGAAGGCATCTCCTTCTTCCGGAAGGTAGTTCTCGCCCGCCGCCGCGTAGACCCACCTGGTCGCGTAGTACTCCCCATAGGAGCAGTGCACGCTGATGACATCCAGCGCGTCCAGCGCGTCGCTGTCGACGATCGCCTCGTGGACGAACTCCACCGTCGCAGGGATCTCCCCGTCGGGCAGCGTCTCGAGCGCGACGAGCACGTCATCCACGTGGCCCTGGTCCATCCGCGTGCAGCAGGTCCGCAGTCTCCTGCCGGGCGGCGTGACGACCTCGCTGAGCATGCAGCTCACCCGCCGCACGAGGAGGTCCTTGAAGTCGCCCCGTCCGAAGAACTGCGGGTGGCCCTGCCTGCCGAGCTGCTTCAACGTCCAGAGCCGGATGTAGATCTCGTCGAACAGTTCGGTCTCAAGCCTCATCCGTACGGGCGCGCTGTCGCAGAGCAGACCCGAGCCGGTGAACCTCGCGTGGCACCGGTCGAAGAACTCCCTGGTGATGGCGGGCTGCTCGACCAGGCAGTAGGCGAACCACAGCTCGTCCGGGGAGGCGTGGTCGAGCGAGGAGCACAGGATGTTGAAGGCGATGAGCTCGTCCGGCGTCATCGCCCGGACGGACTGCAGCAGGATGTTGTCCAGGAATTCATGGCCGCTCTCCAGCCGGGAGCGGACGGCCTCCAGCATCTCGGCGGAGAGCCCCATCTTCGGGACCACGCCGCTCTGCCACCTGTCGAACATCTCCGAGCAGTAGAGCTGGATCTCATAGGGGTTGCCGTCGGTGAGTTTGTGGAGCTCATGCGCGGTGTGGTGGAAATCCTCGAATGTCGCCTCGCTGAGGCCGATGCTCTCCAAGGGGAATCTCATACAATTCTCGACGTCCGAGCACTCGATGAAGCGGCCGATCCTGATCTGCGTCACCTGGCGCGGCGGGCGCCCGAAGACCTCGTCGATCGCGGTGACCAGCTCCGGGGTTCCCGCCAGCACGAACGCCATGCCTGTCGTCCGGGGCCCGAGCGAACGCAGCATGGCCAGCACGTCCCCTGCTCCCGAGAGCAGTTGCGCCTCGTCCACGAGCAGCACGATCGGCTTTCCGACGGCCTTCACCAGATACTGGAAATCCGCCCGCAGGGCCGCTTCCGACACCTTTCCCCGCGGAGCCATGAGCGCGTGGCTCTCGGGGAACTCGAGCGCGAACCCCGCCTCCGGCGCCTGACCCGCGAAAACCCGCCGGACCGCGGCCGGATCGATCGTCTCGACGGTTCCCGCGACCGCGCTCACCAATTCTTCGTACAGCTTCGCGAAGAACTCCACCGGCCCGGCGGCGTCTCCCGCCACCAGGTCCACCCGCACGGGGAGCATCCCCTTCTCCTCGGCCATGCAGGCCACCCTGTTGAGGAGACTCGTCTTTCCCGCGAACCGTTTCCCGGAGACGGCGGCGAACCTGGCGGGCCTGTCCTCCGCCACTTCCTCCAGCTCCCGGCGAAGGATCTCGAGCTCTTCGCTGCGTCCGGCGAACAGTTCCCTCCCCACCGGGTCCTTGAAATCGTACGGATTCCTCAGCTCGGTCACGTCCACCCGCCCCTCCACCCTCGCGCGGATTCTAACCACCCTTCCCAAGAGCGCCAGAGCCCTTCCGAAGGTGCTTTTCCCAGACCGCCCGGCTGACGAATACGCAAGAAAAAAGCGGTCGCGCACCCCCTTTCCCGCGAAGATTGATCAACTTCTCGGGAGGCTCCTTCGGCCGACCATTTCGGCCGCCGCTCGTTCCGGTTCCGCGTTCCGGGAACCGGATCGCGGAGGAGTACGGACTGTCCTTCTGTGCCACCCCTCATAGCTGTTTGCGCGTTTTGAGCAGGTTTGTCCCGGGCAAAGGTGGCGCATGGTGAGCAGTCCGGAAAGACAGGTACGGGAAGCGTCGCAGAGTAAGACGATGGGGTTGCTGGCACGGCTGGGACTGGCCGCGCGGGGTGTGCTCTACATGCTGACGGGGCTGCTGGCCCTGCGGATCGCCTTCGGCTCCGGAGAGGAGGAGGCGGACAGCTCCGGTGCCGTGCAGACCTTGGCGGACGAGCCGGGCGGGGAGGTCCTGCTGTGGCTCGTCGTCGTCGGGCTGGCTGGACTCGCGCTGTGGCGCCTGGCGGAAGCCGCGTTCGGGCAGGCCGGGCCGGAGGGCCACAAGGCGTCCAAGCGGCTCGCCTCCCTGGGGCGCGGGATCCTCTACACCGCCCTCTTCGCCACGACGCTGCTGTTCACCATCGGGGCCGGCGGCCAGAAGTCCAGCGACTCCCGGTCCAAGGACCTCACCGGCCAGGCCATGCACGACATCCCCGGTGGGCGCTGGCTCGTCCTCCTCGCCGGGATCGGCTTCATCGCCGCCTCCGTCTGGATGGGCTGGAAGGCCCTCGCCGACAAGGACTTCATGGAGAAGCTCAGCGTCTCCGGCCGGGCCCGCGAGATCGTCGAGAAGCTCGGCATGTTCGGCTACGCCGCCCGCTCCACCGTCTACGCCGGCATCGGCGTCTTCCTCGCCTACGCCGCCGTCACCTTCGACCCCGACAAGGCCAAGGGCATCGACGGCACCCTCCGCGAACTCGCCGGCACCCCCGTCGGCCCCTGGCTCCTGGCCCTCGTCGCACTGGGCCTCGTCGTCTTCGGCGCCTACTCCTGCTGCGAGGCCCGCTGGCGTCGCGTCACCCCCGGCGGCCCCCTCCCGACTCCCCGACCCGGCCCGTCCCGGTGACGGGCCGTCGGCCTGCCGCAGGCCACTCTCCCTTCCCCGTCACCGGACCTGCCCGCGGAGAATGCGGAGCAGATCGCTAATGTCCCGGAAAGCCGAGCCGAGACGGCATGGGCACGGGAGTGAGGAGCACCACGGTGACCACGCGGAACACGAATTCCAGACCCTCCGGCCCCGGCGGGTCCGAATGGCTCTTCGGCATCGGGATGACGTTCGGGCAGGACACCCCGGCGCACGGGACGATGAGGTCGGGTCCGTGGATGACCGGCCCGGACGGAGCGCCGAACGCCGCGGCACTGGGCGTCCTCATCGACGACACCCTGACCCTGGCCGCCGTCCTCCGCCGTCCGGCGTCGCACTGGCTGGTCACCACGGAGGTGTCGATCGACCACGTCGCGCCCCTCCCCCTCGACGGCCGGACGCTCACGAGCCGCGGCGAGGTCGTGTCCGCGGACTCCGGCGGAGCGCTGGCGACGGGAACGATCCAGGACGAGTCAGGCCAGGCCCTGGCCCTGATGTCCCTACGCAGCCGTTACGTGCCCGGCGTTCCCGAGCAGCAGCCGCCCGGCATGACCGACCCGGCCCTCGCGGACGGTCCGCCGGCCGAGGAGCCCGCAAGACCCGAATACCCCGAGCCCGAGCGGAAGTCCCTGCTCTCGATGCTGGACGCCTCTCTCGAACCCGAGGACGGGCAGGTGAAGCTGCGGATGCCCGGCGATCCCTTCCTGGGCAACCTGAGGGGCACCCTGCACGGCGGAATCGCCCTGTGCGCCTCCCAGCTCGCCGCCTCCTACTGGCTCCCCGCCGAAGAAGGCATGTCCATCGCCTCCACCCGCATCACCTACCTCCGCGGCCTGGAGCTGTCCGGCCCCGTCGAGTTCACCGCCCGCCCCGTCCACCACGGCCGCACCTTCCGCCTCATCGAGGTGACCTCCCGCACCGCGTCCGGCAAGCCCGCCACCATCGCCACCGTCAGCGGCTACGCCGGGAGCGCCCGAGAGAGCTGATCCACCGCACCGCCCGCGCCGTGAGACGGCGCGGGCGTCACGGGGCGCGCTTCGTTCAGGCGGTGCGCAGGGCCGCGAAGAAGGTTTCGGCCTGGGTGATCTCGATGCGGAAGGGGCGGATGCTGGTGGAACCGGAGTTCTGCGTCGTCGTCATGGCTTCACGGTAGAAGGCATATAGGAACATTAGATTCCTAATAGCGGCATACTCTGAAGAATGCTGGAAACCTCGGCGAGGCTGCTCGCCCTGCTCTCCCTCCTGCAGTCGCGGCCGGACTGGCCCGGCCCGGAGTTGGCCGAACGGCTCGGCGTGAGCACCCGCACGATCCGCAACGACATCGACCGCCTGCGCGGACTCGGCTACCCCGTGGACGCCGCCCGCGGCCCGGCCGGCGCCTACCGGCTCGGCGCGGGCGCGAAACTCCCGCCCCTGCTGCTCGACGACGAGGAGGCCGTCGCCGTCGCGATCGGGCTGCGGGCCGGCACCGGCATCAGCGGCATCCGGGAGAGCAGCGGACGCGCCCTGGCGAAACTGGAGCAGGTACTCCCCCACCGGCTGCGCCGCCAGGTGACCGCGATCCACGAGTCGACCTCCAAGGCGCCGGAGAACAACGGCGAGAACGTCGAGGACCCCGAGGTCGACGCCGCGGTCCTCACCCAGATCGCGTCGGCGATCCGCGACCGCGAGTGGTTCCGCTTCGACTACGAGACGGAACCCGAGGCCCCGGCCGACGGCCCTCCGTCCGCGACGTCCGCCGCCTCCGGCCGCGGACTCGTCGAGCCCTACCGCCTGGTCAGCTGGCGGCGGCGCTGGTACCTCGTGGGGCGAGACCCGCGGTCCGCCGCCTGGTCCGCCTACCGGGCCGACTGGATCACCCCCCGGCCGCCGACCCGCCGCGTCTTCACCCCCGTCCCGTTGCCCGGCCTCGACTACACGAGCTTCGTCCTGCGCGACGTGGCGTCCACCGGCTGGAAGGTCCACGCCCGCATCACCGTCTTCGCCCCCGCCGAAGAGGTCCTCGCCCGCATCAACGCCACCGTCGGGGTCGTCGAGTCCGTCGACGAGAACCGCTGCGTCCTCGTCACGGGCGGGGACAGCCTGGAGATCATCGCCGTCTACATCGGCATGCTCGGCCTCGACTTCGAGGTCACCGACCCGCCCGACCTCGTCGCCCATCTGGCCGCCCTCGGCGAACGCTACCTGCGCGCGGTCGGCGGGAAACAGAGAGGACATGCTTAGATCTGATGATTTAATCCACCTGGTCTGAGCATACTTGGAGCCCCGAAGAAGTCACTGCCGTCAATCCCCGTACGTTTCCCGCAGGAGGCCGCGACCGTGACCGCCGATCGTTCCGTACGTCTCGAAGACCGCTACGAACTACTCGACGGGGAGGTCCACCTTTCGGGACTGCAGGCCCTGGTACGGGTTCCCTTCGACCAGATGCGCATGGACCGCCGGAACGGGTTGAGGACGGCGGTCTTCGTCTCCGGTTACGAGGGCTCCCCGCTGGGCGGCTACGACCTGGAGCTGAACCGCCGGAAGAAACTGCTCGACGCGCACGACGTCGTGTTCAGGCCCGCGGTCAACGAGGAGCTCGCCGCGAACGCGGTGCAGGGCTCGCAGCTCGTCTCGACGATGGAGGGGCGGACCCACGACGGCGTCGTCGGCGTCTGGTACGGCAAGGCGCCCGGCCTCGACCGGGCCACCGACGCGCTGCGGCACGCCAACCTCGGCGGCGCGGCCCCGAACGGCGGTGTGCTCGCGCTGGTCGGCGACGACGTGATCGCGAAGTCCTCGACCGTGCCGAGCGGCTCGGAGACCGCCATGGCCGGGATCGGCCTGGCCGTGCTGGTCCCCTCCGATCCGCAGGACATCCTGGATCTGGGCCTGCACGGCATCGCGTTGTCCCGGTTCAGCGGGCTGTGGGCCGGCCTGAAACTGGCCACGAACGTCGTCGACGGCACGGGCACCACGACGGTCAGCAGCGGCCGGGTGGCCCCCGTCCACCCGGACAGGGAGATCGACGGGCGGCCGTTCGTCCACGGTGTCTCGGCGGACTTCCTCCAGCCGAACCTGGCCGCGCTCGAAAGCAGCCTCGTCACGTCACGGGTGGAGCTGGCCCGCAGATACGCGTACGCGAACGGCCTCAACAAGGTCGAGGGCGATCCCCAGGCGAAGGTGGGGATCATCGCCGCCGGAAGCACATACCTGGACGTGCACCAGGCCCTGACGGCTCTCGGCGTCTCCCGGGCGGATCTCGGCTCCTCGGGAATCCGCGTCCTGAAGCTGGGGATGATCCACCCGCTGGAGCCGCGGATCGTGGAGGAGTTCGCCGCGGGCCTCGAAGAGATCGTCGTCGTCGAGGAGAAGCGGCAGTTCATCGAGCTGGCGCTCAAGGACCTCCTCTACGGCAAACCAGGCGCCCCACTCATCTCCGGCAAACGCACTCCGGACGGCGAGCCTCTCCTCCGCGCCCATTCCGACCTTCCGCCACATCTCATCGCCGAGGCCCTGGCTCCCCGGCTGCTCGCGCGCCTCGGCCGCGGACGCGTCCGGGCGGAGAAGCCGACCCAGCGCACGCCGCCGCTGCTGCCGGTGATACCCCGGACCCCTTACTTCTGCTCCGGCTGCCCGCACAACCGCTCCACCGCCGTGCCCGAAGGCTCCCTGGTCGGAGCCGGGATCGGCTGCCACACCCTGGCCACGCTGATGCCGAGGGAACGGGTGGGCGACATCATCGGGCTCTGCCAGATGGGCGGTGAAGGCGCGGCCTGGATCGGGATGGCGCCCTTCCTCGGGCGCCGGCACCTCATCCAGAACATCGGGGACGGGACGTTCCACCACTCCGGCGGCCTCGCGATCCGCGCCTCCGTCGCGGCGGGCTCGAACATCACCTACAAGCTGCTCTACAACGACGCCGTCGCCATGACCGGCGGGCAGCCGGCGATCGGCCGGATGCCGGTGCCCCAGGTGGTCGGGGCGCTACTCGCGGAGGGCGTGTCCAAGGTGGTGATCACCACCGAGGATCCCGGGCGCTACAAGAAGGTACGCCTCCCCCGCGGCGTCGAGGTCCGCCACCGGGACCTCCTGCTGCGGACGCAGGAGGAGCTGGCGGCCGTCGAAGGCGTCACCGTGCTGATCCACGACCAGGAGTGCGCCACCGAGCTCCGCCGCAAGCGCAAGCGCGGGCGCGCCGCGGACCCCGAGCGGCGCGTCTTCATCAACGAGCGCGTGTGCGAGGGCTGCGGCGACTGCGGCACGAAGTCCAACTGCCTCTCGCTGCACCCCGTGGAGACCGAGTTCGGACGCAAGACCCGGATCCACCAGGCGTCGTGCAACAAGGACTTCTCGTGCCTGGACGGGGACTGCCCATCCTTCGTCACCGTCCGCCCCGGCAGGAGGACGGCCCGGGTCGCCGAGCCGTTCACCGGCCGGGACCTGCCCGAACCGGAGCTCAGGGTCGACCCCGCCGACTTCACCATGCGCATCACCGGCATCGGCGGGACGGGCGTGGTGACGACCGCGCAGATCATCTCCACCGCCGCGACGATGGCGGGCATGCACGTGCGCGGCCTGGACCAGCTGGGCCTGGCGCAGAAGGGCGGCGCGGTCGTCTCCGACATCAGGCTGTCGACCTCCCCGTTCGTCGGCGCCAACAAGGCGGGGCCGGGCGAGTGCGACCTCTACCTGGGCTGCGACATGCTGGTGGCCGGGAGCGAGGCGAACCTGGCCGTCACCTCGCCCGAGCGGACCATCGCGATCGTCTCCACGACGAAGGTCCCGACGGGGGCGATGGTGGCCGACACGAAGGTCGCCTTCCCGTCCGTGGACGAGCTCACCGAGGGCATCCGGGCTCTCACCCGCCGCGGGCTCGGCGCCTTCGCCGACGCCGGCGGCATCGTCCAGAGGCTGTTCGACGACGACCAGTACGCCAACGTCTTCCTGGTCGGCATGGCGGTGCAGGCCGGGGCGCTGCCGGTGCCCGCGGACAAGCTGGAGCAGGCGATCGGGCTCAACGGGGTGGCCGTCGAGCGCAATCTCGAGGCGTTCCGCCGGGGACGGCAGCTCATCGCCGACCCGGAGGGCCTCCAGGCGGCTCTTCCCGCACGTTCCGAGAGCCGTGCCGCGCCGAGCGCGCAGGTCGAGGCGATCGCGTCCTCGGTCAGGTCGGGCGGGGACACCGTGCTCGCCGGGCTCGTCTCCCGGAGGGTCGCCGAACTGGTCGCGTACCAGGACGCGAGGTACGCGGAGCGGTACGCCGAGATCCTGGAGCGGGTCCGGGCGCGGGAAGCCGAGTCCCTGGGCGGCTCCGGGCCCGTCTCCCATGCCGTGGCGAAGAACCTCTACAAGCTCATGGCGTACAAGGACGAGTACGAGGTCGCCAGGCTCTCGCTCGATCCGGCGTTCGAGCGGGCGGTGCGGGAGCGGTTCGGTGAAGGCGCCCGCTACTCCTACCGGCTCCATCCCCCCGTGCTGCGCGCCCTGGGCATGGACGGGAAGATCGGCTTCGGTCCGTGGTCCAGGCCCGCGCTGCGAGCCCTGCGCGGTATGCGGCGGCTGCGGGGGACGCGGCTGGACCCCTTCGGCCGCGCCCGGGTGCGGGTCGTGGAGCGCGCCCTCGTCGAGGAGTACGTCGAAGCGGTCACCACGGCCCTGCGGTCCCTGACCCCCGAGAACCGGGCACTCGTGACCGAGATAGCGGAACTACCCGACATGGTGCGGGGATACGAGGACCTGAAGCTGGCCAACGTCACCGCATATCGGGCCGAACTCGCGGCCCGCCTTCAGTCCCTGTGAGGAAGATCCCATGAAAGCAGCGCGGTACCACCGGTTCGGCGACCCGGAGGTCCTGTCCGTCGAGGAGATCGACCCGCCCCGGCCCGGCGAAGGCGAGGTCCTGGTCCGCGTCGCGGCGACCACCTTCAACCCCGTCGACTCCCATCTCCGCCAGGGAGCGCTGCAGGCCTTCTACCCCGTCGCCCTGCCGCACACGCCCGGCATAGACGTCTCCGGCACGGTCGCCGAACTCGGCGCCGGCGTCGAAGGACTCGCCGTCGGAGACGAGATCATCGCGTTCCTCCCCCTCGACAGGCCGGGCGCGTCCGCGGAGTACGCCGTCGTCCCGGCGGGCCTGTCGGCTCCCGCGCCCGGGACCGTCCCGCTCACCGACGCCGCCGCCCTTCCCTCCTCCGGGCTCACCGCGTTCCAGGTGCTGTTCGAGCACGGCGGGCTCCGGGCGGGGCAGCGGGTGCTCATCACCGCCGCGGGCGGCTCCGTGGGAGGCTTCGCGACCCGGCTCGCCGTCGCCGCGGGCGCCGTCGTGGTGGCCTCGGCGGGCCCGCACCACGCCGACCGCCTCCGGGACCACGGCGCCCACGAGATCGTCGGCCGCACCGACGGCCTCTCCCCGGACGCGCTCGAACCCGTCGACCTGGTCGTGAACCTCGCCCCCGTCCCCGCCCCGGAGCTGTCCGGATTCCTCCTCCCCGGAGGCACGCTGATCTCGGTGACGACCCCGGCCGCCGACGACCCGGCGCGCGGTATCCGCGGCACCCGCGTCAACGTCCGCCCCGACGGAGCACAACTGGCCCGCCTCGCCGCCGACCTCGACGCCGGACGCCTCTCCCTCCGCATCGGCGACCGGCTCCCCCTCACCCGTCTCGTCGAAGCCCACAGGGGCGAGACGCAGAGCAAGACCCTGATCATCCCCGAGTGAAGAACCTCGTGGTCTCCCCGACTAAGGCAGTGATGTCATGACCCCTTCGTTGTCCAGCCCGGATGCCGTGGTCCTCGGCACGAACACGATGGACGCCACCGCTGCGTTCCTGCAGAACCTCGGATTCGCCGAGGTCGACAGGACGGTGCTCACCGCGGACGCCTCGCAGGCGCTGTACGGGCTCACCGGCGAGGCCGAGCAGCGGACCTTCGCCGTGCGGGACGCGTCCGGCCAGGCCCTTCCCGGCCGGATCCGGGTGGTGCGGACCGACGAAGAGCCCCTGCCCTACGACGCGTACCGGACCGGCGGCCACGCGATCGACGTCTACTGCCTCGACCAGGAAGAAGGCTCCCGCCTGGCGAAAGAAGGCGGCGCGGACGTCGGCGAGACGACCGTCTTCAAGACCCCGTTCTTCACCCTGACCGGAACGTTCTGCATCATCCCGGGCGGCGGTCCGGTGGTCCTGCTGGGCGCCGAACGCCGGCTGCCCAGCGTCCTCGACAACGACCCGTCCCGGATCTTCTCCCAGGTGCACAGCCTGATCTGGGTCGTCCCCGAACTCGGCCCGTCCCTGGAGTTCTTCGCCGCCGCGGGCCTGCCGGAGGTCCGCCGCAACGTCTTCGACGCCGACCCGGCCGTGGCCGGCCTGATGGCCCTGCCCGAGCCGGTGCCGTTCTCGATGGCGCTGCTCGCGGACGAGCAGTCGACCCCGTCCCGTCTGGAACTGCTCGGCTTCGACTCCCCGGACGTGCCCCTCACCCCGGACCCGGGCCGCCCCCTGCGCCCCGGACAGCTCCTCCTGTCGTTCTCCGTCGACTCGGTCGACGACACCATGGCCCTCCTCGCCCGGCACGGCGCGTCCTTCGGCCCGGCCGCCACCGTCGGCGCCGCCCGGGCCGTCACCGCCCAGGCCCCCGGAGACATCTGGCTCGAACTGCGCTCCCGCTGACGCCGACCGCTCCGAGCGGAACCGGACGGCGTTGAAGATCTCTTGTCCCGGGTGCGGGGCTGGCCCGACCCCGCACCGGGGACACCCGACAGCGTGATGATCACGCTTGACGGCCACCGACCGGGCGTCCCCTTCACCACGGACGGTGAGCCGGCCGTCGTTCTCGACGTCGAGAGCCGTCTCATGCAGAACTACCGGGTCGCCGCCCCCGTGCACGCGGGCGCGGAATGCGCGGCCGTGCGGAACCGGGACGGCGAAGTCGAGTTCTTCACTCTGGGCGCCGACAACACCATCTGGCACTTCCGTCCCGACCCCTCCTCGGAGTCGGGCTACCGCCAGGTCTCCACCGGCGCGCAGGCGACGACCTTCGGCGCGGGCCTCGACTCCGAAGGCAGGATCACCCTCTTCGCCGGCGACCTCCTGGAACTCTCCTGCCTCACCGAGGACCCGGCGGACGGCACCTGGAGCGCTCCGGCGCGGATCGCCTACCCCGTCCCGCCCTCCGCGACGAGGATCGAGAAGATCGCGGTCGAGCGGATCGCCGGGCGGCTCTACGTCGGGATGATGGTCCGTTTCTCCGCGGCCTCCCGGAATTCGGGCGACCTCTTCCAGCTCGTGTACTCCGTCTGGGATCCGGCTCGGCCCGTGTTCCAGCGCGCCGTCAAGATGAACGTCGACAGTGTGAACTGCTGCTGGCTGGGAGAAAGCGCCGACGACGCCTTCTTCGCCTGCGTCGACGGCGTGATCGTCGGATTCGACGTCGCCTCGGCGGAGATACGGCGCATCCCCGTCCGGGCTCCCTTCGAGTCGTTCGGCGTCGCCGCCGCGCCCTCGACCTCCGCCGATCCGCGGATCTTCGCCGTCCTGGGCCCCGACCGGGGGATCCACGAGTTCGTCCCCGGCTCCTCGAAACAGCCCGGGACCTGGCGCCAGGTCGGCACGACCGGAGGCTTCCGGCAGGTGCTCACGGCGCTGGACGGCGACGGCGCCACCCACCTGTTCGGCGTCACCGGCGGCAACGGCCTCTTCCACTGGCGGCCGGACGGCACCTCACCCGCCGGTTTCACCCAGGGCACGCTCATCGCGTCCGGCATCGCGTCGGCCACGGCCCCCGAGGGGCGAGGCGACACCGTCGACCTCTCCGCCGTGGGCACCGCGCAGTCGACGCTCACCCACCTGTTCCTGGAGTCGGTCAGCACCAACTGGGTCCAGCGGAAGGTGGAGGTGTCCGATCAGGGACGGCTCGAAGAGTACGTGTCCTACTCCTCGGACGCGACCGTCTACGGAGAAGGGGGCGTGCTGCTGGTCAACACACCGGTCACGATCAGTGTCGCCGAGAGAAGCATTCTCCACGTGAACGGCGCCGTTCACTCGGTCGCTCCGGACCGCCCGCTCCACACGAGCACGAACGCCGCGGGCATGCTCTCCATAGCCCAGGAGACGGATTCTCTGGCGGCCCCGGCCATCGGCGTCAATGTTCAGGACCTGATGCCGGCCTCCCAGACCATCGTCTTGGAGCAGTCAGCGGGCGTCCGGCAGCGGCTCGCCCATGTCACGGGCGCCGAACTGCGCGATGCCAAGGACGCCGACGGCGCCTACCTCCTCGGGGAGGATTACCGGCGGCATCCCAAGACCGCCGACGCGCTGGCCGAGGCGCTCACGAGTTGCATGTCGCTGTCCGGCGGCGTCCTCCACCCGGTCGAACCGCTGCCCGGCCGGACGCGTTCCAACCGGGGGGTGGGTCTGCTTCGCGGCGGAACCGTCGGCGACACGCTGCGCCTCTCGCCGCCGCCGGAGTACAGGCCGTGGCGGCTGACCTTCGGCTCCGACGAGGTCTCCTTCGACCACCTCGACCGGACGCAGGCGGACGGCCTCCCCCACGAGGGCGCTGCGCCCCTGCCCGGCCTGCCCTCCTGGGTGGGCGACATCGGTGACTTCCTGAGCGGCGTGGTGAACGGGTTCATCCGTCTGGGAGAGATCACCGTCACCGTGGTCGGCGACGCGGTCCGTGCCACCGTGAAAGCCGCCATCGACGGCATCGAATACGGTTTCGACGCCGTCATCGACACCGTCGAAGCGGCTTTCGACCTGGCCCAGATGATCTTCGCCGGCGTGAAGGTGGGGTTCCAGAAACTCTTCGAGTGGCTGGGGTTCCTCTTCGGCTGGGACGACATCCTGCGCACCAAGAAGGCGATCGCCTACACGATCCGCCAGTTCCTCGGCTTCGCCGCCGGAGCGGTCCCGGGGATCCGGCGCATGGTGGACCAGGGAATCGCCGACCTCCAGCGCCAGACGGACCAGGTCATCGACGCGGCCATCGCACGGCTCGGAACGAACACGACCGTGGACGGCATCATCAAGTCCAACCGGCACGACGTGCCGACTTTCACCGAGGCGGCGGCCAACACCGTCGTGTTCAACGCCTTCATCGACAACGCGGCGGCGGCCGTCGCCCTTCCCGGACCGGCCTTCCCGCTCGACGACGGAAGCATCGACGACGTGCTGGCGCAGCTGACGCGGTTCGTGGACTCGACGAAAGACGATAAGGCGTTCGTCGACATCCAGAACTGGTTCGCCACTTTGGGCGCCGATCCGGCCCGGGCCCTCTCCGCGCTGCTCAGCACGCTGCTGCGACTCGCCGGGCAGCTGGCGAAGCTGCTCCTTTCCGGAGTGCAGGGTGTGGCCGACGCCCTGCTCGAACTGGCCCGGACCCTGCTGACCACCCTCCAGGACGTCCTCGACCAGCCCTGGGACATCCCTTTGGTCACGCCCTTGTACCGCCAGATCACCAAAGGTTCCGAGCCGTCCGCGCTCGACCTGGTCGCCCTGGTCATCGCCGTGCCCGGCACCGTCGGCTACAAACTGCTCCACGACGAGGCGCCCTTTGCGGACGACGCCGCCCTCGCCGAGTTCAAGGCGTGTTTCACCAGCAGAACCCTGATCCAGGCGAGCGGTCTGGGAGATCCGGCCGAAACACGGACCGGCACCCCTTCCGCCGCTCCGCCGCTCCTACCGGAGCCCTACCAGGCACTCATGAAGGTCTGCGGCGCCTTCGCCCAGGTGTTCTGGGGAACCGTCTCCGCCGTGGTCGACTCCGTGGCCGACGAGAAAGACCTCGAAAACCCGCTGCGGCTGCACCTCATGATCGTCGCCATAGAGGTCTCCTGGCAGGCCATGTCCTGCCCCTGGTTCTTCACGGACGCCGTTCCCGACTGCTCCACCCCTGACGGCAGAAGCAGCAGTGCCTGGTGCTTCGGCTGGATCGGCGTCTTTCTCGACACGGTGTTCGTCCTCGCGTGGAAGAAGATCCCGGAGAACCAGTCTGATGCCGGGGTCCTCATCGCGTTCTACTACGCGGCCTGTCACCTCATGGTCAACATGGTCGGGAGCGTCGGCTACGAGGCCTCCGCCTACGCGGCGAACCTCTTCCCGGTCATCCCGGAACTGAGCAAGATCCTGCGGCTGAAAGGAATCATCGTGGATACCGGCGAAACGTCCCTCGCGGTACTCGCGCTCATCGACGTGCTGTGCAGCGTCGTCGGCGCGGGCATCACGTTCTCTTCACTCGCCTCCTCCCGAGAAACGGCGGTGAGGTCGTGAACCCGCCGTTTCCCGGGCTCTACATGCGCCCCAACCGCCATTCCCGGGGGACCGTGCCCGCGGGCAAGCCCTATTGCGTCTGCCCGGACATCTGGCCGTCCGGCACCCGCCCGATCCCGGACTACCTCAAGACGCTGGCCGAAGCGGACGGCCACCACGGATACAAGCAGGAATCCCGCGACGACATCGCCCTGCACCGGGACAACTACATCTACGTCCGCGCCAAGAACGGTGCTTCCACGACCCAGAACAAGTTCGCGAAGCTCTACTACGCGACGAACGGAATCATCCAATGGCCGTCGATGTGGCAGAACAATGTTCTCCACACGGACGAAGGCAGCCCGCAGGCCGATCTCGGCGCGGTCCCCCCTGGAGCCGTGGGCGTCGCCGAACGCCCCTTCGTCTGGCACGACGTGCCCGCCCCCTCGTCAGGCCGGCACTACTGCCTGATCGCCCAGATCGACGACAGCACCGACAGCAATCCCTTCCCCGAGGTCACCTCGCCGCTGGACCTCGCCCGGCTCGTCCAGAGAGACCTCGGCTGGGGCTGGCGCAACGTGCGCACCGTCAAGTCCTCCACCGCGACCTGGCAGCAGACGGTGCCGCTCGACATCGCCCAGAACGTCGACACGGAGCACTGCTACAACGTCTACGTCAGGCCGGTGGGCTATGAGGGCTGGTCGGTGAGCTTCTCCTGCAGCCAGGTGGACGACAGGGGCCGCCAGATCCAGCTCCCGCAGACCCGGATCGAGAAGAGCGGCGAGCCTCTGGGGGTCGAGGCCTGGCTGGCCCCCGGCTTCACCTCCATGCTCACGGTGTACATGTACAACACCAAGCACAAGCGCCCGGTCTCCGGAGCTCATGTGGAGGTGGGCGCCGCCCTCGTTCCCCGGCCCGGTGCCGAACTGGACGCCGCGATCAGCGCAGGCGTCATCGACTGGGACCTCTCCCGGCGGCTGAGCGCGCACGGACCGACGAGGACCGGGACCGAGCCGTCTCCGTTGGCCCCGCTCGGGTCGTACACCCTGGGGTCCTGAACACCTGAAGGACCCGAGCCGGGCGGTGAACCCGGGTCAGCGGATCCGGATGTTTCGGAAGCGGTTCCGCATTCCAGTAAGGTCGAAGCATCCCCGGTGCCGTGTCGTTGATCGCCCCCTGGTGAGGGCGTCCGCGGCCCCGTCAGGTTCGGCGACCTCCAGGAGTCCCTATGCGCACCGGCAGCGTCGCCGGGAAGCGATTCGTCCTTCTCTCCCTGTTCGCGGCCGTCGTGGTCGCCATCGCGGCAGTGCTGATCGTGGTGTTCTCCTCATCCGACTCCCCCACCGGTCCCGAGCGGGGCGCGTCGGATCCGGCACGGGCGGCGTCGGGGGACTTCTGGGGTGACACGTCCGGGATTCCCGCCGCCCAGAACGTCCTGGTCGTCAAGATCCTCAACCGCACCAACGGCAAGTACCCCGACGACCAGGTCTTCTGGAGCTACAACGGACAGGTCCACTCGATCGCCGAGCAGCCGTACTTCGACATGCCCGCCAACACCTCGGGCCGCATGTACTTCCACCTCGGCTCCCCCGACAGCCCGTACAACGACTTCATCGAGTTCACCGTCGGGCCCGACGTCTTCAACGGCAACACCACCCGCGTCGACGCCTTCGGCCTGAAGCTCGCCATGCGCCTGCGCTCCCACGACGGCTACGACGCCCAGGTCGGCGAGGACCAGCAGACGTTCGCCGAGTCCCGCGAGGCGACGTTCC
The DNA here is from genome assembly GCF_039871655.1 of Actinocorallia sp. B10E7. NCBI lineage: Bacteria > Bacillati > Actinomycetota > Actinomycetes > Streptosporangiales > Thermomonosporaceae > Actinocorallia > Actinocorallia sp. B10E7. Next base: position 100,769 of record NZ_JBDPLZ010000006.1, read on the forward strand.
AGCGGTTCGTCGACGAGGTGCCCGACCCGTTCAAGCAGCTCGCCCGGGTCGAGGCCCCGTACCGGATCCCCGCCCCCCGCACCGCCGCGATCTTCCAGCCCGGCGGCGCGAACGAGAACTACTTCTCGGCCTACGCCGCCCGGCACGGCGTCAACGCCACCACCTCGCAGATCTTCGGCTGCTCCGGACCGCTCGCCGAGGCCGCCGCCCGATGCGCCGCCCTGAACCGCCACATCGCGGGCAACCCGGAATCGACCTGGCTCGACCCGTCGACCTTCTACCCCGGCGGCCCCGCGAACTACTACGCGAAGTTCTGGCACGACCACGCCATCGGCAAGCTCTCCTACGGCTTCCCCTATGACGATCACGCCAACCAGTCCTCGTTCATCTCCCACGGCGACCCCCAATGGCTCCTGGTCGCCGTCGGCTGGTGACCGTAGGGGAATTCATCCCAAAAGATGGATTTTTACTGAAACCCGCTGGCCACGGGGCGTGGTACCAGTGGGAAGAGCACCGAAGATTGCGCATGCACGCTCCGACCACGTCCAGGTGCGCCCAGGCAGGCGGCCCGGTATGCGCACAGGCCTGACCCACGGAAGGGGGCCGGACATGGACGAAGGACGGCGCGAGGAATCCGGGCACGTCGAGCGGGGAGCGAGCGAGGAGGCGTCCGACGCGCCCATGACGCCGACCGAGAAGAGGACCTCACGGAGGTCGGCATCGTCGACTCCGGGCACCGCGGAGAACGAGAAGGAACAGCAGCGAGGGCGTCACGACCCCTCGGACTTCAGCCCTGACGACTTCGAATAGCCGGATTCACCACCGAAGGTGCCGTCAGCCGCGGGAGCCGGGCCGTTCGGGCGGATCTATCCGCACCCGCTCCTCTTCCGAGACGTTCTCCATGTCGTCGAGCTGCGCGCAGATCGTCCTCCGCAGATCGTCGTAGTCCCGGAAGCGGTAGTCGTTGAACAGGGTGTAGCCGGCCCACATCAGGTTGGCGCACACCCGCGCCGGCACCCGGCCCGTCGCCGCGCCCATGCCGACCAGCGCCACCGACTCGATGCCGCCCGCCGACTCCTCGTTCCGCATGTGGACGGCCTGGAACGCCGCGGCGCACGCCAGGGCCACGTTCAGCGTCTCGCTCACGTTCTGCGCCGACTGCACCATCGTGGGCGTCGAGATCAGGAATTTCGGGTTGGCCGCCCCGGACGGCACGCACACGGCGCTTCCCACCGGCAGCCTCCCCCCGAACCGATCGCGGATCGCCCGTTGGACGCGCAGCTGGATCCCCGCCCCGAGATGCCGCTTGATGACCGCGTCGACCCCGCCGTCCATCCGCCCGCGGGAGTTGGTCGGGGTGACCCAGGCGTCGACGTGCTGGTCGAGGATCGACCCCTGGCGGATCTCGACCTCGGGGGTGTCGGCGAACGCCGCCCGCCAAGCCTCGACGACCTCCGTGTCGACGTCCGTCAGCACCACTCTGAGCGGCGGTCTCACACGATCGACGGTCATGGTTCACTCCGGTCTCGAGGAGGGTCCTTCCAACGCCCGAGAAGATACCGAGCCCCACTGACAAAACGCTCGCCGTCCGAAGGCGCATCTCTGCGATTGCGAACGCACCGGCCCGGTGTTAATCTGCCGCGAGTCTTCCGCAGGCCTTGAGAGCCGACGCCCGCGACAAGAAATCCCACCCACTCCGACGGGTGGGTTTTTTGGTTCTTCGTCGTTGCGTCCAAGGCCTTCGCGCGAACAATTCCCCGCCTCGATCACCCGTGCCGCGACCGGCGCGGTTCGACCTTCCCGGGAGCCCATGATGAGGGACGCCGACGCCCCCGCCCAGCCCGACCCGAACGACCCGCTGGCTCTGGCCGGGCTCTTCCAGGGCGGAGGCGAGCCGTGGCTGCCTCTTCTGCGGCCGGTCATCGAGGCGCAGCCGGCCGCGGCCGCGTTCATCGGCCCGAGCCGCAGTCCGGAGGTCGTTCCCGTCCGGGAGCTGACCTTCCAGGCGCTCAAGCCCAATCCTCCGCACAAATGGAAGGTCGTGGTCTTCGGACAGAACCCGTATCCGAGGCCCGAGAGCGCCACCGGAATCGCCATGTTCGACAACACCTTCCACGACTGGAAAGACAGTCAGTTCGGCAAAGTCGTCAGCATCCGCTGCATCATCAAGGCCGCAGCGATGTGGAAGCACGGAATACCCAAGAAGACACCGATCGCCGATATTCGCGCGCTTTTGAAGAAGCACGACACCGTGCAGCCGCCGGAATGGTTCCAGGCGATGCTCACCCAGGGTGTGCTGCTCCTGAACGCGGCGCTCACCGCCAGCGGCGACGGGGCGATGGCCACCGACCGGCACACCGCGTTCTGGCGGCCGGTCGTCGAGAAGATCGTCGAGGAGATCCTGAAGGCCAAGCAGCACGCCGACGAGGACGACCGGGGGGTGGTGTTCGCGTGGTGGGGGGTCCACGCCCGCGGCCTGAAAAAGGTGGTGCTCCGGCTCCAGGAGAAATACCCCGAGGTCGACGTCCGCCATATCGACCACCCCAATCCCGCGGCGCAGGGCGACGTCTTCTGCGAGGGGGACCATTTCGGCGCGGTGAACGAGGCACTCAGATCACTCGGAGCCGACGAGATCGACTGGCTGCCCGGCAAGGGGTGGAACGAACTCCCGGGGCGAGACGGCGGGACGGGCCGGGACACGGCCGACCGCATGGGCGCGTTCATCGCCTCCACGATGGAGCTGCACCAGCTCTACCTCGAACGGCTCGCCGGCGTCAAAGACGAGGGCCTGGTACTTCCCGCGATCACCGGCGTGTTCGACACCCCTCTCATGGACTTCCGCGAGGCCGTCGCCCCGGTGGCCGGGTTGCTGTCGGGCCTCGACCGGCACGTGGCCCGGTCGCACGAGTTCGGCAGGAGGAGGGCGGACGACGCGGCCGGCGGCCCGTCCGCCGACGAGATCGCGGCTCTCCACCTCTACACCTGCGAATCGGCGTTCTACCGGCGGATCAACGCCACCCTGCGCGACCCGGACCGCACCCGGATCGTCCCGTACCTCCCGTACCTACGGCTCCTGTTCTCGGTCGTGTCGAGGCTCCCGGCCCGCAAGCAGCCGCTGTGGCGCGGGGTGTCGCTGGACCTGCGGGCGCAGTACCCGCTCGGCCGGACCGTGACGTGGTGGGGCGTGTCCTCGTGCACGTCGAAACTCAGCGTGGCCCAGGCGTTCCTCGGCCGCCGCGGCAGGCGGACGCTGTTCGAGGTGACCCCCGAGCGGGCGGTGGGCATCCGCGGTTTCTCCGCGTTCACCGACGAGGAGGAGTTCATCCTCCCGCCCGGCACGCAGCTCAAGGTGACCGAAGTGAAAGCCGAGCGCGGCGGCCTGTGCACCGTGAAGCTGACCGAACTGGCCGAGCAGCCCCTGGTGGCGTGAACTCCGCGTCTAGGCTTCGGCGTCCGGGCTTTCGGTCACCGAGCGGCACAGCAGGCTCAGTTCGTCGACCACCGCGTCGAGGGGAGCCGAGGTGCGCCTGGCCTGGGCGACGACGAGCGCGCCTTCGAGCGCGCCGACGGCGAGCATCGCCACGGAGCTCGCCCGCCGCCGCTCGGCTCCGTCCGCGACGAGTTTGTCGGCGATCAGGTCGCACCAGGTCTCGAACGCCGTCCCGGCGACGTCGCGGGCGGCCCGTTCGGTGCCCAGGGCCGCCGCGACGATCGGGCAGCCGACGGCGTAGTCGCCGGCCTCGAGGCCGCGGCGCCACAGGTCGACCAGCTCACGCAGCGCGCCCGGCGTGTCCGACGCGTCGAGGATCCGGGCCATCCCGGCGCCGAGGTGCTCAGCGGCACTGCGGGTGGCCTCCTCCATGAGCTGGGATCTGCCTTCCGGGAAGTGGTGGTAGACCGAGCCGCGCGGCGCGCCGCTGTCGGCCAGCACGTCCGCGAACGAGGTGGCGGCGACGCCCTGCCTGCGGATCAGCGCGATCGCGCTGCGGATCATCGCCGCCCGAGGCCCGTCGGGGTCCTTTCGTCTCGCCATGGCGCCTGCTCTCCGTCCGCCGTCGATTCCTATGTAGGATGTCATACATACATGTGATGTGCGCCGGAACATCCTTCATGCTCCGAGGAGACAGCGTGACCGAGATCGACGCCCTGCAGCACCCGTTCGACGCGGCCGTCGAACTCACTCCCGCCACCGACGGCCGTTTGCTGGGACGGACCCGGCCGGAGTACGCGAACATGGTCGGCCCCTTCGGCGGCGTCACCGCCGCCACCCTCCTCCAGGCCGTGTTGCGGCACCCCGACCGGCTCGGCGACCCGATCTCCCTCACCGTGAACTACGCCGGCCCCATCGCCGACGGCGACTTCGACATCACCGCGCGGGCCGTACGCACCAACCGCGCCACCCAGCACTGGATGCTCGAACTGTCGCAGGACGGCGTCGTCACGACCACCGCCACCGCGGTGTTCGGCATCCGCCGCGACACGTGGTCGGACACCGAACTCGACATGCCCTCGGTACCGTCGCCGGAGACCGTTCCCGCGCAGTCGCTCCCGGACTTCATCGCATGGGCCCACAACTACGAGATGCGGTTCGTCGAGGGCGCCATCCCGGAAGAGGGCGCCGGAGAGCATCCCGACTCGACCGCGACCCTGTGGATGCGCGAGGCCCCGGCCCGCCCCCTCGACTTCCCGAGGCTCACGGCGCTGTGCGACCTGTTCTACCCGCGGGTGTTCCTGCGGCACGGCCGGTACATGGCGGCCGGCACCGTCTCCCTCACCGTGTACTTCCACGCCGACGCCCACGAGATCGCCGCCCAGCACGACGACTACGTCCTGGGCACCGCGCGCACCAGCCGCTTCTCACGCGGCTACTTCGACCAGACCGCCCGGCTGTGGAGCCGCGACGGCACCCTGCTGGCCTCCAGCCACCAACTGGTCTACTTCAAAAACTGACCGTCCGGCTTCCTCCGCAGGACGAAGGCGGAGCCCTGTTTTTCGATGGCTCCGCCTTTCAGTCCAGAGCCGTGGGAGAAGCCGTTTCCAAGGTGACGGACTCCTCCGCCAAATGCGTCGTCCCACCACCGACGACGCGGAAACCGTACGGTCCGCTCGGGCGCCACAGTTCGGTGACGGCGCAGTTGGGGATGTCGCACGAGCCGTTGAACCGGCGGAAGGCACGCATCGCCGTGACGTCGGGGTCGGTGACCCCGGTGAACAGCGACCAGATCACGGCCTTCATGAAGAGTCCGTGTGTGAACACCGCGACCAGGCCGTCTTCAGGCCGCTCGGCGAGCCGCTCCAGGAAAGCGTGGGCACGGGTGATGAGCGCCTTGAAGGACTCGCCGTCGCCGCCATTGACGTACGCGGGGTCATTACGTTCCCAGTAAGCCTCGGAGAAGGGCCGCCGCTGCTCCGCCGTGGTCTGCGGCCCGTGCAGCTCTCCCAGGAAGGTGAACTCCTCGACAGGCCACTCCTCATACGGCGCCTCGGGAAACCTCTCGACGGTCGCCTCGGCGGTCTGCCTCGCGCGGAGGAACGGCGAGCTGACGATGAGGTCGGGTGATGCGGTGAAGGTCGCGGCCATCCGCGCCGCCTGATTCCATCCGAGCTCCGTGAGCGGGGCCGCACCCGGTCCGTTCGTCGGCAGTCCCGCGTTCGATTCGCTCTTCCCGTGCCGGATCAGCCACGCCCGCCGCACCTTGGTCATGCCGACAGGCTGACACGCAGGCGCGACGTCATGGAAGGCCCTGCGAGAAAGGAAAGCCGGCGAAATGGTGACGATCGAGTACTACCAGCGCCTCGTCGCAGACGGAAACTCACCTACTTCGATCTCTTCATACTTCGAACTGCTCACGACCAGGAGTTCCGCGACCTGATGGCGCAGGGCAGCGTGCTGGCCGAGCACTACCGCTTCGACATGCTCGCCGTCGACGACGGGCATCCAGCGATGGCTCGGCGAGTACAAGCGGGTACGCACGACCGTGGGTGTTCAGCCGGGTCACAGCACACTCAGGGCGGAATCAGCAGGATTCCCCACTGTCTTCACACTTGACCGAATCGCCTGGATCCACTGGCGCGGCAGGCCCCGCGGTGACTCGGCGGCAGGCGGGCGACAGGGCTTCCGCCACCGCATGACCCGGCCGTCAAACGATTATGAATATCACTTTTGGTGCCTTTGGCACCCCCGGAGAGCGTCCGACTTCCCGAGGATTTACCTATTCAAGGAATATCTGGCGGAGCCGCCGATTTCTTTGGACAAAAAGGATCGCCTCCGACCCGTTTTGACCCGCCATAGAACGACCACGATATCTTCCAATACCCAATAGCAGACGGAAGCCGTTTAGTCTCGATACCCAACGGAAGGCAGAAGCCGTTCAGCCGTATCTTCACCCTGGAGGTAGAGATGATCAGGAAAACGCTCGGCGTCGCGGTTCTCGGTGTGGCTCTGCTCGGCGCCCCTGCGATGGCGACCTCAGCGGAGGCCGGCACCACCACCACCGCGGGCGTCACCACGGCGGCCCACCCCCGAGACTGCCGGTGGGACCACGGCCGGTGGGACTGCGACCGGTGGAAGCACCACCACAGGTGGTACGACCGCCACCACCACAGGTGGTACGACCGAGGCCACTACCGCGGATGGGACCGAGGCCACCACCGTGGGTGGGACCGGGGCGACCACCGTGGGTGGGACCGGGGCGACCACCGTGGGTGGGACCGAGGCGACCACCGTGGGTGGGACCGAGGCGACCACCGCAGGTGATGAACCCGGGTCTCGCCAAGGGGACCGTCGACCGGAAGGTGACGGTGTCATGACGAACCACAGCAGCGAAGAACGGCAGAAAAGCGTGTGAAGCCTCTGGTGGGGTGCGGTGGAGGTCAGAGACCGCCCACCCCGCCAGAGGCTTCTTCACGCTTCAGGACGACTAGGCCGTACGCTGCGGGCGGCCGTGACCGACGCGGCGGGGCCTGCCGGAGCGGCGGCGGCCGCCCTGGGCCGCCGCACGGCGCGGGGCGGGCTCGGCCGGAGGAGCGATGACCACCGGCACGCCGGAGGGCGCCTGGGCGCCGGTGATGCGGGTGAGGAGATCCTCTCCCGCGGCGACGCGGGCTTCGTGGGGGGTGATGCCGGCGGTGCGCATCATCCGGTCCATCTCGCGGCGCTGGTCGGCCAGGACCAGGGTGACGACCGTGCCGGACTCGCCGGCGCGGGCCGTACGGCCGCCGCGGTGCAGGTAGTCCTTGTGGTCGGTCGGCGGGTCGATGTTGACGACCATGTCGAGGCCGTCGATGTGGATGCCGCGGGCCGCCACGTTGGTGGCGACCAGCACGTTGACCTCGCCTGTGCGGAACTGCTCCAGGGTCCGGTTGCGCTGCGGCTGGGACTTGCCGCCGTGCAGGGCCGCGGCGCGGACGCCGCTGGACAGCAGCTTCTTGGTGAGGCGGTCGGCGGCGTGCTTCATACCGACGAACATGATGGTGCGGCCGTCACGGGCGGCGATGTGGACGGTGGTGTCCAGCTTGCCGGCGTCCGAGACGTGCAGCAGGTGGTGTTCCATCGTGGTGACCGCGCCGGCCGACGGGTCGACGGAGTGGGTGACCGGGTCCTTGAGGAACTGCCGGACCAGCCGGTCGACGTTGCGGTCGAGGGTGGCCGAGAACAACATCCGCTGCCCGCCCGGCTCGACCTGGTCGAGCAGCCGGGTCACCTGGGGCAGGAAGCCCATGTCGGCCATCTGGTCGGCCTCGTCCAGCACCGTGACGCCGACCCGGTCGAGCCGTACGGCGCCGCGGTCGATGAGGTCGGCGAGCCTGCCGGGAGTCGCGATGACGACCTCGCAGCCCCGGTTGATCGAGGAGGCCTGCCTGCCGATGGACATTCCGCCGACGACGGTGGTGAGGCGGACCCGTACGGCGTCGGCGTACGGGGTGAGCGCGTCGGTGACCTGCTGGGCGAGTTCGCGGGTCGGCACCAGCACCAGAGCCAGCGGCTTGCCGGGTTCAGCACGCTTTCCGGCGATCTGAGAGAGCACGGCGAGCCCGAAGGCGAGCGTCTTGCCGGAGCCGGTACGGCCCCGGCCGAGCACGTCGCGGCCCGCGAGCGCGTTGGGCAGCGTCGCGGCCTGGATCGGGAACGGCGCGGTCAGGCCCTGGGCCGCGAGGGTGGCCAGCAGCGGGGCCGGCATGTCCATCGCGGCGAACTCCTCGACCGGCGGAAGCGCGGGCACGGTGTTGACCGGCATCGCGAACTCGCCGTGCGGGGCGACGGTCTGTGTCTTGCGGGTGTTGCGGGTGTTGCTGTTCGAACGGTACGGCCTGCGCTGGGGTGCACGGGTCATCGGATCGACCTTCCTCGAAGCGGCACGTATCGAGGAGAGCGAATCCAAGTACGAACCAGATGTGGAGCAGACAGCCCACGGGGGCTCGAAATCATCAAGAGTTCGAGCCCCCGTGAGAGGTGAAGCCGTCAGGCGGGAACGATGTTCTCGGCCTGCGGGCCCTTCTGGCCCTGGGTGACGTCGAAGGAGACCTTCTGGCCCTCCTGCAGCTCACGGAAGCCCTGGGCCGCGATGTTCGAGTAGTGGGCGAAGACGTCGGCGCCGCCGCCGTCCTGCTCGATGAAGCCGAAGCCCTTTTCCGCGTTGAACCACTTCACGGTGCCGGTTGCCATGTTGGAAATCTCCTCTGGAGGCATGCGCGGAGCCCGCACCTTGCGAGCTCCCAAGCTGCCGAAATGACCCCGTCAGGAAGAACCTGTCAAACAAAAAATGCGCCACCGCTAGCCAGATGCCTGCGGGGCGCATAAAAAAGTTTATGGGAACCACAACTACAACTAGCGATGACTCTAGCACCTGCCCTCACCGAAGGCAAACGGAGCGGCCGAGGGCCGGCCCCCGCGCACCGCGCTTGATATGCAAGCATTTTCTTGCCTATAGTGAAGGCATGCCCGACGGCGACGACATGGCCAAGGTCTTCAAGGCACTGGCCGACACGACCAGGCGACGGCTGCTCGACCGGCTGCGCGCCGACAACGGCCAGACCCTGGGCGCGCTCTGCCGCGATCTCGGCATGACCCGCCAGGGGATCACCCAGCACCTCGCCCTGCTCGAGTCGGCCGGCCTCATCGCCACGGTCCGGCACGGCAGGGAGAAGCTGCACTACCTGAACCCGGTGCCGCTGCACGAGATCCACCGGCGCTGGATCGCGAAGTTCGAACTGCCGGACCTCGACGCCCTGGCCACCCTCAAAGACGACCTCGAACGGGAGAACAGACCAATGGACAAGCCGCGCCTGCTCTACGTCACCTACATCGCCACCACGCCGGAGCTCCTGTGGACGGCGCTCACCGACCCGGAGGTCACCGCGCGATACTGGGAGCACCGCAACGTCTCCGGCTGGGCCAAGGGCGACCGGTGGGAGCACGTACGGCTCACCGACGGCGGCGTCGACGTCGTCGGCACCATCCTGGAGATCGACCCGCCGCGCCGGCTGTCCCACGACTGGGCGAGCCCCGCCGACGCCGACGTCCCCGCCCGCCACTCGCGCGTGACCTTCGACCTGGAGCCCGTCGGCGACGCCGTGCGCCTCACCGTCACCCACGAGGACCTGCCGGCCGACCAGTACGAGGGCACCGCCCAAGGTTGGGCGAAGGTCCTCTCCAGCCTGAAGTCCCTGCTGGAGACGGGGCAGCCCCTCCCGTTCTCGGTGCTGTGCTCCTGACGGGAGTCCCGGCCGCGATCCCACCGTCGACCAATTACGGATGTCGCTTTTAATGTCTCTTGCTGCGCTGGAAGCCTTCCAGTTTCCAGAGGATTTGCTTCCACCAAGGGACATACGGAAGACCGGCTAGCATTTTGGCCAAAATGGTACCCTTCGGCACATTTTGACCAATCGTAGAACTACATCGACATTTCACAATACTCAATGCCGGACAGGGGACGCTTAGCCTCGATAACCGATGGCGGACGGAATCCGTTCAGTCACATCCTCGACTCTGGAGGTGGACATGATCAGAAAAACGCTCGGTGTCGCAGTGCTCGGCGTGGCCCTGCTCGGCACCCCCGCGGTGGCGACCTCAGCGGAGGCCGGCACCACCACGGGCGCCACCACGGCGACCCAGGCCCGGAACTGCTGGTGGGACGACTGCGACTGGTGGGACTACGGCTATTACCACAAGTACTGGCCTCGCCACGGGTGGAAGTACCGGTACTACTACTGGTAATGAGAACTGAGGTCTGTCACGAAGTCGACCCGGGATTCCGCCATGGGGTGGCGATCAGGTTCGCCCCATGGCGTCTCCCGGGTCGACGCCGAACCATAGATTTCACGAAACCTCCCATAATCGAGAGTTGTTTCCCCCGGATTGGCGAACCCGCCATGACGTCCATCGTCATGACCGGCTACGGCCACCGGAGAGAAACGGACTACCGGTGCTCGGTCCGGGAAGCCGGTGGTTCCAGCATGGGCACGAGGAACCGCCGGGCCATCGCGGCCAGCTGCTCGTCGTCGTCGAGATCGATGAGCCGGCTGGGGATCGCCAGGAAGGACGCGGAGATCCGGACCATCATCTCGGCCACGAAGTCGGTGTCCAGGTCGCTCGACACGTTGCCCGCGCGTTGTTCGCGGCGGAGCTGGCCCGCGACGAACCGCCGCACGGTGGCGAGGGTCTGCCCCCCGTCGCTGATCATGGAGGGCACGACCAGGTCCGGTTCCGTGGCGATCAGACCGCCGATCAGCGGGTTGCCCCGGATGGCGCGCAACGAGCTTACAAAGCCCAGGACCACCCGGTCCGCGGCGGTCTCGGCCTGCCCGATGTCGATGAGGAACCGGTCGAAGTAGCGGCGGAACTCCCGACGCACCACCTGTTCGACCAGTGCGTCCTTCGTGGTGAACCGCCGGTAGACCGTGATCCGCGAGACCCCGGCCCGCCGGGCCACGTCCTCCATGGTGGACCGCTGGATGCCCATCCGGCAGAACTGCTCGTACGCGGCGTCGAGCACGCGCGTACGGGCCTCGTCCATGTCGTCGACCTGCTCGACGGCGTCGGTGTACGCGCGTTCGAGCAACGACTCCGGACCCGAGGTCGTCCCGAGGAAGGGCGGCACAGCTTCCATCTTCTCCTCCTGGCGACCGATTCTGCCTCAATCGGCGGCGGCCGCCGCCGTGAATGGGCCTTGTGACGCAGGACACACCGTGCTGTTATCGGACCCACCGTCGATGATACGTGGACACAAGATCCGTTTCATCGTGTCGAAGATGCTCTCGGCCCCGAGGAGGAGCGAAGGCATGGAGGTGGCGGGCGCGGGAGAAGGCGCCGACCCGCGGTACGTGTGGGACGCGGAGGCCGACCCGCTGGTCGCCTCACTGATCGACCGGGGCGATGTGCCCAACGTCAACAAGGTGCTGCGGACCTGGATCAAGAACGGCCCAGGGACGAGTACATCCCCGCCTCCTGGAACTCGGTTCCTCCATCGACGGCACCGTCCTCAGCAAGCCGGTGCTCGGCTCGTTCACCCGCTTCCTGCTCTGGGACACCCTTCTCAAGACGTCCTGGGGTCCGTTCATCGCCGTCCGCGAAGGACTGCTCCCCTTCCCCCTGGCGCCGCAGGCCTACTGGACCTTCGACGAGTTCCTTCGCAAAGCGGCCCTTCTCTTCCTGTCCGAAGCGGGACCGATCAGCATCGAGATCCCGGACACCAACAACCCGAACTACCCGTCCTGACCGCCCGAACCCGGCCCGCGATCTCGCGGGCGGAGGAAGGCCCCCGGCCCCGGCCCGCTCTTTCGCGGACCGGGGCCACTGTTGTGAGCCTCCCCGCGACCCGCCGTCAAAAAATTGCGAATACGCCTTTCCCGATTTTCAAACCCCCGAGTCCCGTCCGATTCCCGAGAGGTTGACACTTCTCGAAGGGCATCTGACGGAGCCGCTGAAATTTTGGACAAAAGGTAACCCTAGGTCCATTTTGACCAACAGCAGAACAATCACAATATTCCCCAATACCCAATGGCGGGCAGAAGCCAATTAGTCTCCAGACTGAATGGCGGATAAGGAGCCATTCAGTCGCATTCCTCACCGGAGGTAGGCATGATCAGAAAGACACTCGGCGTCGCAGTCCTCGGCGCGGCTCTGTTCGGCGCCCCCGCAATGGCGACTTCGGCGGAGGCGAGCACCGTCACGAACGCCACCGCGGTGACCCAGGTCGGGAACTGGTGGTGGTGGGACGACGACTGCGACTGGTGGTGGTGACCCGACCGTGAGCAGTACCGCCATGGCAGGTCCTGAGAACGAGCACTGAGATCTGCCACGAAGTCGGCCTGAGGTTCTCTCGGGGTTCCACCAGGTTCACCCCGAGAGGCCTCAGGCCGACGGGAATCGTCGTCGCGTGTATGAGGGTGCCGCCGAGGGCGGCGCCCATCGCGATGGCCAGGTCGAAGGCGCTGACGTTGACCGAGACGGCCGACGTGGGGGCCGTCTCGGCGTTCTGCCGACCGCGACGTCCAGCGCTGAGCATGCCAAGAACCGAGGATTCTCTTCTCATGCGGGCGAAGCTAAACTCTCACATCGATGTGAGAGTCAGGCCGCGGAGTGGAGGCCCCATGCGGATCGGTGAACTGTCCCACCGGACCGGAGTGAGCGAACGCCTGCTGCGCTACTACGAGGAGCAGGGCCTCCTGCGCCCCGTCCGGCTCCCCAGCGGCTACCGCGAGTACCACGACCAGGACGTCGCCGTCGTCCGCCGCATCCGCGGCCTGCTCGCCGCCGGCCTGTCCACCGCGACGATCGCGAGCATCCTCCCCTGCCTGCGCGATGACGGCTCCCGCCTCGTCCCCACCTGCCCGGACCTGCTCGCCGAACTGCACCGGGAGCGCGATCGCATGACCGAGGCGATCGAAGCCCTCCGCGCCTCCCGCGCCGTCCTCGACACCGTCATAGCCGCCGCCCCCTCGAGCCTCGGCGAGCCCGCCCCCGCCCGTCGGTGACCGCTTCCTCAGACGTCTCCTCGATCCGTGAGCATCTGATTCTTGATGGACAATAACAGCATTCTCATATAGACAATCCGGATCGTCTCAAAATCAATGGGGAGTCGCAGATGGACAAGGACGTCGTGGTCGTCATCGGTGTGGGCGGCATGGGACAGGCGATCGCCCGCCGGGTGGGCAGCGGCCGCAAGGTGCTGCTGGCCGACTTCAACGAGAACACGTTGACCGCCGCCGCCGATCTGCTGCGCGGTGAGGGCCACGACGTCGTCACGCGGCAGGTGGACGTCGGCGACCACGGTTCCGTGACGGCCCTCGCGGACGCCGCCGCCTCGCTGGGGCGCGTCACCCACGTCGCGCACACAGCGGGACTGTCCCCGGTGCAGGCGACGACGGAGGCGATCCTGCGGGTGGACCTGCTCGGCGTGGCGCTCGTGCTCGAGCAGTTCGCACGCGTCGTCGCCCCCGGTGGCGCGGGCGTGGTCATCGCCAGCATGGCCGGTCACCTGTCGGCGGGCCTGTCCGCCGAACAGGAGAAGGCGCTCACCACCACCCCGGCGCAGGAACTGCTCGCCCTGCCGTTCCTGGCACCCGAGGCGGCCGGTGTGCCCGGACTGGCCTACGGCCTGGCCAAGCGGGCCAACGTCCTGCAGGTCCAGGCGGCCGCCGCGGCCTGGGGACAGCGCGGAGCCCGGATCAACTCGATCAGCCCCGGCGTCATCTCCACACCCATGGGGCAGCAGGAACTGACCGGAGAGAACGGCGAGCAGATGCGGGCGATGATCGGCATGTCCGCCACCAAGCGGGTGGGCACCCCCGACGACATCGCCGCGGCCGCGGCGTTCCTGCTGGACGCGCAGGCCGGCTTCATCACCGGCACCGACCTGCTCGTCGACGGGGGCGCCGTCGCCGCCGTGCGCCCGTTCCTGACGGCCGGCTGACGCCGCCCGTCGGAAGAGGCCTCTGCGTCAAGGCTGGAAGGGCATCGTCCAGCAGTTGGAGGTGGTCCTCTCGCCCGCGAGGCGGTCGGCCAGCCAGGACACCGCGTCGCCCTGGTCGGTGAGGAGAGGGGTGAGGTGGTTCAGGAGGGTCTTGTCTCCGAGGTTGGACAGGTTGACGGGCACGTAGCTGACGTCGGCGCCCTTGCGGCACCAGTCCACGGCCAGCCGGCGCGCCTGCGTGTGGGGAACGATGTCGTCCTGGACGCCGGTCGCCACCCGCACCGGCCCCACGGGCTTGAGCTTCCCGATGCGCTGCTTGTCCAGAACGGCCTGCGCCTGCGGCTCGGCCGCGATCACCTCGGCGATGGACTTTCCGCTGACGGTCCACTTCTTGCTCGACGTGAAGGCGTAGCCGAGGATCGCATCGCCCACGCACATGGTGGACAGGTCCTGGAGCGCGGCCCGGCCGGCGGCGTTGACGGTGTTCTCGACGATGTCGCCCAGGGAGGGTTCGGCCTGGATGAAACCATTGATCGACCAGCCCAGCGCGCCGACCAGGGCGCTGCCGTCGATGCCCTTCATGACCGAGGTCAGGTCGGCGGGCGGCGCGCCGGCGTAGGTGCCGACCAGCTTGACGTCGGGCGCGTAGGAGGACTGGAGCTCGGCGGCCGAGGCGCTGGCGCCGCCGCCCTCGCTGTAGCCGTACAGGCCGACGCGGGAGTCCGTGGTGATCGACGACCCCGGCACGGCGTGCGCCGCGCGGGCCGCGTCCAGCAGGGCGCGTCCCCCGTCGAGGCGGTTGACGTAGGTGTGGAGCCGGTCGGTCGAGCCGAGGCCGACGTAGTCGGTGACGACCACCGCCGCTCCGGTGGACAGCAGGCGGTAGATCGCCAGGTTCTCGTAGCCGACCGACAAGGTGTCGCCGGTCAGGGTCGCCGGGTGCTGCAGGGCGAACGAGGGCGCGCACTGGTCGCCCTGGCCCATGGTGCCCGAGGCCAACGCCACCAGCGGACGGGGTCCGTTGTGCTTCCAGGCCGCCGACGGCTCGATGTAGGAGCCGGTCACCGCCACGGGCCGCCCGTTGGAGTCGGTGGACTTGTACATCAGCCGCGTCGCCGTACCGGGCAGCGCGCGTCCGTCCAGGCCCGGCAGGCTGAGGCCGAGAGGCAGTGGCTCGGTGCGGATCAGCGCGCCGTTGGCGGAGGGCAGCGCGGTCGGCGGGCTGTAGAAGGCGGGGATGGTGACTCCCCGGGACACCACGGGCTCCGATTCCAGGGTGGCCGCGCGGGCCGTCCCGGCGAGGGAGGTCGATGCCAGGGCGGCCAGCGATACGGCCAGCGCCGACCGCATGAGGGGTCCAGCGGTTCTCACACTCGCTCCAGGGGGGTGGGGGGCAGCATTGCTCACACTGCCCGCCGCCACCCGGCGGATCTATGCCGATGAGAAACGTCTTTCGACCCCGAACACCCTCTTTGTGATAACCAAGCCCTTACTAAACAAATAACGACCACTCTGCGCGAAATACGCGCTCCATACCGAAGTCACCGAGTCCGTGGACGGCATGGCGTCGACGTCCGAGATGCAGGCTTCGACAGAAAGACAATCACGTCTTCTTGACAGCCCGCCGACGTCCCCTGAGTATCGGGTGAGCGAGAAGGCCGGCCCGAACCTCCGGCGCGCCCACACCACGTCCGCCAGGCGAGGTCGCAACCTGGTGAGGTCACATCCGCGAACGATGGAGGCTGTACGAGTGCTGAAGAGATTCGCCATCGCGGTCGCCGCGGTGGCGGTGCGGATGGCGTCGTTCCTGGGCCCGGGCGCGATGCGTGCCGTCGCGCGGTTCAACAAACGTGTCACCAATCCGATTCAGCGCCTCTGGGCCCCTCACCTGCCCTACTACGCGGTCATCGAGCACGTCGGCCGCAAGTCGGGCAAGAGCTACCGGACCCCCGTCATGGCCTTCGTCGAGGACGGAAAGCTCGCGGTGATGCTGAACTACGGCACGGAGTCGGATTGGGTCCGCAACATACAGGCCGCCGGTTCGGGGGCGGTCGTACACCAAAGCAAGCGGTACCGGCTGACCGATCCTCGCGTCATCCCCGCTGATTCCCCGGATCTGCCGGCGTCCGTGCGCACCGTCGGCGCGCAGGCGCGCAGCGCCCTCTACGGCACCCTGGTCCCGGCCGCACACGCGGAGAGCTGAGATCCTCCCCGAAGCTCCCCTTCCCTCGGGAGGACACCGGGTTCCGGAGCATGGCATGATCGGCCGGCGATCTTCGCTCCCCGGAAGGCTGGCCGCCTACGGCGGCGCCATCGAGGTCACCGCTCACTGGGAGGACGAACTCGACGGGAGCGACGGTATCTACGGCCGGCACGTCTGTGAGCGCCGAGAAACCGAAGCCGTGAGCCGCCCGCCGGAAAGTCGGCAGATGACCGCGGGCATGCCGTCCACGTCGGACGAGGCTCACCAGCCATCCGAACACCTGGAGATCGGGCACAGAGTGCCCCGAGTCGCCGCTTGTCAGGTGTTCAAGGATCTCGACGGTCTTCTGCGGGTCGCGGACGCTGAGGATCAGAACGCGGTATCGACCACCGTGATCGCCGACGCCGGCCCGGACGCTGTGCGTGATCAGCTCATCGGAGTCGCCGGACTTCTTCTTGCCGCCGGAGCCCGCCGACCAGAACGCCCAAGACCCGTTCCAGCCCGTCCGGTCCGGCCGGGGCAGTACGTAGCCCGAACGCATGACCAGCCGGACCAGCGACCAGTGCGGCTCGATGAACGGGCTGAGCACTCCGGCTTCACCGTTGATTCCGGAGTTCTCCTCCTGGCGCCTTTCGGTCGTCACGGCGCGGATCTGAGCGCGGTGGATCGTCAGGTCCGAGGTGTACCGAGGAACGCCAAACCGAACAGAACCAGGCCCAAGACGAACCGCCCACCTTGCGACGACGAACGCCATCGCCCCCCGTGCACACTTTGTACAGTTCGCGATACCCGTCGTTCAGTGCCTCAAGACCCCGCTTCGGATCCGCCTGACCGGCTTGTTCCAACCTGCGGTCTCTTCGTCCCCGACTATGGGCGTCCCAAGGCCGGCACCTCGCACCCTGTCCTACCGGTGCGTCCCCCTGCGCTGGGATTCTGTCGGGCGCTCTCAGGGACGCAGGATCACCTTGCCGAAGGCCGCGCCCGATTCGAGCCGCTCATGCGCGAGCGACGCCTGGGCGAGGGGAATGACCTCCTCGGCGATGCCGCGCAAGGCTCCGCGGGCGGCGAGGTCGAAGACGGTCTCCAGCCCGGATCTCAACCGCGCGGGATCGACCGAGCTGAGGCTGAACATGAGCAGCGACGGGGAACTCTGGAAGAGCCCCACGAGGTCGGCGGCGAAGTCCGGGGCAGGCGGCCCGCCGGCCGCTCCGCACAGGACGTACCGGCCGTTGGCCCGTAGCCGTCCGAGATGACGGCCGAGGTCGGGACCGGCCACAGGGTCGACGATGACGTCGTATGAGGCGTCCTCGTCATCTCGGGTGGAGAACCCGAGTTCGCTCAGACGCCCGGCATGCGCCGCCGACCGGGTACTCGCGGTCACCGCGGCCCCGAGGTGCGCCGCCACCTGGGCGGCCATCAACCCCACACCGCCGCTGGCGCCGCGGACCAGAACACTCTCCCCGGCGGTCACGCCGGCCCGCTCGAGGAGCAGCAACGCCGTCAGCGCGTTGACGCCGAGCGCTACGGCCTGCGCCGAGGAGAGTTCCGACGGCAATTCCACGACGTCGTCGGCCACCGCCGACTCGGCGTAGCCGCCCCCGCCGAGGAAGGCGTAGACCCGCTTGCCGGTCTCCTTGACGACGCCCGCGACCTCCAATCCGGGGACGAATCCCGGGTCAGGGAAGCCGGGGTACTGCCCGCGACGGGACATCACATCGACATGTCCGACGCCCGCGGCTTCGACCTCGACCAGCGTCTTCCCCGGCCCCGGAACGGGATCGGGGAGATCGACGAGGCGCAGGCGGCCCCCGTCGTCGAACGAATGCACGGTGATCGCTTTCATGCCCTCACCGTAGGAATCCTCGGACATATGGGACGATGCTCGAGAAGACCTCATCCATACGAGATCGTGCAGAGCGGACGGCGTGGATCTCTTCAGCGACGTGATCGGCAGCATGCGGGCCGGACGGAAGTCGTTCTGCCGTACCCGTGGCACCGGCCGATGGGGCAGACGGCTGGAGCCGTTCTCCGGAACGGGGTTCCACGTCGTGCTGGAAGGCGGTGGCTGGCTCGTCACGCCGTCCGCGCCGCCGGTACGGCTCGGCGCGGGCGACGTGGTGTTCGTCCCGTACGGTGCGGCCCACGGGCTGAGCGGGGTCCCGGACCGTCCCTTCGCCGAGCTGCCCACGTCCACGGACGCCTTCCCATCCGGGGACGCCGCCACGTCATACGCGGACGTGGTGTGCGGCGCCTATCGATTGGACAAAGGCCAGGCCCACCCCTTCCTGCGCGGGCTCCCCGACGTGATCCACATGCGTTCCGACCGCCACCCCGCCATGCGCACACTGGTCGGCTTGCTGGCCGACCGGCCGGAATCCGGGTCGGGGGCGGACACCGTCGTACCGGCCCTGATCGACCTGCTGCTGGTCCATCTGCTGCGCGCCTGGCACGACGACGCCGACCCGCCCGCGGCGCTGGGCGACCCCGCCATCGCGGCCGCCCTGCACCAGATGCACAACAACCCTCAGCACAAGTGGACGGTGGAGGAACTCGGTGCTGCGGTCGGCATGTCCCGCACCGCCTTCGCCCGCCGCTTCACCTCTCTCGTCGGCCTCCCGCCGATGACGTATCTGACCGGCTGGCGGCTCAATCGCGGCGCGTGGCTACTTCGTGAGACCGACGCGCCGCTGGCGTCGATCGCCCGCCAGGTCGGCTACAGCTCGGAGTTCGCCTTCGCCCACGCTTTCCGGCGCGAGTTCGAGATGCCGCCCGGCCGGTTCCGGCACCGGGAACGCGCCGCATCGAGGTGAGGCCTCTCCTGGCTCAGTCCTCGATGAATCGGTTCCGGTTCCGGGCGTCCGCGGTGGTGGATCCGGGACGGCGGACGGCGGCCACCTGTTCCCGCTGCCGCCGGACGACATAGGTGCCGGGCACGAACCCCGTCGCGCCGTGCTCCGGGTGGAGAAGGTAGACCGGCGCGGACGCCTCGAACAGTCCGAGCGCGAGGCCGAGTCGGTCCCTGATCGAGGTCGTCCAGCGGCAGGTGAACGGATCCGCCACAAGCGTGTGGGGGTTGCCCCCCGCGGCGCCGCGCAGGAGTTCGACCCCCTCGGCCGGTACATCCGCCCAGCGGACGCCGTCCCAGGTCGAGGCCACGTCGGCCACCACGGGCAGCGGAATCACGAGCAGATCGCCTTGGGCCTGGATTCCGTCCAGTACGGGGATCGTGACCTCCTGCTCGAGATGGTCGAGCACGGAAAGGCCGGTCTGCCGGGAGAGAGATGCGAGAGTCACTGTCATGGAATCACCTCAGGTTCGTCGGACGAGCTGGGAGTACTGCGCGGCGGACAGCCCGTAGGTCCAGCCGGCGGCGGTGAGCGGGTCGTCGATGGAGGCGGGCACGGTCAGGCCGTACATGCGGCGGCGTCCGTCCCGTTCCAGGGAGCCGTTGACGGCCAGCAGCACCCGGCTGAAGCCGTCGCGCATGTCGTAGAGCAGCAGCTCAGAGCCCTGGTTTCCAGGGTCGAGCGCGCTGCCGACGAGTTCGAGGCCCGCCTGCTCGATGTAGGCGTCCCAGCCGAGGCGTTCGATCGCGCAGCGCCGGACCTCGGCGTTGCTCTCGGCGGCGATCCGCTCCACGGACGGATCGGTCATCACCCAGCGCGGCACCCGCGTGCCGTGCCACGAGTACACCGACCAGGCATCCGCGAACCGTACCGCTGGACCGTCCGCCGCATGGAGCCGGATCTGGCCCGATCCTCCGGACGGTTCCGTGTTCACCTCCACCGGCCGCTCCGAGACCGTGCAGAGGCCTTCGGTCGGCCACCACCAGCCACACGAACGCGCCAGGACGGCCCAGATCTCCAGCTCCCGGGCATCATCATGCGCATATGCGGCACCGCCGACGCGCCGCCAGAGTTCGTAGTGCGCCAGCCAGTGGGCATCGTGCTGCCCGTACCAGACCAGACCCCGTGATTTCCCGGTCACCACCTTGTGCGCCAGCCGGATGGGGCTGAGCACCGCGTCCAGGACGCTCTGGTGCACCGAGTCGCTTGCTTCCCGGCTGAGCTCCTCCTCCGGCGAGGTCCGCAGCTTCGTCGTCCAGGGAGGCCACCCCGCAGGGATCCGGCGCCGGTCCACGCACACGTCAAGCCGGTCTCGCAAGCGCGCGTACCTGTCCGCGAGCAGCGACGACAGCGGCCAGTCCTCGCCCCTGCCGGGGAGCGAGGCCGAGCACAACCGAGGCGTCGGCGGAATGTGAGGGAGAGCCTCGGCAGGCGACCGGACCCAGACGAAAGCCGGAGCCTTGCGGCCGATCAGACGGTAGAGCTCGGAGATGCCGGCCTCGGCGGCCGCACGGTCGGCGGGCGACGTCGACAACGCGTGGCCCAGCCATTCTTCGCGAATCGCGGCGGCTTCCAGCCGCGCCGCGGTCATCGGGTGAGGGCTGTGGCGCCCTTTCTCTCGATCATGGGCGAAATAATTACATCCCGGACACGCTCCCCGCAAGCACGTTCCAGGCGGCCGTCGCTTCCCTAAGCCACCAGGAGCCCGCGCCTTCGCGTCTCGACGGTCAGAGCAGTTCGGTCCCGGCCTTCACGAGCGCGGCGAGTTCCTTCTTCAGCTCCGCCAGCTCATCCTCGTGCCGGTTCCAGACGACCTGCTGGGCGTCGTTCACCAGCGCGCGCAGGACGTCGACGGCCCCGGTCTCATGCTGGCAGCGGAACATGGCGACGGCGAGTTCCGCCTCCTTTGCGCTCGGAACGTACCGGCGCGCGGGGCTCGCGGGCAGCACTTCGATCGTTCCCGGTTCGCGCTTCAGCCGCGGTTCCCGCTGCCCGCCTTCCGGGCCTCCCCGCTCGATCCCGAAAGTCTCGGGACGCAGCCCGAACCTCTCGCGCTTCTCCGCCTCGGCGTCGAAGCCCGCATCGGCCAGGCACTCGACCACCGGGGCTTTCAACTCGTCGAGCCGAGCCGAATCGACGGCATCGGAGTACTCCCGACTCATCTCGTCGCGGAGATCGCCCGCCCTTCTGAAGACCTTCCGGTGATGCGGCCCGGTCTTCCGGCGGAACTCGGCTACACAGTTCCTCAGAACCTTGTCGTGGTTCGTGTTGGAAGCCACCACCTTGGCGGGGACGGCCGGCAGGTTCGTGCCGAACCCCTGGCCTCTCGCGTGCGCTTCCGTCGCCCAGCCGACGAGTTCCCGGTCGAGGGTGAGGAGCGGCGACAACCTCGGCGCGGCTTCCGGATCGGCCTGTTCGTAGTACCGGTACCTGCGCTCCACCATGCATCTGTAGACCAGCTTCCGCCGGATCTCCTCCAGCGTCCTCATCTTCTCCACTGGGAACCCGGCGAAAGGCTGGGAAGAAGTGATCTCGATGTCGTTCGACAAGTCGACGGACGGCCCCGGGGCCTTCGTCCCCGCTTCTCCGGTGCATCCCACCACCGCGAGGACCACCAGAACGCAGGACACGACCGGACGAGCCACGCCGGGACACCTGAGCATCCGAGAGAACAGCATGATCGACCATCATCGTCGGTCACACCCGGCAGGACGCGCCGCGCAGATGGCCTTGATCGGTCACCCGTCGGCCGGAAGCATCCAGCCGACCATGACTCCGGGCTCGTCGCCGTCCCCCCGCATCGATCCGATCGCCGACAGAGAGATTCGCGCGGGCGAGTGCTCCGGCCCAGGAGAGGCCGGGGATCACGAGACTTTCGCTTCGGGCTCGATCAGCCGGCCGACTGTGCCCCTTCTCCAAGATCCCCAGCAGTCCTGGGACCGTGCGGAGTTCTCCTCTGGCAAGGCAGAACAGGCGGGCAGGCGTCGGGCCGCCCGCCGAGAGGGATCCGCGGGTCAGGCGGCCGGATAGGCGAAGTTGGCGTAGGCGTCGTTGACCCTGATGTAGAGATGCAGGCTGGTCGTGCTCGCGCAACTGACGCCCATGGTGAGGGTCTGGCTGGTCGCGCCCTGGGGGATGGTCACCGGGTTCGGGGAGAACACCGTGAGGCACTGGCCGGTGACGATGATGGGGAGTTCCTTGGTGGCAGGTGCGGTCAGGGTGATGGTGACGCGATAGCGCGTGACGTCGTTGAAGGGAGTGCCGGACGGCGGGTTCGCGGTGATGGACGCGACATGGTCGGCGTAGACCGGAGGCTTGGCCTTCACGGTGATGATCCGGTCGAGGAAGTAGTCACCGTAGGCGGCGGTGACGCGGGCCTGCGTGGTGGTCTCGACGTCGGGAGCCGTCCAGGAGAAGGGGAAGACGGCCTCGCTGCGGCCCTCGGGGATCGTGACGGTGACCGGCTCGGTGTTCGGCAGTGATCCGGTGAAGGAGATCTGGATCGTGGCCGCGCGCGTGTTGTCGCCCATGACCCAGACGTCGCCCGTAAGGGTTTCGCCTGCGGTCACAGTGCCGGCGTGGAGATTGATCGCCATCACGCGGAGGCGGCCCATCAGGGTGACCGAGGCTTCAGCCGTCCCACCTCCTGCGGAGGCGATGATCCGGACGGTCGCCTGCGGGACGCGGCGTTCAGCCAGTTTGTTGACGACGGTGAAATCGGCCGTGCTCTTGCCCGCAGGAACAGTCACAGTGGCCGGAAAGTCTGCTTCACCCTCGTTCGCATCCGCCGGCAGGGACAGCGTGACGACCGTACCGCCGTCCGGCGCAGGACGGTCGAGGGTGACGGTCCCGGTCGCCGATGCGTCGAGGTGGACGACGCCCGGCTCCAGCAGCAACCCGGTCACCTTGGCACCGGTGGGCGCGGGAGTGTCCGGCGACGTCGATGGTGAAGGCGACGTGCTGGGTGAAGGCGACGTGCTGGACGAGTGCGACGGCGCCGGGGAAGGCGACGGGGGTGCAGGCCGCGCGGCGTCGTTCACCTGCAGGACGGCGGTGCGCACCGCCTTGCCGCGGGACGCGATCAGCGTGACCGCTCCGGCGCGAGCTCTCTCCGCCGCCGAGAATCGGAACGAGACGGATTTCGCCCCGGCCGGTATCCGGACCGCCTTGGGCACGGACACGTCCCGTGACTCCGACCTGAGCGTCACCGCACTCCCGCCGGGCTGCGCGGGCCCGGAGAGCCGGACCGTTCCGACCCCCGAACCGCCCGGAGCGATCGCCGACGTCGACAGCCGGAGGGACCGCAACCCCGGCAGCGGGAGCACGGTCAGCTTGCGGACGAGGGCGGTATTGCCATACCGCACCTTCACGCTGCGGAAGGTCTTCTTCGGCGTCGCCGAGGTCCCGATCCAGAAGGACGCCTTCCGGCTGCCCGCTTTGACCACGACCCGCTTGGGCGCCTTCACCCCGCGCGCCGAGACCGTGACGACGAGCCTGGTCGGCGCCTTTCTGGTGAACGTCACCGTGGCGCGCGTCCCGTGGCCGCCGTAGACCGTCGCGTGGTCGAGACCGAACCCGATGAGCCGCAGCTTGGCCTGCGAAGCGACCGGCGTGGCCGTGATCGTCTGGTTCGTTGTGCCGGACCCATCGACCCCGACAGCCGTTCCCACCGCGGTCAACACCGCCGCCGTACCCAATGCCAGACTCCAACGGACCGCAGCACGCATGGGGATACCTTGATCATCGGAGGCGGGTCGCGAAGATCCTAGCGACCGGCTTCCCAAAATGAAAAGATCCAAATGTCACGATTCGCCGTCCAGCCGTACCCGGTCCGCCCCGGCTCGGGCGTCGGCAGGACTTCGATGCGGGCAGACCTCGTCGAGGTAGAGGTCAGTGCGTCGGCTGTGGGCGTTGCCTTCGAGCGGCACCAAAAAGAGTTCGGTCATGCAGCGGGTGATGGCGTCCTTTGTCCGGACGGGCCAGCCCGTGAGGGGCGGACAGGAAGCTCAGCCTGCATGGCCCCCGAGGGCAAGGTTGCCGACGGATTGCGTCCACGGAGGTGGTGTATGAGTTTCCGCAGGTGAGGGGCATGTCGTCGTGACGCGAGACGGCCATCGCGTGATCCTTCGAATCGACCAAGATCAGAAGGAGAGAAAACACGGTGGCCGTGAACAACAGTGTGAACCCTGAAGGCCGACTGGCCGAGCAGATCAGCGCGTGCGAGCCGGATCCGTTGCGGGCCATGGTGCAGACCATGGCGAACGCTTTGATGTCGGCCGAGGCCGACGCCCGTGCGGGGCCGGCTACGACGAGCGCTCGGATGATCGGGTCAACTCCCGCGATCTCATTGCCCGGGGGCTGCGGGCAGGAGGTGTCCGACCTACCGTCGGCCGATTGCCCGTTGATGACACACCGCGGATCAACAGCCTCAGAAACGATCAAGAACCAGCTCGGAATCATGCTCCCGAGCCGGGCCTTCGTGATGAGAGCGGATGACGGGAATCGAACCCGCGCTGTCAGCTCGGGAACCGTCACCGCCCGTCCAGCCCACAATCCCTGACCTGCGGTCGGCACCTGCCGTAAGTAACCCCTGTTAACCCCTGATCACCCTGGCTAATGGCACGGCCACCATCCTCTGATATGACGCTCGCCGGTCTTGCGCACTCAGGCAAAGAGGTTTCCAGCCCTCCGAGCAGCAACCGCCATCCGGAAACGATCTTGCTAGTGGCTTGATGCGGCTCCAGGGCCTGGCGGCTCGGCGGAGGTGATCAGCGTGTTCAGCAGTATCAGCGCATCCGCGTTCGCTGTGCCCGGAGCCGCACGGTAGACGGCCAAGGTCTGTTGGTCGTGCGGCAGAGTGAGGATCTCCGTCACCAACTCGAACACCCCCACTTGAGGATGGTCGAACCTCTTATGGAGAACGGCTGCGTCGCTGACTTGATGCAGAGCCCATAGCCGGGCG
Organism: Actinocorallia sp. B10E7; assembly: GCF_039871655.1. Classification (NCBI taxonomy): domain Bacteria; kingdom Bacillati; phylum Actinomycetota; class Actinomycetes; order Streptosporangiales; family Thermomonosporaceae; genus Actinocorallia; species Actinocorallia sp. B10E7. The sequence goes on from NZ_JBDPLZ010000006.1 coordinate 125,693, forward strand.
AAATCAGGAGAGGCGATGGTGAGTTGCCCGATGAGCCGGGCGACGTTGTCGTTGCTCGGCTCTCGTGCCGCCAACCTGCGCAAGTGTCCCACGGTTTCCTCCGCCACCAAGCTCCAATCCGGGTAGAGCCGTCGGCTGGCGGGGAGGAAAAACAGCCTTCGGGCCATATTGCACTCGCCCTCGGCGGTCAGACCCAGCAGGGCGCCTCCGACGGGTGTCCATGCCAGCGCATGGAGCGACTTGCTCAGTATCACGGCGGGAAGGTCATCGAACCTGCGCAGGATCTCCAGAACCTCTGCACGCACCTCGCACGATCCGACATCGGCGTCCTCAAAGCGCAGGCGGCCGGCCAGGCGCATCAGATGTTCTCGTTCGGCCGTCCGCAGCGACAGGGCTCTCACCAGAGCGTCGAGGACCTGCGGCGAGGGCACCAGTCGGCCCTGCTCGATCCGCGTGTAGTAGTCCGGGCTGACCCCGGCGGCGGCCGCGACCTCCTCCCGGCGTGCGCCGGGCACCCGCCGTCTTCCTCCTCCCGGCCGAACCCCGAGGTCGGAGGGTTGTACGCGGGCGCGGCATGCACGTAGAAAATCACCGAGCTCAGTTCCCACCGTTCCAGAGTGCCCGACCGTGGTGAGTGTAGGCAGGTCACGATTGTCCTAGGCAAAGCTCGCCCTGGCCCGAGGCGGCACCGAACGGCACGGTAGCGCCCATGGCATACACGTCCCTCCCCCTCACCGGCCGCATTGCGATGATCACTGGCGCGTCCTCCGGGATCGGCGCGGCAACGGCTCGGCGTCTCGCAGCTCAAGGCGCACAGGTGGCTCTTGCCGCCCGGCGGACCGATCGCCTGCAGAACCTCGCCGACGAGATCGGCGAGTCCGCAGTCCCTTTTGAATGCGACATCACGCGAACAGGCGCTGTTCACGACCTGGCTGAGCGTGTCTCAACAGCCTTGGGAGAGCCTGACGTGCTGGTCAACAATGCCGCAGTCATGCTGCCCAATCCCCTCGCCGACGCTCGCATCGACGAGTGGCAGCGCATGATCGCGCTCAACGTCACCGCGCTGCTGGAAGTAACCGCAGCTTTCCTTCCCCACCTGAGCAAAGCCATCGAGCGGGGGCGCCCGGCCGACATCGTGAATGTGTCCAGCACAGGAGCCGACGTGCAGGTGCCTTCCTTCGCCGTATACGGGTCCACAAAAGCCGCAATGAGCTACCTCTCTCGATCCCTGCGTGTTGAGCTCGCTCCCCAAGGACTGCGGATCACCGACATCAAACCCGGCGGCACCGATACCGAACTGTTCCAGCACGGCTCTCACTCCGGCATTCGCGAGAGGCTCATCGGCGCGGCTCAGCAGATGAGGCTGCTCGATCCCGAAGACGTCGCCGATGCCATCTCCTACGCGATCACCCGCCCGGCACACGTCTGCCTCTCCCAGATGACCGTCATGCCCCTCACCCAGGCCCAGTAGAAAAGTTCTCATCGAAGCCAACGGACGGTTCAGATCCGTCCGGCAGATGAGCCGCGCCACGATCTGGCACAGCTGATCGTCCGTCAGCGGCTCACACGCAACCCGCAAGCTCAGAACGATCAAGGCCCCGCTCTGGACTCATGCTCCTGAGCCGGGCCTTGGCCATTGGAGCGGATGACGGGAATCAAACCCGCGCTGTCAGCTCGGGAACAAAAGTGAAGGTCTGCTCTCGCGGCTCCTGACCTGTGAGCCGGCTTGGTCGCGAGTGCCCCCTACTGCTCTCTACTCACCCTGGTTGATTGCGCGCCGATTGCCACCATCCTAAGCACCGGAAATCACCCACCTGCCTACTACTCGTGCCGCCTCCGGCAGCCCTGCCGGAGGCGGCGAGGTCGCATCACGCGACGGCGGTCCCCTCAAGCTCGACCATCAGGTCGGGGATCGCCAGCCGTGTCACCCCCAGCATCGTGGTGGACGGTGCCACCCCGGCGGCGCCCAGCCGCGACGCCAGCACGCCGTAGTGCTCGAAGAGCCGATCGACGTCGGTGGTGTAGACGTTGAGCCGGACGACGTTCGCGAGGGACATGCCGGCCTCGCCGAGCACGGCCTCCAGGTTGTCGAGGCTCAGCGCCAACTGCGCCGCCATGTCATCGGCATGCCGGGGCTTGCCGTCGCCGCTCATCGCGGTCTGTCCGGCGCAGTACAGGGTTCGGGTGTGCCCGGAGACGATCTCACCCTGGTTGTACCCCATCTCCACCGACCACGCCCACGGGTTGACCGCCGTGCGTTCCATTGCCACATCAGCTCCTTTCGATTCGTCGACGTCAAGTACGCCGATCGGCTCGGTAGCCGCCATCTTTTTGGTCGCGTTGATGAGCCTCCCAACAAAATCACGACATCCTATGTCGTGTATTTCGATAAAGTTCTCGCATGCGCGCCGACCGGTTGGTCTCACTGGTGCTGCTGCTGCGCCGGCATGGTCGGCTGTCCGCGACCGCGCTGGCCCGCGAGCTGGAGGTGTCCACCCGCACCGTGCTGCGCGATATCGAGGCGCTGTCCGCGGCCGGCGTCCCGGTCTACGCCGAACGCGGCCGACACGGCGGTTTCGCGTTGCTGCCCGGTTTCCAGACCGAGCTCACCGGACTGAACCACGATGAAGCGCTCGCCCTGCTGATCGCCGGATCACAGCGCGGCGCGCAGGCGTTCGGCCTCGGCTCGGCGCTCGCTTCGGCCATGCTCAAAGTCGTCGACGCGCTACCCGAAAGCCATCGGGACACCGCGGCCGACGCGGCCCGGCGATTGCTCATCGACCCCGAGACCGACCTCCTCTCACGCCGACTGGTCGCTGAGGAGGTGCCCGACACCGTCATGGCCGAGATCCGGTGCGCGGTACTCGCCGGACACAAGCTGCGCATCCACTACGCGGCTGTGGACCAGACCCCGAAATGGCGCACGGTGGACCCGATCGGCCTGGTCACCGTACGCGGCCAGGGCTACTTGCTGGCCGCGAGGTCTGGAACGGACCGCACCTACCGGCTGTCCCGGGTCTTGGCCGCCGAGGAACTCGCCGAACCCGCGCAGCGACCAGACCGGGTCGATCTGGACCAGGCCTGGCAGGAACGCAGCACGCGGTTCCGGACCGGCGGCGACCAGGTCGCCGTGCTGGTACGGGTGAACCCGACACGGCGGGACGAGCTGGTGGGCACCGCGCTGGCCGTCCGCGCCGAAGAAGCCGACGCGGACGGTTGGCTGCGGCTGGAAGCGGCCTTCCAAGATTCGAGACACGCCGAATGGGCGCTGTGGCAGCTCGCCACGGACGCGGAAGCCCTGGCCCCGCAGTGGCTGCGCGCCGCCCTGCGCGACCGCGCCGCCGAGATCGCCGCCCTCTACGAGTGAGCCGCACCGGCTGTCAATGTCACGGCGCCAGATCGCCCGCCCCTTGGAAACGATCAGGGCCCAGCCTGGGTGAACGGTTTGTGCGCCCGACTGCCGGCTCGGTCGTTTCTGGTGGAGGCGGGTAGAGGACGCGCTGGCGCAGCCGTTCCCGCACGTCGAATTTCCGGTCGACTTCCATGAGTTCGAGTCGGCTTCCGCGACTATGGAGCGATCCATTATCGGCGCCTCCCAGATTTGTCACCCAAGTGAGCGGGAAGCCTGCGCAAAAAGCAATGGGTTACATATTCGGCCCGTTTCGACTAAGAATATGGAGCGAACGAGCGGCTAAGGGGCGAGCCGCCCCGTCCGACCGTGCCGATCACCGACGGCTCCCTTCGTCTGCGGCCGAAAGCCGCGGTGGGCGGGCCCTGCAGTCGTGTGAAAGGAATCCTGCATGAGTGTCCCGATCGTCCTCGCGTTCCTTTCGGGATGTCTGTACTACCTGGGTTTCGTCTTCTTCAAGGACGCGGCGGACGTCCTTCCGCCCCTGCGCGGCACCCGACCCGGGCATTTCGCGGCGGCCGTGGCGCGCAACGGCCGGTGGCTGGCCGGGGCCGCGCTCATGGGCGGCGGCGTGGTGATGCAGGTGGTGGCGGCGCCGCAGCTGGAGCTTCCCATCCTGGTCACCGCGCTGCTCGCGGGGCTGGCCGCCCTCGTCGCCCTCTCACTCGCGGTGAGGCGTGAGCGCGCCGGCGGAGCCGAGGCCGCATGGCTGACGGCGATGGCGGCGGGCGGCCTCCTCGTCTCCTGGTCAGATCCCGCGACGCCGGCCGACGTCTCCGGAGCCGCCCTCACCCTGCTGGCCCTGCCCTCCCTCGCCCTGCCCGTACTCCTGTTCACGCTCGGCGACACCAGGCCCGACGGCCGGCACGCCCGCCCCCTGACCGGCATCGCCTACGGCATCGGCGCGGGCGTCCTCGTCGGCTTCGCCGAACTCGCCTTCAACCTCCAGGCGCGGGAGGGTTTCGACGCCGACGCGTTCACCGGCCCCTTCATCCCCCTGTTCGTCGTCGGGGTCACCATCGGCCTCGCCCAACTCCAGATGGCACTGCAGCGCTGCCGACTGCTCACCGTGGTCTTCGTCGCGACGATCGTCGCCAAGGCCTACCTCGTCGCCGGCTTCGGCCTCCTGAGCCTCCCCCTGCCAGGACCGGCCTTCGCCACCCCGGCGCTGCTGGCCGCCGGGCTCGTCCTCATCGCCGTCGCCCTCCTTCTGATCCCCCGCCATGAGCCCACCACCCGCCCGGTCCCCGCCCCCGGCCCCGCCCGCACGGTACGGCGGCGGTCCCCCCGGCCTCATGATGCCCGGCCGGCGCAGCCCCCGGCGCCGCGGCACCCGAACGCGACCCCGTACACGCGCTGACCGCGGGCCATGCGTGCCGGGGTGGAGCGTGCCCGAGGGCGGGGCCTCGATCAGCCACCGGTCTCATGGATTCGTGTGGACGAGTGCTCCGGTTGGCCGGGGCCGGGGAGCGAACCACACCCGGCTCCTGCTCACCGAGCGTGACGGCGGTTCCTGGGCGGTTCTCGGCCCCTCCAGCGGCGTCATCGCCTACGGCACTCTCGACTCCCGCGCCATGGCCTGGAAGCTCATCGCGAAGCGACCCGGCGCGTCCGAACACCGAGGACACAGAAGGCGAATTACGGACTACCCAAAACAAAGTGTCCGAATATGACTCAAATACAGCGGCATCGCCGTAGCACGTCCGGATGGGTCGTCGCTCACAGCCATGTCGATGTTTCCCACCCCCGCCGCGGCACCAGTGGACGCAGTTCCTGCCGTCGGACTTCGCCGACGACGATCGGGTGACGCTGACCAAGGCGCTCGGGCCGAGGTCACGCTCCCGGAGCGGGTCGGCTTTGTGAACGAGATCGTGGGCAGCGCCTCCGACCTGTGGATGGTCGGAATGCGGAGCGAGGGCACGGCCTCGGAGCACGTCGTCCTGCACTTCGACGGCCGGAACTGGAAGACCGTCAAGCGGATTCCGCGGTTCGACCAGGCGGCGAACGGCCTGGCGGCCCTACGCGATGGTTCCGTCCAGTTCATTGTGTCGACGAACAAGAGCACCACGGTCTGGCGCTATGACCGCCGCGACTGGACGAGCGTCACCGCCGTCAAGAGGCGTGTCGCGGCCTCCGCCCTGCCCGACGGCACGATCTGGGCCATCACGCGCCCCGGGATCACGCCGGGCCGCTTCAACGGGCGCACATGGACGGCGGTGAAGGCCCCTTCCTGCGCCTTCCTCTGCTGCACGAAGGCCAAGCCCTGCACCGGCGTCTACCCCTACGACCTGCTCTCGCTATCCTCACGCAACGTCGTGGTGAGCTACTCCGTCACCCAGAAGAGTGTTGGCCAGCGCCACTCCGTCGTCCGCTGGAACGGCAAGAAGTGGAGTGTCCTGTACAAGACGGGCGCGGACTTCACTCGGGCCCTGTTCTCCGACGGCAAGGGCGGATTCTGGGCCATCCGCGTCAAGCCCCACACCAACGTCGCCGAGCACTACACCAAGTCCGGCAAGCGCGTCTCCTACCGCTTCGACCTTCCGCACCAGTGGCTCTCCTCCATCGGCCTGGCCGTCAGCCCCAACGGCAGCTTCATCGCCTACGGCTCCAACTTCACCAAGGCCATGGCCTGGAGGCTCTCCAAGTGAAGGAGACAGTGAGGATCGGCCTTTCGGTCGTCGCCGTCGGGGCGATGCCGACGGCCGGGAGCACCGGCGCGGCGGGCGTCCTGGCCCCCGGTCGGCTGACTGGACCAGCACGGGCCTCATGGCACGCTCATGGCACGGGCGTCACCACCCAGGCCAGAAAAAGATCAAAGCCAAGCTTCGGACTCATGTCCTGAGCTGGGCCTTAGTCGCCGCCTTCACGGGCCCTGGCCTGCCGATCCACCCCGATCGCCCCCGGCCTCCGCGGCTCGGTCCGGACCCGCCCTCCGACCGTGGAATGGGGCAGAAGGCCTCCGATCAGCGTTCGGTCGACTCAGGAGCGCACCTGCAGATCGTTGATGATGGGGCGGGTCCCGGTGAGGACGTCGAGCGCCGACGGTGCCGCGAACAGCAGCCGTATGTAGCGGGCCTTGACCGTTTTGAACGTCGTGACGGCTCGGCCCGCGGCGCCCGCGCGGGTGGCGACCGTACTCCAGGACATCCCGTTCGTGGACACCTGGATTCGGTAGCCGTACGCCGATGACTCCCGCACGGTGACGCGGCGAACGCGCTTGACGTCGCCGAGGTCCACCTTCAGCCACTGCCCGGAGGCGACGGACGCCGGCGTCCACGCGGTCGCCGAACTGCCATCGACCGCCGCGACCGCGGCTTCACCCGGTGCGGCGGAGACGGCGCCGGCCGGGCGGCATCGGGCCAGGTCCGTGGTGGCTCGCGCGGACGGCCGCCGCGTTTCCACCGTCAGCTTCTTCCCCTTGGCCAGCGTCCTGCTCCCGTTCGGGTGCTTGACCAGCAGAGGGCTGCCGAACAGAAGGGTCAGGGTGGTGCGCTTCGGGCCGATGTCGACCGTGAAGGTCCGGCCTTCCCACGCCATCCGGCGTACGGTCACCCGCGGCAGTTGCGGCGGCAGGCTGGGATCGATCGAGATCGAGCCGTCGCCGCCGCGGAAGCCGGTGAACCCGTACAGAAAGGTCTGCAGAAATCCGCCGGAGCCGGTGAGGAAACTGTAGGACGACTGAATATCCGGCGCCCGTACCTCGGAGAACTCCAGGTAGGGGCGGCGCACGAACGGCTGGTAGGAGCGGAGCAGGTAGGTGTAGGAGGAGCAGCCGGCGACGTCGAGCCACGAACTGTCGATCGCGTGGATGGCGTCCGACATCGCCGGGCCCAAGGCCGAGGTCCTGGCCGCGTAGTACTCCAGATTGTTCACCGCGGTCCGCCGGGACATGGCGAAGTCGAGCGGGTAGGTGAGCATGGCGACGTCGGCCTGCTTGATGGTCTCGCCGGCGTACCCGTCGAACTCCTTGTAGATGCCCTTGGCGCGATCGTATGGCATGGTCGCGGTCAGTCCCCTCGCGACCGTCGCCCAGTGCGCCGGCGGGGTGATGCCGAGTTTCCTGGCCGCGGACGCGGCGTTGCGGAGGGTCAGTGCCGCGACGGCGTTGGTGTAGCTGCTGTTGGTGACGTTGTCGTGGTTCTCGTCGGGCGGCTGGACGCCGGCGATCTCGTACCCACCGGTGGTCTTGGCCGCCTTGACCTCCCAGAACCGGGCCAGCGCCTTGAGCATCGGCCAGCCTTTGGCGCGTAGCCAGGTCTTGTCCCGGGTGGCCAGGTAGTACTGCCAGAAGCTGAGCGCGATGTCGCCCTGCAGGTGGAGTTGCCGCTCACAACTCGCCCCGTAGCAGTTCGTGTCGTAAACGCCGTCTGAGCCGCTGGTCCACGGGTAGAAGGCCCCGGCGTGCCCCTGGGCGGTCGCGTTGCGCCGCGCGGCGGCCAGCGTCCTGGACCGATAGTCGGGGATCACCTTGGCGATGTCGGGGTGCTGGACGAGCAGCGTCGGGAACATCCAGGTCTCGGCATCCCAGAAGACCAGGCCGGCGTAGCCCTCCCCGCCGAGCCCGGACGGGCCGACCGCGCTGGGGGCGTCGGCTCGCAGGCTTGCGTAGAGCGCGTACTCGTTCGCGTGCACGACCCGCTGGAGGTCCGCTCGGCCGGGTACGAGGATGTCGCTGCGGTAGACGGCCTGCCAGGCGGCGGCGTTGGACCGTGCCAGGTTCGACCGGCCGACGACGGCCGCTGCACGCGCCTTCGTGACGGCGTCGCCGGGCCCGGCGATGATCGCGGCGTACTTGGTGAATTCGTAGCTCCGGCCCGCGGTGGCCGTGAAGGACATGCGCTCGCTGGCGGTCGCCTTGTCCGGCTGCGCGTCGCCGGTGACGCCGGTCAGCGGTACCTCGGTGCGCAGCACCTGTGCCTCGGCCAGTGCCGTGCCGACCCCGGTCGAGACCATGGTGACCTGGGAGGTGTGCGTCGCGGTGTCGACGGTGGCGCCCCTCGCGGTGAGCCGCTGTGCCCCAGCGCCGTCCAGCGTGCCGGTCACTGACGCCGTACCGCTCCACAGCGGGGTCAGCGTCAGGTGGACGACACCGAGGTGTTTGCCGGCCCGGTTGGTGAAGACCTGGTAGCTGAACCGGGTGCGCCGCCCGCCGGGGTCGGTCCACACTCCCGACGTGGTCACCGTCCCGGTCCGCAGGTCGAGCGACTGTGTGTAGTCGGCGACCGTGCTCGCGGTCGCCGTGTCCGGACCGTACGTTCCCGACGGCGTGGTGAACCCGAGCGTCGTCCAAACCGGGATCGTCGCGATGGCCTGCTTGTAGCCGCCGATCATGCTGGAGGTCTTTCCATACAGGCCGGAGACGACGCCTGTGGTGATCCGCGGGTTGAACAGCGGCCAGGTGTTCATGCCCTGGTCCCCGCTGTACAGGCCCATGCCCGCCGCCGGGACGCGCTCTCCGAAGTAGCCGTTGCCGACGTACGCGGCGGCCGTGAACGCCGTGTTGAACCGGTGCGTCGTCAGCACCCACGCGGCGTCCCCACTGGAAGAAGCCGCCGGATACACGCGCAGCGAGCCCTCCGAAGCGGGAATTGCGACCGCCATGGACACGACCAGCCCGAACACGACAGCGACCCGTCCGAAGGGCACCATCCCCGCCGCCCTTCAGCAAGTACAGGTTGAAAGCTGAGTCACTTTACTCGGCTAGACCCCCGTCCCCGCAAGGAAAAAGGATGGTCTCCTCCGCGTCCCAGACCAAATCGTCACCACTCCCCGGATAACGACAACGAACTGGCCTGGCCGATACCCATCGATGCCGGGACATGACCGACGGCCGCAGCCCGCGCTATCAACTCGGGAACCAAACCCCACCTTCACCGGCCCGCAAGTGGCCCATACAGCCCCTGGCTCACCCTGCCTAATCGCCCGCTCATTGCACGGGGGCTTCTCCCGGCTTACGTCACCGGACGATCCGGCCTCGCCGGCGGGGCCCTTCTCCGGCCTCGTGGAACAGCAGAACGGCACGATGCTCCTCGGCCGTCCCAAGTCCCGGCCGGAGAGTCCAGATGGTCAACATCCCGCGGTCGATCATCCCTGACCTGCAACACCACGCAGACCGGCGATCGCCCACGGAATCGACACTCTCATGCAAGTCGAGAGCGAAACCGACGATGACGACGGAGAGGCCGGCACCCCGGCCTCGGTCGGCTGATAGACCGCCGACAGCCCACGCTAGATCAACAGACCCAGAAACGAGCAAGGCCCGGCTCCGGATTCACGTCCTGAGCCGGGCCTTTGTGATGAGAGCGGATGACGGGAATCGAACCCCCGCTGTCGGCTCGGGGACCATCACAGTCCATCCACCCCACAACCCCCTGCCTGCGAATAGCACCTCCAGCGAGTGCCCCTATCGACCCTTGATCACCCTGGCTGATGGCACGCTCATGGCACGGAAGTAGTCAGGCTGCGGCGTGCGGGCTGACGCCGATGACGAGTTCGGCGTCGAGTGCGTGGGCGAGTCTGTCGAGGACAGAGCGGGTGAAGCGCTCCGGGTTGCTTGGAGGTCCGCACAAGCAACCCGGCTGGATTCATGAGATCCACCGAATCTAGCGCTCGGTTCAATACGCATAGTGAGTCGCATGAGACTCCTCCAGCGCAGTCTGACCGTGGTCGCGGCCATCGCGTTCACCGCGACCACGGGGACCCAAGCAGCCATGGCCGATCCCGCTTGGCAGACCATCCCTCCGAAATTCACCTGGCCTGTTCAGATCGCTGGCGACTTCGACGCGGGCAGCGCGCAGAACGCCTGGATCGTCGGCGGTCAAGGAGCAGGCTTCATCGGTGTTTTCCCCAACGTCATCCAGTTCCAGCCGAAGCCGGTCCTGCAGCACTGGAACGGCTCTTCTTGGACGAGCCTCAAAGCACCGGGGATCAGCGGCGAAGGCCTCGTCAAGAACGTCAGTGTGGGAAGCCCGTCCAGTACCTGGATTCTGGCTACGGACCACCCCGAGAACAGCTCACTGGAGATCCTGGCGCGCTGGAACGGCTCGACGTGGAACCACTTCACCGCTCCCTCGCTGGGCGCCCAGGCCGATTATTTCGAAGCGGATGCCCAAGGCGCCTGGGTCGGCCATCAGGGCAGCCTTGTCCTGCACCGCTACGACAACACCGGGGCCTCGACCACGCACACGTTCCCCGCCGGCGTCTGGGGCTTCGAAAGCAACGGTTCCGACGATGCCTGGGCCTCCGGCGACAACTTCGTCAGCCACTGGGACGGGACGTCATGGACCACCCAGACCTGGCCCGATGACCCGAACAGAAACTTCGTCCTGACTCCGGTCGGCTTCCACGAGGTCTGGGCGACCAGGTCCATTCCCGGCGGTAACGAGATGATCCGCTGGGACGGCTCGCAATGGCAGGCCGTCCCGGTCCCCGTCGGCGTCAACACTTGGGAGACACAGAAGGTGGTCAAAGCCGGCGGAGCGCTCTGGGTCGAGACCTTCCGGGGCAGCGAGGGCGGCCCCAAACTTTTGAAGTTCAACGGCACCGCCTTCGTGGAGACGACGGGCTTCCCAGCGGCCGACGCCGACCCCGAGAACATCGTCGCCACAAGTGACGGCCGTCTCTACGTGGCCGGCGGAGGTGACCGGGAAGGCTGGCTGGCTCGCCTCGACGGCACCCAGTGGACCCGGATCGCCGACCTCCCCTACTCGGCGTCCAAAGCCCCTCTCTATCCGATCCCGGGCACCCCGTCCCTCTTTCAGGCGGGTCACGCCGCCTCCGGAGCCTTCGCGGCCGCCACCAACGCCCTCTGAAGCCAGAAAACGAAGGAGGACTGCGTCCCCATCCTAGGCCTAGAAATGATCAAGGCCCAGCTCAGAAAGCATCCCTGAACTGGGCCTTCGCACTGAGAGCGGATGACGGGAATCGAACCCGCGCTGTCAGCTTGGGAACCGTCACAATCCACCCAGCCCACAACCCCTGACCTGCGGTCGACACTTGCCGTAAGTGCCCCTTCTTGACCCCTGCTCACCCTGGCTAATGGCACGCTAATGGCACGCCCGGTATGTGCTGGGCCGGACGATCGTTGCAGGTGGGTGTTGCTGCACGGGGCTGTGGGTTGGGGCACACTGGGTGTATGCGGTACGCGGACAGTCGGGCTTATGCCTTGCCGGAGGATCTGGCTCTGTTGGAGGGGCCTGCGTCCGGTGTTGTCGAGCTGCCTCGCCATCTCGACTGGTCCGAGCAGCATGTCTACGACCTGGACGATCCGGCTCAGCTTGGTTTGATGTACGAGCGGGTGATCCGGGAGGCGTCCTCGCCCGAGGATCTCGCTGTCTATCTGAACGCCCGGCTTCTCGTCCGATGCTGGGGGCGGCTCTACCTGCCGCCGCGGGTGCGTCGGTTGTGGGAAGACCGTTTTCCGTTCCTTGCCGCGGCGGCATAGCCGGGATGGATCCTCTTCACGAGCTCGTGACGCGCATCGGCCTTGCCGCGACGGGCAAGTACGGGTTCGCGCTCGCCGGCGGCTATGCCGTTCAGGCACATGGCTTTCTCGACCGCGTCTCAGAGGACGTCGATCTGTTCACGGTGAACGAAGCGAGAGCCGGTTCCAGGAGGCTGTCACGGCTGCGGTCGACGCCTACCGCCACGAGGGCTTCGGCGTCGAGACGGCCCTGGCCGGGGACGGTTTCGTCCGACTACTGCTCACCTCACCCGACGGCCGCTCGGTGAAGGTCGAGCTGGGCATCGACTGGCGGGCGCACGCCCCGGTCACGCTGGCCGTAGGCCCCGTCCTGCATCCTGACGACGCGGTCGGCAACAAAGTCGCAGCGCTCTACGGCAGAGCGGAAGTACGTGACTTCGTCGATGTGGAGGCGATCCTTCGAAGTGGCCGCTACACCACTCATGACCTGCTGCGTCTCGCCGCCAACGCAGACCCCGGCTTCGACCCGGAGATGTTCCTGCTCGCTCTCAACGCCCTCGACCGCCTTCCCGATCAGGCGTTCGCCGTCCACGGCCTCTCAACGACCCGCACCCACGAGCTTCGTCAGCGTTTCAAAGCCTGGACGGCCGAGATCGTCCGCTAATCGCCCACGCCAGATCGACAGCCCTAGAAACGATCAAGGCCCGGCTCCGGATTCACGTCCTGAGCTGGGCCTTCGCTATGAGAGCGGATGACGGGAATCGAACCCGCGCTGTCAGCTTGGGGATCAAACGGAGACGCCCTCCCACAGGCCCTGACCTGCTGATCCGCCTGCCCGCGAGTGCCCCCTGTTAGCCCTCCTCACCCTGGCTAATTGCACGCTAATTGCACGCCGCCGAGCGTCTCGTCTGGCCGGACACGGCTCTCCCAGCACCCTGCCCCAGGCCGAGCACACCGGGATGTCGGATCGTCAGACGTCCCGAGAGAGCATGAGACAGGGTATGACCGAACGGTTATACTCGCGGCATGAGCTGGGAGATCAGCCTTCATCCGGAGGTCGAGGCGTGGTACCTGCAGATCTGCGAGACCGATCAGGAGACCGCAGACCTGATCAAAGACGCGATCGATCAGCTCGCTGAGGAAGGTCCCACGGCACGTCGTCCCCTGGTGGACCGTGTCCAAGGCAGCCGATACCACAACATGAAGGAACTGCGGCCTCCCTCCTCAGGAACGAGCGAGATCCGGATGCTGTTCTGCTTCGACCCGGCCAGGGAAGCGATCTTCCTGGTCGCCGGCGACAAAGCTGGCAACTGGAACCGCTGGTACCGAGAGGCGATACCACTGGCCGACGAGCGGTTCACCGAACACCTGATCACCCTCAAGGAAGAAGAGCAGGAGGAGCGATGAGCACCCGATACAGCAAGTGGTCAGACGTCAAAGCCAAGGGAGCCTCGCTCGATCCCCGCAGCGAGGACGAGCAGGCCGCCGGAGCCGCCACCGCACGCGAACGGCGCGAAGCCTACGTCCGAGGATTCCAGCTCGCCGAGATCCGCCAAGCAGCCGGCGTCACCCAGGCAGAGCTCGCCCAGACCCTAGGCGTCAGCCAGGCCCGCATCTCCAAGATCGAACACGGCGAGGTCTCTGGCATCGATGTCGTACGCGACTACATCGCCGCCCTCGGCGGCCACCTCGACCTCGTGGCCACCCTGGGCGACCGGACCTGGAAGGTCGCCTGACAGCACGGCAGTTCCCTGAACCAACAACCACAGAAACGATCAAGGCCCAACTCGGGATCATGCTCCTGAGCTGGGCCTTCGCTATGAGAGCGGATGACGGGAATCGAACCCGCGCTGTCAGCTTGGGAACCGTCACAGTCCACCCTGATCAGAGCCCCGACCTGCGGGAGGCGCCTCCCGTGAGTGACCCCTCTTGGCCCTTGCTCACCCTGGCCAATGGCACGCTAATGGCACGGCTGGGATGGTCGGTCATCCGGCGAGGAGTTCGATGGGTTCGGCTTGGTCGTCGCCGACGGAGATGAGGAACCGGACTCCCATTTGGCCCTGAGGGCTCGATTCACGTCGTCGTGCTGCGGTCCGTTACGGGTCTTGACGAAGACCGTGAGCAGCACGATCGCCGACCCTCCCGGTTTCCAGAAGGTGATCCGCCATGAGCGATCCCCTACAGCCGACCGTAGTTCGTTCACCCCGTCACGCAGGCTCTTGACGTGATCACCACCGGGCACGCCACCTTTCTCAACCAGGAGGCTTTTGAATAAGCCTCCTGGAGTGCGTGCTCTTCCTCGATGACGAGGACCGGGTGCCGGTCGACCGGCGGCGTGGAGAGCCGACCCGCAGTGGTCGCGGCGGGGTCACGCGTCCGAGGCGAGGCGCACGCCCACGAGTTTGGTGAGGAAGCGGTCCACCTGCTCTTCCAGGGGCGGCAGCGCCAGGCCCGGTTCGTTCACCCGGAGGGACACGGCGCCGTGCACGGCCGCGCGCAGGTCTAGTGCGACCTCTGCGGCGTTGCCGGCGGGTGCGAGCCCCGCGTCCATGCACCGCTGAACGGCGGTGGTGGTGCGCGTGGCCAACTCCTCCTTGAACGCCAGACTCATCCGCTGGTTGAGGGTGCTCTCGTGCAGCACCTTGTAGAGGCCTGCGTGGTCGCGGACCCATGTGCCGAGGAACAGCAGGCGCGCTCGCAACCGGGCCGCCGGGTCGGCGTGGGCGGACTCGGCCCGGTCGAGGTCGCGCGTGAGGTCTTGGGTGCACTGTTCCAGGGCGGCGAAGACCAGGGCGTCCCGATCGGCGAAGTGAATGTAGACCGAGGTCGCCGCGATACCCACCTCGCGCGCGACGGCGCGCAGGGACAACGCCTCGTCGTCACCGAGGCCGTTCAGCATCCGCAGGGTGGCGCCGATGATGTCGCGGCGCAGCCGTTCCCCCTGACCCCGCGGGTTTTGGCCCCGCGCCGGCGAGGTCGAAGAAGGCGCATCCATGATCCGTATTGTATTGCAACGACCGTTGCCCTACGGTTGTAGCACTACAGCTGTTCACCCAAGGAGGGGTGCATGGATCTCGAGAGCAACAAGCAGACTGTCCTGGCCTTTTACGAAGTGGGCCTGAACCAGAAGGACTTCGAGGCCGCATCCAAACTCATCGGCAATCGGTATGTGCAGCACAACCCCCGGATCGCGGACGGAATCGAGGGGTTCGCGGCCTTCCTCGGCCAGTTGCGGGAAGACTTTCCCGCGCTGCGTGCCGAAGTCAAGCACATCTTCGCCGACGGCGACTTCGTCATCGCGCATGTGCACGGCGTGCGGGTGCCCGGGCAGTCCGGCACGGCCATCGTCGACATCTTCCGGTTCGACGAGAACGGAAAGATCGTCGAGCACTGGGACGTCATGCAGCCGATCCCGGAGACCGCTGAAAACGAGAACGGGATGTTCTAGCCGTGACCGTGCTTTAGGGCCGCGGGCAGGAGAAGGCATCCGACCCGCCGTCGGCTGATCGCCCATTAATCGCGCACGATAGGTCAACGACCCCAGAAACGATCAAGGCCCGGCTCCGGATCACTGTCCTGAGCTGGGCCTTCGTGATTGGAGCGGATGACGGGAATCGAACCCGCGCTGTCAGCTTGGGAAGCTGAAGTTCTACCATTGAACTACATCCGCGTGAGTCTCCGGGGAGACGTCTGCGAGCCATATTAGCGGAAGCTCCGGGTGGGTGGGTCAGGAGCTCATGCGGAATCTGACGCGGTGGGCGTCGGGGGCGGGGTCGCCTACCAGGAGGTGGGCGTGGAGGTGGCGGATGGTGCCGCCGGTGTGGCGGCAGTCGCCGTTGCGGACGCCCAGGCCGTAGTAGGTCAGGTCGTAGGTGGAGCGGGCCCAGCGCAGGGCGGTGAAGAACTCCAGTTGGGCGGGTTCGCTGAGGTCGGCCAGGTCGTCCACGTGTTCGTGCGGGAGCAGGAGCAGGTGGAGGGTCGTGCCCTTGTAGGGGTAGGCGTTCGGGGTGATCGTCCAGTGGGCGCCTTCCCACAGGATGCGCTGAGTGCCTTCCTTGCGGAAGGAGTCGGGGCAGAAGAGGCAGATGCCGGCGGCTTCGAGGCGCTGCATTTCGGCGAGCTGCTCGGGGGTGCGGTGGTTGTCGAAGCAGTAGAGGGTCATCGGGTGTATTCGATGAAGGAGTGGCCGGGGTGGTCCTCGCGGGACTTCTCGGTGAAGGCGGTGAGCCAGCCTTCGGGCATCGAGGTGTCGCCTTCGACGTCGCGGTGGATGCGGGTCAGGTGGATGCGGGTGACCTCGGGGAGGGCCTGCTCGTAGATCGAGGCGCCGCCGCAGATGAAGATCTCGGCGTCCGTCTCGGCCGCCAGGGCGCGGGCGGTGGCGAGGGCCTCGGGGACGGACGTGACGGGGGTGACGTCGGGGTGCTCGTCCAGGGGGCGGGTGGTGATCACGACGGATCTGCGGTCGGGCAAGGGGCGGCCCAGTCGGGCGACGATCGAGTCGTGGGTGAGGCGGCCCATCACCACCACGTTGCCGGAGGTCAGGCGTTTGAAGTGGCGCAGGTCCTCGGGGAGGTGCCAGGGGAGGGCGCCGTCCTTGCCGATGACGTCGTTGGACGCGGCGGCGACGATCAGGGAGACGGTCATGACGACACCGGGATCCGGGGCAGGGGCGGGTGGGGGTCGTAGTCGGCCAGGTCGAAGTGCTCGGCGCGGAAGTCGTGGATGTCCGTCACGGCCAGGCCGGCCTCGTTGAGGTGGACGGTCGGCAGGGGGCGGGGTTCCCGCGCCAGCAGTGTCTCGACGGCGTCGAGCTGGTCCTCGTAGATGTGGGCGTCGGAGATCGTGTGGTAGTACGTCGACGCCTCGAAGCCGGTCAGGTGCTCCAGCATCAGGAGCAGGGCGGCGTACTGCACCATGTTGGACGGGACGCCGATCGGGAGGTCGCCCGAGCGCTGGAACATGTGCAGGTGGAGCCGTCCGTCCAGGACGCGGACGTGGACCCAGCCGTGGCAGGGGGCGATCGTGGCCTTCGGGGTCTTGCCCTCTCCCCGCACCAGGTACTGGGGGATCCACGGGGAGACGAAGTGCGTGCGGTCGCCGGGGAGTTCGCGGAGCTGCTCGACGAGGTGGCGGAACTGGTCGAAGCCTTCCGAGGGCTGCTCCAGGGAAGGGAAGTGGTGGAAGGCCCCCCCGTACGAGCCGGGGCCCAGTTCGCCGGGTGCGAGGCCGCGTTTGGACGTCTTCTTCTCCGTCGCCCAGGCGTCCCACCAGTCGCAGCCGAATTCGGCGAGTTCCTTCAGCGTGGTGGCGCCGTTGATGAAGGCGCACAGTTCGCCGATGGGCTTGCGCCAGAACGAGCGCAGGCTCCGTTCGGTGATCAGCGGGAAGCCGTCGGCCAGATCGAAGCGCATCGTCTGCTGCATCAGGGTGATCGCGGCGGGGCCCTGCCTGGTCGGGACGCGGATGCCTTCGTCGCGTACCCGCCTGAGGACGGCCTGGTACTGCCCGTCCGGAGTTCGCTCCGTGTAGGGGGAGTAACGCATGCCGAGCCTTCCCGTTCTGAATGAGCCGCAGGGGCCGCCCTCGTGGAGTGCCCGGGTTCTGTGGAGCCGGGGAGGAGAGCCGGAAAGGCAGGTTACCCTCACCGCCCCGGCTTCCCCGCCGGGGCTCGCGGTCGTCGCGGATCCGGGCCTGCGGCCGGAGTCATGACAGGCCCCAGGCCACAGGCCTTGGCACGCTAGCATGAACTGCTGGGAACGGGTCGGGGAGAGGACGTAGGAGTGGCGCGAAGCACCGAGAAGAAGCGCCCCTTGGTCAGCCGGGACTTCTTCGACGACGCCTCGAACTTCGAGCTCCGCTACGTCCAGGACTACGACCGCATCAGCGAGATCGTCGACGCCCTCCGCGCCGTCGACAACCGCATCGTCCTGACGAACGGCTCCTTCGACATCCTCCATGAGGGCCACTCCATGTATCTGGAGGCCTGCCGCGGCTTCGGCGACTTCCTGATCGTGGGCGTCGACAGCGACGACAAGATCCGTGCCCGCAAGGGCCCGCACCGTCCGGCCGTTCCGGAGATGGAGCGCCTGCGCATGGTCACCCACCAGCGCGGTGTGGGCCTGGTGACGCTCAAGGGCCCCGGCCACGGGAAGTGGGCGCTGATCAAGGCGGTCCGCCCGGACGTCCTGGTGGCGACGGCCGAGACCTACTCCCCCGAGCAGATCGCCGAGCTGGAGGCGAAGTACTGCGGCGAGGTCCGTGTCCTGGAGCGGATGGCGACGATCAGCACGTCGGCCAGGCTCCGCCGGATCCAGCTGGGTCTGGCCGAGACCGAGAACGCCGAGCTGTCCGGCGAGCGATGAGCAAGCGGCTCCTCCTCTACCTGCCCGTCCTCCACGCCGGCTATGAGCGGTTCCTGGAGCGCCACGCGGACGCCGAGGAGGTCCTGCTGCTCGGCACGGGCTTCCACGAGCTGTTCCCCGCGCTCCGCAAGGACATCCGGGCCCTGGATCCGGCTCGGGCCGCCGCCTGCCTGGGCGGTCCTCCGAGGGTGAGGGTCGTCGAGCCCGAGGACCTCCCCGAGGCTTTGGGCGGGGCTGCTCTGGTCGTGCCCGACGAGGAGATCATGCGCGAGCTCGCCGCGAGGTACGGCCTCGACCCGGTCTACGAGCGCACGTTCCTCCGCTGGGACCGCCCCTGGAGCCTGGCCGAGGCTCCCGTCGACGGCTCGACGCGGATCACCCGGGAGGAGCTCGACAGGCGCCTCATCGGTGAGGCCCAAGCCCGAGCGCGGCTCAGCTCCGACTGGTGGCGTCAGGTGGGCGCCGTGGCGGTGCGGGACGGGAAGGTCCTCGCCGAGGCCCACAACCGCCACCATCCGTCCGAGTACTCCCCCTACCTCGACGGGGATCCGCGGAACGAGTTCCGCCGCGGTCTTCGCGCCGATCTCTCGACCGCGATCCACGCGGAGGCCGCCGTGGTGGCCGAGGCGGCCCGGGAGGGCTTCTCCCTGAAGGGCGCGGACCTCTACGTCACCACGTTCCCCTGCCCCGCCTGCGCCCGTCTGATCGCCGAGACGGGCTTCCGGAGGCTCTACTTCACCGGCACCTACTCCGTGCTGGACGGCGAGGGCATTCTCAAAGCCGCCCAGGTAGAGCTGATCTGGGTTGATCTGGACACCCAAACCGGAGAATGATAACAACCCGATAACGGCGTCGTCGCACCGAAAGTATTCGACGTCACACTCACCGTGCGCGTAAGGAAGGGTCCGGCGGCACGGCGGGTGCGGCGCGGGCCGACCCTGTTGCTGCCGGAGGTGCCCGAGCGCCTCCTGGAGACGGTGCGGTTGTTCGCTCCGGAGGCCCGGCAGGAGAACGGGGCGGTCATGGCCGGTCCCGCCATGCTCCGCGGTCCGTTCGAGGTGACGCCCCGGCTGGCCCGGCGGGCGCGACTGCCCGAGGGCTGGCCCGTCGTGTACCTGGGTGAGGGTTCGGACCAGCTGGTGGCGGGCCTGGCCAGGCGGCTCGGCGGCCTGTGGTTCCGGGACGGCAGGCCCGCCCCGTCCCGCGACGAGGAGGACCAGACGGTCACCGTCTACCTCCCCCGCAGACCCGATCCGGCCCGGCTGACGAGCCTGGTGGAGGACTCCACGCACACCGCGGCTCCCGGCACCGACCTCTACAGCGGCGGTCTCGTCTCCCTTCTCGTGCGGAAGATCCACGAACACCACGTCACATGCGACCTGCACTGCCCGGACACGCACCGGCTGGGCAGCACCGCCCTGGCCATAGCCCGCGAGTTCGGCGGCATCGTCCTGGACTGCGACGGCTACCGCGTCACGGCCCCGGAAGACCTGAGGCCCGTCCCCAGGCAGCGGGGACGGGCCTCAGAGAGGTGAAGCTCAGCCGATCACTCGGCGGCGGCCGGGACCTCAGCCTTGATCGACTTGATCAGCAGCTGGGCCACGTCCACGACCTCCAGGGACTCCTTGGCCTCGCCGGCGGACTTCTTCTCGTTGATGGCGTCGCCGAGCATCACGAGGCAGAAGGGGCAGGCGGTGGACACGGTGTCCGGGTTGGTCTCCAGGGCCTCGTCGACGCGCTCGGTGTTGATGCGCTTGCCGATGCGCTCTTCCATCCACATGCGGGCGCCGCCGGCGCCGCAGCAGAAGCCCTTGTCCTTGCAGCGGTGCATCTCCTGCGTCTTGACGCCGGGGACCTTCGCCATGATGTCGCGCGGCTGCTTGTAGACCTTGTTGTGGCGGCCGAGGAAGCAGGGGTCGTGGTAGGTGATGTTCTCCTCGATGGGAGTCACCGGCACGAGCTTGCCGTTGTCGACCAGGTCCGCGAGCAGCTGGGTGTGGTGGACGACGTCGTAGTTGCCGCCGACCTGCGGGTACTCGTTGGCGAGGGTGTTGAAGCAGTGCGGGCAGGTCGCGACGATCTTCTTGACGCCCGCGTCGTTCAGGGTCTCGACGTTCTGCTGGGCCATGCCCTGGAACAGGTACTCCATGCCCAGGCGGCGGGCCGGGTCACCGGTGCAGGCCTCCATCGGGCCGAGCACCGCGAACTTGACGCCCGCGATGTGCAGGAGCTCGGCGACGGCCTTGGTGGTCTTCTTGGCCCGGTCCTCCAGGGCGCCGGCGCAGCCGACCCAGAAGAGGTACTCGGCGTCCTCGGGGATCTTCTCGTCGATCACTTCGACTTCGAAGTCCAGCTCCTCGATCCACTCGAGGCGCTTCATCTCGCCCATGCCCCACGGGTTGCCCTTGTTCTCGAGGTTGCGCAGCATGACGCCGGCCTCGGACGGGAAGGACGACTCGATCATGGCCTGGTAGCGGCGCATGTCCAGGATGTGGTCGATGTGCTCGATGTCGACGGGGCACTGCTCGACGCAGGCGCCGCAGTTGGTGCAGGACCACAGGACGTCGGGGTGGATGACGCCGTCCTCGGCGACCAGCGGCTTGTCGACCTCCATGGCGAGCTTCTGCTCGTCGGTGAAGGCGGCCTGCTGCTCCTCGGTGGCCATGAAGTACGGGGCCTTGTGGAAGGCGTGGTCGCGCAGCTCCATGATCAGCAGCTTGGGCGACAGAGGCTTGCCGGTGTTCCAGGCGGGGCACTGCGACTGGCAGCGGCCGCACTCGGTGCAGGTCGCGAAGTCGAGGAAGCCCTTCCAGGTGAAGTCCTCGATCTTGGCACGGCCGAAGAGGTCCTCGTCCGGGTCGGCCTCCTCGAAGTCGAGGTTGGTGCCGTCGGGCTTGAGGACCGGCTGGGCCGCGCCCAGGCCGTTCGGGCGGCGCTTGAACATGACGTTCAGCGGCGCGAGGAAGATGTGCAGGTGCTTGGAGTTCACCACGATGACGAGGAACACCAGCGCCACGCCGATGTGCAGCAGCAGGCCGATCGAGCCGAGGATCTCCAGCGTGTCGTAGGACATGCCCTCGAAGAGCTTGCCGGTGGCGTAGGAGCCGAACGCGGCCTTGCCGAAGCCGAGGTGGTCCATCGCGGACAGCACGCCGCGGTAGAAGAACATCGTCCAGACCACGTTGAAGATCATGAACAGGATCAGCCACGCGCCGCCGGTGTGCGAGCCCTTGAACCGGGACTTGCGGTCGAGCTTGGCCGGCGCGTTCTTGATCCGGATGATGCTGAAGACGACCAGGCCGAGGAAGCACATGATCGCGATGAAGTCCTGGACGAACCCGATCGGACCCCAGGTCTGCAGGACCGGGATGTGCGCGTCGAGGCCGAAGAACAATCCGACGCCGGCCTCGAGGTACACCGTGGCCAACAGGAAGAACGCCCACATGACGAAGAAGTGAGCGAGGCCGGGGATGGTCCACTTGAGCAGCTTGCGCTGTCCGAAGACCTCGGTCACCTGACCTTCGACGTCACCCTTGGGGTCACGCTTGACGCTGGCGACCCGTTCCGGAGCGGGCTGCCCGCTCTTGAACAGGTTCCATAGGAAGAGCACTCGCTTCCCGGCGAGGAAGAGGGTCACCGCTATACCAGCGAGCCCGATTATCAACGTGAGCCAGAACATCTGTTCCGTCCTCCTGAGGTACGGCCATCGGCTGAAGCGTAGGGCTCGCTACAGACTGTCATTGCACGGGGGTCCCCGATTGTACCGGTGAGTAACTTACTAGACCAAGCCGTGGAACCCGCAAGTAGTAGAGCAGTCTGGGCTAGAGGTACCCCACGTTTCCCGTTCGTGACACAACAGATCTTGGAATGTCTGTTTTGTGAGGTTAGTCTCACCAGCATCATGAGGCGGGCGCGGCCTCCCGTTCACCCCACCCCCCAAGGAGCAAGTCATGCGCCGTGTCGTCACGACCGGACTCGCAACTCTGGCTCTGACCCTCGGTTTCGCGGCGGCACCGGCCTCCGCCGAGAACCTCTACACCCCCTCCGAAGAGGACTTCGCCGACTGCCCCGCGCGGCCGGCGAACGCCACGGAGTGGAAGTGCTTCGTCATGACGGCGCTCGACGGGCAGTTCCGGCTCAAGAACATGAAGGTCCGGATCAACCACGCGGTGCGGCTCACCGTCGCGCAGGGCAAGGTGAACGGCCAGAACGTCGCGCAGACGGGCTCGGTCCGCAGCGAACCCATGCCGTTCGTCGCCGGCGTGCTCGGCACCCCGCTGGAGATCCCCGACCCCACCGGCTGGAAGGTGAAGATCGAGGCCACCGGCCACGCCTCCCCCGGCATCCTCTACCCGTCCAAGGTCGGGCTGAAGGCCCGCATCATCGGCGACGGACTCGGCGACAACTGCTGGATCGGCTCGAACGCCGCCCCCGTCATCCTCGCCCCCCGCATCCAGTGGGCCATCCCCTCCGTCCAGGGCGGCCTGCTGATGGTCAAGGCCAAGGTCTACGACGACATCTTCGCCATCGACTGGGCGACCGGCTGCCAGAGCCCGCTCGTCAACACGCTGATCGGCGCGGCCAACGCCACCAGCAACCACTTCGACGCCACCTGGGCGATCCGTCACAAGACCTTCTAAGGGGCCGTCCAGATGAAATTCCGTCGTACCGCCGTCGTTCTCGGCGCCGCCGCGCTCACCCTCGGCCTGGCCGCATCCCCGGCCAGCGCCGAGCAGTCCTACGTCCCCAGCGAGACGGACTTCGCCGACTGCCCGCCCAAGCCCGCGGGCGCCGCGAAGTGGACGTGCTACGTCTCCACCGCGCTGGAGGGCGGCTTCACCCTCGGCACCACCAGGAGCGTCCGCATCCTCATCGACAAGCCGATGCGGATCACCTCCGCCGAGGGCGAGCTCGCCGACGGCACCAAGGTCACCGCGTTCGGCGGCGTCCGCCAGCCGCAGAACTTCAAGGTCGTGACGGTCGTCCCGGGCACCACCATCATCCTCTCGACCCTGCCGGAGTTCGAGGGACGGTTCGTCGGCGTGGGGCTGAACGGCAACGAGGCCGACGAGTTCAAGGTGCGGTTCCAGCTGTGGAGCCCCGGCGGGCTGCTCGGCTCGAACTGCACGATCGGCACGGACGCCGACCCCATCGTGTTCAAGCCGAAGATCAACGTCTCGCTGCCGTGGCTGTTCTGGCTGACCCCGATGGCGAAGGTGTGGGCGGAGGAGAAGAACTTCGCGCTGCCCGCCTCCACCGGCTGCAACACCTATCCGCTGCTGGGCCACCCGGACACGCTGCTGGGCCTGCCCTCCCCGAGCGGCACCAACTCTGCGGACTTCGTGTGGGCCGTGCGGCACAAGACGTTCTGATCGTTATCAGAGGGATCTTCATAACCCGGTAAGTGCCGAGTTACCCTCCTCCCACACCCCACCCCGCAGTACCAGGAGCCCCTCTGATGAAGCACCTCCCGCGCCGTCTCGCGGTCGGCGCCGCGGCGGCCCTCGCCACCCTCGGCCTGGCCTCCGCGCCCGCCTCCGCCGAGAACGCCTACACCCCGTCCGAGGCCGACTTCGCCGCCTGCCCCGCCAAGCCGGCGGACGCCAAGTCGTGGACCTGCTACTCGGCCACCGTTCTCGACGGCACGATCGACATCGGCTCCGTCAGGGTCAAGGTCGACTCCCCTCTCCAGCTGGTCACCGCGCAGGGCAAGCTCAACGACGGCACCTCCGTCGCCCGGCTCGGCGCCCTCACCGGCGGTACGCTGACCGTCCAGACCCCGCTGCCGGGAACCCCCCTGTACATCCAGGACCTCACCGGCACCAAGGTGAAGATCGAGGCCACCGGGCAGGTCGCTCCGGGCACCACCATGCCCCGGGAGTTCGGGGTCAAGTTCCGCTTCACCCACCCCCTGCTGTCCAGCAACTGCTGGGTGGGCACCAACAGCAGCCCGATCATGCTCAAGCCCGTGATCGGCCTCGCCCTGCCCGAGCTGCGCAACAACCTGCTCATGCTCAAGGTGTGGACGACCGACAACACCTTCGCCCTGCCGAAGGCGTCCGGCTGCGGCCTGATCCCCGGCGGCCTGATCGACATGGCCGTCAACGACCGCTTCAACCTGCCGAACAACTCCGGCGACAACAAGGCGAGCTGGAACTGGGTGGTCCGCCACAAGACCCTCTGAGTACCGCTCTCCCCCGAGACGAACGGGCCCGGCCGCCTTCCCCCCCGAGAGGCGCCGGGCCCGTTCCCTTTAACGTTACGGCCTCTCGTCGGCCCATCCGGACGAGGTAATCGTCACAGCGTTCCAGACGGCCCCCACGGGTAGGCCTGCCTGGTGGCCGCCCGGTTTCACGACCACGCTGTCGCTCTGGAGCGCCCGGCCGGTCTCCCGGTCGAACAGAAGACGGTTGAGGAGGACGCCCCCATCCGTCTTCTCCTCCATGCTCACCGCGGTGCCCGTCCGGCCGTCCATGTCCTTGACGTTATCGACGACCCGTACGGTCTTGAGCTCCGCGAGCATCCGGAACGCCGCGCCGCGGACCTTGGGACGCACCGGCATGTCGATGATCAGCCCGGTGGCCACCCGGTACAGCCACGCCTCGGACGTCATGGGGACGCTCGTGGACTCGGTGTCGTGCCCGCTGTAGGAACGCAGAAGCCACGCCTTGAGCCGCTTCGGATCGTCCGGAAGGCTCAGCAGGTCCTTCATCGTGACGTTCTCGCCGAGCCAGAACACCTTGTCCCCGTCCACCAGCGGGCTCCGGTTGGTGCGCGCTTTTCCGGGCTCCTTGTCGATCGGGAAGGTGCCCAGGCCGGGAGAACCGGAAGCGGCGGGCTTCGGCGCCTCCCCGAAGACCCGGGACGGGGAACCCGCCTGCCTCCACGCCGCCTCGTCCTCGGGCCCGGGAAACCCGAATCCGAGCCGCTGCGAACGGCTGATCTGGTCTCCGCCGGGCGCGTACGGCGTCCACATCTCGTTCTTGTCGAGCATGTAGACGTAGTAGTCGTGCTCGCCCCGGATGGGCATCAGGCTTCGCTGGACGGACGCCGTGTGCCACCACTCACCGGTCTCGTCCGGCTGGGCTTCGGCTTGGGACGCGGCGGCCAGCAGGACCGTGCGCGCGTCCAGGACGACGGACGCGGACGGGGAGGCCGCCGCGGGAGCCTGCGGAGGAGAAGGCGTGCCTCCCTGCGTGCCGGCGATCACCACCGCCGCCGCCGTCACGGCGCCCGCCAGGCCCAGCCCCCACATGGGCCTGAGGCTTCGCGACGGTGATGCCTTCCGGCGGGGCTGCCGGGGCTGCGCGAAGGCGTGGTTCAACTCCTGGGCCCGGGTGACGGCGTCCACAGGGGCGTCCAGGTGCGCGGGCCGGGCCGCTCGCAGTTCTTCCATCTCGTTCAAGACCACTCCTGGCTTGGGACCCGGATCCGGGGGGAGGACGTCCTCTGGGGTTCTTCGAGTGCCTGCGTGAGGCGTTTGCGCGCGCGGTGCAGCCGGACCCGGAACGCGGCCTGGCCGCAACCGACCACTGCGGAGGCCTCCTTCACCGTCAGGTCGTGCCAGGCGACGAGCAGAAGCAACTCCCGGTCGTCCTCGGAGAGGGCCGCCAGCGCCCGGAGCACCTCCAGGCGTTCGGCCACCTGTTCGGCGTGGTCGCCTTCGGCCCAGGCCTTCAGTTCGGCCTGCAGGGAGTCACGGCGGGCCTGCGCCCGGATGTTCTCCCTCAGGACGTTGCGCGCCACCCCGATGAGCCAGGGCAGCGGGCCGGGCGGCACGTCGTCCAGCCGCCGCCAGGCGATCGCGAAGGTTTCGCTGACCACCTCGTCGGCGATCTGTCGGCCCGCCCTGCCGACCACGTAGGCCCACACCCGCTGCCGACACTCGTCGTACATGTCGGTGAAGCGCTGATGATCGTCGTTCACACGCCTCCGCCCCTTCATCCGGATGTCTCTGACACCGGGTAGTGGTCGCCGGAGGCCTGGCGTTACATCCCGTCTCATCCGACCGGACGCCCTGGGAATCTCGGTCGTCGCGATTCCGGAGGGCGAGCCCGCCCGTTTCCGCGCTTCAGTTCTTCGGCTGGGGGTTGGCTTTCAGCCACTTCTCGAACTCGGCCTTGAGCTTGAGGAAGCCCTCGTAGTCCTCCGCGTACTTGGTGAGGCGTTCGGTCGGGTTCGTCGCGACGAAGTACAGCCACTTCCCCTTGGCGGGGTTCAGGGCCGCCTCGATGGCGGCGACACTGGGGTTGCCGATCGGCCCCGGCGGCAGCCCGCGGTGGGTGTAGAGGTTGTAGGGCGAGTCGATGGCCTGGTGCCGCTCCCGCACGTCGAGAGTGCGTTTCTGCCACGCGTACAGCAGGGCCGTGTCGAACTGGATCATCATGTCGATGTTGAGACGGTTGTAGATGACCCGGGAGATCTTCCGGTAGTCCTCGGGACGGCCGGCCTCCGCCTCGATGAGGCTGGCGACGGTGAGGACCTCCGCGGGGGTGAAGCCCGCCTTCGCGCCCTTGGAGAAGGGAATGTCACGGGTCTCCTCCTTGAACCGGGAGACCATCATCTTGAGCAGCTGCTCCGCCGTCGCGTCCGGCGGCAGGTCGTACCGCCCGGGGTACAGGTACCCCTCGACCTTGCCCTTGGCGGACGCCGGAAGCCCCAGGGACCGGGCGTCGACCTTCTTGAACTTCCCGACCGGGATGCCCGTGGCCTTCGACAACTGGGCGTAGATCTCCGACGACCATTTGCCCGGGGAGACGTCCACCACCCCGGTCCTGGCCTTCGGGTCGAGCAGCAGCGTGACGGCCGCCTGCGCGGACATCTGCCGACGCATCTTGTAGAAGCCCGGCTGCAGTCCCTGGAGTTTCGTGCCGGCCGCCTTGGTGAACGCCTTGACGGACTTGACGACGTCGGCCTCCAACAGGGTCTGGCCCACGTCGGCGGTGTAGTCGCCCTGCGCCACCTCGATGGTGACGCGTCCGGTGCCCTCGCCGGAGTAGTCCGGCGGGTTCATGAGGGTGTCCAGCCTGGTGTAGCCGTAGTAGCCGCCGCCTCCGACCAGGATCAGAAGGAAGACCAGCGCCATCGCGACCGCCGCGCCGCCGCGCCGCCGGGTCTTGCGCTGCCGCCGGGCGGACCGCTCCGACTGCACCGGCAGGTCGACCGCGGTCGACTCGCTGCCGCGCCGCCGAGGCCGCGTGTCTTCGCCTTCTCCCCAGAAGTCCGTGTCAACCATCAGTTCCCTTGATCGGCTTACCAGGAATCCCCGGTGGGGCACCTCTTCGCTGGCTCCCCGATCACGACATCCGAGCCCCTCGCGATGCGACTAGAGGTTTGACCGTTATATGGCTTTCACCATAGAAGCACCCAGTTTAGCTGGGGATTATACGCGTAGGGCCGCTTCCTTAGGGATCTTTCTTCGCGGCGCCCCGACCGCACCAGGCGATCCCCACCCCGCCCTCCCCCACTTCGGGAATCTTCTGAGGGACTCAATCGTTCTGCCAGCAGCAAGGCAAGAAAGTTGAGTCGATGAGACTCAAGTGATTTGACAAAGGAACGCTCCCTGGGCATCCTTGGAGCAGCGGATCTCTTTCAGGCCCGACACAGACCTGACGAGCAACGGAGGATTCTGACGATGGCACGTGCGGTCGGTATCGACCTCGGGACGACCAACTCGGTCGTCGCGATTCTGGAGGGCGGCGAGCCCACCGTGATCGCAAACGCGGAGGGGTCGCGGACCACGCCGTCCGTCGTCGCCTTCGCCAAGAACGGCGAGGTCCTCGTCGGTGAGGTGGCCAAGCGCCAGGCCGTCACCAACGTCGACCGGACCATCCGGTCGGTCAAGCGTGAGATCGGTACCGACTGGAAGGTCGGCATCGACGGCAAGGACTTCACCCCGCAGCAGATCAGCGCGTTCGTGCTGCAGAAGCTCAAGCGCGACGCCGAGGCCTACCTGGGCGAGACGGTCACCGACGCGGTGATCACCGTCCCCGCCTACTTCAGCGACCACCAGCGGCAGTCCACCAAGGAGGCCGGCCAGATCGCGGGGCTGAACGTCCTGCGGATCATCAACGAGCCGACGTCCGCCGCGCTGGCCTACCACCTGGAGAAGGAGGGCGAGGCCACCATCCTCGTCTTCGACCTCGGCGGCGGCACGTTCGACGTCTCCCTGCTCGAGGTGGGCGACGGCGTGGTCGAGGTGAAGGCCACCTCCGGCGACAACCACCTGGGCGGCGACGACTGGGACAACAAGGTCGTCGACTGGCTGGTCACCAAGTTCAAGAACGCCCACGGCGTCGACCTGTCCAAGGACAAGATGGCCCTGCAGCGCCTCCGCGAGGCCGCTGAGAAGGCGAAGATCGAGCTGTCCTCCTCCGCGGAGACCACGATCAACCTGCCCTACATCACGGCGTCCGCCGAGGGCCCGCTGCACCTGGACGAGAAGTTGACCCGGGCGGAGTTCCAGAAGCTCACCGCCGACCTGCTCGAGCGCTGCAAGGCGCCGTTCCAGCGGGTGGTCCAGGACGCCGGCATCAGCGTCAAGGACATCGACCACGTGGTCCTGGTGGGCGGCTCGACCCGTATGCCCGCCGTGACCGAGCTGGTCAAGGAGCTCGCCGGCAAGGAGCCCAACAAGGGCGTCAACCCGGACGAGGTCGTGGCGGTCGGCGCGGCCCTGCAGGCCGGCGTGCTCAAGGGCGAGGTCAAGGACGTCCTGCTGCTCGACGTGACCCCGCTGTCGCTGGGCATCGAGACCAAGGGCGGCATCTTCACCAAGATCATCGAGCGCAACACCACGATCCCGACCAAGCGCTCGGAGACCTTCACCACGGCCGACGACAACCAGCCGTCCGTGGAGATTCAGGTCTACCAGGGCGAGCGCGAGATCGCCGCGTACAACAAGAAGCTGGGCACCTTCCAGCTGACCGGCCTCCCGCCGGCGCCGCGCGGCGTCCCGCAGATCGAGGTCACGTTCGACATCGACGCCAACGGCATCGTGAACGTCTCGGCCAAGGACCTCGGCACCGGCAAGGAGCAGTCGATGGTCATCTCCGGCGGCTCCGCGCTGCCGAAGGACGACATCGAGCGCATGATGCGCGAGGCCGAGCAGTACGCCGAGGAGGACCGGCGGATCAAGGAGCAGGCCGAGATCCGCAACCAGGCCGAGACGGCGACCTACACCACGG
Organism: Actinocorallia sp. B10E7; assembly: GCF_039871655.1. Lineage (NCBI taxonomy): Bacteria > Bacillati > Actinomycetota > Actinomycetes > Streptosporangiales > Thermomonosporaceae > Actinocorallia > Actinocorallia sp. B10E7. Next base: position 155,075 of record NZ_JBDPLZ010000006.1, read on the forward strand.
AGAAGTTCCTCAAGGAGAACTCCGAGAAGCTGCCCGAGGACCTCAAGAAGGAGGTCGAGGAGGCCATCGCCCAGGTCCGCAAGGACCTCGAGGGCACCGACACCGAGGCGATCAAGGCTTCGAACGAGAAGCTCGCCCAGGTGTCGCAGAAGCTGGGCGCGGCCCTGTACGCGCAGCAGCAGGCCGAGGGCGGCGCGGCCGCGCCGGGTGCGGAGCAGCAGGCCCCGCAGGACGACGAGGTCGTGGACGCCGAGATCATCGACGATGACAAGGACGCCAAGTGACCAACTCTCAGGACGAACCGGTGATCCGCGACTCGCGGCGCATCGATCCTGAGACTGGCGAGCTGCGGACTCCTCCCGCCACCGAGACGGAGGAGGAGTCCGCGGCCCTGGCCGGAGAAGTGGTCGATGAGACCGCCGAGCAGCAGGCGGACGGCAGGCTCCAGGAGCAGCTCGACGAGCGCACCGCGGACCTGAAGCGGCTGCAGGCCGAATACGTCAACTACCGCAAGCGGGTCGAACGCGACCGGGTGGCGGTGCGGGAGCAGGCCATCGCCGGTGTGCTCACCGACCTGCTGCCCATCCTCGACAGCCTCGACAAGGCGCGCGAGCACGACGAGCTGGTCGGCGCCTTCAAGTCCGTGGGCGAGTCCCTGGAGACCACCCTCGGCAAGCTGGGCCTGGAGAGGTTCGGCGAGGCCGGCGAACCGTTCGACCCGAACGTGCACGAGGCCCTGACCCACGTACCGTCCCCGGACGCGACCGAGGAGTCGATCCTCGAGGTCTACCAGCCGGGATACCGGATCGGCGAGCGCGTGGTGCGGCCCGCGAGGGTCGTGGTCTCGGGCCCGCAGGACTGAACGAGAACAGAACATCCGCTCCGGGGGCGGCGACGCCCCCGGAGCACACCGAAGCACTTTTTCCGAAGGGGAGCCGGTGAGCACCAAGGACTACCTTGAGAAGGACTATTACAAGTCCCTCGGTGTCGCCAAGACCGCCACCCAGGACGAGATCAAGAAGTCTTACCGGAAGCTCGCCCGCAAGTACCACCCCGACGCCAACAAGGGCGACACCGAGGCCGAGGAGCGCTTCAAGGAGATCTCCGAGGCCTACGACGTCCTGTCGGACGAGAAGCGTCGCAAGGAATACGACGACATCCGGGCCTACGGCGGCGCCTTCCGGGGCGGAGGCCCGGGCGGGGCGCAGGGATTCGACCTCAACGACCTGTTCGGCAGCGCGGGAGGCGGAGCCGGAGCCGGCGGGCTCGGCGACATCTTCGGCGGCCTGTTCGGCCGGGGCGCCCGCGGCGGCGCCACCACCACCGGCAGGCGTCCGCGCCGCGGCCAGGACGTCGAGTCCGAGGTGACGCTGACGTTCTCCGAGGCCCTCGAGGGCATCACGGTGCCGCTGCGGCTGTCGTCCGAGGCCCCGTGCCCGACCTGCCGGGGCACCGGCGCCAAGGCCGGGACGTTGCCGAAGGTCTGTCCGCACTGCGAGGGCACCGGGCAGGAGACCCGCAACATGGGCGGTTTCGGCTTCGCCGAGCCGTGCAGCAGGTGCCACGGGCGCGGCATGGTCGTGGACGACCCGTGCGGGACGTGCCACGGCAGCGGCCGGGCCATGAGCACCCGCACCATCCAGGCCAGGGTCCCGGCCGGCGTCAAGGACGGCCAGACCATCCGGCTCAAGGGCAAGGGCGCCCCCGGCGAGAACGGCGGCCCGAACGGCGACCTCCTGGTCAAGCTGAAGGTCACCCCGCACCCGGTGTTCGGCCGGGACGGCGACAACCTGACGGTCACCGTCCCGGTGACCTTCCCCGAGGCGACGCTCGGCGGCGAGATCCTCGTGCCGGTGCACGGCGGCCAGCCGGTGAAGCTCCGCATCCCCGAGGGCACCCCGAACGGCCGCACGTTCCGGGTGAGGGGCCGGGGCGCGACCCGCCGCGACGGCACCAAGGGCGACCTCCTCGCCACCGTGGAGGTCCAGGTCCCGCAGAAGCTGACCGACGAGGAGCGGGAGGTGCTCCAGCGCTTCGCCCAGACCCACCGGGGCGAGGAGTTGCGGGACGACCTCGTGAAACAAGCCAAGGAGGGGTAAATGAACCTTCCTGACGACACTCCCGTCTACGTCATCTCGATCGCCGCGCAGCTGTCCGGTCTCCATCCCCAGACGCTGCGCACCTACGACAGGATGGGGCTGGTGTCGCCCGGCCGGACGTCCGGCCGGGGCCGGCGCTACTCCATGCGCGACATCGTCATGCTCCGCGAGATCCAGCGGCTCTCCCAGGAGGAGGGCATCAACCTCGCGGGCATCCAGAAGATCCTCGAACTCCAGCGCGCCAACGAAGAGCTCCACGCGGAGATGAAACGGCTGCGGCGCGTGGTCGAGGAGCTGGGCAACGAACTCGAATCCACCCGCGCGGTCGCGGCCAGGCTGGCCCAGTTGCGCGGAGAGAACCGCGGCGGGGACCTCGTCCCCATCAGACAGGCCGGTGTCGTCATCTGGCGGCAGCAGGAATCCGGGGGCTGAGAACAGCATGGACTACAAACTGACGAACAAGAGCCAGGACGCGGTCTCGGTCGCCGTCCGCCGGGCGGCCGCCGAGGGCAGCCCGCAGGTCGAGCCCGCGCACCTGCTCGCCGCGCTGCTGGCGCAGCAGGACGGCACCACGGTGCCGCTGCTGGAGGCGGTCGGGGCCGACCCCGCCGTCGTGCGCCGCCGCACCGAGGAGCTGGTCGAGAAGCTGCCGAAGGCCAAGGGCTCGACGGTCGCCGCTCCGCAGAGCTCGCGCCCGCTGCTGGCCTCGCTGAACACCGCGGCCTCCCGGGCCCGGCAGCTGCAGGACGAGTACGTCTCGACCGAGCACCTGCTGGTGGGTCTGGCCACCGACGGCGGCCAGGTCGCGACGCTGCTGAAGGAGCTGGGCGCCTCGCCCGAGGCGCTGCTCGACGCCTTCGAGAAGGTCCGGGGCCACGCCCGGGTGACGAGCGAGAACCCCGAGGACACCTACCAGTCGCTGGAGAAGTACGGCGTCGACCTCACCGCCAACGCGCGGGAGGGCAAGCTCGACCCGGTCATCGGACGTGACGCCGAGATCCGGCGGACGGTCCAGGTGCTGTCGCGGCGCACCAAGAACAACCCGGTGCTGATCGGCGAGCCCGGCGTCGGCAAGACCGCCGTCGTCGAGGGGCTGGCCCAGCGGATCGTCGCGGGTGACGTCCCGGAGTCGCTGCGCGACAAGCGGCTGATCTCCCTGGACCTGTCGGCGATGGTCGCGGGAGCGAAGTTCCGCGGCGAGTTCGAGGAGCGGCTCAAGGCCGTCCTGAACGAGATCAAGCAGTCCAACGGCCAGATCATCACCTTCATCGACGAACTGCACACCATGGTCGGCGTGGGCGCCGCCGAGGGCGCCATGGACGCGGGCAACATGCTCAAGCCCATGCTGGCCCGCGGCGAGCTGCGCATGATCGGCGCGACGACGCTGGACGAGTACCGCGAGCGCATCGAGAAGGACCCGGCGCTGGAGCGCCGCTTCCAGCAGGTCCTGGTGGACGAGCCGTCCGTCGAGGACACCGTGGCGATCCTGCGCGGCCTGAAGGGCCGTTACGAGGCGCACCACCAGGTGCAGATCTCCGACTCGGCGCTGGTCGCGGCGGCGACGCTGTCCGACCGGTACATCACCTCCCGCTACCTGCCCGACAAGGCCATCGACCTGGTCGACGAGGCCGCGTCCCGGCTGCGGATGGAGATCGACTCCCGCCCGGTCGAGATCGACGCGCTGCAGCGGACGGTCGACCGGATGAAGATGGAGGAGCTGGCGCTCTCCAAGGAGTCCGACGAGGCGTCCCGGCAGCGGCTGGAGAAGCTGCGCGCCGACCTGGCCGACAAGCAGGAGGAGCTGAACGCCCTCGTCGGCCGGTGGGAGCAGGAGAAGGCCGGCCTGAACCGGGTCGGCGAGCTGAAGAAGAAGCTCGACGACCTGCACGGGCAGGCCGAGCGCGCCCAGCGCGAAGGCGACTTCGAGACCTCCTCGCGGCTGCTGTACGGCGAGATCCCCATGCTGGAGAAGGAGATCAAGCAGGCTTCGGAGGCCGCGGAGTCCCGGGGCGCGATGGTCAAGGAGGAGGTCGGCCCGGACGACGTCGCCGACGTGGTGTCGGCTTGGACGGGCATCCCCGCGGGGCGGCTCATGCAGGGCGAGACGGCCAAGCTCCTGCACATGGAGGATTACATCGGCAAGCGGCTCATCGGGCAGAAGGCCGCCGTCACGGCGGTGTCCGACGCGGTGCGCCGCAGCCGGGCGGGGGTCGCCGACCCGGACCGTCCGACGGGTTCGTTCCTGTTCCTCGGCCCGACGGGCGTCGGCAAGACCGAGCTGGCCAAGGCGCTCGCGGACTTCCTCTTCGACGACGAGCGGGCGATGACCCGGATCGACATGTCGGAGTACTCCGAGAAGCACACCGTCTCTCGGCTGGTCGGTGCTCCTCCCGGTTACGTCGGGTACGAGGAGGGCGGTCAGCTCACCGAGACGGTCCGGCGGCGCCCGTACAGCGTGGTCCTGCTCGACGAGGTCGAGAAGGCCCACCCGGAGGTCTTCGACCTGCTGCTGCAGGTGCTGGACGACGGCCGGCTGACCGACGGCCAGGGCCGTACGGTGGACTTCCGCAACACGATCCTGATCCTGACGTCGAACCTGGGCTCCCAGTTCCTGGTGGACCCGGCCCTGTCGCAGGAGCAGAAGCGCGAGGCGGTCATGACCTCCGTGCGGGCCTCGTTCAAGCCGGAGTTCCTCAACCGCCTCGACGACGTCATCCTCTTCGACCCGCTGTCGCAGCTGGAGCTCGCCGAGATCGTGGACCTCCAGGTCGACCGGCTCTCCAAGCGCCTGTCCGACCGCCAGCTCACCCTGACGGTGACCCCGGAGGCCCGCCAGTGGCTCGCCGAGACCGGCTACGACCCGGTCTACGGCGCCCGCCCGCTGCGCAGGCTCGTCCAGACGGCCATCGGCGACCAGCTGGCCCGCGCCCTGCTCGACGGCACCGTCCGCGACGGCTCCGAGGTCGTCGTCGACCTGGACAAGGAAGCCGACAAGCTCACCGTCGGCTCGTCGTCCCTGTCCTTCGCCAAGTGATCCACGTGGTCCGCGCCTCCCGCGGGCGCGGGCCTCGGCGGGGTCCGGAGGCCGACTGACCCGGGTGGACGCCCGGGTCGGTCCGGGAGATCGAAGAGAACGCCCGGCCGGGACATCCCGGCCGGGCGTTCTCGTGCTCGGGGCGTCCCGTCGCGGTCGGAACCCCGAAAGCCGATGACGTGATGCGGATCACTTCGGGGAGTGTCACGCGGGAGAGGGCACGCCCGTCTGGTCACCGTCACCGATGTTCCCCGGCGCACCGCCGGGACGGCACCAAGGAGTGATCATGCGAGTTCTCGTCGCGGGCGCCACCGGAGTGATCGGAAGCCGGATGGTCCCGTTGCTGGCCGCCGTCGGGCACGACGTTCTGGGGCTGGTCCGTCCGGGCCGCGACACCGCCGCGCTGACGGCCGCGGGCGCGGAACCGGTCGTCGCGGACGCCCTGGACCGGGACGGGCTTCGCCGCGCGGTCCGCCGGGCCGCACCCGACGCCGTGGTCCACATGCTCACCGCGATCCCGGCCGAGATCGACCCGAAGCGGCTGGCTCGGGACTTCGCCCCGACCAACCGGCTGCGGACCGAGGGCACGGCGAACCTGATCGACGCGGCCGCGGGAGCGCGGATCATCAGCCAGGGCCTTGCCTACGCCTACCAGCCGTCCGAGGGGCTCGCCGACGAGGACGCGCCGCTGTGGCGGACGGGCACGCCGAAGCAGTTCGTCCCGGTGCTGGAGGCCCTCGTCCATCTGGAGCGCCTGACCACTCTGGCGGGCGGGCTGGTCCTGAGGCTGGGCCACCTGTACGGGCCCGGCTCGATCTACGCCGCGGACGGCTCGTTCGTACGGCAGGTGCGGGCCGGGAAGGTGCCGCTGGTCGGCGGAGGGAACTCGGTGTTCTCCTTCACCCACGCCGACGACGTGGCGACCGCCGTGGCGGCCGCGCTCGACAAGCCCGACGTCACCGGCGTGCTGAACATCGTCGACGACCGGCCCGTGCCGCTGCGCGAGTGGCTGCCGGAGCTGGCCGCGGCGCTGGGCGCCCCGGCGCCGAAGAAGGCGCCCGCCGCCCTGGCCCGCCTCGCGGTGGGAAGCTGGGGTGTGGCGTTCATGAACGGGTTGCGCGGCGCCGACAACGCCCGGGCCCGGCTTCGGCTGGACTGGCGCCCGCGCTACGCCTCGGCGATCGAGGGCCTCGCCGCGGAGGCGGCGGACGGGAAGGCCGGTGCCGTGTGAGCGACGCGGTCGAGGTCTTCGAGGAGCATCGGCGGCTGCTGCTGGGTCTGGGCTACCGGCTGCTGGGCAGCATGTGGGACGCCGAGGACGTGGTGCAGGAGGCCTTCCTGCGGTGGATGCGGGCGGACAGGCCGCAGATCCGTGAGCCTCGTTCGTTCCTGGTGACGGTCACGACCCGGCTCGCGCTCGACCAGCTGCGCTCGGCGCGGGCGACCCGCGAGGCCTACACCGGGCCGTGGCTGCCCGAGCCCGTGGACGGGCGGGCCTTCGGTCCGCTCGACACCGCCGAGCTGCGCGACACCCTCTCCTACGCGACGCTCCACATGATGGAGCGCCTCTCCCCGCCCGAACGCGCGGTCTTCGTCCTGCGGGAGGCCTTCGGCTTGCCCTACGACGACCTCGCCGGGATCCTCGACCGCCCCGCCGCGACCTGCCGGCAGTGGCATCGCCGCGCGGTCCGGCGCCTGGCCGAGGATTCCGGACGGTTCGCTCCCGCGCGGGCCGACCACACCGAGCTGCTCACCCGGTTCCTGGCCGCGGCGCGGAACGGCGACGTGGCCGCCCTCACCGAGCTGCTGGCCGAGGACGCGGTCGCCTACAACGACGGCGGCGGCAGGGTGCGGGCCGCCCTGCGCCCGGTCGCCGGACGTGACCACGTGGTGGCGTTCGTGGTGGGGCTGATGTCCCGCTACCCGCTGGAGGAGGCCCGCCTCACCGAGGCCAACGGCGAACCCGCGATCTGGACGGTGATCGGCGGGCAGCGGCAGCTCGTCGCCTTCGACGTCCGTGGCGGACGCATCCACACCGTCTACGGCATCCTCAACCCCGACAAACTCACTCGCATACGGACGTGAGAGGCGACGAGAGTCGTCCGCCGACACGACGGGAACCTCGTTCCGCTCTTCATGGCATGCCTCCGTCGACTCGGAGGGTGGCGCCGCTGGTGTAGCTGGAGGCGTCGGAGATCAGATAGAGGACGGCTCCGACGATCTCGGCGGGCTTGCCGATGCGCTGGAGGGCGTGGGGGCGCACTCCCTCGGCGAGCCTCTCCTCGTCCCAGTCCTGGGTGGCCCGGGTGGCGAAGGGGCCGCACATCACGGTGTTGACGCGCACCTTCGGGCCCAGGGCCGGGGCGAGGCCCTCGGTGAGCGCGTTGAGGCCGGCCTTCGCCGCCGCGTAGGGCACGATCGCGGGGCGTGGCCGGATCGAGCCGGTGGAGCTGATGTTGACGATCGAGCCGCGGCCCGCCTCCGCCATACGTTCACCGGCCAGGACCGAGAGGCGGAACGGGCCTTTCAGGTTGAGGTTCACCACGGAGTCGAACAGCTTCTCCGTGACTTCCCCCAGCGAGTCGTACAGCGGGGACATGCCCGCGTTGTTGACCAGCGCGTCGAGCCTGCCGAAGCGGTCGTAGACGGCGTCGACCAGGCCGGGGAGCCGGTCCCAGCGGCCGATGTGCACGCCGTAGGGCATCGCGGCCCGGCCGGTGGCCTTCTCGATCTCCTCTGCCGTGGCCGCGCAGGCGTCGTGGTCGCGGCCGGCGACGACGACGTCGGCTCCGCACCGGGCGGCCGCGAAGGCCATCTCCCTGCCCAGCCCCCTACTGCCGCCCGTGATCAGGACGACCCGGTCCGTCAGGTCGAAGAGTTCGTCCGCGTATCCCATGGCCTCTCCCGCCCACTCCCCGGAGAATGATATTCTCCAATATCAGAATGCTAGTCTCCGCACGGGTGCGCCGACAAGGCCGCGCCCCGCGGACCCACCTCCTTCCCCTCTGGAAGCGGACGTTTCACGCTCCGCCGTCCGTACGATGATCTGCGTGGCAGGCCGCGACAAGAAGCAGAAGAAGCCGGGCGCCCAGAAGAAGGCCCAAGCGGCGCAGAAGACCCGGACGGCGCAGCGGGCACGAACGGTACGGCGGACCCGCCTGGCCGAACGCCCCGCATCCGCACCCGTACCCGCACCCAGCGGCCCCCGGTGGGTACCGGTCCTGATCCGCTCCCTCGTGGTCGTGGCCGCCGGCTACCTGGCCTCCCTCACCGCCGCCGTCTCCTTCTTCTCCGGCGTCATCCTGCTCACGGAGGAACCCACCCGGCCGTTCACCGGTGTCGCCATCCTCGCCGGAGGCACGCTCGCCGGCCCCCTGCTCCTCTACTACGGCGCGGCGAAGCTGACGGCCCGCTCCTCAGAGCTCACCCGCACCCCCAAGGGCCGTGTTCTCTGGTCCCTCGCCGCCTACGCTCTGACCGCCCTGCTCACGGTGCTCCTCGACTTCCAGTTCGCGCCGTTCCCCCTGGCCGCCGTCCCCGCGGCCTTCATCATCGGCAAGCGCACGTTCCAGGCCGCCCTCATCTCCTGCGCCGTCCTGGCCTGCGCCGTCCCGCTCCTCTGGTGAAGAGGCCCGTCAGCCCTGGAACAGCTTCTTCACGAAGGGCACGGTGTCCTTGAGCGAGGTCGAGAGCGTGCCGCTGTGGTCGGTGGAATAGGTCTTGAAGGTGAGGGGCTGGCGGTTGGCCTTCAGGACGCCGGCGTAAACAAGGGTGGCGGGGATGGGGACGTCCGTGTCCTCGAGGCCGTGGGCCATGAAGAAGGGCTTGTCGAAGCCTGATTCCGGCATGGCCATGTAGGCGCGGACGGTCTGCTCGAAGTTCGGCAGGGCCGCCAGGGGGCGGGTGAAGTAGTCGCCCACGTTGACGCCTTCCAGCTGCTCCTCGAACCCGAAGACGCATGCGGTCTCGGCCAGGTCCAGGTATTCGCGGCCCGTGGGGGTGAGGATGCCGTCGATTCCCAGCTCCGGGTGGGCGTACCTGAGGCTCGTGAAGATGTAGGTGAGGTAGGCGGTCAGCCCTGCGGGCAGGGGCACCGGCGGGACCTTCGGGGCTATGGGCAGGAGGTATTTCTCGATGTAGGCCGGGGTTCCGGTGCCTACAGCGCCTCGATAGTCGAGGACGCCGCCGCCGAACTCGGTGGCGTAACGGGCGGTGTAGATGGAGGCTCCGGCACCCTGGGACTGGCCGATGGTGACCCACCTACGGGCGAGCCGTTCGGATCGAGGCAGGTGTCGCCTGGCGAAGTTCCGCCCTGCCAGCACCATGTCGACGACGTTGTACGCGGTCGTCTTTCCGTCCAGGTACGCGTGCAGTCCGGGGGTTCCCAGGCCGGCGTAGTCGCTGGCGACGATCGCATACCCCTGCCGCATCCAGGCGGCCAGGTACTTCCAGTCGCGTTCCGGCAGGGCGGGACCGGTACGGGAAGGAGCACATGAATCGTCCAGGCCGGACGTGCCGTGGGCCCAGGAGACCACCGGCCAGCCTCCCTCAGGGGCCCTTCCTCGGGGGACGAACACCGTGCCGGTGCTGTGGGCCTTCCGCCCGAACGCGTTCATCGTCACGTAGGTGAGCACGAAGGCCTTGCCCGTCGTCTCGGGGATCCACAACGACCGGTCAAGCGGCGCCCACGACACCACGGTTCCGCGCGGATTCCGGGGCTCCTCCGCCGAAGCCGGCCGCACCGGGGACAGCGCCCCGGCCACCAGAGCCGAGAGGACCGCCAGGGTCAGAACCCGGCTCTTCGAGGACCGAACTCTCATGCGAGCCTCCGTCGACCGCACGGTGCCTGTGGAAGGACCGTACAACGGGCGGCTCCGCCGATCCATGTCAGTTCTGGACGGAAGGTCCGGGCCGGTCCTGCCGGACGGCGCGGAGCACGGCCGCCGTGGCTCCCGTCGTGGCGAGCATGCCGCCCACGACCATGGTCGCGCCGACCGCCCACAGGCCGCTGCCGTCGTCGGACCAGTCCACGACGACGGCCAGCGCCATGCCGAACGTCGGGGCCAGGACCGCCGCCCAGTAGCGGCGGGAAAGGGCGGTCGCCACGACCAGGGCGGCCAGCACGACCACCAGCCCCGCCACCTGCCACGGCTCGTAGGGGCCGCTGACGCTGCCGTCGGGGTGCTCGTCGTACTTCTGGTCCCAGCCGAGCCAGGCCATCCAGTTCAGGACCGTCACCGTCGCCACCGCGAGCCAGGCACCGAGGTTCTTCATCACATCGCTCATGGTTCGAGAATTCCGCTCACAACCGTTCCCCGGCAGCGCCGGGATACTCAATCGACCCTGAGTACCCGAACTTTCAAAAAAAAGATGTTGACACCAAGGCGAGCACGGATGTTATCGTCTTGGGCATGGAGATCTGATTCTTACGGGTTGAGCACAGCGCCTGCGTGGCACGCGGGCCCGCTCCCCTCCTCATCTCGCCCACAACACCTGCACCGTCGGCGTCCGGGAACGTCCGCGTCCGGTGCGGAACCCTTTTTCTTCTTTTCACTTCAATGCTCTGCCGTCCTTTCCGGCGGGCACGGAGGTCTTTTCTTCATGCGCGAGAACAGCCGAATTCAGCAACCCCAGAACATCACCATTCCCGGTTTCGAGAGCTCGCAGGAGGCTGCTTTGCCCGCCAAGAACAACAAGAAGTCCGGCCGCAAGTCCCTGTTGAAGGGGACCGACCAGCGGTCCGCCGCCCTGGGCCGGAACTCCCTGGGCCGCAACAACGCCCGCAAGCTGCCGACCCGCCAGATGAACAACCGCGGAGGCCGCTGACACGCCGCACGGCGCGTGCCGCCGGACCGTGCGGTCCGGCGGCACGCGCCGCCTCAGGCGAGGGTGCGGAGGCGGCGGAGGGCCAGGGCGACCAGCAGCGCGGTGAGCGCCAGGAAGACGCCCGTCTCGATGCCCTGGAACAACCAGAAGCGGTCGCCGGGCTGGTAGAGCTCCCAGTTGTGGGCGCCGGCGCCGAACGACTGGATATCGCGGCTGCACAACGAGTCGGTTGCAGGGCAGGGGCCGATCCTGGCGTCCGCCATGACGAGGTTTCCGGCCCCGTCTCGGATGCCGTGGGCCTGGTTCCAGTTCCCCGAGGCGGGATTGGGGCTCATGTCCATCTCCCCCAGTGCGTACGTCAGGTTCTTGGGCGGTAGGTAGCGGGGCCTGGCCAGCAGCTCGACGCCGACGCGGACGACGGCGAAACCGGCGAGGGCCACGCCCATCGCGGGCAGCACCTTGCGCCAGTGAGTCCCGGCGAAGATGCCCAGTGCCACCGCGAACAGGGTGTAGGCGACGGGCACGACGCCCTGTACGTCGAAGGCCAGGTACTCCATGCGGGAGCCGATCGCGGCCACCAGCGGGGTGAACCACCAGGAGACGCCCAGCGCGTACACCACCGCCACCAGCAGGGTGAAGCCGCCGATCAGCCCGAACTTGGCCAGCGCCCAGCGGGTGCGGCTGACGCCCTGCGTCCACACGAACCGGTGAGTGCCCTGCTCCAGTTCCCTGGCGACCAGGGGTGCGCCGAAGAAGACGCCGACGAAGACCGGCAGGATCACGAACAGGACCGCGACGAAGGCCAGGCTGCTGTACTTCTCCTGGAAGGCGTGGGCCAGTTCCTGGCATTCAACGACGTCCGGCGTCGGCTTGATCAGCGAGGCGGTGCCCAGCCCGTCCAGGCAGGCCTTCAGGCCGGTGTCCTTGAACCGCCCGTGCATCGCCAGGCCGGTGGGCACGAGGATCGCCGCCAGCGCGGCCAGGGCGATCAGCGTGTACAGCACTTCCTTGCGGTGCTGCCTCCAGGTCAGCCAGATCACGCGGTCACCTCCCAGGCCGTCTCCACCTCGTGGCTCTCGGCGTCGGCCAGGTACGCCAGGACGAGGTCCTCCAGGTTCACCTCGTGCTCGGTCCATCCGGGAGCCGGGGCGGGCAGCGCCCGGGAACGCACCAGGAGGGTGGACTGGCGTTCGGTGTGCGCGGCGCGGACCACTTTCTCCACCCCGTCCGGTGTCGCGGCGTCACGCGGCCCGACCAGGAGGCGGTGCCCGTCCAGCAGTTCGTCGACGGGTCCGGACAACTGGACGTGCGCGGTCTGCAGGACGATCAGGTGGTCGCAGGTGCGTTCCAGCTCCGACAGCAGGTGCGACGAGAACAGCACGGTGGTCTCGCTCTCGGCGACCGCGCCCATCAGCGCCTGCATGAACTCCCGGCGGGCGAGCGGGTCGAGGGCGGCGACGGGCTCGTCCAGCAGCAGGAGCCGCGGCCGTTTGGCCAGCGCCAGGGCGAGCGCCACCTGCGCGCGCTGCCCGCCGGAGAGCTTGCCGGCCGGCCTGTCCGGCGGGATGTTCAGCGCGGCCAGCCGGTCGCGGGCGAGCGCGGCGTCCCAGCGCCGGTTGAGCCTGCCGCCGAGCGAGATGAGCTCGCGCGCGGTGAAGTCCCGGTACAGCGGGGTGTCCTGGGCGACGAATCCGATCTCGCCGAGCACCTCGGGGCCGCCCTGCGACTCCTTGCCGAACACGCGCACCCGTCCGGAGTCGGGCTTCAGCAGCCCGACGGCCAGGTGCAGCAGCGTGCTCTTGCCCGCGCCGTTCGGTCCGACGAGCGCGGCGACCCGTCCGGCGGGCAGATGGAACGAGCAGTCCTGCAACGCCCAGGTCCGCCCGTAGCGCTTGCCCAGTCCCTCCGCCTCCAGAGCCTGTTCCATCTCACGCTCCCCTGCTGTCGGCGGGTGCCGCGAGGTCCTGCGGCGCCGGAGGCTCGAAGTCGGCCCGTATCGTCGTGTCGATCAGGGCGGCGATGTCCTCTCGTGACAGCCCCGCCTCCCGCGCCTTGCGCAACCAGGCCACCAGTTCCTCCCTCAGCTCTCCCTGGTTGGCCAGAGACGGCCCGGCGAGGGTGTTCACGACGAACGTCCCCACTCCCGGCCGTCCCTCGGCCAGCCCCTCCAGCTCCAGTTCCCGGTAGGCCTTGTGCACCGTGTTCGGGTTGATGGCCAGTGTCTGCGCCACCTCCCGCACCCGCGGCAACTGGTCTCCCGGCCGCAGCAACCCCACCCGCAACGCCTGTTTCACCTGGAGGACGAGTTGCATGTACGTCGCGACCCGCGACCGCCCGTCCAGCACGAATTCGATCATCGGCATCCCGTCCTGTTGTCCTACGACATTAGAACAACATGCCGAGATCTTCCCCGCAAGCCGAAAGGCGGAATTGAGCGACCGCTCAAAACGGCCTACGCTCTCGGTTGAGCGATCGCTCAACTGAGAGGCGGAGATGGCTGCGGATACCAGGGAAAAGCTGGTCAGAGGCGCTTTGGAGACGTTGCGCACGCACGGTATAGCGGGGGCTTCCGCACGGCGCATCGCCGCGGCCGCCGGAGTGAACCAAGCCCTGGTGTTCCATCACTTCGGCAGTGTTCACGGCCTGCTGACCGCCGCCTGCGAGTTCGGGGCCCGCGAGCAGGTGGACGCCTACCGCGCCCGATTCCAGCGCGTGCGGTCACTCACCGAACTCCTGGAACTGGGCCGGACGATCCGGGCCGACGAGCGGACCGACCTCGCGATGCTCGCCCAACTCCTGGCCGGAGCCCAGGCCGCCCCGGAACTCGTCCCCGCGACGGCGGCGGGGCTGGCACTGTGGGCCGAAGAGATCGAAGGAGTGCTGCACCGTGTTCTGGCCGCCACTCCCCTGGCCGAGTTCGTCGACGTCGGAGGGCTGGCCCGCGCCGTCACCGCCGCCTTCATCGGACTCGACCTCTATGAGGGCGTCGACCAGAAGGAGGCCGAGCGAGCCGTCGCCTCCCTGGAACAACTCGGCCGCCTGCTCACCGTCCTGGAGGACCTCGGTCCCGTCACCCGGCTGGCCATCCGCACCCAGCTCCGCCGGAGCACCCGATGAGCGACAGATGCGGCGTCTGCCTCACCGTCCACGAACCGGGCGCCGGCCACGAGAAGCCAAGCGCGTCCGGCCTGCTGCTCGCACGGGTGATCGGCCTGTGCGCGGCAGGCGCCATCTCCTGCTGGAGCATCCCCGTCTCGCTGGTCTGGGGCGGCATGCTCCTCTCGGAGGGCTTCCCCTCGACTGTTCTCGCAGCGGTCATCCTGCCGACGGGAGTGGTCGCCGTCCCCGTGGCCTTGCTCTACGGGGTACTCGCCTTCACCCGAGGATGACGTCGAAGACGAGACATGTGGACGAGAAGGCAGGATTTCCGGTGTGATGTCAGGCATGACGGCAGCTTTGGTGCTTGGGCCACTCCTCCGGAACGTCACGGAGCAGACGGCGACCGTGTGGGTGGAGACGACCGAGGCCTGTGAGGTGAGCGTGCTCGGGCGGACCGAGCCGACGTTCGCGGTGCACGGGCACCACTACGCCCTGGTGGACGTGGAAGGCCTGGAGGCCGGCAGCACCACGCCCTACGAGGTGCTGCTGGACGGCAAGAAGGTGTGGCCGCAGCCGGGAAGCGAATTCCCGCCGAGCGTGATCCGGACGGTCGACCCGTCACGGCCCGCGCGGGTGGCGTTCGGATCGTGCCGGGTCTCGCCCGCCTCACAGGAGACGCACGGGATAGACGCGCTCAGCGCCTTCGCCCACGAGCTCAAGAACGGCGCCGAGCCGCCGACCGTCCTGACGATGATCGGCGACCAGGTCTACGCCGACGCCACCGGCGAGCGCATGCGCGACTTCATCAAGGGGCGGCGCGACATCCGCAGCGGAGCCGGAGAGGAGATCGCCGACTTCGAGGAGTACACCGAGCTGTACCGGCTGGCCTGGGTGACCGACCCCGCCGTCCGCTGGCTGTTCTCGACCGTGCCGGTCTACAGCATCTTCGACGACCACGACGTCCGGGACGACTGGAACACCTCCTACGTCTGGCGCCAGTGGGTGGCCGAGCAGTCCTGGTGGAAGTCGCGGATCGTCGGCGGGCTCGCCTCGTACTGGGTCTACCAGCACCTGGGCAACCTCACCCCGGAGGAGCGCCGCAAGGACACGCTCTACCAGCAGGTCAAGGAGGCCGACGACGGCGGCGCGCTCCTCGACGAGTTCGCCGAGCGGGCCGACCTCGAACCCTCGACGGCCCGCTGGTCCTTCCGTATCGACCTCGGCGGCACCCGGGTCGTCGTCATCGACACCAGGGCGTCGCGGCTGCTGACCGAGACCCGCCGCGCGATGCTCGACGACAGCGAGCAGGCATGGGTCGACGAGCAGCTCACCGGGGACGTCGACCAGCTCATCGTCGCCACTTCACTGCCGTTCCTGCTGCCGCCGGTCATCCACCACGCCGAGGCCTGGAACGAGAAGATCGCGGCAGGCGGACGCAGGAACGACCACACCAGGAACGGTTTCGGGGAGAAGCTCCGCCAGGCCATCGACCTGGAGCACTGGGCCGCGTTCGGGGAGAGCTTCGAGGCCGTCGCCAAGGCCGTCACCGAGGTGGCGCGCGGGCAGCGCGGACGGGCGCCCGAGCACATCTCGTTCCTCGGCGGCGACGTGCACTACAGCTATCTGGCGCGGGTGAAGGGGCTGCCGATCAACCAGATCGTCTGCTCGCCCTTCCGCAACCCGCTGGGCGCGAAGTTCCAGTGGGCCAACCGGCTGGCGGCCATGGTGTGGGGGAACATCCCCGCGCGGCTCGTCGCCAAGACCGCGCGGGTGCCCCGGCCGCCACTGCGCTGGCGGCTCACCGACGGACCCTGGTTCGACAACGCGATCGCGACGGTCTCGCGGGACGAGGTGGTGTGGCAGGCCCCGTCCGCTCCGACCGCCCTGACCGAGCTGCACCGGGCTCCGTTGGACTACAGGCGGACGCGCAAGGCGTCCGCGCGAACGCGCTAGGCGTCGAGCAGGGCGTCGTACTCGTCCTCGGGCCGGCCCAGATCGACCCGGGCGCGGAAGCGCAGGCGCAGCAGCCCCTCGAGGCTGTCGCTCGCGTCTCCGCGCTCGTGTTCGGGCAGGTCGAGCACGAGGTCGGCGCCCAGGGTGGCCCAGGTGTGCGCTCCCAGCAGGTCGCCGTACTCGTAGAGCACCTCGGCGACGCTGCGGTAGACCTCCGGATCGCTGGGCCTGCTGTCCCTGACCTGTGCCAGCAGGTCCAGCGCCCCGGCCTGGTCGCCCAGCTTCAGCAGGGCGTCGGCCAGGTAGACCCGGGGGTCTCCGTACACCTCGCCGCCGTCTTCGATGGCCTCGCGGTACACCTCCGCGGCGCGCGCGTGGTCACCGGCGTGCTGGAACTGCTCACCGGCCCTGAGCAGCACCTTGGCCCGGGAGACGCCTCCGGCTCCGGTGGCCTTGTCCGCCAGCTCCGCGAGCCGCATCGCTGCCGCCCGGTGCTGTCCCGTCCGCAGGCCGTCGAACTCCAGATCGTCGAGATCGGCTTCGGTCACGTGGATCACGGCTATGACGTTACCCGCGAGTCGCCCCCGAAACCGGAGAAATCCTCAAGATCGTCTAAACCCGCGCCAACAGCGAGCATGTTTCGGCGCCCTCCCCGAAACTCCGTCACCCCGCTCCTCAGCGGTCTCGACGCGGAGGGGCCACGCGGCGGGCGCGCCGGGGCGCGAGCGGGCGGTCCGGGAGTGGTCAGCGGCGGGCGCGCTCCAGGGCGTCCCAGAAGCCGCGGCGGAGGGCGTGGCGCACCTCGTCGTGGAGGAGGAAGTCGATGGGCAGGGCGGAGCCCTGCAGGAGGCGGGCCTCCAGATCGGAGGGCATGCGGGGTTTGCGGGCCAGGACGGCTTCGAGCCAGAGGGCCGGGGCGTCCCTGGCGACCGACTCGCCGAAGTCCTGGCCTTCGGAGTGGGCGGCCTGGACGGCGTCCGACAGGGACGGGGCCGCCTGGGAGGCGCGGGTCTGGGGGACCAGGGAGTTCGGGCTGGTGTAGGAGCCGTACTGGGGCGGCGCTGGAGGGGAGGCCGGAGGCTGGGCGGCGGGAGGCGTCAGCGGGTAGGCGGGAAGGCCGCCGGTGCCGGTGCTGGTGGGGCTGGTGAAGGACGACTGCGCCGGAAGCGGCAGCGCGGGGGACGTCGAGGTCGGGGAGTACGACGGGGTGGAGGTCGGCCCTGCGGACGCGGTGGAGGACGAGCCGAACGACGGGACGGAGGTCGGGCCCGTGGACGAGGACGAGCCGAACGACGGGACGGGAGTCGGGCCCGTGGACGAAGACGAGGACGAGCCGAACGACGGGCTCAGGTAGCTCGGCTGCGACAGCTCCTGCGAGCTGTAGGGATCCTGCGTGCTGTAGGGATCCTGCGTGCCGTATGTGTCCTTCGAGCCGAAGGTCAGACCGTTCAGCACCGAGGGCGCGCCGCTGATGGGGGCCGAGAGCTGCGAGACCGCGGCGGGGGCCGCGGACGGTGAGGTGAGCGGGGATGCCGACGGCGGAGAGGCGTGGCTCGCCGACGGGGAGTGCACGCTGTCCTGCAGCGCCGCCAGCGGAGAGGAGCCGGTGGTGGTGCCGTGGCCGTTGGACAGCGGCGACGGGCCGGTGTCATGCGCGCGGTCCAGGCCCGACAGGAGGCTGACGTACGGGCGGAGCTGGCCCGCGCCGAGTTCGACGAGGTCGTCGCACTCCTGGCGCAGCAGCCGGGAGATCGTCCAGTTGCCGTCGGCCGTGACGTGCACGATGGTGACGCGGACGCCGAGGTCCTGGGCGTCGCACAGCACGCCCACGAGGTCCTCGTCGCCGCTGATGACGACGGCGTCGGAGATGGCGTGGTTGCGGGCCAGGGTCAGCAGGTCGCGGTGCAGTTCGGTGTCGACGCCGTCCCGGCGGCCCGGGCGGCTCCGGCCCAGCCGCAGCTTCAGCCCGGGGAGGTCGGCCAGCGCCTCGTGCTCGGGGCCGCGTCTGCCCTCGACCGTGGACTCGTACCAGTAGCAGCGCAGCAGCGGCAGCCCGGAATGTTCCCTCGCCAGTTCGCCCAGCCGCTTGAGCAGCCCGTCGAAGTCCCAGGAGACCTGTTCGCGATGCCGGGTTCCGTGCACCGCGACGGCGCCGTCCGACAGCAGGTAGCCGGCGTCTATGAACAGCGCACAGCGATCCACGAGAACACCGAACCTCTCGACCCTGGGGTAGCTCTAGCGTAGTGAAAGCCACTCGTGCCGTATGCCGTTCCGGCGACTCGCCATCCTTCACTGCGCACAGAACGTACGCAAGAGCCCGGAGACGGGCAGAGTGACGCAGGTAACTGTCAGCGCGGACGTTACCAGTCGTTCTGGTCTGTCCGTAATGAGTTCACATCATCTTTACAGAGAATCTCGATACCGGTCAGCGGCGAGAGGGTGCCGTTATCGTTACCACCCCCACCATCGCGGTGTCGGCCGTGGACACGACCTCCAGCACGGACGGATCGGCCAGCTCCGCCCGGTAGGACAACAGGTCCATGCCGAAGGAGAGGTTCCTGCCCCCCTCCGTCAGCGCGCCGGTGAACGCGTTGGGCGAGCTCAGCGGACTGCCGTCGAGCAGCACCCTGTCCCCGGCGCGGGCGGCGTCCCCCTCCCAGGCCAGCAGGCCGATCCGGGCGGGGCCGCCGGGCGGAAGGCCGCCCAGCGGGACGCGCAGCCGCGTCGCGCCGCCGTCGCCGAGCAGCCGGGCGCCGTCGAGCACCGCCGTCCTGCCCGGCTCCGCCCGCGGATCGTCGGAGACGACCACCAGGCTCCAGCCCGCGTACGCGCCGGGCCCGGTGAGCGCGGGTACGTCGGCCACCCACCAGCGCCCCCCGCCCCGCCTCGCCTGCCGCACCTGCGCGGTGACCTCGGCGAACGCCTGGTAGGCCTGGCTCTCCGGCAGGTTCACCCGTTCCACCCAGGACGCCTCGACCGTCCGGTATCCCCCGGAGGGGCCTCGCAGCCTGGCGGTGTACTCCTGCCGGACCCGCCCTTCGGCGTCCCGGCCGCCGTTCTCCGGTTCCGTCGTCCCCGACCAGTAGAGCCCGGCCCAGCGCACCCGGCCCGGCGGCTCCAGCACCGCCGGGCTGGAACTTCGGGTGTCGTCGGCACCGTCGAGGTCGAGCCGGCCCATCTCCCACTGGTCGTTGTCGAGCCGCACTCCCCTGCGCTGCCGGGCTGACCCGCACTCGGGCTCCCGGTCCGGGCAGCTCAGCAGCACGTTGCCGGTCATGGTGACGCTCACCCGGCCGTCGGTGACGAACCGGGCGGGCAGCCCTGACGCGCTCACCCCGGTCGAGGCGCGGTCCCGGATCCCGGACCCGGCGAGCGTGACCGAGGGCGACGTCCCCGGATCGGCGGTCGGGGCCACGGCGACGGGGAGATGGGCCGACGCGCCGGCCCCCGGAGGGAGCGGGGCGTGGAAGCAGCGCAGCGCTCGCTCCGCGAGCCGGCACGACCAGCCTCCGTCCACGGAGCCCGACGGACCGGCGCCGAGCCATGCCGCACCGGGTGGCAGCGACGCGTCCGCCACCACCTCGCCGGACGGGACGGCCCCCTCGTTGCGCACCGTGAGGACGACGATGCCGGTCCGGCCGGGTACCAGCGCGCCCACCGTCCCGATGTCCGCCCTCAGCCCCGGCGGCGTCCGCGACTGCACGGACCGCGGCGAGACGGGCGGCGCCGGCCCGGGGGAAAGCGTGCGGGCCGGTCGTCCCGTCCTTTCCACCCGGTCCGTCTGCGCCTTCCGGGAGGGCGAACGCATCGGGCGCTCCGGCTCGGGAGCCGCCGCCCCCGGCGCCTCTCCCCGAAGCGCCGGAGGCGGGGACCCGTCCACCGGCCAGACGAGCAGGCCGACCGCGAGCACGGCGGCCACCGCCCCGGCCACCGCCCCCTTTCGCCTCCCGAGGGACGACCGCCACCACCACGCCGCCAACGCCGCGCCCGCCCACCGGAACGGCAGGCCGACCCCCCTGGGCACCAGGTAGGCCGATGCCGCGGTGCCCAGCACGAGGGCCGCTACGTCCGGCAGCCTGCCGTCGACCTCCTTGAGATCGGCGGCCACCGTCCGGCAGCGCGCGCACCCCCGCAGATGGCTCCGTACCCGCGCGGCCTCGTGGTCCCCCAGACCGCCCCGCAGGTACGTGCGGACCCTGCCGAGCACCGGACGGCACCCCGGCGACAGTTCCCCGGCCAGGTGCAACTGCAGGTACGACTGCCTGAGCCCCTCCTTGGCCCGCTGCGCCAGCGCGGTGACGCCGTCGGCGCCGATTCCGAAGAGCGGCGGCACCCGGCCCGGGCCCTCCCCCTCGACCGCGGTGTGCCACAGCACCGCCCGCCACCGCTCGGGCAGTGAGAGGTACGCCTGGACCATCGGCCTGCCCTCCAGCCCGGGCAGGGCAGGATCGACGAAGGGGACGTCCGGGTCGAAGGTCTCGCGTTCGGTGTCCCGGTGCCCGGCGACCGTCCGGCGCAGGGCGGTGAGCAGGAAGGGGCGGAAGGCGTCGGACGGGCCGCCGCCTTGCAGCAGGATCTCGAACACCCCGACGAAGGCCCCGGCCACCGCGGCCTCGGCCTCGGCCCGGCCGCGGGTCAGCAGCCCCGCCAGCCGCAGCGCCGCGCGTCCGTGCCGTTCACGGAGCACGGAGTAGGCCTCGTCATCACCTTCTCTGACCCTTGTGATGAGGACGGCATCACCCTGCACCGGCCTCGCGTGCTCACCCATGGAAACCCCTTTGCCCACGCCTGAACGTAACCTATTGGCTACCGAGGGTCGCCGGGGCGGATTCCACAAAGCGTTCTTCCGGTGAGGCCTTTTTCAGAGGTCATCGATCAGCCTCCGCAGCGCGGGCGCGAGCTCCCCCGCCTCGGCCGTCCGCCAGGCCCGCAGCCGCGCCGCGTCCAGCCGCGGGTCCCCCGGCGAGGTTGCCAGGTAGCCGCACGGGGCGTCCGGCCAGTCCCCGGCCGGGACGGGAAGCTCCGCGTCGACGAAGACGTACCCGCCGACCAGCCGGTGCGCTGCCCGCTGCGCGCCCCCGAGCGCCGGCAGCGCCGGGCCCGCCGCGCCGTGCGCCACCAGGACCAGCGGCGTCCGCGGATCCGCGGCGCCGATCTGCAGCGCGGCCCCCGCCACGTACCGGGGCCCCGACTCCGGGGAGTCCCGGGGATCGGGCACCAGAAGGCCGTACCCGAAGGCGCGCAGTTCGTCGTGCAGCCTGCCGGACGGAGGGAAACCGAGGAGAACGAGTGTGCCGGGCGTCATACCGCCATCGTTACAGCTCCGCGGGATGCGTGACGCCTCCCGGCGACAGGGTCCTAGGGTTGGAGGGTGAGCGATCGCGATGAGCTGCTGAAAGAGATCAAGACGAAGGCCGTGGTGCACGGCGACTTCACCCTGTCGTCGGGACGGAAGGCGTCCTTCTACGTGGACCTGAGGCGGGTGACCCTGGACGGGCTGGCGGCGCCGCTCGTCGGCCGGGTGATGCTCGACCTGACCACCGACCTGGGCTACACGGCCGTGGGCGGGCTGACGCTGGGGGCGGACCCGGTGGCCACCGCGATGCTGCACGCGGCGGCGGCCCGGGGACAGCACCTGGACGCTTTCGTGGTGCGCAAGGCCGCCAAGCAGCACGGGATGCAGCGGCGGATCGAGGGCCCGGACATCGCCGGGCGGCGGGTGCTCATCGTGGAGGACACCTCCACGACCGGCGGGTCTCCGCTGACCGCCGTGGAGGCGGCCCGGGAGGCGGGGGCGACGGTCGTCGGCGTGGCGACCGTGGTGGAACGCAGCGCGGCCCAGCCGATCACGGAGGCGGGGCTGGAGTACCGGTACGCCTACGACCTCGAGGCCCTGGACCTCTGATCTTCGGGAGCCCGGCCGAGAACCTCCGGCCGGGCCGGAATACTCCCGGCTCAGCCGACGACGCTGTTTTGTCGGCTCAGCCGACGACGCTGTTTTGTCGGCTCAGCCGACGACGCTGGGCTTGCCCTCGATGAACTGGATGCTGAGGTTCTTCCTGGCCGGGAGCGGGAAGCGCTTGCCGGCCACGGACATCTTGACAGCCGAGGAGTCGCCGATCGTCAGGTCCAGGTCTTTCCAGATGATGTTGCGGATGTCGCCCTCGGTGGCCTGACCCGTCCAGTAGACCTTGCCGTTGTTGGGTGCGGCGGCGAAGATCTCGACGTCCTTGACGATCTCGATCCTGGCGTAGACACCGTCGTTCGGCTCGTTGCCGCGGGCCTGCTGGGGTTGGGCGGCCGCGGTCTCGGAGTTCGTGCCGGGGGCATCGGACTCCGACTGCAGGGAGCTCACCAGCGCCATACCGCCGACCACGACCAGGGCCATGACCAGGGCCACGGCCGCTCCGATGATCACGATACGTGCAAGACCCTGAGGGTCATTTCGGTGACGTCCCACGGGCCTGAGGGTATCGACACAAAGACAGCGCGGCGACCGGTATGACCGATCAGCGGTCGATAAACCTATCCGTTACCTACTGTCCGAGACGCTTGGTTTCGGTCCTCCCTTTCAGGACCTCGCGCACGATCGGGATCACCGAGAGCACCAGGATCACCACGACGCCCGGCAGGATGTACCTGTCGATGTTCGGCACCGAGGCGCCCAGGTAGTGGCCGAGCAGGAACAGCGAGTCGCACCAGATGACCGCGCCGATGGAGTTCCAGACGAAGAACCGCTTGGCGTCCATGCCGAGCATGCCGGCCAGCGGGTTGAGGAACGTCCGGACGATCGGGACGAACCGCGCGATCACCACGGCCTTCTCCGGGCCGAAGCGGTTGAAGTAGTACTCGGCCTTCTCCACCCACTCCTTGCGGAAGATCTTGGAGTCCGGCCGGTCGAACAGCTTGCGCCCGTATTTGGCCCCCAGCCAGTGCCCGAGCTGCGCGCCTGTGATGGCGGCGATCGGCCCTCCGATCAGCAGCACGGGCAGGGAGATCTGCTGGAACTCGACGCCGTTGAGCTCGTTCACCGCGGTGAGGATGCCGGCGGTGAACAGCAGGGAGTCTCCGGGGAGGACGCACCCGAAGAGCAGTCCGGTCTCGGCGAAGATGATCGCCAGCACACCGATCGCAGCGAACGCGCCGAAGAGTCCGAGCCAGTACTCGGGGCTCAGCGGGGTGGAGGCAAGAAGATGCACGAAGTGAGCCTATCCAGAGCATGCGCCGGTCGAGCTCGACTTCGCCGGGAAAAGCGACCAGCAGCGCAAAGAGGACATCCGTCCGAAATAACCCAGAGTGGCCCAAGTTGGCCTAAGCGTCGGGGACGCGCTGGTGAGGGCACCGGCAGGCAGAGCCCCGGTCCAAGGGCGAACCGGCGATACGAGATAGTAAGGACTGAGGCAGACCATCGCCGCACCCTCCTGCGGCACCACCGCGGCAGCGGTGGCTGACCTGCCCCGTCATGAGAGGAAAGCACATGCCCATCGCCACTCCCGAGGTCTACGCCGAGATGCTCGACCGCGCCAAGCAGGGCGGCTTCGCATACCCGGCGATCAATGTGACCTCCAGCCAGACGCTCAACGCGGCACTGCGCGGGTTCGCCGAGGCGGAGAGCGACGGCATCATCCAGGTATCCACCGGCGGCGCGGAGTACCTGTCCGGTTCCCTCAAGAGCATGGTCACCGGCTCCGTGGCGTTCGCCGAATACGCCCGGGTCGTGGCCGCCGAGTACGACGTCCAGATCGCGCTGCACACCGACCACTGCCCGAAGGACAAACTGGACGGCTTCATGCGTCCGCTGATCAAGATCTCCCAGGAGCGGGTGGCGCGCGGCCAGGAGCCGCTGTTCCAGTCGCACATGTGGGACGGCTCGGCCGTGCCGCTGAAGGAGAACCTGGAGATCGCGGTCGAACTGCTGGCCGAGTCCGTCAAGGCGCGCACGATCATGGAGATGGAGATCGGCGTCGTCGGCGGCGAGGAGGACGGCGTCGCCAACGAGATCAACGAGAAGCTGTACACCACCGTCGAGGACGCGCTGGCGACCGCCGACGCCGTCGGCACCGGGGAGAACGGCCGCTACATCCTGGCCGCGACGTTCGGCAACGTCCACGGCGTCTACAAGCCGGGCGCGGTCAAGCTGCGTCCGGAGGTCCTGAAGGAGCTCCAGGACGCCGTCAGCGCCAAGACCGGCAAGGACAAGCCGTTCGACCTCGTCTTCCACGGCGGTTCCGGCTCCACCCTGGAGGAGATCCGGGAGGCGGTCTCCTACGGCGTCATCAAGATGAACATCGACACCGACACCCAGTACGCCTTCACCCGTCCGGTCGCCGCCCACATGTTCACCAACTACGACGGCGTCCTGAAGGTCGACGGCGAGGTCGGCAACAAGAAGCTGTACGACCCGCGCTCGTGGGGCAAGGCCGCCGAGGCCGCCATGGCCGCGCGGATCGTCACCGCCTGCGAGGACCTGCTGTCCGCGGGCAAGAAGATCAAGTAACCCTCGAGGTGAGGGACCGGGGTCGGGTTGCCTACCATGCGGGTATGACCCAGAACCTGCTCGGCGGCCCGCCCCCGACCCACCTTCCCGACGTCCCCGAGGCCTCCCGGCTGCTCGCCGACGGCGCGGACCCGTACGAGGTCGCCGCGAAGTTCCCCTCCTTCCCGGCCGTCTGGGCCGAACTGGCCGAGCGCGCCTTCGCCAGGGGCAGCGTCATCGAGTGCTACGCCTACGCGCGCACCGGCTACCACCGGGGCCTGGACGCGCTGCGCCGCAGCGGCTGGAAGGGCCACGGCCCCGTCCCCTGGTCGCACGAGCCGAACCGGGGCTTCCTGCGGGCGCTGGCCGCCCTCGGACGCGCCGCCGCGGCGATCGGCGAGGAGGAGGAGGCCCAGCGCTGCAGGACGTTCCTGCGGGACTCCAGCGAGGAGGCCGCCGAGGCGCTGAGCTGACCCGTCCGTCCGGGGGACGACCCCCAGACCCCCGAAAACAGGGCCAGCCGATCCTCGCTTCGCTGCGGTCGTCTGACCCGGCTGTTTCCTCCCAGCTCAGGGCCGGGTAAGATCTGATCGCAAGAGGCCCCTTGTCGTACTTGCGATCAGGGGCTTTATCTTTGGCCTTAAGGAGATCGTCAGATGCCGGCCATCGTGCTCGTCGGTGCTCAGTGGGGTGACGAAGGCAAGGGGAAGGCGACAGACCTGCTCGGCGGGAAAGTCGACTACGTCGTCCGCTACCAGGGGGGCAACAACGCCGGACACACCGTCGTCATCGGGGACAAGTCCTACGCCCTCCACCTGCTGCCGTCGGGGATCCTCTCCCCCGACGTCGTCCCCGTGATCGGCAACGGGGTGGTGATCGACCCGGGGGTGCTGCTCCAGGAGATCGACGGCCTCAAGGCCCGCGGCATCGACTGCGAACGCCTGCTGATCTCGGCCAACGCGCACCTGATCATGCCCCACCACCGGGCCCTGGACAAGGTGTCCGAACGCTACCTGGGCAAGGCCCGGATCGGCACCACGGGCCGCGGCATCGGCCCCGCCTACGGCGACAAGATCGCCCGGATGGGCGTGCGGGTCCAGGACCTGTTCGACCCGGGCATCCTGCAGAAGAAGATCGAGCTCTCGCTGCGCGAGAAGAACCAGGTCATGACGAAGGTCTACAACCGGCGTCCGATCCTGGTCGACCCGATCGTCGAGGAGTACCTGGAGTACGGCGAGCGCCTGCGCCCGTACGTGGCGAACACCGAGCTGATCATCAACCGGGCGCTGGACGAGGGCAAGGTCGTGCTGCTGGAGGGCGCCCAGGGCACCCTCCTGGACATCGACCACGGCACCTACCCGTTCGTGACGTCGTCGTCCCCGACGGCCGGCGGCGCCTGCGCGGGCTCCGGCGTCGGCCCCACGAAGGTCACGAGCGTCATCGGCATCCTCAAGGCGTACACGACGCGCGTCGGCGCGGGACCGTTCCCGTCCGAGCTGCTGGACGAGATGGGCGAGTACCTGCGCACCACCGGCGGCGAGTACGGCGTGACGACGGGCCGCGACCGCCGCTGCGGCTGGTTCGACGCCGTCATCGCCCGCTACGCCGCCCGCGTCAACGGCATCACGGACTTCTTCCTGACGAAGCTGGACGTGCTGTCGGGCCTGGAGCAGGTCCCCGTCTGCGTCGCCTACGACGTCGACGGCGTCCGCCACGACGAGATGCCCTCCACGCAGACGGAGTTCCACCACGCCAAGCCGATCCTGGAGTACCTGCCGGGCTGGCAGGAGGACATCACCTCCGCGAAGTCCTTCGACGACCTGCCTCCGAACGCGCAGGCCTACGTGAAGCGCCTCGAGGAATTGTCGGGCGCGCAGATCTCCGCCATCGGCGTCGGCCCCGGCCGCGACCAGACCCTGACGGTCCGCGACCTGATCTGACGGGCCTTCACGGCCGAAAACGACGCCCTCCGGTCCCGGGACCGGAGGGCGTCACGTTTCACCGGGCGTCATCCGTCGTCTTTGAGCTCGCTGATCAGGGCGCGCCACGCGGATCTGCCGACCAACAGGATTCCCGCTTCCGGGTTCTTGCTGTCCCTGACCAGGACGCCTGGGCCGTTCGCGACTTCGACGCAAGATTCCGTGTTGCTTCGAGAACTCTTACGCCAGGTGAGCTGAGACATCGCAAGCTGAGTCACACGGGCCTCCTGGAATCACATCCGTCCCCCGGGTGGCCTGCAGTTCTCCATGCGAAGTGAAAAACCTTCAGCGGGAAACCGAGAGCACCATTGATCTTTCAGGCCCTGACTCGAGTTTAAGTGCCATGACAGCTTCTGCCTACTACTCCTGACAGTTCACGGCAGAACCCGGAAGGAAGCCCGAAGGCTCAGGCGGTGCTCATCTCGTCCGCGATCCGGGTCATCAGCTCACAGGACTCCTCGGGGCTGAGCGTCCATTCTTCGAGGTCTTCGTACTTCTCCCGGTAGTTGATGATCTGCGCGTCCCGGCCGGTCATGACGAGGTCCCCTCCGCGGAGCCCCTCCAGATAGAGCACCTCACCGAGGTCCGCGTCGAAGTCCAGCAGGGTGAACGGCCCCTGCATGCCGAAGTGGGCCCCTTTGTTGAACGGAATGATCTGGATGGTGAGGTGGTCGCCCTGCGCGACCTCGACCATGTGGCGCAACTGGGCGGGCATGATGCCCCTGCCGTTCTTGGTCAGTGCGCCGACGTGCCGGCGGACCACCGCTTCGTCGAGGATGAAGTGCCGGTGGGGGACGGGTTCGCGTTCCGCGAGCCTGTCCTGCCGTTCGATTCGCAGGCCCGCCAGCGTCTCGATCTTCTCCTCGCTCGCGTCCTTGACGAACTGCCCCAGGATGACCCTGGCATAGTCCATGGTCTGCAGCAGGCCGGGGACGAGGCTGGGATGGAACACGCGGATGTAGGAGGCTCCCGCCTCATAACCCAGATAGTTGCGGAACTGCTGGTCCTCGATCGGATACGACGCCCACCAGCCGCGCTCCCTGGTCCCCTTGGCCAGTCTGGTCATCCGCTCGACTCTCTCGGCGTCCGCCATCCCGTAGAAGCGAAGCAGCGCCTGGAGGTCCGTGGTGGAGGTGCCGACCGTTCCCCCCTCGATGCGGATCACCTTGGAAACCGACCAGTCCAATGCTTTGGCGACATCATCCTGAGTCTTTCCCGCCTCCCTCCTCAGTCGCAGCAGTTCCGTGGAGAGCAGCGCGCGCTGAACGACGGGACCCAGATCCGATGCCATTTCCCTCAACTCCAATAAGGCACTTCCAGAACAGGAACCACTCTGCTCCGGAAGTTCACTTCACTCTCTCGAACCACACGGACGACAACGCTTGCATTCAACCGTCGATCGTATGAGTCGCTGTGCCTGGAAGCACACCGCATGCTGCAAGACGACTCTCACGCAATGACAGTATCGAACTGCCAGGTTATATTAGCAACATGGCAGATTGCAGCTATCATTACGGCAAGAGTCGGACAAGGTGATCTCCGGCTTGACGGGCGGGCCCGGCCCGGGCCGCCACTCCATGTCCGTTTTCTAGATATCTGGGAGGTGGTGGCCGAATGCCTTACGGGGCTCAGCCGTTGGAGGGAGCCGCGCCCCTGGGACGTCAGCACAGAAGCCGAGGACGAAAGTGACGACCTTCCCCATCCACAGGAGCATCCTGCTGCTGGACATCGAGAGTTCCACCAGCCGCAGCAACCCCGTCAAGGAACAGCTGCGCGAGCAGCTCTACCGGATGCTCGACGACTCCCTCGCCTTCGCCGGCGTGGACGACAAGCACCGGGAGCACTACGAGGACCGGGGCGACGGCGTGATGGCCCTGATCCATCCGGCCGACGAGATCCCCAAATGCCACCTCATCAGCCGCCTCGTCCCGTCTCTGACCCAGGCCCTTGTGGACTACAACGCGTCGCTGCCGTGGGAGGAATCGCTGCGCCGGAGCATGCGCCTGCGGGTGGCCGTCCACGCCGGCGAGATCCACCGGGACGACAGGGGTTTCTTCGGCGAGGCCCTGGACGTCGCCTGCCGCCTTCTGGACAACAAGAGGTTCAAACGCTCTCTCGCGACCAGCTCCGACCCCCTGGCCCTGGTCGTCTCCGAAGACCTCTACTGGAACACGGTCCACCACGAGTACGACGGTCTGCGGCCCCGCGACTTCACCCGCGACATCCGGGTGACGGTCGGGGGCCGCACCCATCACGGATGGCTGAAGATCCCCACCCCCCTGGCCAGCTCGGGCATCGCCTGACCCCAATCCGCGACACGGGTACGTCCTGGCTTGGTCCTGGCTTCCAGGTCCGCTTTCCTTTCTCAGAAGAACCGCCTTCCCACCTGACCAGGCGGTTCGTCTCTGAACAGGGAGGACTTGGAGACCATGAAGCTCAACAGCACCACCCTTCACTGGCGGAAGAGCAGCCACTGCGCCCTCGCGGACTGCGTCGAGCTCGCCGTGCTCCCCGACCGGATCGCTCTGCGGGACTCCAAGAGCCCCGACCGTGCCCGACTCGTCATCTCGCGCCTCGCCTTCCGCGCGTTGGCCCGCGAACTCGGCGCGGCTCCACCCACGTACTCGTGACCCGGGCCGCCGAGCACGCCCCACACGGCACGCCGGTTTCCCGGCGCAGGCCACGCGGCGGACGGCCGCAGGGCTCCTGCTTCCCGCCGAAGCACGGCGAGACAGGAGCCCTGCCCGACGATCAGGCCGCTCGGTGAGACGGCTTCCCGCGCAACGGGCAACGCCGCCGCCGCCGACTGAAACGCCCGGCTCCGTCCGCCGGTCCTCAGAGGGTGAGAGCCGGGGCTGCGGCGAAACCGAGCGCCACGCAGACAGGCGCCCACAGGGCGCCGGCCACGACGGACCAGGCCAGGTAGCCGCGCAGCGGCGTGCCGCTCATGCCGCACAGCGCCGGGACGAGGGTGCGCAGACCGGCGGTGAAACGGGCGATCAGAACGGCCTTGCCGCTGTGACCCGCGATCAGACGCAGGGCGCGGTCGGTGTGGCCGGGCTTGCGCCAGCGGGCGGGAACCCTACGCAGCAGTCCCTCCTGCCAGCGACGCCCCGCCAGATACCCGGCGAAGTTGCCGGCGACCGCGCCGAGCAGTGCGGCCACGAGGATCGCCGCGAGCGGAACCCGCTGGTGGTAGGCGAGGATCCCGCCGGCGATCACGGCCGTCTGCCCGGGGACCACCACGCCGATCAGGGGCAGCGCCGCCTCCAGCGCCGGGATGAACAGCACCATGACCAGCGCCCCCCACATCCCGACGGACGCCGCGTTCGCGGCCAGCCACCCCGTCATCTCCGCCCCTCCGCATCGTTTCTCCCGATACGTCAAGGCAACCGGATCCCGTGGTGGAAGTCCCTCCCGCTGATCTCTCTTTCCGAGGTGGCACCAGCACCACCCTTCCTCCGTCAGCCGCGCGGGTGACGGAGGCGGCCTCGGGAGCTCAGCGGTCGGAGGTTTTCTCGGCTCGGCGGAGGCCCATGAACTGGAGTTCGGCGTAGGCGGCCACCACCACGGCCATGAGCAGCATGAAGGCGACGCCCAGGCCGGTGAGGGGGACCAGGTCGGTCAGGGCGAGGAGGACGAGGCCGACGGCCGACAGGACGTTGCCCGTGATGACGAAGGTGACGTGCCGCGGGGGGATACGCGGATGGTCGACGACGAGGACGACGGCCAGCGCCCAGCCGAGCAGGGCGATACCGAGGGGGATCGCCCAGCTCGTCGGCAGGCCGAGGAGGTCCTCGAGGGGCCGGGCCGCCGCGAGCAGGAGTACGCCTGAGGCGGCGGTGCTCACACCGTCGATCCACAGGATCCGGCGCAGCAGGGTCGAGGCGTCGGCGGTCGCGGGCTGGTGAAGCGCTCCGGTCTGCGTGCTCATGCAAGCCTCCTTCTCCGTAGGCGGGTCTCGCCCATCGGCAAGAGCGTGTCACCGCCCCGGCCACGCCCTCAATAACCCGTCAGGTCATCGCCGGGCGGTGCGGGAGAGCCCTGCCGGGCCGGTCCGGCGGTGCCCGTGTCACGGTGAGACGCGAAGAAGACCTCCGCGCGGGGTCCGGAGTTCGGCTCCGTTCCCCCGCTCCGGAGGTCTTCTTTCCCGGCCGGGCGCCCGCGCCGACGCCGACCACGCTCGTGATCATTGCACCCGGTCGCCCGTCGGGGGTATGAGCTGTTGCCGGTCGGGTGTTCAGGAGCGTCCGTGAGGTTTCTCTGGTCGTCCGTGGACCTCGCGGCGTATCCCGTGCGGCCGGTCTCGGCGGCCGGGTGTCGGTCGCTGGTCTCTCCGGATGCTCGAAGAGGTTTCCGGGTTTCCCGTCCGTGCCCGCAGCGCCGGGAGTAGGTTGTCTTGCGGTCACACCCGGTGACCTCGGGCAGGTGGGAAGGGGTGCGGTATGCCAGCGATCCACGACTGCCGCTCGGCTTCGCGGACGGCCCGGCATGGCTGAGCGAGTGGGGCCGCTGCGGCCGATCACCCCGCCGTTCGTCGCCACCCAGCCCCGGGGCGTGTCGATCCGCACCCGCCTCAAGAGCCTCACGCCCCGGGACGAGGAGGTGCTGAGCCGGGTGGGTGCGCATCTGGGGTCGTTGGCGGGCCGGGATCTGGCCGTCCGCTGTGCTGACGGCCTGGCCCACACCGCGCAGCGGTGGGCGGAGCGCAAACGGAAGTTGACCGGTGCATCGTCGTCGCGGTGGGCGGGGTCGATCACCAAGGCCACCCACGACCAGTGGGCGCTGTCCCGGCGCTCCCAGGCCGCCCACCTGAGTGACCTGGACGCCGCCATCGACACCATCGGCCGTCGTCTGGCCCTGCCCCTGGGCGAGAAGGGGAACAAACGCGCCCCGGGCGGCTACCGGTCGCGGAGCGAGTGGTTTCACAAGTCCCGCCGCCTGGCCCTGCTGAAGGAGCGCCGCGAGAAGGTCAAGGCCGACTTCGCCGCCGGGAGGGTACACGTGGTGCGCGGCGGCCGCGCCCTGGCCCGCACCCGCCACCACCTGCGGGAAGCCGGTCTGAGCGAGCAGGAGTGGCGGCAGCGGTGGCAGGCGGCCCGCTGGTTCCTGGCCGCCGACGGCGAGAGCGGCAAACGGTACGGCAACGAGACCTTGCGCATCACCCCCGACGGGCAGGTCAGCCTCAAACTCCCCGCCCCCCTGGCCGGACTGGCCAACGCCCCCCACGGCCGGTACGTCCTGGCCGCCCGGGTCTCCTTCGCCCACCGCGGCCGGGAATGGGCGGACCGGGTGGCCGCCGACCGGGCGGTCGCCTACCGCCTGCACCTCGACCCGCAGCGGGGCCGCTGGTACGTGGACGCCTCCTGGCAGCGCCCGCCCGTGCAGATCCTCCCCCTGGAGGCGGCACGCGCGGGCGGGATGGTGGCGGTGGACACCAACGCCGACCATCTGGCCGCCTGGCGCCTGGACGTGCACGGCAACCCGATCGGCAGACCGGAACGCTTCGACTACGACCTGTCCGGTACCGCACAGCACCGGGACGCCCAGCTGCGGCACGCTCTCACCCGGCTGCTGCACTACACCCGCCGCACCGGCGCCAAAGCGATCGCGATCGAGGACCTGGACTTCACCGACTCCACCACCCGCGAGAAGCACGGCCGCAACCGCCGCTTCCGCCAGGTCATCTCCGGCATCCCCACCAGCAGGTTGAAGGCCCGCCTGGTGTCGATGGCCGCCGAGCACGATCTCGCCGTGGTGGCGGTGGATCCGGCCTACACCAGCGTGTGGGGAGCCAGATACTGGCAGAAACCCACCAGCACCACCACGCGCAAGACCACCCGGCACGAGGCCGCGAGCCTCGTGATCGGGCGACGCGCCCTGGGACACGGCGCCCGGCGTCGGACGGCACCGCCCCCGCATCACCGGAGTGATGGTGCGGGGCATCGGACCGCCCAGGCCGAACGCCGCGTCCCGGGGCGCGAGGGAACCCGCCCCACCCGCAAGGCTGCGCGGACGCGATCCGCAAAGCCGCCGGGTGTGTGAAAGCAGGGGACCAGCCCGCCCAGCACCGTTCGGGGCAGGCCACTGATCACAGGGCGCTCCTGGACAGTGTTGAGGAACGGTTCAGGAGTTCGGTGATCCGGATGAAGCCGTTCGTGCCGTGGCCTTGGCCGATGGCGCGGCGGGCCAGGCCTTCGGCGGCGCGCATCACGCCCGCGTCGACGCCGTGGGCTTCGGAGGCCTGAATGATGTGGGCCATGGAGGACGCCGCCGAGGTGAGCGGGTTGCCTTCGCCGGAGAAACGGCCGCTGTCCGCTTCTTCGGCCTCCTTCTCGAAGATCGGGGGGAGGATCTGACCGATGCCTTTGGCGAACGGGGCCAGTTCCCGTGCGGTGATGCCCTCCGCCCTCGCGACGGCCAAAGCGTGCGCGTAGCCCGTCATGGCGGTCCAGAAGATGTCGAGCAGCGCGATGTCGTACGCGGCCGCCCGGCCGATGTCCTCGCCGAGGTGGGTGTGGGTGCCGCCGAGGACGTCCAGCACCGGGCGGTGCTCCCGGTAGAGCGCTTCGGGGCCGCTGTGCAGGAAGACCGCGTCAGGGGTTCCGATGGTCGAGGCCGGGGTCATGATCGCGCCGTCGAGGTAGCCGATGCCGTGCTCGGCGGCCCAGGAGGCGGCCTCCCTGGCACGTTCGGGGGTGTCGGCGGTCAGGTTCACGACCGTGCGTCCCTTGAGGGCCGCGGTCACCGGATCGCGGCGCACGATGGTGTCCGCCGCGTCGTAGTTCACCACGCAGACCACGGTCAGGCCGCTCGCCGCGACAGCGGCTTCGGGTGACGGGGCGCCGACCGCGCCCTTCTCGACCAGTTCCCGGTCCTTGCCCGGAGTCCGGTTCCAGACCGTGGTCCGCAGGCCGGCTTCCAGGAACGCTCCGGACAGGGCCCGGCCCATCGGTCCCAGGCCGAGCACGGTGACGGTGGTCTGCTCGTTGTACGAAGGCATGCCGAAATTCCTCTACAAATGATGGAAGACGATGAACGGGGGGAAGATGACGCGCAGCCGTGCCCAGGACCTGAACGTCTGCGGGGTGACCGCCGCGATCGCCGTGATCGACGGCAAGTGGAAGACGTTCCTGCTCTGGCTTCTGGAATCCGGCCCGTACCGTCCGGGTGAGCTGCTCCGGCAGGCGCCGGGGCTCACCGAGAAGGTGATGACTCAGGCGCTCCGGGAGATGGAGGCCGACGGCCTGGTCCACCGCGAGGTGCACGACGTTCGGCCGTTGAAGACCGTGTACTCCCTGACGCCGTTCGGCCGTGACCTCTCCGAGGCACTGGCCCCTCTCTCCGACTGGGGCCACCGCCGCCTGGAGAGGCTGGCCGGTTCCCGGCCGGTCCGCTGACGCAACGCCGCCCCCCTTTCCTCAGTTGGCGTCGACGGCCTTCCGGCCGCCCACGACCAAGCTTCGACCCGCCCCACCCGAACGACAAGTACCCACAAAAAGGTGGGCATCGTGGGCAGCCGCGGAGACGGTCCACGCCTCGGCGTCCAGAGGCGTTCAGCCGAGGGAGAGCCAGGTGACGCCCTGGGCGTCCAGGGCGCGGGTCTCGTCGCGGGTGAGGGGGGCGCGGCCGGTGGCTTTGCGGAGGAAGGTGGGCCGGTCCCAGCCGAGGGGGCGGCCGGCGCCGTTGAGGAGGAGGTCTTCGACGGCCTGGGCGGCTCGGGGGGTGGGCCAGGCCGGACGGGAGAGGGCGGTGGCCAGGTCGAGGCCGTGGACGGTGAGTTCGACCAGGCGGGTGAGGAGGAAGTCGGCGAGGAGCATGGCGTCGCCGTGACGGGTGCGGACGACGCGGGGGGCGGGCTCGGCCTCGCACAGGGCGTGGGCGAGACGCCAGGTCGCGGCGAAGTCGTCGAGCAGGTGGGCGGGGGTGTCGTGGGAGGAGGCGCGGGAGCGGGCCAGGGAGATACGGGCGGCGGCGGTCTCGGGGGAGAAGCGGGCGTCGGGCCGGTAGTAGGCGGCGGCCGAGACCTCGGCGCGGGGCGGTGCGGGCGCCGTGAGCATGCCGGGGAGCCAGGCGAGGACGACCGTCAGGTGGCCGACCAGGTCACGGACGGCCCACGGCACGCAGGCTGTGGGGAGGTCCCACTCGTGCGGGGCGAGGCCGGTCAGGACATGCTCCAGGTTCTCGGCCTCGTCGTGGAAAATCCGGATCATCGATCTCTGCTGGGCTTTCATGCGTTTTCCCGTCTTCCGCAGGCTCATCGGCGCACAGTCTTCCGGTCGTGATGTGAGGACGTCGGGGGCCTCCCGGGCGTACGGGCCCGGGAGGGCGATACGTGCGGAGCATCGGCTATATGCCGGATGTGCGGTTCTCGACGGATCGGGGGACCGGCTCGCGCAGGGCGTCCTCGATGCGGCGTTGTTCGGCCAGTTCATCGCGGAGGTCCTCGGACGAGCCGGCCATGAGGGTGCAGGCCAGGCCTGCGGTGAACTCGTCATCGGTCAGGGAGCAGCAGCGACGGGTCGCCATCCAGCTGCCCTCCGGCAGCACCCGTATCCGCCAGTCCGGGTGACGTCTCCGCAGGTCCTCCAGCACGTGCTCGCTCACGGTCGCCCCTTCCTCATCTTTCGCCGTTCGGAGGACCAGGATCGTGACGGGCGGATACTCTCGGCTACATACCGGTCACACCCGGAGGCTCCCTGCCCGGGCACGCAGGACCTACCAGAGGACCCCCATGGCACACGGTGATCTGGCCCGCGATCCGCTGATCCGGGCGTTCGGCGCGGTAGTGCGCGCTTACCGGGAGGCGGCAGGCCTGTCCCGCGCCAAGCTGGCCGAAGCACTCGGCTGCTCACCTCAGTGGATCGAGAAGATCGAAACGGGAGCACGGCCCCCGTCCGAGGCGACTTCGATCGACCTGGACACCTATTTCAAAACGCCGGGCGCCTTCCATGCCATGTGGAGAGAGCTCAAGCGAGCCGGAAAGACCGTTGACTTTCCAGGCTTTCCAGGCTTCGTGGCGCTAGAAGCCAAGGCCAGCACAATGCATATCTTCGAGAACATGGTCATCACAGGACTCTTTCAGACTCCTGAGTACGCCTATGAGATCCTCAAACCAGGCCGAAGGCCTGACGTCATCGAAGACCTCGTCGCGACCCGCCTGGAGCGCCAGCGGATCCTCGAACGCGAATCTCCTCCAGAGATCGTCCTCATCCTGGATGAAACAGCGCTTCACCGTCCCATCGGCGATCAGCAACTACGCAAGAACCAGTTCTACCACCTGGCCGAGCTCGCCGATGCTCCCAACATAACCGTGCAGATCATCCCTTCCAGCACCGGTTCGTACGCTGGCCTTCCCGGGGCGTTCACCCTCATGGAATTCGATTCCATGCCGAGCGCCGTCTACATCGAGAAACATACCGACGGAGAGATCATCGGGCAGACAGAAAGGGTGAGGAGCTATGCACTACAATTTAGTTTGATCAGGGGCGCTGCAATGTCTGCTCCCGAATCCATGAAACTGCTGCGCATGATTGGGGACACCCTATGAACCAGCACACCCCGCCAGTTGTCCAGTGGCGCAAGAGTAGCTACAGCACCAACACCGGCGGCCAGTGCGTTGAACTCGCAGCCCTCCCCGGAAAGATCGGGGTCCGCGACTCCAAGAACCCCCGAGTCCCCCATCTCTCACTCAACCCTTCAGCGTTCCGCGCATTCGTCGGGCGACTTCGCTCCGAGCAGTGAGGACAGCCACGCCATGACACGCGGCTTGTCAGCGGCTCAGCGGCGTAAGAGCAGCCACAGCGGTGACACCGGTGGCCAGCGCGTCGAAGCCGCCGCGCTCCCCGGACAGATCGACATCCGCGACTCCAAGAACCCTGAGGCTCCTCACCTCACGTTCGGGAGCGGGAGGCCGGGTCAGGCACCGTCGTCGACCGGGTAGGTCCGCCAGATCTTGAGGTCGCCGTAGGCCGGGCTGCGTGGGGTGGTGAAGGTGAAGCGGTAGCTGCGGAAGGAGGGATAGTAGAGGACCGAGCCCAACGGGAGAGTTACCGTCCGGGATGCGCCGGGCTCGATCGCGAACTCGCCTCTCAGGCCGCCCGGGACCATGGGGCTGGTGTCGCAGACGCCGTCGCGGCCGATGCAGAGCCCGACGGTCTGGGTGGTGCTCTGGTTGCGGAACTCGACCGAGCCGTAGGTGAGCAGGCAGGAGTTCTGGATGACGCCGTCTTCGGCAATGAAGGTGACGTCGGCGAAGTAACCGCCGTCGGGGCAGCCACCCCCGGCCAGCGGCGTGTCCGGCGTCCGGACTGCGGCGCAGAGCGCGACAACGCCCGGCGGCGTCGCGGCGAAGACCGCGATCCCGACGATCACAGCGAGGATCTCGCGCGGCCGCTGCGGGAGTCGCAACCGCTCTGGCAGGCGCTCCCCTCCCTTGCCGGTGAGATGCCAAGCGATGAATCCCAGGAAGAAACCCCCGAAAGGCGAGAGCAATCCCAGTACAACCGCTACGTCCACGGCCGCACTCTAGCCTCGGTCTTTCATGGGGTCGGTCAGATCGCGTAGCGGCCTGACCGACTCTTGTTTTCAATGGCGGGTCAGCGTGTCGGCCCGACTGTCGCGTCGGGTGGGCGGGGTTCCACGGCCCCGGGTGGTCCCCTTCCCGGATGGTCGGGGTGGTTGGTGCCGGCAGAGGCCTGGCAGCGCTTGGAGCCGGGTGATCGCGGTGGTGATCAGACCGGACCAGGTCCTGGCGAGGCGGAGCCGCAGGCGCCGTCCGCCTCGGGACAGGCGCGCGGCACAGGAGAACAACCTTGCCCGGGTCGTGGATCGCCAGGGCGGGTGGACAGCCACCGCTGAACGGCTGGTGAGAAGGGGAGAAGATCATGAGCACCGCTTCCGGTCTACCGCTGCCTCCCCATCGACCTGAACCCGGGCATTCCCTGCGGACCATCAGGGAGATCAGGGAATCCCGGCCAGAGGAGCAGCGCGAACACTTCGACGCCGAACTCGCCGACACCGACCTCGACGCCCTACCCGCAGTCCTCCGACGTTGGGCCGCCATGGCGAACGACGGCTTCCTGGACCTCCTTCTCTCCACACCGTTCGAAGGACTGGAGTTCGGCGAACGTTCCTATGACGACGCCGCGAGCGGCCAGTGATCTACCTTCTCGGCACGAACGTGGCGGCAGAACCCACCACCCGCCCACGTCCGTCTCCCGCCGTCGTGGCCTGAGCTCGTTCCGCCCCTGCCACGAGCCTCTTCCTGAACGTCGCGACACTCGCCGAAATCGAACCGGGCATCTCCATCACCCCGGATCCCAGCCGCCGCGCCTCCTTCGAACGGGCGTCGGCGGGCCAAGCCGACAAGGGCTCGCTGTACGGCCGTCCCGTCGGAACACGCTTTGGGCGGGACGGCCGCCGTGGTGGGGCAGGGCTTCAGGCGAACTCGACGGCGGTGCTCAGGTAGGTGCCGAGGCATCCGGTGGTCGAGGAGGTGTTCGGTCCCGCGGTGGCCCACGGGCCGTACAGCGTGCTGTTCACCCAGAGGTTGGGCGGCACGTACCGGATGCACTTCACGACGGCTCGGTACT
This sequence comes from Actinocorallia sp. B10E7, assembly GCF_039871655.1. NCBI lineage: Bacteria > Bacillati > Actinomycetota > Actinomycetes > Streptosporangiales > Thermomonosporaceae > Actinocorallia > Actinocorallia sp. B10E7. The sequence goes on from NZ_JBDPLZ010000006.1 coordinate 193,135, forward strand.
GGCCGGTTCCGGAGGCGCACCGCACCGTCACGGACGTCTTGGGGATGTTCGGCTTGTACTGGCTCACGGTGACCTGCGTGGTGCAGTCGGCCGGCACCGCGTGGGCGGGGGCGGCGGGCCCGATCACGACGGCGGGGACCGCGAGGGCCGCGGCCAGGGCGGCGGCTCCGGACTTCACGCGGACGCGCATGGGAGGACTCCTCTCGCCGCGCGGGACGGCCCCGGCGGCTCCACCATGATCGGAGCGGCGCCGTCCCGGGCGCCCGGGTCCCGCGTCCTCGCCCGGGGCGATTCGCCGGGACGGGGGTCCCGTGCCGGGGTCCCGATGCCGGGCGGGTCACCGCATCGTGCTCACGGACCGTGACCGGCCGGAGCGCGGGGGACACGTTTCGTCGGCGGGATCGGCGCGTCCCTCCCCGACGGCGGCGGCCCGATCTGCGCTATCGAAGAGTCACGTTCTGTCGGATTACCTGGCCGGGCCCTTCCCGCCGCAGCGATTGCACGGCGAACTGATGGATGCGGGGTTCTTCGCTCTACGAGGAGAAAGGCGGGGCATCGAGGTCGCTTGGTGAAGCGGATCACCAGGTCGGCCAACTTTTGGGGGCTGTTGAGGGTGTGATGCCTCACAACGCCCGGTCAATCCGGTGAACACGGGCATGAGGGTCTGGGAAGGGCCTCTAGCCTGTGTGGCCAGAGGGTTGTTCTTCCCACAACCACCGGTTTGAGCGGGGGTCTGGTCCATTACTCTCCGTATTTCTTCTTCGCGTCGCCTGGAGCTCCAGGGCCACCGGGGCGCGCGTGGGCTGCGGCCCGAGAACACCCTGCCCGGCATCGCGCACGCGCTGGCCGTCGGAGTGGACGCCGTCGAGTTCGACGTGGGGCTGACCGCCGACGGGGTGGTCGTCGTGCACCATGACCAGACGCTCTCCGCGCTGACGTCCGTGGACCGGGAACCGGTCTCGCCCGGCGACCCGATGTGGCCCTACGTGGGGCGGCGGATCCGGGAGCTGACGCTGGCGCAGGTCAGGACCGTGGACTCCGGGGTGCGGCGGCCCGACCCGCTGGACCCGTTCACGCTGACGCAGCTCCCGCTGCCGGGGACGCCCGTCGCGACGCTCCAGGAGGTGTGCCGGCTCATCCGGTGCGCGCCCACGGTGCGGCTCTGCGTGGAGCTGAAGACCGACCCGTCCTGGGCCGACGCCGAGGTCGCGGAGTTCACGGCCGCGGTGGCGGGGGTGCTGAACGAGCACGGGCTGCTCAGCCGGTCGCGGCTGCTGGGCTTCGACTGGCGGTTCCTCAAGCACGCGCGGCGGCTCGCCCCGAGGCTGGGACGGGTGGCGCTGGCCGAGCCCCCGACGCTCGACCCGCAATGGCTCGCGGGAAGCGACCCGGACCGCCCCGTGGCCTCCGCCTTCGCGGCCGGGGCGACCGTCTACTCGCCGCAGTACACGATTCTCGACGAGGACGTGGTGCGGGAATCCGCCGAGCTGGGAATGCCGGTGACGGTGTGGACGGTGAACGAACCCGAAGAGATGGAGCGATTCATCAGGATGGGAGTTTCGGCGATCGTCTCCGATTATCCGGATCGTCTGCGCATCGTCGCCGAAGAACAGGGACTGGCCCTGCCCCGGCGTTACCGGACGCGTGAGGCCGTGTTCTTCTGACTCCACGGAAAAGGGCCCCGGTCGTAGATCACGACCGGGGCCCTTTTCCTGTTCCGCGAACTCAGATACGGCCCTCGGCCGCTTTGAGGGCGATGTCCGTGCGGTGGTGCGAGCCCCGTAGCGAGATCCTCGAAACCGCCTCGTAGGCCCGGTGACGCGCCTCGTCGAGGTCCGCGCCGGTGCCCACCACCGACAGCACGCGGCCTCCGCTGCTGACGAGCATGTCGTTCTCGTCGAACCGGGTGCCGGCGTGCAGGACGTACGCGCCCTCCACGTCTTCGGCGGCGTTCAGGCCCTCGATGGCGTCGCCCTTCGCCGGGTCGGCCGGGTAGTTCTCGGCGGCCACGACGACCGTCACGGCCGCGCCGGGCTTCCACTCCAGCTTGGTGTCGGGGGCGAGGTTGCCGATCGCGCAGGACTGCATCAGCAGGCCCAGCGGGGTGGCCAGCCGGTCCAGGACGACCTGCGTCTCCGGGTCGCCGAAGCGGGCGTTGAACTCGATCACCCGGACGCCGCGCGACGTGAGCGCCAGACCCGCGTAGAGCACGCCCACGTACGGGCTGTTGCGCCGGCGCAGCTCGTCGATCGTCGGCTGGACGACGGTGCGCATGACCTCGTCGACCAGGCCTTCGGGGATCCACGGCAGGGGCGTGTAGGCGCCCATTCCGCCGGTGTTGGGGCCCTCGTCGCCGTCGTGGGCGCGCTTGAAGTCCTGCGCGGGCAGCAGCGGCACGGCGTGTTCGCCGTCGGAGAGCGCGAACAGGGACAGCTCGGGGCCGTCCAGGTACTCCTCGATGACCACGCGGTCGCAGCTCAGCGCGTGCTCCAGCGCCACGGCGCGGTCCTCGGTGACGACGACGCCCTTGCCCGCCGCCAGCCCGTCGTCCTTGACCACGTACGGGGGGCCGAAGACGTCGAGGGCCTGCTCGACCTGGTCGGCCTCGTCGCACACGAACGCGCGGGCCGTGGGCACCCCGGCGGCCTGCATGATCTCCTTGGCGAACGCCTTGGAGCCCTCGATGCGGGCCGGTCCGGCGTCGGGGCCGAAGCAGGGGATGCCCTCGCGGCGCACGGCGTCGGCGACCCCTGCCACCAGGGGGGCCTCGGGGCCGATGACCACGAGGTTGACCTTCAGCCGGACGGCCAGCTCGACCACGGCGAGCGGGTCGGTGGGGTCGAGGACGTGGTTCTCGGCCAGCGCGGCCGTTCCTGGGTTGCCTGGCGCGCAGAACAGCGCGGTCACGGAGGAGTCTTGGGCAAGGGATCGGACCAGGGCGTGCTCGCGGCCGCCGGATCCGAGAACAAGGACGCGCACGTTAGTTGAGCCTATCTCGCCTTAGGTGTGAACCTTGACGTTGACCGGTACGTCTTAAGTGTCAGCTGCTAACCTGGCAGAAGTCTTGCGTCCTGTCCCCTAGGTGAAAGGAGGTGGCCGAGATGAGTACTGGTGATCCATGCAGTACCAGCGAAATGCCTCATCATCCGCAGTCCACCTCTTCCAGGGGTCCGGTCACGCCTGCGTCGCGCTCCCTTCTCTGAAGCTCTTGAAGCGAGGTCGAGCGCCGCTTTTTTCGTTGATCACGTGACGCGTTCACGGCCGGGCTCCCGAACCTGCGTGAAGGAGCCCCGCCATGGCCATGACCCGAGTGCGCCCCGGTCTGTCCTTGTTCAGCCGCAGCCCCAAGCCCATCCCCTGCGACCCGGTCCGCCGCGGCAGCGCGGTGATCGACTGGGCCGTCTACATCGACGGCCAGCGCGTGGTGACCGACAGCGTGGCCGACGCGATCCGCCTGGTCCGCGACGGTGAGCTGTTCGTCCCCAAGGACACCGAGTCGCCCGGGTTTGTCTGGGTGGGCCTGCACAACCCCGAGTCCAGCGAGCTGGAGCGGCTCGCCGAGCTGTTCGGCCTGCCCGAGCTGGCCGTCGAGGACGCGATCAACGCCCATCAGCGCCCCAAGCTGGAGCGCTACGAGGACATGCAGTTCTTCGTCCTCAAGTCCGTCGGCTACGTGGCCACGGACGGCGTCGACTCGGTCGAGACCGGCGAGATCATGGTCTTCTGCGGCCCGGACTTCGTGGTGACGGTCCGCCACGGCGACCACGCCGAGCTGGCGTCCGTCCGCCGCCGACTGGAGGCCGACCCCGAGCGTCTGGCCCTGGGCCCCACCAGCGTCCTGCACGCGGTGGCCGACCGGGTCGTGGACGGCTACCTGTCGGTGGCCGAGGCGGTCCAGCAGGACGTGGACGAGGTCGAGGAGTCGGTCTTCTCCCCCGAGCGGACCAACGACACCAACCGCATCTACCACCTCAAGCGCGAGACGATCCAGCTCAAGCGCGCCGTCGGCCCCCTCGCGGGCCCGCTGCGCACCCTGTGCAACCGCCGTACGATCCCGCACGAGATCCGCGAGTACCTGCGCGACGTCGAGGACCACCTCACCCGCGTCCGCGAGCAGGTCGACGCCTGCGACGAGCTGCTGAACCCGATCCTGCAGGCCCACATGACCCAGGTGACGGTCGGCGACAACCAGGACATGCGCAAGATCTCCGCCTGGGGCGCGATCCTCATGCTCCCCACCGCCATCGCGGGGATCTACGGCATGAACTTCGAGCACATGCCCGAGCTGGGCTGGGCCTACAGCTACCCCACCGTCATCACCGTCATCGCCACCGGCTGCCTGCTGCTGTACCGGGGCTTCCGCCGCAACGGCTGGCTCTGACCCGGCCCGCCTCCGGGCCGAGGGGCGGGCGGCCGGTCGACTACTTTGTGAGGGTCGGCGGAGTGGCCGCCCGGAGGGCCGGAGGAGAGGGCCGCAGATGATCAGGCTGGTCGCGTTGAACGTGCATCCGCTGAAGAGCGCTTCGGGGACCGGGGTGGACGAGGCGGTGCTGACGGACAAGGGGCTGGCCCATGATCGTGAGTTCATGCTGGTGGACGACCGGGGGGTGTTCCTGTCGCAGCGGAGGCACCCCCGGATGGCGCTGTTGCGGACGGCGTACGACGGCGAGGTGCTGAGCGTCAACGGGTTCGTCCACAAGCCTGTGGACGACGGCGAGGTACGCGAGGTCACCGTCCACAAGGCGTCCTGTCTGGGAGTGGACCAGGGGGACGAGGCCGCGGCTTATTTCTCCGGATTCCTGGGGACGGAGTGCCGGCTGGTGCGGTTCACGGGGAGTCGTGCCACGGGGCGGGGCGGGGGCGAGCTGGCCTTCGCGGACGGGTATCCGCTGCTGGTGGTCTCGCAGGAGTCGCTGGACGATCTCAACGGGCGGCTGGACGAGGCCGTGCCGATGGACCGGTTCCGGCCGAACCTGGTGTTCTCGGGGCTGGGGGCGTTCGAGGAGGACGGCGTCAGGCGGCTGCGGGTCGGGGAGACGGAGATCGAGATCGTCAAGCCGTGCGGCCGGTGCGCGATCACCACCGTGGACCAGGAGACCGGTGAGAAGGGGCGGGAACCGCTGGCCACGCTCGCGGCCTACCGGGCGCGGCACTACGAGGGACGGCGGCAGGCGATGTTCGGGCAGAACGCGATCCCCCGCGTGACCGGTAACCTCAAGGTCGGCGATCCGGTGGAAGTTCTGGAGTACAAGGCGTGAAGCACCTGCACAGCGGCAAGGTCCGTGATCTCTACGAGCTGCCGGACGGTGAGCTCCTCATCGTCGCGCGCGACTCGATCTCGGCCTATGACTACGTGCTGAGCACGCCGATCCCCGACAAGGGCAAGGTGCTCACGCAGCTGTCCCTGTGGTGGTTCGAGCAGCTCGCCGACGTCGTCCCCAACCACGTGGTCTCCACCGAGCTGCCCGAGGGCGCGCCGAAGGAGTGGGCGGGTCGGGCCGTCGTCGTCAGGAAGCTCGACATGGTGCCCGTCGAGTGCGTGGCGCGCGGGTACCTGACCGGCGGCGGGCTCAAGGAGTACCGCCGGAGCGGCTCGGTGTGCGGGGTCGCGCTGCCCGAGGGCCTGGTGGACGGGTCCCGGCTGCCCGAGCCGGTCTTCACCCCGACGACCAAGGCCGCGGTCGGCGCGCACGACGAGCCGATGACCTTCCCCGAGGTCGAGCGGGCCGTCGGCGCGGAGCTCGCCGCGAAGCTGCGCGACATCACCCTGGAGGTCTACCGGCGCGGCGCCGAGATCGGCCGGGAGCGCGGCGTGATCGTCGCCGACACCAAGATCGAGCTGGGGCTGCGGGACGGCGGGTTGATCCTGGGCGACGAGGTGCTCACCCCCGACTCCTCCCGGTTCTGGCCCGCCGACGACTGGGAGCCCGGCCGCTCCCAGAAGTCCTTCGACAAGCAGTTCGTCCGGGACTGGCTGGTCTCTCCCGAATCCGGCTGGGACCCGGCCTCGGGCGCCGAGCCGCCCGCGCTGCCCGAGCACATCGTCGAGCAGACCCGGGCCAAGTACGTCGAGGCCTACGAGCGGCTCACCGGACGGTCCTGGGCCTGACGTCCCCGCTCCTTCCCGACGCGGCCCCCGCGGCCGTTCCCACCGGATAGGTTCTGTGCATGTCAGTGCCCAGGGTCGCGCTCACGGTCGATCTCGTCGTCCTCACCGTGCGGGAGCAGAAGCTGTGCGCGCTGACCTGGATGCGGGACCATGAGCCCTACAAGGACTGCTGGTCCCTGCCGGGCGGCTTCATCCAGCTCGACGAGGACCTCCCGGTCGCGGCGGCCCGCCTCATGGTCGAGAAGGCCGGGCTCGCCGACGTCCGGATCCATCTGGAGCAGCTCGCCACCTTCGGCTACCCCGACCGCGACCCCCGCCAGCGCGTGGTCAGCGTGACGTACCTGGGGCTGGCCCCGCACCTGCCGGCGTCGTCCCGCGCCCAGGTGACGTGGAAGCCCGTGGACGTGCTGCTGGAGCGCGAGGAGAACGCCTTCGACCACCGGCGGATACTGCGCGAAGGCGTCGAGCGGGCCAGGTCCAAGCTGGAGTACACCTCGCTGGCGGCGACGTTCTGCCCGCCGGAGTTCACGGTGGCGGAGCTGCGCCGGGTCTACGAGATCGTCTGGGGTGTCCCGCTGGACCCGCGGAACTTCCACCGCAAGGTGACGGGGGCGGACAGGTTCCTGGTCCCGACCGGGGAGACCACGACCCGGGACGGAGGGCGGCCGGCCCAGCTGTTCCGGCGGGGGAGCGCGGTGCAGCTGCACCCGCCGATGCTGAGACCCGGTCTTTGACCGGGCTTTCCCGGCATATCGTGTTAGGGATGGCTGTGAGAGGAAGAGACGAGATGAGCCCGCGATTCAGGTCGGTCCTCGACCGTTTCCAGGAGTACAAGCCGGGCCGAAGGGTCACCGCCCCCGACGGACGCTCCTTCAAGCTCTCCTCCAACGAGTCGCCCTACGGGCCGCTCCCCTCCGTCCTCGCCACGATCGCCGAGGCCGCGCAGACGATCCACCGCTACCCCGACAACGCCTGCACCGACCTCATCTCCGAGATCGCCCGGCACTTCGGCGTGCCCGAGGACCACGTCGCGGTCGGCTGCGGCTCGGTCGGCGTCGCCCAGCACCTCTTCGAGGCGGTCGGCGAACCCGGCGCCGAAGTGATCTACGCCTGGCGGTCGTTCGAGGCCTACCCGCTGCTCGCCGACCTGTCCGGCGTCACCTCCGTGAAGATCCCGCTGCGCGAGGACGAGACCCACGACCTGGACGCCATGCTCGCCGCGATCACCCCGGCGACCCGGATGATCCTCGTCTGCAACCCCAACAACCCGACCGGCGAGGTGGTCCGGCGCGCCGAACTCGAGGCGTTCCTCGACCGCGTGCCCGACGACGTCCTGGTCGTCCTCGACGAGGCCTACCGCGAGTACCGGACCGACGCGGACGTGCCCGACGGGCTGGAGATCTACCCGTCCCGCCCGAACGTCGCGGTGCTGCGGACGTTCTCCAAGGCCTACGGGCTGGCCGGGCTGCGCGTCGGGTTCCTGGTGGCCCACCCGGTCGTCGCCGCGGCCATCCGCAAGGTGTACCTGACGTTCAGCGTGAACAGCCTCGCCCAGGTCGCCGCCATCGCGTCCCTGCGGGCCGAGGACGAGCTCCTCGAACGCGTCTCCGTCACGGTCGAGGAGCGCGACCGCGTCCTGACCGCGCTGCGCGACCACGGCTGGAAGGTCGGCCCGTCCCAGGCGAACTTCGTCTGGCTCCGGCTCGGCGAGCGCACCCTGGAGTTCGCCGCCCTCTGCGAGGCCGCCGGCGTGAGCGTCCGGCCGTTCCCCGGCGAGGGCGCGCGCGTCTCCATCGGCTCGCCGGAGGAGAACGACGCCTTCCTGTCCGTCGCGAAATCAGCGGCAGGAGTATTCGAAAGAGGCTGAGGCCTCCTGTGCGGCCGGTGAGCTCAGCTCGAAGGTCCCGGTGAGCCTGGCGCGCCCGGAGCCGCTCACGTGCCAGTTGAGCGGCACCACGAGGGCCTTCTGCCCGGCTGGCACCTTCGCCACCGCCAAGGGGCCCGGGCCGCTGTCGCTCTGGCGCCAGCGGTAGCGGACCTCGCCGGAGCCGCCGTCCAGGGTGAGCGTCGCGGTCAGCCGCACCGTGCGGGACCGGGTGGCCCTGTCGCAGGCCAGCACTCCCTCGGGGGCTTCGACCACCACCTTCGTCACCCGCAGGGCGGCCTGCTCGCGCGCCTGGATCCAGTACAGGACCCCGCCGACGACCGCCAGGGAGACCAGGACGCCCGCCCACGAGACGGACCGCGAGCGGCGCCGGGCCCGCGTGACCGTCGACGGATCCCACATCCCGGGCTCGGCCCGGCCCGTACCCAACCGGATGCGGAGGTCCTCCGCCGAACCCGCCGGAGGCGTCACCGCCTCCCCGTAAGAAGGCGCGTCCAGCGGACGGCGGGGGCCGCCCGGGTCCTGGCACGTCACGTCCGGGGGGAGGTCCCGGCGGGTGGCCTCGGGCTCGTCCGGCGTCATCGCGTGACGACGCGGCCCTGAGGCTGAACAGGCACGCCGGCGTCCGGGGCCACCGGGTCCGCCGGGGGCGTGACCGGATCCTCGGTCGGCTCGGCGGGCACCGTCGGCTCCTGCGGGACCGTCGGCTCCTCGGTCGGCTCCTCGGTCGGCTCGGCGGGCTTCGTGGGCTTCTTCGTCGGAGTCGGCTTCTCCGGCTTCTCCTCATCCGGGTCGGCGGAGTCCGTCTCGGACGGCGACGCGCTGGGCTTGACCGGCTTGCTCGGCGACGCCGGCGCGTCCGAGGGCGAGGCCGTGACCGTCACGGTGATGGAGGGCCTCGCCCCCACCGGCTTGATCTTCTTGTCCGGTTTGCCGGTCGGCAGCTCGCCGCCGGTCTGCGCGGTCGGCGACGCCTGGGTCGCGGGAGCCGCCTGCTGGACGACGTTGTCGCGGTCGGACGCGTTGAACGCCAGGAGCGCGCTGGTGGCGACCAGCGCCATGACGGCTCCGGCCGCGGTGGCCAGCAGCCCCAGACGGGGGCTCGGCCGGTATCCGGGGGACTGCCGCGGCGACGGCGCGTCCAGGACGGTGGTGAGGGCCTCGGTGCTCGGCTCGTAGGAGGGCCGGGTGACGGGGAACAGCAGCGCCAGTGCGAGCGCGCGGGCCTTGAGGAGGTCGCGGCCCCTGTCCTCCCAGTCGGCGCCGTAGGCGGCCCCGGCCGTCATCTCCAGTTCGAGCAGGTAGGCGAACGCGCTCTGCGGGCGGCCCCGCACGTCCTTGGACATGCCCGCCTCGATGAGGTCGCGCAGGCCGGGCGGCACGTGCTCCACCGGGACGGGCAGGCTCTGGTGCGCCAGCTCCAGCGCCCCCAGCGTCCCGGCCTGGTAGGGGCGGTGGCCCGTCAGGCACTCGTAGCAGACGGCCGTGATCGCGTACACGTCGGCGGAGGGCGCCGCGGGTGCGCCGGCCCACTGCTCGGGCGGCATGTAGGCGGGCGTCCCGACGGCCCGCATCTCCTCGCCGGCCTGGACGGCGACGCCGAAGTCCGACAGCAGGCTGTTGCCCTCGCCGTCGACCAGCACGTTGCCGGGCTTGCAGTCGCGGTGCACGACGCCGGAGGCGTGCGCGGCGGCCAGGCCGAGCAGCGAGCCCTTGAGCACGACCAGCGCGGCCTCGGGCTCCAGCGGCCCGGAGTCGGCCAGGATCTGGGACAGGCTCACCCCGTCGACCAGCTCCATCACGACGGCCGCCCGGGTGGACGTCTCGACGTACTCGAAGAACTGCACCAGGTGCGGGTCCTCGAGCTCGGACAGGAGCCGGGCCTCGTCGCGGAAGCGGGTGACGAAGACCGGGTCGAGGGCGAGTTCGGGGGTCAGGTACTTGATGGCGACGTTGATGCCGGACTCGATGTGCTCGGCCATGAAGACCCGTCCGGACACACCGGTGCCGAGCTCACGAATGTGCCGGTACCCGGGTACTGTCCATACGCTTTCCACGCCAAGTCCTCCAACCACGCGCAATCGCAGTATGAGACGCACGCCGTTGTGCACTGGTTGCGGGGAATTTTAGTCTTTTCCGATTAACAGCCGGTTACCCGGCTGTTTTTCCGGGGCCCAGCTTCTCCACTATCAGCCGGTAGAGCTGACGGGGACGCCCCGGCTGAGGGGTGCGATTCGGCGGAAGAGGCCAGGCCAGGCCCTCTTCGACCAAAGTTCGCAACAACCGGCGAGCGGTCCGGGGTGTGACGCCCAACATACGTCCGGCGTTCTCCGCGTCCACGATCAGCGGGGCTCCCGTATCACCCTGATCACCGAGTTTATCGGCCAATCGCGACAAAATCTCCAGACCCTTGGGCTTGGCCTGCTGGGCGCCGCCGCGCACCGGCTGTCGAGGGGCGGGGACCAGCGCCCTGCCGTCGCGGTCGAGCGCGAAGCCCTGCGCCCGCTGGGAGGTCTGCGAACGGGCCAGCGCGGCCCTGGCGTGGGTCTCGGCCTCCTGGGCGGTGCGGCCCATGCCGATGCCCACCTCGACCACCAGCCCGAGCTCCTCGCGCGCCCGCTCGACGAACGGGGGCGTGCGGAAGCCCTCGGTGCCGGAGGAGACCGACCCGCGGGTCGCGGTGACGAGATAGCTGTGGTCGTCCAGCGGCCACACCGCGGCGTTCATCCGGTGCGCCTCCTGCAGCAGCATCCGGTGCAGCGCCAGCTTGAGCTCCTCCCGCCAGTAACGGGGGGTGGCCCGGCGCGGCGACTCGCGCAGCGTGGGCACGTCCACCAGCACCACGACGAGCTGGGACTCCTCCAGCCGGTTGTGGGCGCCCAGCAGCGCGGCGGTCTGCAGCGAGCTGCGGATGGCCGCGCCGGTCGGGCGGATCCGCAGGGTCGGCACGCCCGCCAGCTCCATGCGCTCGGCGGTGGCGTGCACGCAGGTGAGCGCGACGCTGGTCAGGCCGCGGCGCCACAGGCGCTCGTGGAAGGCGGCGAGCGTGCCGGGCCCGGCCACCTCCTCGCGCAGGTGCACCTGCTCGACGGGCAGGCCGACCTCGCCGAAGGCCTCCTCGACCTCACCGCGCCCCAGCACGTCGATGCTCACCTTGGAGGGGTCGAAGCGCTCGTCCAGCGAGGCCCGCAGCAGCGCACCCTGCAGGGCCGCTCCGTTGAGCGGCACGTACGTCGCCGGCATGGTGAGGACCCCGGCCTTGCGCGCGAAATCATAGGGGACGGGGCTGGCGAACAGGCAGACGTCCACGCCCGAGCCCAGCCGCACGACCTTGTCCGCCGCCTCCTGCTCGTCCCGGTAGGCGGCCGCCACGAGGCGGCTCGGCACCGGGGTGGGGCCGTGCCCCATCAGCATGACGCGCTCGACGAGATCATGCGGGCCGACGACGCCGATGGTCAGGTCCGGGGTCATCGAACCCGCCCGTGGTCCACTCATGGCTCTCGCCCCTGCCTCTCGGCCGCCCACGTTGCCCTTGTTCAACTGGCCCGCTGACGCGGGTCGTCTCCATCCTCTTCGGGCGGATCACATATCCACCCGAAGATGTGACTCTCTGACGCGAAACCGAATCAAGAGTGCGGCGAAAAAGTAACCTAAGGACAGGGGTGGACAGAAATTCCTTACCGAGAGGTCAGGTTCCGGTCAGCACACACAGCCCATGAACTCGCACCTTAAAGGGCGGATCATGGGCTGTGAAGGGCTTTCAGGGGTTTGTAGCCTGCCGGAAGGGTGACCGAATCCGGTCTCTTCAGACCGTTTCGCGGTGCACATCCGCGCCCAGCGCGGTGAGCCTCTCGGCGAAGTTCGAGTGGCCGCGGTCGATGTAGTAGGCCTGGCTGATCTCGGTCTCGCCCTCGGCGGCGAGCCCGGCCAGCACCAGCGCCGCGCCCGAGCGCAGGTCGTGCGCGATGGTCTTGGCCCCGCGCAGCGGTGTCGCGCCGTAGACCTTGGCCCGCTGGTTGCCGGCCACCTCGATGGAGGCGCCCATCTTGATCAGCTCTTCGGCGAGCTGGAAGCGGCTGTCGAAGATGCGCTCGTAGATGTAGGACTCGCCCACCGCCTGGGTGGCCAGCGCCATGATCGGCGACTGGAGGTCGGTGGCGAAGCCCGGGTACTCGTCGGTGATGACATTGATCGGCCGCAGCGGACGCTCGCGCCGCACCTGCAGCACCGCGCCCTGCTGGCTGAACTCCACGCCCATCTGCTCGAGCTTGTCGACCGCGACGCCCAGGTGCTCCAGCTCCGCGCCGACCAGGCTGACCTCGCCGCCGGTGATGGCGCAGGCCATGACCAGCACGCCCGCGTCGATGCGGTCCGGCATCACGGTGTGCTCGACCGCGGTGAGCTCCTCCACGCCGGTGACCCGGATGAAACCGGTGCCGCCGCCCTCGATCTGCGCGCCCATGCGCTGCAGGAAGTCGATGTTGTCCAGGACCTCCGGCTCCAGCGCGCAGTTCTTGATCAGCGTGGTGCCGTTGGCCAGCGCGCCGGCCATGACGAGGTTCTCGGTGCCGGTGTGCGAGGGGGTGTCGCAGTACAGCGTGCCGGCCTGCAACTGGCCCACCTTGACGTGGATGTAGCCGCCGTCCGCGCTGTCGGTGTCGTGCTCGGTGACCGTCGCGCCCATGCGCTTGAAGCCGTTGTAATGGAAGTCGAGGTTCCGGCTGCCCAGGTTGCAGCCGCCGACGCCCTCGATCACCGCCTCGCCGAGCCGGTGCAGCAGGGCGGGCACGAACAGGAAGGAGCCGCGGAAGCGCGCGGCGATGTCCGCGGGCAGCACCGGGCTGCTCAGCTCCGAGGCGTCGATCACCAGCGTGCGCTCGGCCTCGTGCAGATCCGCCTTGGCCCCGACGGCCTGGGCGAGCTCGACCGCCCGCCGCACGTCCTCGATGATCGGGATGTTGCGCAGGACCGTGCGTCCCTTGGACGCCATCAGCGCCGCACCGATCATGGGCAGCGCCGAGTTCTTGGCCCCCTGGATGAACACGGTGCCCTGCAACTGCTTGCCGCCGTTGACACGGTAGGTAACGCTCATCAGCCGGTGGTCCCTTCCCCTAGACACGCGCCGCCCAGTATCGCACCGGGCCTTGAATGCGCTGACCGTCCGAAATTCCCGGCCGCGCTCTCGACGTTCGATAGGACTACCCGACGACCGCCGAAGTTCACCGATTTTCAGGGGAGCACCCTGGCGGCCTGATCATAGGCGGCGGTGCCGAGTCGTTCGGCCTCCCGGCGCGTGGCCTTCGCCCCGTACACCGTGACGGTGCCCAGGTAGCCGCGCGCCTTGAAGATGACGAACCACATGGTCACCTTCGTGGAGCCGCTCATCGTGAGCAATCCCACGGTCCGCGAGCCCTCCCCGACGAAGCGCCGGTCGGGGGTGGCCTCCACCACCTGGTGGGTGGACCACCGGCCGCCGACCCGGGTCCGGAAGGTGCGGCACAGGGCCGGGACGCGGCGCCCTATCTCCTCGGTCGCGGTCAGCTCCGAGACCGCGACCAGCGTCTGGGTGATCGTCTGCCCGTCGGCGCGGGCGAAGGTGGTGAGGGCCGCCGGGGCCGAGGCGATCTCGCCGCCGGTGCCGAACGTCTGGGTGGCGCCCGCGCACTTGGGTTTGTCGAGGGTCACCTGACCCTGGAGCTGGGCGAAGTTGCGGACGGGCTTGAGCATCCCGTAGACGCCGGAATCCGGCTCCCCCGCCCTGACGTACCGGGGGATCTCCGGGAGCAGGGCCTGGCGCAGCTGGTCGGAGGTGTACGTCCTGGCCGCGGCCCGGGAGGGGAGGCCCGCCTCCTCCGCCGGGGCCCGGGAGCCGCGGGTGCTCTCGGAGCACCCGCTCAGCATGACGAGGACCGCCAGACCGGCGGGGAAGAGGCGCTCGATCCGCATGGGACCGACGATACTGCCGATCTCCCCGCCCTCTCCGTCACTTGCTCTTGTGGTCGTTGTACTCGGGCACGTACTCCTGCTCGGACAGCTTCTGGATGGCCTGGACGATCTCGTCGGTGATCGCCCTGCGGGCGCGTCCCGGAGGCTCGCCGGCGTACTGGCCGAACTCCAGGACCGGGCCGATCCGCACGGTCACCCCCCGGCCGATCTTGGGGAACCGGCTGCCGTACGGCTGGAGCTCCTGAGTCCCGATCAGGCCGACCGGCAGGACCGGCGCGCCGGTGGCCAGGACGACCCAGCCCGCGCCCGTCCGGCCCCGGTACAGCCGCCCGTCCATGGAACGGGTGCCCTCGGGGTAGATGCCGAAGACGGCGCCGCCGCTGACGATCTCGGCGGACTGCTCCAGGGAGCCCATCGCCGAGGCCCCGTTGCCGCGGGCCACCGGGATCATGCCGAGCGAGCTGAAGAACCAGCGGCTCATCCGGCCCCTGAAGCCCTTGGTCTCGAAGTACTCGGCCTTGGCCAGGAAGACCACCTTCAGGGGGAGCAGGGCGATCGGGATCACGTAACTGTCGATGAAGGACAGGTGGTTGCTGGCGACGATGAGCGGCCCGGAAGAGGGGATGTTCTCCTTCCCTTCCACACGAAGGCGGAACAACAGCCGGAAAAGAGGTGGAACCACCAACCTCATGAAGCGATAGAACAACAGGCTCTCCCCAGGCTCCTGACGACCCGATTTTTGCCCCATACCCTAGCGCCCTGCCGTTACCGCTCGGTGACTAGGTCGCTACCAGTCAGTAATACTTATCACCCGACCCCATGGAGCGGGCCACGAACTTGTCACGATCGATTAAGGACTCGATGTGACCTAGGAGACAGACTGATCGAAAAACGGCTATTGTTACTTCTATGTAACGCGCGGCAACGCACAGAGACAGCCGTCTCACAGGGGGAGGTCCCCATGGCACTGACCGATCGCCTCAGCGTCCCCGACCGACTGCGTCTGCCCCACCTGCCCGGGCTGCCCGGCCTCCCGACGCTTCCGGCCCTTCCCCGACCGCACTACCGGGTGTCCCACGTGAAGGACATCCCCGTCGTCATGCCGGACGGCGTGAAGCTCCTGACCGACAGGTACATCCCGGTGGGGGTGAAGAACCCGCCGACGATCCTCGTCCGCACCCCTTACGGGCGGCGCGGCGTCACAGGGGCGATCAACGGGTACCCGTTCGCCTACTTCGGCTACCAGATCGTCGTGCAGAGCGTGCGGGGGACGTTCGGCTCAGGCGGGGATTTCGACCCCCTCAACGAGCAGATCGACGGGCTCGCGACCGTCGAGTGGCTCAAGCGCCAGCCCTGGTTCGGCGGCGTCTTCGCCACCTACGGACCCAGCTATCTGGGGCACACGCAGTGGGCCGTCGCCGCCAAGTCCGGCCCCGAGCACAAGGCGATGGCGCTGTCGGTGACCGCCTCCCAGTTCCGCGACGCGATCTACATCGGCGGCTCCTTCGCCCTGGAGTCCACCCTCGGCTGGGTCTCGGTCACCTCCAAGATCGAGAACCCGCTGGAGCTGCTCCGGATGCGGCGGCGCACCGCCCGCGCCATCCGGGCCGGGCTGCCCCTGGAGGAGCTCGACGCCTTCACCACCGGCGGCAACGTGCCGTTCTTCCAGGAACTGCTCACCGGGCACGGACTGGCCGAGAACCCCTTCTGGGACGGCCGGGTCCACACCTCCGCGATCTGCGAGGACCTGCCCGCCGCGGCGATGGTCGGCGGCTGGTACGACGTCTTCCTGCCCTGGATGATCAAGGACTACCTGGCCATGCGGGAGTGCGGCCAGCAGCCCCAGCTCACCATCGGGCCCTGGTGGCACGCCGACCCCCGGCACGGCCTGGTGGCCGTCCGGGAGTCCCTGGGCTGGTTCCGGGCCCATCTGAAGGGCGACCAGAGGGGACTGCGGGAGAACCCCGTCCGGCTGTTCATCACCGGAGCCGGCGAATGGCGGGAGTTCGCCGAGTGGCCGGTGCCCGGCATGAAGATCCGCCGCTGGCACCTGCACCCCGGACACGGCTTCCGGCCCGACACGCCCGGCAGCTCCGCCCCCGAGCGGTACCGCTACGACCCGGCCGACCCGACGCCCGCGTACGGCGGCCCGTCGCTGCTCGGGCTCAGCCGCCCCGTGGACCAGCGGCCCGCCGAACGCCGCCCGGACCTGCTGGTGTTCACGTCCGAGACGCTGAAGGACGACCTGGAGCTGATCGGGCCCGTCGGAGCCGAACTGTTCGTCCGCTCGTCCCGGACGCACACCGACTTCATCGTGCGGCTGTGCGACGTCTCCCCCGACGGGACGTCCAAGAACATCTGCGAGGGCGGGCTGCGGCTCGACGAGCACAACTCTCCCCCCGACGGCGAGGGGGTGCGCCGCGTCGACCTCGAGCTGTGGCCGATCGGGCACCGCTTCAAGAAGGGGCACCGGCTGCGCGTCCACGTCAGCAGCGGCGCCTACCCCAAGATCGCCAGCAACCCGGGGACGGGCGAGCCGATCGGCTCGGCGCGCAAGGCCGTCGCGGCCGAGCAGGAGGTCTTCCACGACCCGTCGCGACCCTCGGCCCTCCTGCTTCCGGTGGTCTGAAGTTCATCATCCGGAGTGACGACCGGTCCGATGGCCCCATGCGACCATCTGAAACGTGAACATACTGATCAAAATCGTCATCACCGCGGTCTCCCTCGCCGCAGCCGCCTACTTCCTGGACGGCATCGACGTACCGGGCAACGACAACACCGAGCGCGCCCTCACCCTCATCGCCGTCGCCGTCATCTTCGGGATCGTCAACGCCCTGCTCAAGCCGATCATCAAGACGCTCGGCTGCGCCTTCTACGTGCTGACCCTCGGCCTCTTCGGCCTGGTCGTCAACGCGCTGCTGCTCATGCTGACCGGCTGGATCGCCGAGCAGGCGGACCTGCCCTTCACCGTGGACGGGTTCTGGCCCGCCCTGTGGGGCGCGATCATCGTCGGCGTGGTCGGCTGGGTCCTCAGCCTCGTCCTCGACAACGACTGAGGACCCTCCGGACGTCGAAGGCTCAGCGGGCGACGCGCAGCCTCGCCCCGGTGACGGTCACCGCACCGGACCCCTGGTTGACCAGATCGACCCGATAGCTGCGGTCGCTGCTGAGCCACATCACCCCGGACAGGGTGTACTCGACCTTCGTGCCGTTGCCGATCTTGTCCTCGCCGAAGACGTCCTTGACCCGGGCGGCACCGGACTTCTCGTACTCGGCGAACGCCAGCTTCAGCTTCTCGCCCGCCCCCTGGCCGTCGACGACCGCGCCGAGCGTGACCAGGGCCCAGTCCTTGACCTTGGGCGTCCAGGCGGGACCGCTGCCGTGCATGTGCGACGGGTCGGCGTACTCGGCGTCCCACGGGACGGAGACGCGCTCGCCCGGAGCGATCGTCAGGGCGCCCTTGATGCCCAGGTTGAGCAGGATCTCCAGCACGTCCTCGGGCTCCGCCGGAGGCTTGTCCGGGACCGGCTCGGCACCGCCCTTCGGACGGGGAGCGCCCTGCTTCACCCACGCGTAGAGCCTCGCGCCGGGGCAGTCGGTGGAGTAGCCGTCGCGGTGGCCCTTGATCTCCCTGCCGGCGCCGCCGTTGGCACGGACGTACTCGATGGCGTCGCGGATGCCGTGCAGCATGTCGTCCGTCGGGGTGACGAGCCCCTTGTTCCCCACCATGCCGAGGACCGCGTAGTGGCCGGTGTTGAGGCCGGGGCCGTTGGCCGCGGGAAGACGGTGCAGGCCCCGCCCCTCGAAGACGTAGCGGTGCGGACAGACGAGGAAGCTGTAGCCCACGTCGTTCCAGCCGTTGCCGTCCATGTGGCCGTTCTGGATCTGGCGGGCCATCGCCGCGCAGCGCCCGTGGTCGTCCTTCAGCCGGGGGTCGACGAAGCTCCCGGTGTAGTGGACCTTCACGCCGCGGGTCGAGGCCAGGTAGGAGGCCTGGCTGCGAGGCGAACGCGCACCCCACTGTCTGCGGGTCACGAGCTTCACGAGATCCCCTTCTCCGACTACAGGCCGTTCAAAGCGACCGTACTCGGGATCCGCGGATATCGCAGTCAATCGTGCGCCACGGCACCGTGCCTCTCTCCGAATTCTTCGCCTTCGAGGAGGAATTCCAGTTTGTCGCCCAGTTCCGCGCGGACCCGTTTCTCCATGGCGCGCGCCACGAACGGGTTCATCACCATCTGGACGAGCGGGCGCATACGGCGGACGACCTCCGCGACGCGGACCGCGTCCTTTCCGAGGATGTCCGCGTCCTTGATGACATGGTCGTTCACCAGGTCCACGAAACGGCCGGCGATGACCTCGCAGTCGCGGCGGATCTCGTCGGCGATGTCCAGGACCGCCTCCAGGGGGACGCCGTTGGCGACGAGCTCCGCGCCCACGTGCAGGAGGCGGGGGCTGGGGATGCGGTAGCGGTCGCCCTCCGGCTCGACCAGCCCGAGCTCGACGGCCCGGCCCAGGAGGGCGTCGATCCGCCCGGAGCCGCCGCCCGTGTCGAAGACCCCGACGAGCTCGTCGTAGGCGACCCAGGCGGGGATCTCGTCGGACCAGGGGTCGGTGAGGACCTGCTCGAGGCCGAGGACGTCGCCCACGTCCCGCCCGGCCTCCCACGCCTCGACGAGGTCGCCGATGTTGGCCAGGGTGTAGCCGCGCTCGAGCATCTGGCCGATCAGGCGGAGACGGGCGAGGTGAGCATCGTCATAGATGCCGACCCGGCCCTGCAGCCTCGGCGACGGGAGGAGCCCTCTGTCCTGGTAGGAGCGGATGTTGCGCACGGTCGTCCCGGCGGTCTGCGCCAGCTCGTCGATCCGGTACTCGCGCATCCACGCCTCCCCGCCGCTTGACCTGGTGACCCCGGCGTAAGAATCTTACGCCTGACAGGAATGAGACATTGACTGATGTAATGGTGGTGGCCGGATATGGCGGAGACACGCGCGGTCGAAGAACTCCTGTTGGGTGAGCCACTGCTGTTCACCCTCCATGACGTGGAAGAGAAATCCGGCATCGAGCTGGGACTGGGCCTGCGGATCTGGTCCGCGCTCGGCTTCCCCACACCCCCCGGCGACACGGCGGCCTTCACCGAAGAGGACATCGTCGCCATGCGGACCATCCGGGAACTCCTCGAACACGAATACGTCGACGAGGAGATGGTGCTGCAACTGGCCCGCGGAGTGGGCCAGACGATGAGCCGACTCGCGCACTGGCTGGGCGAAGTGTGGCTGGAACGGCTCGCCGAACACCTCGTGCAACCCGGCGAGGCCGTCACGGACGAGACCGTCACGGCCGCTCTGCTGGCCAGCGCGGAACTGCGGCCCAAGTTCGAGAACCTGCTGCTGCGGGGATGGCGCCGGCAGCTCGCCGCCGTCGGCGTCAGCGCCCTCACCGGGACCGCCACCGCGACCGCCGACCCCGGAGCGGGAACGGCGACGCTCGCGGTGGGATTCGCCGACATCGTGTCGTTCACCCGGCTCAGCCGCCACCTGGACGCCGACGGGCTCGCCGAACTCATCGACCGGTTCGAGACCGAGACCGCCTCGATCATCGCCGCCCTCGGCGGACGGGTGATCAAGACGCTGGGAGACGAGGTGCTGTTCACCGCGCCCGACGCGGCCTCCGGCGCGGAGATCTCGCTGCGGATCTCCGAACGGTCCGCCGCGGAGGACTTCCCGCGGGTGCGGGTCGGAGTCGCCTACGGGGAGGTCATCCTGCGGCTCGGAGACGTGTTCGGGACACCCGTGAACATGGCGGCACGGCTGACGGCCGCCGCCCACCCCGGGACCGTGCTGGCCAGCCCCGGAATGGGCGCGGAACTCGCGGCCGGGCCCTACTCACTGAAAAAGATCAAGGCCCGGTCGCTGCAGGGGCTGGGGAAGGTCAGGCCCTACCTGCTGCGGCGGGACTGACCTCCTCACGTCCTCCTCACAGGACCGAGAGGCCCCAGCGGACCGTCACCTGGGTCTGCGTGCCGTCCGCCATGTTGATGATCGAGACGACGGCGGAGCCGGCCAGGCGGACGAGGCTGAGCGGGAGGCGCACCCTGAGCGCGAAACCCTGGCCGTCGCCCAGGGTGCCGCCCGAGCTGTCCAGGGTGATCTTGCTGCTGTCGGCGACGGCCTGCCAGGGGACGGAGCCGCCCAGCGCCTGGAGCTGGATCTGCGTCGTCCGGTCGGAACCGATCTCCACCAGCGGGGTGTCGACCCGGAGCTCGGGCACCACCGTGACGGCCGGCGGCGGCTGCGGCTGGTTCTCGTCCTGGGGGCTCGAATGCCCGGAGGGCTGAGGGGACGGTGACGGCGACGCGGCCGAGGAAGGCGGCGGAGAACCCGAAGGCGACGGCGTCCCCTGCGGGGTGTCCTGCGGCCCGGGAAGATCCTCCGCCACCTGGGTCGGCGGGGAGGACGTCGACAGATGCATCCCTCCGGGCCCCAGCGGGCCCACCGACTTCGGCCGCCCGTCCTCCTCGACGGGGCTTGTGGGCTTCGTCACCACCGGCATCTCCGTCTGGTCCCCGCCCGGCGGCCACGGCAGCGTCGGAAGCCCCAGATTCGGCCCGATCAGGAACGAGGTGATGAGCGCCACGACGAACGTCGTGAGCATCCCACCGCCCGCCAGCAGCCAGCGGCGCCCCAACGGCGAAGGGACATCCGGCTGCCGCGGCAGACCCTCCGGCGTAAGGTTCCCCCCCTTGCCGGAGATATCGGCCCGGTAGCCGGCGAGTTCGGGATCCGTGCCCGTGTGCAGCACCCTGTGCCGCAACTGCGGCGGCGGAACAGGCGCAGGCGGCGCCTCCAACAACACCGAGAGCGGCACCCCCGCCCTGCGACGGCACTCAGGACACCGTCGGCGGTGCTCCTGCAACTCCGGCGCCCGCCCCCCGCGCGCACGCAGGCACCGTTTCTCCTTCACCCTCAACTGCGCTTCCAGCGCCGCCTCGGCCCTGGCCTTGGCCTGCCCCGCCAACGCCGCCGCCTTGAACGGCGAAACCCCCAGCACCGCCGCCAGATCCGCCGCCACGACCCCGTGCCGGAACGTCAACAGCAGCAGGTCCTGATCGCTCAACGAGACCCTGTCGAGCGCCCCCTCGAGCAGTTCCCTGGCCTCCTCGACCGAAAGCCCCCCGAGGCCCCCCACCCCCGGAATCCCCCAGTCCCAGACCAACCCCCTGGCCCGGCTCCGCTCCATCCCCCTCCGCCGCACCGCCGCGTACAGCCACGCCCGGAACCGCTCCCGATCCCGCAGCCGAGGCCCCCGCCGCGCCGCGTCGATGAAGACGTCATGCACCAACGCCTCCGCGGCCTTCCCCTCCCCCGACAAGGAGACCGCATAATCGAATATCTGTTCGACATAGGTGTCGTAGAGCTTCGCGAGCGCGTTCTCCTCCCCATCGTTCAGCCCCGCGACCAACCCACGGTCGATCTCCGGAGCGAACGCAGACCATCTGGGCATGCGTGCTCCACCTCACAAACGGCTTCCTGAATACACCCACCCCCCCACCACGTCCAGGGTTCCCCCAAAATCGACCACCCCCACCCCCTCCACACCCCCACCCCCGAAACCGATTCGCCTACATCCCCAACACCCGGTATGCTCATCTCTCGTTGCGACACCGCAGGTTGGGACACCGCAACAAGCACCCGTAGCTCAATGGATAGAGCATCTGACTACGGATCAGAAGGTTAGGGGTTCGAATCCCTTCGGGTGCGCTTCAAAACCTGCCCTGACCAGGGAGTTCTTCCAGTGGGAAGAACTCCCTGTGATCGTTTGAGCGGGTCGGGCGTCGTTCGGGCGTCCAGAAGATTCCCCCGGGCACCTGGCGTTCGACAAGGCGTCTTCGACAGAAATCCGCTGGTCAGACGCTTGCCAGCGCCGTGAACGAGATCGGCTGGCCATCCCCGGCAAAGACTCGCTCTTTAGCAAGATCGACAGAGTTCGCCCAAGGCACGCCCACGCCCAGTGGCACACCGCCGCCATCGCCTTGTGTCGCGTCGGTTCACCCTGTCCGGCCGCTGGACAGAACGTCACGGTTCTTCGATGAACGGCCGCCACGAGGTCAGGCGTCGACAGTTCGGCCTGGTGCGAGGACGCCCACGCCGAACAGGTCGATGACCTCGTCGATCAGGGTCTCGGCCCGGGTGGCGTCGAGGTAGTCGTCGACGAACATCTGGGAGAGTCCGTAGACCAGGGCTTGGGCGGTGATCCTGATCAGCTCGGGGTCGGCCCGCCGGAGTTCGCCGCGCTGCTGGCCCGCGACGATCATGCTGGTGATGGCGTCGGTGAAGGCGCGGTGACCTTCCTCGACGGCGGGGGTGCGGTCCGCTGTGAAGAGGGTCGGCCGCAGGAGCGTGAAGCGGTGCGGATGGGTCAGGGCGTAGTGCACGAACGCGGTGCCCAGGGCCCGGAACGGCAGAGAGCCGGCAGACTCCACCGCTGCCAGCTGAACCATGCCGAAGTCCACCATGACGACCTCCGCCACAGCCGCCATGAGGGCAGCACGGTCGGGGAAATGCCTGAACGGCGCGGCAGGGGAGACGCCCGCCCTGCGGGCCACTTCGCGGACGGTCACCGCTTCGGCACCCGCCTCGTCTAGCAGCTCGACGGCATGTGCGACCAGCGTCTCCGGCAGGGACCCGTGGTGGTAGGGCCGTCCCGTCGTCTTCATGCAGCCAGTCGTACCACACCTTGACAGGTGACCCGACGCCCGATGTAATCATCGCTCACATGAATGTGTTCACTGATTACATTGGAGTGTTCATGGACTTGCGACGCGGAGGATGGGCCCGCGAGGTCGACGCCGAGCTCCACCCGAGCCAGGGAAGCGTTCCTGAGAGCCTGGCCGGCACCCTGTACCGCAATGGCGCGGGCAACCATCTGTCCGACTACGTCATCGACGGAGACGGCCTGGTCAGCGCCGTCACCTTCGCGCCCGGCATGCCGGTGCGGGTCCGTTCCCGCTATGTCCGCACGTCCTCCTACCAGGCGTCCCTCGACGCCCGTGACAGCACGGTGCCCCCACTGCGCTTGGGCGGGGCCAACGCGCCGGGCGGCCGGTTCCGCAACGTTCTCCGGCCTCCCGCCGCACAGGCCAACACGTCAGTCACGATGATCGACGGCAGGCTCCTGGCGCTCTGGGAAGCCGACATGCCGTGGGAACTGGACCCGGTCACGCTTGAGACCCTCGGCCGCTGCGACCTCGACGGCGGGCTCAAGCCGTCCGGCCGCCTCAGGGGCCCCTACACGCCCTACTCAGCCCACCCGTGCTGGGACCCCGCCACAGCCGAGCTCTGGAACTTCGGCTGCGTGTACGCTCCCCGTCCCCGGTTGGAGATCTACCGCAGCAGGCGCGGTGGACCGGCCGAACATGTGCGGTCGATCCGGATCCCTCGCCGCTTCATGGTCCACGACTTCGCGATGACCGCCACCCATCTGGTGTTCTGCCTGGGCCCCGTCATCCTCGACGTGGCCGCGATGATGTCCGGCCGCCTCCCGACCTTCCAGTCGATGCGCTGGCACGGCGACGAACCCACGCGCATCCTGTTCGTCCCTCGCGCGGGCGGCCCGTTCCGCGTCGTCGAGACAGATCCGTGGTTCCAGTGGCACTTCGCCGGCGCCTACGACGACGGCACCGACGTCGTCTTCGACCTGGTCCGCTTTCGTTCCTGGACCGTCATGCACGAGGCCATCTCCAGCATCGGCCACCTCACCGACCCGTCCTGCCTGCCCGTCGGCCGGCTCTGGCGCTACCGCGTCGCGACGTCCGGCAAGGTCGAGGCCTACCAGCTCCACCCGCTGCCGCTCGAATGGCCCACCATCAATCCACGACTAGCCACCGCGCGCCACCGACAGGTCTACGGCGCCGCCACCACCACCACGGCTGGCATCGCGTTCACGGCGGTCGCGCGGTACGACACCGAGACCGGAGAAGCCGACACCCACGACTACGGCCCGGGCCAACTGGTCGGCGAGCCCCTGTTCGTTCCCCGCGACCGCGACGAGACCAACGACGAGGGCTGGCTCATCGCCTACACGAACGACATCACCGCCGGAACCACGAACATCGTCATCTTCAACGCCCGGGCCGTCGCGGACGGCCCCGTCTGCACCCTTCCCGTCCCCGAAAGCCTCGGCTACACCTTCCACGGCCAGTGGGCGCAGGCTCGCCCGTGAAGCGCCTCGCCTCCTTCGAACGCGATGGTCTGATCTTCGACGTCGTCGACCAGGGCCCCCTGGACGGCGGCATCGTGATCCTCCTCCACGGCTTCCCCCAGACCGCGAACTCCTGGGACGCCCTGTCCCCCCTCCTACACGCCGAGGGCTACCGCACCCTCGCCCCCGACCAGCGCGGATACTCACCCAGAGCGCGGCCCCGCGGCAGGTACGCCTACCGGATGTCCGAGCTGGTGGAGGACGTTCTGGCCCTCATCAAGACGGCCGACCCCGGCACCCGCGGAGTCCACGTCATCGGCCACGACTGGGGCGCGGCGGTCGCCTGGGCACTGGCCACCACCCACCCCTACGCCCTGTCCACGCTGACGGCTCTGTCGGTCCCCCACCCGGCGGCGTTCATGCGCTCCCTGTTCACCAGCCGCCAATTCCTGCTGTCCTGGTACATGTACTTCTTCCAGCTCCCCTGGATCCCCGAACTCGCGTTGCGCCGCCTCTACCGCTCCGGGAACCCCGGCATGGCCACGAAGATGACCGCCGGCCAACCCGAAGCCAACACCCTGAGGGACCTCACGTTCCTCATGACCTCGGGCGCCCTCACCCCGGCGCTCAACTGGTACCGGGCCATGCCTTTCAACCCCCCGAGCCGCCTGTCCCCCGTCACCGTCCCCACGCTGTTCATCGCCAGTGACGCCGACCCCGCCCTCGGCCCCACGTGTGCCGCTCTGACCCGCGACTACGTCACCGGCCCCTACACCTTCCATACCCTCCCCGGCGTGGGCCACTGGATACCCGAACAGGCCGCCCCCGAAGTCGCCACGCTCCTCAAGCCGCACCTGTCCCGCTGACCCACCCCGCACGAACGCCCCGAGCCCCCCAAGCCAGGGGCATTTCCCTGCGGCGAGCGCGCTCCACCCACACGTTGCCGAACACGCCGGCGCGCAGGCCGTCCAGGCGGTCGAGGGCGCAGCGCTGCACGTCGGCGGCGGTGGTCAGGGCTGCGACCGAGGCATCCGAGCGCGCCTACCTGCGGAAGCGCTCAACGGCAACCGGGCATCACCAACGGCCTGAGCTCGCAGGATCCAAGATCCCCGGCAGCGTCAAGCTCTAACCCGTGCCGAGATTCCCGATCGGACCTGGAGCGCCTTCTGGCGCATCGACCCGATTCGCCGTGTTCGATGAGGCGAACTGATTGATGACCGTCGGATGGCTGCTGCTGATCACCGGACTGCTGATCATTCGTCACCACATGCTGTTCGCTCGCCGCAAGGCCGTCGGCCATCTGGCGGTGTGGCTTTCACCGCGATCATCGCCCGGTTCTGGACGGTCCGCCCTTCGCGATCGCTTCGAATACGGCGTGGACGGCAGCGCGCAGGCTGTCGTCGTCCTCGACCGAACGCCAGTTGCGGTAGGCGGGCGGGTGCCCGGGTTGCCAATGGCGAGACAGCAGGGGGCGCCGGTCGGTGTGGGTCAGCTCGCGAAGCCGCGGCACGGCTGGTTCGAGGGCCGCGGGGTTCGCGGCCGCGATCGCCGTGAGAAGGGTCAGGGGTTCCAGGGGGTTGCGCTGCGACCAGCCTCCGGGCATGGTCAGCCGGTCGATCCAGGGCAGCACCATGCGCACGGTGTCTTCGGCGGGTCCGCCCAGCCGCCACAGCGCCCAGGCGAGGTCCATTCCGTTGGGTCCATTGGACCGGTGGACGGGCGGAAGGTGGGTGGCTGCGCCGAGCAGCCGTTCCAGTGCCGCCGGCCGGAGTGCGGGGTCGGCTTCGGCGAGCTCGGACAGGAGCATCAGCGGGTGGGCATGCTCGTAGTGCAGTGGTCTGGGGGTGAGATAGTCGGAGCTCAGCGCAAGGGCTGTGGAAGCGGCCTCGTCGATTCGGCCGGTCACGCGCCACAGGGATCGTGCATGGTCGGTCAGGCGTTTGCGCCGCTCGTACTCCGGGCCGGCCTTCGGTCGGCAGAGGTCTGCCACCTCCGCCGCGGCGGGCCCCATCTCCTGCCAGATGGTGTTCTTCCAGCTTCCCCATGCGCCCGGGGAGCGCAGAACCGCGAACGCGGGTTCGGGATCGCCGGTGATCCGCCAGTAGGCCAGGGCACCGAGATACGAGGGGGCGTCGGGCGACGCGTCCGGAGAAGGGACGAATCTCCGAAGTGTGCTTCTTTTGTGGGCCGCGACGGGCCCGGGGTCGATCACTGCGAGCGCTCGTGCGATCGGCAGGGCATCGCGGGTGCCGAGCAGTTCGAGCATCCGGGGGACGACGGGGGCTCCCTGCCGATGCCACCGTGCGAGGACCGCGGGGTAGTGCAGGCCGTCCTGCCGCGCGATGAGCTTCACCAGGATCGACGGCAGCAGGATCTCGTGGTGGGCGGCGAAGGGCTTGAGGATCTCACAGAAGTTCAGCTCCAGGTCGTACCAGCGTCCCAGGTTGTGTGGCAGCCGGTGGTCGCGGAACCCGTGCCGGGGTTCGCGCCTGATGTCGTTCATGCGTTCGGCCAACACGGGAACGCACCTGTCGTCGGCCAGCTTCCCGAGCATCCACAATGCCTGGGTGCGGACGAGCCAGTCCGGCTCGCCGTCGTGGGTGAGCCGTGCGGCGGCGGCGTCGGCCCAGGGGCGGGAGGCCTGGCCGCACATGCTAAGGATCCGCAGCGCGAGCGCCCGGTTGTCCGCCAGCGCGTCGTCGATGAGCGCGGCGACCGACGGCAACAGCGCGGGAACGGCCGAACGCCAGGACGCCATGAGCCGGGCGGCCAGCTGAAGGCCGCCGGTCCGATGGCCCGCACGGTCATCCTCCAGGAGCACGCGGGCGAGTTCCAGACCGATCGCGGGGTCGTCGTCCTTCAGCAGGTCCCGGACGACGAACGACTCCGACAGCCGAAGGGTGAACAGATCATCATTGCCGTTCACCGGGGGCCATGCCAGCCGCGCCAGCATGCCCACGGTGGCGCGGAACGCCTCGGGTCGCGTGCCCGCTTCCGCAGCCCATGCTCGGTGCAGCCAGGCCTGGACTTCCGCGCGGCGATCCTCGCCGACATGCCAGGCCAGTTCCTCGACGGATCCGCGGATCTGGTCGGCCACGCCCAGGTCGGTCTCCTTGGCGAAGCGGTCCCGCAGCACGGAGATCATCTTGTCGGGGCGGTGCGTCACGTGGCCGAGGAGCGCCGCAGTCGGCCTGCGCAGCTCGGGGGATGCGTCATCGAGCAGCGGCAGCAGGTCCCTGACGGCCTCCGCCCAGACTTCGGCCCAGCCCGGACGGCTCGCGAGTACGGGACGTCCCCTCCCAGAGGCGACCGTCACGATCTGCTCGACGGCGACGATGAGCCGATGCCGGATCGTCACCGCCGGATCGGCCACCGCAGCGACCAGGAACGGCAGCAGTTCGACGGCCGCCCTGCGCACACGGCCTCGGTGGATGCACAGCGACATAAGAACGTTCAGCGCTTCCTCGGCCGGTCCCGGAGCCCACAGATCCAGCACCGCCTGCCTCACGCCCGGCCCGCCGAGGCGGGCACCGCCCCAGCCGACGGAATTCAGCCTCGCCAGGAGCCCTTCGTCTGGTCCGCTGACCGCCACGCCACTCCCTTCATCCGTTCCCGCACGCGATTCCGTGTCCTGGCCCGACCAGCGCACTGCCCCGAAGAGCCCGGGCTGCGGTGGTTGTGCGCGATCAGGGGTCGATCGGGAGGTGAGGGCGTTCTGGGTGGGGAGCGGGATGATGAGATGGTCAAATAGACATTGATGCCTCTGATTGGCGCGGCGGAGTCGGCATGGAGAGGCTTCGATGTCATGGGTCCTGATTCCGGCTGTCGCCGAAGCGGCCGTCGGTCGGAGACCAGATGGAAGGGGAACGGTGAGCGATTTCGTCGAGATGGACGACCCTGATCTGGTGATCGATGAGGCGACTCAGCGCGCGTTCTACCGGGGAGAGCCGTTCACCGGACTTCTGGCGAAGATGTTGCCGGACGGCACGCTCCTCGAACTCAACGGCTACCACGAAGGCGACCGCGCCGGAACGTGGGACGGCTGGTACCCCGACGGCCGCGATCGCTACCACATGGGATTCTTCCGCAACCACCCGACCGACGAATGGCTCGAATGGCACCCTGATGGCAGTCCAGCGGTCGAGGACTTCTACGACTACACCGGCAACCGCCTGTCACACAAACGCTGGGACGAGTCCGGCCTGCTGATCGAACACGTCGACGCATTCACGATCAAAGGTATCGATGCCGACGCCATCAACCGGGACGGCTCCGACGTCGAAGTCGACCGGTACACCGGCAGACTGCACTACAAGGGCCTGCCGTACACCGGCCAAGTGTTCGTCCGCGCCGACGACGATGAACACAGCCCGATCCTGCGGTCGGCCACCTACCTGCACGGACTAGCACACGGCCCCGAGAAGTCCTGGTACCGCGACGGAACCATCAAGACCGAAGGCCGGTTCAGGGACGGAAAAGCCGTCGGAACCTGGCGGCGCTGGCGGCGGGACGGGACCCTCCAAGAGCGCGTTCATTTCTCCGACGACGGCAAATTCCTGTTCCGCGAAGAACCGTCCGAATAACGAAAAGAAAGAAACGACGATGCTGGACATAGCAGGACTGGTCGGTTTCGTTCTGGTCATGGTCGGGTTCGCCGCCCTCCTGCTCGTCATCTTCAGGATGCTGCGGTGGCTGGGGCAGCAGCCTCCACCTCCGAAACGGTCCACCTGCGCCAACTGCGGACACAGCGAACAGGTGCACCAACGCGGTGCCTGTCGGTACGAGCGCGGAGACCCCACCTGGGGCAACGACAGCTACGGCAACGGCCGGACCCCAAAGTTCGATCCCGAAATCTGCGGATGCACCACATACACGGCCTAATACTGCAACGACAGGTTGTGACCTTCACCTGGTGAGTGGTAGATGACGGCGGGTGGTCACGATCGATATCGAAGAATGGTCGCGGGAATTCTCGGACTTTCTGGCGGTGTTCGCTCGTCGTTTTCCCAGGGTGGAGTCGCGTCGCCAGGCGGCCTCCTACCTGCGCGGACTGTTGAGCGAGCTGGAGCGTAAGAACGGCTGGACTCTGGCGGAGCTGTCGAGTGAGAGCGGTCCTGAGCGTCTCCAGCGTCTGCTGAATTTCTATGCATGGATATCGATGGGCTGCGCGACAATATCCGGTCCATGGTCGCCGAGTGCATTGAGCGAATTCCATCCTGTATTCGCTCAGTGGCAAACGATACTGACACCATTCCTGCGCGCTCTCTTCGCCCCCACAAAGTCGGCCGCGTCCCGCAAAGAACCCCCAGACCGACGAGCGTCCCTCAAACGGCGCCTCGCCACTGCGGAAGCCGAGGTAGAACGTCTCCGACGCCAACTGGCCGCAACCGAACCCGAGCAAGAGCAGGACAACTCGGAAGGGTAAGAGCCTCCTTCAGACCATCATCCGGCTACGGGTCTCCGCGCCGCGTTCACTTCTCCATGTCGTGAACCGTCAGGGCGAGAGTTCGCGTTCCCAAGCGGTGAAGCGTTCGCGCATCGCTTCCACCGAGTCCTCCGAGGCGCCGTACGGTAGAAAGTCCCGCAGGGGGATCTCACACAGATAGGACAAGGATTCCGCGAACAGCGCGGAGTCGAAGCCGGGATTGTGCCGAACCGCGATCACCAACAGATCGTCGCGCGTGTACCGGCCGCTCGACAAAATCGCGTCGACGTCGAGGAAGTCGCGAGGCGCCCAGCGGTTGAACAGGGCGTCCATCTTCCCCGCCACAGCGTCATCGGGATGCAGGACCGGGCCGATCTCCAGACGGACGGGAGAGCATGCCCGCCAGAAGACCCCCGAATCGACTTTGGAGCTGCGACCGACGCCGTCCGCGACCACCATCTGGACCAGATCCGGCGTCCTGCGCCTCACCTCGACCGTGAACCCCTGCCACACGTACTCCGCGACCAGATCCTCGGCCACCTCTCCAGGGACACCTCTTCGCGCACTGAACAGGTCGACGTCCTCCGACGGCCTCGCACCTATCCGTGTACCTGGACCGCGTGGCCTCCGCCCAGCACAAAACCCCGCTCACCGACCACAGCCAGACCGACCCGGATCAGCCTCTCCTGGAACGGATCCATCAAGCCGCGCGCCGCAACTCGGAGAAACGCCGCTCCCACAGCGCACGAACCTGGCGCGAAGCACGGATCTGCGGCCAGTACCGCCGCAGCAGACGACCGTTGACCAACCGCTGGAGGTCCTCCTCGACACCCTCCTCAAGCACGATCTTGTACAGGGCCACGCGGTCGTAGTCGTCGTCCAGGTCAAAGGTCCGCCGACCGCCCCAGGCCAGCGACTTCGACAACGTGACCTCACCGTGAGCCGGCCCACGAAGCTCGTCGAGAGACTCCACCAGCGCATAAGGCTTGACCTCAGCGAAGCCGAAGGGACCCCCACCCGGAACATCCATACGACCAGTGTGCCCCAAGCCGACAGGCCCGCCCACTTGGTAGCCGAGATGCCCCGATACTTCTTCACACCGCTCCCGGCAGAAACCAGACCAGCAGCCCGAATTGGGAAAACTCCCTTCCAGGAAGTCAGAGGATCGCAGAAACCCAACGCATGGGCTCCTCGGCGGCCGTTCCCCGTGCGTCCCAAGAGCGACACCAGGCCGACTCGATGATCCATTTGACTTGCCAAAACGCTATAAATGATGATCTTCCCCCTGCAGATCAGAAAGTTAGGGGTTCGAATCCCTTCGGATGCGCTCAAAAACCGGCTCTGACCAGGGCATTCTTCCAGCGGGAAGAATGCCCTGTGATCGTTTGAGTGTGTTGGGCGTCGGCTGGGCGCCCAAGCTTGTCGAAGAACAGGTTGGCGGCTTCGGGCCCGAAAAGGATGTCGCCGACCTCATCCATGATCAGGACCGGGATGCGTGAGAGCTTGACTAGCTCGTCCTGGAGCCTGCCGGCCGCGTGGGCGGCGGCGAGCCGGTCGACCCACTGGGCTGCGGTGGCGAAGGCGACCCGGTGCCAAACCTGGCAGGTCCGGACTCCCAGACCGATCGACAGATGTGTCTTGCCGGTGCCCGGCGGGCCGAGGAACGCCACGTTGTCCCCGGCGGCAACGAAGTCCAGGGTTCCCAGGTGGGCGATGACCTCGCGTTGCAGGCAGGCGGCCAGGAACTCCTCATGCGTCCACGACTCGGCGCGGGCGCGTTCGGCCAGCCGCTCGACTGCCGCGACGAGGAAGGGCGCCTTGAGCATGCGGGTCAGATAGGCCAGCTCCGTCTCGACGTTGCGCCTGCTGTTCTTGTCGGTGCGGTGGCTCATCAGGCCACCCCGTCGATGCCCAGCAGGGCGTCGTAGTCGGCCAGTTGCCGCAGTTCGGCCTCGGTCTCCACCGGAGCGCCGGCCTGCAGCCGGGCCCGCCGCATCACCGCAGCCGCCTGGGCGTGGGGGCCTGAAACGAACCAAAGAAGCACTGCCCTCACACCTGCAGGTCTCCCCTTTGACCCTGGTCCTGCCACATGCCCTTCCACATGCCCTCTGGATGCTCTGGGCACGTGGAAAGGGCATGGCGGAAGCCTGTCTCTGGAGAGAGTGCCCGCCACGGAGTTCGTATTCGGGCTTCGGCCGATGCACATGCCAACTAGCATGTTGTTGGCATGTTAGTTGGCATGGTTGAGGTCGTCGGGAGAAGCCGTGCGCGTGGACGAGTTGGCCGACATCGTGGAGAACCTCCGTGCCTTGGGCGCCGATATCGCCGATGTCGAGGTGAAGAAGGCCCAAGGCGGGCTGCCGAAGTCGTTGCGGGAGACGTTGGCGGCGTTCGCGAACACCGGCGGCGGTGTGATCATTCTGGGGTTGGACGAGGCTGCGGGGTTCGCGGCCTCAGGGCTGGGCGATCCGGCCAAGATGGCCGCTGACCTGGCGTCGATGTGCTCGGAGGAGATGGAGCCGCCGCTGCGCCCGTTGATCGGCCTGCACGAGTTCGAGGGTGTGCGGGTGCTCGTCGCGGAGGTCCCGGAACTGGAACCCGCCCGCAAGCCGTGTTTCTACAAGGGCGCGGGCATGAGCAAAGGCAGTTTCGTCCGGGTCGGCGACGGGGACAGGCGGCTCAGCCCGTATGAGATCCAGTTGATGCTCTCCTCCCGCGGGCAACCGGTCGAGGACGAGCAGCCTGTGCCCGGCTCCGGCCTGGACGACCTCGATCCGCGGATGATGGAGGCGCTCGTCGCCCGCCTGAGGGTCAGTCGGCCGTACGCGTTCCAGGACCTGGGTGTCGAGGACGTTCTGCGCCGCGCGCGCGTCCTGGTACCGGACGAGGACGGCGGGCTCGTGCCGTCCCTGGGCGGGCTGTTGGCGCTCGGAGTGTTCCCTCAAGAACGCTTTCCTCAACTGATGGTCAGCTTCGTCCATTACCCGACCCCGACGGGCGAGCCGCTGCGGTCCGGCGAGCGGTTCCTGGACAACGTCTCCCTCGAAGGCCCTATCCCCGTCATGGTCCGCGACGCGCTCGCCGTGGTCCGACGGAACATGTCCCGCCGGGCGGTCATCTCCGGCGCCGGCCGTCAGGACGTGTGGGACTACCCCGAAGCCGCCCTGCGCGAGGCGATCGTCAACGCCCTCGTCCACCGCGACCTGTCCCCCGGCTCACGCGGCACCCAGGTCCAGATCGAGATGTACCCCGACAGGCTCACCATCCGCAACCCCGGCGGCCTGTTCGGCACGGTCACCCTCGACCGGCTCGGCGAAGAGGGCATCTCCTCGGCCCGCAACGCCTCCCTCATCAGGCTTCTGGAGGACGTCCCCCTCCCGGGAGAGACACGCGCCGTCTGCGAGAACCGCGGCTCGGGCATCCACACCATGACCAGCGCGCTGAGAGCGGCCGGGATGAGCCCGCCGGGCTTCGAGGACAAGGTCTCGACCTTCTCCGTCACCTTCCCCAACCACACCCTCCTCGGCCCCGAAACCCTCTCCTGGCTCGCCGATCTGCACCACGAAGACCTCACAGCCGGCCAACGACTGTTCCTCGGCACCCTCCACGAACAACGCCGGCCTCTGGACAACCGCGCCTACCGGACCACCACCGGAGTCGACTCACGCGTCGCCACCACCGAACTCCAGGACCTCGTCGCACGCGGCCTCGTCCAACGCGTCGGCACCCACCGCTGGTCCCGATACCTCCTCCCCACACCGACGGCCACCGGACAACCGGCCGCCCCCGTCCGGGCCGACCGCCGCGACCAAATCCTGGCCGCCCTCGGAACCCAATCCCTCTCCCGTGCCGACCTCGCAGCCAGGACCGGCCTCAGCGACACCACCGTCCGTCGTTGGCTGTCCATCATGCGCACCGAAGGCACCATCGAACTCATCGGCAACAGCCCCCGAAGCCCCCACGCCCTCTACCGCCGATCCCACCAACAACCCCTCTTCCCCGAAACCGAAGCCTGACCACAGCAGGCGAGGAGACCGTTCCCCATACGTCCCCAAGGAGCTCTTACAGGCGACTCGATCATGCCCCTGACCTGCGGAAACAAGGTTCATGGAGGTGTTGCTGGTGGGTGTGGGGAAGCGGCAGCGGGCTGTCCGGTTGTATCGGGGGCAGATTCCGTCGCCGGGGCGGCCGACGGTCGCGTGGCGGCAGGATCGTGTCCGGTTCTGGCGGGCGATCGCGCGGGGGGTCACGTCCAGCGCCTACGTTCAGGAACGGTTGTCCGGTGCCGTCCGCACCCCTGGCGGGGTGATCGCCGCGGGACCGTGGGTGCCGGAGTGGAAGGGCCGCAACAAGCCTCGGCGGCAGGACCGGTGCTGGGTGGCGGGCTGGAGTCCGGAGCGGATCGCCAACTGGTTGAAGGTCGATTTCCCCGAGGATGAGTCCATGCGGATCTCACACGAGGCGATCTACCAGGCCCTGTTCATCCAGGGGCGGGGCGCTCTGAAGCGTGAACTGGTCGCCTGTCTGCGCACCGGCCGCGCGCTTCCGACCGTGAACATCCGAGATGGCCTGTCAGGCGCCGACGTGGATGCCGGGGCGGCGCTGCGGGTCGGGTTCGTGTTTGCGGATGATCTCGCGGGTGACGGGGGCGGTGTCGCCGCGGCCGAGGAGGACGTAGCGGACCATGTGGACCAGGGGGCTGCCTTCGGTCCAGGCGAAGTAGCAGTGCGGACGCACCCCGGTGTTGTCGCGCAGTGCGAGCAGGATGGCGGCGATGGCGTTGGGGGCGGCGGAGGCCTGGGCGCGCAGGACGCGGTGGCCGTCGACCTGGACGCCGCGGACGGTGAGGGCGCCACTGAAGTCGGAGGGGTCGATGACGTCGATCTCGAGGAAGAGGACGTCGGCGGTGCCGGGGACAGGGTTGTCGCCGCGTTGCTCGAACTCCTTCTCGGCGTATTCGGCGGCATCCCCGGCCTGGCGGCGGTTGGCGATGAGGTTGATCTGGTTGTCGTGGGCCATGGTGTCGGTGATGAACCGGCGGGCGGCGGGATCGAACTCGATGTGATCGGCGCGTAGTTCGGTGGTGCGTGCCACGCGGGAGATGAGGGAGATGACGATGATGCCGGCGATGAACATCCCGGAGATGGTGATGCCGTCGGGCTTGTCGATCACGTTGTGCACCAGCGCGTACAGCAGCACGGCGGTCAGGACCGCGAACCCGGCGCCGGACGCGCGTCGGCGGCGGCGCAGTGCCGAGACGGTGACGGCGAACGCGCCGGAGACCATCATGGCCAGGATCCCGGTGGCGTAGGCGCCGGCTTGGGCGTCCACGTCGGCGTCGAACGCGATGGTGATGATGACGCTGATGACGGTGTAGACGATCACGACCGGCCGCACCGCGCGGCCCCATTCGGGGGCCATGCCGTAGCCGGGCAGGTAGCGGGGCACGATGTTGACCAGACCCGCCATGGCCGAGGCGCCGGCGAACCACAGGATCAGCACGGTGCTGATGTCGTAGACGGAGCCGAAGACCTCGCCCAGGTGCTCATGGGCCAGCCACGCCAGCGCACGACCGTTGGCCTGGCCTCCCTCGTCGAACTGGTCGGCGGGGATCAGCACCGTGGTCACAAAGCTGGAGGCCAGCAGGTAGACGCTCATGATGAGGGCGGCGCCGGTGAGCAGTTTGCGGCTGTTGGCGATCCGCGAACGCAACCGCTGCTCCTCATCATCGCCTTGGGCGGCGACGAGCGGCATCATGCTCACCCCCGTCTCGAACCCCGAAAGGCCCAGCACCAGCAGCGGGAAGGCCAAGACGGCGGGCACGAGGAAGTCGGTGAAGCCGCCGCCCTCCCTGCCCAGCGCGTCGGTCCAGCCCGACCACGCCCCGGGTGTGGTGAAGACCTCCACCATGCCGACGGCGATGATCACCGCGTTCAGGGCGAGGAACACCGCGACCAGCGGGATCGCGACGCCGACCGCCTCGCTGAAGCCCAGCAGGAACACCCCGCCCAGCACCAGCAGCAGCACCACCGTGAGCGCCACCGCATGACCGTGCAGAGCATGGGGGGCGTGCGGGTTCTCCAGGACGTGCAGGCTGGCGTCGGCCGCCGACAGGGTGATCGTGATGATCCACGAGGTGGCGACGAACCCCAGCAGGACGAGCACGAAGATCTTGCCGCGCCAGAACGGCAGCAGCTCCTCGAGCATGGCCACCGAACCGGCGCCGTGCGGGCTCTCCTGGGCCACCCGCCGGTACATCGGCAGCATGCCCAGCAGCGTCAACGCCACGATCAGCAAGGTCGCCAACGGCGACAGCGCCCCGGCCGCCGCCGCGGCGATCGCCGGCACATAGGCCAGGCTGGAGAAGTAGTCGACCCCCGTCAGGCACATCACCTTCCACCAGGCGTGCTGCTCGGCATGCGCCTCGCCCGCGGCCGGCCCCACCGGCTGCACCCGGTGCTTGAGCAGCCACCGCGCCAGCCCGCTCTCCGGCTCTCCCTGCAGGCCCGGAGCCTTCACCACCGCCGGTATCGCATACTCCTCGGACACGACGCGATCCCCTCTCGCACCTGTCGGTCTTCTTCCCATAAGTCGGGGATGAAGACCATGACCGCGCTCACGCTACGACTGCGCCCCCCACCGGCATACTCCGGGGTGGCGGCTGGGGACGCGGTTGTAGCGGCGGTGGTCGAGTTTCCTGAGCGGGCGGTGATGACCCTCTCCATGTCGAGAAGACCGAGTGGAGATCCCCGGGCGGGCTCGTCGCCGACGACTACGGTGGTGGTCGTTTGCGGACAGCGGCTGCAGAGCCGGCCTGGACGACTCTCATGGGCTGTCTTGTTTTCGAGATGTCCATCGAGTACCGAAGAGCTGTCAGGGGGAAGGCGCGGCAGCGCCGGGGTCGAGCAGGATGATCACGGTGAGTGCGATGATCCAGACGATGATCAGTGCGAGGACGATCCGGGTCCAGGAGATCTTCGGTGGGGGGAGGTTCACAGCCATCCGCTTCGTCGCAGGAGCCTGTGGACGATGACGACGGCGATGGCCATGGCGGCCAGGGCCAGGGGATAGCCGATGAGCCAGTGCAGTTCGGGCATGTAGTCGAAGTTCATCCCGTAAATCCCGGCGATCATGGTGGGGACGGCGATGAGGGCGGCCCAGGAGGAGATCTTGCGCATGTCGCTGTTCTGCTGCATCGCGACCTGGTTCTGCTGGAGGCCGACCAGGGCCAGGTGGGCGGTCAGGGCGCTGGACAGCAGTTCGTTGTGATCGTCGACCCGCTCGTCGACGCGCAGCAGGTGGTCCAGGACGTCGCGGAAGTCCTCCTTGGTGTCGGCGCACAACGCCACCCGGCCCTTGACGATCTCCTCCAGCACCGGGATGAGCGGGTCCTGGGCGCTGCGGAACTCCAGCACCTCGCGCTTGAGGGAGTAGATGTTCTCGGTGACGTCCCTGTGCTCGGGGCTGAACACGTCGCGCTCGAGGGCGATGAGGTCCGCTTCGACCTCGTAGGAGACCCGGGAGTAGGTGTCGACGATCTGGTCGCACACCGCGTACAGCACGCCGGCGGGGCCCGCGTCCAGGAGGCGGCGGTCGGCTTCGATGCGCTTTCGGACCTCGGTCAGCGGAGTGGCGCGGCCGTGCCGGACGGTGATCACGAAATCCTTGCCGAGGAACAGCATGATCTCGCCGACCTCGATGTCGGAGGTCTCCTCGACGTAGTGCAGGGTCTTGAGCACCACGAACAGGGTCTCGTCATAGCGCTCGATCTTGGGTCGCTGGTGGGCGTGGATGGCGTCCTCGACGGCCAGCGGATGAAGGTCCAGCTCCTCGGTGACGAGGTCGAACTCCTCCTGGGTCGGCTCGTGCATGCCGATCCACACGAAGCAGCGCCCCTTGGCCCGCGCGGCGTCGAAGGCGTCGCTGATATCTCCGGAGATGGTCTCGCGGCCACCGTCGCAATAGATCGCCTTGTCCACAATCACACCGCACAGTCTGACTCACCTGCCTGCCTCGTGGGCAGACCCGGACACCTCGATCGCCGCAGCGCCTGCTTCTTCAGCGGAGCGCGGTATGGCCGACGGCCTTGCCGGTCTCGCCCTTAGGTGGGAATCCGTTGAACGGGGCGGCGATGTTGCGTCGGTTCCAGTACTCCCACGCTTGCAGTGCCTTGGCCTGTTCGAACGCCAGGTACAGGTACGGGTAGCGCTTCAGGGCGAGAGTTCGCGTTCCCAAGCGGTGAAGCGTTCGCGCATCGCTTCCACCGAGTCCTCCGAGGCGCCGTACGGTAGAAAGTCCCGCAGGGGGATCTCACACAGATAGGACAAGGATTCCGCGAACAGCGCGGAGTCGAAGCCGGGATTGTGCCGAACCGCGATCACCAACAGATCGTCGCGCGTGTACCGGCCGCTCGACAAAATCGCGTCGACGTCGAGGAAGTCGCGAGGCGCCCAGCGGTTGAACAGGGCGTCCATCTTCCCCGCCACAGCGTCATCGGGATGCAGGACCGGGCCGATCTCCAGACGGACGGGAGAGCATGCCCGCCAGAAGACCCCCGAATCGACTTTGGAGCTGCGACCGACGCCGTCCGCGACCACCATCTGGACCAGATCCGGCGTCCTGCGCCTCACCTCGACCGTGAACCCCTGCCACACGTACTCCGCGACCAGATCCTCGGCCACCTCTCCAGGGCCACCTCTTCGCGCACTGAACAGGTCGACGTCCTCCGACCCCTGTGCGTCCTCCGAGTCCGCGACGCGGAGGTTCATCTATTGGTGCGGTGTTTACAGTTGCGGGCAAACGTCCAGGGCGCTGTGGGCCATGTCGGTGGATTCGTGCCGGAATTGACAAGATTCGAATATCTTCGCGGCCTATCGTCGCGGCATGACGATCTCACGAGTGGCTTCAATGGCTGCGGGCTTCACGCTGGCCGGGGTGCTCACGCTGAGTGCCGTCCCGGCTGAGGCGGCAGCCGAGCCGGAACCAGTCTGCACCGTCACGGTGCACCAGACGTGCAAGACGCTCTCGTCGGCGCAGCGTGAGCAGATCACCGCCCAGCTCCGCGCGAAGGGGGCCCCGGAGGACGTGATCTCCTCACTCGCCGCGTCGGGCCCGACCTTCGGCTGGGACACCTACGGCCTGTACATCGACGGGTGGGCTCCGTACTGCAGGATCCACTACTTCCTGCCCTGGGAATGGATCCTCTTCTTTCCGGCGAACATCCTCAAAGGCCCCTACGCGGCGTGCTGGACCTGGTGAAGCCGCTCTTGGGCGGCCGCGGCAGCCGACGAGCATGTCTCGTCGAGCCGCAGCGCCCCTCCGTTCGGCACCCGCCGAGGACGTTCTCCCATGACCTGACAGCGGTCCGCCTGGCGGGACCTCAGCGGGCCCTATCACTTACCCATGGGAGCAGCGCATGTCCTCTGCGCCCATGCGCGAGACCCTCCTGGCGGATCGGTCCGCCCGGGGCGCGGAGTACGAGCGTCGGCGTCTGCCGCCCCTGGCCCGGAGGGGTCAGCAAGTCATGGACACGGACTTGGCTCGGGCGGTCTTGGGGATGATCGAGCCCTTGACGTTCTTCACGACGTAGAGGCGGGGAGCCGAGGAGCAGTTGCCCGTGGCGGCCACCAGGTCGGGGCGGGAGTCGCCGGTGAAGTCGGTGAGGAACACCTCGGTGGGGAAGTTCCGAGCCGGCTTCTTCCAGTGGGCCTGCTTGTAGGGCTCGGCGATCCGCTGGACGGTGCGGACGGCCAGGCCCTTCTTCGTGCCCTTGAAGATCCAGACGGTGTTGTTAAAGGCATTGGCGACGGCCAGCTCGTCCCGGCCGTCGCCGTTGAGGTCGGCGGCGGCGAGTGCGTTGCCGAAGCCGCCGACCTCGCCCTGCGGGTTGTGGGGGATCTTGACGTCCGCCTTGGTGATCCGGTGGAGCCCGCCGAGACCGTTCTTGGTGCCATACCGGATCTCGACGCCGGTGTCCAGGGAGCCGACGTCGAAGGCGGCCATAGAGGAGGCCAGGTCGGCGCGGCCGTCGCCGTTGAAGTCGCCCGTGCGGATCGCCTGCTGGCCGGCACCGTAGCCGAGGTCCTTCAAGGCGCCCGGCCCCTTCTCGCCTCCCTTGGCGAACAGGAGCCGCGTGTCGTACTCCTCACGGGCGGAATCGTAGGAGTCCGCCTGCATGACCAGGTCGGGGCGGGAGTCGCCGGTGAAGTCGGCGACGACCGGGATCAGCTGCGAAGGCATGTAAGACAGGGAGACCTCCACGTGGACGGGCGAGGCGGTCACGCCGCCCGTCCCGACCCCGTAGAAGATCCGGTAGTCGTGGTCGACGGTCGCCACCAGGTCGGCCTTGCCGTCCCGGTCGAAGTCGCCGACCGCGAGGCGCCCGGACGGCCCGCCGAACGTCGAGGCCGCGGTGGTGAGCTCCGCCTTACGCGATCCGAGCCCTTTCTTCGACCCGTAGACGACCGTGACCCCGCCCTCGTGGTCGAGCGCCAGGTCGGCGTAGCCGTCCCGGTCGAAGTCGGCCGACACCCCGGAGAACGCGGCGATGCCGAGCTTCTGCCGCCGCAGGCTCTTGCCGTACACGACGACCGGCCGCTCGGCCAGGAGGGACAGGACGACGTCGCGTTTGCCGTCCCCGTTGAAGTCGTAGGCCTTGGCGGGCTTCTTCGGAGCAGCCGCCAGCGCGGGAACGCTCGCCAGACCGGCCGTCAGTACCGCCGCCACGCCTACCGCGGTCATACTCTTCACAACGAAAGTCCCTTCAGCCGGAATGCGTCTTTAGATGCTCAGCGTCCCGAAGAAGTTGAGTCAACCTGAACCACGCCTACAGCTCCCGGGTCGGCCGCGCCTACCTGCGTCGCTGCATCAAACGCCACCGCGCCGTGGCCACCCGCTACGGCAAGCTCGCCGACCGCTACGAAGCCGTCCTGCGCATCGCCGTCATCGACGCAGAAGCCTCCGACCCTTACATCTACTTCTGAGGGTCCTGCAGCCGGACCGAAGAGGCCACCGCCGACGCCCTGTCCATGGCAGTGCGGAACCGTTGGCCAGGTGATGTCCGGATCTCAGGCGCGCGGCAACACCCAGGAAAGGCCTGTCATCGCCCGTTGCGCAGCTTGAGAATGTAGGTCGCTGTAAGCGCAACGGCACGGTCTTCGTCGTGCGACAGATCCGCGAGGGCACGTGACGCTGTGGCTCCGGGGATATCCGCGAGCGCCTGTGTCAGCCGTCGACGTGCGGACGGTTCAACGGGGCCGTGGGCGAGGCGGTCGACGAGCCCGGTGGCGATCTGGTCCCCCAACGCGGGATCACCCGCCAGCGCGCTCAGCGCGTCGGCCGCGTCGGCGTCGTTCGTCTCCTCGACGATCATGTCGATGAGCGTCGGGACCGCGTCGGCTACTCCACGTGCCCCGAGCGCCAGAGCCGCACACCTGCGGACCACGATGTCGGGGTCGGCGAGGGCGTCCCGCAGCAGTGCGGTCGCCTCGCCGCCCGGAACCTCGGCGATGGACTGGACTGCACGTTTCCGCACCTCGGCCACCGGTGAGCCGAGGCCCTCCGCCAGCAGCGCCGACGCGCCGTCGCCCGATCGCGCCAAAGCCCATCGAAGGGCTCCGGCGACGTTCGGGTCCGTCTCGCTCAACACCGCCTCGACCAGTGCCTCCACCGGCACCGGAACCTCTCCGACTGAGGACAAGGCCGCGCGCTGGCGCTTCCCGGCGCTCTCCGACCCCAAGGCATGCAGGAGCACGACGACCTGGAGGACGTCCTCCCAGCCGGCGGGTTCGGCGGCGCCGATCCGACGGAGCCGGGTGAGCAGCTCCGTCTCAGCCGCGATGCGTTCCCGCGTCCGGCGGATGAGGTCTTCGACGAGCTCCGAGGGCTTGAAGCCGGGATCATCGAGCGCGCGCTTGACTTCACGCAGCGGCAGTCCCAAGGACCGAAGGCTCTCGATATGGAAGATCCGCCGGATGTCCTCGCTGGAGTACTCCCGATAGCCGGCACCGGTACGACCCGTCGGCCGCACCAGGCCGAGCGAGTCGTAATGCCTGAGCATGCGGGCGCTGACCCCGGACCGCCGTGCCACCTCACCGATCAACACTGCCCATCACCCTCCTGGCCGGTCGTGCCCAGGGCCATGATGCGCTTCGCCTCCTCGATCGCGAACTCGAATCCGGCATCCGGATCGTGCGACAGCCGTTCCGTGGCGACCGCGTGCTGACGCACGCGAGGATCGGGATCCGTCATCGCGGCGCGCAGGGCCGGCGTGATCACCTCACCGAGCGCGATCAGCGCCCGGCTGAGGCTCAGCCGCGTCTCACGCTCGCCGCGCCCGAGCTGCGTCGCCAGCACTGCGGCCAACCCGGGTTCCTCACCTTCGGGCACGAGCACGACCGCTGCTCGCCAGGCGCTCCGCGCCACCTCGTCGTCGGCGTCGGTCAGAAGCTCCCGTGTGATCGCCGGCCACGCTCGGCGATCCCCAATCTTGGACAGCGTGTGCAACGCCTGGCTTCGTGCCTGCGCACGCTCCGAACGGACTTCCTCGAGAAGCTTCGGGACCGTCATCGACGACGCATGGCGGGTGAGCGCCCACGTGAGCATGTCGCGCACAGAGAACTCGGGTTCGATCGCACATCGTTCGATGAGCTTGTCGACGAACCGCGGGTCAGGGGACGTGCCGACCGCCAGCGCCGCCCGCAGCCGCGTTGACGGGCTGTTCTTCTCCAGCCCCTGGAGAACTCGAACCGTATCCGTGTCCTGTTCCGGCATGGCCGGGATCACCTCCTCGGCCACAGTGAAGACCTTGTCACTGTGTCAAGGTCAAGCGGAATGAGAGCTCCCGCCGTCAGCCCTGCGGTTTTGAAGCCCGCTCGCTCCACTCCCGATCCGTGGCCACCGTCGACTCGCCCGGCAGATGCGGCAGGAGCCGCTGCAGCGGGTGCGGCATCCACCAAGCCCTCTTTCCGAGGACCGCCATGGTGGACGGCACCAGGACGAGCCTGACCAGCGTGGCGTCGATCGCGATGGCGACGGCCAGGCCGAAGCCGAAGAGGTTGACGGTCCGCTGGTCGTTCAGCTGGAAGCTGCCGAAGACCACGACCATCACCGACGCGGCGGCGGTGATGATGCGGGCGGTGGCGGCGATGCCGTCGCGCACGGAGGCGGCGGTCTCCCCGGTCCGCAGATACTCCTCCCGCACCCGGCTGAGCAGGAACACCTCGTAGTCCATGGACAGGCCGAACAGGACGGCGAACAGCATGACCGGCGCGAACGACTCCACCGGTCCTGACTGGGCACCCAGCAACCCGGCACCCCAGCCCCACTGGAAGACCGCGACCACGACGCCGTAAGCGGCCCCCACGGAGAGCAGGTTCATCACCGCGGCTTTGAGCGGCACCACGAGCGAGCGGAACTCGACCATGAACAGCAGGAAGCTCAGCCCCACGACGAAGGTGATGAACCAGGCCAGCCGGCTGCCGAGCCGGTCGGCGAGGTCGATGGCGGTGGCGGTGGAACCGCCGACGTGAGTCTCGGCGCCGGACGCGGCCTCGGGGAGTACGTCATCCCGCAGACGGTGGACCAGCCGCTCGGTGGACCTGTCATCCGGAGAGCCCTCGGGCACCACGGTGTAGACGACGGTGCTCCCGTTCTCATCCAGCTG
Source organism: Actinocorallia sp. B10E7 (assembly GCF_039871655.1). NCBI lineage: Bacteria > Bacillati > Actinomycetota > Actinomycetes > Streptosporangiales > Thermomonosporaceae > Actinocorallia > Actinocorallia sp. B10E7. The sequence goes on from NZ_JBDPLZ010000006.1 coordinate 236,363, forward strand.
CGGCGGCCGTACTTCTCGCACTCCTTCGACGTTCTCGAGTTCCGTGCCCAGCTCGGCGGCCTCCGCCTTCGACTGTTCGTCCTCGAATCGCGCGGTCACCACCAAAGGGCCGGTCCAGCCCGGCCCGAAGTCCTTCGCGACCAGCTCGTAGGCTCGGCGCTCCGTGCTGCCCTCGGGTGCCGACCCGCCGTCGGCCGTACCCAGGCGCAGCGAGAACAGCGGGAGCGCCATGGCGATCAGGACGGCGGCGGAGGCGAGGAGATAAGGCCAAGGATGCCGCTGAACGTGGCCGGTCCAGCGGTGCCAGCCGCTGACCCGGCCCGCGCCCTGGTCGAACCTCAGCCGCCGCACACGGAAGCGGTCCAGCTTGGTGCCGAAGACGGCCAGCACGGCCGGCAGCAGAGTGACCGCCGCCAGCAGGGTGGCGGTCACCGTGATGGCGCTCGCCAGGCCGAGGGCGGAGACGAAGGGGATGCCGATGAGGTGAAGACTCAGGATCGCCGCGATCACCGTGGCGCCCGCCACGAGCACCGACCGGCCCGCGGTCGACAGCGCGAGGGGAATCGACTCCTCCGGGGAGCGTCCCGCATGCATTCCCTCCCGGTGCCGGGTGACCACCAGCAGCGCATAGTCGATCCCCACGCCGAGGCCGATCATGGCCGCCACCACCGGACCGGAGGTGCCGATCGTGGTAACCCCGGCGACCACGTTGAGGACCGACATGCCCAGAGCGAGCGCGAACAGGGCGGTCAGCAGCGGCACCACCATCGCGAAGACCGACCCGAAGGCCGCCAACAGGACCAGAACCGCGGCGGCCAAGCCGATCGCCTCGCTCCCCGACGGTCCGTGCTCGCCCTGAAGCACCGCGCCGCCGTACTCGACCTGTGCGCCCGCCTTCCGCACCGGGTCGAACGCCTCCTGCACGGCCTCCACCGACTCCTCGGACACGTCCTTGGCCCGCTCGGTGAACCGGACGGTCACGATGGCGGTGCGCCCGTCGGCGGACACCATGGCGGGCCCGGGCCCGTACGGCGGCTGGACCACCGCCACGTCCTTCGCATCGCGCACTACGGCCACGGCGTCTGTGACGACCGCCCGCATTTTCACCGAGGTCACGCCCGAAGCGCTGTGGACGACCACCTGCATTCCGTCCCCGGACAGCTCCGGGTACCGCTCGCGCAAGGTGTCGTAGGCGGCCTGGGAGTCGGTGTTCCTCAGCGTGAGGTCGTTGCTGAACGAACCGTCGGACGTTCGCGCGGCGAGGGCCGACCCGATCACGGCCAGCAGCCAGACAGCGATCACCCACCATCGGTGCCGCACCGAGAAACGAGCCAGGGCAGAGAGCACGCCGACCTCCGACGTCAGGACGAGCGGGCCTGTCCACGGCCCGCTCGGGGAGCGAGTACCGGGTACAGGCTCACGTGACCGTCCGTAGGATCTCAACCATGATGAATTCTCGGGAGCGGGGCAGAAGGGCGGGAAAGCCCGACACGCGCGACCAGATCCTCGACGTCGCCCGCCGCCGCTTCCTCCACGGCGGATACCAGGCCGTCACCCTGCGTGCCGTCGCCGCCGAGGCGGGCGTGGACGTCGCCCTGATCAGCTACTACTTCGGCTCCAAGAAGGGCCTGTTCGGCGCGGCCCTCGCCCTGGCCGTCAACCCCGCCGAGACCCTCGCCCGCACCGCCGAAGGCGACCCGGCCACCTTCCCCCAGCGCGCCCTGCGCGACCTGCTCGCCCTGTGGGAAGACCCGGAGTCAGGCGCGCCACTGCGCGCACTGATAGTCGGTGCCGTCCACGACCAGGCCATCGCCGCCCTGGTCAAGGAGATGCTGGAACAGGAAATGATCGACAAGATCGCCGCCCGGATCGGCGGCAGGGACTCCCGCAAACGCGCCGGTGCGTTCTGCGCGCACATCACCGGACTCGTCGTCACCCGCTACATCCTCCGTCTGGAACCGTTCGCCTCCATGACGGCTGATGAAATAGTCCAGATCTACAGCCCCCCGCTCCGCCTCGCGCTGGGCCGCCCCCTCACGCCGCCTCACCGGTGAAGACCGGGCTCCAGTAGCAACGGCCGTCCTCGTCCGGCCCGACGGGTGCATTACCCGACCCGTCCACGCGGATCACGTGCTGCGGCACGTCCTCATCGCGCTGCGATCAGGATCCTGTCTCTCCGAACACGACAACCCCGGTGAGGCGACCGCGCTGGTGCTGCAAGGTCACGTGGAACTGCGCTCCGGTACCGACAGCTGGACTGCCGGCACAGGAGACCTGCTCGTGATACCGCCGGCCCGCCACAGCCTGCACGCGATCGAAGATTCCGCCGTCCTGCTCACCATCGCCAAGACCGGCTGATTCGCCTGAGCGACCGCCGTAAGACCGTCCACACCCGTATCGACGAACGCGTCGATCTCGACGCGAGGTGTCGGCCTTGGTGGCCTCTCCGGGCACGAGGATGGTCTCGTCGGGGGCCGCCGTCAGGGCCGCGAGCGAGGGCGCCCGCTCGTCCGGTGGAGTCGGTGTGAGCCGCGTCTTCGACGCCCTGGTGCCGCCGCGCTGGGCTTTGATCTCCACCCGCGTCGCGGCCGTGACCTTCGACGTGCGGATCGCGAACGACGCGGACCTGGTTCCGGCGGGCACCTTCGCACTGCGTGTCACCCTGGCGGCCGCTGATCCGCTCGTCAGCCTCACCGTGGTTCCCCGCGGTTCACCGGGACCGTAGTCGGTCGGCATCGAATGGAGCACGCCCTTCGGGGGCTATTCCGGCCGCATGTACCAACCGGCCGAGAAGTCTGCTCGCAGAACCAGTTCCTCCTGAACAAGGTGGTCGCTGCCATCTAGAACGACTGCGCCGAGTACGTACTCTCGGTCGTCTTCCGGTTCGTTCAGTTCATTCGATCTAGGGGCGGGTGGCACATCGATGCGCAAGGGCATGTCGTCCGGCAGCCCTTCAAGCACGGTACGTAGCCTGCCGACCGTCCACTCCTCGGTTTCATGGCGATACCGCACTAGATTTGTGATATCGGTCACGCTCGCAGGGTAGAGGACTTCGCTCCCATGCGGCGGCGGGATTCGGAAGGAAGGAACGGAATGGCGGGATGACTTTTCTGTAGGCTCGATCACCTGTCCGCCGGGGAGATCATCTTGCACAAGACCACCTGCAGACTCCTGACTCTGGTGCTGTCGTTCACCGTGGTCGGGATCGTCGCCGAAGGCGAGACGGCGGCCGCGGTGAAACCCGCGTCACCGTATGACTTCAACGGGGACGGACGCCGTGATCTCGTGACGGTGGTCGACGACAAGGCATCGGTGATCTTCCGGCGGAAGAAGGGGCTCGACCTGAAGAAGCCGCAGAAGTACTCGCTGCACGCCGGGATGACCGGACCGGAAACCATGGCCTCGGCGGACTTCGACCGCGACGGGTACGCCGACCTCGCGGTGGGTGATGACGGTGCCGTAGGCACGTTCAACCAGATCACCGTGGTGGTCGTCTTCGGTGGGAAGAACGGGCTGTCGAAGCGCCGGTTCCGGTACCGTCCGCCCGTCAAGGGGCTGGCCATCGACCTTTCGGTCGCGGACTTCGAGCGTGACGGCTACCCCGACCTGCTCGTGGGCTCCTCCTACCACGCCTACGTGATGCGGGGCGGGCCGAAGATCGCCACGAAGAGGCCCGCCCTCGTCTCGGTGCCGAACGTCAACACAGTCCCTCAGGGTTCTTCGCCGGGCGGGGCGAACTACCTGATCTCCACCACGGCAGGCGACTTCACCGGAGACGGCCATCCCGACGTCGTCTCGATTGCTCAGGGCGCCCGGATCGGCCTCTCCCGCGGCAGCGTCGAAGGCCCGCGCTCGATGGTCTGGTGGGATGCGCCCGTGCCCATTGACCCCGGAGGAAAGATCAGTAGCGGTGATCTGGACGGAGACGGTTACACGGACCTCGTCATAGCCATGGACATCAACGAGAAGGCTCCCGACGGGGGCCACTTCACCGTTCTGTACGGCAGTCAGACCGGCCTGCGGGCACGTCCCGGCAAGACGCGCATCACCCAGAGCACCCCCGGTGTGCCGGGAACGGGGAGATCAGGGGAAGGGTTCGGTAGCGGTCCGCTCGCGGTGCAGGACGTGAACGGAGACGGGTACGCCGACGTCGCCGTGGGAGTCCGCTACAAGAAGCTCGGCGAGTACAGGCAGGCGGGCGCCGTCTGGATGCTCTACGGCTCCCGTAAGGGCCTGACCGGGAAGAACAGCCAGATGTTCACCGTGAACACCCCGGGGGTCCCCGGCAAGCTCGGCAACCGCCAGTTCGGCCGGGAACTGGCTCTCCTCGATGTGCGTGGCGACTCCCGTCCGGATCTGATCGTCGAGACCGGCCATGGCGAGGCGAGATTCAACGCCGTGACCATCCTCTCCGGTACGAAGAAGGGCGTCACCACCAAGAAGGCCCTCTTCGTCACATCGGAGAAGACGACCGCCAAGGTCGGCTCGTTCGCCCTGTTCGGCATCCTGCCGCGTTGAGACCCTCCGTCCCGCCGAAGGACCGGCCTGGCTGACGACAACGCTCGCGGTGGATCCGGGCGGGCAGAGCGCCAGGCCGGATCAGGCGATATCCGAACCGATGATCTCTTTCAGGTGGTGGGAGGTCGTCAACGGCTCGATCGTCCCCGGACCGAGCGGGAGCACGCTCACCTCCATCGACGCCCCGGTCGTCTCCGGCAAGGTCGCTGGCTGGTCGTCGACCGGGTCCCCGTCGGCGGCGGCCCGGCGGGAGGAAACAACGCCGCGATCTTCACACTTCCCTGAGGCTCCGTGAAGGGCATGCGTGGCAGGGTGAAAAGCCCTCGACGGCAGCCGCGCTCCTCGCCCTTCCCGCGGAGGCCGCCTCGGCGCCGGAGACGCTGAAGCCCGCCTGGACGAGCCTGCTTCGGGCGCGGACGAGTTCAACGTGTCCTGCTCGCCTGCCGACCGATCACGTAATACGTGTCCGAGCCGCGTCCAGCCTGTCTTGGACATCGCCATCGGATCGCCTGTCAGGTGGCCGCTGACCTGGCAGAAGGCGTGTCCGCCTGTCCAGAAGAGCCTGTCGGACAGGCTGACAACACCGATCTTCTTGTGGACACGTACGCGAAACCGAAACGGTGGTCTTCGCCTCGGGAGTCGCCCCCCAACACCTGAAACCAGGAGAAACGATGAAGCTGCCCTCATGCGCCGCCGCCCTCACGGCGGCCGCCCTGCTCGCTTCCCTGACCGGAGCGTCAGGGGCGCCGGCGGCACAGGCGGCCGACGTCAAGGCCCTTCCGAAAGTGAACATGGAGGCCACCCTCAAGGCTGCCCAGATCGATCCGCGGCGGCCTGACGACAAGCTGACCCCGGGCGCCAAGGCGAGCGTGCTCCTCGTCGAGCGGGCGCTGCGCGACCGGCGCCTTCTCGCCGCGAAGTGGGTGGACGGTTACTTCGGCACCGCGACGGTCGTCGCCTACAGGAAGTACCAGAAGTCGCTCGGCTTCACCGGTCTCGACACCAACGGCCTTCCGGGCAAGAGGTCGCTCACCAAGCTCGGAGCCGGCCGCTTCAAGGTCACCCGCACCATCGGCCCGGGGCCCCGGGTGTCCAGCGGCGGCGTCCTCATCAACACCCGTACACGGAGCATGCTGGCCGAGGCGAAGCGGCTGCTCGGCCGCAAGCTCGTGCTGGATCAGGGGTCGTACAACCCCGGCGGCGACCCCACGTCCGCGGGCACCCACGACGGCGGCGGCGCCATCGACATCTCGGTACGAGGGATGAGTTCCGCCACCCGCACCGCGGCCGTCCGCGCGTTGCGCCGTGTCGGCTTCGCGGCATGGGTGCGCAGCCCCGAGCAAGGCGACTGGCCGTGGCACATCCACGCCGTCGCCATCAACGACACCGACCTCTCCAGCCAGGCCCAGAACCAGGTCGGCGACTACTACCTCGGTCTCAACGGGCTCTCCGGCCGCGGCCGGGACGACGGCCCGAAGGTGACCATCCGCACCTGGGAGGAGTACCAGCGCCGCTGACCTCTCCCTGAAACACCCCCACCACCAATAACGCTGACAACACCGGCAATGCCGATACACAGACAGAAGGAAACGCATCATGGGAAAACTCACCAAGACCCTCACCGTGACGACCGCCATGATGGCGATCGGCGGAGCGGTGGTCGCCACCGCTCCGTCCGCCTCGGCGGCGGGCCGTGACGGCGTCTGCCAGACCGGCGAGTTCTGCTACTACTTCAACAGCAACAACAAGGGATCGGTCTCCGACTTCACCAAATCCGTCGCCGACTACGCCACCACGCAGCCCTCCTGCTACGACTTCAAGGGCGCCGGCGCCGGCAAGGGCAAGTGCATCAAGAACGAAGCCGCCTCCGTCTGGAACCGCAGCAAGAAAACCGTCCGCGTCTACTTCAACAGCAACTACAGCGGCGCCTACCAGGACTTCAAGCCTGGCGCCAAGGGCAACCTGAACGCCACCCTGAAGAACCAGAACGCCTCGCACCAGTTCGGCCCGTCGAACTCGAAGCGCGTCAACATGTCGTACGCGCTGTACAAGGCCGGCGGCGGCCGGATCACCTGCGGTTTCGACGGTTACACCAACACCGCCGGCCGGCACGAGGGCATCGACCTCGCCCGCGGCGTGGGTTCGAAGGTCTACTCCCTGACGAGCGGCAAGGTCACCTACGTCGGGCGCGGTTACAACGGCAGGGCGGGACTCTCCACGATCGCGATCTACAACGCCTCGCTGAAGAAGACGGTCATCTACCTGCACTCCGCTCCGAAGTCCTCCCTGCGTGCGGGGCAGAACGTCAAGCGCGGCCAGCTCATCGCCACCGAGGCGTGGCGCGGGGTCTCGTACAAGTCGAGCGCGCACACCCATGTCGAGATGCGCCCCGGACGCCAGACGGGAGCCTCCAAGAGCGTCGGCGACCCGGTCCTGAGCAACCCGAACCCGAACTCGTTCTGGATCTCCCAGGGCTACAACATCCGATAACGCGCCGCGGCCTCTGAGAGAAGAAGAAGCGACTGTGTCCACACGAACTGTACGGCTGATCTCGCGGCTCACTGCGGCGACCGCCGCGATGGCGATCGGCGGAGCGGTGGTCGCCACCGCGTCGCCCGCCTCGGCGGCGGGCCGTGACGGCGTCTGCCAGACCGGCGAGTTCTGCTACTACTTCAACAGCAACAACAAGGGATCGGTCTCCGACTTCACCAAATCCGTCGCCGACTACGCCACCACGCAGCCCTCCTGCTACGACTTCAAGGGCGCCGGCGCCGGCAAGGGCAAGTGCATCAAGAACGAAGCCGCCTCCGTCTGGAACCGCAGCAAGAAAACCGTCCGCGTCTACTTCAACAGCAACTACAAGGGCGCCTACCAGGACTTCAGGCCCGGCGCCAAGGGCAACCTCGAAACCGGCCTGAAGAACCAGAACGCCTCGCACAAGTTCCTGAGCTCCACGCCGTCGACCCCGACCGGCTGCAAGACCGACGGCACCCACACCAAGCTCCCCACGACGATCCTCGTCTACCGGGAGTCCCTCAACCGCGTGGACCGGGTCAAGTTCAAGGACTACGTCAAGAACGTCCTGCCCAACGAGTGGTACGCGAGCTGGCCGAAGGAGTCCCTCAAGGCCGGGGCCGTCGCCGTCAAGAACTACGGCTGGTACTGGGCGCTGAGCTCGACGCGCAAGACGGCGAGCGGCAAGTGCTTCGACGTCTACGACAGCACGGGCAGCCAGGTGTACAGGCCCGGCTCCGCGAAGGCCGCGACGAACGCCGCGGTGAACGCGATGTGGAAGACCCGGCTGACCAAGGGCGGGAAGATCTTCCAAGCCCAGTACTGCCAGAACACGACGGCGTGCTCCACGTGGTGGCGCAACGGCGAGTGGATGTCGCAGGAGGGCTCCCGCGACAGGGCCAGAGCGGGCTGGAGCCACTCCAGGATCCTCAAGTACTACTACAAGGGGATCACCATCAAGTCCTGAGCCCCTGAGACCGTCCGGCTCTAGCTTCCCGCCGTGTCATGCACGGCGGGAAGCTAGCGTCCGTCGACGATGATCTGGAAGTTGACCGGCCTGCTTCCGGGAAACGCGATCCTCTCCGAAGCGTCCACCATCTTGAACCGCACGTAGCACAGGCCCGACTTCCTCGGCGTGGTGATGTCGGTCTGGATTTCCACCATCTCGCCGGGTTTCGTGTCTTTGATCGGCACGTGAGTGATGGTCTGGCATTGATCGGCGTGCTGCGGGAAATCGAGGCGAAGCAGCGAGTACCCCTTCCACGGCACGGTCCCGACGTTCTTGAACCGCCATACCTTGGTCACGGTCTTGCCGGCACCGACACGTGTGCAGTCGGGAAGCGTGATGTCCGCGATGAACTCGGCCGCGTCGCCCTTGTGCGCCGGCGGTGCCGGAGACGGGTTGGCCGAGCGCACCGGGCAGTCGGCCGGGGACAACAGCGCGGCACTCGATGGAGGGCCGGACGGGTTCGGGCTCTCCCCGTCTGGTCCGGAGCCGCGGTCGAGGTCGGCCGCGATGAGGGCCACCGTCCCCATACCGACGGCCGCCGTCGCGAGCGCGGCCGCCGTCGAGCGGGTCAGCCGGAATCTCCGGCGCCTCGGCACAGGGCGGACGGGCAGGACGTCGCCCGAGATCTCGTCGGGCGGCGGCGTGGGCACGGATACCGAGGCCTCGCCGGCGGGCCGGGGCGCTTGCGGCCCGATGGCGACGATGTGCACGGTACGACGTTCCGCGGCGCCTGTGGCGGAGGCCGCGAGTTCACCGGGCGGACGATCCGTCGAGGTGTCCGCGCGGATCGAAGGATCTCCGGCGCTCGCCGATCTGACCGTTCGGTTCGCCTTCTCCCAGCGTTCGCGGTACGCGTCCGGGTCCGCACCGCACGCCTTGACGAACTCGACGGTGGTCTCCCAGCTCGGGAGCCGGTTGCCCTTTGTGGCTTCGTGCAACGTCGTGTGGGAGATCGCCCCCGACCGGCCGGACATCTCCCGGAAAGATGGGGTGCCGACTGAGTTGCGCAGTTCCTGCAGAGCCGCCGCGAAGCTTTCGATCGCTTCCGCACGCGCACGCCTGTCGTCCACCGGGCGAAGCTAACAGCACGCACGGTCTTCACTCAACTCGAACCGGTATCGGCATACAAAGTCGGATGAGTCGGTACTAACAGGCTAGATCCGGATCGTCTTTCGGCGAAGTCGTCCTCTGTAGCGGCGTCCGCGAGTGCCACATGGTCCGGCACGACACGGCGCTCGGTTCGAGGGCACCTCGTGAAGAGGCGGACTCGACCGGTCGAATCCGCCTCTTCCGCCGGACCGTCCGTGTCGGACGGTCCGGATGGGTCAGCCGCAGTTGGTCTTGCGCTCGCCGCCCTCGGTGCCGCTGATGCGTCCCATCCAGTCCACGCACCGGCCCGCGGCGGACAGGTAGATCGGGCCGGCGTAGGACGTGAAGTAGCCGCCCTGGAAGGCCGGCCAGTGGCTTCCGACCGGATAGACCCCCAGGCCCACCTCGACGAGCACGGCCGAGCCGACGGTGTTGCGCTTGGCGATCGCGCAGTTCTTGCCGGTGGACGAGTTGTAGGTGAGGAACACCGTCCCCTTGGTTCCGATCGCGTCGGAGTTGACGACCTTGTATCCGGACCCGCACTCGCCCCCGTAGGTGGCCGCGGACGCGGGCGCGGCGGCGACCAGCGTGCCGGCCAGCGCGGCGGCGGTACAGGCGACGGTGGCGGCGGTCTTGGTGAACTTCATATGGTCCCTTCGGTGCTCGTCGTCGGTCAGCCGCAGTTGGTGCGAAGGATCGTCCTGGAGGCCGTCCCGATGGTGCCGCCCCAGTCGACGCACGAACCCGCCGCCGACACGTAGACCGGCCCGGCGTAGGTGGTGTAGTTGCCGGGATCGTCGATCCAGGTGGTGGTGCCGGAGCGGCGGATGTAGGCGTCCATCGGCGCGGCCGCACCCGGCTTCTCCCGCACGGTGACGACGCAGTTCTTCCCCGTGGAAGAGTTGTACGTCAGATAGATCGTGCCGCGGGCATCGGAGAAATCAGCCAGGTTCACCACGTTGTAGCCCGAGCCGCACTGCCCCCCATAGAGCGCGGCTGAGGCCGGAGCGGCCACGACCACGGCTCCCGCCGTCGCGGCCGCCGCGGTGAGTCCCAGCGTGGTGATCTTCCTCGAAATACGCACGACGAGGTTTCCCTTTCCGTTGCGGTTCGTTGCCCACGACGCTGGCACGGGACGCCGGCCGCCGCCAAGCGATCTTCATCCGGTCGTCGTCCGATGAACTTCGGACAAATGAACCGCAGGTCAGGGGCTCAGCCGACGCGCACGTCCAAGAAGATCGCACGCTTGCCGGGGAAGAAGGTGCGGCCCTGCGCATCGACCATCTTCCAATAGATGCGGCAGGTGCCGGACTGCTCGGGCGCCCTCACCCGCACCCGGATGTCGACGCTCTGCCCCGGCGACGTCCGGGGGATCTCGGCCCTCTCCGGAGCGTGGCAGATGGTGTCGTTCGCGCGCATGAGAAAACGGTCCTTCCACTCCACCGTTCCGGTGTTCCGGAGCCGCCACACCTTCTCGAAGGTCTCGCCCTTCTCCACCAGAGTGCCGTCCGGGTAGGTGACGTCCTTCTCGAAGCGCGAATCGTCCACCTGCAGCGGAGGCTGCGCCCGCTGCTCCACGGGGTCCTTGGAGGATCCGCTCCTGAAGAACGCGGCGCCCCCGGCGACGACGGCCAGCACCGCGAACACGACGACGGCCGCCAGTCCGCCCCGCAGGCGGGAACGCCGCGGCGGTGAAGGCGGTCGAACGACCGGGACGGTCACCACTTCCGGCCGGGCATCGGACGGGACGACAGCCGTCTCCGCTTTCTCCACGGCGACGTCCGCGCCCGCGAGATCGGCGTCCTGGAGTTCCATGAGGACCTTCGTCCGGCGCCAGACCTCGTGCCACTCGCGTTCGGTCTCCTCCGGGTCCCGGCCCAGCCGCTCGACCGCCAGGACCCGGACGAACTCCCAGGTCGTCCCCCAGCTCGGCAGCGTCCGCCCCTGCGCCGCGGAGGCCAGCGACGACTTCGACGCCGCGGCGCCCAGCAGGGAGGACATCTCGGCGAACGAAGGATCGCCCGCCTCTATCTTGAGCCGCCACAACCGGTCCGCGAACGCGGCGACCGGCCCCTCGTCCGGGTCGGGACGGTTGGGTTTCCGCCCGCGCTGTCCGCGTCCGTCGACCTGTGCTGGTTCTCGCACCTGATCCCCGCCCAGTTTGAATCCCTGCACGACATGAGAAGGGGCAGACCGCCCAGCCATCGACAATACCGATCACAGCTGTCGCACCCGCCCCCGCCAGCCGGACCGGCCTTCACCGATGGGCGGGCGCAGTGTGGTCGCGGGTCGACGGTTCGCCGTGGAGGCATACGCAGGAGCGGAATACAAGGCTGCGTCCCGGCCTTTTCTCCGACCGACCTTCACTGCCTTGTGCTCGATCTTTCCACCGAGGTTACGACCACGACAGAGAATGGCGCAGCAACCAAGATCTATTCGATTATCCGCATGGTCGTCCACATCCACCGGATTCATTTCCCGGGGGCACGGAATCCTTGAGAAGCGCACGGGACAACGCCGCCGGTCCCTCGGCCGAGACCGGAGCCCTCCCCCTGGTGAACTGCCGAAACAGCAATATATTGTCACTAAATTCCGGAAACCAGAGAACTGTATTGATGCACCGCAAAGGCCAGCGTGAACCTACAATCCAGACATCATCCGCCTATCCCGACCTCAAGATAAAGGGAGGTTAATGAGGAGACCATACTCAGGTATTCGATTGCCACTTCCAGTGCGCCCGGCGTCGATGGCCGTGCTATTCCTAGCTGTGCCTCACATCCGTAGGCGAACAGCACTCCCGAAAAGGAGACAGGAGCTCAGATGATCAGACGACTGACCGCGGCGGGTATCGCCTCCGCCGCCCTGGGCGGGGTCCTGATGACGTCGCTGCCCGCGGCGGCGTCGCCCGGCCCCGACGAGAAGGACGACAACAAGGTCACCGTGGTCACGGTCAACAACGACCGCGACCACGACCGCGGTCGTTACGACGACTACGACGACTACGACGGCTACCGCGACGGCTACCGCTTCCGCTTCCACGACTACCGCTGGTTCAGGTACCAGGGCCGTTACGGCTGCTGGCCCAAGCGCTGGCACCGGGGCCACGGCCACCACGGCCGCTACGACCGGTTCGACCGGGGCCGCCACGGCCGCTTCGACCGCTTCGACCGGGGCCGCCACGGCTTCGACCGGAGCTGGCACCAGGGCCGCTACGGCTGCTGGCCGCGATACGGGAGGTAAAAACATGCCACGTGTCGACGTTTCAGGGCTCTTTCAAGCGTAACGATCGCCTCCTTCTTACGTTACGGCCCTTGACGTCGAATCGGAAGCCGCCGACCGAAGACTATCTGCGCTGTAACGATCGCCCGTGTAGATTGTTATGGAGTCCCGGTCGGCTCGAGGGGCAGGAGAAGTAGGGGATCTCCTGCCCCTCCCCAGTGCTCGATCCATGAACGGTCGCCGAGCCCCTCGGGACGAAGTAAGGACGAGGACAGGACACCGACGCCTCGAATGATCTTCCGGAAGCGTCCTGACGCGCGGATGGCGGGAGCCGGCGGGAGCCGGTACGGCGAAAAACGAGTGTGATCGACCTATGCGGCACGAAGAACATCCGGTGGACGGGCACTCCCACACCTGGACACGGCCGTCGACGCCCCCCTCACCCGCCCCCGCACAGCGGCGAGCCCGCCTCCTCGCGTCTCGGCGGTGCGCCGGACTCAGCCGTTCCCCTCGGCGAATGCACGAGTCGGATGATGACGTCCCACGTGGCCACCGGCCGAAGGCCTATCGCCTGACGGATCCAGGGACGAGGTCAGAGGCCGACTGAGTCGGTACAGACGCGCAAGGAGGCCAAGAAGCTCCTCCGATATCTGTGATCGACGAACGCGGAGGCCGTCCGCGTCGGTGACGTCCGAGGGAAACGGCCCGGCGCCGTGGCCGTCACTCCACTTCGGAGGTCACATCGGGCTCGTCGTCTGTGGGCTCACCGTGCCGGACCAGCACACGCCGGACCTGCTCGCGATACCACGTCGTACGGCCCTCCTTCGTCGTGTACCGCTCGGCGGTCAACGCGGCGGCGATCTCCCCGAGGGTGCTGCCCGTACGCCGCAGCTCCTTGATCCGGGTCACCACCGCCATCTCCCGGGCCGACTCCACGATCCGACCCGCGTCCAGCTCATACCCCAGCGGAGCACGGCCACCCGGCCACCATGTCGGATCGGTCTCCCTCCGCCGACGGCGCCCGTCCTGCAGACGATCGGAGATCTCCGCCCGCTCCCACTCGCGGCGGACCAGTTCGTAGGCGCGCGCGAACGCACGCGGCTCGACCGGCGCCGCAGCGGACGGCGGGTCGAGTTCGGCCAGATCGCCACCGGCGCGCGCGAGCTCCGCACGGAACGCCTCCTGCGCGGCCACGGTCGAACCGACCACCTCGACATCGCGCACTACCACCACGTCGGCCGCACGACGCCGCACGACGCTCAGCGCGCCCAGCAGACCCCGCCGTACCGGGGAGGAGCCGTCATCGCCGGTCTCGTCACCGAACTCGGCCACCACCGGTATCCCTTCGGCGGCGGCCCAGTTCCTCAGGCGTTCCGCCTCCGGCCCGTACAGCACAGCGCCGGGCCCGTTGTCCTCCATGTCCATGCCGGCCCCTCCCTGAGCCGTACCCACCGCACGTCGGGTTACCGAGAGCTACGGCCTGTCATGATCCGTGCTGAAACATGCCACGTTGAAGGGCTACGCCCGGGACCCACCCTGACTCACAGTTGGTGGCAATCCGCTCTCGGAGAGTATCCGATACACGGGCGCCCGGGCCGCGATTCACACCTCGCCAGTCTGCCACGCCATGCCTCCTCCCCGTCCGGCATCCAGGACTTCGGGACGGCGATCGTCCAGAGCCTCGGGAAATACCCTTCGGCGCCGCTTCCCGAAGACGCCGAAGAGGGGCAGGAGACCTTCCCCTGCCCCTCATACCGGCGAGGCTGTAACGCTAGAAAGAATTAAACGTTACAGCTCATGACCCCAGCCGGCGGTACGCGGCGCTCCCCCGAGAACCGTAACGACAAAAAGAATTGATCGTTACGGCTTTGCGCGGACCTCGAGAAAAGCGCATGCCGGTCCTACCGGTTCCACCGCGGCCAGCAGCCGTAGCGGCCCTGGTGCCAGCTCCGGTCAAAGCCGTGGCGGCCCCGGTCGAACCGGTCGAAGCGGCCGTGGCGGCCCCGGTCGAACCGGTCGTAGCGGCCGTGGCCCCGGTGCCAGCGCTTGGGCCAGCAGCCGTAACGGCCCTGGTACCTGAACCAGCGGTAGTCGTGGAAGCGGAAGCGGTAGCCGTCGCGGTAGCCGTCGTAGTCGTCGTAGTCGTCGTAACGACCGCGGTCGTGGTCGCGGTCGTTGTTGACCGTGACCACGGTGACCTTGTTGTCGTCCTTCTCGTCGGGGCCGGGCGACGCCGCCGCGGGCAGCGACGTCATCAGGACCCCGCCCAGGGCGGCGGAGGCGATACCCGCCGCGGTCAGTCGTCTGATCATCTGAGCTCCCAGCTTGTCGTCGAAGGTATTTCTCGCCCACGGGTGTGGGGCATAGCTAGGAATACACGTGCTCCAGCACGGCCCGGTCGGCAAGAGACAATCCGATGCCATCCATTGGTGATCTCATTAACCCCCCTTGACCATGGAGCCAGAGAAGAGGGGAGTATGTCCATTTTTTAGAAAAAGATCCAGATCCATCCCCCCACTTCCCCCTCTCGAGCACAAAGGAGACACAATTCCGACTAATCGCCCCATTTTCATCCCGCAGGCCACCTCGCGCCACAGAAAAATCATGATGTGACGACCCTCCCTTGCAAGATCGAATCACGACCTTGATCGGATATCCGCAAAGAAAGGACCTTGGTCCTTCTTCGAAAGGGACGAAAGTCATCGTTGAACTTCGACTTCGCATCACCGACGCCGAAAACGACTTCCGGGACGCCCTCAGCGCCGTTCGCCCGTCCATCGAGGCCCGAATCCGATGCCTTCTCGATCTTGAAATCCCCGAGGATCCCCATCCGCCAGGGCGCACCCGCCTCTGCGGCCGATCTGCTCGGAAAGGCCTTATCCCCAGGTCAAGACGCTTATTCAGAGGAAAGCCGATTCACCCGCAGCCCGTCGGCAGGCGGTTTCCCTGATCGTGGAGCCCTCTGCGACCGCCCCGGTGCTCCCGGCCGAGGAAACGAACGGGCCGGCGATTCCTCGCTCACACATCCGTAACGACTGCTTGCGTTAACCGTGACGCGAGGCCATTCTGGACGGACGCCGACTCTGGAGAAGCCATCAAGCTCCTCAAAACATGAAGAATATACGCGAAAACAGACCAATAACCCAGATCAAGTCGCTTAAATCGCCCATGTATCAAAAAAAGATTGTTTTACTACGGGTGGTGCGGGAACCCAGACGTACCAATATCTCGAATGAGAGATTGCATCGCGCATCAGAGAAGACGACGGCCGCGGCACGGCTCCTCTGATGAACCGTGGGGCCGAGAGGCGCCGACCGGGTCGGCCCTCGCCGAGCAGGGAGTGCATACGGCGGAACGGATAATTCGCCGTATACGAAGGGTGGGTGGCATGAAGAGCAGGGATCACCACGACTCTCACGATGAAGAGTCGGACGTCGAGGAGGCGGCGGACGCCGGGCCGGAGAAGGGGCACGGCCCTGTCTTCCGTCCGGAAGCCACCCTGGCCGTGGAGCCTCTTCCCGGCCGACCGGACGCCGGGTGCGCGGCGGACTGCCCCTGCCCGGGCGAGGATCGGGCGCAGCCTCCTCGGGGGGAGGCTGCGCCCGGAGACGGGGCGCCGCGCGTTCTGAACCATCACATCGACGTCGCCCAAGCGCTCATCGGAAGTGTCCTGGTGGCCGCCGGCCATCTGCTCAACGCCCGACTGGCCGACGGGGCCGAGGAGGGAATCCGGGCCTGGCTCGTGGATCAGGACGACCTGAGGAACATAGCGACCCCGCTCGCCAGGATCGCCACGCGCCAGGCGCCGCTTCCGCAGGGTGAGGGATCCGCGAGCGATGCCACGGATCTGCTCATGGCCGGTGCGGGTGCGCTGGCCTACCTGGTCAAGAATCTGAACCGCGCGGCCGTGCGCCGGGCTCCCGTGCCCCGGCCGCGTGCCGCCGGGGACGACGAGCCCCCTACCGGGGATCTTCACTAACTCCCGGCCGTCCCGGTCGCCTCTCGGTCGGTCTTCCCTGTGCTGATCCGTCCGGCCTGCCGGGTGAGCGCTGGTACCCGTCCTCGCCCACGGGGACACCGGCGAAAAGAGAGCAGGCACCGCAGCTCTGTCACGATCGACACGTAACAACAGCTCTCCGCAGAGCCGCCGAGGCTCGCGGAGCAGGTCCCACGGCCGCTCGGCTCTGGCGCGCTCGACGGCGCGTACGCGCATGGCCTTGGACGCAGAAGGATGCGAATGAGAAGAACTATCAGGAAGTGGTTCTGGAAAGCCGGTGAAGCACTGGTGTGCCGGATGCCCGCGGACCGCCCGTACGAAGTCGGCCGCCGCTTTCCCGGCCATCGCCTCGTGTGGGGGAAGAAATGGGTGTGAGCTGGGCTGACATCCCGCGGCACTGCTGTGCGCGTCTCAACCTCACCGCGCCCTTCGCCACCGATGTCCGCGGCCTCCTCCACGCGACCTTGGCCCTCCGCACCGTGTGCCACCTGCTGCCGGGTTTCTCCGACATCAGGTGTAACGATCGAAGGAACTAAGTGTTACACCCCCCTGACCGTTCCCGGACGGGCACGGCCTGTGTCCGGGCGGGCAGGCCGTGGACTTCCGCGGCCGGGTGCACATGCCTGCGTTGACGGGAACTCGATCTTCGCGCGAAGATCAACCGTTTTGTGGGGATCGGTGTGAGGGGGTCGATGCGTCTTCTCGAACGCTGCCTGGCGGTCGGCGCGGTCGCGGCGCTCGCGGTGGGCGGCACCGTGGCGGGAACGCGGCTCATGGACACCGACCAGCGGGTACTGGACGCCACGCCGGTCGCCGCGCAGATTCCGCAGCGGCTGTCGGCGCTCACCCTCGCATCCGGATCCGTCTACGGCGGCCACCGGATACGGGCGACCGTCTCCTTCACCCAGAAGGCTCCGAAGAGGGGGCTTAAGGTTCGGGTTCAGGCGTCCGGCCTCAAGGTCCCCCGCAACGTGACGGTCAAGCGCGGCAAGCGCAGCGTCTCGTTCTGGGTGAGGACGTCCGCCGTCACGGGCAAGCGGATCCGGACCGTCAAGGTCTCCTACGGGCAGGTCGTCCGGTCCCGCAGGCTGAGTGTGCTGCCCCTGCCCAAGCTCGGCGGGCTGAGCCTCGCCGCGAAGGAGATCTCGGCGGGAGGGTCCGTCGTCGGCACCGTCCGGCTGACCGGCCCCGCCCAGCCCGGCGGCAGCCGGATCACGCTGAAGAGCTCGGCGTCCGACGTCGCGGTCCCCTCCTCGGTCACCGTCCCGGAGGGCTCGCGCACCGCCTCGTTCCGGGCGTCCGCCCGTAAGGAGGCCCAGGCCCGGACCGTGAAGCTGACGGCCCGGCGCGGGAAGGCGAGCCGCACCGCCACGCTGATCCTGGTCGCGGCCCCTTCCGTGCCTTCGCACCCTTCGGACCCTTCTCACCCCTCGCAGCCCTCAGGCCCTTCGGAGCCCGCGCAGCCGAAGGCGACCGGCCTGCTCCTCGCCCCCACCTCGATCAAGACAGGCGAGACCGCGACCGGCACCGTCACCCTTGACCGCCAGGCCGGGCCGGGCGGTGTCCAGGTCGCCCTCACCGTCCCGTCCGGCGCGCCCTACGTGCGGATTCCGGATTCGGTCACCGTCCCGGAGGGCAGCGCCGAGGCGACCTTCACCGTGACGGGCTCCGCGCCGCAGGACGACCCGGTCCGCACCACGACGACGGTCGCCGCGGCCGCCGGCGGCGCGACCGTCCGCACCGAACTCGTCGTGGTCCCCTCGTTCGCGCTCCGGTCGGTGGTCCTGCCGGTCAAGAGCTACGAGCGGAACGGCCTCCTGCCCGTCAAGGTCCTGGCCAACGGCCCGGCTCCCGCGGACACCCACCTGGTCATCGAGTACCTGTTCGCCGACGGGGGCTCCGGTGGTTTCCCCGGCTCGCTTCCGGCGGGGGCGACGGAACTCGACTTCTACGTCGGGACGCCGGCGGTCACCGCTCCCGAGAAGTTCGTCGTCAAGGTCTCCAGGGGGGACCAGACCGTCTACGGCGAGACCACCGTCCACCCCGCCCTGGCGAAGGTCACCACCGACCCGGCACCCGGCACCATCGTCGAGTCCCGGACCATCAAGGTCTCGATCACCCTTCCCGAACCCGCCGAGACCGACTATCCGGTCGAGCTCAACGGCGACTCCCGCTGCTACTGCGTCGACCTCTCCGCCAAGCCGGTCCTGCGGGCCGGTGAGCGGCGGCTGGACTTCGAACTCCCCGCCACCCCGTTCTCCCGCAGCTTCGAGATCTTCGTCCGGGTCGCCACCACCGACCACCGGCTGGGCTGGGAAGCCATCTGGTACTGACGTCCGACGGCGTGGAGCCGACGCGCTAACGGATCCAGCGGGCCGGTCCCACGCCGGGAATGCCCCAGGTCCGGATCCGGCGGGGCCTGATCCGGATGACCTCACCGCTGAGGTACTCGGGGCGTCCGCCGTCGCGCGGCACATCGGCCACGGCCTCGGCGGGGCCCCGGATCTCCATGCCCCGAACGGTCCAGGGCTGGAACGAGACGATGTCGTCCACGACGAAGGCGACCTCGGGGTGGGCCCGGACGTTGGCGAACTTGCGGCTCTCGCCCATGTTCCAGCCGCCGATGTCGATGAAACCCGCCTCGGCGTTCACCTCGAACCCGACGGGATTGTTCTGGAGGGTCCCGTCGGGGGCGAGGGTGGCGAGGCGGCCGAGCGGCTGCCCGGCGAGGTACTCGAGTTCCGCTTCAGTGAAGATCACGCCATCATCCTGCGACTTGAAGTGTGCTTCAAGTCAAGCCCGCGGCGGATGGACGGGGGTTCGGGTCAGGGGGCGGGCCGACGGGGGACGCGGGGCCGCCAGACGGTGGTGGAGATGGTGCTCATGTCGATGGCCTCGTGGATGCCTATCTCGCCGGTCAGCATGCGGCGTCCGCATTCGGCCATGACCTCGTCGGGGTCCCGGTCGAGTTCGTAGAGCGCGAGGTAGCGGTGGGCGGGAGGCGGGGGCG
This sequence comes from Actinocorallia sp. B10E7, assembly GCF_039871655.1. Taxonomy (NCBI): domain Bacteria; kingdom Bacillati; phylum Actinomycetota; class Actinomycetes; order Streptosporangiales; family Thermomonosporaceae; genus Actinocorallia; species Actinocorallia sp. B10E7. The sequence continues at coordinate 255,719 of NZ_JBDPLZ010000006.1, forward strand.
CCGGGTGGTCCTCGTCGCCGGGGATCTCGAGCGGGGCGAGTTCGTAGCGCCGGCCGGAGACCACGCCGGGGACGGCGACGATCTCCGCGAGGTGGGTTCGGTCGTACCACTCGTTGTACGCCTCGTCCTGGCCGTCCACCGGATTGGAGAAGACCAGCATCAGGTCTCTTTCCGTCATGTCCCTGCCTTTCTCCAGCGGGAGTGAACGGAGCTTATGACAGTCGACTGTCACAATCAATGGTCGTCCGGAGTCGGCGCCGCCAGCTTCCGGAGGACGGCGAAGGAGCCGTCGAGGACTTCGCGGAAGGGCGTGCGAGCGGGGCCGTCCAACCACCGGGACAGAGCGTGGTCGAGCACCGTCAGGCCCAGGGCCGCCAGCAGCTCGCACTCGGCGTCTGGAGCGGCCGAGCCGCGGCGGGCGGCCATCGCGGCCGCCATCGTCCCGGCGTTCTCCGCGTGGGCGGCGCCCTCCCTGCCGCGCAGGATGAAGGAGGAGGCGACCGCCTTGCGGTACAGCTCGATCTCGCCCCTCAACCGGTGGAGGCCGGGCGCGAGAACGGCGAAAGACGCCCGCATCGCCTCCAGTTCGGTCATGGTGTCGGGCTGGGCGAGGTAGACGCCGGCGAACGACCGGATGAAGTCCGATTCGCCGCGCAGCAGGACCGACTCCTTGGTGGGGAAGTACCTGAAGAACGTCCTCGGTGAGACTCCGGCGGCCTCGGCGATCTCCTCGGTCGTCGTGGCGTCGTATCCCCGCTCCGCGAACAGCTCCAAGGCGGCGTCGATGAGCGCCTGCCGGGTGCGCGAGGCGCGTTCGGCTCGCGGCCTGAGTCCCTGCGGCATGTCTCCCACCCGGGTCTCCTTCCTGGATTCTGACAGTCTACTGCCATCGGCCGACGAACCCTTGTGGCGTGTGGCCCGCCCCCCGCCGCAGGACCGGCGGGGCGGATGCGGCCAGGAGTGGCCGGATAGGTGGGCGGTGGGAGGGAATGTCACCGTGAAACTCTCTCCGCCCACGGGAGGTCCGGTGGCGCGTCGTCTCGTTTCCAGGCTTGCTCTGCTGGCGGCTCCCCTGCTGGTGGGGACGTCGTTCACGGCTCCGGTGGCCGGAGCGGCCCCCGAAGCGCGGGACGCTCCGGACACGCGGCCGGTGGCGACGGGGTTCGGCGGGGCCGTCTCGACGGTCGACGCCGACGCCAGCAGAACGGCCCTGGACGTGCTCAAGAAGGGCGGCAACGCGGTCGACGCGGCCGTGGCGGCGGCCGCGACGCTCGGCGTGACGGAACCGTATGTCGCCGCGCTGGGAGGCGGAGGGTTCTTCGTCTACTACGACGCCCGGACGCGCAAAGTGCACACCATCGACGGACGCGAGACGGCGCCCGAGGCGATGCGTGCGGACTCGTTCGTCGATCCGGCGACGGGGAAGGCGATCCCGTTCGACGAAGCGGTCACCAGCGGGTTGTCGGTGGGGGTGCCGGGGACGCTCGCGCAATGGGACCAGGCGTTGCGCCGTCACGGTACGCGCGACCTGGACGCGCTGCTCAAACCCGCCATCCGGATCGCGGAGCACGGTTTCCGCGTCGACCAGGAGTTCCACGACCAGACCAAGCTCAACGCCGAACGGTTCGCGGACATCGCGTCCACTCGGGACCTGTTCCTGCCGGGAGGCGCTCCGCCCGCGGTGGGGACGATGTTCCGGAACCCCGATCTGGCCGACACCTACCGGGGGATAGCCGAGCGCGGAACCGGCTGGTTCTACGGAGGCGGGCTGGCGAAGGAGATCGTGCGGACGGTCGAGCAGCCTCCCGTGGTGCCGGGAGCGAAACGCAAGGTTCGGCCCGGCCTCATGGAAGTCTCCGACCTCACCGCGTACAAGGCGCCTTCCCGGCCTCCTACACGCATCGAATACCGGGGGTTGGAGGTGTACGGGATGGCGCCTCCGTCTTCCGGCGGGTCCACCGTCGGCGAGGCGTTGAACATCCTGGAGCGGTTCCCGCTCTCCAAGGGCGATCCGGTGCAGGCGCTGCACTACTACCTGGAGGCGTCCAAGCTCGCCTACGCCGACAGGGCCGCCTACATAGGCGACGTGCCCGGAGTGCCGCTGAAGGAACTGCTTTCCGACTCGTATGCCGCTGAACGGGCCTGCCTGGTGAGCGCCGGCACCGCGTTGAAGGCGCCTGTCGCGGCGGGTTCGCCGGACGGGTCGCACCAGGGCTGCCCGGCGGCGTCCGGGGCGGAGCGGCCCCTGGCGTACGAGGGACCGCAGACCACCAACCTCGTCGTCTCCGACAAATGGGGCAACGTCGTGGCCTACACGCTGACCATCGAGCAGTTCGGCGGCAGCGGGCTCACCGTCCCCGGACGGGGATTCATCCTCAACAACGAGCTGACGGACTTCAGCCTCACCCCGTCGGCGGGCGACCCGAACACCGCCGGGCCAGGGAAGCGTCCGCGCAGCAGCATGGCTCCCACGATCGTGTTGAAGGACGGCGAACCGTTCCTGGCGCTCGGCTCCCCCGGCGGCTCGACCATCATCACGACCGTCCTGCAGATCCTGCTGAACCGCCTGCACCTCGGCATGGGCCTCCCCGCTGCCGTCGCCTCGCCGCGCGCCACCCAGCGCAACACCGCCGCGACCCTCGCCGAGCGGGAGTTCATCGACAAGTACGGCACCGCGCTGACCGCCAAGGGGCAGATCCTGCAGCCGTTCACCGGCCCGCCGCCGTCCATCGGCGCCGCCACCGCTTTGGAGTTCCTGCGCCCCGGCCTCGTCCAGGCCGTCGCCGAACCCACCCGCCGTCACGGTGGCAGCGCCATGGTCGTCCGTCCCCGCTGACCCGCCGTGATCAGGACTGCTGGTCGGCCGGGACGGCCGGAACGGCCGGCGGCTCGGGCCGGCGCAGCACGACCAGGGTGACGGTGAGGGCGGCCACGAGCAGGGCGGCGGCAGTACCGAAGGCCAGGTGGTATCCGCCGGTCAGGGCGGTCGCCTCGTCGGTGCCGGCGGACAGGAGCCCGTCGGTGCGCGAGGCGGCCAGGGTGGACAGCACCGCGACACCGGTGGCCATGCCGATCTGCTGGGTGGTGTTGAACAGCCCGGAGGCCAGCCCCGCGTCGTCCTCCCGTGCCCCGGACATGCCGAGCGAGGTCAGCGCCGGGAGCACCAGGCCGCCGCCCGCGATGAGCAGCATCACCGGGAGCAGGTCGGTGACGTAGTCGGCGTCCACCGGGACGCGGGTGAGCCAGCCCATCGCGCCGAGCAGGAGCAGCAGGCCCGCCAGCAGGACGTTCCGCTCGCCGAAGCGGGTGTTGAGCCGGGCGGAGACGAACAGGGACACGCCGCCGATGGCCACCGCCGCGGGGAGCATCGCCAGGCCCGTGTCGAGCGCGCCGTAGCCGAGGACCTTCTGCATGTAGAGCGCGACGATGATCTGGAAGGCGAACATGGCCGACAGCGTCAGCATCTGGACCAGGTTGGCTCCGGCGACGTTGCGCGAACGGAGGATCCGCAGCGGCATGAGCGGGGTCCCGGCCATCGCCTGGCGGACGAAGAAGGCGGCCAGCAGAACGGCCGACGCCGCCCCGAGACCGAGGGTGTGCGCCGCGAGCCAGCCGTACCGCTCGATCTGGACCACGGTGTAGATGCCCAGCATCAAACCGCCGGTGACCAGCAGGGCTCCGATGACGTCGGCCCCGGCGGCGAGCCCCGCCCCGCGGTCGTCGGGCAGCGCGCGGACCGCCAGCGCGATCACGGCCAGCCCGATCGGCAGGTTGATGAAGAAGATCCAGTTCCAGCTGAACGCGTCGGTGAGGACCCCGCCCAGCACCTGGCCGATCGAGGCTCCGGCGGCGCCGGTGAAGCTGAAGACGCCGATCGCCTTCGCGCGTTCTCCGGCCTCGGCGAACAGCGTCACCAGGATGCCCAGCACGACCGCCGAGGACATGGCGCTGCCGACGCCCTGGCCGAACCGGGCCGCGATCAGCGTGCCGGGCCCGTCGGCGGTCCCGGCCAGCAGCGACGCGGCGGTGAAGACCGCGTTCCCCGCCAGGAACATGGTCTTGCGTCCGATGAGGTCGCCCAGCCGTCCGGCCAGGAGCAGCAGCCCGCCGAAGGCGATCAGGTAGGCGTTGACGGTCCAGCTGAGACCGGCGGGCGAGAAGCCCAGGTCCCGCTGGATGGCGGGCATCGCCACGGTCACGATGCTGCCGTCGAGGATCGTCATCAGCATCGCGACGGACAGCACGGCGAGCGCCGGGCCGCGCGATCGGGGCGCCCCGGTGCGGGACGGATGCGGGGAGGATGCGGTCGTGGACGTCGTGGACATGGTCTCTCCTGTCCTGAAGGGGAACAGGAGAAACCGTAACAGATAGTTTCGTTACAGACTATCTCTTATGGACTTGTCTCCGGGTTCATCGGAACGGGGTCGAGGAGGGCGAACTTCGCCCCCTGGGGATCCCTGACGACGGCCATGCGGCCGGCGACCATGTCGAAGGGCGCCTCGACGACCTCTCCCCCGAGACGGGCCAGCTTCTCGACGGTGGCGTCGGGATCGTCGGTCGCGAAGTAGACCAGCCAGTGCGACGGGGTGTCGGGGCGGTCCAAGTCCCCCATACCGCCGACCACCCGGCCTCCGGCGTTCAGTGAGCAGTAGCCCTCGGCCCCTTCCATCGGGGCCGCCTCCAGGGACAGGGCCGCGGCGTAGAAGGCGGCCGCGGCTGCGGTGTCGGTGGTGTCGAGCTCGTGCCAGACGACCGAGCCGGGCTCACCCGCGATCCCGGCGCCGTGGAACGCGCGGGCCTGCCAGAAGCCGAAGACCGCGCCGGTGGGGTCGGCGGCGACCGCCATCCGGCCGAGGTCCATGACGTCCATCGCGGGCATCAGGATGGAGCCGCCCGCGCCGGTGATCGCCTTCTCCGCGGCGTCGGCGTCGTCGGTCGCCAGGTAGACGGTCCAGGCGGGCGGTGGATCCGGGACGCCGGGACCGGACGGCGTCGCGGTCATGATGCCCGCGACGGGCCTGCCGTTCAGGGTGCAGACCGAGTACCCGCCGGTCTCGGGCGGACCGATCTCGCCCTGCCAGCCGAACAGCTCTCGGTAGAAGTCGAGGGCCGCCTGCTGGTCGGGGACCACCAGGTCGATCCAGCAGGGCGCACCCGGCGCGTAGGGCTCGGTGACTTCGGGCATCTGCGGCCTCCAGAGGAAGTCCGCGCCGGGCCCACCGCCCGGCGACGTCTCTCATTACGAGACTACAAACGCCCGAGGACATTATCCGGTGACCGTCCCGCGCCCAGCGCCAAGGAACATTCGCCCTCGTGGCAGCCGAGGGTCAGGTGAGGACGGTGGAGAGGCAGCGGCGCTCGTCGGCGGGCCGGGCCGCGGTTCGATAGGCGAGAGCGGCCTCGCGGAGGAAGGCGACGGCCTGTGCGGGCCGGCCTTCGGCGGCGCGGAGGTGGGCGCGGGCCTCCCAGAGGGCCGCCGACCAGGGGGCGCACTGCCAGAGGGCCGCGATGCGTTCCGCGTCGGCCAGGTGACGTCGGGCGCGGGGCAGATCGCCGGCGCGGGAGCAGGCGATCGAGGCCTGGACGCGGTAGGGCAGGGCGCAGGCCTCGCAGGTCGGGGGCGTGTCGGCCAGCAGACGCTCGGCGCGGCGGACGGCCGTGACCGCGGACGGCACGTCGGGGGCGGCCTCGACGGACACGCCGAGCAGGCGGACGAGCAGGTGGGAGCGCATCGGCGCGGTCCGGGCCCGGGGGAGCGCCTCGGACAGGCGGGAGGCGGCGCGGGCCCGGTCGCCCTCGGCGAGCGCGGTCTGGGCGAGGCGTTCCAGGCAAAGGCACGCCCCGGAGACCGTCCCGGCCTCGGTGTTGATCCGCAGGGCCCGTGCCAGCCGGAGCCCGGCCTCCGTCAGGTCGCCCGCCAGCAGGGACGCCTCGCCCAGCATGAGCTCGGCGATGCCCCGGCCGGGGAGCGAATCCGCCTGTTCGGCGAGCGCCAGCAGGCGGGCCGCGTAGGAGCCGGCGTCCGGGGTGAGATCGGCGCCGCCCAGGTGGTACTCGGCGAGGCACAGGTTGGCGTCGTAGACGGACACGAGATCGGCGGGCCGGTCCAGCAGGGCGGTGAACTCCTCCAGGAACAGCTCGTGCCAGCCGCCGGTACGGGAGCGGGCGAGGGCCATCAGCGTGCTCGCGTCGCCGAGTTCGTGGTTCAGACGGGCGGCGACCGCCAGGTCCCGCGCCCGGCGGGCCAGCTCCTCGGCCCGGACGTACTCGCCCCGGTTGAGATGCACCAGGCCGGTCGCGATCAGGGCGGCGGCGCGTTCGGCGGGCCGCGGCGGCGGGCCCTCCATCGCCAGGACCCGCTCGTACAGCGCGACGGTGGCCGGATCGGGCCCGACGCCCATCAGCTCGCGCAGCGCGTCCCGGAGCCGTTCGAACTGCCGGATCGCCTCGCGGCGGCGGCCCGCCTCCAGGTGGGCTCCCATCAGGGCCCGGTGGGACTCCTCGTCCGCGGGGTCGACCGCCAGCGCCCGCTCCCACCGGCCCGCCCCCTTGAGGACGGCCAGGTGCAGGTCGCGCAGCCGCGTCCGCGGCTCGGCCGCCCATTCCTCGTACCGGTCGGCCGGCAGCAGGTCTCCCGGGTAGAGGTCCGCGGCGGCGGCGCAGGCGGACGGGTCTCCTCCGGCCAGGGCCGCTCGCGCCGCCGCGGCGAACCGCGCGGCGTCCACTTCGACCGGTTCCCCGCCGCCCAGCACCAGCAGCGCGCCCTCGGAGCGGACGGCCTGGTCGGAGCCCAGCGCCCGCCGGGCCAGGTGCAGCGCCTTACGCAGGTTCGCCCCGGCGGCCGCGCCGGTCAGCGCGGGCCAGAGCAGCCCCATGACGTGCTGCCGGTGCAGGGTGCGCCCCGGTTCCAGGGCCAGCAGCTTCACCAGGTCGGCGGCGCGGCGGTTGCGCCACGCGCCGCCCGGCACCTCACGTCCGTCGACCAGCACCGTGAACTCGCCGAGCAGCCTGATCGAATAGCGCGGCATGCCGCGAATCTACTCGACGGCTCCGGGAACGTCCGGGGAACGCTCGTGTCCTTAGCGTCGGCTCCGTCCGACCGATCGCACCGACAAGGAGCCGTCATGACCTCTCTCCCCTGGAAGAACGCCGAGACGAGCCGGAGGGCGGGCCGGTGACCGCGCGCAAGGCCGTCGTCTCGTTGTCCACCGGGCTGGAGGACGCCGAGCGCGTCACCATCGCGATGCTGGTCGCCGTGGGCGCCGCCGAGCAGGGGCGGCAGACGCTGATCTTCCTCACCAAGGAGGCGGTCCGGCTGGCGCTGGAGGGCTTCGCCGTCGGCACCGCCTGCGAAGGCTGTCCCCCGCTCTCCGACCTGTTCGACCGCTACGCCAGGGCGGGCGGCGCCTTCCTGGTCTGCCCGATCTGCTTCGACGCCAAGAAACTCCCCTCGTCCGGCCTGCTCCCCAACGCCGAGCTCGGAGGCACCGTCCCGATGTGGCAGTGGATCGGCGACGCCGAAGCCACCACCTTCAGCTACTGACCGTTCTCCGCTGAGGCCGGAAGACCATCGCTCGCCGGATCCGGATGAAGTCTGGCCCAAAATAAACTTGCGGTGGTAGTTTCAGAGAAAACTGTCGGTGCCAGTTTTCTTTGGAGGGTCCATGGACCTCGAGCTGTCCGAGGAGCACTCGGCGATACGGACGATGGCGGCGGAGTTCGTCGACCGGGAGGTGGCGCCTCACGTCCGGGAATGGGACCGGGCCGAGTCCGTCGACCGGGGGATCGTCGGCCGGATGGGCGAACTCGGCCTGCTGGGGGTGACGATCCCGGAGGAGTACGGCGGCTCCGGCGGCGACCACCTGGCCTACTGCCTGGTCCTGGAAGAGCTCGGACGCGGGGACTCCGCCGTGCGCGGCATCGTCTCGGTGACCCTCGGGCTCGTCGCCAAGTCCGTCCTCGCGCACGGCGACGAGGAGCAGAAGAAGCGGTGGCTGCCCCGGCTCGCGTCGGGCGCGTCGCTCGGATGCTTCGCGCTCACCGAACCCGGCACCGGGTCCGACGCAGGGAACCTTGCCACACGCGCGGTCCGGGACGGCGGCGACTGGGTGATCACCGGCTCGAAGATGTTCATCACCAACGGCACCTGGGCCGACATCGCCCTGGTGTTCGCCAGGACCGGCGGCGAAGGCTCCAGGGGGATCAGCGCTTTCCTCGTCCCCACCGAGCTGATCGACCGCCGGGAGATCCACGGCAAGCTGGGACTGCGCGGCCAGGCCACCGCCGAACTCGTCTTCGACGGCGTGCGCGTGCCCGCCTCGGCGATGCTCGGACCCGAAGGCGGGGGTTTCGGCGTGGCGATGAGCACGCTCGCCAAGGGCCGCATGTCCGTCGCGGCGGGCTGCGTCGGCCTCGCCCAGGGCTGCCTGGACGCCGCCGTCGGCTACGCCAAGGAGCGGGAGCAGTTCGGCAGGCCCATCGCCGGTCACCAGCTCGTCCAGGAACTGCTGTCCGACATCGCCGTGGACGTCGCCGCCGCCCGCCTGCTGACCTGGAAGGTCGCCGACCTGATCGACCGCGGCCTGCCGTTCGCCACCGAGTCCTCGATGGCCAAGCTGTTCGCCTCCGAAGCGTGCGTCCGGGCCGCGAACAACGCCCTCCAGGTCTTCGGCGGCTACGGCTACATCGACGAGTACCCCGTCGGCAAGATGCTGCGCGACGCGCGCGTCATGACCCTCTACGAAGGCACCAGCCAGATTCAGAAACTCGTCATCGGACGTGCCCTGACCGGCGTCAACGCCTTCTGATCCGCCGTTTCACCCCCCCGGGAGAGAACCATGAGCAGACTCGACGGCAAGGTCGCCATCGTGACGGGCGGCGCGCAGGGCATCGGCGCCGCCACCGTCCGCCGGCTGGAGGAGGAGGGCGCGACCGTGGCGGTCGTCGACCTCGACGCACGGAAGCGGAGCGACGCCGCCCACGCCTACGACTGCGACGTCACCGACCTCGCGTCGGTCGAGGAGGTGTTCACCCGGATCGCCGCCGACCTGGGCGGCCTCGACATCCTGGTCAACAACGCCGGGATCACCCGCGACAACCTGGTGTTCAGGATGAGCAAGGAGGACTGGGACTCGGTCCTGGCCGTCAACCTCACCGGGGTCTTCCACTGCTGCAGGACCGCGCAGAAGTACATGACCGCCCAGCGCTCCGGCAAGATCGTCTCGTTGAGCAGCAGGTCCGCGCTGGGCAACCGAGGGCAGGCCAACTACGCCGCCGCCAAGGCCGGCATCCAGGCGTTCACCGCCACGCTCGCGATCGAGCTCGGCCCGTACGGGATCAACGTCAACGCCGTCGCGCCCGGCTACATCGCCACCGCGATGACCGCCGCGACCGCCGCCCGGGTCGGGGCCGACCCCGAGGAGCACCAGCGGATGGCCGCCGAACGCACCCCTCTGGGCCGGGTCGGGCGGCCCGAGGAGGTCGCCTCCGTCATCGCCTTCCTGGTGAGCGAGGACGCCTCCTACGTGTCGGGCCAGACCCTCTACATCAACGGAGGCGCACGGTGAGGACCCTCCATGAACCTGTGCATCACCGGCCTCGCCCTCGACCGCCTCGCCTCGGCCTCCCGGCCTTTCCGGCCGCCACCGGACTTGCGGGAAGAGGTCAATCCAGGGGCGGCGCGTCCAGCGCGCAGTGGTGGTGGGCCGCCATCCTCGGGCAGGCCGCGCCGCGCAGGGCGGCCGCGGACAGGAGGCCCCCGGCGACGCACAGCGCCGCGGCGATCAGAGAGGCGGCGTGGAAACCCGCGGAGAACCGCTCCGGACGGAGGTAGGCGTCGCCGGTGATGCCGACGAGGGCGGGAAAGACCGCGACGGCGATCAGTGAGGCGGCACGGGCCACGTCGTTGTTGACGGCCGAGGCGATTCCGGCATGCCGGGCGGGCACCGCCGCGAGGACCGTGGCGGTCAGCGGCGCGACGGTGATGGCCAGACCGAGGCCGAAGACGCAGACGGCGGGGAACACCTCGAGCAGGTAGTCCCCCTCCTCACCGACCCTGACGAGCAGGGCGAATCCGGCGCCGACGACGAGGGGGCCGACGCTCATCTGCAGCCGCGGCCCGATCTTCGCGGCCACCGCGCCGGACTTCGAGGACAACAGCAGCATGATGACCGTGACGGGCAGCAGCGCGATGCCCGCCTCCAACGGCGTGTACCCCGAGACCTGCTGGAGTTGGAGCGGCAGCAGGAACAGCGCCCCGCCGAGCGCGCCGTACACGATGAACGTGACGACGTTCGTCACGCTGAACCCGACCGAGCGGAACATGCCCAACGGCAGCAGCGGATGGTCCACCCGGCTCTCCCACCACACGAAGACGACCAGGAGCAGCGCGAGCGCGGCGGGCGCCGTCCAGCCCCGTTCCGGCCCCTCGATCAGCCCGTACGTCAGGCCGACGAGCCCGCCCGTCACCAGCACCCCGCCGACGGCGTCGACCCGGCCGGACGCCTCCGGGTCGCGGGACTCCGGGACGTGCCGCCACGTCAGCGCCACGACGAGCACCGCGAGCGGCAGGTTGATCACGAAGATCAGCCGCCATGACGCCGCCTCCACCAGCCAGCCGCCCAGGAACGGCCCGATCGCCGCCGCCACCCCGCTCAGCCCCGACCAGGCGCCGATCGCCTTCCCCCGGTCGTCCGGGTGGAAGGACGCCTGCAGGATGGCGAGGCTGCCCGGCGTCAGCAGCGCCGCCCCCACCCCCTGCAGCGCCCGTGCCCAGATCAGCACGCCCGGTCCGGACGCGACGGCGCACAGCGCGGACGCCGCCGCGAACCACACGATCCCGATCTGGAAGACGAGCCGCCGCCCGTACCTGTCCCCGAGCGCCCCCGCCACCAGCAGCAGCCCCGCGAGCGTCAGCGTGTAGGCCGTGACCACCCACTGCAGGCTCCCCAGCCCGACGCCGAACTCCTCTCCGATGGCGGGCAGCGCGATCCCCACCACCGTCGCGTCGATCGCGGCGAGCGCCGATCCGAGCACGGTCGCGAGCAGCACCCACTTCCCGGCCGCACTGTCGTAACGCACTCCTTCCACCTCCCCCGCCCTCTTCCCCCGAAGCACCCCAGAGCCGGTTCATCGGCGTCAAGGTGCGAAGGCATCGGACGTGCCGGTCCGGGTTCCCTCGGCCGTCAGGAGGCCGAGGCGGTGCCGCGGGCGTTGTAGACGACGGCGTCGTCGCGGGCGCCGTAGGCGCGGAAGACCTCGACGGCCTCCTCGCGGAGGGGGCTGAGGGCGACCTCGATGCCGCGGGCCTCGAACTGGGCGGCCCAGTCCTCGACCATCGGGCCCTCGTCGAAGCCGGTCAGCTTCTCCAGTTCGGGGCCCTCTCCCGCGATGAGCAGGCGGCGGACGCCCGACCACATCGTGGCGCCGTAGCACATGACGCACGGCCGCCAGTTGACGACGAGCTCCAGGTCGGGCAGGCCGGGGCCGCCCAGGTCCCAGACGCCGAGCCGGGTCTGGGCGAGCGACAGCGCGGTGACCTCGGCGTGGGTGGAGGACAGGTTCGAGGCCAGGACGACGTTGACCCCCGCCGACACGAGGCGTCCCGTCCCGGACTCGACGACCAGGGCGGCGAACGGCCCGCCGGTGTCCTCGCGGTGGTTGCGGTCGGCGAGCCGGTTGGCCAGGCGGATCCGGTCGTCGTCGGACGGCAGGAGCTCCGGGACGTCCGCCAGTTCGGCGGCGACCCAGCCGGGCAGGCGGGCGCCGAAGGAGGCGGCGAGCGCGGTGGTGTCCATGGGGATCCTCCTCGGTCAGGCGGTGAAGAAGTGGCTGAGGCCGAGGTCGCGCAGGCCCCGCCGGTAGGCGACGGAGCTGCGGTCGGCGGGGATGTTGACCTCGATCTTCGGGTCGAGGGGGAGGTTCTCCGGGCGCTGGACCTCGACGATCGCGCGGTCCTCCTCGAAGATCTGCCGGTTGAAGTCGTAGGTGGCCTCCACCGGCAGGTCGAGGTCGAAGTTCTTGGCGATCGGGCAGAACATCCGGGTCATTCTGGCGGAGACCGGGGCGGCCGCGTTCATGATGTTGAGCAGGCCGCCGTCCGGGAAGTGCACGACGAGCTGCGCGGTGAAGGGCAGGTGCACGTCGAAGCGGCGCAGCCATGGGAATCCGGGCGGCGCCTTCCTTCCCGCGGCGTGCGGGTAGTTGGCGACGGTGGACCAGTAGTCGACCGAGAATCCCTTGGCGTGCCGGACGGGCGAGTAGGCGGGCACTTCGACGTTCTCGGGGTCGGCGAAGGAGTCGGCGTGGACGAACCCGAAGTGCGCGACGTCCAGGAACCCCTCGACCTGGCGTCCGGCGAAGGCCGCGATGTCGATGCTCGGGCAGGTGATCCCCTGGAAGCCCTCGTCGTCCCAGTGCTTCATCTCCGGCACGTCGGGCGTCCCGCCCTCGGGCCGCAGGCACGTCCAGATCAGCCCGTACTTCTCGGCCACCGGGTAGGTCCGCAGGTGCAGCCGGTCCGGGATCTTCGCCGCCGGGTGCGCCGGGACCGCCGTGCACCGGCCCTTCGCCCCGAACCTCAGCCCGTGGTAGGCGCAGGCGACGCCCTCGCCGTCCCCCGTTCCCAGGCTCAGCGGGACGCCCCTGTGCGGGCAGATGTCCCCCGCCACCACGACCTCGCCGCCCGCCCGGTAGACGACCAGCTCCTCGTCCAGGAGCCTGACGCCGACCGGCGCGTCGCCCACTTCGCGGGACAGCGCGACGGGATACCAGAACCGGGCGAGAACCGCCCAGTCGTCGGGGTCGAAGGTGCAGTCGCGGGGCAGGCCAGGGCGTACGGTCGTCATCACGGGTCCTCGAGGAGCGGTCGGCGGGAGAACAGCGGACCGGCGAGGACGCCGCGGAGGTTCAGCCCGCCGCGCCCCCGCCCCGGGCTCTCCACCCGTGCGCGACACGCCCCCGGGTCCAGGCGGACTGGTGGACACGAAGCCGCAGATCGGTGTTCGGCCGCATCGTGTTCCCTCCCTCCGCGCTCACCTGGCAGGACGACCACGACCGACCTTGGAGCAGCGACGTTGCGGCTCCATTGCCCCTTCGTTCCGCCGCCGTTAAGCACGTGCGGGCGCGGCGGGCAAGCACTTCGCCAACGGTCCGTCACCGTCCGTATGGTTCCGCCGCACCGGGGGCAGAAGTCCGTCGACCGTCCGGAGCGAGGTGACCATGGGCGAACAGCGGCCCGCCAGGAAGATCGTGATCCAGAACGTGCGGATCTTCGACGGGATCGGCGACGGCCTCCGGCCCGGCCGGGTGGTGACCGAGGGCTCCAAGATCAAGGAAGTGGCCGCCGAGGGGCGGCTTCCGGCCCCGGACGTCGAGGACGGCCCGGCCGTGGTCATCGACGGGCGGGGGATGACGCTGATCCCCGGGCTCAGCGACGCGCACGTGCACCTCATGCTGATCGGCGCCGCCCAGGAGGAGCTCATGCTCGGCGGCACCGGCCTGAGCTACCTGCTGGGCGCGGTCGAGGCCGAGGCGATGCTGATGCGCGGGTTCACCACCGTGCGCGACATGGGCGGCGACACCGCGGACCTCAAACGATTGATCGACGCGGGCGTGCTGCCCGGGCCTCGGATCTACCCCAGCCAGGCGGGGCTGTCGCAGACCTCCGGGCACGGCGACTTCAGCATGGTCTACGACGTGCCGACCGCACTCGGCGGATTCCCTTCACGTGCCGAGCAACTGGGCGTCATGCGTGTCGCCGACGGCCGTACCCGGGTGCTGGCGGGCGTGCGCGAGCAGCTGAAGAAGGGCGCCTCCCAGATCAAGATGATGGCCGGCGGCGGCGTCACCTCCCTCTACGACCCCTTGGACGTGCTGCAGTACACCCCGGACGAGCTGCGCGCCGGAGTGGAGGCCGCCGCGGGCTGGGGCACCTACGTGTCGGTGCACGTCTACACCGGCGCCGGTATCCGGCGTGCGGTCGAGGCCGGAGTCCAAGTGATCGAGCACGCGCAGCTCGCCGAAGAGGACGACATCAGGTTCATGGCCGACCACGGGGTCTGGCTGAGCACCCAGCCGTTCATCGAGGACGACCACCATTACGCCAACCCCGTGTCCGCCGAGAAGCACCGGCGGGTCTGCGCAGGCGTGCGGAGCACCTTCGCCTGGGCGCTCGAACACGGGGTGCCGGTCGCCTTCGGCACCGACCTGCTGCTGGCCCCGTCGCTGGGCGCCAGGCAGAGCGAGATGCTCACCCGGCTGGCCGACCTGGCCGGAGGCCCGGCGGCGGCGCTGAAGATCGCCACTTCCGGCAACGCCGAACTGCTGCGCAGATCCGGCCCGCGCGACCCCTACCAGAACCCCACCCCCGCCGACCTGGCCGCACACGGGAACCGCCCTCACCTGGCCCGTCTGGGCGTCGTGGCCGAGGGCGCCTGGGCCGATCTGCTGCTGGTCGACGGCGACCCCACCCGGGATCTGGCGATACTGGGAGACCCCGGCACCAACCTGAAGGTCATCATCAAGGACGGCCGCGTCCACAAGAACACCCTGCCCGCCTGACCGGTCCCCGGCCCTCACGGCGGAGACGAGGAGGTCCCGCCGTGACCCGTGAGCCCAAGGTGGACACGAAGTCCGTGCTCGGCAAGGTCGCGGCCGTGCTGTACTCCTTCACCGCCGACGACCACGGGGTGAGCCTCGCCGAGCTGGGGCGCAGGACGGGGATCCCCAAGGGGACGCTGCACCGCGTCGTCGGCGACATGGTCGAGGTGCGGCTGCTGGACAAGGTCGGCAACGGCTACCGGCTCAGCGGGCAGGTCTTCCAGCTGGGCATGCGCGCCTCGGTCGAGCGTGGGCTGCTGGAGGTCGCCACCCCCTTCATGGAGGACCTGTACGAGCGCACGCACGAGATCGTGCACCTGGGCGTGCTCGAAGGGACCGAGGTCGTCTACGTGTCGAAGATCGGCGGTCACCGGCAGACGCCCTCCCCGTCCCGGCTCGGCGGAAGGATGCCCCTGTACTGCACGGCGATCGGCAAGGCCCTGCTGGCGTTCTCCCCGCCCGGCCTGCTGGCCGAGGTCGTCGCGCAGGGACTGGCCCGCAGGACGCCGCGGACGATCACGGCGCCCGGCCTGCTGCGCCGCCAGCTGGAGCGGGTGGCCGAGACCGGGGTCGCGTTCGAGCTCGAGGAGTCCGCGACCGGCATCGTCTGCGTGGCCGCGCCGGTGCTCGACCCGTCGGACCGGCCCGTCGCCGCGGTCAGCGTCACCGGGCCGGTCACGAGGTTCAGGCCGGAGGTCCACGCGACCGTGGTGAAGGCGGCCGCCGCCGGGATCTCCGGCACTCTCGCCCGGCGGGCCGCGCTCGTCCAGAAGGACTGAACACCTCAGATCGATGTTCCACTCAGTGGAACATTCGTATGGTCACACGCCCGTGAGCTGGGCGATCGTGGTGTCACCACCCAGACCTGAGGATTGTGATGACACCGAACGACCCGACGACCGCCCCGGACCGCGACGCGGTCGTGGCCGCCGCGGCGGCGCGGCTGGAGGCCGCGGAAGCCGAGCGGGCGCCCTGCGCCCCGGTCCGCGACCTGATCGGCGAGACCGACATCGCGCTCGCCTACGCCGTCCAGCGGCGGCTCACCGAGAACCGGCTCGCCGCCGGGGCCCGGGTCGTCGGGCGGAAGATCGGGCTCACTTCCCCGGCGGTGCAGCGGCAGCTCGGCGTCGACCAGCCCGACCTCGGGGTGCTCTTCGACGACATGGACGTCTCCGGGCTCGCCGAGGTGCCGAGCGGGCGCCTGCTGCAGCCCAAGGCCGAGGCGGAGGTCGCGTTCGTGCTCGGCGCGGACCTCGACCACGAGATCTCCGGGGTGGACGACGTCCGCGCGGCGGTGTCCTACGCGGTGGCCGCGCTGGAGATCGTCGACAGCCGGATCGCCGACTGGAACATCAAGATCACTGACACGGTCGCCGACAACGGGTCCAGCGCCCTGTACGTGCTCGGCGGCGAGAAGCTGACACTGGCGGAGTTCGAGCCCGTCGACGTCGTCATGAAGCTCTACTCCGACGGCGAACTGGTCTCCGAGGGCGACGGCGCGGCCTGCCTCGGCGACCCCCTGCTGGCGCTGGCCTGGCTGGCCCGGACGGCCCGAGAGTTCGGGTCGCCGCTGCGGGCCGGGCAGGTGGTGCTCTCCGGCGCGCTCGGGCCTATGGTGCCCGCCCCTCCCGGCTCGGTGATCCGCGCGGAGATCTCCTCGCTCGGCTCCGTGACCGCCGCGTTCTCGAGGTAAGGAAGATCATGAAGAAGACCAAGGTGGCGGTGATCGGCTCCGGCAACATCGGAACCGACCTGATGATCAAGGTGATCCGGCTGTCGAAGACCCTGGAGATGGGGGCGATGGTCGGCATCGACCCCGACTCCGACGGCCTGGCGCGGGCCCGGCGCATGAAGGTCCCGACCACGCACGAAGGCGTGGACGGGCTGATCGCGATGGACGGCTTCGACGAGATCGGCATCGTCTTCGACGCCACGTCCGCCAAGGCGCACGTGGCCAACGCCGCGAAGCTCGCCCCCTACGGCAAGAAGCTGATCGACCTGACCCCCGCGGCGATCGGCCCCTACGTCGTCCCGCCCGTCAACCTGGACCGGCACCTGCAGGACCAGGCCGACAATGTGAACATGGTGACCTGCGGCGGGCAGGCGACGATCCCGATCGTGCACGCCGTCTCCCGGGTCACGCCCGTCGCCTACGCCGAGATCGTCGCGTCCATCTCGTCGCGCTCGGCCGGTCCCGGCACCCGCGCCAACATCGACGAGTTCACCGAGACCACGTCGCAGGCGATCGAGCGGGTCGGCGGCGCCGAACGCGGCAAGGCCGTCATCATCCTCAACCCGGCCGAACCGCCCATGATCATGCGTGACACCGTCTTCTGCCTGATCGGCGACGCCGACCACGACGAGATCCGCGCGTCCGTCGAGAAGATGGTCGCCGAGGTCAACGAGTACGTGCCCGGCTACCGCCTCAAGCAGGAGGTGCAGTTCATCCCGGTCGCCGCGGACGAACCGGTGCACACCCTGCTCCCCGAGGGCGGGCCCGCGACGGGCGTGACCACCAAGGTCGCGGTGTTCCTGGAGGTCGCGGGAGCCGCGCACTACCTCCCCGCCTACGCCGGGAACCTCGACATCATGACCTCCGCCGCCCTCCGCGTCGCCGAGAGCATCGCCACAGGAGCCGCCCGATGAACGCCAAGCCGAACCTGTACATCCAGGACGTCACCCTGCGGGACGGCATGCACGCCGTCCGGCACCGCATCGACCCCGAGAACGTCGCGAAGATCGTCGCCGCGCTGGACGCGGCCGGCGTCGACGCCATCGAGGTCGCCCACGGGGACGGCCTCGCCGGCGGCAGCCTCAACTACGGCCCCGGCAGCAACACCGACTGGGAGTGGATCGAGGCCGCCGCCGCCAACGTCCGCAACGCCGTGCTCACCACCCTGCTGCTGCCCGGCATCGGCACCATCGCCGAACTGAAGCACGCCTACTCCCTGGGCGTGCGCTCCATCCGCATCGCCACCCACTGCACCGAGGCCGACGTCTCGGCCCAGCACATCGCGGCGGCCCGCGACCTGGGCATGGACGTCTCGGGCTTCCTGATGATGAGCCACATGGCCCCCGCGAAGGAGCTCGCCGCGCAGGCCAAGCTGATGGAGTCCTACGGCGCCCACTGCGTCTACGTCACCGACTCCGGCGGGCGGCTCACCATGGACGGGGTGCGCGAACGCGTCCGCGCCTACCGCGACGTCCTCGACGAGAGCACCCAGATCGGCATCCACGCCCACCAGAACCTCTCCCTGGCCGTCGCCAACTCGGTCGTCGCCGTCGAGGAGGGCGTCACCCGGGTGGACGCCTCCCTGGCCGGGCACGGAGCGGGCGCGGGCAACTGCCCGATCGAGCCTTTCATCGCCGTCGCGTCCCTGCAGGGCTGGGAGCACGGCTGCGACCTGTTCGCCCTCCAGGACGCGGCCGACGACCTCGTCCGCCCGTTGCAGGACCGTCCCGTCCAGGTCGACCGGGAGACCCTGACCCTGGGTTACGCCGGCGTCTACTCCAGCTTCCTGCGCCACGCCGAGGCCGCCTCCGCCCGGTACGGCGTGGACGTGCGCACGATCCTCCTCGAGGTCGGCCGCAGAAGGCTGGTCGGCGGCCAGGAGGACATGATCATCGACATCGCCCTGGACCTCCAGGCCGAGGCGAAGGCCTCCGCCTGACGTCCCTTCCCGCCGCGAAAGGCCGCTGACCGTTCCCGCTCAGCGGCCTTTCGGGCATGGAAGTGTTCAATGGTCAGGCGTTGCGGGTGGTCCAGCCGATGATCAGATCGGCGCCGCGCCGGGCTCTGGCGGCCCGGCGGCGGCCGCGGGCACTGCGGGGGGCCACGAGGACGCGGGGGCGGTTCTTCAGCGAGACCCCCGCCGCGGCGCAGCGGGCGTAGAAGGCTAGCCTTTCCGCGGCGTCCGAGAGCTCCCCGAGGGCGCGACGCTCCGCCAGCAGGGTGGGCGCGGCCAAGGCGAGGGCGAAGAGCGCTTCGACCTCGGTCACCTGGGTACTGAGCCAGAGCAGGGACTCCCCGCCCGCTCCGGGCTCCTTTTCCATTTGCGGTCTTTCCAGGACTTCTTCCCTCCTGAAACCCTCATCCCCGAGAGCGCATCCAGTGCGTCATCCAACGATCGGACCGGCGGACGGGTTCCAGGCTCGGGGAGTTCGCGCGTCTGGCGTTCAGCCCTCTCCGGCGAGATCCTCCCGGCTCAGGTCGGCCTCCTTCATCGCCTCCTTGAGCTTCGCGCCCATCTCGGTCTCCTCTCCCTTCTCCGGCCGCCGGGCCCCCTCGTCCGGGCGGGGGAGGACCTGGTCGGTACGGCGGGTCTTGGGAGCGTTCTCCTCGGGCGTGGACATCGGGCCTCAACTCCTCCGGATCGTCGATCAGGCATCACTGATTCGGTTTCTCTCACCTGGTTCCCTACCCGGATTAAACGGATGAAACAGGAGGAAAGTAATGATCTGTAAGGGGTTGAACTCGACACCGCGCTCTCGTCTGGAGTTAGGTCTTCATCCCCGAGGGGAGGATCAGCCCATGGACCGTCAATTCACCCCCGGAACCCTTGAGTTGATCGCGGACGCGCGCCGACACGCGACAGGGGACATGCTCCGCCGGACCGCGCTGCGGTATCCGGACAGGACAGCCGTGATCGCCGGCGGGCGGCGGGCGGACTACGCCGAGTTCGACCTGGCGGTGACCCGGTGCGCCAACGCCCTGGCCGCACGGGGCCTGGCCAAGGGAGACAGGCTGGCGCTGCTGAGCCACAACTCGTGGCAGTTCGCGGTGCTGGTCTTCGCCACGGCGCGGCTGGGCGTCGTGCTGGTGCCGGTCAACTTCATGCTCGGCGCCGAGGAGATCGCGTTCATCCTGGACCATTCCGGCGCGAGCGGGATGGTCGCCGAGGACGTGCTCGCGCCCACGGCGGCCCGGGCGGTCGCCCTCGCCGGGCTCTCCGGCGGGGTGCGCGGCTGGATCGGGCTGTCCGGCGCGGCTCCGGCCGAGGGATGGGAGGACGTCGACGCCTGGATCGACGGCGGGGACGAGACGCCGGTCGACGTCCTGGTCGCCGACGACGACCCGCTGCGGCTGATGTACACCTCCGGCACCGAGTCGCGGCCCAAGGGCGTGCTCCTGTCCAGCAGATCGCTGATCAGCCAGTACGTCTCCTGCGCGATCGACGGAGGGATGAGCGCCGACGACGTCGAGGTCCACGCGCTGCCGATGTACCACTGCGCCCAGCTGGACTGCTTCTTCTCGGTCGACGTCTACCTGGGGGCCACCAGCGTCATCCTGCCCTCCCCCGATCCTGCCGCGCTGCTGGCCGCGATCGAGTCCGAGAAGGCCACCAAGCTGTTCTGCCCGCCGACGGTGTGGATCTCACTGCTGCGCCACCCGGACTTCGACACCCGGGACCTGTCCAGCCTGCGCAAGGGTTACTACGGCGCCTCCGCCATGCCCGTCGAGGTGCTGCGCGAACTGCGGGAGCGGCTGCCCGAGGTGCGGTTGTGGAACTTCTACGGGCAGACCGAGATGTCGCCGCTGGCCACCATCCTGCGGCCGCACGAGCAGCTGTCGCACGCCGGGTCGGCGGGCCGGGCGGCGCTCAACGTGGAGACCCGCGTCGTCGACGACGAGGACCGCCCGCTGCCGCCCGGCCGGGTCGGGGAGATCGTGCACCGCAGCCCGCACGCGTCACTGGGCTACTACGACGACGAGGACAAGACGGCCGAGGCCTTCCGGGGCGGCTGGTTCCACTCCGGGGACCTCGGGGTCATCGACGCCGACGGCTATCTGACCGTCGTCGACCGCAAGAAGGACATGATCAAGACCGGTGGGGAGAACGTCGCCTCCCGGGAGGTCGAGGAGGCGCTCTACCGCCTCGACGGCGTCGCCGAGGTCGCGGTCTTCGGGATCGTCCATCCGCACTGGATCGAGGCGGTCACCGCGGTCGTCGTGCCCAGGCCCGGCGCCCGCCTCACCGCCGAGGACGTCCAGGCCCACGCCCGCGAGCTCCTCGCCCCCTACAAGCGGCCCAAATACGTGGTCTTCGCCGACGCCCTGCCGAAGAACCCCAGCGGCAAGATCCTGAAAAAGGATCTCCGGGCGGAGCATGCGAAACTGGCCTCGGAAGAGCCCCGAGAAGAGGGCGGTTGACTCTACAATTAACAGAGCCAGAGACAAGGGTTCTGCCTTGTCTCCCGTTTCCCGGATATGCGATCAATCAGATCTTATTGTGGGAGCATGCGCCTCGACCTCTTCGAATTCGAGCAGAGACTCGCCGCCCAGCACACGTCCCTGGACGTGCTCAAGACGACGTGTCACGAGGCGGTGGAGCGGATACCGGCCGACGTGTGGTGCGCCGTCATGCTCGACCCGTCCACGCTGCTCGACACCGGAGGGTACGTCGAGGTCGGCTTCCCGCCGGAGTACCTCACCCGGATCTTCGAGATCGAACATTTCGCGGCGGACGAGCCCGGCGACCTGCGCGACCTGGCGAGCAGCTCGGCCCCGACCCGCCTGCTCAGCCGCTCCATGGGCGGACGGATCGAGGCCAGCGTCTACTACCAGGCCATCCTGCGGCCGCAGGGACTCGGCGACGAGCTGCGGATCGCCCTGCGCAACGGCCCGCACCTGTGGGGCGTGCTGGTGTTGTGCCGGAAGGCGGGAGGCGCGCCGTTCACCGCGGCGGAGGAGGAGTGCGCCACCGCGCTCAGCGGCCCCGCCACCGAAGCGCTGCGGCGCACTCTGCTCCTGGAGGGGACGGACACCGGCGCCGTCCCCGACGCTCCCGGCCGCCTCATCCTCGACGGCGGGGGCACCATCCTGTCCGCGACCCCGATGGCCCGTACCTGGCTGGACCTCCTGGAGGAGGATCCCGAGCAGGCCCGGCGGTTCCAGGGGACGATCGACGCGACGCTCTTCTCCGGCACGGCGCGGACCGAGATCCCCGGCCGTTCCAAAAGCCCCCTGTCCGTCCACGCGTGGTCGATGGACCAGGAGGGGGAACGGGTCGTCGCCGTCTCGCTCGGCCCGTCCCCCTGGAGCACGCTGAGCGCCGTCGTCCTCAGCGCGTACGGGCTGACCGGGCAGGAGGAGGACGTCGCCCGGCGCACCCTGCGCGGATACGCCCCCGAACGTATAGCCGAACACCTCGGCCTCGACCTCGACACCGTCCAGGGCCATCTCCAGGCCGTCTTCGAGAAGACCGGCCTGGAGACCCGCCAGGCCTTCGTCGCCGACATCCTCTGCCGCCACTACCTGCCCTTCTTCGGCAGGGGCCCGCTCTCCACCGACGGCCGCCGCCTCCCCGACCCGGCGGCCTGAGGATCAGACGCTCCTCAGCGCCTCGGTCGGGGAGAGGCGCGCGGCGCGGACGGCGGGCAGAAGGCCGGCGACCGCCCCGATGAGCAGGGCCGAGGCCAGGCCCCCGGCCCAGGCTTCGAGGGGCACGACCACGGCCCAGCCTTTGCCGCTCGCGTAGAGGACGGTCGCCAGCGCTCCGGCCGCCACCCCCGCCGCTCCGCCGAGCAGGGCGAGCACGATCGCCTCCGAGAGGAACTGCGCCCGGATCTGTCCCCTGGTCGCGCCGAGGGCGCGCCGCAGACCGATCTCCGAGCGCCGCTCCAGCACCGAGATGATCATGATGTTGGCGACGCCCACCGCGCCGACCACCAGGGCCACCACGCCCAGCCCCAGGAACAGGCTGTCGAACGCGCCCTCGGCCGCGGCCCGCGCCGTCAGCGCGTCCGAAGGCCGGCTGACGTCGACCTCGTTGGCCGCCTCGGGATTGGCCGTCCGCGCCAGAACCGACCGCACCTCCTCGACCCTGCCGGTCTTCGCCCGCACGTACACCGTGCTCGGCGGCCCCGCGGTCGTCTCGCCCTGCACCACGCTGGTGTGGTCGAGGAGTGCCTGCGCGACCGGGTATCCGACCAGCGCGCTGGTGTCGATCTCCTCGGCCAGCACCGCGGGCTCCAGGATCCCCGCGACGTAGAACCACTGCCCGCCGAGCCAGATCCGCTGGCCGGGATGGACACCGGTGATCCCCATCCGCCTGGCCGCGGTCGCGCCCAGCACGGTCACCGGCGCCCTGGCCGTCGCCGCGTTGAGCCATTCGCCCGCGGCGACCTCGACGGCCAGCACCTCCGTCAGGTTCAGGCCGGCGGCCCGCACCTGGAGCGCGTTCGTGTTCACCGGCGGGATCAGCGGGCTGCGGAAGACCTTGGCGTCCGCGACGGACCCGGTGTGCGCGACCGCCTCGACGTCCTCGAGCAGGCCGACCCTGCCGGGCGCCTCCAGCGGGAGCCTGGCCACGCCTCCGCTGAGCGTCTGCCCGTCGGAGACCGTCAGCAGGTTCGTCCCCAGCCTGTCGATCTCGGCGAGCAGCCCCGCCTGCGACGAGGACGACAGCCCGAGCACCGCGACGATCGCCGCGACGCCGATGGCGATGCCGAGCCCCGACAGGACGGCCCGCAGTTTCCGCGACCGGAGGCCGATGCTCGCCAGCCGGACCCTGTCCCCCTGACGCAGCCGGGCCGGGGCGGTCATGTCCGCGGTGTTCATGTCAGCGCCTCCCCGACGGGCAGGGCGCTGTCGGAGACGATCCGGCCGTCGCGAACGTGCACCTGACGGGGAAGCCTGGCCGCCAGCCCCCTGTCGTGGGTGATGACGACGATGGTCGCGCCACCGGCGTTGAGCTCGTGGAGCAGTCCGATGATGGACGCACCGGTCGCGCTGTCGAGGTTGCCCGTCGGCTCGTCGGCCAGCACGATCGCCGGCCTGCCGACGAGGGCGCGGGCGATCGCCACTCGCTGCCGCTCGCCGCCGGACATCCTGCCCGGCTTGAACTCCGCCCGGTGAGCGAGGCCGACGCGTTCGAGCGCCCTTCGCGCCAGCTCCCGCCGTTCCTTCACTTCGACGCCCGCGTACAACAGCCCGTCGGCGACGTTCTCCAGCGCTGTCGAGTGCTCGGCCAGAAAGAACTGCTGGAAGACGAAACCGATGCTCCTGGCGCGCAGAGCCGCGAGCCGCCGGTCGTCGAGCCCGCCGACGTCGACGCCGCCGATCCGGACGACGCCGTCGCTGGGCCGGTCCAGGGTCCCCATGACGTGCAGGAGCGTCGTCTTGCCCGAGCCGGACGGACCCACGACCGCGACCAGCTCACCCTTCCGGACGGTCAGGTCCACTCCGCGCAGCGCGGGCACCGGCGGCTGCGACCCGTACATCTTGGTGACGGCCGTCAGCTCCAGGACC
The DNA here is from genome assembly GCF_039871655.1 of Actinocorallia sp. B10E7. Classification (NCBI taxonomy): domain Bacteria; kingdom Bacillati; phylum Actinomycetota; class Actinomycetes; order Streptosporangiales; family Thermomonosporaceae; genus Actinocorallia; species Actinocorallia sp. B10E7. The sequence goes on from NZ_JBDPLZ010000006.1 coordinate 279,567, forward strand.
GGCGGGGCCGCGTGTTCAGCGATGCTCATGACGCCGGCACCGCCACTCGGTCGCCGGGCTGGAGGTCTCCCTCGACCTGGACGACGCCGCCCGCGTCGTCGAAGAGCCCCAGGGTCACCGGAACGACCTCCTTCGCCCCGGACGGGGCGACCCGCTCGACCGCGTACCCGTTCCCCGCGATACCGATGATCGCGGTCACCGGGACGGTCAGGGCGTCCTTGACTCCGTCCACGGTGATCTCCACCTGGACCGGGGCCTCGTCGAGGTCTCCCGCGTCCTCGGGCTCGTCGAGCGTGATGTGGACGGGCAGTTCCGCGACCGACGAGCCGGACTGGGAGGTCCGCTCGCTCTCGTCCTGCGCGGTCGACTGGGCGACGGTGCCGATCCGCGTGACCTCGCCCTTCGTCGTCTTGTTGCCGGGCAGCGTGATCCGGGCCCTGTCACCGACCTTGACGCCGGTCTGCTGGGACGCGCTCAAAGCGACCGTCACCTGTCGTCCGGTGCCGGTGGCCTCCAGGACCGGGGTGTCGGGCGTCGCGGTCGTCCCTGCTTTGACGAGGGTCCGGCCGACCCGCAGCGGACCGGGCAGGGCCACCGCCTCGCCCGCCTCCAGCACGCCGGTCACGTCGGCGCCGATCTCGTCCTGGAGCTCCTCCAGCGCCTCTTCGGTCTCATGGCCGAAGTAGGCGGAGTCCTCGTCGATCTCGCCGTCGTCGGCATGGCCGAGTTCCAGCAGCCCGTTGTTGAGCTGCCGGACGTCCCAGCCGTAGTCTCCCCGCGAGAGCGACCGGTAGAAGGGCCGGTTCGCGCACAGCAGGGCCACCGGGTCGTCGTCGACCGTGTAGAGGCTCCTGCCGCATTTGATCACGTCGCCCGCGCTCGGCAGCTTCGTGTAGACGCCGGCGGCCTTGTTGATCGCGGTGTGCGGGGTCCCGTCGGGACGGACCGTGTAGGTCAGCGTCCCGTCGGTGTTGATCTGCGCTGACAACGGCCCCCTGCGGACTTCCGCCGTCGCCGTGTTCGTGTCGGCGGTGGCCGACGAGGGATCGCCGTCGCCGAACGGGTGGCCCGACGTCGCGACGAGGCCCGCCGCGACGGCCGCGGCGAGGACGAGACCGCCGCCCGCGAACCGGAACCCGCGGCGCCGTCGCGGCGCCCGGGGAACGGGGGCCGGTTGCTCTTCGACCGCGCGTGTGTCGGTCCCGGTCTCCGTCATGCCCCACCACCCGGCAGGAGGTCCTTGCACGCCTCCTCGGCCTGCTTGAACGCCGGGGACTCCGGGTCGACGCCCATGTCGGGGCTGAGCCGGAGCCGGCCGCCCTCGGGGTCCGGGAACTTCGGCACGCCGTTCTTCCGCATGCAGGAGACGTACTCGAGCATCTGCTCCTGCGCCTGGCCGCCGCCGTTTCCGGTCATTCCGGGTGGCTCCCACTCCTTGCACTTCTCCTGGGCGCTCTTGAACGCCTCGCTCTGCGGGTCGAGCCCCTGACCGGGACCCCCCTTGATCATGAACCGGCCGTCCACCGGGTCGGGGAAGGCCGGAACGCCGTTCTCCCGCATGCACCGGGCGTACTCGACCGCCCTGTCGTTCTGGGAGGTGCCGCCGTCACCGGCGCCGGGCGACGCCGTCTCGTCCGTGTCGGCGCCGCAGCCGGTGAGGGCGAGCCCCAGGGACAGGGCCGCCGCGAGCAGGAATCCGGAGGTCTTCAGGACCGGCATCGGTGATCTCCTTGATCGGAATCGCTTCGGGAGGTTTCTATGAGGCGGGCGGTCACAGGGCGGTCCGCGTGTTCATGACCCCGTTGTGACCCTGCGCGGCTGAGTACCGTGACTGTGACCGTGCTGCGACCTCGTCCGGGGCATCCTGGGTCCCGGACGCGGGGACACGGGGATTCGGTGAGGCCGGGTGGGTGCGATGCGGGTTCTGGTGGTCGAGGACCAGGTGGAGCTGGCCGGGTCGGTGGCCCGGGTGCTGCGCCGCGAGGGCATGGCCGTGGACGTCGTCCACGACGGGGCGGACGCGCTGGAGCGGACGGTCTCCGTCGACTACGACGTGGTGGTCCTGGACCGCGACCTGCCGGGCGTCCACGGCGACGACGTGTGCCGCGCGCTGGTCGGGCGGGAGCCCAGGACCCGGGTGCTGATGCTCACCGCGTCCGGCACGATCAGCGACCGGGTCGAAGGCCTCAACCTGGGCGCGGACGACTACCTGCCCAAACCGTTCGCCTACGCGGAGCTGATCGCGCGGATCCGGGCGGTCGGCCGCCGCCCGCAGGCCGCCGTTCCGCCGGTCCTGACGCACGGCGACCTGGAGCTCGACTCCGCCCGGCGCGTCGTGTTCCGGGGCGGAGTGCGGCTCGGGCTCAGCCCGAAGGAGTTCTCGCTCCTGGAGTACCTGCTGGCCGCACGGGGGCGGGCGGTGTCCGCGGAGGAGCTGCTCGAACGCGTCTGGGACGAGGCGACCGACCCGTTCACCACCACCGTCAAGGCGACCGTCAGCCGGCTACGGCAGAAACTCGGCGAACCCGCGCTCATCGACACCGTCCCCCGCGGCGGCTACCGGATCTGAGGCACCCACCCATGCGCGTCCCCCGGCCCCGCCGCGTCCGCACCCGGCTCGCCCTTCTCTACGTGGTGCTGTCCACCCTGTCGGGCGCGGTCCTGCTCGGCATCCTCTACCTGCTGTTCCTCCACTCCTCGCGCTCCACCTTCCGGATGCTCGTCAACCGGCCGGGAGATCAAGGGGGCGGCGATCCTCTACCCACCATGCTCGACATGTTCTCCGCCCATCGTGCCGAGGACGAGGCACGACGCCAAGAGGAGCTGCAGCAGCTGCTGACGCAGTCCGGGATCGCGCTGGCGATCATGGCGGTGCTCTCGCTGGCGGTCAGCTGGGTGGTCGCCGGGCGCGTCCTGCGCCCGCTGCGCGCCATGACCGCGACCGTTCAGCGGATCTCGGCGCGCAACCTGCACCAGCGGCTCGCCGCGGACGGCCCCGCCGACGAGCTGAAGGACCTGTCGGACACGATCGACGGGCTGCTGGCCCGGCTGGAGGCGGCGATGGACGCGCACAAGCGTTTCGTCGCCAACGCCGCCCACGAGCTGCGCACCCCGCTCACCCTCGAACACGCCCTGATCGAGGAGACGCTGATGGACGAGGACGCCGACGTCCCCGAGTTCCGCGCGTCGTTCGAACGGGTCCTGGAGGTCTGTCGGCAGCAGGGCAGGCTGCTGGAGTCGCTGCTCACCCTGACCACCGGCGAGCGGGGCCTCGACCGCAGGGAGCCGGTCGACCTGGCCGACCGCGCCGAAAGGTCTCTTGCCGCGGCCGGCTCCGAGGCTCGGCGGCGCGGCCTGCGGCTGGACGCCGGTCTCGCTCCCGCCGGTACGGAAGGCGACCCCGAGCTGGTGGACCGGCTCATCGCCAACCTCCTCGACAACGCGCTCTCCTACAACGTGCCGGGCGGCTGGGTGCGGCTCACCACGGAGATCAGGAACGGCAGGCCGGTCGTCACCGTCGCGAACACCGGGGAACCCGTCCCCGCGGACCGGGTGGGGCTGATCTTCGAGCCCTTCCAGAGGCTAGACCGCAGCAGGGGCCGGGACGGCCACCACGGCCTCGGCCTGTCGATCGTCCGGGCCGTCGCCACCGCCCACGGCGCCGCCGTCGACGCGCGGGCGCGCCCGGACGGCGGGCTCCGCGTGGAGATCTCCTTTCCCTCCGCGAGGGGTCGGGTGACGGCCTGACTCAGGCCATGCGGTCGATCATCTCGTGGAGCCGGGCGCGGAAGTACTGGAGGGTGGGCGGATGGTCGGCCAGGTGGCATTGACCTGAATCGTCGGGGAGCCCGTTGTCGATGAAGCCTCCCATCGACCACATGACGAGCCAGGAGAGGAACTTCAGGTCCAGGTCCGGGCGCGTTCCCTCCCACCGGCGAGAGGTCAGCGCGGCCTGCAAAGGCGGCTGGAGATGCTCCTCGGGGAAGTCGATGTCCACGGCGTCCAGGAGGCCGCGTTGCTTCCACAGGGCGGGTATCTCAGGGTGTTCGAGTATGAGGTCGATGTACTCGTCCACCGTGTAATGGAGTCCTCCGGCGTCATCGGACGCCTTCTCCAGAGCGGTCCGCATACGGTCTTCGGACAGCTTGTAGATGTAAGCGAAGACCTCGCGGTAGAGACCTTGCTTGCCGCGCTGCAGCAGTTCGGAGCACTCACTCCCCCTTCCCACGGCGCCCGCGATCATCTCGAGGGTGGTCGCGTCATAACCGAGCTGCGAGAACATCCTTCCGGCCGCTTTCAGGACCCGTTCTTCCATCTCTTCTCTGTCCAAGAAGACACCTCCTTCCAGTCCAACGACGGCCTAGAAGCCCCCCATCCGGACTTGCGGAAAAGAACCGTGCTCTTGAAGCTCGGGTTACCCGCGGGAAAAGCCTTCAGGCCGGGAGGTCGGCGGGGGAGGCGAGGCGGCCGGTCACGGCGGTGGCCGCGGCCACCACGGGGGAGACGAGATGGGTGCGGCCGCCCTTGCCCTGGCGGCCCTCGAAATTGCGGTTGGAGGTGGAGGCGCTGCGCCGTCCCGGAGCCAGCTTGTCGGGGTTCATGCCCTGGCACATGGAGCAGCCGGGGTGGCGCCATTCGGCGCCGGCGGCGGTGAAGACGCGGTCCAGGCCCTCCCGCTCGGCCTGGAGTTTGATCTTGAAGGAGCCCGGGACGACGAGCATGCGGACGCCGTCGGCGATCCTGCGGCCGTGCAGGACGGCCGCGGCGGCGCGGAGGTCCTCGATGCGGCCGTTGGTGCAGGAGCCGAGGAAGACGGTGTCGATCGCGATGTCCCGTAGCGGGAGGCCGGGGGCCAGATCCATGTAGGCGAGGGCCTGCCGGGCGGCGTCGCGTTCCGCGGGGGTCGCGAAGGACTCCGGGTCGGGGACGGACGAAGCCAGGGGGAGGCCCTGGGAGGGGTTGGTCCCCCAGGTCACGTAGGGGGTGAGGGTCCCGGCGTCCAGGGTCACCTCGCGGTCGAAGACGGCGTCCTCGTCGGTGCGGAGGGTCCGCCAGTGGGCCAGTGCCGCGTTCCGGTCCTCGCCTTCGGGGGCGTGGGGGCGGCCCTTCAGGTACTCGAAGGTGGTCTTGTCGGGGGCGATCACGCCGGACCTGGCTCCCGCCTCGATGGACATGTTGCAGACCGTCATGCGGCCTTCCATCGACAGGGAGCGGATCGCCTCGCCCCGGTATTCGATGACGTGGCCCTGGCCTCCGCCCGTCCCGATCCGCGCGATGACGGCGAGGATGATGTCCTTGGCCGTCACGCCCGGCCCGAGGGCGCCGTCGACCGTCACGGACATCGTCTTGAAGGGCGCGGCGGAGAGCGTCTGGGTGGCCAGGACGTGTTCGACCTCGCTGGTGCCGATGCCGAAGGCCAGCGCGCCGAAGGCGCCGAGGGTGGAGGTGTGGGAGTCGCCGCAGACGATCGTCATGCCGGGCTGGACCAGGCCCAGCTGGGGGCCCATCACGTGCACGATGCCCTGGTCGGGGTCCTTGAGCGGGTGGAGGCGGACGCCGAACTCGGCGCAGTTGGCGCGGAGGGTCTCCAGCTGCCTGCGGGAGAGGGGGTCGGCGATGACGTCGACGTCGTCGGTGGGGACGTTGTGGTCCTCGGTGGCGATCGTGAGGTCGGGGCGGCGGACGGGCAGTCCCGCGGCGCGGAGGCCGCCGAAGGCCTGGGGGCTGGTCACCTCGTGCAGGAGGTGGAGGTCGATGTAGAGCAGGTCGGGCCGGCCTTCGGAGCGGCTGACGACGTGCCGGTCCCAGATCTTTTGCGCGAGGGTCTCGCCCATCGGGTTCCTCCTGCCGAGGCGTCTCATTTTGTGAGACGGAAATCCCAGATTTCGGCCATGCTAATGCACACAATCGATCTTTAACAGACCATACGAAAGCCCCGATTGCCGGATATACCGAACAATCGGGGCAAAAATCTAAAGTCAGGGAGTGGCCTGGGCGAACTGGGCATCGTAGAGGGCGGCGTAGGGGCCGCCGCGGGCGAGGAGCTCCTCGTGAGCGCCCTGCTCGACGATACGGCCGGACTCCAGGACGAGGATGAGGTCGGCGTCCCGGATGGTGGACAGGCGGTGGGCGATGACGAAACTCGTGCGCCCCCGGCGCAGATCGTTCATGGCGCGCTGGACGAGCAGCTCGGTACGGGTGTCGACGGAGCTCGTGGCCTCGTCGAGGATGAGGATCTGGGGATCGGCCAGGAAGGCGCGGGCGATCGTGATCAGCTGCTTCTCACCCGAGCTGACACCGGACGCCTCGTCGTCCAGGACGGTGTCGTATCCGTCGGGGAGGGTCGCGACGAGACGGTCGACGTGAGCGGCGCGCGCGGCCCGCTCGATCTGCTCGCGGGTGGCGTTCTCCGCCCCGTAGGCGATGTTCTCGGCGATCGTGCCCTGGAAGAGCCAGGCGTCCTGCAGCACCATGCCGGTGGCCGAGCGCAGCTCCCGCCGGGACATCGCCGTGATGTCCACGCCGTCCAGCGTGATGCGGCCGGCGTCCAGCTCATAGAACCGCAGCAGCAGGTTGACGAGCGTGGTCTTGCCCGCGCCCGTCGGGCCGACGATCGCCACGGTCTGCCCGGGCTCGGCGGCCAGCGACAGGTCCCGGATCAGCGCACGGCCCGGCGTGTAGCCGAAGGAGACCCGTTCGAACTCCACCCCGCCCCGCAGCACGCAGGGACGGCGCGACTCGTCCGGATCGGAGGACTGCTCCGGCTCGTCCAGCAGGGCGAAGACGCGTTCCGCCGAAGCCAGCCCGGACTGCAGCAGGTTGACCAGGCTCGCCGCCTGGCTCACACCCTGGGTGGCCTGCTGGGAGTACTGGACGAACGCCTGCACATCCCCCAGGGTCAGCGACCCGGACGCCACCCGGTAGGCGCCGATGACCGCGACCAGCAGGTAACCGACGTTGCCCAGCAGCATCGTCGCCGGACGGGCCAGACCCGAGACGAACTGGGCCTTGAAAGCCGCCCGGTAGAGCCCCTCGTTGTATTCGTCGAAACGCCGGGCCGCCTCCTCGTTCCGCCCGAACAGCCGCACGAGGGCGTGCCCGGTGAAGGCCTCCTCCACGTGCCCGTTGAGCTTCCCGGTCGTCCCCCACTGTTCCAGAAAGCGCGGCTTGGCTCGCTCGGCGATCCGCTTCGCCGTGGACAACGACAGCGGGATCACCACCAGGGCCACGACGCTCAGCAGAGGCGAGATCCAGAACATCATCGCCAGCACCCCGGCCAGGGTCAGCACCGCGTTGAACACCTGGCCGAGAGTCTGGGAGAACGTCTGGGACAGGTTGTCGACATCGTTGGTGACCCGGCTGAGCAGGTCGCCTCGCGGCCGCTCGTCGAAGTACCGCAGCGGCAGCCGGGAGAGCTTGGCCTGCGCCCGGTCGCGCAGCCTGTACATCGAGCGCTGCACCAGCCTGCTCAGCACGCGGCCCTGGAGCAGCAGGAAGAAAGCGGAGACCAGGTAGAGGGCCAGAAGCCAGAGCAGCACGTCGCGGATTCCCGCGAAGTCGATGGGACGGCCGGTGGTGACCCCGGTGAAGATGAGGTCGGTGGCCCGGCCCAGGACCTTCGGAGCGGCCACGGCGCAGACGACGCTGGCCAGGGTGGACAGCAGCGCCAGCGTGATCAGCTTGCTTTCGGGGCGCAGCAGGGCGAGCAGGCGGCGGCCCGTGCGCGCCGCGTCACGGGACTTCTCGCCTGGCGCGTTCAAGAACGCGGCCGGGCCTCGGAAGGCCGGCGTCTTCTCGGTCATGCCGCCTCGCTCTCGGTCAGCTGGGACAGGACGATCTCGCGGTAGGTGGGACTGCCCGCCATCAGCTCGTCATGGGTGCCCGTACCGGCGACCGTGCCGCGGTCCAGGACAACGATGCGGTCGGCGTGACGGATCGTGCTGACACGCTGCGCCACGATCAGGACGGTCGCACCGGACGTGTAGGCCGGAAGGGCCGCACGCAACGCCGCGTCCGTGGCGTAGTCGAGCGCGGAGAAGGAGTCGTCGAAGAGGTAGACGCCAGGCCGGACGACGAGCGTGCGCGCGATCGCGAGCCGCTGCCTCTGGCCGCCTGACAGGTTGCTTCCGCCCTGGCTGACCGGGGCGTTCAGCCCTTCGGGGAGTTCCGCGACGAAGTCACGCGCCTGAGCGACTTCGAGTGCCTGCCAGAGTTCGTCGTCAGTAGCGTCGGGGCGGCCGTAACGCAGGTTGGAGGCGACGGTCCCGGAGAACAGGAAGGGCTTCTGCGGGACGTAACCGACCGTCCTGGAGAGCAGTGACGGGTCGAGTTCCCGTACATCGACGCCTCCGACGAGCACCTGTCCGTCCGTCGCGTCGAACAGCCTCGGAATCAGGTCGAGCAGCGTGGTCTTACCGCTTCCGGTGCTGCCGACGATCGCGACGACCTCCCCCGGCTCGACCACCAGATCGACGTCACGCAGGACCGCCTGCTCCGCTCCGGGGTAGCCGAACCCCACTCCGCGCAGCTCCACGCGTCCCCGGGACGCGAGCCCCCGGACGGGACGGGCGGGCGGAACGACGCTGGAGGAGGTGTCGAGCACTTCACGGATGCGCTGGGCGGAGACCTCGGCACGCGGCATCATCAGCACCGTGAAGGCAGCCAGCATGACCGTCATCAAAATCATCATCAGATAGGCCAGGAAGGCCATCAGGGAGCCGACGCCCATCGCCCCTTCGTCCACCCGGTGGGCGCCGAACCAGAGCACCGCGACGCTGGACAGGTTCGCGAGCAGCATGACCAGCGGGAACATCATCGCGATGAGGAAGCCGACCCGCGTCGAGACACCTCGCAATTCCCGGTTGGTACGGCGGAAGCGCACACGCTCCGCGTCGTCCTTCACGAACGCCCGGACGACCCGCACGCCGGTGATCTGCTCTCGCAGGACGCGGTTGACGGTGTCGAGATGGTCCTGCATCCGGCGGTAGAGCGGCCCCATACGCCGCAGGATCACCGCGAAGATGACGGCCATCGCGGGGAGCGCGAACAACAGCACTCCGGACAGCGCCACGTTCTCGCGCAGCGCCATGACGGTGCCGCCCAGGCACATGACGGGAGCCGTGATGAGCATGGTGAACGTCAGCAACGCCACCATCTGCACCTGCTGGACGTCGTTCGTGACGCGGGTGATCAGTGACGGCGTGCCGAAGCGTCCGACCTCCCGCCCGGAGAAGGACTGCACCTTCTCGAAGAGGGCGGCACGCAGGTCCCGTCCGACGGCCATGGCCGCGCGGGAGGCGTAGTAGGTGGCGCCGATGGAGCCGGCCGCTCCCGCCAGGGTCACCGCCAGCATCACCAGGCCGAGTCCGAGGATCCTTCCGGTGTCGCCGGTGACGACTCCCTCGTCGATGATGTCGGCGTTGAGCGCGGGCATGAGGAGCATTCCGAGGACGGTCAGGAGTTGCGTCAGCAGGATCAGGACGAGATCCCGCGGATAGGGCCGGAGGTAGTCGCGGAGCAGGCGGACCAGCATGGTCTTCTCTCCCGTCAACTGCCGTAGGGAACGCGTCGTTTGGCGTCGTGCAGGGCGTTCGCCCACCAGACGAGCTGGTCCAGCATCGCCCGGGCGGCCTGGCCGCACCCGTCGGGTTCGGCGGGGAACTCCCCGTCCGGGCCGACGTGGCTCCACACGTTGTGGAAGCTCACGCCGTCGCGGACCGACACCATGTGCAGCTCGGCGAAGATCTGGCGGAGCTGTTCGACGGCCCGCAGCCCGCCCGACATGCCGCCGTAGGAGACGAACCCGACGGGCTTGGCCTGCCACTCCTTGTAGAAGGAGTCGATCGCCGTCTTCAGGGGAGCGGGGAAACTGTGGTTGTACTCGGGCACGACGACCACGAACGCGTCCGCGTCTTCGATGCGCGGCCTCACCGCGGCGACGGCGGGGTCCCGGCCGTCCAGGGATTCCGGCAGCTTGAGCTCGGCCAGGTCCAGGACGTCGACCTTCACGTCCGCGTGCCGCTCGGCCTGCTCGACGAACCAGCGCGTGACCAGGGGAGCCATCCGGCCCCCGCGGGTGCTGGCCATCAGCACGGCGAGCCTGATCGGTTCGGTCATCTTCTTCTTCCTTTCGGTGAGCGAAAGATCGATCACCGAAAGGCTAGAAGTTGAAGTTCACTTCAAGTCAATGTCTTTTGAGAAGAGCGTCGACCTGTTCCGGCAGGGACTCGCCCCGCTCCAGGCGGTTGTCCAGTTCGAGGTGCGGCACCGGGGGAGGAACGTCCGGCCGCATGCGGTCGAGGAACGCGTCGAAGGCGGCGAGCTTGCCGGCGTCCCGGGGAAGACCCCTGGACGTGAGGCGCGTACGCAGGGTCGCGGCGTCCGTCCGGATCCAGACGAGCCGGACGGGCGGGCCGCCCAGCTCCTCCTGCCAGGCCTCCCACCTCCGCGGGTCGCGGATCTGGCCGGTGAAGGGGCCGCTGAGCATCACGGGACAGCCGTGGGAGCGGATTTCGCGAGCCGTGGCCGTCAGCCCCGCGTACTCGTGGCACTTGATGTGCTCGTCGTACCAGGGGCCTTCGCGTTCGCCCGGGTCGCGTGACGCGGCGGCGAGAGTGGCCGCGACGAACGGCCCGTACAAGGTGTCCTTGTCCAGGAGCGCGGGCACGGGGCGCAGCCGTTCGAGGAGCAGTGCGCAAGCCGTCGTCTTGCCGCTTCCGGGTGGGCCGGCCACTATCCAGACGGTCGCCGAGTCGCTCATCACGCCACGTTAACGCCGGCATGAAAAGGCCCGGGCACCCCCGTACGGGATGCCCGGGCCTGCTGGAACGTCAGGTGTTGACGGGCTGCTTCAGCGCGCCGCCGGCCACCCACTTCTTCCACGGGATCTGGAAGTAGCCCCAACCGTTGTTCCAGTCGAGCTTCCGCTTCGTCCCGGTGATGATGACCTTGTCGCCCCGGTAGGACCACTTCATGAACCACTTGGCGTCGCCGCCGGGGGAGCGGACGCAGCCGTGGCTGCAGTTGCGGCGCCCCAGGCAGGACGGGTCGGACATGTTCTGGTGGATGTACTCGCCGCTGGCGCTGATCCGCGTCGCCCACGGGATCATCTCGTCGTAGTAGCCGGGGTCGCCTTCCTTCTTGCCCGGCGAGATCATCCGCTCCAGCTTGCTGTGCGCCATCACCAGGTGCACCCCGCTGGTGGTGATGAGGACGTCCACGCCGTTCTTGCGCTCGCCGCCGGACCCGAGGCTCACCGGCCAGGAGCGCACCAGCTTGCCGTTGTTGTAGGCCTTGGCCCGGTACTTCTTGGAGTTGATCTTCAGGACGTGCGAGTTGCCGACGGTGAACGACATGCTGCCGTTCTTCATGCCGATGACGCCGCCGCCCGCCTTGACGCCTTTCAGGTTCGCCGTGACGGTCACCTTCTGGTTCGGCTTCCACTCCGTCTTCGGCCGGAAGATCGCCAGCGACGTCCCCTGCGAACTCGTCGTCCAGAACCAGGCGCCCTCCGTCGACTTCGTCGACTCCACGACCAGCGCCTGCTCCACCGCCTTCTTGTTCCGGATCTTCTGGGTGAACCGCAGCATGATCGGCATCCCGGTGCCGACCTTCTCCCCCCGCTTCGGGGTGATGTCGTCGATCGACAGCCTCTTGGCCTTGGCCCGTTCACCCGCCCGCTCGTCCGCCGGGGCCGCGGCCGCCCCGCCGGCCATTCCCGTCACCAGCACCAAAGAGCACAACCCGAGCAGGGCGACACCACGCATGTCTCTTCTCCAGGGGGTTCTGTGCGCCGGGAGTATGCCCCCATATCCCGACAATCACCAATGAGCAGGGCAAAACCCTACTCCGCCCCGCTGACGAAACCCCTGAAGCACCCCCAGAATCCACCAGATCATCACTCGCCTGATTCACAACCGTGACACGTCACGTTTCCACGTCCGTGACATGCCTTCCGCGCCCGCGGCTACTCCCCGGTGACTCCGTCGACGCGCTCCCGGAGCAGGTCGGCGTGGCCGTTGTGCCGGGCGTACTCCTCGATCATGTGCGCGAGCACGTAGCGGAGCGAGAAGACGCGACCCGTGCGGTGAACGCCCGTGACGTCGAGGGACTCGGCGGCGTCCACGACCGCCCGGGAGTTCTCGCACTCCTTCCGCCAGACCGCGAAGGCCTCCTCCACGTCGGCGTCCTCGGCGTCGAAACCCGCCGTCCTGGCCGACGCGCTCCCCGACCGAAGCTCTCTCGGTTCCCCGGCGACGACATTGCGGAACCAGCCGCGCTCGACGTCGGCCATATGCCGCACCAGCCCCAGCAGCGACAACTCCGAAGGAGGGATCTCCTTCCGCCTGAGCTGCTCGGCCGTCAGCCCCTCGCACTTCAAGGCCAGCGTGTCCCGCTGGAACTGCAGGAATCCGATCAGCGTCGTCCGCTCGTCCGCCACCCGGGGCCGTTCGGCCCGCTGGAAATCTCCCATGCGCGGATCATCCCAATCCGTCCCGGATCCGGCTACTCGTTAATATCCGCCGGTACGCTCACCGAGTGACCCTGGGCATCATCGGGCAGGCCGCCGCCCTGTTCGCCGTCACCAACATCGACGACCTGCTCGTCCTGGCGCTGTTCTTCGCCCGGGGGGCAGGACGGCCCCGCTCCGCCCTCCGCATCACGCTCGGCCAGTACCTCGGCTTCGCCGCGATCCTCCTCGCGGCCCTGGCCGCGGCCTTCGGCGCCGCCTTCCTGCCCGAATCGGCCCTCCCCTACCTGGGACTGCTCCCTCTGGCGCTCGGGTTGAAGGCCGCCTGGCGGACCTGGAAGGACCGCGGCGACGAGGACTCCCCCGACTCCGGGCGGCCCCAGGACGGGCCGGGCCCGCTGGAGGTCGCCGCCGTCACGTTCGCCAACGGCGGCGACAACATCGGCGTCTACGTCCCGGTCTTCGCCACCACGGGAACCGGCGGGATGTGGGTGTACGTGACGGTCTTCCTCGTCCTGGTCGCCGTCTGGTGCGCGGCGGGCCGCTTCCTCGCCACCCGCCCCGTCGTCGCCCGGACCCTCAGCCGCTGGGGCCACGTCCTCCTGCCGGTCGTCCTGATCGGCCTCGGCCTGCTCATCCTCGTCGAAGGCGGCGCCTTCGGGCTGTGACCCGGAACCCGCCGTGTTCTGTCGCACCCTCTGGGTAGCGTCGCGGCCATGACGATCGACTGGGATCCGCTCCGGAGAGTGGTCCGCGAGCACGTCGCGGCGGGAGCCGTGCCCGGGGCCGTGCTGGCGGTCTCCCTGGGCTCGGAGACGCACCTCGCGGCCATGGGCCGGGCCGGCGGCGAGCCGATGCGTGGCGACGCGGTGGTGCGCCTCGCGTCCATGACGAAACCGCTCATCGCCGCGTTGGCCCTGGTGCTGGCCGAGGACGGCGTGTTGTCCCCCGAGGACCGGATCGACCGCTGGATCCCGGAACTGGCCGACCGGCGCGTCCTGCGCCGCCCGGACGGGCCACTCGACGACACCGTGCCCGCCGAACGCCCGATCACCGTGGACGACCTGCTCACGATGCGGATGGGATTCGGCCTCCACCTCGACGGCCCGTGCCCCGTCCTGGAGGAGGCCGCGGCCCTCGGCCTGGGCGTCGGCCCGCCCGACCCGTCCTCCCCGCTCACCCCCGACGAATGGATCGCACGTTTCGCCCGGCTGCCGCTGATGTACCAGCCCGGCACGGAATGGGCCTACGACCTGCCCTTCGGCGTGCTCGGCGTCCTGCTCGCCCGCGCCGCGCGACGCCCCCTGGACGTCCTGCTCGACGACCGCCTCCTCAAGCCCCTCGGCATGGCCGACACCGGCTTCACCGTCCCCGAGCACGCCGGGGAACGCCTGATCCCCTGCCTCACCCGCGACGAGGAGGGCCGGCTCGTCCCGTTCGACGGAACGGCCGACAGCCGCTGGAACACCCCTCCCGCCTTCCCCGACGCACGCGGCGGCCTGGTCTCCACCGCGCCCGACTACCTGCGCTTCACCCGGATGCTGCTCTCCGGAGGGAAGGCCGACGACGGAACACGCCTCCTCTCACCGGCGTCCGTCACGGCCATGACCACCGACCACCTGAGCCCCCGGCGTCCCCGTTCGTCCACCGACCGGACGTTCCTCCAAGGCGGCTGGGGCTACGGCGTCGAGGTCGTCACCCCCGATCACGGCACCGGCGCCCGCACACCCCGCTACGGCTGGGGCGGCGGCCTGGGCACCGTCTGGTACTCCTTCCCCGACCGCGACGCCGCCGCCGTCCTGCTCACCCAGTGCCTTCCCCCGCACGCCCCGATGTTCGACGCCTTCCTGGCCGCCCTGTACCGCACGCTCGACACCTGACCCGCCGCACCCGCAGGAGGAACAACCATGGACTACAAACTGGAACTCGTCCTCGTCCCCGTCACCGACATCGACCGCACCAAGGCCTTCTACGCCGAGAAACTCGGCTTCAACGTCGACCTCGACGTCCAGAAGGGCGACGACTTCCGCGTCGTCCAGTTCACCCCGCCCGGCTCGTCCTGCTCGATCTCCATCGGCAAGGGCCTCACCAAGGCCGCACCCGGCTCCGCCCAGGGCCTGCACCTCGTCGTCACCGACATCGAGGCGGCCCACGCCGACCTGGCCTCCCGCGACGCCCCCGTCAGCGAGATCTTCCACTTCGAGAACGGCGAACGCGCCCCCGGCCCCTGCCCCGACCGGACCGACTACAACTCCTTCATCTCCATCGACGACCCCGACGGCAACACCTTCCTCGTCCAGGAGTTCGGCCACCGGCCGAAGTGACGGCACCAGCGGGGGCGGGATCCCGCGCGATCTGGAGGGGAGCGGAATCTCCGCCCAAAGGAATTTCGCCGTCCTGGAGATTGACGGCTCCAATAGGGAGACACGACAAGATCGACGGAATCGCATATCGAGCAAAACTTCAGGCGGATTGTTAAATCCGATTTTCCGACCGGTTAATATTGGCCGCATACCCGCCTTGAACAGCACTGGAAGGTTGCCTCGACAATGCCCTCCTCATACTCTTTGGACAAGTCCAAATGGGCATGAGAGGAAATCCATGGCACGCGAGCTTGTCGCCCCCGAAGAGATGAAGCACCTGGTGGAGCGCTTCAACTACGCACCTGGCGTAAAAGTCGGAAACATGCTTTACTGCGCGGGCCAGGTCGGACGCGACGCGAATATGAACGTCATCGACTCCAGTCTGGAAGACCACATCGTCGCCGCCTGGGAGAACGTCGGAAAGGTCCTGGCCGCCGGCGGATGCACCTATGAGGACATCGTGGAGATGACGACGTTCCACGTCGACCTTCAGGAACAGCTGCCCCTGTTCCTCGAGATCAAGGACCGCTATATCAAGCGCACGCCCGTTCCGCCGGCCTGGACCGCCATCGGCATCACCGAACTGACCTTCCCCGGGCAACTGGTGGAGATCAAGGTCATCGCCCACATTCCGGGGGAGTGAATTCTCGGCACCTCAAGGGGGTGGAGCTCGATGACGACGCCCCACCCCCGACGGGCGGCGTGCCCTCCTCGCGAGGGACAGCCGGAACCGGCCGAATCGTCCGGCGGGAGCTTTCGGGCGGCTCCTGACGGGAGGCGGAGGCGGCTCGTAGCCTGAAGGGGCGACCCCTCAGGAGAGGCAGAGCCGACCATGCCCGACGCCACGCCCGACCCCGTAGGAGTCCGTGTCGCCCGAGCCAGGAAACAACGCGGGCTCACCCAGCACGGACTCGCCCAACGCACCGCCTACTCCCGCTCCCACATCGCCCAAGTCGAAGCAGGCCACAAAGTGGCCACCCCCGCCTTCGTCGCCGCCGTCGCCGGAGCCCTCGGCGTCGACCCCGCCGACCTCTACGGCCAGCCGTTCCACCTTCCCGGCCGGGCCGAGCGGATCCACTCCGCCATCCCCGGTCTTCGCCGATCCCTCATCGCGGTCGAAATCCCCCCGGAACTGGAGGCTCCGCCTCGTTCCCTGGACGAACTGGCCTCTGAGCTGGCCGTACTCCGCCGGTTCCAGGAGCTGTCCCAGCACTCACAGATCGGCGTACGGCTGCCGGCCCTGCTGGAGGAACTGGCCTGGCACGCCCACGACTCCGGCGGGTCCCGCGCCTGGGAGTCGCTGTTCCGCGCCTGTGAAGCCGGTGCGGACCTGTGCCGCAAGCTCGGCCACCACGACCTGGCCACCAGCAGCCTCGAAGCCGCACGCCGAGCGGCACGCCACGTCCAGGATCCGAACCTGCCTCTGCTGGTGCCGATCCGGCGTTCGCTGCTGCTCAGCGCGGTCGGACAGCCCCGGTCGGCTTTGACCCTGTTGGGACAGGCCGTCCGCGCCGTCGACCATGACCGGCGAGACGCTCACGAAGTGCTCGGCACCGCACTACTGCGCAGCGCCGTCATAGCCGCCAGAGCGGGCGACCGGGCGGCGTGGGACTACTACGGGCAGGCGGTCGAGGTGCGAGAGGCCTCCGGAGACGAGCCCGGAACACGCCACGGCGTGACCACGGGCTTCACCCCGGGGAACGTCGCGATCCACTGCGCCGCGGTGGCGGTCGAACTGGGCGACCTCGACGAAGCGGCCAGACGTGATCAGCAGATCCCGGAGCAGACATTGGCCTCGCTGATCCCCGAACGACGCGCACACCACGAAGTGGACATGGCCCGAGTTCATATGGAGACCGGAGACCACGACAAGGCCATGAGGCGGATCCTCCGAGCCGAGCAGACCGCGCCCCAGATGACCCGTTTCCATCCTTCGGCCCGCACGGTGGTCACCCACCTGGTCGACGTCCGCCGCACCATCCCCGAACCACTCCGAGGCCTCAAGACCCGCATGGGTGTTTAGTCCCCGCAAAGAGTCCCCGGAGAATGTTCCAACCGGGAACACTACGGGGAGTGCCCGCCACGATCGTATGCGTCATGAGCGCGACCACGATCGACCGACTGCGAGAGACCTGGCCCGGCTGGAGCGTCTGGGTGACCGGCTCCCTGTGGGTGGCCACCCGCCGCACCCCCGTCCCCGACGTCCCGCCGGGCTTCTTCTCTCCCCGCGGAGAACCCGCGGCCACCCTCATCGAAGACGGCCCCGACGAACTCCAGGCCGCCCTGCGAGAACAGGCCGCGATCGAGGACGCCGTCCGAGCCGCCCGCGCCGTGGACCATGACGGCCCGCATCCTCTCAGCCCGTCCTGTCCCCTCGGCTGCCTGCAGTTGAAGGTGCAGACGGAACGGGCACTGATCGCGCACTGCGTCTTCGGCGGCCGCTACGCCCCCACGATCGCCGACCTCCTGGCCATGCGGGAGAGCGGCGACCTGGCCCACATCCCCGAGATCGGCCGGAACCGGCTCACCGAGATCGAGACCAGCCTCAAGGGATTCCGGTAGTGACGGCCGCGACGTCGTCAAATTAACGGCTGTTACACCGGAACCCCAGGTCCCTAAGATGCCCCGAATGATCGAAACGCTGCTCGCCGCCTACGACGAACAACTGCGTGGAGCGGGCCTTCTTCCCGCCGGAGCCACGGCCGAACACGACGGTCCGCTGCTAAGGGTCGTCGGTCAGCAACGCGGGTTCGTCTCCGGCCCCCGCGACTTGTCGGGTTTCGACGTCGATGCTCTGATCGAAGCACAGAAGGCCTATTTCGGGGCACGCGGTGAGGCCGTGGAGTGGAAGACCCGCGGCCATGACCTGCCCGTCGACCTCCCCGAACGGCTGAGCGCCGCCGGATTCGTACCCGAGGACACCGAGACGGTCATGATCGGCCGGGTCCGGGACCTCCCCCGCGAGGTCGCCCTCCCCGAGGGAGTGACGATCCGCCGGGTCGACGACGCGGCCTCCGCCTCCGCGATAGCCGCGATGGAGTCCGAGGTGTGGGGCACCGACCTCAGCTGGATCGCGGACCACCTCATGGACAGCATGGCCGCGGCCCCCGACCGAATCGCGATCTTCGTCGCGGAGGCCGAGGGCCGCATCGTGTCGGCGGCGTGGATGGTTCTGCGCGAAGGCCGCGAGTTCGCCTCCCTGTGGGGAGGATCGACCCTGGCGGCCTGGCGAGGCAGGGGGATCTACCGGGCCCTGGTCGCCACCAGGGTGCTGGTGGCCGAGCAGCACAGCCACCCCTACCTGCAGGTCGACGCCTCGGACGACAGCCGTCCCGTCCTGGAACGACTCGGCTTCCACGCCATCACGACCACCACCCCCTACATCTGGACGCCCGCCCCCTGAGGCAGGTCCCACACCCCGCGGCCACGCCCGCGCCACTCTCGAAACCGCCGAGCACGTTCGCCTTGATGACGACCCCGTTCTCGCCGCCAATCGGAACACCCAGGAGTACCGAGCCGCCCGCCAGCCGGCCCGGCTGGAGATCGCTCTCGGTCGCGCCGTGTACACGCGCAGGACCGAGATGGGCATCTCCCAGACCGAACTCGCCCGCCGAGCCGGAATGACCCAGCCCGCCGTGTCCCGCCTCGAAGGAGGCGGAGGCGGCGTCCCCACCCCCGCAGTCCTCGACCGGCTAGGCCGAGCGCTCGGCGTACGCTTCCACGTCGTCGTCGGAGGAACCGGAGACGACGACACCCCCGAGGAAATCCTCGCACTCACCGGTTGACCCACGCCTCACACGATGGGATTCACGGCCGGACGGGTTCGGCCGGGCACGAGCGGGAACCGTGCGGCGAACTTCAGGCAACGGCGCCTGATGTCTGAGGCCTTTGTGATTAGGGTGCTTCTGTCAGTGATCCCCTTCTGAAGGGTTCTTCATGGGATTCCGCACGTTCTTCAGCACGCTCGGCGCGAACGCGCCCCAGGTCGAGACGGTCCTGGACACCGATTCCCTCCGGCCGGGCGACCGGCTCACCGCGACCGTCACCGCTCAGGGCGGCGGGGCCGACGTCCAGGTCGAGGGGCTCACGATCGAGTTGGTCACGCGGGTGGAGCAGAACGAGGCTGGAAGCGAGGTGGGCTGGAGCAACCCCGGGGTGGTCGCCTCGTTCTCCTTCCCGGGCTTCTCCCTTCCCCAGGATGGGACCGTCGTTCAGAAGGTGGCCTGCGACCTCCCCTGGGAGACGCCCATCACCCATGTCAGCGGCCGTCCCCTGCGCGGCGCCCGTGCGGCGGTCCGCACCGTCCTCGAGATCGAGGGCGCCGTCGACCGCGGTGACTTCGACGAGATCGCCGTCCATGCGCTCCCCGCCCAGAGCGCCTTCGTCGAAGGCTTGACCGGCCTTGGCTTCCGCCTCGACGAAGCCGAGGTCAAACTCGGCCGCGTCAACGGCGGCACCAACCAGACCCTGGACCACTGGCAGGAGCTCGAAGCCTTCTTTCCCGCCGACTACAACCTGCCGCCCAGAGCCCACCTGGAGATCGTGTTCATCGCCCGCCCGGACTCCCTCGACCTCATCACCGGCTCGCTCGGTCCCTTCCCCTTCGACTACGCGGACGTGGACGTCCCCACCGCCGCCCGCTGGCTCGACCAGCACCTGCGCTCGAACTTCCAGCGCTGACCCGGCGGCCGGGCCGGAACTCAGCCGAGCGCGGTCAGGAGCCGTTCGGCGAATTCCTTCGGGCGTTCGACGGCTCCGAGGTGCCCGCCGGGGAATTCCGCCATCGGGACGCCGAGGAGGTCCGCCAGCCGGGCCGCCGGGCCGTAGAGGGGTTCCTGGCCGCGTGACTCCGTTCCGGCTGCCGGGACCAGCTTGCCGGCGGACGCCCGGAGGGCGGGTAGGTCCGGCACGGTCGAGGAGAACTGACACAGCATGTGCTCCAGGAAGACCGGCATGTTGGCGTGCATGCGGGGCGCCATCTCCTGGATCTCGGGGGGCAGCTCGGTCGCCTGCTCCGCGGGGCGGTCTCCGCCGCCTAGTCCTTCGCTGAAGCGGGCCATGGCGGGGCCGATCCCTTCCTTCCGGAAGAGGTCGCGCACTTCGGCGAAGAGCGCGCGGTGCGGAGCCGGGTCCTCCAGGAGTTCCAGGAGCGGCGGTTCGTGGGCGACGACCCTGCGCAGCCGTTCGGGATGCCGGGCCAGCAGGTCGGTCGCGACGATGGCGCCCGAGCTGCAGCCGAGGACGGAGGCGGGTCCGTCCGGCGAGAGCAGTTCGAGGAGCCGGTGCGCGTCGTCGCTCCACTCCTCCACCCGCTGGTCGGTGAGGGGGCCGTCCAGCGGGCTGCGGGACAGGCCACGCGGGTCGTAGGACACCACCGTGTAGTGGGCGGCCAGGTCGGCGGTCATCGCCGCGTACAGTCCGGCATCGGCGGAACCCCCGGGGATCAGCAGCAGGACGGGGCCGCTGCCGCGCTGTTCGTAGTGGAGGGTGGCGCCCGGAACCTTCAAGGTGCCGATGATGGATTCGTCCATCAGTCTCTCTTCTCCGAATGCGTGGGCCAGTGCTCCAGGAGCGCGTGAAGCGCGTCGAGGGAACGCGACCAGGACTCCTGGACGGCGCGCGGGTGGTTGAAGGCGCCGCTGAGCTCCAGGTGGGTGTAGCCGTGGAAGGCGCTGCGCAGCAGGCGGCCCGCGTCGGTCAGGTCGGGCTCGGTCAGGCCGTAGGCGCGGAGCATGCCGTGGGTCAGGTCGACGTTGCGGCGCAGCAGGTCGGCGGAATCGGCCAGTTCTTCCGGGGTGAACCGGAGCTGGGTCACCGCGTAACGGCCGGGATGTTCGAGCGCGTAATCGCGGTAGGCGTCGGCGAAGGCGACGAGCGCGTCCTTGCCGGCCCGGCCCGCCACCGCCGTCCCGATGCGGTCGGTCATCTCCTCCGAGGCGAGCCGCGCGACCCGGACCCGCAGGTCGCGCAGGTTCTTGAGGTGCGAGTACAGGCTGGCGTCCTTGACGCCGAAGCGCCGCGCGAGCGCGGACACCGTGACCTTGTCGAAGCCGACCTCGTCCGCCATCTCCGCAGCGGCCTCGACCAGCCGCGCCACGGTGAGTCCCGCACGGGCCACACGACACCTCCGAACATCCGATTCCTAGGATTTCTAGGTTTTATCCTAGAGATCCTAGCTTCTCGGAGTCCAGTCAAAAAGCCCGTGGACCACGACTCCTTGGGAGGGTCAACCGCCGATGCACGGTGCGCGCGTCGGTCGTCCGGGTCAGTGGTGGCGGCTGCGGAGCACGTAGTGCGTGATGAGGGCGATGGCGGTCAGGCCGGTGAGGACGTTGACGGTGATGCCGTACCAGGTGTCGTTCAGAAGGATGCTCGAAGCGGCATTGACGGCCAGGAGCAGGCCGAGGAGGGCCCAGCGGAAGGTGTTGTTCACGGTGTCGCCTTTCAGGAGATCTTCGGGGAGGTGCGGCGGAGCAGGATGAGCCGCAGTCGCCTCGGCCGTCATCGTCCTCATGTTCCCTCCAGGGAAAGTGCCTCTCGCCTCGTCGAACCTAGGTTCCGGAGAGGGTCGGGCACATGGGGCCGCTCTCCCGAATCGATGGTGTAGCCCGCTACACCATCGGTCCGGGTGCGCGCTCCGCTGACCGGTGCCCGAACCGTCACCTACGGTGGACGCGAGATGAGCGTGAACCTCGAGACGAAGACGAAGAAGGCCCTGCGACGCGGCTCGGACGGGACGGGCCGGCTGGTCTCGGGCCTGCGCACGTCCCTGCCCGCGATGCTCGGTCTCGTGCCGTTGACGGCCGTCGTGGTCCTGCTGCCCGCCGCCCTGCCGTGGCTGCCGCACGCCGTGAGACCGCTGCGGACGCTGGCGAACACCGAACGGAGCCGGGCCGGACGGCTGCTGGGCCGCGAGATTCCCGAGCCGTACCGGCCTCTGCTCGGCGACGATCTGGCGCAGGGCATCGTCCTGGCGAGATCCCCCATCGTCTGGCGGGACGCCGCCTGGATGGCGGTCCACGGGATCACCGGCCTGACGGCCGCCCTGCTCGCGGTGGGCCTGTGGACGGCGATCCCGTTCTCCCTCTCGCTGCCGCTGTGGTGGTGGGCGGCGCCCGAAGGCTCCCTGGCCGCGTTCACCACCCTGGACAGCTGGCCGAAAGCACTGACGATGCCGTTCGTCCAGGCCGCCTTCTACGTCTTCCTCCTGGTGTGGCTGGTGCCGCGGCTCGCGTACTGGCAGGCCGAACTCTCCGAGGCGCTGCTGCGGCCCGCCCGGCGGACCAGCCTCACCGAACGGGTCGACCAGCTCGTCGAGACCCGCGCCGAAGCCATGGAAGCGCACGGCGCCGAACTCCGCCGCATCGAACGGGACCTGCACGACGGCACCCAGGCCCAGCTCGTCGCCGTCGCGCTGCGCCTCGGACTCGCCGACCGCCGCTTCGACACCGACCCGGAGGCGGCCCGCGCCCTCTTCCTCGACGCCAGGGACGGCGTCGAGGAGGCCCTCGCCCAGCTGCGGACCGTGATCCGCGGCATCTACCCGCCGATCCTCGCCGACCGTGGCCTCGCCGGGGCCCTGCGCGCGCTCACGGCCGGGCAGCCGATCCCCGTCGAGACCGACTTCGACGAGGGACGGGCGCCCGCCGCGGTCGAGGCCGCCGCCTACTTCGTCGTCGCCGAGGCCCTCACCAACATCGCCAAGCACAGCGGCGCCGCCCGGGCGTCCGTCGCCGTCCGCCGCGAACGGGACCGGCTGCAGATCACCGTGCGGGACAATGGCAAGGGCGGAGCCGACGACGGCCGCGGCAGCGGCCTGGCCGGCATCCGCCGCCGGGTGGCGGCACTCGACGGCACCACCCTCATCGACAGTCCCGAAGGGGAGGGGACGACGGTCCAGGTGGAGCTGCCGTGCGGATCGTGATCGCCGAGGACAACGTCCTGCTGCGCGAGGGGCTCGTCCTGCTCCTGAACTCCGAGGGCCACGAGGTCGTCGCCGTCGCGGGCGAAGGCCCCGAGGTGCTCCCGGCCCTGCTGGAGCACCGCCCCGACGTCGCCGTCCTGGATGTCCGGCTGCCTCCGGGGTTCCGCGACGAGGGGCTGCGCGCCGCGATCCAGGCCCGCAAGGCCGTGCCGGGCCTGCCCGTGCTCGTCCTGTCGCAGTACGTCGAGGACACCTACGCCGCCGAGCTGCTCGCCGGAGGCGCCGAGGGCGTCGGCTACCTCCTCAAGGACAGGGTGAGCCGCGTCGGCGAGTTCCTCGACGCCCTCGCCCGTGTCGCCGCGGGCGGCACCGCCCTGGACCCGGAGGTGATCTCCCAGCTGATGGCCTCCCGCCGCGACCCCCTCCGGGCGCTCACCCCGCGCGAACGCGAGGTCCTCGGCCTGATGGCCCAGGGCCTGGACAACACCACCATCGCCGCCGCCCTCGTCATCACCGAACGCTCGGTCAGCAAGCACATCGGCGCGGTCTTCGCCAAGCTGGGCCTCCCGCCCACCGACAGCGGCCACCGCCGCGTCCTGGCCGTCCTCACCTACCTCAACTCCTGACCGCCTCCGCCGACCGCCAGAAGGCGGTCCGCACCGGCAGAGCGTGTAAGCGATCTCCACCGACGTCCACGCACGCCTTGATCTGCGCTGGTGGACGTCAAGGGCGATTTTCGGCTTCATCCGGGGCGGCACCATCTCACTGCCGGTGCGGGACCTGGATGGTCGGCGAGGTGACCGACAGTTCACGGTTCCAGCCCCCGGCCTGGAAAGTGAGACTGATGATCGCCCACGTGATGAGGCCCTCTCCGAGATTCATCGAGGTGTCGCGGCATGCCAGTCTTTCTCCGCGCCCGAGCAAGCCGCTACAGCTGTTGAGGTTGTGGTTTCCGGAACCCGTGCCGACCGTCGGTGTCGCGATGAGGTAGACGGGTCTGCGGCCCAGATTGCGGATCACCGCGTTGACGGTGCCGGTGTTGATGGTGGGGCCGTGCTCGGTGCTCGTGCGGACGGTCCAGCAAAGCCGGATCCCCATCTTGATGTTCCTGCCGGGGGAGAGCCTCTCGGAGTTGCACTTCGTCTCCGCCCGCGCGGACGCCACGACCGCTGGAGGCGCCGAAGCCGACGCCGGGGCCGAGAACAGCTGAGAGGCGAGCAGCGCCGCGCCCAGGAGCGCCATTCCGGATGTTACTCGCATGGAGATCATCCCTTCCGAAAAGGACCGGGTCGATGTCACGCTACCCCAAAGTATGGAATCCACTTTCTAAGGAGAAGTTCCCGCTTCAGACGGATGTCATTATTCGCGGGCAATTTTGGCCTTCGGTGGAGTTCTGTTTGGCAAGGGCGGACCGGCCGCCGAGCGCGATCGGCGGCCGTATGGGCCATTCGTGGATCAACCGTCGACGAGGCGGACCCACGTATGCCTCCAGCCGATGGCGGTGACGAGAAATTGAGATTTCTACCGACCTCGCCCTTCATGGAACCGGGCTTCCCGCTGTCGGGCCGGGCATACGGGCCGCCTGGCCCGCCGCCCTCCGGGGCGCGATCGCGACGCTGAAACCGACCATCTGCCCGAAGCCCGGAGCCGTGTCCTTCAGCAGATGATCCCTGGCGTAGCCGAACAACCGACAGACGATCTGGTCGAGGGTCTCGTCGTCCTTGCCGCCGCCCGTCGCCCCAAGACCGGGAGGACCAGCGGCACGTCGGCAGCCGAGATCTCACCCAGAGCCGTGAATTCTGCTTTTCGTGCTTGGAGTACCGGCATATACACCGACATGGCGAGTCCCACCAAAGGTGGATGTTGAGGTAATTCCACCTTGGAACTCTCTGCCGTTTCCAGGACGTCTACCGACCTTGAAAGGTTGGGTTTCCGTAGCGTCATCGGTTGATTACTTCGGTGTTGTCCTCTCTGCACGACCGGTGGTGTGAAGTATCCCGATGGTGGCGGGTTGACGGCTGAGGACCGTGCCCGGCGGGAGCGGGTGCGCCTGGAGGCCGCGGAGATGTTCGCGGCCGGGGTGAGTGCTCCTGTGGTGGCGGCGAGGCCGCAAGCTCAAGGCGGAGCAACTCTCGATCCTCAGGTCGAGTTGGAGCGGGGTCCGGCCGCTCGCGGCTGGGACGACCAGCGCTGGACGCTCGCCCGCATCGCCGTGGTGATACGGGAGCTGTTCGACGTGGACCACACCCCGCGCGGGGCGGCGTATCCGCTGCACCGGATCGGCTGGTTCCCGCGGGTCCCGGCTGCGCGTGCGGCCGAGCGGGACGAGGAGGCCATCACCGCCTGGCGGACGGAGGGCCTGACCTTTCAATCTCAGTACGCGGTCGTCGCCTCGCAGCAGGTTCAGGACGCCGGCGATCGGCTCGGATCTGCGCCCGGGGGCCCCGGAAAGGGCTGAACTGCAACTAGCCCCCGGAAAATGATCAGGCCCTCCGCGTATCGTCACGCGGAGGGCCTGATCGGCGGCGGAGGTGGCGAGATTTGAACTCGCGATGGGCGTGAACCCAAACCGCATTAGCAGTGCGGCGCCATAGACCGTACTAGGCGACACCTCCAGGGCCCTGTGGGCCAGTGCAAGGGTACCGGTAGTCCGGGGGTGCGGCAAAGCGGTTACTCGACGGGGCCGCAGTGCTTCTCGAAGGAGCCCGCGGCGGTGGCGAGTTTGCTGCTGGCCTCCAGGGCTTCGGGGCTGCCGCCGGGGTCGGCGGAGTTCTGCGCCTTGGCCAGTTCGTCGAGCGCGTCGGCGACCTCGGTGCCGGCGGACTTGACGTTGGCGTCCTCGGAGGCGTTGGCGGCAGTGCGGATCTTGGTCGCCGCGCCGGAGTAGATCTCGGCGAAGTTGTCGGCGCCCTCTCCGTTCTCCTTCACCTGGAGGGTGCCGATCGAGTTGATCGCGTTCTTCATCTGGTCGCAGCTGGTCTTCTTGTCGACGCCGTCGCCACCCCCGCAGGCCGCGACCACGGGAAGCAGGGCGGCGGCCAGGAGAACAGAACGTAGACGCATGGGGGACTCCAAACAAGGGGGAGGTCTCCGTTGAGTGCCATGACCTTAGTGGGCAGGTGGTCATGGGGGGTACCCCTGAGGCGCGGGAACCGGAAGCCGCGCTCCGAGCCGCACCCCGGAACGGAGATTCTCATTACGGGTTTCCATAATCCTTGATTTTGGGTCAACCGAGTGTGAGGAAACTATAACCATGAGTGAAAAACCACTCTGTAGAACCGCGAGTTATGGACAAATTGGTCGACAATTGGCCTGTGGCGGGTAACTGTTGACAACAACGCGTGAGAGAGGCTTGACAGCAAGGGCGGAGAGGGGTGTCAATGCGCCGACGGCGGAGGTTGAGATCCACGGTACTGGGAAGACCCGAAAAACTCCTGGCACCCGGTGAACCCCCGCTGCGCGCGGCCGAGGGACGGATCGTCGACGCCAGCCCGCACCTGCTCGTCCTGTGGGCCACCGGGCCCCCGGCCGACGACGGCACCCCCACCCACCGCGAATACCGGGTGCCCATGTCGGAGAAGACCTCCGTCTGGCACGGCGGGAGGTCGGGCCCCGAGGCGCTGCGGCCCGGACGGGACGCCGTCGTGCGCCCCACCGCGGACGGGCTCGCCGCCGACCGGATCTGGGTCGACATCGTCCGGATCAACGGGACGATCCTCTCCACCACCCGGAAACGCGAACGCGGCGGCACCGTCCACCTGGTCGAGGTGGACCAGGGCCCGCATCGGCCCCGCGTCCAGGTCGTCATCCCGGCGGAGAGCCTCGGCAAGATCCTGGTGCGGCACCCGCTCATGCTCCCCGGCCAGCTGTTCGACGTGATCGCCCGGCAGTCGCGGGAGGGCCCGGTGGCGATCCAGCCGAGCACCGCGCAGCCCGCGCCGCAGGCCGCGGCCCCGCCGGGTCCCGAAGGGGGCATGCTGCGGGGCACCGCCACCTGGTACTCGAGCTCCGGGCGCGGCGCCGCCTATCCGAGGCTCGATCCGCTGGGGGACTCCGGCGGCTGCCCCGACGCCTCCGACCCCTGCGCCCCGCTGCCCTACCTGTCCCTCGGCAGCGCCCTGGAGGTGCGCAACGACTGCACCGGCCGCGGCGCCGACCTCGACGTGATCGAGTGCGGCTGCAACGCGGCGCTGTTCTGCGACCGGTGCGTGGAGTGCGGCACCTCTCCCCGCGGTCGCCTGGTGGAACTCACCAGGACCAGCTTCGTCGAGCTCGGAGGCGACCTGGATGTCGGCTGCTTCAACGTGACCCTGGCGGTGAGCTGATGACGCGCGTCCTTCTCGAGACCCAGCTGCTGGTCGTCGCCTTCATGTTCGTGCTGGCCGTCCTGGGCAAGCTGCACGCGCCCAAGGACAAGGTCAGGATCCTCTACGTCCTCGTCGAGAGCACACTGGTCGTCCTGCTCCTGGTGTCGACGCACCCGCTGGTGCGGCTCGCGACCGCCACGCTCATGATCTCGGCGACCTGGGTGCTGGGCGAGATGCGCACCCTCCGCCCGGGGCAGGGCTGCGGCTGCTTCGGCGTGCTCAGCTCCAGCCCGGTCACCCGGATGACGGTCCTGCGCACCGGCCTGCTGGCCCTCGCCGCGATCGCCGCCTTCCCCGTCGAGCGCACCGGCCTGGAGATCCTGGCGGACCTGCCGGGCTGGCGTTCCCTGCTGTTCATGGCGGAGGTCGGGCTGATCGCGGCGATCTCCCCCGAGATCTCGATGGCGATACGGCGGCAGCGCACCCCCTGCGAACGCCGCTTCGTGCCGCTGCGCGAGACCCTCGCCGTCCTGCACGCCAGCGAGCCCTGGCGCCGGCACGGGCTCTCCCGCAAGACCGAACCCGTGGAGGTCTGGCGGGAGCTGTGCTGGCGGTTCTTCGTCTACCCCCTGGAGGGCGGGGAGCGCGGCGAGGTCGTCTTCGTGGTCTCGCTGGCCGACGGGCAGGTCCGCGCGGCCCCGGTGGACGCGGAGCTCTCCGCCATGCCGCGGGGCGACCTGGCCCTGGCCCGCAGCTCGCTTTAGCCGCCCGAGCAGAACCGGCTCGGGAGCACTTTCTCGGGCCCTCTTCGGCAGATCCTAGACAAGACTAGATTGCTCTGATCACCACTGTCTAAGGCTTTCTAGGGACAACGCTAGAAAGCCTTAGACAACACTCGTCACAACTCTCTACGGTTTTCTAGCCTTGGCCTTAGAGAGCCGAATACTCACGCGGGCTGCGCCCGCAGGAACCTCCCGAAGTGGGGGACGGTGAACGCCACAGTCCCGCGCTCGGCACTGAAGATCAACCCTTTCTTGATCAGCCCGTCCCTGGCGGGAGACAGGCTGGACGGCTTGCGCCCCAGCTCGTCGGCCACGGACGCGGTGGAGACCGGCTCGTCCCCCAGCACCGCCATGGCCCGCATGTAGTCGCGCTCGGCGGGGGTGGCGCGCTCGTAGCGGCTGCCGAAGAACCCGACGGCGAGTTCACTCTCGGCCTCCGGCGCGGCGACCTTGATGTCGTGCTCGGTGATCGGCGAGGTGGGCGCCAGATCCCAGACGACCTTGGCGTAGGCCTGGACGAAGTACGGGTAGCCGTCGGCCGCCTCGTACAGGGCGTCCAGTGCGCCGGGGGTGAAGGTGACCTCCTCCCGCTCGGCGGGGGCGAGCAGGGCGTGGTCGGCGGCCTCACGGTCGAGCCTGTCGATCCGGGCGTACCGGAAGAGCCGCTCGGAGTAGGACTTGCTGGCGCTCAGCACCGCGGGGAGGTGCGGCAGCCCCGCCCCCACCACGATCAGCGGCCCGCCCGTCTGGGACAGCTCGTGGCAGGCCGCGCACAGCGCCGACACGTCGTCGGGCGGCACGTCCTGCATCTCGTCGACGAACAGGCCGATGCCGACGCCGAGGTCCGTGGCCACCGAGGCGGCGTCGACGAACAGCTCGGTCAGGTCGATCTCCAGGTCGCCGGAGTCGGCCCGGCCCCGCGCGGCCGGCACGTTGATGCCGGGCTGCCAGCGGTGCACCGTCGCCTTGGCCCGTCCGGACGGCGGCGGCTCGGCCTGGGCGAAGGCCTTGAGCACGCCGAGGAACTCCTCGATCCGGTCGGGCGCGCGGTGGCGGGGCGCCAGCTCCCGGATCGCGGTGTGCAGGGCGGCGGCGACCGGCCGCCGGATCGACTGCTCCGGCCTGGCCTCGATCTTGCCGGTGCCCCACAGCCGCTGGAGTGCCATGGAGCGGAAGGTGTTGAGCAGGACGGTCTTGCCCACCCCCCGCAGCCCTGTGATGATCATGCTGCGTTCCGGGCGCCCCCTGGCCACCCGCTCCAGCACGATCTCGAACTGCCGCAGCTCACGGTCGCGTCCGGCGAGCTCCGGAGGCCGCTGGCCCGCGCCGGGCGCGTAGGGATTGCGTACGGGGTCCACGGTCTCGGACTCTATGAGGGCGTATAGCTGCGGCCTTAGATTTCCGTAGAAACAGGTACGGCGTGTCGCCATAAGGGCCACAATTACCCCCAATCCGCACACTCGAAGATGCGTTCGACCGAGCAACACGTTAGCGCACAGATGTTCGAGCTGTCAGCCGCCCAGGGCAAAACCCGAGGGCTGAAATGGGTAGGCTCAAGGACATGGACGAACCCCGCTGGCTGGACGCTGCCGAGCAGGGCCATTGGCGCGCCTACCTGGAGGGCAGCTCCCGGCTGTGGGACCGGCTCGACCGCGAGCTCAAGGCCGCGCACGGGCTGACCATGCCGGAGTACGAGATCCTCGTCCGGCTGTCGGAGGCCCCCTGCCGCCGGCTCCGGATGGCCGAGCTGGCGGACATGGCCTACCAGTCCCGCAGCCGCCTCTCCCACACCTGCTCCCGGCTGGAGAACAAGGGCCTGGTCCGGCGTGAGTCCTGCCCGGACGACAAGCGGGGCATCAACGCCGTCCTCACCGAGGAGGGCTTCGCCGTCCTGGAGAAGGCGGCGCAGGACCACGTCCGCACGGTGCGCGCCCACTTCGTCGACCTGGTCTCTCCCGAGGAGCTCGAGGTCATCGGCAAGGCCTTCACCCGGATCGCCGCCCAGGCGGGCTGACCTCGGCCGCTCAGCCCAGCCCGGTGGCCAGCCCCAGGGACAGCAGGGTGAGGACGACCCAGCCGAGCATCATGCCGAACCCGTACAGACGCCCCTTGCCGCCCACGCCCCAGACCAGGAACGCGCCGAAGCCGAAGGCCACCACGATCAGCACCACCGCCTGCACGCCCGCGCCGGACCCGCTGTTGCGCAGCGGCGCCCACATGACGACGAGGTTGATCAGCGCGTAGGCGAGGAAGCCGACGGCGCCGCGCAGCGCGTCCCCCTTTGACGGCGGGTCGCCGAGGAACTCCGGCCAGGTCAGCCTCAGCTCGTCCTTCGCGGGCTTGGCCGCGGGGCCTCCCTGCATCTCGAACAACTCGTCGGAGAGTGGCGGCCGTTCGTCCGGCTCGGTCATGGGCGATCCTGAGGTCATGGACGTTTCACGGGCTTTTTCGATAGTTGCTCTCGGGACGGTTCTCCTCGCGGGAACGGCCGCATGTGGCCAGAACGAGAAGAGGTCCGAACCGACCCGTACCCAGTCGGCGCCCCAGCCGGCGCCTACGGAGACGGGAACGCCTTCTCCCGCGGGGCCTGCGGAGTTCAAGGCGGAGATCAGCAAGGTCACGGCGGAGCAGTTGCCCCACTCCTGGCGGAAAGGCTGTCCCGTCCCGCCGTCCGGACTCAGGATGATCACGATGACCTACTGGGGGTTCGACAAGAAGGCGCACGAAGGAGGCAAGCTGGTCATCAACGCCAAGGTAGCCCAAAAGATCGCAGGGGTCTTCGAAAAGCTCTACAAGGACCGCTACCCCATTGACAAGATGGTCCCGATCGACGAGTACAAGGGCGACGACTTCGACTCGATCGAGGCCAACAACACCTCGGCGTTCAACTGCCGCCAGGCCACCGGCTCGTCCGGCTGGTCGCGGCACGCCTACGGCATGGCCATAGACCTCAACCCGTGCCAGAACCCGTACGTCTCCACCAGCGGGACGATCGCCCACCCGAGCTGCAAGAAGTACTACCGGACCCGCGACGCCAAGGATCCGGGGGTCATCACCGCAGGCGACGACGTGGTGAAGGCGTTCGAGAGCATCGGCTGGAAGTGGGGCGGCTACTGGGCCGGGACGAAGGACTACCAGCACTTCTCCGACAGCCGTTAGACGTCGGGAGCGGGACTCTCCTCCACCCTCCCGTGTGTGCCGTACGGCCGCAGCGGGGGCGCGGACACCACTGCGGCCGTACGGGATCTCCGGAGACCCGGGACATGCCGCGTTACGAACATGCCACGAACAGGCCTTCGTACTCCGAAGAATTATCCTCCCGGAGGCCTCGACGTGGCCTGATTTCCAGAACTCGTCCTGGACCGGCCTGACTTCTCCCGGCTTTGTCAACCAGGGTTGACACGCCCGCCGTGTCAACCTAAGTTGACATCATGACGGATGGAGAACAACTCGCCCGCGAGGCGAGCAGCCGGGATCCGGCCGTGGGACTGCGCGCCGTGCGCGCGCTCCGGGAGCTGGCCGACCGGCTGGAGACCCTTCAGGTCGGCAACGCCCGGTCGCTGGGCTGGTCCTGGCAGGAGATCGCCGACGCCCTCGGCGTCAGCCGCCAGGCCGTGCACAAGAAGCACCGGAACGCTGAACCGTCCCTCTTCGCCAGGTTCGGAAAGGACACCTGAGATGTTCGAAAGGTTCACCAAAAAGGCCAGGGCCGTGGTCACCCAAGCCCAGGAGGAGGCCAGGACCCTGCGGCACGACCAGGTCGGCCCCGGTCATCTCCTGCTCGCCCTGACGGCCGTGGAGGGCATCGCGTCCCGGGCACTGGCCGTCCACCTCCCCGACACGGACGGGCTGCGCGCCCTCGTCCGCACCGAGATCGACGGGCTCGACCCGGACGCCCTCGCCTCGATCGGCATCGACCTGACGGCCGTCCGGGAGGCCACGGAAGCCGCGTTCGGGGAAGGCGCGCTCGACCGCGGAGGCAAGGGCGGGCGGGGGCACCTGCGTTTCACCTCCGAGGCCAAGAAAGCGCTGGAGCTCTCCCTGAGGGTGGCGATCAAGAACGGCCACAAGTTCATCTGCGACGGGCACATCCTGCTCGCCCTGCTCATGCTTCCCCAAAGCGCGCCCGTACGGGCCCTGGAGCGATCCGGAGCCGATCTGGACGCGCTCCGCGGCACGACCCTTCAGGAAATCACAGCGGAAGCCGCCTGACCACTTGCCCAAATCGTTACATTTTCCCCGATTTCAGCTACGCTCCGGGCGCATGGCAGAGAACGAGTCGGATCCCGCCAGGGACACCCAGCAATTCCGTTTGTTCGCCCAGCAGCAGAGCCAGCCCGAGCAGGTCCCGCCGGGCGGCCTCCCCATCGGCCTCATCGTCGGCGTCGCCGCGATCGTCGTCCTCGTCGCGGTCGCGGTGGTCGCCCTGATGATCTGAGCGGAGGGTGTGGGATTCGAACCCACGGGACCCGTGAAGGCCCGGGCGCTTTCAAGGCGCCTGCACTCGTCCACTATGCGAACCCTCCAAGTGCGCACACCACGATAGCGGGCGCGGCTCGATACCGCGTCCGCTATCGGTAGCGTGAAGGCCATGCGTGCGATCTCCATCCTCGAACCGGGCGGTCCCGAGGTGCTCTCCTGGCAGGAGGCCCCCGACCCCGAGCCGGGGCCCGGCGAAGTGCTCCTGGAGGTGGCGGCCAGCGCGGTGAACCGCGCCGACGTCCTCCAGCGGCTCGGCTTCTACCCTCCGCCCGAGGGCGCCCCGGAGTACCCGGGCCTGGAGGCCTCGGGGACGGTCAGCGCGGTCGGTCCCGGAGTCGAGGGCTGGGAGGTCGGGGACCAGGCGTGCGCCCTGCTCGGCGGCGGCGGATACGCGGAGAAGGTCGCGGTGGCCCAGGAACTGCTGCTGCCCGTCCCCAAGGGCCTGTCCGTGCTCGAGGCGGCGGCGCTGCCCGAGGTCGCCTGCACCGTCTGGTCGAACGTCTTCATGCTGGCCGGGCTGAAGCCCGGCGAGCGGTTCCTGGTGCACGGCGGCGGCAGCGGGATCGGCACCATGGCCGTCCAGCTCGCCAAGCAGCACGGGGCGGAGACGGTCTGCACCGTCGGCACCGAGGAGAAGGCGCACCGATGCGTCGAGCTGGGCGCCGACCTGACGATCAACTACCGGACCGAGGACTTCGTCCAGGCCGGGGAGTTCGACGTCATCCTCGACAACATGGGCGCCAAGTACCTGGCCCGCAACGTCTCGGCCCTGGCCCCCGGCGGCAGGCTGGTGGTGATCGGGCTGCAGGGCGGCACCAGGGGGGAGCTCGACCTCGGCAGACTGCTGAGCAAGCGGGCCTGCGTGCACGCAACCTCCCTGCGGGCCCGCCCGTTGGAGGAGAGGGCGGCCATCGTCGCCTCCGTGCGCGAGAATGTATGGCCGCTGATCGAGGCCGGCACGGTCCGGCCCGTGATCGACAGGGTGCTCCCCATGCGTCAGGCGGGAGAGGCCCACAAGATCATGGAGAGCAGCGGACATTTCGGCAAGATCCTGTTGGAGACTGGGGAATCATGAGCGAACAGCAGCAGGAACCGCAGATGTTCATCGTCGGTCCCGGTGAAGGAGAGCCGAACTCCGGCAGAGCGGACCAGGACGAGGACGGCCCCCGATCCCTCACCGACATGGTCGAGCAGCCGGCCAAGGTCATGCGGATCGGCAGCATGATCCGGCAACTGCTGGAAGAGGTGAAGGCGGCGCCTCTGGACGAGGCGAGCCGGGCCCGGTTGCGGGAGATCCACACTTCCTCGATCAAGGAGTTGGAGGACGGGCTCGCCCCCGAACTGGTGGAGGAGCTGGAGCGGCTGTCCCTGCCGTTCGCCTCCGAGGTGCCCAGCGAGTCGGAGTTGCGGATCGCCCAGGCCCAGCTGGTCGGCTGGCTGGAAGGCCTGTTCCACGGCATCCAGACCACCCTCTTCGCCCAGCAGATGGCGGCCCGCGCCCAGTTGGAGCAGATGCGCCGGGCGCTGCCCGCCGGGCTCATCCCCTCCGGCCAGAAGGACGAGGAGCACAGCTCCAACGGCCCCTACCTGTAAGTCCTGTAAAGGGAAACGGCCGGGACGCCCGCGGAGGGCGTCCCGGCCGTCTCGCGTCCGGCTAATTGAGCAGGCGCTTGCGCAGCGCCTTCTTCTCGGCGGGCTTGATGCCCAGGCCCTTGCTGAGGAACCTGTCGAAGCCGCCGTAGCGCTTCTTGATCTCGTCGAACCAGGCGTCGAGGAACGACCGCCGGGCGTACAGCGCCGGCTCGACCAGCCTCGGGTCGACGTCCTCCTTCTTCAGGTACTCGATGATCCTCTGGTTGTAGGCCTTGAGTTCATGGTTGGAGCGCAGGTAGTCGCGGTAGACGGTGCCGCGGTCGACACCGGCCGCCAGCAGCAGGATCGCCGACATCACGCCCGTCCGGTCCTTGCCGGAGGTGCCGTGGAAGAGCACCGGCTTGTCGGCCCTGGCCACGGCGCGGAACGTCCGGGCGAACTCCTTGCGGGCCTTCGGGTCGACGGCCATCCTCCGGTAGGCCTTGTGCATGGCGGCGACCGCCGGGTTGAGCGACGGGGTGGCCAGGATCCCGGTCAACTGGACGAACTCGACGGGGGACTTCTGCCGTCTCATCCCTTCGGGGAGCCTGTAGCCGCCCTCGCTCCGGATCTCGCTCCGGGTGCGGAAGTCCACGACCAGGGAGACGCCTTTCTTCTTGAGCAGCGCCAGGCCCTCGGGGGTCGCCCCGGACAGGCTTCCCGAACGGTAGACCCGCCCGTAGCGGAGGGTCCTGCCCTTCAGGCCCCGGTATCCACCGAGATCACGAACGTTGTGGGACCCCTGGACGTTGAGCACACGGGGCGGCTCCGCGGGGTCGGCCGCCGCCGGAGCCGCGAGCAGGCCCACAGCCAGCGCGGCGGGAAGAACGACGGGCAGCACCGGAACACCAGATCTCATCACGAGGTACCCTCACAGCACAGGAGGCGCTTTGGTCTCACAAATATGGTCGAATCCAGGCAGACTTAAGGTCGCTATGCCGAAACTCATCGCGACCGACCTCGACGGCACCTTGATCCGCACGGACGGGACGGTGTCAGAGCGTACCGTGGCCGCCGTGGCGCGGGCCGAAGAGGCCGGGATCTCCATGGTCATGGTCACCGGCCGCCCGCCGCGCTGGATGCACGAGGTCGCCCGGCAGCTCGGCCACCGGGGCCAGGCGATCTGCGCCAACGGCGCCGTGCTCTACGACCTGCACACCGAGGAGATCCTCAGCCGCCGGACGATCGGCGTCGAGGTCCTCTCCGAGACCGTCACCCGGCTGCGCTTCGAGCTGCCCGAGCTGCGCTTCGCCGTCGAGTACGGCGAGGACTTCGCCTACGAGAGCAGCTACCGCATCGGCCGCGGGGTCTTCGCCCCTCCCGGCGGCAAGCCGGTCGACGACGAGGGCCTGGTCAGCCGCCCGGCCACCAAGCTGCTGGCCCTGCACCCGCCCACCGACGTGGACGAGTTGGCCCGGCGGGCCCACTGCGCGGTGGGCGACCTGGTGACGATCACCCACTCCTCCCGCCACCCCCTGCTGGAGATCAGCGCGTCGGGCGTGACCAAGGCCAGCGCGCTGTCCGACTACTGCGCGACCCGCTCGCTGACCCCCGCCGACGTCATCGCCTTCGGCGACATGCCCAACGACCTGCCCATGCTCACCTGGGCCGGCCGGGCCTACGCCATGGACAACGCCCACCACGAGGTCCTCGCCGCCGTCCCCCTGCGCACCTCCAGCAACGACCACGACGGCGTCGCCCGGATCCTGGAATCCCTCCTCGAAGCCCCCGCCTGAGCCGAGAGGCGAGGAACTCAGCGGACCGCCATGCCATCTGATCGGACCGGCGGCGTCGGGTCTCCTCCGATCCCGACCTTCCTCGGCGGAGAAGCGGTCAGGCGGTCCGATCCAGCCGCATGGGGGTGACGAGGCGGTGCTCCCGCGGACGGCGGACTTCCTCGACGGCCTCTTGGAGCGTCTCGGCGGCGACCGCGAGGTTCTGCGCGAGTCGGCCGAACGCATCATGGTCGATGGTCCACACGACCTCTGAGGCCTTGGCAGTGGCCGCCTGGAGAGCGGCCTGGCGGATGAAGACCGACAAGGGCATCCCGACCTTCTCCGCGGCGGCTCGCAGAAGGTCGGCCTCCCCGTCGGAGAGCCTCAACGTCTGGACGTTGTTGCGTACGGGGAGTTCTCCGGCCTCGACGGCATCGGCGCATGCACGGTACTCGTCCATGAGGCCCTCGTGGAAAGCCGCCTCCTGCTCGTCGGTCATCCCGTTCAGCGGCGCGTAAGCGATCTTCGGGTCCAGGGCTTTCCGTTCGTCGCTCATGCGGTCCTCATCTCTTGAATGCGGTGATCGGCCGGGCCCGGTCGGTGAAGATCTGAGTGACACCGTTCCCGTAGTCGGCGTAGGCGGGCCAGGCGAACACCGCGAGAAGCCGAAGTCCGCCGTCCGTCTCGCCGAACATCAGTAGCCGAATCGTTCCTTCGGGTTCGCTCCAGTCGCCAGGTGGCGCGGGTACGACCCGATGCGGATTCCGTACGGCCTGTTCGATCTCGGCCCGACTGATCCCGTGCCGTTGAGCATGGTCGAGGTTCACCTCGTCCCAGTCCAGGAGATCCGGAATTTTGTCCGGAATTCTGATCATAGAAAGCTGATCCTCGTGTATTACAGCTTACCCATCACGTATTACGCTCAAACCTACGGGTGCTCACCACGAGTCGTCTTCCGATTACAGATTCTCTTCGTCCGTAGAGAGCAGGCAGGTCAGGGGTAGGCGGCATTCGCCGGAATGCCCACCGCGGACCGAGAGATGCTTCGATCGCCCGTCACATGACCTATCTGACGGGCGATCGTTTCGAGGGTCGCGGGACCGGCCGACCGAACCCGTGAACTCGGCAGCACGCGGAGAAGCCGACGACCAAAGGCATCGGACCGGCGCAGGACTCAGCGGATCGGTTCGAGGACCTCGCGGCCGATGTACTTCTGGAGGGCCGCCGGGACTCGGACGGAGCCGTCGGCCTGCTGGTGGTTCTCCAGGATGGCCACGATCCAGCGGGTGGTGGCCAGGGTGCCGTTGAGGGTGGCCACGGGCTGGGGCTTGCCGTCGGCGTCGCGGTGGCGGATGGACAGACGGCGGGCCTGGAAGGTGGTGCAGTTGGAGGTGCTGGTGACCTCCCGGTAGGCGTTCTGGGTGGGGACCCAGGCCTCGCAGTCGTACTTGCGGGCCGCGCTGGTGCCCAGGTCGCCGGCGGCCACGTCGATGACGCGGTAGGGGAGCTCCACCTTCGCGAGCATCTCGCGCTCCCACGCCAGGAGGCGCAGGTGCTCCTCGTGGGCGTCGGCCGGGTCGACGTAGCTGAACATCTCGACCTTGTCGAACTGGTGGACGCGGATGATGCCGCGGGTGTCCTTGCCGTAGGAGCCCGCCTCGCGGCGGAAGCAGCTCGACCAGCCCGCGTAGCGCTTGGGCAGGTCGGGGACGATCTCGTTCATGTGGTAGCCGGCCAGGGCCACCTCGGAGGTGCCGACGAGGTACAGGTCGTCGGCGGGGAGGTGGTAGACCTCGGCGGCGTGGTTGCCCAGGAAGCCGGTGCCCTCCATCGTCTCGGGCTTGACCAGCACCGGGACGTACATGGGGGTGAAGCCGGCCGCGATGGCCTGCTCCATGGCCAGGTTGAGCAGGGCCAGCTGGAGCTGCATGCCCACGCCGGTGAGGTAGTAAAAGCGCGAGCCGGAGACCTTGGCGCCGCGCTCCATGTCGATGGCGCCGAGCTTCTCGCCCAGCTCCAGGTGGTCACGGGGCTCGAAGTCGAAGGACGGGATCGAGCCGACCTCCTCCAGGACGACGAAGTCCTCCTCGCCGCCGGGCGGAGCGCCCTCCTCCACCAGGTTCGGCACGGCGCGCAGGGCGGCGTCGAGCTCCGCGCCGAGCGCGTCGGCGTCGGACTCGGCCTCCTTGACCTGCTGGGCCAGCTCCTTGGCCTTGGCCAGCAGCGCCTGCTTCTCCTCGCCCTGGGCGCGGGAGACCAGCTTGCCGGAGCTCTTCTGCTCCGCCCGCAGCTGCTCGAACCTGGTCAGCGCGGCACGCCGCCGCTCGTCCAGGTCGAGCAGGACGTCGACGACGGCCACGTCCTCGCCCCGGGCGCGCTGGGAGGCGCGCAGCCGGTCGGGATCTTCTCGAAGCGCTCGCAGGTCAATCACAGAACCGAGGTTATCGTTCCCGGCGGCCTTGTCGCGGCCCGATATCCACAGGGCGGCCCCGGAGGGGCGCGGAGTCCCGGCAAAGGTGGAAGGCCGTCTCCCGCGCCGGAGACGGCCTTCCTGGTTCAACCACTTTGACGGCTTTTAGACCGCAAAGGTTTGGAACGCTGGGTCAGCGCACGTTCACGTACTTCGAGCTGCTGCTGTCGTAGAAGTTGGCGCCGTCGCCCCGGTAGACGGCCTTCCAGTAGCCGTCACGCTTGACCGTGAACCGCTTGCTGAACTTGCCGTCACCGGAGACCCAGGCCCAGCCCTGGAAACGCCACTTGCTGGAGCCCTTGACCCGCTGGTACACCGCGACCTTGACGCCGCCGAACGACCTCCAGGTGCCGTCCACCTTGTGCTTGAGCGTGCCGTAGACCTTGACCTTGCCCTTGTAGCGCACGTTCTTGGGCGTGACGGAGGCCGAGACGCTGGTCTTGTAGCGGGAGTCGACCCAGACGTCGCGCTCGGTCTGCAGCCAGCCGTCGGCGACGAGGTTGGGCTTGAGGACGACCTTCCAGGTGCCGTCCTGGCCGACGATCGGGGTGAAGCGGAAGCGCCCGTTGCCGTCGCTGGTGGTCGAGCTGACGTAGGACCAGTTGCCGCCGCCGCCGGAGTACAGCAGGTCCAGGCCCGCGCCGGCGAGCTTCTCGTTCCCGCTGACGGCGACCCGGTTGGTCCGGCCGGTGATGTTCAGCGCCTTGTTCTGTTCGATCGGCCGCGGCGAGGCCTTGAAGTCGTCGATGAACGTCCGGTACTGCAGCGCGTAGTAGGCGGTGGACGCGGCGGACTCGTCGTAAGAGCCCGCCCCCAGGAACTCCGCGGTGAACGCACCGCTCTTGGGGACCTTGAACTCCGCGATGTACAGGCCGTCGGAGTTGGTGGTGACGATCTTCCGCTTGCCCGCCACGTTGAGCAGGACGTTCTGGCCCTTGAGGGCGGTCCCGCTGGAACGGGTCAGCTTGCCGCTGACGGTGACCTCGTCACCGATGTAGCCGGGAGCGTGATCGGACTTGATGGTGATCTTGGTGGCGACCGCGGCGTGGGCCGGGGAGGTGTAGGCGAGGCTGCCCGCCACCAGGAACAGGCTGGTGGCAACGCCGGTGATTCTCCGCAACGGATCCTCCGTAGGGGGTACGGATACGTGCCCGGGACCGGACACATCTGGCAGATATCGCGTGATCACCGTTTATACCAGGATTCCCCGGATTTCCTGGAAACCCATGCAACCTTTTCGGCCTCACAGGTGTCGGACGGGCGCCTCCGAGCATCGAAGTTTCGGCACGTCAAAGAGGACTCAAGGCGCAACCGTTTAGTTGGCCCGAGCCGGAAAATTTCACAAAATTACGGACGCACCCAGGTGAAGCGGGCCGGACGCCGCTCCAGGAAGGCGGCGATGCCCTCGGCGGAGTCCACGCCCTCCAGCGAGCCCCGCATCCAGCCGTCGACCCGGTCCTCGGTCAGCGAGCCGTCCACGATCCCGTTGATGATGTCCTTCGCCGCCTCGAGGCTGAACTGCGAGCGCGACAGCAGAGTCTGGACATAGGCGTCCACCCGCGCGGCGAGGTCGTCGACGACCTCGTCGAGGAAGCCGAGGCGCAGCGCGTGTTCGGCGGAGACGAGGTCGGCCGAGTAGAGCAGGTACTTGGCCGACGCCGGGCCGACCAGGCCGACCAGCCGCTCGATCGCGGTCGGCGGGTAGACGATGCCGATCTTCGCCGGGGTGATCGCGAACCGCGCCCCCCGCCCGGCGAACCGCACGTCGCACGCCGCCGCCAGCTGGCAGCCGCCGCCCACGCAGAAACCGCGGATCGCCGCGATCGTCGGCTTGGGGAACCGGGCCAGCGCGTTCTCCGCCCGGGACGACAGGTTGGCGTCGCCGCTGCGGTTGATGTCGGCCAGCTCGGAGATGTCGGCTCCGGCGCAGAAGTCGTCTCCCGCCCCGGTCAGCACCAGGACCCGGACGGCGGGGTCCTTGGCGGGGGACTCCAGCAGCTCCGGCAGCTCCCGCCACATCTGGACGTTCATGGCGTTCCGCTTCGCGGGATTGTCGATCGTCACCGTCGCGACGCCGTCGCGGACCACACATTCCAGACCCATGGACCAGAGCTTACCTGTGGGTAACTTCACGTCCCCGGGTCAGCCCCGGATCCGCTCCAGCCACTCGGCCGCGGCGGCGAAGTCCGCGTCGTCGGTACCCCGCCGGACGTGCGGGCGCGTCCCGTCGGCCGCCGGATAGCTGCCGACGAACCGGACGTCGGCGCACACGCGCCGCAGGCCCATCAGCGCCTCCCCCACCCGGGCGTCGGCGACATGCCCCTCGAAGTCCATCCAGAACAGGTAGGAGCCCAGCCCCGCCCCGGTCGGCCGGGACTGGATGAGGGTCAGGTTGATCCCCCGGACGAAGAACTCCTGGAGGATCTCCAGCAGGGCGCCGGCGTGGTCGTCCCTGATGTAGGCGACGGCCGTCGTCTTGTCCCGGCCCGTACGGGCGGGCGGGGAACAGGGACGGGCCAGCTCCACGAACCGCGTGACGGCTCCCGCCACGTCGTGGACGGACGCCGCCAGCACCTCCAGCCCGAACCGGGCCGCCGCAAAGGAACCCGCCAGCGCAGCGTCGTAGAGGCCGTCGGCGACGTGCTGGGCGGCCTCCGCGTTGGACGTCGAGGCCCGCCATTCGGCGTCCGGCACGTTGGCGGCCAGCCAGCGGCGGCACTGCGGCTGCGCGTGCGGGTGGGACGCGACGGTCTTGATGTCCGCCAGGGACGTGCCCGGGCGCACCAGCAGCGCGAACTCCACCGGCAGGTGGATCTCGCCGATGATCTGCAGGGGCTCCCCGGTGGCGAGCTCGTCCAGGGTGGTCGGCACCGAGCCCTCGACGGAGTTCTCCAGGGCGACCACCGCGCGGTCGACGCTCCCGCCGCGCAGGGCGTCGAGCGCGGCCGGGACCGTGGCGAAGGGAGACCGCTGGGCGTCCTTCGCTCCGGGAAGCGTCAGCAGAGCGGCTTCGGTGAACGTTCCCTCGGGGCCGAGGTAGGCGTAACGGTCCGGCATGGAACAGAAGGGTAATCGAGAGAAGGGGTTGTTCAGCTGTGAACGGGGTGCCCGAAGTCGGGGAGGGGATCGTCGAGCTCCACGATCGGCCCCTTGCCGAGCCGCGCGGCGCGCAGCGCGCGCTCCTCCTCGGGGGAGAGCATCGTCACACCCCGGCCGTCCTGGACGACCTTGGAGTACGTGCGGGTCTCGGTACGGCCGTTGATCGAGGTGATGATGATGCCGTCGCCCACGGCGTTCAGCAGGGCCAGGGAGAACGACAGGCGCCCCGACATCTCTTCCAGCGCGTCGTACTGGATGATCGCCAGATCCCGGTAGGCCTGCTTGTCGACCCCGGTGGCGACCTGCATCTGCTTGCGCAGGATGCCGGCGCACTCCTCGACGACCTGGTTCATCCTCTTGTGCGCGACCAGCGCCATGGAGAGGCCGGCCACTCCGGCGAGTGCCCCGATGACGGAGACGGTGATGAGCATCACGGCGCGAGCGTTCCCATCGGTGCGTCGGTACGAGACTCATTCCGCCGATCTGCCGGTGCTTTCCGCCACATTTCGCTCACCAACCAGCTTCCCAAGACGAACAACAGAGTCACCGCTCCCAGCCCGTAAGAGCTCTGCATGATCCTACCCAGGGCCTGTTCCCAGAGCGGCTTGGCCGCCTGGATATGGCTCGTTCCCCACCAGGGAATGGTGAGCACATAGAAAAGCCACACCGCGGCCGCGGCGGAACACCGTCTCAGATTTCGGCCGTCCCCCGCCAGGGCCCCCACGACGAGGACGATCCACGCCAGATGGTGGATCCAGGAGACCGGGGAGACGATCACCGCCAGCAGGCCCGTCACGGCGACCCCCGCCTGCTCGGCCGACCACGAGTCCGCGGGCGAGAGCCTCCCGGACGCGCCCAGCAGCGACAGCTTCCTGGCATACCGGAACCCCACCCAGGTCAGCAGCGCCACCGCCGTCAGCCACACCGTGGTGGTGACCGGGTCAGGCCAGTACATGCGCAGCAGGAAGGCCCGCACCGCCTGGTTGGCGGTGACGTAGTTGGAGCCGACCCTGTCGCCCTCCCACAGCGCGCCGAACCAGAATTTCAACGAGTCGTGCGGCAGCAGGGCGAACGTGAACAGCGTCGCGCCCGCCGCGGTGAACAGCGCGTTGACCGCCGCCTCCCGGCGCCGGGTGACCAGGAAGTAGATCAGGAAGACCCCGGGCACCAGCTTGATCGCCATGGCCAGGCCCACCAGCAGGCCGCGCGGCCAGCGGGCCCGGGGCGTGGCGCAGTCCACGACGCACAGCGCGACGAGGAAGAGGTCGACCTGGCCGAACCGCACCTGGTCGCGCAGCGGCATCGGGCACAGGAGCAGCGCCACCAGCACGCCCAGCACCAGCGGCGACCAGTCTCCGGACCGCGCCAGCAGCGGGCGGAAACCGTACCCGACGGCCACCGCCAGCGCCGCGTAGATCAGCAGGATCATCACGACCTGCGCGACGGGCCACGGCATCCAGGCCAGCGGGGCGGCCAGCAGCGCCGAGAACGGGGGATAGGTGAACGGCAGCAGCTGCGGCGGCTCGGTCAGGAAGCCGTAGATCGGCTCCCCGCGCAGCAGCACGACGCCCGCCGTGCGGTAGACGTCCAGATCGACCAGGCGCTGGTCGGCGGGGTTCGTGAGCCAGCGCGCGGCCATAGGGACCAGCACCGCGGCGGCGGCCACCGCCCCCGCCGCCGCGGCGAACACGCGTCTCCAAGGTCCGACCATAGGTCCATCCTGGCTTAATACGACCACTAATCTGGGGTCGACCGTCTTGTAGAGCAGCAGTTGGAGGTGTCGTGGCCCGCAGGTGGCGCGCCGCCTGGGCAATGATCACCGTGCTGGTCACGGCGGTCATGACGCTTTCCGCCCAGCCCGCACAGGCAGAACCGGCCGGCCGCGTCGTGATCGTCGGGGTGCCCGGCCTGCAGTGGAGCGATCTCTCCCCGAAGGGCACCCCCACCCTGTGGAGACTCGCGGGCGACGGCGCGACGGCCGCCCTGTCCGTGCGGACCACCACCACCCGCACCTGCCCCGTGGACGGCTGGCTGACGGTGTCGGCGGGGCAGCGGGCCAGGCTGGCCAACGGGAGCTGCGCGCTGCCGCCCACCCCGGAGACCGGGGAGGACGGCGCGAGCGTCACCGGCTGGGCCGAGATCGTCAGCGACAACGCCGGCACCCCCTACCGGGCTCAGGCGGGTCTGCTCGGCGACGCCGTGCACCGCGCGGGCGGCTGCACCCAGGCCGTCGGACCCGGCGGCGTGTTCGGCGCGGCGGACGGGCGGGGCCGGGTCGACCGCTACTCCGCCACCGTGGAGGAGGTCACCGACTGGGCGGCCTGCCCGCTGACCGTCATCGACGTCGACGACGTCTCCCGCGCCTACGTCAAGGCCGGCGTGGACTCCAGCG
The DNA here is from genome assembly GCF_039871655.1 of Actinocorallia sp. B10E7. Classification (NCBI taxonomy): domain Bacteria; kingdom Bacillati; phylum Actinomycetota; class Actinomycetes; order Streptosporangiales; family Thermomonosporaceae; genus Actinocorallia; species Actinocorallia sp. B10E7. Next base: position 323,202 of record NZ_JBDPLZ010000006.1, read on the forward strand.
GCGCCCAGGCCCCGGTCAGCCCCGAGGACCGCGCCCGCGCCGCGTCCGACGCCGACGCCCGGATCGCCAGGGCGCTGAGCGGCCTGCCCGCCGGCGCCACCGTGCTGATCGCCGGGCTCGCCGACGCCACCGGCACCCCGCACCTGCACGTGGCCCTCGGCTCCGGCGGCTTCGGCCGCGGCCACCTCACCAGCTCCGCCACCCGCAGGGACGGTCTGGTCACCCTGACGGACGTCACCGCGACCGCCCTGGACCGGCTGGGGATCGAGCTCCCGTCCGGCGCCGTCGGCTCGGTCTGGAAGACGGTCCCCTCCGGCGACCCGGCCGGGGCCAAGGCCGCCGCGCTGAACGACCAGGACCTCGCGGCCCAGGCGATCCGCCGCCTGAGCGGCGTGTTCTTCGTCGTGCTGTTCACCGTGCAGCTGCTGCTCTACGGCTACGCCGCGATCGCGCTGCGCCGCGGCGCCAAGGACCGCAGGCGCATCCTGGGCTGGACCAGGGTCGGCGCGCTGGCGGGCGCGGCCACCCCCGCGGCCACCTACCTGGCCGGGCTGCTGCCCTGGTGGCGCTCCTCCCACCCGGGCGCGCTGCTCGTCGTCTGCGTGGCGGCGCTGTCCGCGCTGATCACCGCTCTGGCGCTGGCGGGCCCGTGGCGCCGCTCGATCACCGGCCCCGGGCTGGTGATCGCCGGGCTCACCGCGGCCGTGCTCGGGCTGGACGTCATCACCGGCTCCAACCTGCAGATCAACACCTTCATGGGCTACACCGCGCTGGTGGCCGGTCGTTTCTACGGTTTCGGGAACATGGCCTTCGCGCTCTTCGCCACCGCCTCGGTCCTGACCGCCGCCTGGCTGGCCGAACCGCTGCTGCGGGCGGGACGGCGCCTGGTCGCGCTGGTGCTCGTGGTTCTCGTCGGCCTGGTCGCGACGGTCGTCGACGGCCTGCCCGGCTGGGGCAGCGACTTCGGCGGCGTCATCGCGATCCTGATGGGGACGGGCGCACTCGCCCTGCTGATCAGCGGCAGGCGGGTCTCCGCGGCGCGGATGGGGCTGCTGGCCCTGATGGGCGCGGCGGTCGTACTGGGCATGTCGTTCGCCGACTCGCGACGCGCCGAGCCGACCCATCTCGGCAGGTTCTGGACGCAGCTGATGGACGGCGAGGGCTGGAGCGTCGTCACCCGCAAGTTCGGCGCGATGCTGGGCAGCCTGGGCCACTGGGAGTACACCATCGCGGCGATCGGCGCGATGCTGTTCCTGTTCCTGGTGCTGGCCCGCCCGTCCTCCTGGGAGACCCCGATCCTGGCCTCGGCCTACCGGCGCGCCCCGACGCTGCGGCCCGCGCTGCTGGCCGCGCTGGTGATCGCGCTGATGGGCATGCTGATGAACGACTCCGGCGTGGTGATCCCCGCGCTGGTCTTCACGCTGGCGATCCCGCTGGTGCTGGCGGCGTGCGTCAGAGCGCTGGAGCTGGACGTGGCCGACGCAGGCAGCACCACACCACAAGAGCCAGCACCGACGCCAGCACGAACGGCATGACGGTGGCGCGCAGGCCGGTCACCAGCCAGTGCAGCCCGTCCGGCAGCCCGGCCAGCCGGGGGTCTCGGGCCGGCAGGTAGGCCAGGCTCAGCGCGACGCTCCTGGCCAGGATGCACCAGTCGAACCGGGACCACGGCAGGAACGCCAGCAGCGCCCAGCCGAGCCCGTCGTACCAGGGCAGCGCGTAGGAGGCGGCGAACAGCCAGGCCAGCACCAGTGCCGCCGAGACGGTCAGGACGGGGTCGGCCTCGGGCAGCGCGCGCCCCAGCAGCCACAGCAGCAGGACCATCAGCGCCAGCGAGCCCGCCGAGACCAGGCCGCGGGGCAGGTCCAGGCCGAGGACCCCCCCGTCCCGCCCCGCCACCAGATGCCAGGGGTTGGCCAGCGAGATGGAGTCGGCGGCCTCCCGCACCCGGTCCAGCGCGTGCGGTCCGGCCAGCCGGTAGGCGACGGCCACGACCAGCCCGGCGCCGCCGAACAGCGCCGCCAGCTCGCCGAACCGGCGGCCGGTGAGCAGCCGCCAGGCGGGGCCTCCGCCGATGACCCCGGCCGGGAACTTGGTGGCGACGGCCATGCCGACCGCCGCGCCCGTGCCGAAGGCGCGCCACATCCCCCCGGCCCCTGCGGTGAACAGGGCGAGCGCGGCGACCGCCGCGGCGATCCCCAGCACGTCGTTGTGCGAGCCGGAGACCAGGTGGTGGAGCAGCAGCGGGTTCAGCGACCACAGGAGCACGGCCCGCAGTCGCGCCTTCTCGTCCCGGGTCCGCAGGTACAGGATCAGGCCGGCCAGCACGAAGGCGAGGCCGTTGATCAGGGAGAGCACCAGCACGGTCAGCCGCGGCGAGTCCCCGCCGAGCAGTGCCGCCAGCGCCTGCGCTCCCGTCACCAGCGGGCCGTAGATGGACGGCGTCTCCCGCCACTCCTGGACGACCTCGCTGTAAGGGCTGCCCGCCAGGTCGCTCGCCGTCGTCACGTACGGGTCGAGACCGGAGACGACCATGTGCCCGTAGGCCGCGTAGTTCAGATGGTCGGTGGAGCCCACCGGCGGGGTCAGGGAGAACGCCGCGGCCAGGACGGCGCCGGCGACCAGCAGCCGCCCTGTCCGGGGGGACCAGCCTCGCGCGACAGCGCGGAAGCACAGGGCCAGGCCCAGCCCGGCCAGCAGGATCCCCGACACCAGCAGCCCCAGCACCAGGCCGGGGGCCGGATCCGCGTGGAACGCCCACGGGGCGCCGGACCCGCCCAGCGCGGGCTGCACCAGCGAGGGGCCCAGCAGGGACAACGAGAGGAAGGCGGCCAGGCTCAGGCCCAGACAGGCCAGACCCGGGAGTCCCCCGGGTGGGGCGGGATCGGTGCCTCCGCCGGTACGCGGGCTCGGAAGCCGCCCGTCGAGGGCGGGAGAGGCCTGTTCAGAGGGCACGGGCGCGGAACCGGGCGAGCCGGTCGCGTACCGCCGGGTCGCGTGTCGCCAGGGCCCTGGCCACGTCCCGGAACTGCCTGGCGCGGTGCAGCTGGGCGTGCAGGTCGGTGCCGGTGGCGCGGTGCGCGAGCGGCACCTCGACCTCCTTCAGCCGGAACCCCTTGCGCAGCAGGTCGATGGTGAGCGCCGTCTCCACGCCGAAACCGGCGGCGAGCGGCCGGGCCGCCTCGAACGCCGCCCGGGTCAGGCAGCGCTGCCCGTTCAGCGGCTGGGCGGCGGTCCAGCCGGTGGCGCGCCGGATGCCGTCGCGCGACAGCCGCACGACGAGCCCGTGACCGCCGAGCTTCACCCGGGAGGAGAAGACGGCGATCGTCATGTCGGCCTCGCCCTCCTGGACCGGCTCGATCAGCGGAGCCGCCTCCTGCGCCGTCTCCGCCAGGTCGGCGTCGAGGAAGAGCAGGTGACGGGAGGGCACCCCGTCGTGGGTGTCCAGCAGCCGCACCGCCTCGGCGCCGGTCTCCATGGCCGCGGCCTTGCCGCGGTTGCGGGCGTGCCGGACGACCCTGGCCCCGGCCTTCTCCGCGAGTTCGGCGGTGGCGTCGGCCGAACCGTCGTCCACGACCATCACCAGGTCGGCTCCGGGCAGCTTCGACGCGGCCTGGACGGTGGCGGCGATCCGCTGCGCCTCATCCTTGGCGGGGATGATCACCGCGATGCCGGCGGCGCCGGGCGGGCTCTTGTCAGGCATGTCTGCGATGGTAGTGGCCCTCAGGTCGCGTCGAGAGCCGGAACCGCATCATGCACCGTGAAGACGGTGTCCAGACCGGTGACCTGCAGGATCCTGCGGACGGCCGGGCGGGGTGCCGCCAGTTCGAACGTTCCACCCCGCTCCTTGACGCGTTTCATGCCGGACAGCAGCACGTTCATGCCGGTCGAATCGCAGAACTCCACTCCCGACAGGTCGACGACCACCCGGTCGAAGTCCTGCTCGGTGAGCGCGGCGGCCAGTGCCTGCTGCAGTCTGGGCGCGGTGTACAGGTCCAGCTCACCGACAGCGGTGATGGCTATGTGACCTGCCTGAGATGCAGTCGAGACCTGAAGCTCCATGACCGGCACACTATCCGCCAAGACCGTCGGGGGCCAGAGAACGGCTTCCGGCTCTCGGTGATTCATCTGTTCTGCCGGTAATCATCAGACACAACAGAGGTAACGACACGGTCTGACCTGGTGATTACTACCCCATGAACCGGTGATTTTGGCAAGCTGAACGGGTGAGGATTTCGCCTGACGGGCAACGTTCCCGGATACGTGAGCGCTTGGAGACGATCCACGCTCGATCGGAGAAATCCACGTCCTGGCGCACCGGCGCCAGATTCCTGCTGCGGCTGGTCAACCGCGACGGGCTGGTGCCGGTCAGAACCCGGCTCACCAGGGAGGACCTCCTCTTTCTCTGCGAGGCCCGCGAGGACGTCTCCGCCCTGTCGGCGATGGCGTTGCGCGTGCTGCACCTGCACCGCCCGCGCCAGGGAGCCGGGCTGTCCAGCGACCCGGACACCCCGCTGCGCCGCTGCCACACCTGCATGACCAGCTGGCCCTGCTCCACCTACCGCGCGATCAGCGAGTCCCTCGGCGGCTGAGTCCTCCTCAGCGCGCCAGCGGCAGCTCGACGGTGAACCGGCAGCCGGGGCCGGCGTTGGCCACGGCGATCTCGCCTTCGTGCGCCTCGACGATGCCCCTGGCGATGGCCAGCCCCAGGCCGGCGCCGCCCTCGCCGGGGGTACGGGCGCTCTCGCCGCGGAAGGCCACGTCGAAGACGCGCGGAAGGTCCTCGGCGGGGATGCCTCCGCAGCAGTCGGCCACCGAGAGCAGCGCCCTGCCGTCCCCGGCCTCGCCGAGGATCTCGACGGACCCGTCCGACGGGGTGTGGCGGATCGCGTTGACCACCAGGTTGCGCAGCGCGCGGCTCAGCTCGGCGGTGTCCACCTCCAGGGGGAGGCCGCGTTCCGCCGCGCCGCGGACGCGGACGCCCTTGGCGCGGGCGAGGGGCTCCGCCCCCGCGACGATCTCGGCGACGAGGTCGTCCAGGCCGACGCGCTGGCGGGACAGGCGGAGCGTCCCGGAGTGGATGCGGGAGAGTTCGAAGAGGTCGTCCACCATCTCGGTGAGCCTGTCCACCTCGGCCCTGATCCTCCCGTGGTAGCGGCGGACGGTCTCCTCGTCGACGACTACCTCGTCTTCGAGCGCTTCGGCCATGGCCCGCAGCCCGGCCAGCGGGGTGCGCAGATCGTGGCTGACCCAGGCGACGAGTTCGCGTCTGCTCGCCTCCAGTGCCTGTTCCCTGGTGTGGGCGGCGGCCAGGCGGTCGTAGGCGGCCTCCAGCTCCCTGGAGAGTTCGGCCAGTTCGGCGGGGAGCACCTGTGCCGGAGCGGTGAAAGGCTCCGCGCGTACCGCTGTGACGAGCGCCTGGTTGGCGCGGGCGAGCCTGCGTCCGAGCAGTACGGCGACACCGAGGCCGACGAGTCCGGCGATGGCCACGACCGTCAGTGCGACGTCACGGTCGTGGGAGGAGATGAACATCCGCAGCGTGATGGCGATGATCCCCGCGACGATGGCGGAGACCGTCGCCACCGCGACGACGGCGAGCTGCACGGCCATCCGCCGTGTGCGCACCAGACGCAGAACCGCGAGTCCGATCCCGCCGACCGCGAGTGCGCTCACCGCGGCCGTGGCGGTGACATCGAGGAGCGCTTCGAAGGGCAGCATCGTCAACTCGCCGCATCTCCATACCGGTAGCCGACTCCCCACACCGTCTGGATGCGTGCGGGGTTCGTCGGATCGACTTCGATTTTCTCGCGGAGACGGCGAACGTGAACGGTGACCGTGGAGGAGTCACCGAACGTCCATCCCCAGACGTGTTCCAGGAGCTGTTCGCGGGTGAACGCCTGGCGCGGGTGGCGCAGAAGGAAGGCCAGAAGGTCGAATTCCCGAGCGGTGAGAGCGAGCGTCTCTCCTCGCAGGGACGCTTCGTGCGCGCTGACGTCCACGACGAGGCCGTCGTCGCGCAGTACTCCCTGCTCGGAGGAAAGGAGGCCGCCGCCCTGCGCGCGGCGGAGGACGGAACGCACGCGCAGAGCCAGCTCGCGCGGGCTGAAGGGCTTCACGACGTAGTCGTCCGCTCCCAGTTCCAGACCTGTGAGCCGATCCGACTCCTCGCCGAGCGCGGTCAGCATGACGACGGGCACCGGGGAGCGCTCGCGCAGTCGGCGGCAGACCTCAAGCCCGTCGATGCCGGGGAGCATCAGATCCAGGACGACGAGATCGGGAGGGGCGTCCAGCGCGCGGTCCAGGGCCGTCCGACCGTCGGGGACGCATTCCACTTCGTGGCCGTCGCGGAGGAGATACCTGGCCACTACTTCTGCCACCGTGGGGTCGTCATCGACGACCAGGATGCGGCCGGTCACCTCGCTCATGCTTCCTCACCGTAAGGGCGGTGGAGACCGTTCGGTGGAAGAGGGGCGAGGACGTCATCACCATGTAAGGCGGGGCGAGCGGGACTTCGCCGGGCGGCGGGGAGGGCTTGCTTGGATGCCCGGAGTGCTACCGACGGGGGCACGACAGCACCCCGAGCTGAGGACGACCCTAGCGTGTCACTTGACGCAGATTTTGCACTGGGGTCCCTGTTTCGCCGCCCTGTTCCTCCGACTCCTCGAAGGAGAACCTGGACGGGGCGTGCAGGTGCGCCCAGACGGTGCTGCCCTGATCGTCGCGGCGGACGCCCCAGGACTGGGAGAGGATCTCGACGATGCCCAGGCCCCGGCCGCCGAGCGAGGAGAGCGCCGGCTGGCCCTTGCGGGGCTCGGTGGCGGCGCCGCCGTCGGTCACCGCCAGCTCGACGGTGTCGCCGACCTTGATCCAGGAGATCTTGATGCCGCCCTCCGCGCCGGGGAGCGGGCGGGCGTGCCTCAGCGCGTTGCTCAGCAGCTCGCTGAGGATCACGGCGGCGTCGTCCGCCACTTCCTCCGACACGCCCCAGGACAGCAGGTCGTTGTTGAGGCGCCTGCGGGCCAGCGAGGCGCTGGACGGGGCGTGCGGAAGGTAGACGGTGCTCATCGTCATCACCTCCTCCGCATCCCCTCGCGCAGCTTTTGCGTCTTCGGTACGACCGAAATGCCCAGCTGGTGGCACCCGGAAACCCGGACGAAACAGATGTTTCCTCGCAGGGCGAGACATTGACCGGGAATCCACGACCAACCACCCCCGTATGCTGGAGCGAAGCGGTCAAACTACTAGTAATCCGCCCGTCAGGCGACGTTCGGGGTTGTGCACTTCAAGCCATTTCCAGCTATCGGCCCGGTTACTCGTCACACGCACGTTTCGTCCGTCACATTCGCGAGCGGCAGGGCCAGCCTCAGCCGGGCTCCGCCCTCCGCGCGGGAATGGGCGCCGATGTCCCCGCCCTGGGCCGCCGCCAGCCGTTTGACGATGTAGAGGCCCAGCCCCACGCCCCCGAACCTGCGGCGGTCCCCCGCCTCGCCCTGGACGAAGCGCTCGAAGATCCGCTCATGATCGCCTTCCGCGATGCCCACGCCCTCGTCGTCCACGGTCACCACCAGCCACCCGTCCTCCAGCGCGGCCTCCACCGTGATCAGGCCGCCCGACGGGGAGTACTTGCAGGCGTTCTCCACCAGCTGGCCCACGATGATGTCGGTGGCCATGGGGTCCCCCAGCGCCAGAGGCAGCCCCTCGGGGACCCGCACGTCCAGGCGGTGCCGCTCCGACAACGGCTGGAACGCCGGGACGACCCGCCGCAGCAGCCCGCCGAGATCGAACGGCTCGCGGACCACCGGCAGCTCCTCCGCCCCCGCCCGGGAGCCCAGCAGCAGCTGCTCGACCAGCCGGCCCAGAGCCCTGGCCCGATCCGCGATCGTGCCGACCGCCTTGCGGCGCTCGGAGTCCGGCAGCTCCGCCCAGCGGTTGACCAGAGTGTCGGCGAAGCCCTGCACCACGGTGATCGGAGTGCGCAGCTCGTGGCTCGTCGTGGCCAGGAAGAGATCCTTGGCCTCCTCCAGCGCCTTGGCCGCGGTGACGTCCCGGAAGTCGACCACCAGCTCACCGGTCTCGGGGATCTCGGCGCACAGGATGTCCAGCCAGGTGCCGTTGCCCATCAGCCGGGTGACCTCGCCGCCGGGCTCGTAGTCGAACGGCGGCCTCCTGCCCAGCACCTCCTCCGGCGGCATCCCGGTGATCCTCGTGGCCGCCGGGTTCCACTGGCGGACCCGGCCCTCGGAGTCCAGCACCGCGATGCCGTCGGCGCTGGCGTCGATCACCGCCCGCTCGTGCGCCTGCTGCCGGACGACCTCCTGGTAGGCCATGACGTTGCGGACCGCGACGCCCGCGTGCCCGGCCAGCAGCTCCAGCAGCTCCAGCTCGGTGTGGCCGGCCGAACGGCCGGCGAACAGCGCGTAGAGCGCCCCGTAGGGCCGGTCGCCCAGGAAGGCCAGACCCAGCGCGACCATCCGCAGATTCGGCAGCGCCTGCCAGATCAGCGCGTCCACCCGGGGCCTGGTGGCCAGCAGGACCGTCCGGCCCGCCTCCAGGAGCTCCGCCACCAGGCTGGAACGCAGCTCCACCGACCTGCCGATGAGCTCGCCCGGCAGGCCGCGGGCCGACATCAGCCGCAACCGGTCGTCCTCGATCCGCACGAAACCGGCGGCGTCCGCGCCGGTGAGCTCCAGCACCGCGGCGGTGATCCGGTCCAGCACCCTGTCGAGATCGTGCTGGGCGTTCAGATCGCCGAGGATGTCGTTCAGCCGCCGCACGAGACGGGCCTTCTCCGCCGCCGCGTGCTGGTCGGCCTCGGTGACCCGGTGGTAGACGCTGACCCAGCCGAGCAGCGCGCCGTCCTCGCCCCGCAGCGCGCTGGTGTCGATCCGGACGTCGACCAGCCTCCGCTCCCGGGTGAGCCGCCGCGTCCCGATCGAGATCTGCGGTCCCTCCCGCACCCGCTCCAGCACGGCGTGGTACTCGGCCTTGAGCTCGTCGGGGACCATCGGGACGACCCGTCCCAGCGCCTCCTCGGCGGTCCAGCCGAAGAGCCGCTCCGCGGCCGGGTTCCAGGCCGTCACGCACAGTCCCTCGTCGATGGCCACGATCGGGTCGGCCGCGCATCGGAGCACCGCGCGTGCCGTCGGGTCGGAGGCGTCCAGGCGCACGCCGTCATCGTGTCACCATTCGGCCTCCTCCACCGGCCGACTCCACGGATTGCGCATGCCCCGCCCGTGCCGGGACGGGCGGGGGACGTCCGCGGAGCGCCGGCCGTCAGGACTTCGCGGCCGCCGTCTCGCCGCGATCCAGACGGCCGATCAGGAAGGCGGCCAGGCCCGCGACCAGGAAGGACAGGAAGGAGGCGCTCATCCAGGGCTGGGGGTCGAAGTGCAGCAGGTCCCGGACGTCGGTCCAGAAGGCGCTCCACCAGGAGACGGCGCCCGGGTTGATCAGCTGGTAGACGGCGAAGCCGGCCAGCCAGGCGGCGATCATGCCCCAGCGGGAGGGCGCGTCGGGGGCGGTGTTCCAGACGCCGCGGGCGCGCAGGAAGAAGTCGGCGGCCAGGACGCCGAGCATCGGGACGAAGACCGAGCCGATCAGGCTGAGGAAACCGGCGTAGTTGCCCATGTTCAGCGCGAGCGCCAGCACGGTGATGAGGGCGCCGAGGCCGATGCTGAGGATCCGGCGGTCGACGCGCGGCAGCAGGTTCTGGATGGACAGCGCGGTCGAGTAGACGTTGGCGAACGACTGGTCGGCCTCGCGGACGACGAACACGAGGAAGAACACCGCGCCGAGCGTCACGGTGAGGAACGGCTGGTAGACGCCCTCTCCGTTGACGGCGAGCGCCAGAGCGAACAGGCCGAGGACGTAGGCGATGATCTGGGTCAGCGCGTACGCGCCGCTCGCCGCGCCGAAGGCGGCCTTCTCGCTGCGGGAGTGGCGGGTGTAGTCGGCGGCCAGCGGCACCCAGGAGATCGAGACGGCCAGGGCCGCGTCGGTGGCGATCCAGAACATGCTCCAGTCCGTGCCGAACGGCGCTCCGCCCGAGGGGCCGGGGTTGGCCGTCAGGTCGGGCAGTCCCTCGCGGAAGAACTGGATGTAGAACCAGACGAGCGCGACGGCCACCGCGACCGTCACGAACCGGCGCAGCAGCCGGACCGAGCCCAGCGGCCAGATCGTCAGGGCGGTCGTGAGCACTCCGGCGAGGAGGACGAACAGCCAGCGGGGACCTCCGCCGAACAGCTCCCTGGCCGCCTCGGAGATCACGATCAGCTCGAACGTGCCCCAGCCGACGAGCTGTGCGATGTTCAGGACCGTCGGCACGTACGACAGCCGGGCACCGAACAGGCCGCGCAGCAGCACCATCGCGGGACGTCCCGTGCGGGCTCCGGGCACCGCCGACAGGCCGAGCATGAGCCCGCCCAGGAGCGTTCCCACGATCATCGCGACGATCCCCGCCGCGATGGACAGCCGGAGCGTCCCGTCGAGGTCGGGGGCGAGCACCGTGTAGGCGCCGGAGAAGGCGAACAGGCTGACGCCGAGGTTGGCCCAGAAGGCGCTCTGGTCCCAGAAGGACAGCACCCTGGGCGCGGGCTCGTCGAGCGTCAGCGGGGCCTCGTGGGAGCCGGGGTCCGCGAGGGGCCTGTGCCCTCGGGAGGCTCCGTCGCCGTTTTCGAGCGTGGCCGAAGACATGCTTGATGCACTCTCCCTACGCCGGCATTACCCGGACAGGTTCATGCGGTCGGCGACGCTCTGGGGTCGCCCTCTCAGCCCGGCCCTCGGCCCGAGCTCCCGCGGTGGGGTTTAGATCCCCCGCATGATACTCATACGGGACGAATCGGATCTAGGCCACGTAAGGGTCTTCGCCCTGCTCCGCCACCATCGGCCTGCCATGATGGGCCCATGCCATCATCCCGCCGTCCACGTTGGAGGCCTGCCAGCCGGCGTTGTTGAGCGCCATCGTGACCTGCGCGGAGCGCCCGCCGACCCGGCAGATCACGTAGACGTCTCGGTCCTGCGGGATCTCGCCGGCCCGGTCGCGCAACTGGCTCATCGGAATGTGCACCGCGCCGGGCGCGTGCCCGGCCGTCCACTCCTCCGGTTCACGCACGTCCAGCAGATATGCGTCCGACGGCACCGCCGCGGCGTCGACGGAGGGTACGTTGTCCCCGAAACTCATCACGACTCCCATGGAACCTGTTGACCACGACCACGTCGACCCGCGCGTGAGGTGCTCCTTGTCCAGATCGGTGGCCACGGCCCTCTTCCTGACCACGGCGATCCTGGTAGCAGCCGGCGCCTGCGGCACCGAAAAGGCCGAGAGCGGGGACTCTACCGTTCCCACCTCGGCCTCCGCTCCTTCGGCCCGGGTGACCGAACTCACCATCAGCCTGAAGAAGTCCCCCGGCTCCGGCGCGCGGACCTGGACGCTGACCTGCGATCCGCCCGGCGGCACCCACCCCGAGCCGAAGAAGGCCTGCGCCCAGCTCGCCAAGCAGGGGGAGAAGGCCTTCGAGCCCATCCCCGCCGACGCCGTCTGCACCGAGATCTACGGCGGCCCCGAGCAGGGCACCGTCGAGGGCACCTGGCGGGGCATCCGCGTCCGGGCCGCCTACCAGCGCAAGGACGGCTGCGGCCTGGACCACTGGTCCAGGGTCAGCGAGCTCTTCGGCGAGCTGCCCCGCGTGCGCTGAACCACTTTCCCACAGCCGTCCACAGGTTGTCCCAGTTATCCCCAGCCCTGTGGACGCCTGTGGATACAGCCTGTGGATAACTCGCGGTGAGGTCGGAAATCCCATCTCACAGCTCGTCAAAGAGCAACAAAACCCGACATACCTCACACACTTGTCCCCTGGGGATATCCACAAGCCTTGTGGATAACTTCGCCCCGGGGATATCGGCATGCCCGCCCTCGGTCCCGCTCCGGGCGGCGGTCAGCAGCGCGGGTCGCCGTGCATGACCAGGAACGCCGCGTGCTCCACCACCGCGTCCAGGTCGTCGCCGAGCGCCCCGGACAGCCACTGGTGGGCGAGTTCCACCATCGATCCGGTGAACATCGCCGCGCTCACCACCGCCTGGCGGGGATCGGTCTCCGGACGGACCTGGGCGCTCTGCTGCAGGGCGGCGTCCATCAGCGCGGTCTGCGTGGCCTGGCGCCGCGCGGCCAGCACCGGATTGGCCCTCCCCTCCGTGAACAGCACCCGGCCCCGGCGGGGATCGGCCGAGCTGAACTCCAGCACGGCATGGATCCCGGCCCTGAGCCTCGAGACCAGGTCGCCGCCCGTTGCGGCCGACTCCACCGCCAGCAGCCGTTCGGCCAGCTCCGCCGCCACCTCGTCGTACACGGCGCCGAGCAGTTCACCGGTGTCGGCGAAGTTCTCGTAGAAGTAGCGGGCGTGCAGGCGGGCGGCCCGGCAGACGGCGCGCACCGACACCGCGGCCTCGCCCCCGGTGCCGAACAGCTCGAACGCCGCCTCCACCAGCAGGGCCCGCCGCCCGCTCCTGCGGTCGGCCGGGGAGACACCCGCCCATCGGGTGGCCGAGGAACCGCGCTCGCTCACCATCCCCTCACCCTAAACGCCCGAACGCCACCGCGAGGCGCGTCGTCCGCCCGTGCGTCCGGCCCGGCCGGACTCCACCACTGATTCGATAGACTTCGAAATACTGAAAGGCGTGCGGAGGGAGAGGATCACCATGGCGGACGCGCGTCCGAGCGCCGCACCGCGGAAGGTCCTGCGCCTGATCCGATCGGCCTGAGACAGACGGTGGAGAACATGACGAATCCCGCTCTTCGAGAGATCGACGTCCTGGTCGTCGGGGGCGGCCAGGCGGGGTCGGCGGCAGGCTTCCACCTGCGCCGCGCCGGGATCGATTTCGTGATCCTCGACGACCAGAACCGGCCAGGCGGGGCCTGGCAGCACACCTGGCCCTCACTGCGGCTGTTCTCTCCCGCCCGGTACAGCTCTCTGCCCGGCCGGATGATGCCCGCGCCCGCGGACGGCGGCTACCCGACCGCGTCCGACGCCGTCGCCTACCTCACCGACTACCAGCGCCGCTACGAGCTGCCCGTGGTCTGGCCCGTGCACGTCGACGCCGTCCACCGCGCCGACGGAGGGCTCCTCGTCCGGACCGGAGCGGGCGACTGGCACGCCAAGATCGTGATCAGCGCGACCGGCACCTGGTCCCGCCCCTACGTCCCCCACTACCCCGGCATCCGCGAGTTCGCCGGCCGCCAGCTCCACACCGCCCGCTACACCGGCCCCGAACCCTTCGCCGGACAGCGCGTCGTGATCGTCGGAGGCGGCAACTCCGCCGCTCAGCTGCTCGCCGAGATCTCCACCGTCGCCGACACCACCTGGGTCACCCTCAAGCCGCCTCGGCTGCTGCCCGACGACATCGACGGCAGGGCCCTCTTCGACCTGGCGACCCGCCGCTACCAAGCTCTCACCTCCGGCGAGGAACACGCCGGAGTCGGCGGCCTCGGCGACATCGTCGCGGTCCCTCCGGTCCGCGAAGCCCGCGACCGCGGCGTCCTCAAAGCCCACCCGATGTTCACCCGCGTCACTCCCACCGGCGTCGCCTGGCCCGACGGCACCCAGCTGGCCTGCGACGCCATCGTGTGGTGCACCGGCTTCCGCCCCGCCCTGGGCCACCTGGCCCCGCTGCGCCTGCGCGACCGCGACGGCCTCATCCCCACCGAAGGCACCCGCGCCGTCGCCGAACCCAGACTCCACCTCCTGGGCTACGGCGACTGGACCGGCCCCGCCTCCGCCACCCTCATCGGCGTCGGCCGCACCGCCCGCGACGCCGTCACCCGGATCTCCGCACAGCTCCAAGCCTCTGAGCCACTCCAGTAGGGCCGTTGAAGAGCGCGGGCCCTCAGCAACAGAACTTCAGATAGTCCTGCAGGTCGGCCAAGGCCCGGGCGGCGCGTTCCTTGTCGCCCCGGTACAGCACGGTCTTGCCGTCGCGGCGGGAGGTGACGATGCCGCCGCGCCGCAGCAGGGCCAGTTGCTGGGAGGCGGTGGACTGGCCGATCCCGGCGCGCTCGGCGATCTCGTTCACCGACAGCTCGGCGCCGTGGGCGAACAGCAGCATGATCTGCTGTCGGGTCGGGCTGGCCAGCGCCTTGAGGAAGTCGTGCGTGGCCTCCGACAGCCCGGGTGACGGCATCGCGCCGCAGTCCCCTGCCGCATCGCAGCCCGGTGCGGCCGTCTCCGTGCCCGATGGACTGGTCCTCGCTTCGGCCATGGGAGCACCTCCTGGGACAGCAGGCTAACCCGTACATCATCATATTGACATATTAGGAAATGAGAATATGTTGGGCGCATGCCGACGCGAACCGCACCCGACGTCACCGTGAAGGGCGGCTGAGATGACACAGCACTTCGATCTGATCGTCATCGGCGGCGGCCAGGCCGGGCTGGCCGCCGCGTACGCCGCCCGCGACGCCGGGCTCTCCGCCGTCGTCCTGGAGGCCTCGCAGCGGACGGCGGGTTCATGGCCGCACTACTACGACGGCCTCACCCTGTTCTCCCCCGCCCGTCGCAGTTCCCTGCCGGGCCTGCCGTTCCCCGCGGATCCCGACCGCTACCCCGCGCGCGATGAGGTGGTGGCCTACCTGAGCGACTACGCCGCGTGGCTGGGCGCCGACATCCGCACCGGTCACCGCGTCTCGAAGGTGGCCTCGGCCGGCTCGGACGAATTCGAGGTCTCCGCCGACGGAGGCCGGAGTTTCACCGCGCCGATGGTGATCGCCGCGACCGGGGCCTTCAGCCGCCCGTACCAGCCCGATCTACCGGGGCTGGAGTCGTTCACCGGCACCGTCCTGCACTCTTCGGCCTACCGGCGGCCCGAGCCGCTGGCCGGACGGCGCGTCGTGGTGGTCGGCGGCGGCAACTCCGCCGTCCAGATCGCCATCGAGCTCGCCGAGCACGCGCACGTCAGCCTGGCCACCCGGCATCCGCTGCGGTTCATGCCGCAACGGCTGCTGGGGCGCGACATCCACCTGTGGTTCGGCTGGAGCGGACTGGACACGGCCGGGTGGGCCCGGCCGCTGCTGACCGGCGGCAGGGGCACTCCCGTCCTCGACACCGGCGCCTACCGGAAGACCATCGCCTCCGGCCGCCCCGACCGCCGTCCGATGTTCACCCGCCTGGACGGCGACCAGGTGCTCTGGAGCGACGGGACGCGCGAGCGCGTCGACGCGGTGCTGCTGGCCACCGGGTACCGGCCCGGTGTGGACTATCTGGCCGGCCTGGGGGCACTCGATGCGGGCGGACGGCCCCTGCATCGCGGCGGCATCTCGCTCACCCACCCGGGGCTGGGGTTCGTCGGCCTGGAATGGCAGCGTTCCTTCGCCTCGGCGACACTGCGCGGCGTCGGCCCCGACGCCCGCCACGTCCTGGCCCGGCTCAGCCGGCGATCGACGCGGGGAGGGCGAACAGGCCTGACAGCCGGGTGAGCGCAGGAGGGACCACCCGGTAGTACACCCAGGTACCGCGCCGGTCACCGGTGATCAGCCCGGCTTGGCGCAGCACCTTCAGGTGGTGGGAGATCGTGGGGGCGGACAGTTCAAACAACCCGGTCAGATCGCACACGCACGCCTCGCCGCCCTCGCTCGCGGCGATCAGGTTCAGCAGACGCAGACGCACCGGGTCCGCCAGAGCCTTGAACACCTGTGCCAGCTCGGCGGCCTCCTCCTCGCCCAGGACCGGGCCGTTCAGCGGCGCGCAGCACTCCCGGGCGGTGACGTCCTCGATCTTCAGCAGCTTCGACATACATCTAATTTGACATCCATCTATCCAGAAGGCAAAGTCGAGTTACTTAGACAAACTTCGAAACAAGGGGGCGGGTCATGCGCAGCCCGTTCGGCCGCCCGCCTCTGATCTTTCGGCCATCCGTCGTTCCGAACTCCTGAAGGAGAGACCACATGAATGCTTCCGAGTCACAGCGGCCGGTCGTCTCCCCGGCCGATGACGGCTGTTGCGGGGTGAGCGCCTGCTGCACCGGCGCCGAGTCCTCCCTCGACCCGTCCGTCACCGTGATCCAGGCCAAGACCGACGCCGGCTGCGGCTGCGTCCAGAACAAGAGCGACGAGGAGGCCCTGCCGGTCGTAGTGATCGGGGCAGGGCCGATCGGTCTGGCCGCCGCCGCCCACCTGGTCGAGCGCGGCCTGGACTTCCAGGTCCTGGAGGCCGGGGAGACGGTCGGCGCGGCCGTCGCCGAATGGGGACACGTCCGGCTCTTCTCCCCGTGGCGCTACAACGTCGACGCCGCCGCCCGCCGCCTCCTGGAGCCGACCGGCTGGACGGCACCCGACCCCGAACTCCTGCCCACCGGCGCCGAACTGGTCCGCGACTACCTCGCTCCGCTCGCCGCCGTCCCCGCCCTGGCCGGACGCATCAGCACCGGAGCCCGCGTCCTGGCCGTCTCCCGCCTGGGCGTCGACGCCACCCGGACCGTCGACCGCGACCGGCATCCGCTGCTGGTGCGCGTCCGCCACGCGGACGGGACCGTCCAGGACATCACGGCCCGCGCCGTCATCGACGCCTCCGGCACCTGGGGGCAGCGCAACCCGCTCGGCCACTCCGGGCTTCCGGCGATCGGCGAGGAGCAGGCCGAGCCCTACCTGACCGGCCCCCTGCCCGACGTCCTCGGCCGGGACCGGGAGCGGTTCGCCGGAAAGCACGCGCTGGTCGTCGGGATGGGGCACTCGGCCGCCAACACCCTCCTCGCGCTGACCGAACTCGCCGCCCAGGAGCCCGGCACCCGCATCACCTGGGCCGTGCGCGGCGCGTCCGTCGCCCGCCTGTACGGCGGCGGCGACGCCGACGGCCTGCCCGCCCGCGGCGCCCTCGGCACCCGGCTGAAGAACGCCGTCGACGGCGGTGCGATCGACCTGGTCCGTTCCTTCACCATCACCGCCTTCCAGGAGACGCCGAACGGGGACGCCATCACCGTCACCGGCGCCACCCCCGACGGCGAACGGACACTGACCGCCGATCTCGTCGTCGCCGCCACCGGCTTCCGGCCCGACCTGGACATGCTCCGAGAGGTCCGCGTCGCCCTCGACCCGGCCACCGAGGCCCCCGTCGACCTCGCGCCGATGATCGACCCGAACTTCCACTCCTGCGGAACCGTCCCCCCGCACGGCGAACGCGACCTCGCCCACCCCGAGACCGGCTTCTACCTCGTCGGCATGAAGAGCTACGGCCGTGCCCCGACCTTCCTCATGGCCACCGGCTACGAGCAGGTCCGCTCCATCGTCGCCGCCCTCGCAGGCGACCGCGAGGCCGCCGACGCCGTCCAGCTGGACCTTCCCGAAACGGGCGTCTGCTCCAGCAGCCTCATCACCGAGGACCTCCTGCCCGGCGCCGACGCCGGGGGCGACACCGCCTGCGCTCCCGAACCCGCCCCCGCCGAGGCCGTCTCGTGCTGCGGCGGCTCCCCCCAGCCGGTGACCATCGGCGTCGGCGCCCCTGCCGGACTCGGTTTCGCCACCGGCCGCGCGCACGGCTACTCCGGCGACCCCGAGAACAGCGAGGCCTGAGGCCGTTCAGGAGATGAGCCGCGCCCATCCCGGTCCGGTGCCGGCGGCGTCAGTCGCCGTCGGCACCGGCGGGCCCTCCCGCCTTCCGCTGATCGCGCTGTGCATCACCGAGATCACCAGCTGGGGAGTGCTGTACTACGCGTTCCCGGTCCTGTCCTCGGCGATCACCGCCGACACCGGCTGGTCCGCCCCCTCCATCACCGCCGCGTTCTCCGCCTCCCTCGTCGTCGCCGCGCTCGTCGGCATCCCCGTCGGGCGGCTCCTGGACCGGCACGGCCCCCGCGCCCTGATGACCGGCGGCTCCGCCCTCGCGGCCGGCTCTGTCCTCCTGCTGGCGGCCGCGCCGAACCTCGCCTTGTTCACCCTCGCCTGGCTGCTCGCCGGAATCGCCCAGGCCGCCGTGCTCTACCAGCCCGCCTTCGCCGCCCTCGTCCGCTACTACGCGCCCCGTCACCTGAGCGCCCTGACGAGCCTCACCCTGGTAGCGGGACTGGCCAGTACGGTGTTCGCGCCTCTCACCGACGCCCTGGCCGCCCAGCTCACCTGGCGGCACACCTACCTGGTGCTCGCCGCCGTCCTCGCCCTGGTCACCGTGCCCCTTCACGCCCTGGCGCTGCACCGCCCCTGGCCCCCGGCCCCCGCACCGGCCCGGAGCACACCCGGCCGCACCGTCTCCGAGATCGTGCGCGGCCGCGCCTTCCTCCTGCTGACCGCAGCCCTCACCCTGTCGACGTTCGCCATGTACGCCGTCATGACCAATCTCATCCCCCTGCTCACCTCACGCGGCTCCAGCGCCACCCTGGCCGCCTGGGCGCTCGGCCTCGGCGGCGTCGGCCAGGTCGCCGGACGCCTCGGCTACGGCCTCCTGGCCCGTCACACCACCGTCGGCTCCCGCACCCTCTGGATCCTCGCCCTGTCCGCCGCCACCATCGCCGCCCTGGCGATCGTGCCCGGCCCGATCGCCCTGCTCGTCGCCATCTCCGTGTTCTCCGGAACCACCCGCGGCATCGCCACCCTCCTGCAGGCCACCGCCGTCTCCGACCGCTGGGGCACCACCGCCTACGGCGCCCTGTCCGGGATCCTCGCCGCCCCCGTCACCATCGCCGGAGCCCTCGCCCCCTGGGCCGGAGCCGCCCTCGCCGCCTCCCTCGGCGGCTACCCCGCCCTCTTCGCCGCGCTGGCCACCGCCGCCCTTCTCGCCGCGCTCCTGGCCGCCGGCAGCACCCCCGCCGAACCCGTCAAGCCATGAACCCCTCACCCCACTGCTCAAGCACGACCTCACCAAAGTCCTGGAGATCGGTGGACCGCCCTTCCGCCCCTGCCGGGTTCGGGCGCACGCCTTGCCTCCTTATCGATACTCAAGTATCAATTGACACTCAAGTATCGAAAGGATGGGTGATCATGAAAGCGGCGTTCACTACGACCGACGGTGTGCGGGTCGGAGAGGTCCCGGAACCGATTCCGGGGAAAGGGCAGGTGCTGGTGGCGCCGCTGTCGGCGGGTATCTGCGGATCGGATCTGCATATGGTGGACGCGCTGGCCGGCCTGGGTGACGCCGCTCCCCGGATCGTGATGGGGCATGAGTTCTGCGCCGAGATCCTGGAAGCGGGGCCTGGGACGTCCGGCCGGTTCGCGCCGGGGACACGCGTGGTGTCGGTGCCTCACATCCTGGGCCCGTCCGGGCCGGTGGATTTGGGGCTGTCGCCGGAGTCGCCGGGCGGGTTCGCGCAGCGGTCGGTGATGCAGGAGTCGCTGCTGCTGCGGGTCCCGGACGACCTCGCCGACGACCACGCCGCGCTGACCGAGCCCTTCGCGGTAGCCGTGCACGCGGTGCGCGCCGCCCGCCCCGAGCCCGGAGACGTGGCGCTCGTCGTAGGCTGCGGACCGATCGGCCTGGCAGTGATCGCGGCACTGAAGGCCGACGGCCACGGGCCGGTGGTCGCCGCCGATTTCTCCCCGGCGCGCCGGGCCCTGGCCGAGCGGCTGGGCGCCGACATCGTGCTCGACCCGGCCGAGTCCTCACCCTATGAGAGGTGGGCCGAGCTCGAGGTCGTCGAGCAGCCTCCCTCTCCCCTGCTGGAAGAGGGCATCCTCGCAGGGAACGTCGTCGCCTTCGAGTGCGTCGGCGCTCCGGGGCTGATCCAGCAGATCATCGACGGCGTCCCACGGCACAGCCGGATCGTCGTCGTCGGCGTGGGCATCGCGCCCGACACGATCACTCCGGTGTCGGCGATCCTCAAGGAGGTCTCGCTCGCCTTCGTCTTCGCCTACCGTCAGCAGGAGTTCGCGCACGCCCTGGAGATGCTGGCCTCGGGACGGGTGGACGCGCAGGCCTTCGTCACCGGCTCCGTGGGACTCGACGGCGTCGCCGACGCCTTCGCCGACCTGCGGACCCCCGACGAACACGTGAAGGTCATCGTGCGTCCTCGGTGAAGGGGGCCGAGATACTGGCCGTATGTCCCCAACGCATCCCAGGCCTCAGAGCCTTCGCGAACGCAAGCGACAACGGGCACGCGATGAGCTCTATACGGCCGCGCTGGACCTGCTGGCCGAGCGGCCCTTCGACGAGGTCACGATCGATGAGATCTGTGAGCGCGCGGAGGTCAGCAGGGCCTCCTTCTTCCGGATCTACGGGGCGAAAGCCGGGCTCCTGCTGGAGTTCAACCACCGACTGGCCCGGAACGCGCGTGAGGCCATGGCCGCGCAGGCGACCGCCGACGCCGTGGAGCGGCTCCGGGTGGTCCAGCAGACCTTGGCCGCCGACTGGACGGCGACGGGCCCCGCGCTACGCGAAATGGTGCGCGGGTTCCTCACCGAGGCGGGCCCCGTCGTGTTCTCGGAGGCCAGGGAGGCGCCCGTGCATCCCGAACTGCTGTCGCTCGTGGCGGAGATCATCGAGGGCGGGCAGAGGGCAGGGGAACTCGACACGCGGCTGGAGCCGAGTTTCATCGCCTGGCTCATCGTGACGGGGATGGCCACCGTCACCGGCCAATGGATCGTCGGCCGCAGTGAGGTGAGCCTGGAGAAGGCCACCGGTGATGTGCTGGAGGTGCTGCTCACCGGCCTGGCGCGGCCCTGAGACCACCGGACGCCCGAGCGCTCGACCATGGGAACTCCTTGCCAAGAAATAGAAACTCGAGTATCAATTGAGATTCAAGTTTCACTAGGAGGGTCTCATGCACCTGAACGGCGGCACTCTCTTGGCCAGAACGTTGGCCGAAGCGGCTCCGGTGATCTTCACCCTGCATGGCGGGCACCTGGACTCCTTCTTCCAGGGCTGCGTGGAGGAGGGCATCGAACTGATGGACTTCCGGCACGAGGCCGCTGCGGTCAACGCCGCCGACGGGTATGCCCGGGTGACCGGCGGGCTCGGCGTGGCCGCCGTGACCAGCGGCCCCGGTTTCAGCAACGGCTTCGCCGGGATCACCAACGCCTTCGCCGACGGCGTCCCCCTGCTGGTGATCATCGGCGCGCCCCCGCTGCGCGAGGTCGAGACCCGGGAACTGCAGGGAGGCCTCGACCAGATCGCCGCCCTCACCCCGGTCACCAAGTGGGCCCACCGCATCACCGCCCCCGAGCGGATCCCCGACCTGGTGGGCCTGGCCGTCCGCCACGCCCTGTCCGGCCGTCCCGGCCCGGTCGTGCTGGAACTCCCGATCGATGTGGCCTTCACCCCCGTGAACGAAGCCCACCTCCGGCCCGCGGGGCCCCTGCGGATCGGCGCCCGTCCGGCCCCCGGCCGTCAGGCCCTCACCGACGCACTGGAATTGCTGGACGGCGCCGAGCGCCCGGTCATCCTCGCGGGCGAGGGCACGCTGTGGTGGCAGGACCGCGGGATCCTCACCGAGTTCGCCGAGACCACCGGGATCCCGGTGATCTCGGGAGGCCCGGCCTCGCGCGGACTTCCGTCCCGGCACCCCCTGAACGGCCACGGCCTCGGCACGCTCACCGCGCTCGGCATGTCGGGCGGCGGCTCGCCCGACGTGGTGATACTGCTCGGATTCCCGCTGAGCCTCTTCTCCGGGGGAGGTCCCGGAGGGGCCATCCCCGCCGACGCCAAGCTCCTCCAGATCGACGCCGACGCCGCCGAGATCGGACGTCTGGGCCCGGTCGACGTCGCGGTCCAGGCCGACGGCGCCGAGACCCTCGCCGCCCTGCTCGACGCGCACGAGGGGCCCTGGCGCGACCACGGCGAGTGGGCCGGCAAGCTGGTGGCCGCGCACAAGCTCATGGAACTGCTGTTCGCCGACGCCCCCGAGGAGATCGACGGCCGGATCCACCCCTACCACGCCGCCAAGGAGGCCCTGGCGACGCTCGACCCGGAGACGATCATCGTCGCCGACGGCGGCGAGTCCGCCGCCTGGGTCAACTTCACGATGCCCGAGGCGGAACCGGAGATCGTGCTCAACCCCGGCTACCAAGGACACCTGGGCATCGGACAGGGCATCGCCATCGGCGCGCAGCGCGCCGAGCCCGGCCGCCGGGTCGTGCAGATCACCGGTGACGGCGCGGTCGGCTTCCACATCCAGGAACTCGACACCATGGTCCGGCACGACCTGCCCATCGTCACCGTCGTGCTGGCCAACGACACCTGGGGCATGTCGATCCACGGCCAGGACGTCCTGCTCGGCAAGGGCAACGACATCGTCAGCCGCTTGGCCCCCACCGCGTACGAGAAGGTCGCCCAGGCCTTCGGCGCCCACGGCGAGCGCGTCGAGAAGCTCAGCGACCTCGGCCCCGCCGTCCGCCGGGCCCTCGACTCCGGCAGGCCCTCCCTCGTCAACGTCCTCATCTCCAACGAGGTCGTGCACCCGATGACCACCGCGATGCTCGGCGACGTCACCGCGACCGACGAGATCGTCGTCCCCTACTACCAGAACATCCCCCTCAGGTAGCGGGCGAAGAGACACTAAGCCCCCCATCTGCATATTTCCTTCCTTATAAAGTAAACAATCTTCCTCCGGAGGACGCTCATGCTGGGACGTGACCGGCTCTTCATCGGCGGTGCCTGGGTCGACTCCGCCGGCACCGGCACCATCGACGTCGTCTCCCCCCACACCGAAGAACTGATCGGCCGGGTACCCGAGGGCACCGAGGCCGATATCGACCGGGCCGTGGCCGCCGCCCGCGAGGCCTTCGACCACGGCCCCTGGCCGCGGATGGGTCCGGCCGAGCGGGCAGAGGTCCTCGGCAGGCTGTCGGCGATCTACGCCGAGCGCCAGCAGGCCATGGCCGACCTGGTCACCGCCGAGATGGGCTCGCCCGCCCTGTTCTCGATCTTCGGACAGGCGGCCATCCCCCAGATGGTGCTCCAGTACTACACCGATCTCGCCGCCTCCTACCCCTGGGAGGAGGAGCGCCAGGGCATGCAGGGCCCGGTCACCGTCGTCCGGGAGCCCGTCGGCGTGGTCGCGGCGATCGTGCCCTGGAACGTCCCCCAGTTCGCGCTCATGCTCAAACTCGCCCCCGCCTTGATCGCCGGCTGCACGATCGTGGCCAAGCCCTCCCCCGAGACCCCGCTGGACACCGTCCTGTTCGCCGACTGGCTCGCCGAAGCCGACGTCCCCGCGGGCGTGGTCAACATCGTCCCCGGCGGACGCGAGGTCGGCGCCCACCTGGTGGCCCACCCCGGCGTCGACAAGGTCTCCTTCACCGGCTCCACCGCCGCCGGACGCCAGATCGGCGAGGTGTGCGGGCGGCAGCTCAAGCGGGTCACCCTGGAACTGGGCGGCAAGTCCGCGGCGATCATCCTGGAGGACGCCGACCTGGCTGCCACCGTCGAGGGCTTCAAGATGGCCTCGCTGAGCAACAACGGCCAGGTCTGCGCCGCGCAGACCCGCATCCTCGCGCCGCGCTCCCGCTACGACGAGGTCGCCGACGCCCTGACGGCCATGGTCGGCTCCCTCACCGTCGGCGACCCGTCCAGCTTCGACACCCACATCGGCCCGCTGGTGTCCCGGCGTCAGCAGGAGCGGGTGGAGGGCTACATCCGCCTCGGCCAGGAGGAGGGCGCGAAAGTCCTCGTCGGCGGTCTGAACCGACCGCACGACCGCGGCTGGTACGTCGCCCCCACCGTCTTCGGCGACGTCACCAACGACATGCGCATCGCCCGCGAGGAGATCTTCGGCCCCGTCCTCGCCCTCATCCCCTACGAGGACGAGGAGGACGCCGTCCTCATCGCCAACGACAGCGAGTACGGACTGGCCGGCTCGGTCTGGACCTCCGACGTCGACCACGGCATCGAGGTCGCCCGCCGTATCCGTACCGGAAGCTGCGGCGTCAACCTCTACGGCGTCGACCCCGGCACCCCGTTCGGCGGCTACAAGAACAGCGGCCTGGGCCGCGAACTCGGCCCCGAGGGCCTGGAGGCCTACCTGGAGCACAAGAGCATCCCCCGCCCCGCCTGAACGACCGACGGAGCCTCCCTTCGAAAGAAAGAAGAGAACACATGACCGACACGCTGGAAGGCAAGCACGCGCTGGTGACCGGCGCCGCCTCGGGAATCGGACTGGCATGCGCCCGCGCGCTGTCCGCGGCGGGCGCCCGCGTCACCCTGGTCGACATCGCCGAGGACTCGCTGGCCGAGTACGCGGCCGAACTCGGCGCCGAAGCCCGGGCGCTGGTCGCGGACGTGACCGACGAAGAACAGGTGGAGCAGGCCGTCTCAGCCGCCGCCGACGCCTTCGGGCCGCTGCACGTCACCGTGAACGCGGCAGGATCCGGCACCTTCGGTTCGATCACCGACCTGCCCCTGAGCGAATGGCGCCGCGTCATCGACCTGAACCTGACCGGCGTCTTCCTCTCGATCAAGCACCAGGCCCGCCACATGGCCGACGGCGGCTCGATCGTGAACATCGCCTCGCTGAACGCCCGGCAGCCCGCAGAGGGATTCGCCACCTACTGCGCGAGCAAGTCCGGCGTAGAGATGCTGACCAAGGTCGCCGCCATGGACCTGGGAAAACGCCGCATCAGGGTCAACGCGATCGCGCCGGGACTCATCGACACCCCCCTTACCGCCGGTTTCAAGGGAACCGCGATCGAGGAGGAGTTCCTGGACAACATCCCCCTGGGCCGCGGTGGCCTCCCACACGACGTCGCCTCGGTCGCCGTGTTCCTGGCCTCCGACGCCTCCTCCTGGATTACCGGTGACATGCTCCTCGTGGACGGCGGCGCCCACACCATGCGTTACCCCCAGATGGCCAAGCTCTTCGGAGCCGGCTGACCCGCCTGACGATCTCACCGATCGGCAGGACCAGGCCGCGCATGCGGCATCGTAGGGATTCCGGCCGCGGAGACTCACCGGCGACCAGCCCCCAGGCCGCCGCCTCGAAAGATCGACGAAAAGCCGAACGGCCCCGACGCTTTCGCGTCGGGGCCGTTCCGCCACGCGGCGGGTCGCGACTTTCGTCGCCACCCAAGGGTGGGCGAGGAGGGATTTGAACCCTCACACCCTTTCGGGCACACGGACCTGAACCGTGCGCGTCTGCCGTTCCGCCACTCGCCCTTGCGATTGGCCGCTTTCCGGCGGCGCTTGAAAAGATTAGCACGTCTGCGAGGGTGGTTTGCGAACGACGGTGGGTCCCGAACCTTCCCCCGGATACGATCGTCTGACTAGCAGGGAGAGGAGGTGCCCGGTGGGCGTCCTACAGCGCTTCGAACGCCGGCTTGAGGGCATGGTCGAGGGTGCCTTCGCGCGGGCGTTCAAGTCCGAGCTGCAGCCGGTCGAGGTGGCCAGCGCGGTTCAGCGGGAAATGGACGAACGCGCCGCGATCGTGGCCCAGGGCCGGACCCTGGTGCCGAACGACTTCGTGGTGGAGATCTCGCATCCGGACGGGCAGCGGCTGGAGGTCTACGCCGACAGCCTGAGCCAGGAACTCGCCAACCTGGCCCGGGAGTACGCCAAGGAGCAGGGGTTCTCGTTCGTGGGCCCCGTGCGGGTCCGGTTCGAGCCCGCGGGGGACCTGGGCACGGGCATGTTCCGGATACGCTCGGGCGTCGTCCGCGGCTCGACGATCGAGAACAACGAGATCCGCCGTCCCGCGTCCGATCACCCGCAGGGCCGCGGCAGCGTCTTCCCCGGCCGGCCGAGGCTCGACGTGACCACGGGCGAAGGAGCACACCAGTCCTATGACATCACCACCCCGGTGACGCTGCTGGGACGGGGAACCGACTGCGACCTACGACTGGTCGACCCCGGAGTGTCACGCCACCACGCAGAGATCCGCGTAGAAGGTCCCGAAATCGCGCTCGTGGATCTAGGGTCTACCAACGGCAGTTTCGTGAACGGTCAGCCGATCCGAAGAGTCTCGCTCATCGACGGCACCCGGATCACGATCGGCCGGACCAACCTCGTGTTCCGCCGCGACCGGGAGTAGCACCCCTCGATGACCCCGATCACCCTGACGCTCATCAAGATCGCGTTCCTTGCGGTGCTGTGGCTCTTCGTCATCGCCGCGGTGGGCGTGATCCGTGCCGACCTGTTCGGCTCCCGGGCCGCAGAGCGGGCCGCGAACCGTCCCCCCAGGCAGCCCCGGCAGACGGCCCAGGAAAGGGCCAGACAGCAGCAACCACAGCAGCGTCAGCCGGCGGCACCGCCCCAGCAGACGCCCCAACCGCAGCAGCCGTCGCACGATTCCCCGGTCCTCGTCGTCACCGAGGGGCCCCTGACCGGTACCCGGATCGATCTGGCCACCTCGGGAACGGTCACCATCGGCCGCGCCCCGGACTCCACCCTGGTGGTCTCCGACGACTACGCCTCGAGCCGGCACGCCCGGATCTTCCGGCAGGACGCCGGCTGGATCCTGGAGGACCTGAACTCGACCAACGGCACCTACCTGGGCAGGTCGAAGGTGACCCGGCCCACCCAACTCCCTGTCGGCGTCCCGGTGCGTATCGGCAAGACCGTAATCGAGTTGCGCAAATGAACACTCCACGTATCGGCATCCGCTACGCCGCCCGCTCCGACGTGGGCATGCTCCGCGAGGGCAACGAGGACTCGGGCTACGCCGGGGCCCGTCTGCTGGCCGTCGCCGACGGCATGGGCGGCCACGTCGGCGGCGAGATCGCCAGCGCCGCCGCCATCGAGACCCTGCGCAAGCTGGACACCGAGGTGCCCGCCGACCAGCTCCTGGTCGCGCTGGAGCACTCGGTCAAGGCCGCCAACGACAAACTGCACCACATGGTGGAGGGCGACCCGTCCCTGCAGGGCATGGGCACCACCCTCACCGCCATGCTCTGGTCCGGCAGCCAGGTCGCGCTCGCCCACATCGGCGACTCCCGCGCCTACCTGCTGCGCAACGGCGAGCTGTTCCAGATCACCCACGACCACACCCTGGTGCAGTCGCTGGTGGACGAGGGCAGGATCAGCCTGGACGACGCCGCCACCCACCCGCAGCGCTCCCTGCTGCTGCGCGCCCTGGACGGCCGCAACGAGGTCGAACCCGACCTCTCCCTGCGCGAGGCCCAGGTCGGCGACCGCTACCTCCTGTGCTCCGACGGGCTGAGCGGGGTGGTCAGCGCCGAGACCATCCACCAGGTGCTCACCGCCCAGGAGGCTCCCGAGGGGGCCATCCGCCAGCTGATCGACCTGGCCAACCGCGGCGGCGGCCCCGACAACATCACCTGCGTGGTCGCGGACGTCATCGACCTCGACCGGGAGCCCCCCTCCCAGGACCGCCAGGTGCTGGCGGGCGCGGCGGCCAACAAGGCGCAGGAGGCCGCGCAGGCCGCGCCGCAGCCGCCGCGCCCCGCCGACACCCCGGCGCAGCGGGCCGCCGACCATCTGCGGGACACCCTGCCGCAGCCGGGGCTCCAGCTGAACAACGACTACGTGCCGCCGCCCTCACCGGCTCCCGCCCCCGCCCAGGCCCCCGCGGCCCAGGGCGGCATGCCCCAGCCCTACCAGGCGGCGGGAGCGCCTCCCGCGGCTCCTCCGCCGCCCGCCGGGCAGGGCGGGCCGCCGGGCGGCCCGCCGCACGGACGCCGCAAGGGCAGGCCCGTCCTGCTGCTCGGCGCGGCCGGGGTCGTCGGCCTGCTGGTGATCGCCGCCGGCTACTTCGGCTACACCAGCCTGAACAAGGGCTTCTACCTCGCCGCCGAAGGCCAGAAGGTCGTCGTCTTCAAGGGCACCAACAAGAGCCTGTTCGGCCTCCCCGCCCCGTCCAAGGCACCGTCCAAGGAGCAGCCGGACCTCACTCTGGCCGACCTGCCGAACGCCGAGAAGAAGAAGATCCGCGACAAGTCGATCCACCACGACGACCTGGCCGGGATCAGGCAGGAACTGACCCGCCTCGAGGGCGCCTGCAAGATCCAGCTCCGGGACCAGGACGAGATCGTGGTGATCGTCAGGGGTGAGGGGCAGCCGGGCTGCCCGGCCCAGCCGCTCACCCAGGACCCCCGGTCCAACACCCCCCTCCCTCGGCCCGACGTGAAGGCCCTGCCCGAGACCGCGCTCGAAGAGGCCAAGAGCAAGGACTACCCGACGGTCGAAGCGGCGGTCACCGAACTGGTGAACCTGCAGAAGCGCGCCGACAACTGCAAGGCCACGCCCAACCAGAGCGACTGCCCGAAGTGACGACGCGTGTGAGGAAGGGACTCCAGAAGCCATGACTGCGGTAGCCACGCCGACGGCTGCGCGACCACGCCGGGCGGCGTCCCTCGGCCTGCTCGTCTTCGCGCTCGTCGTCACCATCGCGGGCTTCGCCCAGGTGGGCCTGGTCCGGGACGGCGGCCTGCCCACCAGCATGTTCGGGTACGCGCTGGCCATCATCGCCCTGGCCGGCGTCGCCTACTTCGTGATGCAGCGGTGGACCCCCTACGCCGACCCGGTCCTGCTGCCGCTGGCGATCCTGCTCAACGGCCTCGGGCTGGCGATGATCTACCGCATCGACCAGACCACGACCACCGACTTCGCCGAGGAGCAGGCCCGCTTCGAGGCCGCCAACCCCGGCAAGGAGTACGTGCCGTTCGGCGTGGGCTCCGACATCATGGGCCAGCTGCTGTGGACGGTCCTGTCCATCGGCCTGTTCATCGCCGCCCTGATCGTCGTCAAGGAGGTCAAGGCCTTCCAGCGGTACCACTACACGCTGGGCGCGGTCGGCCTGGTCCTGCTGATGCTGCCGATGGTCCCGGTGATCGGCACCGAACTCAACGGCGCCCGGATCTGGATCAAGCTCGGACCGTTCTCCATCCAGCCCGCCGAGTTCTGCAAGATGGCCTTCGTCGTCTTCTTCGCCGCCTATCTGGTGAAGAAACGGGCGGCGCTCTCCCTGGTCCAACGCAAGATCTGGCTGCTGGAGCTGCCGCGCTCGCGCGACCTCTACCCGATCCTCGCCTTCTGGATCCTCACCCTGATGGTCCTGGCCGTGGAGAACGACTTCGGCACCGCGCTGCTGTTCTTCGGCCTGTTCGTCAGCATGATCTACATCGCCACGGGGAAGGCGTCCTGGGTCTTCATCGGCCTGAGCCTGTTCATCGGCGGCGTACTGATCATCTACGTCGGCGCCCAGCTGATCGGCATCGACCACATCAACCAGCGCGTCGAGATCTGGCTGTCGCCCGAGAACTACTTCGGCGGCGGCTGCAAGCTGCCCGACGGCACCGTCGACAACATGATCGACGCCAAGCCGACCTACGACGAGTGCATCGCGGCGGGCGGCAGCTACGCCGAGAGCGACCAGCTCATGGCCGGCCTGTACGCCATGGGCGAGGGCGGCGTGCTGGGCACCGGCCTGGGCCAGGGCCAGCCCTACCGCACCCCGCTGGCGTTCAGCGACGAGATCTTCACCTCGCTCGGCGAGGAGCTGGGCCTGACCGGCATCATGGCCCTCCTGATGCTCTACGTCCTGCTGGTGGAGCGCGGCTTCAAGGTCGCCATCGCCACCAAGGACGAGTTCGCCAAGCTCTTCGCCGGCGGGGTGTCCTTCGTCTTCGCGCTCCAGGTGTTCGTGATCACCGGCGGTGTCACCAAGCTGATCCCGTTCACCGGTCTGACCACGCCGTTCCTGTCCCAGGGCGGATCCTCGCTGCTGGCCAACTGGGTGCTGATCGCCCTCCTCATCCGGCTCAGCCACGAGGCGCGCAAGCCGGCCCCGGTGGCCATCCAGGACGAGGGCATGACGCAGATCGTCAACGTGGGGGGCCTGCGATGACCAAGATGTCGATGAACGACCAGCTCAAGCGGGTGGCGCTGGTCGGCCTGGCGCTGATCGCCATCCTGATGATCAACGCCAACTACATCCAGGCGTTCCAGGCCAAGGACCTGCAGAACCACGCGCTGAACAACCGCAAGTCCCAGGGCATCTTCCTGCGCTTCCGGGGCGACATCTACTCCTCGGACAAGATGAAGCTGGCCTTCTCCGAGCCGCTGAGCCCCGGCAACTCCAAGACGAAGTACCAGCGCAAGTACCTGAAGAACGCCGAGGTCTTCGTCCCCATCACCGGGTACTTCAGCAGCACCCTGAGCAAGGGCGGGGTGGAGCTCTCCTTCGACTCCATCCTGGACGGCCGGGACGAGCGGCAGACCGCCACCTCCTGGGTCAGGACCCTGGCCGGGGAGAAGCCGCTGGGCGGCAACGTCTACACCACGGTCGACGCCAAGGCCCAGCAGGTCGCCTACCAGCGGCTCACCGCCCAGGGCCCGATCCGCGCCGCGGCCGTCGTCATCGAGGCCGAGACCGGCGCCGTCAAGGTCGCGGCGGGTTTCCCCTCCTTCGACCCCAACACGATCGCCAGCATCCAGAAGCTCAACGAGGTCGCCGCCAACCTGAACAAGCTGACGGCGGACAAGGACCAACCGCTGGTCAACAAGGCCTACTCCGAGCTCTTCCCGCCCGGATCGTCCTTCAAGACCGTGGTGGCCGCCGCCTTCCTCTCCCAGAACGGCAACACCAAGGACACCCCGGTGCCCGCCCCCTCGCAGGTGCCGACCGGCGGCAGCAAGCCGATCACCAACAGCCACGACGACGGCATCAACTGCGGTCTGCCGCAGGCGCCGCTGATCAACACCTTCGCCGAGTCCTGCAACACCACCTACGCCCTGCTCGGCGCCGACGACCAGTACCTGGGCAACAACGCGGTGCGCCTGCAGGCGGAGAAGTTCGGCTTCTACAGCAAGATCCCGATCGAGGACGACCTGTCCGCGCCGGCGTCGGAGTACCCGCACAACGCGCAGAACCGCGACGAGATCCTGCGCGGCTCGTTCGGTCAGGGTGAGACCAAGACCAGCCCGCTGCAGATGGCGATGGTCGCGGCGGCGATCGCCAACGACGGGAACATGATGAAGCCGTACCTGGTCGACAAGGCGGTCGCCCGGGTCGAAGGCGACGGGGGCAAGCCCGAGGAGGCCGGCACCATCTACGAGGCCGACCCGAGCTCGATGGGCAAGCCGCTCAGCGGCGACTCCGCGGGTCAGCTGCAGGACATGATGCGCCAGGTGGTCGCCACCGGTACCGCCAAGAACCTGCAGGGCCGCAACATCGCGGGTAAGACCGGTACCACCGAGCTCACCGCCACCCGCGGTGGCGCCTGGTTCGTCGGGTTCGCCCCGGCCGACAAGCCCAAGTACGGCTTCGCGGTCTTCGTCGAGGGCAGCACCAGCATCTTCGGCGCCACCGCCGCCGGTCCGATCGCGGCCGACATCATCGACGCCCTGTCCAAGAAGTGATCACGTGAGATGACGGCCCTGTTCGGATCTCGCCACCGGCTGCGTGCGGAGTTCCTCTCCGACGAAGCCGCCCCGCGGCGGTTCCCGGCCGCGGCCCCGGCGTACCCGGACATCGCCCGGATCCACGGCTACGGCGGGCGGGACGACCCGTCCTGCCCGCCGCCTGAAGCCCCGCTCAGGAGCTCCCCGCCTGCCGCCCGCTCGGA
Source organism: Actinocorallia sp. B10E7 (assembly GCF_039871655.1). Lineage (NCBI taxonomy): Bacteria > Bacillati > Actinomycetota > Actinomycetes > Streptosporangiales > Thermomonosporaceae > Actinocorallia > Actinocorallia sp. B10E7. Next base: position 354,622 of record NZ_JBDPLZ010000006.1, read on the forward strand.
CGACGCGCCTTTCGGGGAGAGCAACGCCTCGGTTTCGCCCCCCGAGAGTCCGGTCACATCAGAACTGACGGAGCAGCCCCCTACGACCACCGCAAGCCCGCCTTACGACGCCGTTGGCCCGTCCGTAACGATTACCACAACGAAACTTCACATCGAACCCGATCCCGTAAGCACTACCACTCGGGCGCTAGGTTCGGGTAACAAGGTTTGACTCGGATCAAAGGAACTGCGAGACATGACACAGCCTCGGCTGCTGGGCGGCCGTTACGAGCTCGGTGCGGTCATCGGGCGCGGAGGCATGGCCGAGGTGTTCCGTGCCCGCGACCTCCGGCTCGACCGCACCGTCGCGATCAAGACCCTCCGCACCGATCTGGCCAGGGACGCCACGTTCCAGGCCAGGTTCCGGCGCGAGGCCCAGTCGGCCGCCTCACTGAACCATCCGTCGGTCATCGCGGTGTACGACACCGGCGAGGACGACTTCAACGGCCAACCCGTGCCCTACATCGTCATGGAGTACGTCGAGGGCCACACGCTGCGCGAGCTGATCCGGCCGGAGAACGGCGCGGAGCGGCGGCTGCGGCCCGAGCGCGCGCTGGAGATCGTAGACGGCATCCTGCGCGCCCTGGACTACTCCCACCGGGGCGGGATCATCCACCGGGACATCAAGCCCGCCAACGTCATGCTGACCCGCAACCACGAGGTCAAGGTGATGGACTTCGGCATCGCCCGCGCGATGTCGGACTCCGCCGCCACCATGACGGCGACCGCCCAGGTGATCGGCACCGCCCAGTACCTGTCGCCCGAGCAGGCCCGCGGCGAGCGGGTCGACGCGCGCAGCGACCTGTACTCCACCGGCTGCGTGCTCTACGAACTGCTGACCGCCCGGCCCCCCTTCCAAGGGGACTCGCCGGTCGCGATCGCCTACCAGCACGTACGGGAGGAGCCGATCCCGCCGTCCCAGATCGATCCGGAGATCCCCCAGTGGGCCGACAGGATCGTGCTGAAGGCGATGGCCAAGGACCCGGCTCACCGCTACCAGAGCGCCTCGGAGTTCCGCGCCGACATCCAGCGGGCCATGCAGGGCGTCCAGGTGGCCTCCCAGAGCACCTCGACCATGGTGGTGCCGCCGCCGATGGCCGGCACCCAGGTGATGGGCCAGGTCCCCGGCGGCCCGACCAGGGTCCAGCAGCCGGTGGGTCCGGCCACCTACGCCGGACAGGGCGGGTACGACGACCTGCCGCCCGTCCGGTATGACGAGGCCACCCAGCACGGCGGGCGGCGCCCTGCCGTCTCCGACGACGACGAGCCCGGCAAGAAGGCGCAGAAGGCCGCGTTGTGGCTGCTGCTGGCGGTCGTGGTCGTCGGTGTCTTCGCCGGCCTGGCCGTGCTGCTGACCGGCGGCGGCGGTGACGACGGCGACAAGAACACCGAGAATCTGGTGGCGATCGAGAGCGTCACGGGCATGTCCCAGAGCGAGGCCACCAGCGTCCTGCAGGGACAGGGTTTCAAGGTCGAGGCCGACAAGCAGTCCAGCGACACCGTCGCCAAGGGCAAGGTCATCAGCACCGACCCGGCCGCGGGGGAGGAGGCCGAGAAGGGCAGCACGGTCACCCTGCTCGTCTCCACCGGCAAGGAGAAGGTGACGCTCCCCGGCGGGCTGGTGAACCAGCCGTTCGAGACCGTCGAGGAACGGCTCAAGGGCTTGGGGCTGCTGGTCGAGCGGTATGAGGAGACCAGCGCCAAGGTGAAGCCGGGATCGGTCATCAGGACCGATCCGGCCCCCGGCTCGTCGGTGGCGCCGGGCGCGACGATCAAGGTCTTCGTGGCCAAGGCCGTGGAGAAGGCCCAGATGCCCGAGCTGAAGGGGATGGATCAGGCGACCGCGATCGCCGCACTCCAGAACGCCGGATTCACCAAGAAGCCGACATTCGTGGAGAAGACTCCTCCGGATGCCACCTACCCGCCGGGCACGGTCTTCTCGACCAACATCGCGCCCGGCACCGAGGTCCCGGTGACCAGCTCGATCGTGGTCTACATCGCCGCCCAGCAGGAGGTCCCGCCGACGGAGACGCCTGCGGACCCGGCCCAGCCGGACCCGGGCCTGCCGCCGGAGCAGAACGACGGGACCAACCCCTTCGCGCCGTGATCCGATCCTGAGGTGAGAACGCAGAAGAGCCCCGGGCCGAGAGGCCCGGGGCTCTTCGTTGTCATGGTCAGGGTCGGCCCGCGCGGTTCCGGGCAAACGATGAGGGCTTCCGCCACTCGGGGGCGATGGCGGAAGCCCTCATAGGGAGTTCGTCACGGAAGGACCCGTTGTTACAGATTCCGGGAAAGAACGTGAAGAAAGAGCCCCTCCCGGACGGAGTGAGTGCAGCCAGGTGCGCAGCAGGGTGTGTCCGTGCTCGCTGAGGACGGACTCGGGATGGAACTGCACGCCCTCCACCGGGGCCGTCCGGTGCCGCAGGCCCATGATCACGCCGTCGGGGGTGGTGGCGGTGACCTCCAGCTCCGCGGGGACGGTCCGGGGGTCGACGGCCAGCGAGTGGTACCGGGTGGCGCGGAACGGCGACGGCAGCCCCGCGAAGACCCCCCGCCCCCCGTGGTGGATCTCGCTGGTGTGCCCGTGGACGATCCGCGGGGCGGGCCCGACCCGCGCCCCGCACGCGTAAGCGAGCGCCTGGTGTCCGAGGCAGACGCCCAGGACGGGCGGGCCGCCGTGCCCGGCCGCGGCCAGCAGTTCCAGGCAGACGCCGGTGTCGGCGGGGTGGCCCGGACCGGGGCTGAGCAGCACCCCGTCCACGCCTGAGGCGTGCTCCAGACGTGCCTCGTCCCGGTCGAGGACCCGGCAGTCGGCGCCGAGCTCCCTCAGGTACTGGACGAGGTTGTAGACGAAACTGTCGCGGTTGTCGACGACGAGGACGCGCTCAGCCGTCCTCATGGATGGTCCCCTGGTCGAACTGGATCTGCGGCTCCACCCAGGGGAAGACGACGTACCAGAGCAGGGCCGCCAGGGCCAGGACGAGCGCCGCCGCGATCGCGGCCTTGGCGAAGGGACTCTTGGCCGGGAGGTGACGCCAGATCCACAGGTACATCGGGCTGCCTTACTTCTGGCCCCCGTCGCTGACACGGGGGAGCTGCCGGTCGAGCTCACCGAAGACGATGAGCCGCTGCGCCGCAGAATACTTGGGATGGCAGGTGGTGAGCGTGATCAGCTTCTTCTTCGGCTTCCTCCCCGGGTGGAGGGGGACCGGCGCGGTCACCTCGATCCGGGTGGGCGCGACGATCTGGAGCTTCGTCACCTTGTAGACGTACTGGGTCTTCTTGGTGTCGATCAGGATCTCGTCGCCGGCCCTGAGCCTGTCGGCCTTGTTGAAGGGCGCACTGTAGGTCGTCCGGTGGCCGGAGACCACGAAGTTGCCGATCTGGCCCGGCAGCGCCGTCTTCGCGTAGTGGCCGGGACCGCGCCGCAGATCGGCGGGCGAGGTGCCCTCGACTATCACGAACCTGTAGTCCTTGCCGAACCTGGGGATGCGGATCAGCGCCAGCCCGTCGCCGAGTCTCACCTTCTCGGTGGTGACATGGGGCGCGGCGGGCTCGGACCACTTCTGGTCCAGTTGTTCGGCGAGCGTCTCCTGGTGCGCCTGGGTGTACCGGCCGGTCCCCCACAGCTCGTAGGTCACGAACAGCAGCACGACCAGCCCGAAGGTGATGAAGAACTCGCCCAGAACCTTGATGAGTCCGCGCATCAACGAAGCCCTCTCACCTGGATCAACCTACCAGCGGCGCGCTCACCCCGCGGGGACGCTGCGCCCGCGTGCGGGAGCGATTAGAATTCGGCGGACTGGACGTTTGCGCGGGAGAGACGCGCGACCCCGCGTTCGTTGAGGAGACTACCCGTGGCCAAGTCCAAGACTCGCAAGAAGGCCGTCTACACCCCGCCCGTAAGGGCCACCGAGAAGGCAGCCGTCACTCCGCGCTGGCTGGTCCCGGTCATGCTCGCCGCTTGGCTGATCGGCCTGGGCTGGATCGCCACCTACTACGTCGCGGCCAGCACCGGCTCCGACGTGCCGCTGATCAGTGACCTGGGCAACTGGAACCTGGGCATCGGCTTCACCCTGATCATCTTCGGGGTGATCCTGTCCACCAAGTGGCGTTAGCCTTTACCCAGGTTTCGCGTGGCTCAATCCACGAATGTTTTCCACAGCCTGGGGACAACGGCTCACGTTGTCCCCAGGCTGTCTGGGTTATCCACAATCCTCAGGTCAGGGCACCTGTCCGCACCGCGATCAGCGCCAGCATCAGCACCGTGATCGCGGCGGTCGTGCCCCACTGCACCGCGTTCCGGTGCTCCCGGGGCGCGTAGGCGTACGCGAACGCCAGCAGCCCGCCGGCGACCAGCCCGCCCAGATGGCCCTGCCAGCTGATGCCGGACCACACGAAGGTGAACACCAGGTTCAGGATGATCACGAAGGCGATCGGCCTGATGTCCAGGTTCATCCGGCGGGACAACACGAAGACCGCGCCGAACAGGCCGAAGATGGCGCCGGACGCCCCCGCCGTGTTGGACAGCAGCGGCGAGGCCAGATAGACCAGCGTCGCGCCGCCCAGCGCGCTCACCGCGTACAGGGCGAGGAAACGCGCCCTGCCCAGCCACAACTCCAGGGACTGGCCCACCGCCCACAGCGCCCACATGTTGAGCAGCAGATGCGCCAGGCTGTTGTGCAGGAAGGCCGAGGTCGCCAGCCGGTAGAACTCGCCCTCGGCGACCAGCGGCGGGAACAGCCCGAAGTCGAACCGGATCCGGCCGGGATCGCCCACCCCGTACTGCAGCAGGAAGACCGCGACGTTGACCGCGATCAGCGCGTAGGTCAGCCGCGGTGAGGTGGCCACCTCACCGCCGAACCTGCCGGCGGCGTGCCGCACGTCGCGGTTGCCCGCCTTGACGCATTCCGGGCATTGGAAGCCGACCGCCGCCTCGACCATGCAGTCGGGGCAGATGGGCCGGTCGCAACGAGTACAGCGAACGTAGGTCTCACGTCCGGGGTGCCGGTAGCAGGTGGGCACCCCGGTCTCTTCCGGGGCCGGGGGAATGTCCGTCACGTCAGTACAACGGTCAGCGGCGCTCGATCGTCACCGATTCCAGCACGACGTCCTTCAGCGGACGGTCGTTCGGGCCCGTCGGGGTCTTGCCGATGGCGTCGACCACGTCCTGGCCCTCGACCACCTCGCCGAACAGGGTGTGTCCGTTGTTCAGCCACGGGGTCGGGACGGTGGTGATGAAGAACTGCGAGCCGTTGGTGCCCCGGCCGCCGCGCTTGCCCGCGTTGGCCATGGCCAGCAGGTAGGGGCGGTCGAACTTGTTCTGGGCGTGGATCTCGTCGTCGAAGTCGTAGCCGGGGCCGCCGATGCCCTTGCCCAGCGGGTCGCCGCCCTGGAGCATGAAGTTGTCGATCACACGGTGGAAGATCGTCCCGTTGTAGAGCGGGGTCTTGGAGACGACGCCGGTCTCCGGGTGCTTCCACTCACGGGTGCCCTCGGCCAGCTCCACGAAGTTGGCGACCGTGTTCGGTGCCAGCTCCGGGAACAGACGAATGACGATCTTTCCCTGGCTGGTGTTGAACGTCGCGAGTGTCTCGGCCATGGCTCCTCCTGGATGATTGTCAGCGCCGACCCAGCCATCCTGCCACGACCCCCGGGCCGCGAGTTCACATGGTGTGACGTGTGCCGGGGAAGGTGTGATGCCTCAAGCCCGGGGAAGGGAGTTTTCAGGACCGTCAGCTATTCGGGGGAGGAAACGTGTCCATGCGTCTTTCCGTTCGCAGGACGCCCAAGGGGGTCGACCGGAGGTTCCGGCTGAAAACCCGGGGCGTGACCGGGGCCATGCGGAACTCCAGCCTGCCGGGTGTGAGGAAGAGTCCGGGCATGATGGGCGTGAGGAGCCGGGGCTCCGTCGCCAGGTCCCTTGCCAAGTCCCAGGTCAGGTCCCGGGCGCGCACCGGGGCGGCACGCACGAAGGCCGGCACGTCCCGGTTGCGGACGGGGATGTACCGGACGCAGGCCGATGTGAACCAGGCTCAGACGACGGCCACCCAGGTCATCGGCTGGATGATCCCCGCCTCGATCGCGGCGCGTCGCATCGCCGCCCACCGGGTGACCGCCGCCCGCGGCTGGACGGCTCCGCGGATCGAGCGCGCCGCCGTCTACTTCAACGGCAGCATGGCGCCGAAGATCGGCTCCGCTCTGAGCGGCACCGCCGCCTGGATCGAGCCGTCCAGTCGCCGCCGCAACACCCGCAACACGATGATGGGCACCCTCGCGGCCTGCGTGGCGGGGGCCACCGTCGCGGTGATGATGACCCGGCGCCGCCACCAGATGCAGCACCTGCTGGAGCCCGAGGAGAGCCTGGAGTCGGAGCGCTACCGGCGGGAGCAGACGCTCTCGGGTTCCTACAGCCCGACCGCCCCGGGCTCCGCCTACGGCGAGACCGGCCGCGGCTCGACTCCGGGGGGCACCCGGGGAGCGGGGGGTCCGGGGACCGCGTGAGCCCCGGATGAACTGCGCTTTCGGGCTACCCGTCCTACCGGCGGGTAGCCCCTTTTTTATATGCATGTACCTTTACCCCCATGTTGAAGGATGGCGCGCGCCGGCTGGCCGGAGAGGCCGTGCACCGGGCCTACGCACTGATCCGCAGGCTGGGCGAGATCAGCCCCGCCTCCCCCGGGGGCAAACGTTTCCACCATCTGGGCGAGGGCGTGTGCATCGCCTTCCCCCAGGGCGCCATCTTCGGCGAACCCTGGATCTCGGTGGGCGCCCACACCCTCGTCGGCACGCACGTGTCCATCTCGGCGGGCTTCGTACCGGGGCTGGACCTCGGCCCCGACGTCATCGTCAAAATCGGCGAGAGCTGCTCCATCGGACGGGGCAGCCACATCGTCGGCCACCAGTCGATCGTCATCGGCGACGACGTCTTCACCGGCCCCTACGTCTACATCACCGACCAGAACCACACCTATGCGCAGATCGACGCGCCCATCGGCCGGCAGTGGCCGGAGAACAGCGCGGTCGAGATCGGTGACGGGTGCTGGCTGGGCACCGGGTCGATCATCCTGCCGGGGACGAAGCTGGGCAGGAACGTGGCCGTGGCCGGCGGCGCGGTGGTCAGGGGCGAGTTCCCCGACAACTGCGTGATCGCGGGCGTGCCGGCGAAGATGGTCCGCCGGTACGACTCCGAGGAGGGCTGGCTGCCTCCGCTGAAGAACAAGCCGCAGCTCATCACCGCGGAAGAGCTCGCCCTGCTGTCCGTGGAGGGCATGCGCGGGCTCCAGGAGCTCCAGGACAAGCTGCGCGAGGAGAACGAGGCGGACCGCGCGAGGCGGGAGCAGGCCGGCTGAGTCAGCGGCCCAGGTACTTCTTGCCGGGCTTGGGCTTCTCCCCCTCCAGGGCCGCCAGGACGTCCGTGACGGTCGCCAGGGTCAGGCCCCTGCGCCTGGCCTCCTTGAGGATGCGGGGCACGGCGTCCACGGACGTGGGGTGGATGTCGTGCATCAGGATGATCGAGCCCCGGTGCAGTCCGCGGATGGCGCGGCGGGCGACGACGGAGCTGTTCCTGTGGCGCCAGTCGTCGGTGTCCACGCTCCAGAGGATCACCGACATGTCCTTCTTCCGCGCCTCCTTCTCGACCCGCTTGTCGGTGGCTCCATACGGCGGGCGGAAGAGGGTCGGCTCGAAGCCGAGGATGCTCTTGATGATCCTGGTGGTGCCGTCCAGCTCCTGGTGCACGACCTTGCCGGGTTCGGCGGTCAGCTGCAGGTGGCGCTGGGTGTGGTTGCCGACCTCGTGCCCGTCCTCGGCCTCGCGCAGCAGGACCTCGGGGAACTGCATGGCCTGCGGGCCGATGACGAAGAACGTCACCTTCGCCTCGGCCTCGGAGAGCATCTCCAGCAGCCGTTCGGTGTCGGGTCCCGGCCCGTCGTCGAAGGTCAGGGCCACGCACTTCAGCTTCTTGCAGTCCGTCCTGGGGCGTTCGAAGGAGGCCGGGAGGGTGGGGAGCGGAGGCAGCAACTCTTCCTCAGGCGAGCGGTTCAGCTCGGCGGAGGTCCGTTCGACCCGATGGGCGTCGCTCACCGACGCCCCTGACAGCAGCATCAGTCCCGCCAGCCCGGCGACACCGATCGCCATCCTCCTGCCCCAGCGCACAGATCCCCGCATTCTTCGCGGCCACCATGACCATCGGAGTCTAGAACCCTGTCGCCACAAACGGTGAAAAAGTAAGAAAGCAAGAATGACACAGGCCGGGCCCGTAAGGGACCCGGCCTGCGCCGATCAGTCGGTGGAAACCCGCTCAGGCGGTCGTCGAACGACGCTGGCGATACGGACGGTCACCGCCGCCGGACCCGCTGCCGCTGCCGCCGCCGTTGCCGCCGCCGGTGTGCCGGCTCGAGCCCCGGTAGGGAGGACGGCCGCCGCCCTCCCGGTCGTTGCGCTCCCGGTAGGGGCGGCCGCCGCCGCGGTTGCCGTCGCCGTTGTAGGAACCGGTGCCGGTGCCGGTACCGGTGCCGCCGCCTTCGAAGCCGCCCTCACGGCCGCCCCGGTAGGGACGGCGCCCGCCCTCGGCGGAGCCGCCTCCCTCACCGTCACGGAAACGGCGGGGACCGCCTCCGCCCCTGCGGGGGCCGCCGCGGCCGCCGAAGCCGCCGCCCTGGCGCCGCGCGGAGCGCTTCTCCTGCTCGGGGATGATCGGCTCGGGGATGGGCTCTCCGGACGGCTCACGCGCGCCGGTCAGCGCGACCAGCGCCGGGTCCATCGAGGTCACCTTGACGCGCTCGGCCTGGATGCCGGCGCGGCGCATCATCGAGGTGGTCGCCCGCACCTGGTGGGAGAGGACCATCGTGACGACGGTGCCCTTCTCCCCCGCCCGGGCGGTGCGGCCGGCACGGTGCATGTAGTCCTTGTGGTCGGCCGGCGGGTCGACGTGCAGCACCAGGGTGACGTCGTCCACGTGGATGCCGCGCGCGGCGACGTCCGTGGCGACCAGGACGCTGATGCGGCCCTCGCGGAACTCCGCCAGCGTGCGGGTGCGCAGGTTCTGCGACTTGCCGCCGTGCAGGCCCGCCGCGCGCACGCCGACCGAGGTGAGCTGCTTGGCGATCCGGTCGACGCCGTGCTTGGTGCGGGCGAACAGGATCGTCCGGCCCGCCCGGTTGGCGATCTCGGCGGTGATGGTGTTCTTCTCCTTCGGCGGGACCAGGAGAAGGTGGTGCTCCATCGTGTCGACCGTGTCGTCGATCTCGCTGAGCGCGTGGGTGACCGGGTCGTTGAGGTACTTGTTGACCAGGACGTCGACCTCGCGGTCGAGGGTGGCCGAGAACAGCATGCGCTGCCCGCCGGGCCGGACCTCGTTCAGGATGTCGGTGACGTCCGGCAGGAAGCCCATGTCGGCCATGTGGTCGGCCTCGTCCAGCACCGCGATGCGCACGTCCGACAGGTCGCAGGCGCCCTGGCGCATGAGGTCCTTGAGGCGGCCGGGGGTGGCCACCAGGATCTCGACGCCGCGGCGCAGCGCGTCGATCTGGCGGGGCATCGAGGTCTGGCCGATGACCGTCTTCATCCGCAGGCCGACGGCGCGGCCGAGCGGCTCCAGGTTGGTCTGCACCTGCTGGGCCAGCTCGCGGGTGGGCACCAGGATCAGGCCGAGCGGCTTCTTGGGCCGGGCCTGCTGGTGGGCGAGCAGGGTGAGCAGGGGCAGGCCGAAGCCGAGGGTCTTGCCCGAGCCGGTCTTACCGCGGCCCAGGATGTCCCGTCCGGCGAGCGCGTCGGGGATCGAGGCGGCCTGGATGGGGAAGGGGTGGGTGATGCCGTTGCGGGCGAGGGAGTCGACCAGCGCGGCGGGCAGGCCCAGTTCCGCGAAGGAGGGCAGGTTCTCTTCTTCCGTGGCGGGGGTGGACAGGGCAGGGGATACGTCTGACACGTACAGCCTTCCGAGAGGGGGGCACGTCTCGGGAGGCCCCTTGTGCCGACGGCACACGAATGAAGAGGGGTCGCTGCAAGGACGAGCCCGGCGGCCGACGAGCGGCACACCGTGAAATGGGTGAACACTGAACTAACGTCGAGAAAACAGGGTTTTATGCCTTTGTTTTCTACAACAGCTCTTCAGCATACCTGCCCTCGCCCCGAGACTAGGACCCCTCGTCCTTCCGCGCCGCCTTGGCCCGCCGGGCGATCAACGTCTCCACCTGCCCGTTCAGCTTGGCGCCCAGCGGCCAGCCCACATAGTGAGTGAGGAAGATGACGATCTCCCGCAGCTCACCGGCGTCGAGTTCGCCGTTGTCGAGGGCGGCCGGGAGCTGGAGGTCCAGCACGTCGTTGAGGCCGCGCCCGGCCAGCAGGCCGATGAGCAGCAGCCTGCGGTCGCGCATGGACAGGCCCTCGCGGGTCCAGATCTCGGCGAAGAGGTGGTCGACGGTGTAGCCGAAGAAGTCGTCGCCCGGGCTGTCGGTGACATCGAAGCCGTAGACCTCGGTCATCTTCCGCAGGCCGAGTTCACGCCTGTCGTTCACGGGGCACTCCCAGGGATTCGGGCAGGAGGTCGGCGGCCAGCGCGGTCAGCGGGGTCTCGACGCCCAGCTCGCCGGCGAGTTCCAGGGCCAGGGCGAGGTCCTTGTCGCCCAGGGCGAGGACATGCGCGTAGACGTCGTGCAGGGGGTCGTCGGGGGACAGCGGACCGGTCTCGGACCTGAGCATGATCGAACCGGGGCCGCCGGTGATCGCGTCGCTGTGCCGCACCACCCGGGCCAGCCTGCGCAGCGAGACCCCGGCGGCCTCGGCCAGGCGCTGGGCCTCCCCCGCCGCGGTGAAGGCCACGAAGTGCAGCAGGTTGCGGGCGAGCTTGGCGTGGGTGCCCGCGCCGACCGGGCCCATGTGCACGACGAGCCCGGCCCAGGGGGAGAAGGCCTCCTGGCAGCGGGCGAAGGCCTGCTCGGAGCCGCCGACCATGGCGGCGAGGGTGCCCTGGTGCGCGCCGAGGAAGCTGCCGCTGACGGGGGCGTCCACGATCTCCACGCCGTGCGGCTCGGCCTCGGCGGCCAGGTCGACCGCGGTCCCGGCGCGGATCGTGGAGTGGATCGCGATGACCGACCCGGGGGAGAGCAGGGGGAGGAGGACGGCGCAGACCTCCCTGACCTGGGCGTCGTCGCGGACCATCAGCTCGACGAGCCCGGCCTCGGCGAGGTCCTCCAGGGTCCGGGCCGCCTTGGCGCCCTTGTCCACCAGCTCCCGTACCGCCTCGGGCCGTACGTCGTGAACGATCACACCGCGTTCCACCAGGTGCCCGGCCATCGGGGCGCCCATCTGGCCCAGGCCGACGAAACCGATCATCGAAAGAGCACCTCGCCGGGACCGGGGACAGGAGACCGTGCAGACCAAACGATTGTTTTGGACACCTGTCCAGATTACAGTCCGGTACCGGATCCGGCGCAAGAGGAGAGACCCCGGAAATCAACACTCGCCGGACGGGCCGCCGTCCGGCGCACCGCGGCGGGGAAGCAGGATCCGGAAGACCGTGTCCCCCGGGACGCCGACGAGCTCGACGCGGCCGCCGTGGGCGGTGACGATGCCGTGCACGATGGCCAGACCCAGACCGGTGCCGCCGGAGCTGCGGGCGCGGGAGCGGTCAGCGCGGACGAACCGGTCGAAGATCTCGGGTTGGAGGTCCACGGGGACGCCGGGACCGTCGTCGTGGACCTCCACGACGGCCTGGTCCGCGGTCGCGGACAGGCGGACGGTGACCGTGGTGCCGGGCGGGGTGTGCACGCGGGCGTTGGCCAGAAGGTTGGCGATCGCCTGGTGCAGACGGCTCTCGTCGCCCCGGATCAGCAGGGGCTCCTCGGGGAGCTCCATCCGCCAGCGGTGGCCGGGCCCCGCGACCCGGGCGTCGCTGGTGGCGTCCAGGACGAGCCTGGTCAGGTCGACGGGCTCGTCCGCGAGGGGACGGCCCGTGTCCAGGCGGGCCAGGAGTAGCAGGTCGTCCACGAGATGGCCCATCCGTGCGGACTCGGCCTCGATCCGCCGCAACGCGTGGACGACGTCGTCGGAGACCTCGCCGCCGGTACGGCCGGACGGAGAGGAGATCTCCCGCAGCGCGAGCTCGGCATGGCCGCGGATCGTCGCGACGGGGGTGCGCAGCTCGTGGCTGGCGTCGGCGGCGAAACGCCGCAGCCGCTCCTGACTGGCCTGCCTGCGGCTGAGCGAGTCCTCCACGTGCTGGAGCATCCGGTTGAACGCCGCCCCTAGCCGGGCCACCTCCGTGGCGGACCCGGTCTCGGGAACGCCCTGCGGCAGCGCGACCTCGCCGCCGGAGAGCGGCAGTTCAGCGACCCTGGAGGCGACCGTCGCCACCCGCCTCAGCGGACGGAGCGCGAACCGCACCCAGAACGCCCCCGCGGCCCCGGCCGCCGCCAGCACGACGGTGAAGACGGTCAGCTCGACCAGCGCCAGCCGCCGGACGGTGCCCTCCAGATCGTGCACCGGAAGCCCGGTGACCATGACGTCGCCGTCACGCCCCTTGAACGCCCTCACCCGGTAGTGGTCGAGCGTGGAGAACTCGACCGTCCGTGCCTGGCCGCCCGGCGTGAGCCCGGTGAGCGTCCGGCTGTCCCCGGCCGTGAGCGAGACCGGCTCGGCGCCGCGCCCCTTGACGATCGCCACGTGGACGATCTCGCCGTCCACCAGCCGGGCCCCGAGGGTGCCTTCGGCCTCGCCGCGGGTGTCCGAAGAGAGCCCGTACTCCCGTCTCTCCTCGGCCCCGTGTTCCAGCGTCGCCGCGAAACGGCCGCCGTCCGCCGCGAGCTGGTCGTCCAGCCGCCCGGTCAGAAAGTGGTTCAGCCCCGCCGCGGTCGCCACGCCCACCGTCAGCGAGCTGAGCGCCAGCAGCAGCACCAGACCCAGGGTCAGGCGGGCCCACAGCGACCTCACCGCGCACCCGGCCGGAGCACGTAGCCGACCCCGCGCACCGTGTGGATCATCGGGGCGCGTCCGGCGTCGATCTTCTTGCGCAGGTAGCTGATGTAGAGCTCGACCACATGGGCCTGCCCTCCGAAGTCGTAGCTCCAGACGTGGTCGAGGATCTGGGCCTTGCTCAGTACCCGGCGCGGATGGCGCATGAGGAAGCGCAGCAGCTCGAACTCGGTGGGCGTCAACTCCACCGGCTCGCCGCCGCGTGCCACCTCGCGCGCGTCCTCGTCGAGTTCCAGGTCGCCGACCTTCAGCAGCCCGGGACGCTCCGTCCGGCGGGTGACGCCCGCGCGGCGCACCAGTCCGTGCAGCCGGGCCAGGACCTCTTCGAGGCTGAACGGCTTGGTGACGTAGTCGTCCCCGCCCGCGGTGAGGCCCGCGATCCTGTCCTCGACCGCGTCCCGCGCGGTGAGGAACAGCACACATACCTCGGGAGAGAGGGCACGCAACCGGCTGAGGACGGCGAACCCGTCCAGGTCCGGCAGCATCATGTCGAGGATCACCGCGTCGGGCCGGAACTCGCGGGCCAGCTCCAGCGCCGCCCTCCCGTCGGCGGCGGCGGCCACCGCCCAGCCCTCCGACCGCAACATCCGAGACAGGACATCCGTGATGTCCGGTTCGTCATCGACGACCAGCACCCGGACGGGACCGCCGTCGGCGCGCTGCGGGCCGGACGGGCCGGACGGGCCGGGAGAAAGGTCGTTACTCGCCATGGTGTGCCCAGCCTGCTCCTCGAACCTCTGAATTCCCTCTGAGAATCCGCTGGAACCCCGCGGAACACCCCTTTTCAGAGGGATCACAGAAGTTCATGGCGTCGGATGGCCGGAGCCGACGACCCGGGAGGCCGCCATGACCGCTCTCGCCCCTCAACCCACCACCGCCCCGCGGGCCGGCCATGCGCCCCCGCGGTTCGCGGCCCTCCTGCCCGGGCCGGTGGCCGGGCTCGGCGCCCTGGCCGTCCTGCTGCTGTGGTGGCGGACCACCCCCTCGGTGATCGGCCCGGCGGGCTGGCTCACCGAGAGCGGCCGGATCACCGGGCTGCTGGCCGGCTACGGCGCGGCCGTCCTGCTCCTGCTCATGGCCCGGATCCCCGTGCTGGAACACCACGTGGGCACCGACCGGCTGGCCCGTTGGCACGCGATGGCCGGCCGCTACACGGTCGGCCTCGCCCTCGCGCACACCCTGACGATCCTCTGGGGCTACACGCTGACCTCGCGGACCGACCCGGTCACCCAGACGGTGGACGTCCTCCACTACCCGGAGATGCTCAAAGGCACCCTGGGGTTCCTGCTGATGCTGCTGGTCGGCGCCACCTCGGCGCGGGCGGCCCGGCGCAGGCTGCCCTACGAGGCGTGGCACCTGATCCACATGAGTTCTTATCTGGCGGTCTTCGCCGCCTTCTCGCACCAGCTGGTCCTCGGTGCCCAGTTCGTCGCCTCCCCCCTCGCCCGGGTGTTCTGGTACGCGCTGTACCTCTCGGCCGCGGCGCTCCTCGCCTGGTACCGGTTCCTGACGCCCATCGTCATCGCCTTCCGGCACCGGATGCGGGTGGCGGAGGTCCGGGTGGAGAGCCCCGGCGTCGTGTCGGTGTACGTGACCGGACGGAGGCTCGACGAGCTCGGCGCCCGCGCCGGCCAGTTCTTCCGCTGGAGGTTCCTGGCGCCCGACCTGTGGTGGGCCGCCAATCCCTACTCGCTGTCGGCCGCGCCCCGACCGGACCTGCTGCGGATCACCGTGAAGGCGGCCGGCCGCCACAGCGCGGCGCTGGCGGACCTGCGGCCCGGCACCCGGATCTGGGCGGAGGGCCCCTACGGAGCCCTCACCGCGGACCGGATGGAGAGCGGCCGCGCCCTGCTGCTGGGCGGCGGAGTCGGCATCACCCCGCTGCGCGCCCTGTTCGAGACGCTCCCCGGCGACCTCACGCTGGTCTACCTGGCCCGTACCCCCGAGGACCTGGCCCTGCGCGAAGAACTCGAAGCCCTCGCCGCGGCCCGGGGAGCGCGAGCCGTCTTCTTCGTCGACGAGCCCGCCGGGCACCGGCTGCCGCTCACCGCGAGCTCGCTGCGGCGGGTGGTGCCCGACCTGCCCACCCGGGACGTGTACCTGTGCGGTCCGCCCGGCATGGCGCGGGCGGCACGGACCGCGCTGCGCGAAGCCGGAGTCCCCCGCCATCGGATCCATCACGAGTCCTTCGAATTCTGAGGAGTCACGACCATGCGCCGTGCCCTGATCACCACCGGCACGACCCTCGCCGGGATCGTCCTGCTGCTCTCCCTCAAACCCCATGAGAGCACGCTCCACAACGCCTCGGCACCGTTGTCCACAGGCGACGTGCCCGGCCCGGAGACCCGGGCGAGCCAGCCCGCCGGTCCGACCGCCACGTCCGGCAACGGCACCTTCATCGGAGACGCCGTCCAGACCGAGTTCGGCACCGTGCAGGTGAGGATCACCGTGCGGGACGGCGCGCTGGCCAAGGTCGACGTCCTGCGGTATCCCGACGAGGACCGCAAGTCCGTCGCGATCTCCAGGTTCGCCCTTCCCCGGCTGACGGAGAGGACGATGGCCGCCGGAAACGCCCAGATCGACACGCTCTCCGGGGCCACGTACACCAGCGAGGGCTACCGCCGGTCTCTGCAGAGCGCATTGGACCAAGCCGGTGTCCGCTGAGTCCTCCCTCCGCTTGGTCGAACCCGCCATGGGCACCGTGTTCTCCTTCGACGTCCGCACCCCCGCGACGGACGAGATCCACGCGGCCCTGACGTCCGCCGTCGCCTGGCTCCACCACGTGGACGCCCTGTTCTCCACCTACCGGCCCGGCAGCCAGATCAGCCGACTCGGCCGCGGCGAACTCACCGTCGGGGAGTGCGCTCCGGAGGTCCGCGAGGTCCTGGACCGGTGCCGCGAGCTCTCCGAGGAGACCGGCGGCCGGTTCAGCAGCACGCCGGCCGGGCGGCTCGACCCCAGCGGCCTGGTCAAGGGCTGGGCCGTCGAGCGGGCCTCCGACCTCCTGTACGAGGCGGGCGCGCTCGACCACTGCGTCAACGGAGGCGGGGACGTCCAGACCCGGGGCGAGGCCGCGCCGGGCCGTCCGTGGCGTATCGGCCTGGCCCACCCCGCCGACCACGAAGCGGTGGCCGCCGTCGTGGAGGGCCGGGATCTGGCCGTCGCGACCTCCGGCACCGCCGAACGCGGCGCGCACATCACCGACCCGCGCACCGGACGGCCCGCCTCCGCCCTGCTGTCCCTCACCCTCGTGGGCCGTCGTCTCGCCACGGTCGACGCCCTGGCCACGGCCGTGTTCGCGATGGGCGAGGAGGCCGAGGACTGGCTCAGGTCCAGGCCCGGCCTGCACGCCTACGCCGTCACCGCCGACCACCGCGTCTGGTCGACGCCCGGTTTCCCCTTCGCCGCCCCTCTCGGGGCGCCCTGCCACGCGGTCTGAGAGAGCCGGGCACCGGCTCCGGGTCATGCGCGGATCTTCCGGCTCGAGGTGGAGCGTCTGAATGCCTTCTCCGACGGGGTACTCGTCGCGGCCGAGCTCACCTGGCTCCTGCTCGTCCCCGGACGGCTCCTCGTCCTCCGCCGCCTCCACCGGAGCGTCCGGGGCGACGGTCAGGAGCGGCGGAGGTAGGGCTCCAAGAGCTCGTGGGTGAGGGCGCGGGCCCTGTCCTCGGAGAGCGTGCCGTTCTCGAGCAGCACGGAAGCGCGCTGGACGACGGCCTGGATCAGCTCGCCCATCGTCCCGGGATCGTCGCAGCCCAGAGCGATGAGCGCCTCGTCCAAAGGCGTGCGCAGTTGGTCGTGCAGGACCTTGCTGGACTCGGCCAGGACCTCCGCGCGGGCGAAGGAGGCCAGCCCGCGGGCGATGGCGTGCTCGCCGGACGCCACCAGATGGAGGTTGGCGTCCACGTAGGCCAAGGCACGGTCCGCGGGGGTGTCCGCCTCCTCGACCCGCGCCGTGACGTAGGCCGCCCATCGGGGGAACATGTCGACGATGACGGCTTCCAGCAGGTCGTCCTTGGAGCTGAAGTACTGGTAGATGCTGGAGCGGGCCAGGCCGGTGCGTTTGGCGACCGCGGCCAGGCTCGGCGTCTCGCTCCCGCCCTGGGCGAGGATGTCCCGTGCCGCGTTCAGGATGGCTCTGCGCTGCATGGCGCGGTGCTCCACTACGGTGGCCGCCTGAATTTTCGGCACGGGACTCCTACCTCTGTTCCTACTCGACGCGTGTGAGCTTGCCGTCGACCATCTCGTAGACGGTGTCGCAGTGGCTCAACACGTCATGATCGTGGGTGACCATGACGGTGGCCACCTTGTGTTCCTTGGTCTCGCGGGCGAGCAGTTCCACGACCTCGTGGCTGCGCTGCCGGTCGAGGGCGGCGGTCGGCTCGTCCACCAGGAGCAGGCTCGGCCCCGTCATGAGGGCGCGGGCGATGCCCACCCGCTGGCGTTCGCCGCCGGAGAGCTGATGCGGGCGGCGGTTCGCCTTCTCCGCCAGACCGACCTCGGCGAGCAGCTTCTTGGGGTCGCGTCCGGTCTTCTTACCGAACTTGGTCATCAGGCGGAGCTGGTCCTCGGCCGTCAGCGCGGGGATCAGGTTGCCCGACTGGAAGACGAACCCGACGCATTCCCGACGCAGCGCCGTGCGCGTCTTCTTACCGGCCACCGTCATGTCGCGCCCGGCGACCATCACGGTGCCGGAGGTCGGCGTCGCCAGGCCGCCGGCGACGGCCAGCAGGCTCGACTTACCGGAGCCGGAAGGCCCGACGATGGCGACGAACTCGCCCGGTTCGACGACGAGGGACACGTCGCTCAGCGCGTGGACGACGTCCTCGCCGTCGCCGATCTGCAGGTTCACGTCCCGCATGACGAGTCCGGAGGCGGCTTGCTCGGATCGTGCCTCGGGCACGGTTTCGGCCGGTTTCATCGGCTGCCTCCAAGGGCGGTCAGGGGGTCGACTGCGGTGATGCGCAGCACCGCGCCGAGCGCGCCCACCACGCCGAGGGCGATGAGCAGCGCGGAGGCCGCCGCGACGGCACCGGCCTCGAGTGCGAACGGGGCGGTGCCGCCGATCATGCTGCCGAGTCCGACGCCGACGGCGACACCGGCGCCCACGGACAGGAGCAGGAGGATGAGCGCCTGGGCGATGGCGTCGCGCAGCAGGTAGCCGGTGGACGCGCCCATGGCGCGCACGACGGCGATCTCCTGCTTGCGCTGGATCGTCAGGACGGTGAAGAACGCGCCGACGACCAGCGCGGAGATGGCGTAGAGGAACACCTCGATCAGCGTCAGGGTCGACGTCTCGGCGGTGTAGCCCGGCGAGGCTCCGAACGCCTCCTTCAGGGCCAGGGTCTCGGTTCCGGCCGCCTTGTCGGCCGCGGCCGCGTCGGCGGGCTCGCCCTTCACCGCCACCGCGGTGATCTCCTCGTAGGCGCGCGCGGGCACCTCGTCACCGGGGCCCGCGCCGATCTTCACCTCCTGCCAGGTGCGCAGCGGCACGTAGCCGACGTCCACGTGCCCGTAGGTGTGCTGGTCGGCGAGCGTCCCCACGACCTTGAGGCGGGTGCCGATCCGGTCGATCGTGATGGTGTCTCCGAGCTTGACCCCGGCGTCCACCGCCGTCTTGCTCACCACGATCCCGGCCGGCTCGGCGCCGCTCAGCCGCGCTCCCTCGGCGACGGCGGGGGAGAGGAAGGAGCCCGTCTCCACTCCGAACAGCGCGAGGTCGATCTCGACTCCGCTGTCGCTCTTGCCGTTGACCAGGGCGTTCCCGAAGGGAGCCGCCTCCTCCACGCCCTTCTGCCCGGCCCAGGTCTTGACGGCGTCGGTCTTCACCACGCTGCGGGAGAAGGCGGCGTCGTGCTGCACTCCCTCCTCGAACGCGAAGGACGTCACCGGAAGCCGCTGCAACCCGGACACGCCGTCGTTGACCAGACCCACCGACAACCCGGACAGCAGCACCATGAGAACGGCGATCAACGCCACGACGGCGCCCATGAGCCCGAACCGGGCCCGGGCGAACTTGAGTTCCCTGAGGGCTAGAAACATGTGCCCCGCCCCTCGGGCGAGCACGTTATCGACATCATGTCAGCATGATACCGACGCCTCGTCGGCAACTTGGGTGACCCCATCTCTCCGGGCCGGGGTTCACCCGGACGAGCGCAGGAGTCGCACCACGGCGGCGACACGGCGGTGGCGGGTGTCGTCGTCGGGCGGCAGGCCGAGCTTGGCGAAGATGCGCTGGGTGTGCTTCTCGACCGCCCCGACGGTGACCACCAGCTCCCCCGCGATCGAGGCGTTGGAGCGGCCCTCCGCCATCAGCGTGAGCACCTCGCGCTCGCGGGGCGTCAGCGCGGCGAGCGGATCGCGCCGCCGGTCCATCAGGCCGCGCACGACGGCCGGGTCGAGCACCGTCCCGCCGCCGGCCACGGTCTCGAGCGCTTCCAGGAACTCGTCGATCTCGCTGACGCGGTCCTTGAGCAGGTAGCCGACGCCGCTCGGGTCGTCGGCGAACAGGTCCTCGGCGACGGCCACCCGCATCAGTGCCGGTCCACCGGGACGCGTGCCCTCACCGCGGTCGGGCCGCCGACCGGGGAGGTCACGGTCAGCTCGCCCTCGACCGCCTCGACCCGGCGGGCCAGCCCGGCCAGGCCGAGGCCCTTGCCCTCGTGCGCGCCGCCGACCCCGTCGTCGGACACCTCCACCTCAAGCCACATACCGGACATCGTGACACGGACCTCGGCCCCGCGGGCCCCGCTGTGCTTGGCGACGTTGGTGAGGGCCTCGGCGACCACGAAGTAGGCGGCCGTCTCCACGTGCGGCGGCAGCCCGTCCGGCACGTCCACGTCGACCTCCGCGGGCACCGGGCAACCCTGCGCCATCTCCTCCACCGCGGCGGCCAGACCACGGTCCACCAGCAGAGGCGGGGCGATGCCGCGCGAGAGCGACCGCAGCTCGGCGACCGTCTCGGTGGCCTGACGGCGGGCGTCCTCGATGATCTCCTCTGCCCGCTCGGGATCGGCGTGGACCTGGCGGCGGGCCCGGCCGAGGTCCATCGCCAGGCGCACCAGCCGCTGCTGCGGGCCGTCGTGGATGTCACGCTCGAGACGGCGCAGCGACTCCGCCTCGGCCGTCCGCGCCGCGTCGCGCGACCCCTCGGCCCGGACGACCCGGCCCTGCAGCTCCGCGCGGCCGCACAGCAGAGCCGCGGCCAGGCCGGCGTGCGTCAGCGCGGCCGCCCTCATCACCCAGGGCAGAGTGAGCAACGCGAAGACGCCGAACCCGGTGTGGAGCGCGATCTCGGGCCGACGCCCCTCGCCCAGCCCGATGATCGACGCCAGGGTGACGCCGTCGCCGTCCACCGGCAGGAAGGGCTCCCAGTACCAGTAGGTCAGCCCGCCGCCGACGGCCGCCCACCAGGCCACCGCCACCGAGAAAGCGATCGTGCCGGTCAGGAGGCCCACCAGCGACCACACGACGTCCAGCCGGCTCTGCGGGTCGCGCAAGGGCGTGAGGACCCGCCGCACGATGCCGTCGCCCTCGCGCCCCGCAGGTAGCGGGGCCCGGGCGCGACCCGCCCCAGCATGCCGCGAAGCCGCGTCCGTTCGGCCACCGCGAACCCACGGGCGATCAGCACCGCCAGGGCCACCAGTGCGAACCCGACGCCCAGGACCGACAGCCCGAGCCCCGTCGCGAGCACCGACGCCACCACCACGAAGGCGGCCAGAGAGATCGGAAAGGCCGTGAGCGCATAGGCGGAGTCGAGCAGCACGCGCCGTACGCCGCGTATACGAACCGGAGGCCGTTCAAGCCGCATCGTGGTCGTCGTCATTCCCCCATACTTCTCACCGTCCGAAGCCGACGGTATCCGGCCAGCCCGACACTTCCAGGTCCGGCCGCCGGGAACTCCCCGGGTGCGGGACCTTCCGTCCGCCTCTCGCCGACGACGCTCCGGTAGAGCCCGCACGCGGCTTCCAGATCAGCGGGTGGAGAAGATCCGGTCGAACCGGTGGTCAGCCGAGGCGGTCCGGGGCGGGGACGGCGTGTTCGGCGGCGCGGCTGACCTCCTCCCAGGCCGCCCAGGTCTCCATGCGGCGGCGGGAGATGTCGAAGGCCAGGTCGTAGACCATGCTGCCGAGGAGCAGACGCGGCGGCGGGTCGTCGGAGGCGACGAGCTTCATGACGGCCTCGGCGGCCAGGCGCGGGTCGCTGTCGACCGACCCTTCAGCCCACTGCTTCTGCATTTCGGCGCGCAGCGGGCCGTACGCCTCCAGCGGTTCGGTCATCGTCATGCCGGTGGAGTACAGGTCGGTCCAGTAGCCGCCGGGCTCGACGATGGTGACCTTGACCCCGAACGAGGCGGCCTCCGCGGCCAGCGCCTCACTCATGCCCTCCAGCGCGAACTTGCTCGCGCTGTACATGCCGTTGCAGGGGAACCCGCCCAGCGCGCCGATGCTGGAGATCTGCAGGATGCGGCCCGAGCCCTGAGCCCGCAGGTAAGGCATGACGGCCTGGCTCACCCACAGGGCTCCGAAGAAGTTCACCTCCATCTGGGCGCGGGCCTGGGCCTCGGTGAACTCTTCGACCATGCCCATGAACAACGATCCGGCGTTGTTGACGACGACGTCGAGTCGCCCGAAGCGCCCGACGGCCTCGGCGACGGCGGCGAAGACGGCGTCGCGGTCGGTGACGTCCAGGGGCAGGGCCAGCAGCCGGCCTTCGTGCTCGGCGGCGAGCCCGTCGAGCGGAGCGATGCCGCGCGCCACGGCGACGACCCTGTCGCCCGCTTCGAGGGCGGCTCGGGTGAAAGCCCTGCCGAGGCCCTTGCTGGCACCGGTGACGAACCAGACACGGCTTGCGGGGGAGGTGGTCATGGGTCTCCTTCACACGATTCATTGTTGAGACGATACGTCTCGTCTCGCTTGATGGACTCATGTTGCGCCACGGACACCCCTATGTCAAGACGGAACGTCTCGTCTTATATAAGCTTGGCGCATGACGACACAGCGCAGGAAGAGCCCCGACGCCGCGCGGCGCAGCGAGGCGTCGCGGCGCGCCATCCTCACCGCGGCGTTCGAGCTGGTCGGCGAGGTCGGCTACGCCAAGCTGAGCATCGAGGGCATCGCCGCCCGCGCCGGAGTGGGCAAGCAGACCATCTACCGCTGGTGGCCGTCCAAGGGCGCGGTCCTGTTCGACGCGTTCCTCGCGCTCGCCGAAGGGCAGGACGGCCAGGAGGCGGCCCTGCCCGACACCGGCGACCTGGAGGCCGACCTGAAGACGGTCCTGCGCGCCACGGTCGACGAGCTGAACGACCCCCGCTACGACGAGCCGATGCGGGCGCTGAACATCGAGATCCTCCAGGACCCCGACCTCGCGGCCGCCTACGCCGAACGGCTGGACGGGCCGATGAAGGAGCTGAAGAAGGAGAGGCTGCGCAGCGCGCAGCGCGCCGGAGAACTGCCCGGCGGCCTGGATCTCGACCTCGCCGTCGAACTGCTGTGGGGACCGCTGCGCGCCCGGTGGCTCGAACGCGGCCCCCTGACCCGCGCGTACGCCGACCGGATCGTCGAGACGGCCCTCGACGGCCTGCGCCCCCGGAACTGACGCGGAAGAAGGCAAAACCCCGCTCTCGTGCGAGAGCGGGGTTCCAGGTGGAGCCGTGGGGAATCGAACCCCAGACCTCCTGCATGCAAGGCAGGTGCTCTACCAATTGAGCTACGGCCCCTGGTGGTGCGGCCAGCGTACCGGGGAACGGGGCTGGTCGCGAACGGGTTTCCCCTCACGGAAACGGCGCCGCTGATCGCGCGGCGCCGGTTCTCGTCAGCCCGTCACTCCGCGGAGGTGGCCTCGGTCCACAGATCCAGCTCGGCGCGGTCCTGCTGGAGGCGCTTCCAGATGGCGAAGCCGCCGAGGCCGAGAATGGCGAGCACGAGAAGCTTTTTCATGGTGAGGACCCCTTCACCGTCGACAGTGGTCAGAACTCAAACCTAGCAACGTCTGCACACTATCGAATGCCCTCTGCGACTCCTCAGGGGGAGCGCTGGATCACAGAAACCGGCAAAGCGGAAAAACCTCGCACATTTGAAGAATGTACGCGGACCGCGTTCTTCTCTTCCACGTCGTAGGAGGCGACCATCCGCGTCAGTTCACCGAGCGCTATCTGCGCCTCCAGACGGGCCATGTTCGCGCCCAGGCAGTAGTGCCTTCCCGCGCCGAAGCTGATGAGCTGCGAAGTGTCGCGGCCGAGGTCGTACCTGCCCGGATCGGGGAAGACGTCCTCGTCCCGGTTGGCCGAGCCGACCAGCAGGAGAAGCCGCGAACCCGCCGGGACGGTCCGTCCGTGGACGGTGAAGTCCTCCGTGACGGTGCGCGCGATCTGCTGGCTGGAGGTGTCGTAGCGCAGCGTCTCCTCGATCCAGGAGTCCACCGGCTCCTTCAGGGCGCGCTCGGTGAGCCCGTGCTTCCAGGCCCAGTAGAGGGCGTTGGCGAGCAGTTTGGTGGTGGTCTCGTTGCCGGCGATGACCATGAGGAACAGGAAGGCGATGATCTCGCCGTCCGCGAGCCGGTCGCCGTCGATCTCGGCCTCCAGCAGGGCCGAGGTGAGGTCCTCCCCGGGCCTGCGGCGTTTGTCCGCGAGCAGTTCCTCGTAGTAGCCGACCAGGGTGAGCGCCGCCTCCATCCCGGCGGGCGGCACGTCCAGCACACCCTCCTCCCGGTGGACGACGAGGTCGGCGAGCCTGCGCAGTTCGGGACGGTCCGCCTCGGGCACGCCCATCAACTCCGAGATGACGTCCATCGGCAGCACGCCGGCGAAGTCGGCGACGAAGTCGAAGGAGCCCTCCTCGACCAGGGGCCCCAGCCGCGCCCTGGTCATCTCCAGGATGCGCGGGTGCAGTTCGCGGACCCGGCGCGGGGTGAAGCCCTTGGACACCAGGCCGCGCAGGCGGGTGTGCCGGGGCGGGTCGAGCGCCAGGAACGACATCGTCCGATGCGCCTGCGGGCCCCACGCCGACGGGTCGAGCGTGACGCCGTTGACGCTGGAGAAGCGCTCCCAGTCGCGGAAGGCGACCGAGACGTCGGCGTGCCGGGACAACGCCCAGAAGTCGAGCTCCTCGTTGCGGTAGAGCGGCGCCTCGCGGCGGAGCCGGGCGTAGACCGGATAGGGGTCCTCGTGGATCCGGTAGTCGTACGGGCTGTACTCAAGGTTACTGGACACGTGTCCAGACGTTAGTTCAACGCACCGGCGCGGACAAGAGACCTTTTCCTTCTCTCCCGCCGAAAGGATTCAGCGCGTGATGAGCCGCGCCACCTCGGCGAGCCGCTCCGCCGCCTCCGCGTAGGACATGTAACCCATTCCCGCCTGCAGGAGCGCCCCCGAATAGGCCATCTCCAGCGCCTCCAGGATCAGCGGGTCCTCCCGTCCGAGCGCGTGCGCCAGCCTCTTGTGGATGTCCACGCCGATGCGCAGCCGCAGCTCCTGGACGTCCGGATCGGACGCCAGAACCGCCGTCGTGCAGGCGGCCGCCAGCTCCGGCTCGCTCGCGATGAGCAGGACGACGTCCTTGAGCGCCTGCGCCGCGTCCCCGTCCGTGAGGGGCAGCCCCTCCAGCCTGCGCCAGAAGACCTCGGTGAGGAGGTGGTTCTTGGAGGCGAAGTAGGTGTAGGCGGTCGCCGCGGCCACTCCCGCCCGGCGCGCGACGTTCCTGACCCTCAGCCCGTCATACCCCGTCTCCCGCACCTCGACGACGGTCGCCTCGGTCAGCCTGCGGACGGTGTCGGCCTGGCGCTCGGTCAGCCGCCGGCGTGTGGACTCATGTACGGACACGCGTCCGGACGGTATCAGCCCCAGCGCGTCGGGACCCGGTGCCCGCCGGCGGACCGGGGGCACCGGGCTCGAGATCACCGCTCGGCCGGGGCCAGCAGCGTGGTGACCAGGTCGTCCAGGCTGATCAGGCCGATCAGCCCGTTCTCGTCCCTGACCAGGCCGAGCTGGCTGTGCTGGCTCCGCAGGACCGCCAGCGCGCCGGCGACCGGGGTCTCCGGGGTGAGCACCGGCACCGGGTAGCCCGAGTCCATGGCGCGGAAGGGCCTGCCCTGGGCCCGCGCCAGATAGGCGTCCCTGGCGTGGACCATGCCGATCAGCTCGCCGTCGGCGTCCCGCAGCAGCAGCCGGGTGTGCCCGGTGCTGACCGCGGTGTCGACGACCGTCCGCGCGTCGGCGTCCGGCGCCACCGAGGTCAGCTCCCCCAGCGGGATGACCAGCGGGAGCAGGCTGGTCTCCGGCGCCTCCAGTGCCCGGCTGAGCACGTTGCGGTCCACCTCGTCGATCAGGCCCAGGCGGCGGGACTCCTCCACCAGATGCATGAGCTGCTCGGGGGTGCGCGACACCGACATCGAGTCGCGCGGCTGGACGCGCATCAGCCGCAGCAGGGCGTTGGTCGTGCGGTTGAGGGCCTGCAGGACCAGCCGGAACAGCTGGGTGAAACCGCGGAACGGCAGCGCCAGCAGCATCGCCGCCCGCTCGGGACGGGCGATCGCCCAGGACTTCGGCGCCATCTCGCCGATGACCATGTGCAGGAACGTCACCAGCGCCAGCGCGATCACGAACGACACCGCGTGCGAGACGGCGTCCGAGATCCCCAGCCCGTGGAAGACGGGGCTGAGCACCTCGGCGATCACCGGCTCCGACACGATGCCCAGGCCCAGCGAGCACATGGTGATGCCCAGCTGGGCTCCGGCCAGCATCAGCGACAGCTCGCGGATCCCGGCGACCGCCGAGGCCGCGGCCCGGCTGCCCTCCGCCGCCGCCTTCTCCAGCCGGGGCCGCCGGGCCGCCACCAGCGCGAACTCCGCCGCGACGAAGAAGCCGTTGCCCAGCAGCAGGAGGACGGTCAGCAGGATCCCCGTGGGCACGCTCATCTCGGTTCCTCCACTGCGACCGGCTGCTCCCGCAGCCGGATCTTGTCGGGGACGTGGTGGCCGTTGCTCAGCACCTCGATCTCGAGGGTCCGGCCGCCCTCCTCGACCTGGATCACGTCACCGGGGTCGGCGAACCGGCCGAGCCGACGCAGGATCAGCCCCGCGGCGGTGTCGTAGTCCCCCTCGGGCAGCTCCAGGCCGGTGAGCTGCTCGATCTCGTCGATCCGCAGGCCGGCGTCCAGATGCCACCACTCGTCCTTGGGCGTGACCTGCGGGATCTCCAGATCGGTCTCGTCGGAGATGTCCCCGACGAGCTCCTCGGCGACGTCCTCCAGGGTCAGCAGGCCGGCGAACCCTCCGTACTCGTCGATCACCACGGCGATCTCGTCCCTGCGCTCCTGCATCTGCACGATCACCTCGGGCAACGGCAGTGAGTCCGGGACGAGCAGCGCCTGCCGGGCCAGCCGCCCGGCCGTCACCTCGTCCCACTCCCGCGCGGAGACCGGCAGCAGCTGCCGCAGCCCCAGCACGCCCACGATGTCGTCCACCCGCTCCCCGACCACCGGGTAGTGGGTGTGGCCGCTCCGCCCGATGATCTCGACGATCTCGTCGGCGGTGGCCTCGGCCGGAATGGTCACCACGTCGACCCGCGGGATCATCGCCTCGTCGGCGGTGTGCTCGGAGAACACCAGGGCGCGCTCCAGCAGATGGACGTGCTCGTCGGCGAACTCCTCCTCCGACTCGCCGATGATCAGCCCGAGCTCCTCCAGCGTCGCGCCGTGGTGCAGCTCCTCGACGGGCTCGATGCCCACCGCCCGCAGCACCCGGTTGGCCGAGGCGTCGAAGAACCTGATCACCGGGGCCGCGACCGCCAGGTACAGCAGGGTGGAGGGCGCCAGCGCCCGGGCCAGGGTCTCCGGTCTGGCCAGCGCCAGGTTCTTGGGGAAGAGCTCGCCCAGCACCATCTGAATGATGATCGCCAGTGCGAATCCGATGCCCAGCGCCACCCCGCCGACGGCGGCCTCGGGCACGCCCAGGGGGTGCAGCACCGGTCTGATCAGCTGTGCCAGGGCCGGTTCCGCGATGAAGCCCACCACCAGGGTGGTGACCGTGATCCCCAGCTGGGCGCCGGAGAGCATGAAGGACAACCGCTCCAGCACCTTGACGGCTCGCGCCGCCTTCTTGTCACCCTCTCGGGCCGCCTGCTCCAGTTCGAGCCTGTCGGCCGTCACATAGGCGAATTCCTGTGCCACGAAATACCCGGTCGCCGCCGTCAGGATGAACACGGCGGCCAACCCGAACAGGACCGTCACCGGGGGTCACCCGGCCTCTGCGACAGGTCCGTTCTATGACCGGAGTCCGAACTATCGGACACCGCACCCCTCTCCCTACTCGTTCTCTGCCTGGTTCAACGAACCAGGACGTCCAAGAGTTACTCCTTCAAACCCTAAGCCCAGGGAGGCCCTCGCTCTAGCACGCCCTCCACGATCCCCGCAGGAGAATCCCCCTTTTCCGGCAGGCCTCCGCGGCCCGTCGCCACCGAAAGCGACCGGGTGACAACCGGGAGACACCTGGGCAGGCCGAAGAGAGCGGAACCGCCAGATCAGAGCGGGTCCAGGAGGAAGGCAGAGCATGACCACCACCGAGGAACTGGTCGAACGGATGTTGAACGACGCGGTCTCCGCACTGGAGACGTTCGGCGTCTGCCTGGGGGTACGGCTCGGACTGTACGAGGCCCTGGCGGGCGGGCCCCCTCGACGCGTACGGCCTCTCGGAAAGAGCCGGCATCCACCCGCGCTACGCCCGGGAATGGCTGGAGCAGCAGGGCTCCGCCGGCTGGCTGGCCGTGGCCGACGAGGCCGAAGGCGACCCGTACGCGCGGGCGTTCCGGCTGTCGAACGAGGCCCGGGAAGTCCTCCTCGACGAGGACAGCATCTTCTACATGGGGACGCTGCCAGGGTTCGTCACGTCCATCGCCGACGTGATCGACCGGGTGGCCGACGCCTTCCGGACCGGCGGAGGCGTCCCCTTCTCCGCCTACGGGGCGGGCACCCGCCACGGCATCGGCCGGCTCAACCGGCCGATGTTCCTCCACTCGATCACCGAGTGGATCAACGCCCTGCCCGACGTCCCGGCCCGGCTGGCCGAGGACGGCGCACACGTCCTCGACCTGGGCTGCGGCACGGGCTGGTCCACGATCGCCATCGCCGAGGCCTTCCCCGCCGTCCGCGTCCACGGCGTCGACCTGGACGAGACCTCGGTGATCGAGGCCCGGCGGAACGCCGAGTCAAGGGGCGTCGCCGACCGCGTCGCCTTCCTCCACACCGACGCCTCCGCCTTCGACCCGGACGGCACCCGGTACGACCTGGCCTGCGTCTTCGAAGCCCTGCACGACATGGCCGACCCCGTAGGCGTCCTGCGCAACGTCCTGCGCGTGCTCGTCCCCGGCGGCTCCGTCCTCATCGGAGACGAACGCGTCGCCGACGTCTACTCCGCTCCAGGCCCCGTCCTGGAACGCCTCAACTACGCCTTCAGCACCCTCCACTGCCTTCCCGCGACCCGCGCCGAGGGCACCAGAGTGGAGGCGGGCACCGTCCTCCGCTCCCCGACCGTCGCCGAGTACGCCGCCGCAGCCGGGTACTCGTCCTTCAAGGAGGCCTCTATCGACCACGACCTGTGGCGCTTCTACCACCTCACCGCCTGAGGCGCGCCGGGGCCGCGGACCCCTTCCTCAACGCCTCACAGGGACACGGGAAGAGGCTCGAGGTTCCCGAGCCAGCCCTCGGGGATCGAGGAGAAACCGGTGCGGGCCGCGACGATTCCACCGACGATGGCGCAGTTCGTATCGATGTCCCCGCCCACCGCGGCGGTCGTCCAGAACGCCTGCTCGTAGTCGTCGAGGTTCTTGGCCGCGGCCCACAGGCAGAAGGGCACCGTGTCGTGGGCGGCGATGCGGTGCCCGTTGCCCAGTACGGCGCCCGCGGTCCCCGGATCGTCGATCGTCAGCAGCTTCCGGGCTTCCACGACGCCGTCACGGACCATCCCGGACGGCGTGAGCTCCAGGACGCGGTCGAGGAAACGTCCGGGGGAGAGCTCCTCCTCCGTCAGGGCGACGGCCGTCGCCACCGCCACCGCGACGCCGCCGGCGACGCCTTCCGGATGCATGTGCGTGACCTCCGACGACCGGACCGCCTCCTCGACGAGCCGGTCCAGGTCGTCGGCGAACCAGGCGCCGAGAGGCGCGATCCGCATGGCCGCCCCGTTGCCCCACGAGCCCTCGCCCTCGAAGGTGTCCCGGGCCAGCTCCCGCCAGTCCCCTCCTTCTCTGATCAGCCGCAGGATCCGGTTGGTGGAGGCGCCGTAACCGCGCAGGAAGTCGTGGCGTTCGGCGAACGTGCGGGCCAGGAGGTCCTGGTCGATGTGACCGGCCTCGTCGAGCACGGCCCAGATACCGCAGGCCATCTCGGTGTCGTCCGTCCACTTCCACCGCCCCGGCGGCACCTCCCTGCGGCTGTAGGCCGCCAGGTTCTCGGGGACGAAGAACTGCGAGCCCAGCGCGTCCCCCAGCGCCAGCCCGTGCAGGGACGCCCGCGCGGCATCCCGTCGACCGTTTTCCATTGGATTCCCCCTATGGCAGAGCCGATCGAGGCGCGAGCTCCCTGGATTCACGTGAAACCGGCCCTCCCGAATGTCCGCCTCTCGATCTAAGGTGACGACCGGACAAAAGTGAAAGTTCAGGCGAAGGCTGACCGAGGGGATCTTCAGTGAGCTGGTCTTGGCAGGAGCAGGCGGCCTTCCGGGCACGGGTGCGGGGCTGCCTGCTCGGCGGGGCGCTGGGAGACGCGCTCGGCCACCCGGTCGAGCAGGACTCGCTGGCGGAGATCCGGCGGAAGCACGGCCCTGACGGCGTCGTGGGACCGGCATCCGACACGGACGGACGGGTCGGGCTGGTCTCCGACGGCACGCAGATGACGCTGTTCACCGCCGAAGGACTGATCCGCGCCGCCTTCCGGCTGGACCGCAAGGGCTTCTGCGATCCCGTCGAGGTGGTGCTGAACGCCCTGCTGCGCTGGCTGGAGACCCAGAACTCGCCGCGGCCCGCCCCACCGGACGGAGTCGTCCGGACGGGATGGCTCCGGGAGCAGGAATGGCTGTACGCGCGACGGGCGCCGGACAGCGCGTGCCTGTCCGCCCTGGAGACCCGGCGGCACCCCGGCCCCCACGACGGCAGCGGGGCGCCCGGACCGGTCAACCCCGGCTCCCAGGGGTGCGGCGGTGTGACGCGTTCCGCGCCCTTCGGCATCGCCTGTCCCCCCGACCGCGCCTTCGACCTCGCGGTCGACTGCGCGAGGCTCACCCACGGCCACCCCGCCGGCTACTACTCGGCCGGCGCGTTCGCCACGATCATCGCCCATCTCATGGCGGGCGAGTCGCTGCGCGGAGCCGTCCTGCAGACCTTGGAGAGGGTGCACGGCCACCCGGGGCACAAGGAGGTCGCCGACGCCCTCCAGCGAGCGCTGGACCTCGCGAACAAGGGCGGTCCCAGCCCCGAGAAGGTGGAGAGCCTCGGCGAAGGCCGGGTGGCACAGGAGGCTCTGGCCATCGCCGTCTACTGCGCTCTGGCCGAACCCGTCTCAGCGGCCGGGGCGCTCATCCTCGCGGTCAACCACGGCGGGGACAGCGGCTCCACCGGCTCGATGTGCGGCAGCCTCGTCGGCGTCCGCCACGGCGACTTCGGCCTGCCCTCCGACTGGCTCGCCCTCCTCGAAGGCCGCGGAGCCGTCACCGAACTCGCCGACGACTTCGCCACCCAGTTCATGCCGGGCTCCCGCACGCCCGACTGGAGCGCCCGCTACCCGGCCTGCTGACGCGCCGGCGCGGCGTCGTACCCGGCCAGGGTCGCGGCGATGTCCCGCAGCGCGACGGCCTGCTGTTCCGGGGTTCCGATCGTGTGGGCGACCCGTTCGGCCTCCGCAGGGTCGATCTCCGCCAGGGCCTGGACGGTCTCCCGCAGCACCGCGTCGCGGTCGTACTGACGCGTGACGGAGCGCGCGAGATGCTCCGACTCGGCCAGCAGCCCGCGGGCGTGGTGCGGGGACTCCACCGCCACCGCCACCGCGACGTCCCGGAGCGCCCGCGCGCAGTGGGCCGGGTCGTCGATGCCGCGCGCCAGCCGCTCGGCCTCCGGCGGGTTCAGCCCCGCCAGCACCCCGACGACCTCACGCAGCGCCGCCGTGCTCAACGGCGGCTTCGCCGCCTCCACCAGCAGGCCCCACGCCCGCTCCGGATCCTCGGCCCCCACCGCCTCGGCGACGTCCCGCAGCCGCCACGCACGCGACTCCGGGTCGGGGATGGCGCGGGCGATGCGCTCGGCGAGCGCCGGGTCCCCTCCGGCCTGCGCCCTGACCAGGTCCAGCCACGGGGTGACACGGAAATCCAGGTCCTCGATGTCGTCGATGAGGCGCTCCGCGCCGTCCGGGTCCTCCTCGGCGATCGCCCGGACGACGACGCCCAGAGCCACGTCACGGGTGCTCGGCTGCCCGATGCCGTGCGCCAGCCGCTCGGCGGCCGCCGGGTCCCGCCCGGCCAGGGCCTCCACGACGTACCCCAGCGCCATGTCCCGGACGTCCGGGTCGTCGATGCCGTGCGCCAGCCGCTCGGCGGCCTCGGGATCCTGCCAGGCCAGAGCTTCCACGATCCGGGCCAGCCACCCGTTCCGCGGAGGCAGGTCCCCTTCCCAGCCGCCGCCCCGCGTGGACCCGTCCGCCCGGACCAGACGCTCGGCGTCGGCCAGCAGCCTCCTCGCCCGCTCCGGCTCCCGTCCGGCGAGTGCCCTGGACACCCGGCAGGCCATCCCGACCCGCACGGACGTACTGGAAATGGTGTCGACGACCTCCGCGGCCTCCAGCAGCAGGCTCCTCGCACGCTCCGGCTCCCGGCGGGCCACCGCCTCGGCGAGGCAGCGCAACGCGGTCGCCTTGTCGTACGGACCGGAGATGTTCTGGATGAGGCGCTCGGCGTCCTCCACGTCGTGCTCCACCACCGACTCCACCAGGCTGCACAGGATCCCGTCCCGGGAGACCACCGGGTCGGAGACGGTGTAGGCGAGGGTCTCGACGTCCGTCAGCAGCTTCTTGGCCCGGTTCGCGTCCCTGCCCGCCTGCGCCCTGGCGATGGTCAGCAGCAGCGACGCCTGGAAGTGGGGCTTGGTGACGGTGCGGGCGAGACGCTCCGCCTCCTGCGGGTCCTCCTCGGCCAGCACCTCGACGATGCCGTGCAGCACCGGCATCCGGTGATGCCAGAACGGGATGGACCAGGCGATCCGCTCGGCCTCCGCCAGCAGGCGCAACCGGTACCGCGACTCGTAGGGGGCCCGGGCCCGGTGCAGCATCACGGCGACCTCGGCGGCCTTGACGGGACCGCGTCCGGGCTCGTCCGCCAGCAGGTCGCCCAGCCGGGCGTCGAGCTCGGGCAGGATGCCCCGCCGCAGCGACCGTGCCGACGGCGCCTCCCCGGCGGACGCGACCTCCTCGCCGGTGAGCAGCCAGAAGAGAGTGGCGCCGAGCGAGTAGAGGTCGGCGTGCTCGTCGAGCTCCTCCGCCTTCTCCGGTTCACTCAGCACGGCGAGGCCGAAGTCGCACAGCTTCACGGTGCCGTCGTCCGACAGCAGCAGGCAGGACGGCTTCACCGCGCCGTGCACCAGGCCCACCGAGTGCGCGGCGGCCAGCGCGTCGGCGACCTGGATGCCGTAGTCGAGCGCGGTACCGACCGGAAGACCGCGGGGTGCGTGCTTCAACTCGGTGCCGAGGTCCCGGCCGCCCCAGGGCTCCAGGACCAGGAACGGCCGCCCCTCGTGCTCGCCGACGTCCTGCACCGGGGCGATGCCCGGATGGATGAGCTCGACCGCGGCTCTGGACTCCCGCTGGAAGTGCTCCAGGGCTTTCACACGGGCCCAGACGTCCTCCGGAGGGTCGGCGGGGGGCACCCTGATCGTCACCATCCGGCCCAGGAAAAGGTCGACCCCCTGCCAGACCTCGCCCTCACCGCCACGACGCACCGGCTCGTCCAGCCGGTACCTGCCCGCGAGTTCGGCCCCCGCCTGCATGCCGCCTCTTTCCGCTTCGCCACCCCGGAACACATGGACCTTTACCCATGGTGACAAAGGAAAGACCATTCCCGTTCACCGGACCGGCGAGAGAAAGAAACAAGGCCGGTCTCTTGACAGAGAACCGGCCTCGGGTAAAACCTCCGAGTGGGCGTACCAGGACTTGAACCTGGGGCCTCATCCTTATCAGGGATGCGCTCTAACCGACTGAGCTATACGCCCGGAGCGTTGCCCGGAGGACTTCCTCCGTGGCGACGAGAAGTGAGATTACCCCATCTCATCGGGCAACGCGAACTGGTTACTCGGCCTCCTTCAGGGTGACCTCCACCCCGCCCACGAACTCGGCGGCCAGGTTGTAGATGACCGAACCCACCGTGGCCAGAGCGGTGATCAGCAGCACGTTCAGCGCGCCCATGAGAGCCGTGTAGCCAAGGATGCGGCCGGCGGAGAACCAGTCGCCCGCGTCGGACCCCTGACCGGAGGAGCCGTTCGTGGTCTCGTTGATCGCCCCGGAGATCGAGTCGAAGACCCCCAGTCCCGACAGCACCACGTACAGGACCGTGACGGCCACGAACAGCACCACGAAGCAGACCAGGGACATGACGAAGCTGAACTTCATCACCGTCCACGGCTCGAACCGCGCGATCTGCAGATGGGCCTTGCGCGCCGCCTTGCCGTCCTTGCCCTCCTCGTCGCCGGCCCCGCCGGAGTCGCCCCCGGTGAGCTGGCGGCCGAGCCTGGAGGCCAGGGCCGCTGCGGCGGACGCCGCGGAGGCCACCGGACGGTCGGTGCTCGGCTGCGGCGGCGGAGACTTCGGCTCCGGAGAGCCCATCACGGAGTCGGTGACCGTGGTGTCCGACACCGCGGACATCGCGGACGTCGGCTCGGACGATGCGGACCGGCCCTGGGCGCGGTCTGCGAAGACCGAGTCCGAGGGTTCGGCGGCCACCGTCCAGGGTGCGTCGACCACCGTCTCGTCCGCGGCCGGAGTCATGACGGGCTTGTCCTCCCCGTCCACCGCGGTCCCGCCCTCGCGGCCCCCGGCGGCGCCGGAGGCCTCCTCCCGGTCCGGCTCAGTGGGTACGGCCTCGTTCACCCTGGTCCGCTCGGCGTCGGCGGGATCGGGGGTGCCGTCCGCCTGGTCCTCGTTCTGGGAGGTCGTACTCACGGGCTCTCACTTCCCTCTTCCTCCAGCGCGGCTTCCGCAGAGTCCTCGATCGACTCTACGTTCCTCGCGATGGCGACCACGACGTCGCCCTCGGCGAGGTTGACGAGCCGGACCCCCATCGTCTGCCTGCCGGACTGCTTGATCTCGCCCGCGCTGGTGCGGATGACGCCGCCACTCGACGTCATAGCGAACACCTCGTCCTCAGGACGGACCATGAGCGCGCCGACCAGCCTGCCGCGAGTTTGCACGATCTTAGCGGTGAGCACACCCTTGCCACCCCGGCCCTGCACGGGATACTGGTCGGCCGGCGTGCGCTTGGCGTAGCCGCCCTCGGTGGCGATCAGCACCTCCTCGTCGCCGCCCTCGCGGATGACGTGGACGTCCAAGAGGTCCTGGTCCTCGGCGAACCGCATGCCGATGACGCCCCGCGTGTCGCGGCCCATCGGCCGGAGCTGGTCGTCGTCGGCCTTGAACCGGATCGCCTGCGCCGAGGTCGAGACCATCAGCAGGTCGTCCTCCGCTGAGGCCAGGCGGGCGGCGATGACCTCGTCGTCCTCCTTGAGGCCGATCGCGATGAGGCCGGCCGAGCGGGGCGAGTCGTAGGCGCTGAGCGCCGTCTTCTTGATCATGCCGCTCTTGGTGGCGATGACCAGGTACGGGGCCACCTGGTAGTCCCGCAGGTCCATCACCTGAGCGATCTTCTCGTCCGGCTGGAAGGCGAGCAGGTTCGCCACGTGCTGGCCGCGCGCGTCCCGGCCGCTGTCCGGCAGCTCGTACGCCTTGGCCCGGTACACCCGGCCCTTGTTGGTGAAGAAGAGGATCCAGTGGTGCGTCGTCGTCACGAAGAAGTGCTCGACGATGTCGTCCTGCTTGAGCTGCGCGCCCCGGACGCCCTTGCCGCCGCGCCGCTGCGCCCGGTAGTGGTCGGTGCGGGTGCGCTTGGCGTACCCGTCCCGGGTGATGGTGACGACGATCTCCTCTTCGGCGATGAGGTCCTCGATGGACATGTCGCCGTCGAACGGGATGATCTCGGTGCGCCGCTCGTCGCCGTACTTCTCGACGATCACCGCGAGCTCGTCGCCGACGATCGACCGCTGCCGCTCGGGGGACGACAGGATGTCGTTGTAGTCGGCGATCTCGGCCATCAGCGAGTCGTACTCGTCCGTGATGGCCTGGCGCTCCAGGGCCGCGAGTTTGCGCAGCTGCATGTCCAGGATGGCGCGGGCCTGGAGCTGGTCGATCTCCAGCAGGTTCATCAGGCCCTGTTCGGCCTCGGACGCCGAGGGGCTGCGCCGGATGAGGGCGATGACCTCCTCGATGCGGTCCAGGGCCTTGAGCAGGCCGCGCAGGATGTGGGCGCGCTCCTCGGCCTTGCGCAGCAGGAAGCGGGTGCGCCGGACGATGACCTCGATCTGGTGCGTCACCCAGTGCCGGACGAACTGGTCGACGCGCAGGGTGCGCGGCACCCCGTCGACCAGCGCCAGCATGTTGGCGCCGAACGTCTCCTGAAGCTGGGTGTGCTTGTACAGGTTGTTGAGGACGACCTTGGCGACGGCGTCGCGCTTGAGGACGATGACCAGGCGCTGGCCCGTACGGCCCGAGGTCTCGTCCTTGACGTCCGCGATGCCCGACAGCTTGCCCTCGCGGACCAGCTCGGCGATCTTCAGCGCGAGGTTGTCCGGGTTGACCTGGTAGGGCAGGGAGGTGACGACCAGGCAGGTGCGGCCCTGGATCTCCTCCACTTCGACCTGGGCGCGCATCGTGATGGAGCCGCGGCCGGTCCGGTACGCCTCCTCGATGCCGCGGCGGCCGACGATGAGCGCGCCGGTCGGGAAGTCCGGGCCCTTGATGCGCTCGATGAGCGCGTCGAGCAGCTCCTCGTCGTCGGAACCGTAGTTCTCCAGGTACCACTTGACGCCGTCGGCGACCTCGCGCAGGTTGTGCGGCGGGATGTTCGTCGCCATGCCGACCGCGATACCGGCCGATCCGTTGACCAGCAGGTTGGGGAAACGGGACGGCATGACGTCCGGTTCCTGCTGCTTGCCGTCGTAGTTCGGCGAGAAGTCGACGGTCTCCTTCTCGATGTCGCGCAGCAGCTCCATCGCCAGCGGGGCCATCTTGCACTCGGTGTAGCGCATGGCCGCGGCCGGGTCGTTGCCGGGCGAGCCGAAGTTGCCCTGGCCGTCGACCATCGGGTAGCGCAGCGACCACGGCTGCGCCAGCCGCACGAGGGCGTCGTAGATCGAGCTGTCGCCGTGCGGGTGGTAGGAGCCCATGACGTCGCCGACGACGCGCGCGCACTTGAAGTAGCCGCGGTCGGGCCGGTAGCCGCCGTCGTACATCGCGTACAGAACGCGCCGGTGCACCGGCTTGAGCCCGTCGCGGACATCGGGGAGCGCCCGGCCCACGATCACCGACATCGCGTAGTCGAGATAGCTCTTGGCCATCTCGTCCTGGATGTCGACAGGCTCGATCCGGTCGTGGCTCTCGCTCGTCACCTCGGTCACTTACACAACCCTCTTCTTCGTGGCGGTTCTGGAAAAGGCCGGGAGGCGACCTACCGGATCAGATGTCAAGGAAGCGAACGTCCTTGGCGTTCCGCTGGATGAACGACCTGCGCGCCTCGACGTCCTCGCCCATGAGGACGGAGAACAGGTCGTCCGCCTGCGCCGCGTCGTCCAGGGTGATCTGGAGCAGGACGCGCCGCGCCGGGTCCATCGTGGTGGACCACAGCTCGTCGGCGTTCATCTCGCCCAGAC
This sequence comes from Actinocorallia sp. B10E7, assembly GCF_039871655.1. NCBI lineage: Bacteria > Bacillati > Actinomycetota > Actinomycetes > Streptosporangiales > Thermomonosporaceae > Actinocorallia > Actinocorallia sp. B10E7. The sequence goes on from NZ_JBDPLZ010000006.1 coordinate 391,577, forward strand.
CCTTGAACCGCTGGACGCCGTCGTGGGACCGCGGGTCGCGCTTGCCCGCCGCGAGACCGGCCTCGATGGTCTGGTCCCGTTCCCGGTCGGAGTAGACGTAGTCGTAGTCCGTGCCGGTCTTGTTCCACTTGATCTTGTACAGCGGCGGCTGGGCCAGGTAGACGTGCCCGGCCTCGACCAGCGGCTTCATGAAGCGGAACAGCAGGGTGAGCAGCAGCGTGCGGATGTGCTGGCCGTCGACGTCGGCGTCGGCCATCAGGATGATCTTGTGATACCGCAGCTTGGTGATGTCGAACTCGTCGTGGATGCCCGAGCCCAGCGCGGTGATCATCGCCTGGACCTCGGCGTTCTTGAGGACCTTGTCGATACGGGCCTTCTCGACGTTCAGGATCTTGCCGCGGATCGGCAGGATGGCCTGGAAGCGGGGGTCGCGGCCGCCCTTGGCCGAGCCGCCGGCCGAGTCGCCCTCGACGATGTAGATCTCGGACTCGCGCGGGTCGGTGGACTGGCAGTCGCTCAGCTTGCCCGGCAGGGACGTCGTCTCCAGCAGGCTCTTGCGCCGGGTGAGGTCGCGCGCCTGGCGCGCGGCGATCCGGGCCCGCGCCGCCTGGGACGACTTGTTGATGATCTCCTTGGCCTCGCCGGGATTGGCGTCGAACCAGTCCTTCAGGAAGTCGTTGCAGGTCTTCTGCACGAACGACTTGGCCTCGGTGTTGCCGAGCTTGGTCTTGGTCTGGCCCTCGAACTGCGGATCGGACAGCTTGATCGAGATGATCGCGGTGAGGCCCTCGCGAACGTCGTCGCCGGTGAGGTTCTCGTCCTTGTCCTTGAGCAGCTTCTGGTCACGCGCGTAGCGGTTGACGATGCTCGTCAGCGCCGACCGGAACCCCTCCTCGTGGGTGCCGCCCTCCGCGGTGTTGATGGTGTTGGCGAAGCTGTGGACGGACTCGGAGTACGCTCCGCTCCACTGCATCGCGATCTCCACCGCGACACCCTGGCCCTCGGCCTCGAAGTAGATGATCGAGTTGTGGACCGGTTCCTTCTTGGCGTTGATGTGCCGGACGAAGTCGGCGATGCCGCCCTCGTAGTAATACGTGACGGTGAAGGGGTCGCCCTCGTCGGTCTCATGACCGGGGCGCTCGTCGATCAGGGTGATGGACAGGCCCTTGTTGAGGAAGGCCATCTCCTGGAAGCGGCGGCTGAGGGTCTCGAAGCTGTACTCGGTCGTCTCGAAGATGGTCTCGTCGGCCCAGAACGTGACGGTGGTGCCCCTCCGCGCCGTCTCCTCGTCCTGCGACAGGGGGGCCAGCGGCACCCCCCGCTCGTACTGCTGCCGCCAGACGTGGCCCTCGGTGTGGACCTCCACCTCCAGGCGGGTGGACAGCGCGTTCACGACGGCCGCGCCGACACCGTGCAGACCGCCGGAGACCGCGTAGGACTGGCTGTCGAACTTGCCGCCGGCGTGCAGGGTGGTGAGCACCAGCTGGACGGCCGGGACCTGCTCGACCGGGTGCAGGCCGACCGGGATGCCGCGGCCCTCGTCCAGGACGCTCACCCCGCCGTCGGCGCGCAGCGTGATCACGATCTTGTCGTTGTGCCCGGCGAGGGCCTCGTCCACGGCGTTGTCCACGATCTCGTAGACCAGGTGGTGCAGTCCTCGTTCACCGGTCGAGCCGATGTACATGCCGGGGCGTTTGCGTACCGCTTCCAGACCTTCGAGAACAGTGATGGAACTAGCGTCATACGACAAAGGGAAGCCTCCTGCCGGGGACACCCACCGTTTGCGCATGCCCCGTAACACGCGATTTTGGTCGAACCACAGGTGAAACACAGGCGGCGAACGCATCATGTCCGATACAGACCGCCACGTTACGGCGCAGTGTCCTGAACCCGGCTTCAGTCTACCGGGTCAGGAGGTGAAAGTTGCCAGTGACCGGCGCTGAGCGCTCATCTGGCGGCCAAACGGACGGGAACACACATCCCCCTACACGGCCCGGGGGGTACTGGCGCGTACGTGGCGCTTGACAAACGCGCTCGGCATCCCCGAAGGGACCTAACGGACACGCCATTGCCCCGGCTTGCGCGCCTGCTGCGGACCGACCACCTTCACCCGCTGGACCGTGCCGTCGCCCAACTCCTCGTTGAGCCTGCGCACCAGCTGCCCGGCCAGCAGCCGCACCTGCTGCGCCCAGGCCGGAGAGTCGCAGGTGACGACCAGCTCGCCGTCCTCGAACGCGCCGGGAGCGGTGTGCTCGGCCAGGTCCCGCCCGACGATGCCCTCCCAGTTGCCGAAGACCCCGCCCACGGCGGCGCGCTCCTCCCAGCCCCGGTCGGCGAGCAGCTTCTTGATGCCCGCCCCGAACAACTGGGGGCCGTCACCGCGCCGCGGATCCCGGGCGGGCCTGGCCGCGCGGGCACGGCGGCGGCCGGGAACGGACTGGCGCTTGGCGGCGTCCGCCCTCGCCTGGGCGAGCGCCTCGCGGGCCAGCTCAATGCCGGTCTTCGGTTTGGCCTCATCCTCCGACACGGCTCACCTCCCCTGCTGCGACGTTATAAGAGGCCCCCGACAGTTCCCCGGGAACGTCCTCGGGCACCGCGGCGGTGATCAGTACCTGCTCGGCGGGGGAGACCATCTCGGCCAGCCGGCGCCTGCGCCCGGAGTCCAGCTCGGCGAAGACGTCGTCGAGGATGAGGATCGGGTCGTCCCCGTCCGAGCGCAACAGCTCGTAGGCGGCCAGGCGCAGCGCCAGCGCGAACGACCAGGACTCGCCATGGCTGGCGTAGCCGCGGGCGGGGAAGTCGCCGAGCTTGAGCAGCAGCTCGTCGCGGTGCGGGCCGACGAGGCTGGTGCCGCGGGCCAGCTCCTGTCTGCGCGCATCGGCCAGACCCGTCAACAGGAGCTCGACGAGTTCTCCACGGTCTGTGGACAGCTCCCCTTCACGGGAGCACCGGTACTCCAGGCCCGCGCCCCCGCTGGGGGCGAGCTCGGCGTAGGCCTTGGCGACCAGCGGAGAGAGCGCGGAGACCAGCTCCAGCCTGGCCCCCAGCAGCTCGGCGCCGACCTGCGCCAGATGGGTGTCCCACACCTCCAGGGTGGCCAGCAGCTCGGCCGAGGCCGGGCGGCGCTGCTGTGCCGCCGATTTCAGCAGGGCGTTGCGCTGCTTGAGCACCCTGTCGTAGTCGGCGCGAACCCCTGCGAACCGGGGGGCGCGGGCCGTCAGCAGCTCGTCCAGGAACCGGCGGCGCTCCCCCGGATCGCCCTTGACCAGCGCCAGGTCCTCCGGCGCGAACAGGACGGTGCGCACCATCCCCAGGATCTCCCGCGGCCTGGGGACGGGCGCGCGGTTCAGCCTGGCCCGGTTGGCCCGGCCCGGGTTGATCTCCAGCTCGATGAGCGCCTCGCGGACGTCCCGCACGACCTTGGCCCGCACGATCGCGCGGGCCGCGCCCTGCCGGACCAGCGGGGCGTCCGTCGCCACCCGGTGGCTGCCGTGGGTGGCGACGTAGTTGACCGCCTCGACGAGGTTGGTCTTGCCCTGCCCGTTGAGCCCCAGGAAGGCGCTGACGCCCGGCTCCATCGCCACCTCGGCGGAGGCGTAGGAGCGGAAGTCGGTGAGGCTCAGATGGGCGACGTACACGGACAGGAGTCTAGGGTCGCGCCCGCCTCACGCGTTCCACAGCCTGTGGACATCCCGGTCCCGCTTCACTGCTTCTTCTCGACGGAGTGGCCGCCGAACTGGTTGCGCAGCGCGGCGACGACCTTCATCGCGGGGGAGTCGTCCTGACGGGAGGCGAACCTGGCGTAGAGGGCCGCGGTGATCGCGGGGAGCGGGACCGCGTGGTCCACCGCCGCCTGGATCGTCCACCGGCCCTCCCCGCTGTCCTGCGCGTAGCCGCGGATGTCGGCGAGCTCGGGGTCCTCCTCCAGCGCCCGGTTGAGCAGGTCGAGCAGCCAGGACCGGATGACCGTGCCCTCCTGCCAGCTGCGGAAGGTCTCCGGCACGTTCTTCACGATGCCGCTGGCCTTGATCAGCTCGTAGCCCTCGGCGAAGGACTGCATCATGCCGTACTCGATGCCGTTGTGGACCATCTTCACGAAGTGGCCGGCGCCGACCTCGCCGCTGTGGACGAAGCCGTACTCGCCCTCCGGCTTGAGCGTGTCGAAGATCGGCTGCGCCCTGGCCACGTCCTCGTCGGCGCCGCCGACCATGAGCGCGTACCCGTTCTCCAGGCCCCAGACCCCGCCGGAGACGCCGCAGTCGACGAAGCCGACGCCCTTGGACCTCAGGTGCGCGGCGTGCTTCTGGTCGTCCGCGTAGTGGGAGTTGCCGCCGTCGACCACGATGTCGCCGGGGGAGAGCAGCTCGCCGAGCCGCTCGACCGTCTCCCGCGTGGGACCGCCGGCCGGGACCATGACCCAGACGACGCGGGGGACGGAGAGCTTGTCCACGAGTTCCTCCAGCGACTTCACGTCGCCGAGGGAGGGATCGCGGTCGTAGCCGATCACGGTGTGGCCGCCGCGGCGCAGCCGCTCGGCCATGTTCCCGCCCATCTTGCCCAGACCTATGAGACCGAGTTCCATTACCGCTCCTTGTGCGGGTATGCGGGTGTGCGGGACCGGGCCTCCGCTCCGGGGAGGACCCGAGGTGCTTCCTTTTGGGAGATCCCTCCAGGCTAGCCGTCCCCGGATCCCCTACCCGGAACTCCGTTCATCGGGCCTCCGTCGGCGACACGGCGGACGTGAGTTCGTCCACACCCTTCGTCCACAGTTCGATCACCCCTGTGGATAACCCGGTTGTCCACAGGGGGACGCGCGCCTACGGCGCACCGCCCGTGGCTGAACGCGCGCCGAACGATCCACAGGGTGGATACGCGCCTGCGGCGCGCTGTCCGCGACCGAGCGATCCGGGATCAGCCGGACAGCCTGACGGGCATGATCAGGTAGCGGTAGCCGGGTGCTCCTCCGTCGTCGAGGGGCTTGCCGGTGAGCACCGCCGGCTTGGTCGGCGTGGTGAACGACAGCCGCGCGATGTCCGAGGCGATCTGAGCGAGCCCGTCGAGCACGTACACGGGGTTGAAGGCGATGTCGATGTCCTCGCCCTCCAGCGTGGCCTCCAGGGCCTCCACGGCCTGCGCCTCGTCGCCGGTGCCCGCCTCCAGGACGACCTCGCCCTGGCGGAACGACAGCCGCACCGGGGTGTTGCGCTCGGCGACCAGCGAGACGCGCTTGAGGGCGTCGACGAACGGGCCGGTCTGGACCTCGGCGTATCCGGCGTACTCGGCGGGGAACAGCGAGCGGTACTTCACGAAGTCGCCGTCCAGCAGGCGCGAGGTGGTCTTACGGCCGCCGCCCTCGAAGCCGATGATGTTCTCCCCCACGCCCGTGTCACCGCCGCCCAGGGAGATCTTCACCTCCGCGCCGGAGGTCAGCGACTTGGCGGTGTCGGCGAGGGTCTTGGCCGGGATGAGCGCGACGCCCGTGCGGTCGGGGCTGTCGGGGTTCCACTTGAGCTCCCGGACGGCCAGCCGGTAGCGGTCGGTGGACGCCAGGGTCACGGTTTCCCCGTCGATCTCCACACGCACGCCGGTGAGCATGGGGATGGTGTCGTCGCGGCCCGCGGCGATGGCCACCTGGGCGACGGCCACGGCGAACTCGTCGCTGCCCACGGTGCCCGCGACGGGCGGCATCGCCGGCAGGGACGGGTAGTCCTCCACAGGCATCGTCTGGAGTGTGAACTTCGCGCTGCCGCACTTGAGCATCACCTTGGCGCCGTCGGTGGTGACGTCCACAGGGTGTGGAGGAAGCGCCCGGCAGATCTCTGCGAGCAGCCGGCCGCTCACGAGGGCCGTACCGGGCTCGTGGCACTCGATCTCGGCCGACACCTGGGCGGAGACCTCGTAGTCGAACGCGGACAGCTTCAGGCGCTCCTCAGAGGCCTCCAGGTGCATTCCCGCGAGCACCGGGACGGGCGGACGGGCCGGGAGGGTGCGGGCCGTCCAGGCCACGGCGTCGGCGAGAGCGTCACGGTCGATGCGGAACTTCATGGACCCGCCTCCTGATCGTCGAGGGTTTCAGGGCTTTCTCAGGGCTGTGGGCGGAGCTCCATGGAGCGCGGATCCGCGGGACCCTGATTGGTACTGATCTTCTTTTCTTTGCTGGATAACTTGTGCAGTCATAGTCATAGGGGCTGTGGAAACCGTGGATAACCCATCCCGCCCCAGCTCAGGAGCCGAGTTTTGTCCACCGCTCCTGTGGGTAGACCTCTGTGGACAACCGGGCGCCCTGTGGACTGCGGAAACCTGTCCACACGACATCCCCAGTTTGATCTCCTGTTGCCCACAGGTTGTCCACAGGTTATCCACACCACCCATATTTCGCGGGGATGAATCGGGCGAAACCAGAGGGAATTGGGTTGTGGGCAACTCCTGCCCCCGACCAAGCTTTCCCCAGGTAATTCACAGGTTCTCCACAGGTTATCCACGAGTTCATCCACAGGGGCCGAGAAACTGCTCAGAAGGCGTCCACAGCGCGTCCACAGGTTTTCCCCATACTGTCCACAGGTTATCCCCAGCTTTATGCACAGTCCGTGTACGGAACGATCTTCGGATGGAGGTCGGCGACCCGGTGGTTCAGCGGCTGCCGCGGGTCTGCTGCTTGATCCGCGAGGTGAGCTCGGTGACCTGGTTGTAGATCGAGCGGCGCTCGGCCATCAGTGAGCGGATCTTGCGGTCGGCGTGCATGACCGTGGTGTGGTCGCGGCCGCCGAACTGCAAGCCGATCTTGGGCAGGGACATGTCGGTGAGCTCGCGGCACAGGTACATGGCGATCTGGCGGGCGGTCACCAGGACCCGGGATCGGGAGGACCCGCACAGGTCGTCGATCTCGATGCCGAAGTAGGTGGCGGTCTGCGCCATGATCATGCCTGCGGTGATCTCGGGGCCGCCGGTGTCGGGGATCAGGTCCTTGAGGACGATCTCGGCCAGCCGCAGGTCGACCGACTGGCGGTTGAGGCTGGCGAACGCGGTGACCCGGATCAGCGCGCCCTCCAGCTCGCGGATGTTGGTGGAGATCTTCGTGGCGATGAACTCCAGCACGTCCGGCGGGGCCGCCAGGCCCTCCTGCACCGCCTTCTTGCGCAGGATCGCGATGCGCGTCTCCAGCTCGGGCGGCTGGACGTCGGTGATCAGGCCCCACTCGAAGCGGTTGCGGAGCCTGTCCTCCAGCGTGACGAGCTGCTTGGGCGCCCGGTCGGAGGAGATGACGATCTGCTTGTTGGCGTTGTGGAGGGTGTTGAAGGTGTGGAAGAACTCCTCCTGCGTCTGCTCCTTGCCCTCCAGGAACTGGATGTCGTCCACGAGGAGGATGTCGACCTCGCGGAAGCGCCGCCGGAAGCTCTCCGCCTTGCCGTCGCGGATGGCGTTGATGAAGTCGTTGGTGAACTCTTCGGAGCTGACGTACCGCACGCGGGCGCCGTCGAAGAGGCTCCGGGCGTAGTGGCCGATGGCGTGGAGGAGATGCGTCTTGCCCAGGCCGGACTCCCCGTAGATGAACAGGGGGTTGTAGGCCTTGGCCGGCGACTCCGCCACCGCGACCGCCGCGGCCTGGGCGAACCGGTTGCTCGCGCCGGTGACGAAGGTCTCGAAGGTGTACTTGGGGTTCAGCCGCGCGGCCTCGATCGTCCCCGTCCCCTTGGCCTGGCCTCCGCTGTTGCCGCCGCCCTGCCAGGGGGCGGGAGAGGAGGCGGCCTCCGGCCGCTCCGGTTCGGCGGGCTGAGGCGACGGGGCGTGGCCGGAAGGGGTGAACGGCTCGGGCTCGGGTCCGCCGAAGGTGTGCCCGACGATGTGGGAAGGACGCACAGGTTGTGGAGGCAGTTGTCCACCGGCCTGTGGATAACTTGCGGAAGCCGAGGTGGGAGGGGTCTCAGCCTGTGGAAGATCTTGTGGACGAACATCCGGCGGGCGGTTGCCGTACCCGCCCTGCGGCCGGTTCTCGTGCCGCTCGAATCCCTGCTGCGGCTCCGGGCGCGGCTCGTACGACGGCTGCTGCGGCACGGAGGGGGCGGAGTAGGTCTGCGGCTGGACGGGCGGGGGCGGCGGCTGCCGGGAGATCTCCGGCTGGACGGTCAGCACCACCCGGATCGGCTGGCCCAGCTCCTGGGAGAGCGTGGTCTCTATGAGAGAGGTCACCCGCTGTTCGAGGGTCTTCTTGGCGAAGTCGTTGGGGACGGCCAGCAGGGCCATGCCGTCGAAGATCCCGATGGGGCGGGTGACGCCGAGCCAGGCGCGCTGGTGGGCGGGGACCTCGGGCAGGGCGTCCACCGAACGGTTCCAGAGGGACTCGAGGTCCTGTCCGTCCACTGTGAAGCCTCCCCCATGCGTATCCTCTACCTCCCGCCCTCCGTCCGCGCGGGGGCTCAAGCCAGAGCTCAGGGGGACCTTTCAGAGCGGGAGTCCCTACTCTCTCACGATCCATCCACAGGTTTGTCCACAAGCTGTGTATAACTCTTCCCATGCAGGTGGGACGGGGGCACCGGTCTCGTCAAGGTGATCGGACACCCGTTCCGTTTGACCCGGTGGGCGGGGAGAACGTAACGTTCTACGGTCGAGTCGCATCGATGGTGGTGACGCGTGCCCGTCAGGCTTCCAAGTGGACGGGCCCCCGCTGCGAGGGACCAAACGTGCCCGCGATGCGATCCTTACGTCAGAGCAGCAGGAGTCAGCATGAGCAAGCGTACGTTCCAGCCGAACAACCGTCGTCGTCACAAGAAGCACGGCTTCCGGCTGCGCATGCGCACCCGTGCCGGCCAGGCGATCCTCGCCGCGCGCCGTCGTAAGGGCCGCGCGCGCGTCGCGGTCTGACGATCGACCCATGCTGCCCTCCGGTCACCGGATGCGGCGGCGCCACGAGTTCACGCTGGCCGTCCGGCGCGGTGACCGCGCCGGACGGCCGTATCTCGTTGCGCACCTCCTACCCGGCGGCAACGACGGCGGGAACTCACTGGCGGGCTTCATCGTCTCCAAGGCGGTGGGCAACTCCGTCGTGCGCGGCAGGGTGCAGCGCCGGCTGAGGCATCTCGTCCGGGACAGGCTGCCCCTTCTGCCTCCGGGTAGCCTGCTTGTGGTGCGTGCCAACCCCAAGGCGGCGTCCGCATCGTCCGAGGAACTGGCCCGGGATCTCGACTCCGCGCTCGGCCGGTTGCTGAAGCAGTCGGGCAAGGGGCAGTGATGAGTCGCAGACCGGGGCCGATCGCGTGGGTGCTGATCGGCTTCGTGCGTTTCTACCGCAAGGTCATCAGCCCGCTGCTGCCGCCGACCTGCCGCTTCGAACCGAGCTGCAGCACCTACGGGCTCAAGGCCCTGCAGACGCACGGCGCCCTCCACGGCTTCTGGCTGACCGTCGCCAGGGTCGCCCGGTGCCATCCCTTTCATCCCGGCGGGTACGATCCGGTGCCTGCACCGCGTACTCGTACCGGCCGTGAGGCGTCCGGCGCCGACCACACGACCCTCGAGCCCTCAGACCCAGACTCGCTAGGAGCAGACCGGTGACGCTTGATCCGCTGTACCGGGCCGTGGCATGGATCCTCGTCCAGATCCACAGCGGCCTGACCTTCCTCGGCATCGACCCCGACAGCGGGTGGGCCTGGGGTGGCTCGATCGTACTGCTCACCGTGCTGATGCGGATCCTGATCTTCCCGCTCTTCGTGAAGCAGATCCAGTCGTCCCGCAAGATGCAGGCGCTCAACCCGCAGATCCAGGCGCTGCGCAAGAAGTACAAGAACGACAAGCAGCGGCTCAACCAGGAGATGATGAAGCTCTACCAGGAGAACGGGGCCAACCCGATCTCCGGGTGCCTCCCGCTGCTGGTGCAGTTCCCGATCTTCATCTCGCTGTTCCAGGTCCTCAACAAGATGGCCCACGCCAAGCCTGGCAACGGGAGCCACGGCATCACGCCCGACCTGGTCGAGAGCGCCAACAACGCCAGCATCTTCGGCGCGAGCATCTCCGACAGCTTCCTCAACGCGTGGGGGGAGTCGATCAGCGGTGTGATCGTCTGCGCGATCGCGGTGATCATCTCCTCGACCACCACCTTCCTCACCATGCGGGCGAGCATGTCCCGCCAGCCGGCCATGGACCCCGACAACCCCATGGCCACCGCGCAGAAGATGATGGTCTGGATGGCGCCGGTCTTCGGTCTGTTCGGCCTGGGCTTCCCCCTCGGCGTGCTGCTGTACTGGGTCACCTCCAACAGCTGGACGCTGGCGCAGTCGCACTACATCTACAAGCGCTACCCGATGCCGACGGCGGAGAACGGCAAGGGCGGCGACGTCAAGAGCACCGCGAAGACCGGCGCCAAGGGCGACGACAAGAAGGCCGAGACCTCCGGCGGCCTGCTGAAGAAGCGCCGCGCCGAGGAGGCCGCCACCGCCGCCGAGATCCGCAAGGAAGGCCCCAAGGCCGTGCGCAAGCAGCCGACGCGGCAGCCCAGGAGCAAGCGAAGCGGCTCCTCCAAGCGTTAGATTGACACTTCCCACCCAGGAAACGGAGACAGCGGTGGCTGAAACCGCAGCAGCCGAGATCGAGGCGCTGGAGCAAGAAGGCGACATCGCCGCCGACTACATCGAGGGCCTGCTCGACATCGCCGACTACGACGGCGACATCGACCTGGACGTCGAGGGCGAGCGCGCGATGGTGTCGGTCGTGGGCAGCGACCTGGACGAGCTGGTCGGCAGGCGGGGTGAGGTCCTGGAGGCCCTGCAGGAGCTGACCAGGCTCGCGGTGCACCGGCAGACCGGCAACCGGACCAGGCTGATGCTGGACGTCGGAGGATACCGGGAGCGCCGGCGCGAGGAACTGAGCAAGCTGGGCCGCGACGTGTGCGAGGAGGTCAAGCGCGGCGGCAAGGCCAAGCCGCTGGCGCCGATGACCCCCTTCGAGCGCAAGATCGTCCATGACGCGATCGCCGCGGCGGGCCTGCGCAGCGAGTCCGAGGGCGAAGAGCCAGAGCGTTATGTGGTCGTCTACCCGAGCTGACGGGAGAACCCGGTTCGCCGGGATCATTCCGGGAGATCGTGGTGAAAGCCCCCGCCGTGCGCGGGGGCTTTTGTTTTGCCGGGATCCCCTCGGAAGAGAGCCGCCGCCGGAAAGATGGCGGCGGAGGCCCTGCGGGTTTCGCGGGCACGCGAGGCATGTGGAACCATCGTTGACTGTGGGGAAGAACCGATGACTGATCAGCCGGAAGCAGTACCGCCGCAGGCGCAGGAGGTCTTCGGCGCGGCCTTGCCCGTGGCTGAACGGTATGTGCGCCTGCTGGCGACCGCCGGAGTGGAGCGCGGGCTTATCGGCCCCCGCGAGGTGGGCCGGCTCTGGGAACGGCACGTGATCAACTGCGCGGTGCTGAGCGAGGCGGTGCCCGAGGGCGCCTCCGTGATCGACATCGGCTCCGGCGCGGGCCTGCCCGGGCTGGTCCTGGCGATCGTCCGCCCCGACCTGGACATCACCCTGCTGGAACCGCTGCTCCGGCGCACCACCTTCCTGGGCGAGGCGGTCGAGGAGCTCGGCCTGGAGAACGTCACCGTCCGGCGGGGACGCGCCGAGGAGGTCGTCAAGGAGTTCTCGGTGGACGTCGTGACGGCCCGGGCGGTCGCCCCGCTCGACCGTCTGGCCAGATGGGGGCTGCCCCTGCTGCGGGCCGGCGGCGAGCTGCTGGCGCTGAAAGGAGAGCGCGCGGCCCAGGAATTGGCCGAGGCCGAGCCGGTTCTGCGCAAGCTGGGAGTGCGTAGGGCTGAACTCCTCCTGGTAGGGCAGGGTAAGGTCGATCCGCCGACGACGCTCGTTCGGCTTGTCGCCGAGCGCGCCCCCGAGCGCGGAGGCAGAAAGAACAAGCGGAAGGGTGACAGGTCGCCGACACGCGGCTGAGTACCCCTCTTCGACTGAAGGAGTCCGCGGTGGAGCCGTCATCAGGCCACGCGTTCAGCATGCAAGGGACAGCCGAGACGGCGTCTGTCGCGCCGCGCATGGAGACGGAGCAAGCCGTGGATTCACGTGAAACCACCGTGCCGCCTCCCGGCCCCGCCAAAGACACGCCGATCACCCGGGCCGCCGCCGCGCGACAGGTGATGGCCCAGCGGGGTGACAAGGAGTGGCCCCGGCCCGCGAAGACCCGGGTGATCACGGTCGCCAACCAGAAGGGCGGGGTGGGCAAGACGACCACCTCGGTCAACCTGGCCGCGGCGCTGGCGATGCACGGGGCCCAGGTCCTCGTCGTCGACCTCGACCCGCAGGGCAACGCCTCCACCGCGCTCGGCATCGACCACCACGCGGACGTTCCGTCCATGTACCACGTGCTGATCGAGGACCGGCCGCTGGCCGAGATCGTCCTGCCCTCTCCGGAACTGCCCAACCTCTTCTGCGCCCCGGCCACCCTGCACCTGGCGGGCGCGGAGATCGAACTGGTCTCCAAGGTCGCCCGCGAGTCCCGGCTGCGCCGCGCTCTGGACGACTACGACAAGAGCCGCTTCGACTACGTGCTGATCGACTGCCCGCCGTCGCTGGGGCTGCTCACCCTGAACGCGCTCGTCGGCGGGGACGAGCTGCTGATCCCGATCCAGTGCGAGTACTACGCGCTGGAGGGGCTCAGCCAGCTGCTCGGCACCGTCGAGCTGGTGACCTCGCACCTCAACCCGACGCTGAACGTCTCGACCATCCTGCTGACGATGTACGACGCCAGGACCAGGCTCGCCTCGCAGGTGGCCGAGGAGGTGCGGTCGCACTTCGGGGACACGGCGTTGAAGACGGTCATCCCCCGCAGCGTCCGGGTGTCGGAGGCACCCAGCTACGGGCAGTCCGTCATGACCTACGACCCCGGTTCCACCGGAGCGCTCGCCTACAGCGAGGCGGCCTCGGAGATCGCCCATCGCTGGGCAGAGGTGGCTTCGTGAGCTTCACTGAGTACGTGCACGTCTACGGGGGTCGAGAATGAGCGCTTCACGTCAGCCGAGGGGCCTGGGCAGGGGCCTTGGCGCGCTGATCCCGACGGCACCCGTCGCCGCGGCCGCGGGTCCCGACCGCGCGGTCGGCGCGGGCGCCGATCTCGAACTGGTGGACGGTGCCCGGTTCGCCGAGCTTCCGGTGAAGTCGATCTCCCCGAACCCGCGTCAGCCCCGCACCCACTTCGACGAGGAGGCGCTGGAGGAGTTGGCCTCCTCCATCTCGATCGTCGGGCTGCTCCAGCCGGTCGTGGTGCGGGAGCTCGGCCCGGAGACTCCCCTGGAATCCGCCCGCTACGAGCTGATCATGGGGGAGCGGCGCTGGCGGGCCTCGCAGCGGGCCGGCCTCGACCGGATCCCGGCCATCATCCGGGACACCTCGGACGACGACCTGCTCCGTGACGCCCTCATGGAGAACCTCCACCGCCAGCAGCTGAACCCCTTGGAGGAGGCGGCCGCCTACCGCCAGCTCCTGGACGACTTCGGCGCCACCCACGAGCAGCTGGCCGCCCGCGTCGGCCGCTCCCGTCCGCACATCAGCAACACCCTGCGTCTGCTCAACCTTCCGCCCGCCGTCCAGCGCAGGGTCGCCGCCAACGTCCTCAGCGCCGGCCACGCCCGCGCGCTCCTGGGCCTGGACTCCCCCGAGGCGATGGAGGCCCTCGCCACCCGCATCGTCGCCGAGGGTCTCTCCGTCCGCGCGGTGGAGGAGATCATCGCCCTGCGCGAGGCGGACGATCCGGTGAAGCCCGTCCGCCGCCCCGTCCGCAAGCCCACGGCCCCCGGCCTGGAGGCTCTCGCCGAACGCCTCAGCGAGCGCTACGAGACCAAGGTCCGCGTCGACCTGGGCGCGCGCAAGGGCAAGATCGTCGTGGAGTTCGCCACCCTCGAGGACCTGGAGCGCATCATCTCCACCATGGCCCCCGACGACGATTCCACCTGATCCCTCCTCCACCCAAGGCCCTCTTCGGAGGGCCTTTCTTTTTGTGCCCTCCATGTTTCACGTGGAACGGAGGATTGCCTGAGGGAGAGGAGTCCACCGAGGGTGTCGCGGAGAGGGCGGCGGGCAGCGAGTCGTCTGCGGAATCGAAGTCGTGAGGCCGGTCCCCGCGCTTCCTTGCGGGAGGCTCTGCCGGTCCTGCCTCCGTCCCGTGCGGAGGCTCGGAGGGTCGGTGCCGGAGCTGGACGGACGACGGAGGCAGGGGTGGACGTCCGACGGGCCGGGGATCTCTTGCCGGTGGTTTCACGTGGAACCAGGAAGTCCGGAGCGGACATTCGCCATCACTCCGGCCATCCCCTACCCGGGGGATCTCATGCGGAGCGGGGAGCCTTGAGTGGACACTCGCCGGTGCTCCCCGGCGGCCGGCCTTGCCGAAGGTTTCACGTGGAACCACAGGCCCGGCCGGACTCCCCGGCTCTGTTTCACATGAAACAGAGCCGGGAGGAGCTCAGAGAGAGGTGAGGATCTGCGGGATGGTCAGGCCGGAGGCGTGGAGGGCCAGCGGGAGGAGGCTGGTCTCGGTCATGCCCGGAGCCACATTGACCTCGAGGAGCTGGGGCACACCTTCGGTGTCGACGATGAGGTCACTGCGCGAGAGGTGGCGTAGGCCCAGGGCGCGGTGGGCGGCCAGGGCGGTCTCCCGGACGCGCTCGGTGACCTCGGGGGAGAGGCGGGCGGGAGTGATGAACTCGGTCTGCCCGGCGGTGTAGCGAGCCGTGTAGTCGTACCGCTCGCCCAGTGGGATGATCTCCACGGCGGGGAGGGCCGTCGGTTCCCCTTCGACCTCCAGGACGCTGACCGCGACCTCGGTTCCGGTGACGAACCGTTCGATGAGCGCGACATCCCCGTAGGAGAAGCAGCCGATCATCGCTGCCGGCAGTTCCTCCGCCTCCCGTACGACCGAAGCGCCCAGCGCGGATCCGCCACGGGTGGGCTTCACGAACAACGGCAGCCCCAGCCTGTCCAGCACCGCCTTCATGACGGCGCTCGCCCCCAGGTCATGGAAGATCGACTTGGGCAGGGTCACCGACTCGGGTGTGGCGAGCCCCGCGTGCCGGAACACCGCTTTCGCCGTCGGCTTGTCCCATGCCAATCGGCAGGCGTCCGGGCGGGCCCCCACGTAGGGGATGCCCAGCAGTCCGAGCACCTCCCGGATGGCTCCGTCCTCCCCCTCGGCCCCGTGCAGCACCGGAAAGACCAGGTCCGGCGGATCCTCCATCAGCAAGGGCAGCAGCGCGGCGTCCGCCTCCCGGATCTCCACCTGCAGCCCTGCCTGCTTCAGCGCGTCCGCCACCCGCCGTCCCGAACTCAACGAGACCTCGCGCTCGTACGACATGCCACCGGCCAACACGATCACCCGTTCCATGGAACAGGACCCTACGCCTCCCCGCCCTCCTCCCTCCTCACCACCTCGACCTCCCGTTCTCCCGAACGGCACCGCCCCGAAGCCAAGACCCCCGGCCACCGATCCCCCGGCCCGTCTTTCCGTACTCCGCTTCCCGCTCCTCGCCGGCCGCCCGTATTCCCCATGGCACGGTCCCTCTACCCTTCCCTCGGCTCCCCGGCCCGGTCTTCCCCGCGTCGGCGGTTTCGTGGTCGGCTCCTCGCGGACCGCCCCGGGCCCGGGTTCCGGGTGCGGGCGGAAGGTGCCGGAAAGAGAGAAGCCGCCCGGGGGCACCGGGCGGCTTCTGGTGGGAAGGCGATCAGCTGAAGGTGTCGCGGAGGGCCAGTTCCTGGTGGATGACGGAGGCCAGGCGCTGGACGCCCTCGCGGATGCGGGCGGGCTCGGGGTAGCAGTAGGAGATGCGCATGTGGCGGTTGCCCTGGCCGTCGGCGTAGAAGCCGGTGCCGGGGACGTAGGCGACGCGGTTGGCGATGGCCAGGGGGGACATGGCCTTGGAGTCCAGTCCCTCGGGGAGGGTCAGCCACACGAAGAAGCCGCCGGCGGGGCGGGTCCAGGTGGTGCCCTCGGGCATCGTCTCCTCCAGCGCCCGGAGCATGGTGTCGCGGCGCTCGCGGTACAGCTCGGCGAAGGACTTCACCTGGTCCCGCCAGGGGTGGGTGTCCATGAACTCGCGGACGGCCAGCTGGGTCAGGTTGCTGTGGGAGAGGATCGCGGACTCGGCGGCCAGGACGAGCTTGGCGCGGACGGCGTGCGGGGCCAGGGCCCAGCCGACCCGCAGGCCGCTGGCGAAGGTCTTGGAGAACGAGCCCAGGTAGATCACGCGCTCGGACTCGTCCGCGCGCAGCGGCCGCGGCGGCGGCGCGTCGAAGCTCAGCAGGCCGTACGGGTTGTCCTCGATGATGAGGAGGTCGAACTCCTCGGCGAGGGCCAGGACCTCGGCGCGGCGGGGGACGGACATCGTCACGCCGGCCGGGTTCTGGAAGGTCGGCACCGTGTAGAGGAACTTCACCCGCCGGTTCTCGGCGCGCAGCCGCGTCAGCGTCTCGCGGAGCGCCTCGGGGATGATGCCCTGGTCGTCCATCGGGACGTGCACGACCTCGGCCTGGTAGGCGGCGAAGGTGCCGAGCGCGCCCACGTAGGAGGGGGACTCGGCCAGCACCACGTCACCCGGATCCACGAAGATCTTGGTGATGAGGTCCAGCGCCTGCTGGGAGCCGACGGTGACGGTGACGTCGTCGGGGCTGGCGACGATGCCCTCCAGGGCCATCACGTCGCAGATGCGCTCGCGGAGCCCGGGGTCGCCCTGGGCGGAGCCGTACTGGAGCGCCTCGGCGCCCCTGGTGGCGACGAGGTGCTGGAGCATCGCGCCCACCGCGTCCAGCGGCAGGGCGTTGATGAACGGCATGCCGCCCGCGAGGGAGACGATCTCCGGCCGGGAGGCCACCGCGAACAGAGCTCGGATCTCGGAGGCCACCATGCCCTGGGCACGGGCGGCGTAACGGTCGAGATGCGAGTCGGTGCGGGTGGTCTCCATTTTCTTCCTCCTGGTGAGGGCACTGGGCCGGGTACCACCGTACGGTACGGGCTACGGTTCCCGGCGCTCGGTATTGGATACGATGCCTGCGGGGTCATTTCGGTTGACTCGATCGATCGAGTGAGCCGGGGAGGCGGCCTGATCGACCGACCACTGACGGAAGGTGTGCGCCCGGTGTCACGTCGCCTTGTGAATGTCACCCTCGACAACGTCGTCGACCTGCCGCGTCGCTGCCGCCACTGCGTGTTCTGGGAACTCGATCCGGTGAGCCGGGAGCGGGCCGTGGAGGCGGGTGCCCCGGAGTTGGAGAAAGAGGCCTGGATCTCGGCGACGCTGCTCGAATGGGGCAGCTGCGGCAAAATCGCTTACGTCGATGATATTCCCGCCGGGTTCGTGCTTTATGCTCCGCCGCTCTACGTTCCGCGCTCGGCGGCGTTCCCGACGAGCCCGGTCTCCGCGGACGCCGTCCTGCTGATGACCGCGCACATCCTCCCGGAGTTCACCGGCGGCGGGCTCGGCCGCATGCTCGTCCAGGGCGTCGCCAAGGACCTGACGCGCCGGGGCGTCAAGGCGATCGAGGCGTTCGGCGACCTGAAGCCCGAGGAGGGCGGCTGCATGGTCCCGGCCGACTACCTGCTGTCCGTGGGCTTCAAGACGATCCGCCCGCACCACCGCTATCCGCGGCTCCGCCTCGACCTGCGTTCCGCCCTGTCGTGGCGTGAGGACGTCGAGGTGGCCCTGGAACGCCTGCTGGGGTCCATGACTCCGGAGGGCGCGCTGCGGCCCGCCTGAGGCCTTCTCAGTGGCTTAACGATTTCGGCAGCCTCTATCCCTTTTCGGACAATGCTCGGTAGGCTCCCCGCACCGATCCCCCACCCCCGAAGAGGTTCCCGCGTGAAAGCACGCCTGACCGCCCTCACCGCCGTCACGGCCCTGTCGATGAGCGTCCTGGCCTCCGCGGCCGCGGCGGAACCGGCGCCCGAGCAGACGACCGCGCGGGCCAAGGCGTCGAAACTCGCCTGGGCGTACGTGTCGAGCGGTCAGCCGAAGAAGTCCTTCTCCCAGAAGAAGGGCGCCGTCCCGGTCGGACGCTCCGGCAAGGCCGTGTACCGCGCCTACTACCGGATCGACCTGTCGGACGCGATGAGCGAGGACGTCGTCAGCTCCGTCCGGCTGCGCGTCCCGGTCAAGGCGCCGAACGCCTGCCGCCGCGGCGGCGCCCCCGCCGTCAGGGTCCAGCAGACCCGGACGGTCCCCGCCAGGCCCACGTGGAAGAAGCAGCCGAAGGTCGTCCGGACGCTGGGCACCTTCAAGCCGAAGTGCTCCGGCAAGGCACTCGACCTGAACCTCACGAAGGCGGCGCTGCGCGTGCTGGACCAGGGCGGCGACAACCTCAGCATCCGTCTGGTCGCCACCGACGAGAAGAAGGCGAAGAACTTCCTCAAGCTCTCCCACTCCGCCAGGCTCACCATCCGGGCCTACAGCAACAACAACGACGACGACGGCGGCGCGTTCGGCGACCCGGGCGCGAACGCGCCGCAGGCCGTCGGCGGCGCCTCCTTCAACAACGGGGGCTGCGCGGTCGGCCCGGACCGTCCGGAGATCGAGGTGGGCAACGCCGCGTTCAGCGGCACGGTCGCCGACGCGGACGGCGGTTTCGTCGGGCTGCGCGTCGAGTGGGAGACGGTCGGGGAGAACGGCACCCAGGACTCCAAGATGCAGTTCTCGAACCCCGGCGAGGGCAGGAACCTCACCGTCGCGCTCCCCGCCGGCACCTTCAAGAAGGACGGGGTCTACCGCTGGCGCCTGCAGGGCTTCGACGACGTCCCGGCCCGCTCCGGCCCGTGGACGGACTGGTGCGAGTTCGCCGTCGACCTGCCCGCCGCTCCCGAGCCCGCCGCTCCCGAGCCCGCCGCTCCCGAGCCCGTCGTCCCCCCCGTCCCCGCTGCGGGGGACGAGGCGAAGCCCGCCTGAGACCGGTCATGCGAAAGGCCCGCCCGGACGGATCCGGGCGGGCCTTCTCGACGCCGGGCGCCTACAGGAACTCGGAGAGCTCCCGCAGCATGACGGCCTTGGGCTTGGCCCCCATGATCTGCTTGACGACCTCACCGTTGCGGTAGACGTTCATCGTCGGAATCTGCATGATCCCGTAGTCCCGCGGGACCTTGGGGTTCTCGTCGATGTTGAGCTTCACGATCAAGATCTTGTCGCCGTGCTCGGCGGCGATCTCCTCGAGGATCGGCGCGACCATCCGGCAAGGGCCGCACCATTCGGCCCAGAAGTCCACGAGGACGGGCTTGTCGTTGTCCAGGACCTCGCTCTGGAAGTCGTCGTCCGTCACTGCCTTCATCGTTCTCAACCCTCCTGAAGGTAACGCTCGGCGTCGATCGCGGCGGAGCAGCCGCTGGCCGCGGCGGTGATGGCCTGACGGTAGACGTGGTCGACCACGTCGCCGCAGGCGAACACGCCGGGCAGGTTCGTCTTGGTGGTCGGGTGCTGCACCTGGAGGTACCCCTCGGCGTCGGCGTCGACCTGCCCCTTGAACAGTTCGCTGCGCGGGTCGTGGCCGATGGCGATGAACAGGCCGGTGACGTCCAGCTCGCCGATCTCGTCCTTCTTGACGTTGCGGACCTTCAGACCGGTGACCCGGTCCTCGCCGAGCACGTCGACGACCTCGCTGTCCCACAGGAAGCTGATCTTCGGGTTGGCCAGTGCCCGCTCCTGCATGATCTTGCTGGCGCGGAGGGTGTCCCGGCGGTGGATCACGGTCACGTGGGCGAACTTGGTGAGGAAGATCGCCTCTTCCATGGCGGTGTCGCCGCCGCCGACCACCGCGATGTTCTGGTCGCGGAAGAAGAAGCCGTCGCAGGTGGCGCACCAGGAGACGCCCCGGCCCGACAGCCGCTTCTCGTTCTCCAGGCCCAGCTCGCGGTAGCCGGAGCCGGTGGCGATGATGACGGCCTTGGCGTAGTGGAATTCGTCGCCCACCTTGACGACCTTGGGGTGCCCGGTGAGGTCGACCTCGGTGACGTCGTCGGTGACGAGCTCGGCGCCGAAGCGCTCGGCCTGCTTGCGCAGGTTGTCCATGAGGTCGGGGCCCATGATGCCGTCGGGGAAACCGGGGAAGTTCTCCACCTCGGTGGTGTTCATGAGAGCACCGCCCGCGGTGACCGATCCCTCGAACAACAGCGGCTTGAGGTCCGCCCGAGCCGCGTAGATCGCCGCCGTGTACCCGGCCGGACCGGATCCGATGATGATCACATTGCGGATGTCGGTGCTCACTGCTGCTCCCTTGATCTGAGGCCGTCTGCCATGCGGCGACAACGAATCCTATGGCCCGCTCATTCCCGGAAGAGGGAGTGCCCTGCCGCCGCATAGGGTAGGGGGCGTGGCGGAGATCCTATTGTTCCACTCGGTGTACGGACTGCGGCCGGCGGTGTCGGAGGCGGCGACGAGGCTACGCGAGGCGGGGCATGTGGTGCACGTGCCCGACCTGTACGAGGGCAGGGTCGCCGAGACCATGGCCGACGCCAAGGTGATCTTCGAGGAGATCGGCCGGGACGCCCTCCTGGAGCGGGCGGTCGAGGCGGCGGCGCCGCACTCGGCGGCGGGGCTGGTCTACGCGGGGTTCTCGCTCGGCGCGGCGATCGCCCAGACGATCGGGCTGGCGGACGAGCACGCCAGAGGGCTGCTGCTCATCCACGGCACGTCGGACCTGGCGGAGGACGCCCAGACGGAGCTCCCGGTGCAGCTCCACGTCGCCGACCCCGACCTGTACGAGACGTCGGACTGGCTGAACAGCTGGTACGTGGAGATGCGCCGGGCCGGCGCGGACGTCGAGATCTTCCGGTACCAGGGGGCTGGGCACCTCTTCACCGACTCCGGGCTGCCGGACTACGACGTCCACTACGCCGAGCAGGCCTGGGCGATCGCCCTGGACTTCCTGGCGGAGGTCGGTTAGACGGCGAAGGCCCGCCCCGGCGGGGCGGGCCTTCGGATCGTTCTTCAGCCCGCGATCCGGACGGTCGAGAAGAGGTCCTGCTCCTGGGCTGAGCACTGCGCCCCGACGGCGTAGGCGACCATGTCGTTCGACGACGGCTCGGTCACGACGATCACCGTGGCCTCGCGCCCGTCGAACCAGGCGTTGTCGACCAGCAGCACCGGAGCCGACGCGCCGGCCACGGACCTCACGCAGTCCAGCAGCCTGCCGGGGACGGTGCCGGGACGGATGTCGGCGGTCTTGCGGAGCTGCTCCTCGACCTGTGCGGCCAGGGTGTGCTTCTTGTACTGGGTGGGGCTGGTGACCAGCGGGAGCTTCTTCGTGGACGCCACCGGCACCGGTTCGCGGTTCTCGAGGACGAGGGCCAGGGTGCCGTTGCCGGCTCCGGTGTCCAGGGCTCCGTTGGCGATGGCCAGTCCCGCTCCGGAGACGACGGTGACGGCCGCCGCCACGGACAGGATGCGCTGCATCCTGATCCTTCTGCGTGCCGCCAGGTCGATGACCGGGGCTCCTTCCTTGGCTTCGGCCAGTATCGCGGCGTCCAGCCGGGCGGCCAGGGACTCCGGCATGGGCGGCATGGGGGCCGAGGCCAGGATCCGGCTGACGCTCGCCAGATCGGCCGAGCGCTCCCGGCACTCCGCACACTCTTCCAGATGCGCACGGACCGATGTCGCGGGCAGCTCTTCCAGCAGCCCTTCGGCGAGATCCGCGAGCACGTCATAGTCGACGTGTTGTCCGCTCACGACGCGCTCCCTCCTTCTTCGAGCACCGATGGCCCAGCCTGGCGGGGTACGGCGGGGACCTGAGAGTCAACGTTCGAAGGTCCGACGTTGTTGCCGTCCGTCCGGTTCCGAAGATGGCGGAGAAGTGGCACCAATCTCGCCCGGCCCCGGGCGCACCGGCTTTTGATCGTTCCCGGGGGCACTTCCAGCACCCGGGCGGCGTCCTCGACGGTGTAGCCCATCATGTCGACGAGGACGAGGGCGGCCCGCTGCTCGTAGGGGATCTGGCGCAGCGCGTCGGCGACGTCGAGGCTGAGTTCGTGCGCGGAGGTCGGGTCGGCGTTCTTGGGGGCGACGGCGTCCAGGACGTCGTCATCGGGGAAGGCCACGGTGGGCCGCGCGGTGCGGCGGCGCAGCCGGTCCAGGCAGGCGTTGACCACGATCCGGTGCAGCCAGGTGGTGACGGCGGACTCGCCGCGGAACTTGCCGGCCGCCCGGTAGGCGGACAGGAAGGCGTCCTGCAGGGCGTCGGCCGCCTCTTCCTGGTCGCCGATGGTGCGCAGGGCCACCGCCCACATCCGGTCGCGGTGCCGGGAGACCAGTTCGGGGAAGGCCCGGGGGTCGCCTTGGGCGTGCTTGGCGAGCAGCTCCTTGTCGGGGATCGTGTCGATCTGCTTGTTTCCGAACAAGAGCATCAATCCGTCCCGTGAACGGTGGCCTCGCCGATCTGGATTTTGCCTGTCGGTGATGTGGTGAACCAGAGCATCACGTACCGGCCGGGAACGGCGGTCCCGGTGATCTCGGTGAGGTCGGGGCCCAGCGCCGTGGTGCCGAACCGGGTCAGCAGCGAACGGTCTCGGGCGTCCCCGACGTAGACCTCCACGCGCGCGCCGGTGCTCGTGGAGGGAGAGTGCAGCACGACCTTGCTGACCTGCTTGGGGCTCCCCAGGTCGAGGATGACGCCCGCGCCCTTCAGCAGGTTGCCGAAGGTGGTCATGTACTGGCCTTTGTAGCCTTCGGTCTCGAAGTACGTGCCGTTCTTCTTGTCCTTGATGAGCGGCGCGGTGGACTCGACCTTGCCGTCCGGGCGGTTGCCGACTCCGGTCTCGAAGATCCCCTCGGCCGAGGCGATGTGCAGTTTCTTCGAGGCGGGGGAGGCGACGGGCGGGGGCACCGCGGTCGTCGCGTTCGGGCCGGAGGGGGTCTTGTCGTCGCCGCCGGTGAACTGCCAGGCGGCGATGCCGATGACGAGGGCGGCCACCGCGGCCGCCGCGGCGACCAGCGGACGGTTGACCGCCAGGCTCCCGGACGGGGGCGCGGACACGGGACCGGCGGACGGCATCGACAGCCGCGCGGTGGCCTGCGGGGGCGCGGGTGCGGGCCGGGTCGCCGCGGGCCGCGGCTGGGGCACGGTCTTGGGCGGGGCCTCGGACGGGCGCGGCCGGTTGATCACCGAGGGCGGCGGGCCCGACTGCAGTCCGGCGAAGAGCGGCAGCGGGGTGCGCGGCACCCGGGTGAGCGCGGCGGCGACCTCGGCGGGGGTGGTCAGCGGCTCCTCGGGCGCGCCGATCTCCATCGCCCGGCAGACGATCTCGTCGACCGCGGCGGGCACCTCCTCGCGCAGCTCGCGCGGCGGGACGTAGTCGCCGTCCCGCTCGGGGGCGGACGGCAGCGACGACTCGCTCGCGGCGCCGGGCCAGTGGCCGGTCAGCGCGGCGTAGAGCATCTGGCCGAGGCCGAGCGCGTCGAGCCGGGCGGGCTCGGTGGAGTTGACCCCGCACAGCACCGCCTCGACGCCCAGGCCGGTGAGCTTGACCGTGCCGCCGGTCGTCCAGACCAGGTGGCGGGCGGTGAGGCACAGGTGGGACATGCCGGACTGGTGCGCGGCGGTGAGGGCCTCGGCCGCCTCGGAGACGAACCGGGCGGCCCGGCCGGGGGCCAGCGGACCGCCGGAGATGATCATCTCTTCGAGGGTCTCGCCGCTGACCCACTCGCTGACGACGTAGGCGAGCTCGCCGTCGTCGTCGGCGTCGAAGACCTGGGTGAGGCGGGGGTCGGTGAGCCGGGAGGCGGTGCGCGCGGCGGTGACGACCTCGGCGGCGCGGGGGAATCCGGGCTCGAAGGTGCGGACGGCGACGGCCCGCGCCAGGATCTCGTCGATCGCCTTCCACAGCGTCGAGCCGTCGGCCTCGCTGACCTTCTCCTCGAGGCGGTACCTGCCGGCGAGCCTGGTCCCGGGCTCAATGACGGACGTGCTCATGACCTCTTCCGCCGCACATCATCGAATCCCATGGTGCCTGACATCGTAGTAGGGAAAGGGGGCCTAGCGCAGACCGGGGATCCGGGAGCCGAGCGTGCTCAGCATCGTCTCCACCTCCGGGACGCGGAGGACCCGGGCGGCGGCCAGGTACAGGATGCCACCCCCGAGCCCACCGAGCACGAGGGCCGCCAGAGAGGGCATGAGACCGGTTCCGGCCCACTTCTCCAGCAGCACGTGGCATCCGAGCGCGAAGGCCGCGAGCGGACCCGCGGCAGCCAGCATCTTGACATGAGAGACGATGATTCGGCCAGCGTCGATCCTGCCGAGGCGGCGGCGCAGGACGATTCCGCACAGGAGCACTCCCACCGTGTTGGTGATCACGAAGGCGCCGGCGATGCCGACGACGATGTCCTCGGTGGGCAGCGTCCGGTAGGCCAGGTAGGCGGTCGTGATGTTGGTCGCGACGGTGCCGATCGCGATGAGCGCGGGCGTCCGGGTGTCCCGGTAGGCGTAGAAGACGCGCAGCATCAGCTGGTAGATCGAGAACGGCACCAGCGCGACGGCGAGCATCTGCATGATCCGCCCGATGACCGCGGCGTCGGCGGGGCTGGTGTTGCCGTGGGCGAACAGCGCGTTGACGATGTCGGGCGCGAGGGCGAGCATGAGGGCCGCGCCGGGGATGACCAGGACGGACGACAGCCGCAGCCCGGAGGAGAAGTCGTCGCGGACCAGGTCGGTGTTGCCCTCGGCGGCGTGACCGCTCATCCGGGGCAGCAGCGCGGTGATGACGGAGACCGCGACGATCGCGTACGGGAGCTGGAAGAACTGGTAGGCCGTCGAGTAGGAGGCGTACCCGTACGCCTCGCTCAGGCCCTCGTCGACGGCCTGGAAGCCCGCGCTGTTGGTGAGGCGCGTGACGATCAGGAAGCCGATCTGGGTGAGCAGGACGTAGAAGAGCGTCCAGCCGGCGGTGCGGCCGACCTGGGAGAGCTCGCCCTTGGCGAAGTTCAGCCGGGGCCGCCACCGGAAGCCGACGCGGCGCAGCGCGGGCCACAGCACGAGCGTTTGCAGCACGATGCCGCCGGTGGTGCCGATCGCCAGCAGGAGGAATTCGGCGTCGGTGAGGGAGGAGGCGTTCGGCTTGCCGCCGCTCTGGATCAGCAGGAACGCGATGCCGACGCCGATGACCACGACGTTGTTGAGGACCGGCGCCCACATCGGGGCGGCGAAGGAGTCTCGCGTGTTGAGGATCGCCCCGGCGAAGGCGCCCACTCCGTAGAAGAAGATCTGGGGGAGGAAGAACATCGCGAACAGGACGGCCAGCCGCAGGTCGTCGCCCTGGAGTTCGGAGCCTCCGTAGGCGCTCATGATGAGCGGGGCGGCCACCACCGCGAGCACCGTGATCACGGCGAGCCCGAGCATCGTGACGGTGAAGAAGCGCTGCTCGTACTGCTTGCCGTATTCGGCGTCGCGCTTCTTGGCCTGGACGATCAGCGGCACGATCACCGAGGTGAGGATCCCGCCGAACAGCAGGTCGTAGACGATGTTCGGGATGGTGTTGGAGAGGTTGTAGATCGAGCCGAGGACGCCGTTGCCCAGCGCGATGATGATCACGGCGCTGCGGACGAACCCGGTGATCCGGGAGGCGATGGTGCCCAGGGCCATGAGGGCGCCCGAGCGCATCAGGCTCGAGGCCGCGCCCCCGGTCTGTTCCTCAGACCGCTGCTCCGTCATGCTGTGCTTCCTCCTCCTTGCGGCGCCGCCGCGCGCGCATTCCACGGAAGCCTACGCCGACGGCCAGCACTGCGAGGGCACCAACGGTGATGAAGAGGCCGATTGAGGAGATCCCGGTCGTTCTGACGAAGACGCTCTGGGTGTTGATCTTCTCGTACTGCTTGTTGTAGATCCTGACCTCGACCTCGATCTTGTTCTGGAACGAGCTTCCCGTGGGCAGCTTCACCGGCACCTGGATGGTGTCCTTCTGGCCGGCCTCGATCGTGCGTTCCAGCCGGTAGACGTCCTGGCCCTTGTCCTCCTCGTCCGGGAAGACCAGCTGGCGCACCGGGTAGGTGGAGATCTCGATGAGGACGTCGACCGGCCCCCTGTCCTGGGTGAAGTCGTTGGCGATGGTGAGCCTCAGCACCCCCGACGAGCCGGCGAGCTGCCGCTCCTTCTCGCCTTTGACCAGGCTGACCTTGTTGACCTCGATCTCATGGTCGTCCGACGCGGCGTCCTGGTAGCGGTAGGCGGCGGTCCTGCGCTTCTCGGTGCCCCGCCAGTAGTTGGAGGCCACCCGCATCGCCGCCCGCTGGAGCGAGGTGTCGGGCTGAGGGAAGATCTTGGAGAAGGCGTAGGCCTGCGTGTTCATCGCCTTCACCGTCTCCAGGTAGTGCCTGCTGAGCTCGCGGTCGCCGTCGGTGTAGGTGACGTACGTGCGGTCGGACGTCCGGTTCGCCGGCTTGGCGATCTCGCGGAGGGAGGTGGGCCTGAGCCAGTTGCTCCTCGCGTCCTTGTGGTTCAGCAGGCTCTCGGCGAAGGCGAGGTCGGGGTTCCAGCGCCGGTCAGGGGAGACGACCAGGGTGCGGCTCAGACTGGGCGCCTCCGCGGTGATCATCGCGGTCTCGGCCAGGTAGCGCTGCTGGGCGCCGAGCGCGGCGCCCGGAGCACGGGTGTCGCCGCTGATGATCTGCTGGATGGTGTCGTCGAAGGCGATGGCGGTCGTGTGCCTGCCCTTGGACGTCTGGACGGTGGTGGCGGCGCTGGGGGTGTAGGGGGTGCTGTTGGCCATCAGCTGGTTGCTGCTCAGCAGGAAGACCTTGCTGCCGAGCTGCTTGTTGGCGACGAGGCGGTCGATCGTCTTCTGGTCGATGGTGCCGCCGTTAGTCCAGGCGAGGGGGTAGGTCTCGTTCTTCTCCAAGAGGTCGAGGCCGAGCTTCTTGTCGGCGTACGCGGCCTTCAGGAGGCTGCTTTGGCCGCCTGCGAGCCGATTGTTGACCAGCGCGACGCTGTCCACGTCGCCGTAGGGCGTCAGGAAGAACGCGCTCTTCGGGTTCTTGACGTGGGTCTTGAGCTTGCTCAGCCAGGCCGACGCGTCCGCGTTCCTGGGCTTCTCCTCCCCCGGATCGTCCTTCTTCCAGCTGCGGATCCGGTAGTTCTCCTGCATCGCCTTCACATCGGTGAGGAGACCCGGGTCGATCGCCAGGGTGACGGATCCGTCTCCGGTGTCCAGCGCGGACAGCAGGCGGCTCAGCCGGCCGCTCTCGTCGATCAAGGAGGCGAGGCCGTCGTCGTAGAACTTGTCGTCCGTGGTGCGGTGGGGGCCGTCGATGAGCGGCCACACGAAGGAGACCTTGGTCGGCCTGATGCTCTTCTTCGCGTCCTTGGCGACGTAGTTGATGTAGGTGTGCACGCCGCCGAGACGTCCGGTGGCCGGTGACGACGCCGTCACGGCCAAGGGGTAGACGGAGAGCTGACCGGGATACCGGGCGAAGGCGTTCACCGCGTTGCTCTTCAGCTCCACCGGTGCGGACGCGCCGGGGGCGAGATCGAACGGTTCTGCGGAGGCCAGCGTCTGAGGGGTGGACTCCTCTGTCTGGCTCTGGGAGAACTCGTTCAGCTGGCTGCGCGTACCGAACCTGTCGCCGTACAGGAGCTGCACCTGCACGCCGGTCAGCGCGCGCGTCCCCCGATTGGTGATCTTCGCCTGGACGGACAGCTTCTTGGTCTTCGGCGTCAGGATCGTCGGTTTGATGGACTCCAGAACGATCGTCACGATGCCCTGGCGCTGCTTCTGGACGGCTGTGGGAGTCCCGGCCGCGGAGGCCGTCGCGGCCGGGAAGAAGGCCGTGACCGCGAAGAGCAGGAAGAGCGCTCCGAGAGCAGCCGTGAAGCGCGCCTTCACTGATACTTCTCTCGCCGCGCTGCCACGCGCTCGATCGTAGTGGCCTCCAGAGGCTGAAATACCGGCGTCCGCGTCCTCTGAACGGCCCGGAGAGCAGGGTTTCTCTCCTCGTGACCCTTCGGTCGCCGAGGGTGAATACTTGTTTTGCGGCGTTCTCGTGAACGCTTACCCTTGGTGGTCGTGTCGAATGAGGAACAGCGCAGGGCCCTGTCCGAGCTCCTGGGGCGGGTGGTGCCCGCCGAGGCCGAAGAACTCGGACGTCTTTTCGCCGAAGCCGGGTACGAACTGGCCATCGTCGGAGGCCCCGTCCGGGACGCGCTCCTCAGGCGGCCGGTGACGGACCTGGACTTCACCACCGACGCCCCGCCGGAACGCGTCCTCGAGGTGGTCGACGGCTGGGCGGACGCGGTCTGGACGATCGGCATCGAGTTCGGCACGGTGGGGCTGCGCAAGGGCGGCCAGCAGCTGGAGGTGACGACCTACCGCAGCGAGACCTACGACCCCAAGTCCCGCAAGCCGGAGGTCTCCTACGGCACCTCCCTGGAGGAGGACCTGCGGCGCCGTGACTTCGCCGTCAACGCCATGGCCGCGCGCCTGCCCGGCCGGGAGTTCGTCGACCCGTTCGGCGGCCTGCGGGATCTGAAGGACAAGGTGCTGCGCACCCCGGGCTCCCCGGAGGACTCCTTCGACGACGACCCGCTGCGCATGATGCGCGCCGCCCGGTTCGTCTCCCAGCTCGGCTTCACCGTCGAGGCGTCCGTCATGGACGCGATGAAGGAGATGGCCGGCCGGATCGAGATCGTCTCGGCCGAGCGGGTGCAGGCGGAGTTGTCCAAGCTGGTCTGCGGGAAGTACCCGCGGGCCGGTCTGGCCGTCCTGGACGCCTCGGGGCTGGCGAAGTACGTCCTGCCGGAACTGCCCGCGCTCCGGCTGGAGATCGACGAGCACCACCGGCACAAGGACGTCTACGAGCACTCGATGATCGTCCTGGACCAGGCGATCGCCCAGGAGGAGGACGGACCCGACCTCGTCCTGCGCCTGGCGGCCCTGCTGCACGACATCGGCAAGCCGAGGACGCGGGCGCACCTTCCGGGCGGCCGGGTGTCCTTCCACCACCACGAACTGGTGGGCGCGAAGATGGCCAAGAAACGGCTCGCCGCGCTGAAGTACCCCAAAGAGGTCATCGCCGATGTCTCGCGGCTGGTCGAGCTGCACCTGCGCTTCCACGGGTACGGCGAAGGCGATTGGACGGACTCCGCGGTCCGGCGCTACGTCCGTGACGCCGGGCACCTCCTGCCGCGCCTGCACAAGCTCACCAGGGCCGACTGCACGACCCGCAACAAACGCAAGGCAGACCGCCTGGCCCGCACCTACGACGCGCTGGAGGCGCGGATCGCCAAGCTGGCGGCCGAGGAGGAGCTGGGCAAGATCCGGCCGGAGCTGAACGGCGATGAGATCCAGGAGGCCCTGGGCATCGCGCCGGGCCCGCTGGTCGGCCGGGCCTACAAGTTCCTGCTGGAACTGCGCCTGGACCAGGGCCCGATCGGCAAGAACGCCGCCCGCGAGGCCCTCCTGGGCTGGGCGCGGGAAGAGGGCCTGCTCGAACCGCAGGGTTAGGCGAGCGTGCGGACGGCCGCGGTCATCGCGGTGGTGATCTGCTCGATCTCCTCCGGGGTGCTGATGTAGGGCGGCATCGTGTAGATCAGGTGGCCGAAGGGCCGCAGCCACACGCCGTGCGCCATGGTGGCCCGCTGGATCGTCGCCGCGTCGACGGGGTCGCTGGTCTGGATGACGCCGATCGCGCCCTTGACCCGCACGTCCGCGACGCCGGGCAGGCCGCGCAGGCCCTCCAGGCCGGCGGTCAGCCCCGCCTCGATGGTCTTGACCTCGGTGCGCCAGTCGCGTTCGGCCAGCAGGCCGAGGGAGGCGCGGGAGACCGCGGCGGCCAGCGGGTTGGCCATGAAGGTGGGCCCGTGCATCAGCGGGGCCTCGCCGGAGGCGCTGATGCCCTCGGCGACCCGGTCGGTGCACAGGGTGGCGGCCATGCTGAGGTAGCCGCCGGTGAGGGCCTTGCCGACGCACATGATGTCGGGCAGGACCCCGGCGTGGTCGGCGCCCCACAGCTCGCCGGAGCGGCCGAAGCCGGTGGCGATCTCGTCGAGGATCAGCAGCAGGCCGTGCTCGTCGGCCAGCGCCCGCAGCGCCCGCAGGTGCGACGGGTCGTAGAAGCGCATGCCGCCCGCGCCCTGGACGATCGGCTCGACGATGATCCCGGCCAGGTCGTGGGCGTGCTCGGCGACGAGCCGCCCCAGAGCCCGGTCGTAGGCCTCGTCCGGGCCGGCCGGGGGTTCGGGGGCGAAGACGTGCGAGGCCAGGACGTCGGTGAACATGTGGTGCATCCCGTTCACCGGGTCGCAGACGGCCATGTCGCCGAAGGTGTCGCCGTGGTAGCCGCCGCGCACGGTCAGCAGGCGCGGCCTGCTGACCCCTTGGGCGCGCCAGTACTGGAGCGCCATCTTGATGGCGACCTCGACGGACACCGAGCCGGAGTCGGCGAAGAAGACCTTGGTGATCCCCTCGGGGGCGAGGTCCAGGAGCGCCTTGGCGAGTTCGACTGCGGGCGGGTGGGTGAGGCCGCCGAACATGACGTGGGCCATCCGGCCGAGCTGGTCGGTGATCGCGGCGTTGAGCACCGGGTGGTTGTGGCCGTGGATGACCGCCCACCAGGACGACATGCCGTCGATCAGCCGGGTGCCGTCGGCCAGGGTGAGATGCACGCCCTGGGCCGAGACGACGGGGTGGAGGGCGTTCACGGCCGGCATGGGGGCGTAGGGGTGCCAGACGTGCTCGCGGTCGAAGGCCAGAAGCTCCTCAGGGGTCATGACCGTCACGGTACGCCAGTGATTTGGGTTACCCGCGGGTAGTTGACCTGCGTAATTAGTCACTTATGTCCGGTACGTGAGCTGTCTCACCTGCGAGAACACATAAGTAGACACTTTGTCACTAGTACTTTGATCGTGCGTACCAGTGGCACACCCCCCGATCTCCTGGAGTCCGCCGTGCGTCTCGCAGCAGCCCTCACCGTGTCCGCCGCGCTACTCTTCGGCACCGCCCAGTCCGTCGCGGCAGCGCCCTCCGCCGACCTCCACTCGCCCGGCACCGTGGTCGTCGGACCCGGCCAGGGCACCTACGTCACCTTCTCCGCCGGCGACGTGCCCGCGTCCGTCCGGGCGATGGACCTCTACCTCTACGGCCCCGGCGACGACCACGCCCTGGTCGACCTGCAGGTCCGCAACCGGCCGGGCATCTGGGAAGGCGAGTACAAGTTCCACCGCTCCGAGGAGTTCGGCCGGTGGAAGGCCGTCCTCACCATGCGCGACCACGCCGGCCGTTCGAGCAAGGGCGAGACCGTCTACTTCCACGTGAAGCGCCGCACCACCCTCTCCACCGCCGGTTCCAAGTCGCGTAGCGGCGGCCTCTCCGGCGTCCTGCGCAAGATGGCCGCCAACGGGAAGTACCAGGCCTACCCCAAGCAGAAGGTGCGCCTGTACCGCTGGAACGGCTCCTGGACGTACGTCACCGCCGACGTGACGGACGCCAAGGGCCGCTACTCCTTCAAGACGGTTTCCGGCAAGCTCCAGCTCCGCTACGCGGGCAACACCATCAACGCGGGCGCGGTCCGGACCGTGAACTGAGTCAGGACGCGGTGCTCGACACCCGCCACCGCGAGGCCAGCGTGTAGTACGCGAACGCGCCCGCCACATAGGCGACGACCATGAAGCCGAGGACGGCGTACGACAACCCGTCCGGCGGGAGCACGACGGCGGCGACGCAGGCGGCGGCCACGAAGGTGGCGTTGAAGAGCATGTCGTAGGCGGCGAAGACCCGGCCGCGGAACTCGTCGTCCACGGACTGCTGGACGATGGTGTCGACGCAGACCTTGACGCCCTGCGCCGCCACCCCGAGGACGAAGCCGCTCGCCACGTAGAGCGGCTCGCGGAACGGGGCGGCCAGGAACAGCAGCCCGGCCGCGGCCACGCCCAGCAGGATCGAGAGCCACAAGGTCTTGCCGATCCTGCGGGTGACGGCAGGGGTGATCACCGCGCCCACGAGGTACCCGGCGCCCGAGACCGCGGTGATGACCGCCACTCCCCCGAACCCCGACGGGAAGTGGTTGCGGTACAGCAGCAGCGTCATGATCAGCCACAGGCCGTACAGGAAGCGGTAGAGCGAGATCACGCCCAGGGCCAGGGCGGCCGGACGGCGGCGGGCGACGTGCCGGGCCCCGGCGACCATGCCGACGACGACGTTCCGCACGGTCTCGCGGTGGACGTCGTCGGGGCCCAGCCCGTTCACGGGCAGCGTGCGTGCGACCAGCGAGGTCGCGAGATAGCAGCACGTGGCCGCCAGCAGAGCGGCCTGGGCGCCCGCGAGCTGGACGACGAAGCCGACCCCCGCACCGAGGAACGAGGCGATCGTCCCCGACGTCACCGAGACCGTGTTGGCCAGCAGCAGGTCCTCCCCGCGCACCACATGGGGCAGCGCGGCCGGCAGCGCGGCAAGAAAGAAGCGGTTGACGCCCAGCACGACCAGCGCCGCGACCAGGAAGGCGTCGGTGTCCAGCAGCATCAGCCCGGTCATCACCAGGACGCACCCAGCCCGTGCCAGAGGGGTGTAGACCAGGATCTGGCGGCGCCGCCAGCGGTCGAGGAGAACACCGGTGAACGGGCCGAGCACCGAGTAGGGGAGCAGCAGGACGGCGAAGGCGACGGCCGCCTTGGCGGCGGTCGTCTGCTGCTCCGGCGAGAAGAAGATGTAGCCGCCCAGCGCGATCTGGACCATGCCGTCCGCGAACTGGGACGTCAGCCGGGTGGCGTAGAGGCGCCGGAAGTCCCGCTCCCGCCAGACTTCACGTATCCCCACGTCAGTCACCATACGCCCGGAAAACGCGGGGGCCCCGGACGGCACTCCGTCCAGGGCCCCCGTGATCGTCCGGCCGTTACCGTTCGACGTCTCCGCGGATGAACGCCTCGACCGCCTCACGGGCCTGGTCGTCGTTGTACTGCTCCGGCGGGGACTTCATGAAGTAGGAGCTGGCCGACAGGATCGGGCCGCCGATGCCGCGGTCCTTGGCGATCTTGGCGGCGCGCACCGCGTCGATGATGACGCCGGCGGAGTTCGGGGAGTCCCAGACCTCCAGCTTGTACTCCAGGTTCAGCGGGGTGTCGCCGAAGGACTTGCCCTCCAGGCGGACGTAGGCCCACTTGCGGTCGTCCAGCCACGGCACGTGGTCCGACGGGCCGATGTGCACGTCGGCCTTGGCCATCTCGTGCGGGATCTGCGAGGTGACCGACTGGGTCTTGGAGATCTTCTTGGACTGCAGGCGCTTGCGCTCCAGCATGTTCAT
The DNA here is from genome assembly GCF_039871655.1 of Actinocorallia sp. B10E7. Taxonomy (NCBI): domain Bacteria; kingdom Bacillati; phylum Actinomycetota; class Actinomycetes; order Streptosporangiales; family Thermomonosporaceae; genus Actinocorallia; species Actinocorallia sp. B10E7. The sequence continues at coordinate 424,792 of NZ_JBDPLZ010000006.1, forward strand.
GAAGTCCATGTTCCCGCCGAAGTTGAGCTGGTACGTGCGCAGCAGCTCCACCCCCCGGTCCTCGAACAGCTTGGCCATCACCCGGTGGGTGATGGTCGCGCCGACCTGGGACTTGATGTCGTCGCCGACGATCGGGACACCCGCGTCGGTGAACTTCTGCGCCCACTCGGGGTCGGAGGCGATGAACACCGGCAGGGCGTTCACGAACGCCACCTTGGCGTCGATGCAGGCCTGCGCATAGAAGCGGTCGGCATCCTCCGAACCCACCGGCAGGTAGGACACGAGCACGTCCACCCGCGCGTCCTTGAGGGCCTGCACGACGTCCACGGGCTCGGCGTCGGACTCCTCGACCATGTCGAGGTAGTACTCGCCGAGACCGTCGTGGGTGTGGCCCCGCTGCACGATGACGCCGGTCGGCGGAACCTCCGCGAACTTGATCGTGTTGTTCTCGCTGGCGTGGATGGCGTGCGCGAGGTCCTGTCCGACCTTCTTCGCGTCCACGTCGAACGCCGCGACGAACTCCACGTCACCGACGTGGTAGTCGCCGAACTGAACGTGCATCAGCCCGGGGACCCGCTGGTCGGGTGCCGCGTTCTTATAGAACTCGACACCCTGGACGAGCGAAGAGGCGCAGTTGCCCACTCCAACGATGGCTACGCGCACCGAACCCATCCGGTTGCTCCTTTTCTCTAACCCTGTACGGGGGTCTGATGCGATCCCCAGGCTCTTGGTATGTAAGGAGGCCCCTAGGCGGGGGCATCCAGGTCGTTGCCGTCTGCCGCATCGTGCCGCGGTCTCTCGTCCGCGGCCCGCGCGTGTTCCCGTTCCCGTCCGATCAGCTCGTTGAGCCACCGGACTTCGCGCTCCACCGACTCGAGCCCGTGGTTCTGCAGCTCGAGGGTGTAGCTGTCGACCCGCTCCCTGGTGCGGGTGAGCGCGGTCCGCACATGCTCCAGACGCTCTTCCAGCCGACTGCGCCGGCCTTCGAGAATCCTCAGCCGCACATCCGCCCGCGTCTGGCCGAAGAAGGCGAAATGCACACCGAAGCCCTCGTCCTCCCAAGCCGCGGGACCGGCTTCGGTCAGGAGCCTCTGCAGATGCTCCTTGCCTTCGGCCGTGAGCTTGTAGACGATCTTCGCTCGTTTGCTCTGGAGCGTCCCCGGGACCGTCTCCTGGTCCTCCTCGGTGATCAGCCCCTGTGCGAGGAGCTGCTTGAGGCAGGGGTAGAGCGTTCCGTAGGAGAACGCCCGGAACATGCCGAGCAGGGTGTTGAGCCGTTTGCGCAGCTCATACCCGTGCATCGGGGACTCATGGAGCAGCCCGAGCACGGCGAGCTCGAGCACGCCGCCCCTCTTGCCTGCCATGGCCACCCTCCGCGGTATCTCCACCAGATGTATCGTCCGAATGTATCGGCTCGATACATCGCCAAGATACGTAGTGTTAACCACCTTCGCAAGATGTCCTATTCCGTACGGGTGCGTCGTAACCGTGTGGGTCATCCCACCCTCTGCACGTTGCTCCGCTCGGTACCATGACGCGCTAGACACCTGACGCTGCTGGGCTTCCGCCCCCCGCCACCGCCCTGGCAGTGCCGTCGTACGGGCCTCCCGGCCCGTACCCAGCCGAAGAGGTCTTGTGAGTAATCCGCCTTACGGGCCGGGCCACGGAGCCCCTGGCCAAGAGCCGGAGGACGACTGGTTCAGGCCAGCGCCGCAGGCCCGTGAAGAGATCTATCGCGAGTCGGAGTACGGCAACAGCGCTCCGCAGTTCGAGCCGTACCAGGACGCTCCCTACGACGACCAGGGCCACAACGGTCACGACGCGTACGGCAACGGATACGACGCGTACGACCAGGGCGGGCAACCGTACGGCGACCCCTACGCGGCTCCCAACGGGCAGGGGTACGGGGCCGCGTCTGCGAACGGGGCGGTCGGATACGACGACGACCTCGACCAGACGAGACTCGACGGGATTCCGATCAGGGACACCGACCCGCCCGGGGAAGGGGATGAGAAGGCCTCCAAGAAGAAGGAGGGCTGGAAGAAGTACATCCCCAACTGGAAGATCGTCGCAGGTGTCTGCGTGCTGGGACTGATCGCCTCGGGCACGCTGGTCGGCGTCGGCTACGCCACCACGGACACCCCGGACCTGACCAAGGACGCCAGGCGGACCGCGACGGACCAGGGCTCGAACGTCTATTGGGCCAACAAGAACGCCAAACCGATCTTCCGGGTCGGCCAAGCGCGGGAGAACGTCGAACTCCAGAAGGTCCCGCTGCACGTACGGCAGGCCGTGATGGCGGCCGAACAGCGGCAGTTCGAGACCGAGCCCGGCATATCGCCGCGTGGCTTGGTTCGCGCCGTGTACAACACGGTCACCGGTGGCCAGGTGCAGGGCGGTTCGACGATCACCCAGCAGCTCGCCCGCAACTACCTCAACAACCTGAGCACCGAACGCAGTATCGGGCGAAAGTTCAAGGAGATCTTCGCCTCGCTGAAGATGGAGGACAAGTACTCCAAGGACGAGATCCTTGAGAAGTACCTGAACACCATCCCCTTCGGTCGCCAGGCGGACGGCATCCAGGCCGCCGCCCGCGCGTACTTCCACAAGAACGTCGACCAGCTCACCATCGCCGAGGGCGCGCTGCTGGCGTCGATGATCCAGCAGCCGTACTACTTCTGCACACGGGTGGGTCCTGGGTGCGCAAAAGACTCCGCCAAGTACCAGGGAGTGGTGTTCCGCTGGAACTACGTGCTCGACGGCATGGTCACCGAAGGCTGGTTGAGCAAGGCCGAGCGGGACAAGCAGCAGTTCCCTGTGACCAAGAAGAGCTGGGTGTGGACCTCCGGTGAGGACGAGCAGACCAACCACATCCGGGAACGGATCAACACCGAGCTGGCGAGCATCCCGGACTTCGACGAGGACCTGGTGTACACCGGTGGTTACAAGATCTACACCAGCCTCGACAAGAACCTGATGAAGTACGCCAAGCAGGCTGTCAAGGAGCAGGGTCCCAAGGCGACCTCCAAGAAGATGGCACGGCTCATCCGCGCCGGCCTGGTGGCGGTGAACCCGAAGAACGGGGAGATCGTCGCCTTCTACGGCGGCGATTCGCAGAAGCAGTCCGATGCGGCCCTGGTGGAGCGGCCGCAGGTCGGTTCATCCTTCAAGCCCTATGTGCTGGCAACGGCCCTCTCGCAGAACATCAACGTCCGGTCGTTGATCGAGGGCCGCGGTCTGATCTGCCTGGACGGGGTCACCGGTGACGTCGTGCCGGGCCCGCGCTCTAAGGACCAGTGCAAGGCCCAGAACCCGAACGGCTACTGGATGGACAACCCGCATAACGAGGGGCCGGCCATCACGCTGATCAAGGCCACCGAGCAGTCGATCAACTCCTCGTTCGTCCGGCTCGGCCTCAAGCTCGACATGAACAAAGTCGTCGATATGGCGAAGGCGTTCGGTCTCCCTGAAAGCCAACTGGAGGCCAACGCCAGCCTTCCGCTGGGCACGGTCAACATCACGGCCATGCACCAGGCCGCGGGATACGCGGCTTTTGCCAACGGTGGAACCGCTGTCACCCCGCACATCATCACCAAGATCACAAAGATGGTGGATGGCAAGGAGGTCGAAGCGGTCAGTCTGCCCTGGACCAAGCCGGGTAAGCGGATCCTGACCGAGGACCAGGCCGCACAGGCGACCGTGGCCATGCGCGCGGTGGTCACCCAGGGCACCGGTACCCAGGCCAGGCTCTCCCGCCAGCCGGCGGCCGGCAAGACCGGTACGACCGACAAGGGAGCGGCGACCTGGTTCGTTGGTTATACCCCGCAACTGTCCGCAGCCTCGACCCTCTTCCATCAAGAGAGCCTCTCGATGCAGGACTACATCGGCAACGGCGCCTACGGTGGTGAGTACTCGGCTCGCATCTGGAAGGCCTTCATGGAGAAGGCCCTGGCCAACGCGGACGTCGTGGAGTTCCCGACGACCACCTACTCGGGACAGGCCCAGAAGTTCGACACTCCGAAGCCCAAGCCGACGAAGACCGACGAGTGCAACCCGCTCATGGAGCTGGCGGGCCAGTGCGGGAACAACAACAACCACGGCAACCCGAACCCGCAGGATCTTCCCGGGTGCACCGAGGGCCAGCTGCCGCCGGCCGTGGCCTGCGACCCGAACAAGCCGCCGGCCGGTACCGAGAACAACCCGCCGGGCTGGTGGTGCCCGTGGCACCCCGACTACCCCGCGTGCCAGGCGAACAACAACGGGAACGGGAACCCGAACAACCAGCCCGTCGACAATGACGGGGACGGCATTCCCGCAGACCAGGACCCGAACGACAACGATCCGAACTACCCCAACCCGCAACATCCGTAACGCCCGGGATTTTCTCCGGGCCACATGACGACCCGTGGCCCGGGTCGAAGATCTCCCGCCCATCCGGCGCCGAACGAAGACCCGTACGAACGTTTCGTGCGGGTCTTCGCCCGTTCCGGAGCGGAAAGCGCTTATCAAGGTCATAAGGCGGACGTGGTAGAACGCCTCAGTATGAAGAACCTGATCCCTCAGCGCACCGACCGTGCGGCGCTCGGGACCTGGGTACTCGCTTACCTGGCGGCTGCCTGGTTCTCCATCGTCGTGATCCGGGTGATCCCGCACGCAGGCGATTGGCCGGACTACCTCACCCGATGGAACCAGTGGGACGCCGACCGCTTCTGGTGGCTGGCCACCTACGGCTACGACGGCGGCCCTCCCGGCCGCTACGAGGACTACAGCTGGCCCGCCTTCTTCCCCGGCTACCCCATGGCGATCCGCCTGGTGGGCCTGCTCGTCACCGACTACCGGGCCGCCGGACTCCTCATCTCCTTCCTCGCCGGCCCCCTGGCCGCCCTCGCCCTCTCCCGCCTCACCGACTTCTCCCCCGCTTTTCCTCTCGCGACTCCACGACTCCCCAAAGCCCCACGATCTCCCCGAAGCCCGAAGACGTCACTCCCCCCGAGCCCCTCCCGCACCCCCGAAGACGCCTCTGAGAGCGTCCACGGCCCGATAGACCGCCAGGCCCCGGAAAAAGCCTCAGAAGCCGGAGATTCCGCCGCCCTCCACGAGCTCGAGGCTTCTGAGACCGAGGGGTACTTCCCGGGCTACTCCACGGCTGGTGGGAGTCCTTCGGCCGAAGGAGGCTCCCCGGTCGAGGCGGAGCGTTCGTCGGGGACGGGGGTTCTGGCTCGTCCGGACGCGTCGAATGGATCGGCGGGGCCGGGCGCGGACGCCTCGGAGCGTGAGGATGGGTCGGGACGGGAGGAGCCGTCGGGACGAGAAGCGAGGCGGACCGCGGTTCTGGAGCGATCCGGATCCGAGCTCGGGGAGAGATCGGCTCCTGAGAAGAACGGATCCGAGTCCAAGAAGAACGGGCCAGAGCCCAAGGGGAACGGGTCCGAGCCTGAGGAGAAAGGGCGGTGGAGGAAACCGGGGCCGGGCTTCTACGCGGTGCTGGCGCTCGTCACCAGCCCGTGCGCGGTCTTCCTGTTCGCGGCCTACTCCGAGGCGCTGTTCCTCGCGCTGGCGATCCCCGCCTGGCTGCTGGCCAAGAAGGGGCGCTGGGAACTGGCGGTCCTGTGCGCCGCCGGCGCCTCGATCGTCCGGATCACCGGGCTGTTCCTCGCTCTGGGCCTGATCGTCGAGTTCCTGGTGGGCAAGAACGGCCGCAAGGCCCCGGACGGCTGGCGCAACGCCCCGTACCTGGTCACGCCGTTCCTGTCGATCGGCGCCTACATGGGCTACCAGTGGTACCGCACCGGCGACCCGATGGCCTGGCAGCACGCCCAGGAGCAGGGCTGGAACCGCCACACCGTCTGGCCCTGGGAGGCCTTCAAGACCACCTGGTACAACGCCTTCACCATCCAGACCGAATGGAGCAACGCCTTCCGCGTCGAGATCGTCGCGGCCTTCGTCGGCGTCCTCCTCGTCCTCTGGCTGCTCTACCAGCGCCGGTGGCCCGAGACCGTCTACGTCTCCACCCAGCTCGCCGCGTTCATGACCTCCAGCTTCTACCTCTCCATAGGCCGCGCCACCCTCCTGTGGTTCCCCCTCTGGATGGTCCTCGGCCACCTCATGTACCGCCACCGCTGGTTCACCGGCCTCTACCTGACCCTCTCCCTCCCCCTGGCCGCCGCCTTCGTAGCCTCCTTCACCCAGGGGCAGTGGACCGGCTGACCGGCGGTTCCCCTTCCCGAAGTCGATGGATGGGTTCGGGAAGGGGCCTGCTGGCGGCGCTGGAGCCACGGCACCGACCCGATTGATTCCATGACCAGGGAAGGACCGCTATGGACATCACGCTCAGCGCTGGCGAGAGCCAGCCACGAAGTAAGGCACCACTCGGGCTTCTGGAACCCCGTTCTCCAGCACGAGAGTCGGCCGCCCTGCTGCCACGCCTGCTGAAGAACGGAGTTGGCCGAGTCGCCACGCGCCCCGGCCAATATCATGAGACATCAAGATTTATGCCTGAGTGAACCGTGTCGGAGTTCAACCGGCGCTGTTCTCTTCTGGACTCGCCTGGAAGAGCGGGCTAGCGGTTGCGTACAGGCTCCTGCCGTCGGCGATGCATCGATATAAAAATTGCGAGCACCTGCCGGATCTTTGGGTGAACCTATGGGGGTGGCGGCTACTTGACGGGCCACCTGACTTCCTTGGCGGGGAAGTTCCCCCAAGCGCCCCAGATTTTTGCTCCGTATGAGTATTGGGAGCCGCTCCTCCGTCCCCACATCGTAGTGCGGAATTGATTGCCGGTGGAAGGTGCGGTGTTGTTCCACCAGGTTTCCACGTAAACCCCGTTCGAGTAGCCGGTGCTGCTGAGCCAGGCGCTGACCTCAGAGCTGGTGGTGGGAGTGGCTCTCGCCCAGAAGGCGTAGCAGGCGGCGGAGTAGCGAAGCTCGACCTTGTATCCCTCATAGGTGAACGACGCGTACTTTTTCACGCCGTTTACGGTTGAGTATGCAGTGATCGCGTCAGTTGAACAGCCCTTTGCTGCAGGGTCTTCGCCGTCACACGAGCCCCCCTGGCAACTGGCGGCAAATGCAGGGGAAGAAGGAATCGCCACCCCTCCGAGCGGGACTGCGACAAGGGCTGCAATGCCAATTCGCGTGGCGAGCGCTTTCCGGTTCATAATTCTCCCTCGGTTTTTGTTGAGAGAAAAATAAGGCATGGTTAAATGAGATGTCTATGTGGCGTATGTCATATTGTCATCGTCTTGACGATAGTTGTTTTGCTGTTCGCGGGGCCGAAGCGGGGCTTGGGTGAAGTTCTTCTGCTATTTGAGCTGGACGTTTGCGCATTCTCTGGGTACGTGAAGGAGGCTGATGCTCGGTCGGCTTGCCCTTGGGCGCGTCTTGCCTCGGTCTGGCTACGGGATGGGGGAGTAAAGGCTCATTCCCTTGTACTTCACGTGGAGAAGGCAGAAAGGCGATGGTTTCGTTCGTGTGACTTAAATCTGCTTCCGCATCGTTTGATCGGAATACGAGTTCTAGCCTCGATCTTTCGTGATGTTGGTCGGGTCGTGTGGTGAACCGACCAATGCTGTTTTTCAGCGGTTAGACATGCGTGTCGGCCCAACTGCGTCGCGCTGGGCGGGGTTCCACAGACCCGGGTGGTCTCCCTCCAGGGCTGTTGGGGCGGTTGGATGGGGGGCAGGTGGGTGCGGGCAGTGCCTGCAAGCGGGTGATGGCGGTGGCGATCAAGTCTGCCCAGGGCCAGGTCACGGCGAGGCGGAGCCGTAGACGCCGACCGCCTCGGACCAGGCGGACGGCAGGTGGTCCATGATCACGGGTGTCAGGGTGCTCCGTGGTTGCTCGATGTCCACAGCGGTGTGAGTGCTGTCGGGAGGTCTCGGAGCCGGGGGCCTGCTCCGCGCTCTACCGCTTTCCAG
>NZ_JBDPLZ010000007.1:0-354774 GCF_039871655.1 Actinocorallia sp. B10E7
CCGCTGGGCCGCCATCGACCAGATGAGCCGCCGCATCGCCCGCGGCCGCCCCGCCACCCGCACCGGACCAAGGCCCCTGGAATACACCCGGTAGACCTCAACGATCAGCTCTAAAACACGCACTGAGTCACCGGCCATCTTGTGTCGACGCGACTACGCTTGGCGACGAAATTGAATCCACAGTCGCCGTCCGGCCTACACAACGCGATGTGTCAGGTCGGGGAGGGTGTTCCATGGCTGCTCCTCCACCCGAAGAATCAGCGCGGGCGTTCTTCGCCTTTCACCTCAAACGGCTGCGTGAGCAGCGGAAGCTCTCTCAGGTGAGTCTGGGCAAAGCGGTGCACGCCTCCCCCAGCCTGATCAGCAGCATCGAGAACTGCACCCGAACGCCGAGCCTGAGCATCACCAAGGCCTTGGACCGGTTTCTCGGGGTACCGCAGTTCTTCGAGGCCCTTCACCCTCGAATCATCGAGGAGACGGGGCTCCCCGTAGGGTTCGCCGAACTCACTGATGCAGAGGGCGAAGCGAGCACGATCAAGCTGTACGAGAACTTCGTCGTCACCGGCTTGTTCCAGATCGAGGAGTACGCACGGGCGGTACTCCAAGCCGCCGAACGGCCGGACAAGCTGGAGTTCCTCGTCGCCGCCCGAATGGAGCGGAAAGAACTGCTCTGCAGAGAAGAAGCCCCCATGATCATCGCCCTTTTGGACGAATTCGCCGTCCGTCGGCTGTTCGGAGACCAAGAGGTGATGGCAAAGCAGTACCTCCACCTTCTCCATCTCGCCCAGGAACCCAGAATCGCCCTGCACATCGTTCCTGCGGACTCCGGGCTCTGCCCTGAAGGCGCCTTCAAAATCCTGCACTTTCCAGAGAGCCCGGCCATCGGCTACGCGGAAAGCGTGGGCGGCCAAGGACATCTCATCGAGACGCGGCGGCATGTCGCGCATCTCGATGTGCTGTTCGAGATGATCCGCAATAAGGCCTTGTCGGGCATAGACTCCGAACGAATGGTCCGTGATCTCTTGGAGGCTCTATGAGAAGCACCGACTTCACCACTGCCGTCTGGCGTAAGAGCACCCACAGCGGCGGTGACTCCGGTCAGTGTGTGGAGGTCGCTGCCCTTCCCGGCGTCGTCGGCATTCGCGACAGCAAGAACACCCACCGTCCCGCGCTGACCGTGAGCCCCCGGGCTTTCGGTCGCCTTCTCCACGAGATCAAGACCCCTTGATCCCCGGCTGAGGCGGCCCGACGCGGGACGCCTCAGCCGCAATCCCTCACAGAGTCCTTCCTACAAGGGAGGTGGCGGCGATGACGCCCATTAGCGATGCCGGAAATTCGCTTGCGCGGGCGTGCCATCCTCTCGGCTTGGCTTCCTCCACTGCCCTGAAGGGCGGGGATTCCTTCCCTCGCGGGTCGGTGTTCCTGCTTCGCCGCCGGTTGCCCGCCGGGTTTGCGCCCTTGAGGTCTTACACCGGCTCCACAGGCGTTTCAGCTCTCCGCCAGCCCGGCGGCGAGAAGGTTCCTGGCCGCGTTGACGTCCCGGTCGTGGCAGGCCCCGCACCGGGTGCAGGTCCACTCCCGAACGTTCAGCGGCATCTTCGCCGCCCGGTGGCCACAGGCGGAGCACAGCTGGGAGGAGGGGAACCAGCGGTCCACCACGATCAGGGTGCGCCCGTACCAGTCGGCCTTGTACTCCAGCATGCCCCGCAGCTCCCGCCACGCCGCGTCCGAGATCGCGCGGGCCAGCGCGTGGTTCTTGACCAGGTTGCGGACGGTGAGGTCCTCGATCACGACCGTTTGGTTCTCACGGACGAGCCGAGTGCTCAGCTTGTGCAGGAAATCCCGCCTGCGGTCGGTGATCCGGGCGTGGACGCGGGCGACCCGCAGGCGGGCCTTCTCCCGGTTCCGGCTGCCCTTGGCCTTGCGGGACAACTCCCGCTGGGCCCGGGCCAGCCGGCGGCGGTCCCGGCGCTCATGCCGGGGATTGGTGACCTTCTCCCCGGTGGAGAGCACCACCAGGGACGTGATCCCGGCGTCCACGCCCACCGACTGCTCCACGGGGCCGAGGCGGGCGATGCGGTCCTCGCACAGCAGGGACACGAACCAGCGCCCGGCCGCGTCCCGCGACACCGTCACCGTGGACGGCTTCGCACCCTCGGGAAGAGGACGCGACCACACGATGTCCAGCGGGCCGTCCATCTTCGCCAGGGTCAGCCGCCCGTCGCGGAACGTGAAGGCGGAGCGGGTGTACTCGGCGGACGCGCGGGACCTCTTCTTGGACTTGAACGTCGGGTACTTCGCTCGCTTGTCCCAGAAGTTCACGAACCCGGCCTGCAGATGCCGCAACGCCTGCTGCAGCGGCACCGACGACACCTCGCCCAGGAAGGCGAGCTCCTCGGTGCGCTTCCACCGGGTGAGCATCGCCGAGGACTCCACGTAGGAGACCCGGCGGCCCTCGTTGCGGTAGGCGCGGGTGCGTTCCTCCAGCGCCCGGTTGTAGACCAGACGGACACAGCCGAACGTGCGCGACAGCTCCGCCGCCTGCGCCTCCGTCGGATAGAAGCGGTACCGATACGCCCGCTTCACCTGCCGCCCCATGCCCCGCACTTTACCAAGAGAACCGATGAGAACACGCACAGTGAAGGGAGGGAGCGGCGTTTCCTCCCCCGCCTGAAGGCCGGGGCCTCCACGCCGCAAACCCGATGACCGAACCGACGTCTCTTTCCGAAGTCCGCTCCCGCATCGACGGCATCGACGCCGAACTCGTCCGGCTGCTGGCCGACCGCCAGGGGCTCGTACGAGCGGCCGCCGCCTTCAAGCGGGACGAGCAGGCCGTCCGCGCCCCCGACCGCGTGGAACGGGTGATCTCCTCGGTGCGTGCCCGCGCCGCTGAGGCCGGCCTTTCCCCCGAGGTCGCCGAGGCCGTGTGGCGGGCGATGATCGGCGCTTTCATCGAGCTGGAGCTGCGGGAGCACGCGCGAATCGAGGAGGACGCCTCACTACGGGAAGACGCCTAGGGAGTCGTGCCTCTCGGTCGTCCGTCCGCCGCTCCTACTCCTCGAGAAAGTCGGGTGGGCAGTCGATCTCTTCGCCTTGCTCGTCAGAACACCGCACCGTTCCGGAATCGCCGTCGTCCTGCCACGGGTCCGCGAAGTCGGCGAATTCCACGAAGATCCCGAAGCCGATGGCGGCGATGACCAGTCCGACGGCCACCGAACCGAGCCCGGACAGGGGGGACGATCCTCCGTCGATCTCCGCAGCGGTCGGATCGGCCGGGTCGTAGAGAACCTCGACCTCCTTGCCGACTCCGTGGCCGGACGTCTGCCTCGATTCCGCGGTGACCTGGCGGCCTTCCAGCGTGGTGAAGGTCAGGACCGGCCGCGGGCTCGCCCGCAGGTGCCGGCCCGAACCGGAGAACCGGTTCTGGACGTCGGTGACGGTGCCGGGGACCCGCTGAGCCCTCCTCCTCCAAGCACGGTCCCGTATCTCCCCGCGCACCGCGGCCACCACGACGGCGAATCCGATGACGACGAAGACCAGCGGAAAATAGCCAAGGAAAGTAGGCACCTAGGCAAATTACCTGAGCCACCTCATCCCAAAAGATGTCAGCCGACACCTCGACGTGAGGGGAGCATCGGGCCGGAGGGCGCGGGGCTCCAACGGCTCGTGGCCGAACACCGGAGCCGATCGGACGATCGCCCCTGCGGAGGTCTCCTCGGTGCTCGCCCTTCCGGGAAATGCGCGGCACCCATGTCCGGGCCGGGCGGGTCGGTCCGGTGTTCTCCCAGGTGAGCGGGGGAGGATGAGGGTCGGAGGTGTCGAGGGTGGGGGAACTTCACGGGTGGGAGGCGCAGGCTCCGGGCTACCCGGAGATGCGGCCCTTCGGGTCATGGGAGACACCGGGCTTCCCGGTGTACAAGAGGCTGGAGGAGCGGCTGCGCTTCACCGAGAGCCATCCGGATCCGGTGGTCGCCCATGTCATGGCCGTCTGCTCGGCCTACGCGTACGCGGGGCCCGACACGGTTTCGATGATCATGGCAAGGCTGGGGCTGAGGGACAACAAGTGCCGGATGGTCGCGATGTCGGTGGACGCGATGTTCCTCCGCTCGACCGCGTTCATCGTGCAGAGCCACAGCGGGCGGGTCGCGATCCTGTGCTACCGGGGCACGGAGCCGGCGAACCTCATCAACTGGATGGTGAACCTCGACTTCGAGCCCGAACGGACGAGCTACCAGTTCGGGGATCCGTGCAACACGGTGCACGGGGGGTTCTACCGGAACACGCGGGCCACACGCTATGAGGTCATGAACACCCTGAAGAACATGCAGCACCTGGAGGCGCTCTACATCACCGGCCACAGTCTGGGCGGGGCCATGGCCGGGCTGATGGGGGTCATGATCAGGCATGAGGAGAATTACCGTACGGCGCTCTTCAAGCGGCTCAAGGCCGTCTACACCTTCGGGCAGCCGATGATCGGTGATCCGGGATTCGCCGGGAAGTGCCAGCAGAACGACTTCCTCCGAAAGCGCGTCATCCGCTATATCCACGACCGCGACATCGTTCCCCGGCTCCCGCCCTCGGCTTCAGGGGACTACCGCCACTTCGGGCGGGAGTACGAGTACCGCATACCTCGCCTCCGCCACCTGCTGCCGGGGCCGACGGCCCCGGTCGGCGGCGAGTGCGGCCCTCCGCCGGGAGCGTGGCGGGAGAACACCGTCCCCACAGGCCAGGCGTGGGGCCTTCCCGCCATCGCACTGGCCGGCGTGGCGTTCGTCGCGGGCAAGTTCCGCTGGACCCGTGCCCTGCCCGCCGTCTATTCGATCGACGACCACTTTCCCCGCCACTACGTCACGGCACTCACCCCCGAAGGCGTGCAGAACGAATACGGCGACTGATTCCCCGGCGAATCCAGATCCCGGTACACGACTCCTTAAAAACACGCTTCTCCCGATTGCCCGGTCTCTTCCTAGATTTTGTTCTTTCCCCAGGGTGCTGGAAGAACGGGCGGGAATTCTTCTATCTGGCGTTCCACCCGGCGATCGCCGGGTCTCCAGAGACAACGGGTGGCACCGGTAGGAGAGTCGATGCACGAGACCGAACAGCGGGTGCGCCCTGCCCGCGAGACGACCACGGCGCCCGCCGCGCCCAGGGCCGCGGAGCGGTACGAGCGTTACGCGGGCGGCAGCCCCGAGTTCGAGCGCAGGCTCTTCGAGCGGCTCGCGCGCGACCTCATGATGGTCCAGCTGAAGGTCAAGAAGCGGAGCGGCGCGCGTTCCGTCGACCGGGCCTTCCATGCCAAGGGGCTCCTCGGCGTGGAGAACGCCAGGCTGCGCTTCCGTCCCGACCTTCCCGAGGAGTTGCGGGTCGGCTTCGCCCAGCCCGGCGCCGACTACCCGGTCATCGCGCGGTTCTCCAACGCCAGCGGGCTCCGCCAGCCGGACTCCGAACCCGACCTGCGCGGTGTGGCCCTGCGGGTCCAGGCGGGCCGGGAGGAGACCCACGACCTCCTCATGACCAACCACCCGGTCTCCCATGCCAAGAACGCCGTCGAGTTCGTGGCGTTCGCCCAGGCCATGGCGGGCGCCGACACCACCCCGCGCAAGGCGTTCGGGCTGTTCGTCAAGCTTCCCCGGAAGGTCGGCTGGTCCACCGCCGCGCGGATGCGGCGCAACATCAGGGCGGGCACCCGCCGCGAGGTGCGCAGCCTGGCGCTGGAGAAGTACTGGAGCCGCGGCGCGATGCTCTGGGGCGAGGCCGGGCCGGTGCGCTTCCACCTGCGGCCCGCGCCGGGCACGGCCCAGGCGCCTCCCCCGTCCAAGAGCGACCCCGACTACCTGAGCCACGAGATGGCCGCACGCCTGTCCAGGGGGGACGTCGTCTTCGAACTGTGCGTCCAGCGGTACCGGGACCCCAGGCACACGCCCGTCGAGAACGGGGCCGCCGCCTGGAAGGAGAAGCACGCGCCTTCCATCCCGGTCGCGACGCTGACCATCCCGCGCCAGAACACCGGCACCGCCATGGCCCGAGCCGCCGCCCTGCGCGTCGACAAGCTCGCCTTCGACCCGTGGAACACCACGGCCGACTTCCGTCCCCTCGGCAACATCAACCGCGCCCGCAAGGCCGTGTACGAGGCCGGCAGCGCCCACCGGCGGGGCTACCGCTTCATCACCCCCGTCCCCCGGCGCAACGTCCTCGTCGTCAAGGCCGTGAGCCTGAAGTTCCGCGCCGTCAACAGGTTCGTCCCGTGGCACCGGCTGCCCACCCGGCTGGGTCTGCTCAATCTCGTCGCCTTCCGGGAGCGGATGCGCCGCCGCAACCTCATCGACACCGAGGTCCGCGAGGCACCGCCGACGCCCCGCCTGATGCCCCCGCTCATCGACGAAGAACTGCTCGTGCGGCGCAGCTTCGACGGCACCTACAACGACCTGTCCGAACCGGTGATGGGCTCCCTCGGCACGGCCTTCGGACGCAACATGCGTCCCGTCTACCGGCCCGAGCTGGCCAACGTCCCCAACCCCGTGACCGTCAGCAGGCAGCTGCTGCAGCGCCGGGAGTTCATCCCGGCCCGCACCCTCAACCTGCTGGCCGCCTCATGGATCCAGTTCCAGGTGCACGACTGGGTCAACCACCAGCGCTACCCCGTCGGCACCAAGAGCGTCGAGGTCCCGATGCCGCCCGGCATGACGTGGGCCAACGTCCCGGGAGGGCGTCCCGAGCGGGTGATGCGCTTCGCCGAGAACCACGGCGTCACCACCGCCGCCGGCGACCCGCCGATCCTGTTCGCCAACACCGCCTCCCACTGGTGGGACGGCTCGGAGGTCTACGGAGCCGACGAGACCGTCGCCAGGTCCCTGCGCGAGCCCGACGGCGGCGCAGACCTGCACCTGGAGGAGGGCCACTTGCCGGTCGGCCCCGACGGCGTTCCGCTCACCGGCTTCCGGGAGAACTGGTGGCTGGGCGTCAGCCTCATGCACACGCTCTTCGCCCGCGAGCACAACACGGTGTGCGAGGCGCTGCGCGCCGAGTACCCGCGCATGGACGAGGAGCGGGTCTACCACACGGCGAGGCTCATCATCTCCGCGCTCATCGCCAAGATCCACACCGTGGAGTGGACCCCGGCGATCCTCGCCACCGAGATGCTCGACATCGGCATGCACGCCAACTGGCAGGGGCCGCCCCGCAACTGGCTGACCCGGCTGGGCCTGTGGCTGGCCGACCAGCACGCGCTCACCGGCATCCCCGGGACGCTGCCCGACCACCACGGCGTGCCGTACTCGCTCACCGAGGAGTTCGTCACCGTCTACCGGATGCACCCGCTGATCCCCGACGACTACGAGTTCGCCGACCACCGCTCCGGACGGCCCCTGGGATCCGTGGGGTTCGACGACCTGCAGGGCGCCGCCTCGGAGACCCTCCTGCGCCAGACGGGCCTGGCGAGCGCGCTCTACTCGTTCGGCATCGCCCATCCGGGCGCGATCACCTTGTACAACTACCCGAGGTCGCTGCAGCGGCTGGAGCGGGACGGGGAGATCATCGACCTGTCGGTGGTCGACCTCGTGCGCACCCGCCGGCGCGGCGTGCCCCGCTACAACGACTTCCTCTCCGGCCTGAACAAGCCGCGCATCCGCCGGTTCGAGGACCTCAGCTCCGACCCGGAGACGGTGGCGCGGCTCAAGGACGTCTACCGGAGGGTCGACGAGATCGACACGATGGTCGGCATGTTCGCCGAGAACCCCCCGGAGGGGTTCGGCTTCAGCGACACGGCCTTCCGCGTCTTCCTCCTCATGGCCACCCGGCGGCTCCAGAGCGACCGGTTCCTGACCGTCGACTTCAGGCCCGAGATCTACACGCCGCTCGGCATGGACTGGATCGACCGCAACGGCATGAAGAGCGTGCTGCTCCGGCACTGCCCGGAACTGGCGTCCTTCCTGCCCAGGGAGGCGAGCGCCTTCGCGCCCTGGCGGCCGACGCTGCCCGAGGAGCCCGCGGCCGGCGGTCCCAAGTTCTCCTGAACTGGAGGGTGAGCATGTCCGTGAAGTGGGAGATCCGGCATCGGGGACTGGAGGAACTCCTGTCCCGGCCGCTGCTGGAGAGCATCTGGAAGCGGCGCACCCACCGGGTGAGCCGGGGCGCGAACGTCCCGGCGGGCTCGATGGGCTACCGCTCGCCGCACCGGCCGATGCCGCTGGACGACCTGGAGGAGGCGGTGCTCATCGCGCTCACCGGCTGCTCCGGGCTGACCATGCCGGACCGGCCGTTCCAGGACCCGCGCGACGGCAAGCCGATCATGGCCAAGCCCAACCTCACCATGGCGGGGCGGACCGCGGGCAGCCCCGACAACGCGCAGGGCACCCACTTCTTCATGATCAACGACGCGGGCACCTACTACCTGCGGAAGCTTCCGCCCGCGCCGGACCTGCCGTTCACCGCCGACACCCTGCTGGAACGGGCGCGGCAGGCCAAGGTGAAGATCCTGGACCGCCGGCTGGACGTCCCCGAGGGCATGCGGGACTTCCCCGCCTACCTGGACTCCAACCGGTTCCTGTCCAACCTTCCGGGCAGCACGGTCTTCCTGCCGGTCGTGGACCTGTCGCACCAGTACATCAACGCGCTGATGTACCTGCTGACCCAGCCGGACGGCGCCCGGCCCGTCTTCGTCGACGACCGGAACCTCTACCGCCCCGCCGGGGTGCGCAAATGGATCCGGAACGGCTTCCTGAACCAGGACATCAAGGTCCCGCTCGGGGCGCTCGGCGCGATGCGCACCCAGATCGAGGCCGACCTGCTGCTGCAGAACCTCATGCTGGCGGCCGACGCGATGGGCCTGGGCGCCTGGATCCACGCCACGATCCATCCGCTGATCATGCTGGGGGATCCCAGGTTCTCCCGGAAGTACGGCCGCATGCTGGGTTTCGACTTCGTCACCCCGCGCTGGCGGCCGGCGGACCTCCTGCGCTGGCACGTCCCGCTGCCGAAGTACGCCTCGCTGCGCTCCCACCCGGTCGGGCTCCGCTTCCGCGGCGAACACCTCATCAAGGCCGCCTGCCCGCCCAACCACCCGTCCATGGCCGAGGCCGTGGACGCCGTCGTACGCGAGAAGTTCGGTCCCGGCGGCGTCTACTCCGATCCCGAGGTCTTCTCCCGCATCTACAAGGGCGACTACGGGCGGCGCTACCTGGCCGAGGCCAGCGAGTACGACCCCCGCGTCATCGCCTGCGCGAAAGACGTCTGCGTCTACATCCACCAGACCCACGGCCGCTTCCCGGCCCACACCGAGGCCGTCCACGTCCCCGGAGTCTGGCTCCAGACCCACCACGTCGAGACGGAGTACTACGAGCGCTTCTTCACCAGCGGCATGACCGACGCCCACGAACGCCACGCCGCCCAGTGGCACGCCATTTGACCGTCACCGGAACGGAGAGCAGCGCCATGAAGGTTTACGAGGCCATCGTCAAGGGGCTCGAGGACATCGGAGTGGGAGCCGCCTTCGGCGGGGCGGGGGAGAACGCCTCCGGGCTGATGCTGGCGCTCGAGGACTCCGAGCGGATCCGGCCGGTCATCACCAGGCACGAGCAGGCCGCCTCGTTCATGGCGTGCGGGTACGCGATGTACAGCGGGAACCTGGGATTCTGCTTCGCCACGTCGGGGCCCGGGGCGTTCAACCTGTTCTCCGGCCTGGCCATGGCGCTGGCCGACTCCACTCCCGTCCTCGCCGTGTCGGGGTACGCCAACCGGAGGTGGCAGGGGTGGGGCTCGCTGAACGAGACGTCGGGAATGAGCGGGACACCCGACTCGCAGGCGATGTTCGCGGCGACGACCAAGAAGTCCTACCTGCTCGGCGACGCCGCGGACACCTTCGACGTGCTCGAGGAGGCCGTCAACATCGCGTTCGAGGGGCGGCCGGGACCGGTGCACATCCATGTCCCGGGGGATCTGAGCGAGCGGGGCGTGGAGGTCTCCGGCATCCGGCCCGTCCGGCTCGACGTCGCGCCCGTCCTGCCCGACCCGGTGCGGGTGGAGGAGATCGCCACCGTGCTGGCCCAGGCCGTGGCCCGGCGCGAGCGCGTCGTGGTCCTCGCCGGGTTCGGCGCCGTCCGCAGCGGGGCCGGCGCCGAGGTGAAGCGGCTGGTCGAACGTTTCCAGTTCCCGCTGCTGACCACCCTGGACGGCAAGGGCATCATCTCGGAGGGGCATCCGCTGTCGCTGGGCGTCTTCGCCGACAGCGGCCACGCGAGCGCGTGGAAGGCCTTCCGGGATGCCGACGTCGTGCTGTGCGTCGGCAACTCGCTCAACCAGCACGCCACGTTCGACTACCGCGAGGACCTCTTCGACGGCAAGCTGCTCATCCACATCAACATCTCGGAGACCGAGTTCCACAAGGCCTACAAGCCGGACCACGCCCTGCTGTCCGACGCCCGCCCGGCGGTGGCGGCGCTCGTCGAGGCGCTGGAGCGCAAGGTCGGCGAGGTCCCGCCCGCCGAGGTCCGCGGCAGGGACTGGGAGGCCCGGCGCATCGTGCACCTCACCGGCCAGATCCATCCGGGCGAGCTGGCGCAGGCGATCGGCCGCATGCTGCCGCCCCGCGCGATCCTCCTGGCCGACGCCGGCGCGCACGCCCCCTGGCTCGGCTACTACGTGGAGCTGGAGGAGGGCCAGAACTTCCGCAAGTCGGGCTCGTTCGGCGCGATGGCCGGCCATGTCAACGGCGCCATCGGCGCTAAGATCGCCCACCCGGACCGGACCGTCGTCGTCGGCTGCGGCGACGGCTGCTACGCGATGTCCGGTTTCGAGCTGATGACCGCCGTCGAACACCGGATCCCCGTCATCTGGGTCGTCTTCAACGACGGCGAGTTCAAGCTCATCAAGCTCCACCAGCTCTCCACCTACGGGAAGTCGGCCCTGACGGACTTCCAGAACCCCGACTTCGCCGCCTACGCCCGCCTCTGCGGCGCCGACGGCCACAGCGTCCGCACCCTGGAGGAGTTCGAGGACGCCTTCCGCTCCGCCCTGTCCTCGGGCCGTCCCACCGTCATCGACGCCCACATCACCCGCTGGGCCGTCCCCCACTACAGCCCCTCCCCCGAAGGCGTCATCGCGGGCCTCGTCGAGGCCGTCGAAGACCGTCTCCGAGGCTGAGGAGAAGCGGTTCCCCGCCCGGCCGGGCGGGGTCAGGCGGCGGGGTGGCGGGCCGTGTGGAAGAGGCGGTGGTAGGCGCGGCGGAGCGAGGCCATGTCCGTCGCGGCTTCGGGGAAGCCGAAGCGCAGGTCGAAGGGCGGAGGGGTGGAGGCGCCGGGAGCCGAGCAGCGGACCCGCAGGCCGAAGCGGTCCAGGCCCACGGCCCGGACGGAGGGCATGGGGGTGATGTCGCCGAGCCGGTGCCGGAGCAGCGACTGGAGTTCGTCCCGGTGGTGGGAGTCCAGGTGGGAGACGAGGCCGGGCTCCATCGCGACGAACGGGTCGGGGGACGCCTCCGCGTAGTCCTCCGGTTCGATGATGGATTCGCCCCACATGTCCTCCAAGTGCACTTCGGCGACCTCCAGGGACAGGATCGTCCACTCCGGTTCCTCTCCCGACACGGGGACGCGCACCCCGATGTCGAGCAGGTCGGGGCGGGGGTGCAGGCGGGAGATGCGGACGGCGGCCTCGCGCCGGGACTCCACCGGGACCTCGGTCACCCAGCCGTGCAGCCAGGCCGTGCCGCGCATCCGGTCGGGCAGCGGCGTCGGCGCCAGGTCCGTGATCTGCAGGGTGACGGGCAGGTCGCGGGCGTGCTCCAGGCTCCGCACCACCTGGGAGGAGCGGGGCATGAGCAGCAGCGGGGAGCCGTCGGGGCCCGTCGCGTGCGCGGCGACGAGCTCCTCGGGCAGGTCGAGTGCGGTCAGCGAGCCGCCGGCGACGCCGTAGGCGAGGGTGCGTGCCCGCTCCGCGGGTCCAGGTCTGCGGGTCACCATCGGCTCCTTCTGAGGCAGGACAGGACGGGAGTGAATTAGGTTAGGCTAGCCTTACTTAGGCATACCTCATCACAAAGGAGCGACATGAACAACCCCCGGCCGAAGGCGAAGCTCTCCCGCGCGCTCGGCATCCCGCTCACGCCCAAGTGCGTGAAGTACTTCGAGGCCCGCCCCTACCCTCCGGGCGTGCACGGCCGGGGCCGCAAGAAGGACTCCCCCTACAAGGCGCAACTCCTGGAGAAGCAGCGCCTGCGCGCGCAGTACAACATCCGCGAGGCGCAGCTCCGCCTGGCCTTCGACCGGGCGCGCAAGGTGGACGGCAAGACCGGCGAGGCACTGCTGGTCGACCTCGAGCGGCGACTGGACGCCCTGGTGCTGCGCGCCGGCTTCGCCCGGACCATCTACCAGGCCCGCCAGTTCGTCGTGCACCGCCACATCCTGGTCAACGGCAGGCGCGTGGACCGCCCCTCCTACCGGCTGCGGCCGGGCGACTTCATCTCCGTCGCCGAGAAGAGCCGCGCGCTGCTCCCCTTCCAGACCGCCGCGCAGGGCGGCTACACCCCCGCGGTTCCGGCGCCCTATCTGGACGTGCGGACCGAGGCGCTGCTCGCCCGGCTGGAGCGGCTGCCCGAGCGGCGGGAGATCCCGGTCGTCTGCGACGAGCAGCAGGTCGTGGAGTTCTACAGCCGTTGAGGGACCGCAACGACCACAGAGTCCCCCTTCATGTGCTTATGTACTGGTGTGGAGCATGGGAAGGCCCGTCTGATCGCGGGACGCTATCGACTTCTGGCCCTGCTGGGCGAAGGAAGCATGGGAGCCGCATGGCGCGCCCACGACGAGTACATGCGCCGTGACGTGGCGCTGAAGCAGCTTCGCCTGCCCGCCGCCGCCGCGCACCAGCGCGGGGTGCTGGTCGCCCGCATGGAACGCGAGGCCCGCGCCGCCGGAAGGCTGCGCCACCCCGGCATCATCACGGTCTACGACCAGTTCCGGGACGAGGAGGACCTCCCCTGGATCGTCATGGACCTGGTGCCCGGCCCGTCCCTGGCCGGGGTGCTGGAGTCCGCCGGGCCCGTCTCCCCCGAGGAGGCGGGCCGGATCGGCGCGCACGTCGCCGGGGCCCTGGCCGTCGCGCACCGCGAGGGCGTCGTCCACCGCGACATCAAGCCCGGCAACATCCTCCTGGACGAGGGCCAGGCGATCCTCACCGACTTCGGCATCGCCACCCTCGATGACGCCTCCGCCGTGCTGACCGCCACCGGCATGATCGTGGGCACCCCCGCCTACCTCGCGCCCGAGCAGATCAGGGGCGAGGGCGCCACCCCCGCCTCCGACCTGTGGTCGCTGGGCGCCACCCTCTACACCGCCGTGGAGGGCCGCGCCCCCTTCCAGGCCCCCAACACCGCGGCCCTGCTCTTCGCCATCAGCCGGGCCGAACCCGAACCGCCGCGCAACGCCGGGCCGCTGGCCTCCGTGCTGCAGGCCCTGATGAACCCCGACCCGGCCGCCCGCCCCACCGCCCAGGAGGCCGCCGCGCTGCTGAGCGCCACGCCCTCCCCCGCCTCTTCTCCGACCGTGTTCCGCGCCCCCTCCGCGGCCTCCGTCGCCCCCACCGCCCACTGCGTCCTGGCCCCCGAGCCGTCCGGGCCTCCGCTGGAAGGCCACACCAACGGGATCCGGGCCGTGGCGTTCAGTCCGAACGGGCGGCTGCTGGCCAGCGGCGACAGCGACGGCACGATGTGCCTGTGGGACGTGGAGCGCCGCGGCCCCGCCGCCCCTCCCGTCTTCAGCCGCTCCGGTGTGATCGACGCGGTCGCCTTCAGCCCCGACGGGCGGCTCCTGGCCAGCAGCGGCGACGACGCGGTGCGCCTGTGGGACGCCTCGACCCTCGCCCCCGCCGCCGATCCCCTCCGCGGCCACACCCATGCGATCCGCTCGGTGGCCTTCAGCCCCGACGGGCGGCTGCTGGCCAGCGGCGGCACCGACGGGACCGTCCGCGTGTGGGACCTGACCAGCCCCACCCCCGTCTCGGTGTTCCGGCACTCCGGCTGGGTCCTGTCGGTGGCGTTCAGCCCCGACGGACGGCTCCTGGCCGCGGGCAGCAGCGAGGGCGTCATCCGGCTGTGGGACATGACCGCCCACGCCCCCTTCGGCCTCCCCCTCCACGACCACGAGGGCTCGGTCGCCTGCGTGGCGTTCAGCCCCGACGGGCGGCTGCTCGCCGGCTGCGGCAGCGACCGGACCGTCCGGCTGTGGGACGCCTCGACCCTCGCGTCCGTCGGCAGGCCGCTGCGCGACCACGACGGCTGGCTCCTGTCCCTGGCGTTCAGCCCCGACGGGCGGCTCCTGGCCGGAGGCGGCGAGGCGGGAACGGTCCTGCTGTGGGACATGGCGACCCGCACCCCGCTGGAGCACTCCCTGAACACCCGCGACGGCTCGGTCGAGGCCCTGGCCTTCAGCCCCGACGGCTCCCTGCTGGCCACCGGCGGCAGCGGGCAGTCCCTCCTGCTGTGGGGGATCTCCTGACGCCTACCCCAGGGAGGGCAGTTCCCTGCGGCCCCTGGCCTCCAGCAGGAGCAGGGAGTCCTTCAGCACGGCCCGCTGCCCGTCGCTGAGCGGCCCGGAGAAGAACTCCCGCAGCACCTCGCTGTGCACGAGCATGGCGCGGTGCAGCGTCTCGCGCCCGCGGTCGGTGAGGGAGGCGTGCTGGACCCTGCGGTCGGTGGGAGAGGTCTCGCGGACGAGCAGCCCGGCCTTCTCCATCCGGTTGGCCAGGCGGGTCATGCCGCCACTGGTGAGGATCATCTCCTGGGCCAGATGGCTCATCGACCGGCAGCCGTCGTTCAGCCGCAGCAGCACCTCGAACATGACGTGGGTGACGCCCACGCGCCGCTCCAGCGCCCGGCCCACGATGCGTTCCAGGCGGGTCGTCGCGCTCAGCAACAGCCCGAACTCCCGGACCAGCTGCTCGTCCGGGATGCGCTCCGAGTCGGCGTCCACCGTGGTCCCACTTTCTGTCCACCCGGGTCCCGCCCTATGGAAAAACCCCCGGACAAGAAGGTATCCGGGGGTTTCGCCGAGCGGAATCGAAAGCCGTCAGTTCTTCTCGTCCTTCTCCGTCTTCTTCGTCTCCGACGGGGAGGGCGAGGTAGCCCCGCTCGGAACGGCGCCCGTGGCCGCGTTCGAGGCGTTCTCGCTCCCCGCCGGGACCATCGAGCTGATCATCCACTCGCCGTCCCGCTTGATCAGGCCGAGGGTCAGGTGGCTCTTGCTGATCGTCTGGGGCTCGCTCAGCGCGGAGGACTCGCCCCGCAGGTCGAACACCAGGACGGCGCTCGCCAGGTTCCCGTCGACCGAACCGACGTAGACGGCGTAGGTGGTGGACTCCAGCTTGGTCTTCTGCGACTTCAGCTGCTCGCGGAGGGCGCCCAGGTCCACCTTCTTGCGCTCCTCGAGCGCGTCGCCGACCAGATAGGTCATCGCCTTCTTGTTGGCGCTCTCGACGTCGTCATACGAGTAGGTGGCCATCACGTTGCCGAAGGCCGTGATGCGGGCGATGAGCTCCTTGCGCTCTCCCGCGGCGCCGGCCGCCGACCGCCACTGGAACAGGGCGAACCCGGCGAGCAGCGCCAGGACGACGACCGCGGCCGTCAGCAGGGTGGTGGTCCTGCCGCCCCCGGCGGACGGCACCGCCGGAAGCCTCGCCTTCGCGGGCTTCTCCCGGACCGGCTTCGCCGCCGGCTCCGGCTCGCCTTCCGCCCCGACGCCGTCCTCGGCCTTGAGGAGGGTGACCGCCGCTTCGTCCTTCTTCCCGGAATCCTCAGAGCCCTTGGGGTCCTCGGCGCCCTCGGCCCGTTCCGCGGTCGTCTCGTCGAGCTCCTCGTCGTCGAGGATCTCGATCACCCGGACGCGTCGTGCGGGCTTCTTGTCCGGCCCAGTGGTGGTGCTCACTCAGTTCTCCTCGGGGTGTTCACCGGCGACGGCGCCGAGCCCAGGCCAGGGCGGGGACAGAACGTACCGCAACTCCCGCCAGCACCAAAAGTGCCAGGACCGGAGGAAGGTAGACCAGCCAGGCGGGCGGTCCTCCGGCTTCCTCCGCGGAGACGGGACGGGCGACGACCGGGCTCGCCGTGCCCGCGGGCGAGACGGCGGGCGCCGCGACCCGCTCGTCCGTACGGCCCTCCCCGCCGTCGTCCCGACGGTCCGCGTTCCGGGCGGGCAGCGCGCGGAACGGGTCGGCGCCGTTGGAGCAGGCGGGGACGTCCCGGGCCGTGGGCTGCGCCCGCGGCGTCTTGAAGTCCTTGGGCGCCTCGCTCTTGGTCGCGATGATCGCCGCCAGGTTGATCGCCTTCTGGTCGCCGACGCCGGTCGGCTTGATGATGTCGTCGAGCGCGACGATCAGCTGGTCGGCCATGCCGAGCGCGCTCTCCAGATCCCGCAGGTTCTGCCGCGTGCCCAGCGGCCCCAGGGTCCCGGCGCCCAGCGCGTCGATGCCGCAGCCGAGGATCGTGTCGGTCCGCCCGACGAAGTCGGCCAGCCGGGAGGTGTATCCGGGCGCGCGCTTCGTCAGCTCCCGGATCTCGGCGCGCAGGTCGGCCAGCGGCCCGACGATCGCCGCGGAGTCGTCGATGGTGTTGCCCAGCGCGTCCTTGTGGCCGGCCAGGGAACGGGTCAGCCGCGAGAGGTCCTCGGTGAGCCCGTCGATCAGCTCGGTCCGCTCGGCGAAGGTCGAGGTGAGCTCGTCGCCGCCGTCGATGATCTGGCGCAGCGAGTCCTCACGGCCCTCGAAGCCCTTGGCCAGCTCGCTCCACAGGAGCTTCGTGGCCTCGGGGTCGACCGCGTCGAGCCCTTCGATCACCTTGGAGAACAGGTCGCCGTAGGACACCGGGACCGAGGTGTTCTCCTTGGGGATCAGCCCGCCGGGCCGCATCGGCTCCGACAGGTCGGCCCCCGGCAGCGGGGACAGGTCGACGTACGGCTCGCCGACCGCCGACTTGCGCCCGGCCGCCGCCTTGAGCGCCGCCGGGAGTTTCACCCCGCGGTCGATGGCCAGCTCGGTCACCACCTTGCGGCCCTTGTCGTCCAGCCGGATCGACTTGATCTTGCCGACGCTGACGCCGAGGTAGGCGACCTCGAAGTCCTCGTGCAGCCCCGGGGAGGAGACGAACTCCGCGCGGATCGTGTAAGGCCGGTCCACGAAGTCGAACCTGACGACGTTCTGCACGGCCCAGAACGCCATCACGATCGACAGGACCGCGAACACCGCCACGTTGATGAGGATGCGCCGACCGTTCACCGCCCGCCCTCCTGCTGGATGATCTGGTCGAGGAACGGGAAGAGCAGGCTGGACGGGTCGTCCTTGGAGGCGTCGTTGCGGAAGCCGGCCCGGATCGAGCCGAACAGCAGCAGCTGCCCGTCGTAGACGACCTTCGGCACGACCTCCTGGAACTCCGCCAGGCTGGCCACCAGCCGGTTCAGCTGCCCGGTGCTGGAGCCGATCGTCTCCAGCGTCGGGTCGAGCCGCTCGATCAGCGTCCGCATCTTCTCGGCCCGCCCGACGAACACCTTGTCGTTGAGCTCCTTCGCGGTGGCCGTCAGCCTGTCGACCGTCTTGATGATCTTCTCTTTGTTGTCGTTGATCAGACCGATGGTCCGCTCGACGTCACCGGACGCGAACGTGTCCTCGTGCTTCTCCAGCATCCGGCCGAGCTTGGCGAGCCGGTCGACGGCGTCGCCGAGCTCCTCGCGCTGCCCGGCGAAGAGCGACACCAGGTCACCGGACTTGGCGACCATGTCGTTGAGCTTGTCGCCCTGGCCGTCCAGGGCCGTCGCGCCCTCGTTGAGCAGGGTCGCGACGTCGTCGCCGCTGATCGCCCTGAGGATCTCGCCGGCGCTGCCGGCCACCTGCTCGAACTGCGGGGCGACGCTGGTCCGCTCGATCCGGGCGCCGTCCTTCAGGTAGGGGCCGCGCGTCATGTCGCCGCCCTCGGGAAGGGTGAGCTTGATGTAGTTCTCACCCAGCAGCGAGGTCTGCGCGACCTCCGCCGCCGTGCCCGCCGGGATCCGGTACTCGTCCTCGACCGAGATGGTGACCTCGGACTCGTAGCCGACCAGCCGCACGTCGGTGACGCTGCCGATCTGGATGTCGCTCATCTGCACGCTGTGCCCGGCGACGAGGTTCTGCGAGTCGCCGAACCGGGCGACCAGGGTCAGTTTCCCGGTCGGCGCACCGAGCGTCGAAGGGGTGCAGGCGCTGGAGGCCCCGACCGCCGTCACCAGGGCCAGCAGCGGGAGAAGCCGTCTCATCTATTCCTCCCACTCGCAGTTGGCGAACACGGGCTGGGGCAGGATGCACTCGCTCCCGTCCGAGATGCCGAGCTCGCGCGCCAGGTTGCGCAGCGTCGGGTCGAGCGACACCTTCAGCGTGGCGGTGTGCGACTTGGGGTCCCAGGTGTCCAGGAAGGCCTTGGCGACCTTGGGCAGCGAGTCGACCAGCTTCTCCAACTCCCCGCTGTTGCCCTTCAGCACCAGGGTGACCTGGGTGAGGACGCGCAGGTCGTCCACCAGCGTGCCCTCGTACTTCTGCAGCAGGACGTCGCCGCTGCGCACCAGCCGCACCAGCGACTTCACCAGCTTCTCGATCTCGTCGCGCTCCTGGGCGAACACGGAGGTGGCCGCGGAGAGCTGCTCGATCATGTCGCCGAGCACGTCCTCCTTGCCCTGCACCACGTCCGACAGGACCGAGAGGTTCTCGGCCAGCTCGGCCAGGGAGTCGGCCTGCCCGCCGAGGGTCTCGGTGAGCCGCCCGCTCTCCTGCAGCACCTGGTTGAAGACCTCCCCGTTGCCCTCGAAAGACTCGGCGGCGTTGCGGGTGGCCTTCCTGGCCTGCATCGGGTCGATGGCGTCGAGCACCTTGGTGAAGGAGGCGAGCGCCTCGTCCGTCTCGATCGGCAGGGTGGTGTCCTTCTGCTCGATGACGTGCCGGGACGGCGCCTTGGGCCCGCCGGTGTAGGCGGGGTAGAGCACCAGGTTGCGCTCGCCGACGAGGTTCAGCGGCACGATGGAGGCCTTGACCTCGGCGGGCAGCGGGACGTCCCCGTCCACGGTCGCCTCGACCCTGACCTTGTCGGCCATGATCTCGACCTTCTCGACGGTGCCGACGTCGATGCCCATCACCTTGACGTTCGAGCCGGCGTAGAAGCTGGTCGCCCGGTCGAAGTAGACGGTCAGGCGGGTCTGCCCCGAGTCGTCCAGAACCGAGCAGCCCGCCGCCGGGACCAGCGCCGCGGCCAGGCCGAGGACCGCCAGTTTCGTTCGGGAGATCACGGCCGCGCCTCCGGGGGAAGGATCGTCTTGGTGGGCTGGAGCACGCCCAGGCCCGTCGCGATGAACGCGAGGTTGCCGGTGTCCCCCGCGTTGGCCAGCCCCTCGAAGGACGGGCCGAGCAGGGCCAGGGTGGTGTTCAGGTTGCCGATGTTCGGCTCCAGCCGCTCGGTGATGGTGTGGAGGTTGGCCAGCAGGTCGTCGAGCTCCTTGCCGCGCTTGTCCACCACGTCCGCCAGCGCCGTGACGGTCCGGCTGTTGCCGCCGAGCGCGTCGGCCAGTTCGCCCTTGTGCGCGGCGAGCGTCTTCAGCAGGGTCCGCGAGGCCTCGATCAGCCGGGTGAGGTCGGCGTTCTTGGTGGCCAGCGTGCCGGTCAGCTTGTTGGCGTCGGCGATGAGCTGCTGGAACTGCGGGCTCTTCTCGTTCAGCGCGGCGTTCAGCGTGCTGATGTTGGTGAGCAGCTTGTTGAGGTTCTTCTGCGACGGGAGGGTGAGCTTCTCGGTCTCCTTCAGGACCTTGGTGAGCGACTCCATGTCGAGCGTTCCGAGGTCGCCCGTCGACTTGTTGAGGGCGTCCACGACCGTGTAGGGGGTGCTGGTGCGCTCCTTGGGGATGCGCCGCTTCTCCTCCGGCAGGTCCTCCAGGTAGGGCTTCTGCACCGGCCCGGTGAGCTTGAGGAACCGGCCGCCGAGCAGGTTGGACAGCTGCACGTCGGCCCGGGTCCGCGGACCGAGCTCCACTCCGCTGTTCATGCGGATGGTGACGACGACATAGCCCTTCTGGAAGTTCGGGTCGATGCCGGAGACCGACCCGACCTTCACCCCGGCCAGGCGGACGTCGTCCCTCGTCTGGAGCCCGCCCGTCTCGGTGAACACGGCGGTCACGTCGTAGCCGCCGCGGAACAGGCCGAGCTGCCCGTACAAGAAGGCGAAGGCGAGCATGGCCGTACCGACCGCCATCGAGACGAGCGCCACGACCTTCCGGTCGAGATCGCGCAGGGAGACCAGGCGCGGCCGTCCGCCGCGCACGGTCACCAGGCGGGAGAGGGTGTTCTTCATCAGTCGCCTCCCTGTCCCGAGAGCTGCCCGAGCAGGTTCCGGAGCGTGGCCGTGCCGTCGCGCCGCTCCTGGTCGGTGGTCTTGTTCTGCGGTCCGGGCAGCCGCATCGGGGTCGGGCAGGAGCCCTGGACGACGTTGAGGCACATCGCGTTGACCCGCAGGTAGTGGCCGCCGTTGATGATGCTGAACAGGGAGCGCAGCGCCGGCGGCAGGCCCTGGACGACCTTTTCCAGCTGTTCGACGTCGTCCGCCGCGGCCTGGGCGAACCTGTCGAGGTTGAAGATCGCGCGGTCCAGCTCCCGCTGGTTGCCGCTGATCACCTTGTCCAGGGTCCGGCTGACCTGGGCCAGCTCGCCGCTGGCCGAGCCGAGCAGGTCGGTGTTGCCGGCGAACGCCTCGCTGATGGCCACCAGGTCGTCGATGACCTGCTCGATCTGCCCGTCCCGCCGGACCGCCACGTTGGTCAGGCTGGAGTAGCTGTCCAGGATCGAGGTGAGCTGGTCCTTGCGGTCGGCGAACGTCTGGACGACGTTCTGCAGGTTGACCGTCATCAGGTTGATGTTCTGGGTGTTGCCCTCCAGCATCCGGGCGACCGCCTGGAGGATCTTGTTGAGCTGGGCG
The DNA here is from genome assembly GCF_039871655.1 of Actinocorallia sp. B10E7. Lineage (NCBI taxonomy): Bacteria > Bacillati > Actinomycetota > Actinomycetes > Streptosporangiales > Thermomonosporaceae > Actinocorallia > Actinocorallia sp. B10E7. The sequence goes on from NZ_JBDPLZ010000007.1 coordinate 20,954, forward strand.
GGGTCGAGGTTGCGGGTGAGCGGACCGAGGGTGTTGACGATCTCGCCGAGGTCGACCACGGCCTTGGTGGACTCGATCCGCGAGCCGTCCTTCAGCCACCGGCCGGCCTGCGTGCTCCCCGGCACCAGGTAGATCATCCGCTGGCCCATGAGGTTGCGCCAGCGGATCTCGGCGGTGCTGGTGTCGGGCAGCTTCACCTCGCGGTCGACCAGCATGGTGACCTCGGCCCTGCCGCGCACCACCTTCACCTCGGTCACCTTGCCGACGGGAGCGCCGGACACCTTGACCAGGTCGTTGGAGACCAGCCCGCCGACGTCGTCGAAGCTGGCGCGCAGCTCGTACCGCTCGTTGAAACTGCTGCCGACGATCAACGCGCCGATGTAGTAGGTCAGAAGGAGGCTGACGACCGTGAAGGCGACCACCTTGACCAGGACGACCGGGGTGGGCCCGTGGCGTCCGATAGTGCCGCGCGCCATCAGCCGTTCCCCTTCTTCTTCGTCTTCTTCTTCGGGTCGTCCTTGTCGGTGTAGGTCCACTCCGGCGGGCACAGGTCGGGCAGCTCGTCGCACAGGTTGAGCGAGACGTACAGGTTCGTGTTGCCCAGCAGGGTTCCTTCGGGACCGGGCACCTGCATGATCGCGGCCAGCCCGCCGAAGAGGCTGCTGATCCCGTTGATCAGGCTGACCAGCTGCGGCTGCCGGGAGTACAGGCTGTTGTTGAGCAGCGAGCCCTTGTCGATCAGCAGGGCGAGGTCGTCGCCGTTGTTCTTGAGCGTGCCGGAGAGCGCGTCGGCCAGGACCACGGCGTTGTCCAGGGTCTTCTCGAAGCCCTCGGGGTCCTCGACGAGGGTCTTGTTGAGGGTGTCGGCGTCGTCCAGCAGCCGGTCGATCGTCTCGGTCCGGCTCCCGAACACCTCGGCCAGGGCCGTCGCGTCCTTCAGCGCCCGCGAGGTGCCCTTGCGGTTGCGGTACAGGAGGTCGAGCACCTTCTGCCCGTTGTCGGTGGTCCGGCGGAGCTTCTCCCCGTTGCCGCGCAGCGCCTCGGCGAGGGTGTGCACCACCGTGGAGACGTCGTCGGGGTCGATCGCCTCGGTGAGGTCGGCGATGGAACGTCCGGTGTCGGCGAGCTCGGCGGGGTCGACGGTCCTGGTGATGGTGGCCTCCGACTTCAGGAAGGGGCCGACGCCCTCGCCCGGGCCGAGGTCCAGGGTGATGTCCTTGGGCCCGAAGACCGAGGTCGGCTCGACCCCGGCCGAGACCGTGGCGGGCACCCGGATGTCCTCGTCGACCCGGAACCGCACCCGGGCCCGGCCCTTGGCGTCCAGGGCCACCGAGACCACGGAGCCGACGGTCATGCCGCGGACCTTGACCTTCGACTGCCCGTCCAGGCCCTGCCCGGCTCGGTTGAAGGTGGCGTTGAAGTAGTGCGACGGCGGGTCGGACGGGGTGGCGGCGACCACCGCGGCGACGGTGAGCGCGGCCGCGATCCCGCCTCCGAGGAGCGCGAACCTCGTCTTGGACGCCTTGGAAAGGGAGAGGTCTGAGCTGCTCATCCGGTGATGCTCACCGTCCCTCCGTTGCCCCAGAAGATGTAGGACAGAAGCAGGTTCACCAGGACGATCGCCACTCCGGACTCGCGGATCGCGTTGCCCGCGGCGATGCCCACGCCGACCGGGCCGCCGCTGGCGTAGTAGCCGCGGTAGCAGTGGATGAACATGATGATGAACGCGAAGGAGACCACCTTCAGGACGCTGTAGAAGACGTCCTGGGGCGGCAGGTAGATGTGGAAGTAGTAGTCGTAGACGCCTTCGGACATCCCGAAGAACTGCACCGAGATGAACTTGGTCGCGAAGAAGCTGGAGAACAGCGCCAGCAGGTACAGCGGGACCAGCGCGACGACGGTCGCGATGATGCGGGTGCAGACCAGGTAGGCGATGGAGTTGATGCCCATCACCTCCAGGGCGTCGATCTCCTCGCTGATGCGCATCGCGCCGATCTCGGCTGTGCAGGCGCTGCCGACCTGGGAGACGAGCGCGATGCCGGTGATGACCGGCCCCATCTCCCGGATCGTGGAGAAGCTGGAGACCAGTCCGGTGAAGGACTCGACGCCGATGCGCTCCAGGGACGGGTAGCCCTGGACGCCGACGAGCGCGCCGGTGAGGAACGACATCGCGAAGATGACGAACACCATGCCGCCGCCGATGAAGAGGGCGTTGACACCGATGGTCATGTCGCTCATGTGGCGCACGACGGCCTTGCCGTACTTACGGCGAATGATCAGATCGACCACCAGGTGGTAGACGACCCTGCCCAGGAAGATGGGCAGATTCGCCGCCTCCGGCAGCCGCTTTACCCGATTCTGGACGACTTCGCCCAGTTTGCGCCCGGGAAGGATGGCAGCCAAGGGGGGATTCCTCGCAGTTTCAGAACTTGGGGGGGACGAGGACGGTGTAGAGCGTCTCGATGGTGTAGTTCAGGGCGAAGACCAGCAGGGAGGTCGCGACGGTCGCCCGGGTGACCGCGCGCCCCACGCCGGCCGGCCCGTACTCGCAGTTCATGCCCATCATGCAGGCGACGGCCGCGGCGGTGAGCCCGAACATCCACGCCTTGAACAGGGTGACGAGCAGGTCGGAGATCTGCAGCAGCGCGGCGGCCCCGTCGAAGTACGCCCCGGGGGTGACGCCCTGCTGGATCACGTTGAAGTAGAACCCGCCCGCGGTCCCCGACAGGATCACCATGGAGCACAGCAGGACGCTGACGATGCTCGCGGCCCACAGGCGGGGGGTGACCAGCCGGTGGGTCGGGTTGATGCCCATGACCTCCAGCGCCGACAGCTCGTCGCGGATCCGCCGGGCTCCCATGTCGGAGGTCATGGCGCTGCCGCCGGAGCCGGCGATCAGCAGGGCCGCGGCCAGCGGCGCGACCTGGCGCACCATGCCCGCGACGACCAGCGCGCCGGTGCTGGACTGGGCGCCGATCTGGCGCGCGATGTCACCGACCTGCAGCGAGATCGTCGCGCCGAGCGGGATCGCGATGAGCAGCAGCGGCACGGTGGTGACCCGGATCATGAACCAGCACTGCTCGATGAACTCGCCCCACCAGGTCCGGACGTCCCAGGAGCGCCGCAACCCTTCGAGGAGGGTGACGAACAGCTCGCCGATCTCGTCCAGGAGCTTGCCGGCCTGCCGGAGCACGAGTTCGGGTCCCCGTTGAAGCAACAGAGCCATCACTGGAACCCTTCATTACCAAGAGCGACTTACACCACAGAGGGCGACCTAGGTCACATATCGCGGATGAGGGGACTCTACTGGCATCCGGTCCAACGCGGGAATACTTGTTTCCAGATTTGGTGAGAACAACCGATCCGCCCGTTGTCACTGGTGAGCGTGCACGAATTGAACATGAAACATACTCACAATTGCTCCCCCGGGTACTGGGGGGTTGGATCGTGTCGTGAACCACACCCTCGCCGAAGCCGCCGCCCTCCAGGACGACCTCCAGGACCTCCGGCGCGACATCCACACCGAGCCCGAACTCGGCCTGCACCTGCCCGCGACCCAGGACAAGGTGCTGCGCTCCCTGGAAGGGCTCCCCCTGGAGGTCACCACCGGCAGGGCGCTCTCCTCGGTGACCGCCGTCCTGCGCGGCGGCTCCCCCGGCCCCACCGTGCTGCTGCGCGCCGACATGGACGCCCTGCCGCTCGACGAGCACACCGGGGTCGAGTTCCGCTCCCGCCGCACCGGGGCCATGCACGCCTGCGGCCACGACCTGCACACCGCGATGCTGGTCGGCGCGGCACGGCTGCTGTCACGGCGCGAGGACCTGCCCGGCAGCGTCATCTTCATGTTCCAGCCGGGCGAGGAGGGTTACGCCGGCGCCCGGATGATGATCGACGAAGGGGTGCTGGAGGCGACCTGGCAGAAACCGGTGGCCGCCTACGCGCTCCATGTGTCGTCGTCGCTCCTGCCGTCCGGGTTCGTGCTGTGCAAGGGCGGGCCCATCATGGCCGCGGCCGACACCGTCACGGTCACGGTGCGCGGCAAGGGCGGCCACTCGTCCATGCCCTACACCACCCGCGACCCCATCCCCGCGGCGTGCGCGATGGTCACCGCCCTCCAGACGTTCGTCACGCGTTCCTTCGACGTCTTCGACCCCGTCGTCGTGACGGTCGGCAGCTTCCACGCCGGGGACGCGCCGAACGTCATCCCCCACGACGCGATGTTCACCGCGACCATCCGCTCCTTCTCCACCGAGTCGCAGAAGAAGGTGCAGACGGGCCTGCGCCGGGTCGTCGAGGGCGTCGCGGCGGCCCACGACGTGTCGGTGGACGTCGAATACCGCGTCGACTACCCGGTGACGGTCAACGACCCCGGCGAGGCGGAGTTCCTCGGCGACGCCGTCCGCGACCTGCTCGGCGAGCACCAGTACCTGAACGTGGCCCAGCCCGTCTCGGCCTCCGAGGACTTCTCCTTCATCCTGGCCGACGTGCCCGGCGCGATGGCGGTGCTCGGCGCGTGCCCGCCCGGCCGGGACCCGCTGACCGCTCCCGGCAACCACTCCGCGGAGGCCGAGTTCGACGACTCGGTGCTGGCCCGGGGCAGCGCGCTGTACGCCGAACTGGCCCTGCGCAGACTCGTCCGCGGGTGATTTTCCGCTCCGGCGGTTCCGTGGACACACCGCAGGAGGCATCCTTCTTGTCCATGCAGAAGTCCCCCTTCCGCCGCGCCCTCGGCAGCATCGCCACCGTTCTGATCGTGATGCTCGGTCTCGGCGCCGCCGTGCTGTACGTCGACGTCGGAGAGTCCGACCCTCCCGTCATCGCCGAGACCGGCGACCTCTCGGCGGCCGAGGCCCTCCAGCTGGTGCAGCAGTCCAACATGCAGCCGCTGGAGCCGGTGGTCGCCGACGCCATCGCCGCGGCCAAGCGCCGCGCGTTCCTCAAGGAGAAGGCGGCCAAGGAGAAGGCCCGACGCAAGGCCGCCTGGTACAAGAAGCACAAGAAGGAGATCGACGCCAAGCTCGCCGCGGAGAAGCTGGCCAAGATGCCCAACCCGAGCTCCGCGGAGAACAAGGAGACCGGCCGCAAGCTCAACGCGGCCCGCGGCTGGGAGAACTGCTGGCCGGCCCTGCTCACCCTCTGGGAGCACGAGAGCAACTGGAACGAGCGCGCCGACAACCCCTGGAGTGACGCCTACGGCATCCCGCAGGCCCTCCCCGGCTCCAAGATGGCCTCGGCGGGCCCGAACTGGGAGACCAACGCCACCACCCAGATGTTGTGGGGGCTCTCCTACATCCAGGCCCGCTACAAGGACCCGTGCGGCGCCTGGTCGTTCTGGCAGCGCAACAACTGGTACTGACCCCTCAGGGGGAGGCGGGCTCCGCCGCCTCCAGCTCGGCCATCGCGGCCTGGTACCGCTCGGGGAAGACGTTCTTGGCCAGAGCGACGTCCCCGAAGATGACCCAGTCGGGGGCCAGCTCCTTGGAGTACCGCTCGAAGTACAGGAACTGCTTGCTGACCAGGACGAGCTCCTGGGGCGAGTCGACCTGGTACTGCTTGGCCATGTCCAGGACCAGGCCGATGGTCTTGCCGAGGCTGATGCCCGCCATGCCGGACTGGAGGATGGGGCCGAAGATCAGCTGCAGCCGCATCGCGATCTCCTCGTCCGTGCCGATGCCCTCGGGGATCATGCCCAGGGCCCGGTAGTGCGGGACCATCCGGCCGAAGTCCGCGTCGAACATGCCGGTGTAGAACATGTCCTTCATCAGCTCGCGCCAGGGCCCCTCGACCTCGCCCATGATGCCGAAGTCCAGGTAGCACATCCGGCCGTCGTCCAGCAGCCAGAGGTTGCCGGCGTGCAGGTCGCCGTGGAAGACGCCGCGCAGCAGCGCCGACTCCACCCAGACCTTGACGCCCCGGCGCAGCAGCTCCGCGCCGTCCACGTCGCGTTCCTTGATCTCGGCGAACTCGTCCAGCGGGATGCCGTACATGCGCTCCATGCAGATGACCTGCGGTCCGCAGTAGTCCCAGTAGATCTCCGGGACCGCCACGTCGTGGTTGTCGCCGAAGTCGTGCAGGTGCTCGCGGAACTCGTGCTGGCGCTTGGCCTCCAGCGCGCTGTTGAGCTCCTGGAAGGTGACGGAGTGCAGATCGGCGACGGCGGCGGAGGGCTTCATCACCCGGATGTTCTCGAAGAGCCGCTCCAGCAGCCGGATGGTGGCGTAGGCCACCCGCAGGTCGGTCGCCATGGTGCGGCTGATGTTCGGGCGTTGCACCTTGAGCACCGCCTCCCGGCCGTCGGGCAGCACGCAGGCGTGCACCTGGCCGATGGAGGCCGCCGACAGCGGCTCGGGGTCGAAGCTCTTGAAGATCTGCTCGGGCGGCGCGCCGAGGCTCTCGACGATGACCTGGCGGACCTGCTCGATGCCGATCGGCTTGACCGCGTACAGGCAGCGCATGGCGGCGTCGGCCAGCGGCTTGGGGAAGAGGCCGGGCGAGGACGCGATGACCTGGCCGAGCTTCACGAAGGTGGGGCCGAGCCGCTCGAAGGCGTCGACGACCCCGCGGGAGGCCGCCGCCTTCCAGTTCTTCTCGCCCCGGCGCACCAGCCATTTCGCCAGCTGCAGGAGCACATGGAACGTCAGCGTCGCCAGGACCACCACCATCCGGCCCGGATCCCGCCAGGTGAGTTTCTTCAGCGGAGGCGATTCGACACGTAGGTCCGCCGCGGAAGGTCCGTCTGCGTACGGGCCACGAAATGTCATGCCTGCCTCCACGAGATGTAAGAGAAGTCACTGGAAAGCTAGCTCATTGCGACAAAACCGTCGATATGTTGCACGTCACTCCGCGCGTTGGCTAGTGTCCATGGCATGGCCTCTGAGACTCCCGCCCCCAGCCTGGTGACGGCCGCGCGAAGCTCCGCGTGGGTGAACGGGCAGCCCGGCCTCGTCGAGGAGGTCGAACGCTGGGCCCGCGCCCGGCGCTTCCGCGACGCCGCCCTCGACGAGCACGCCCGCGCCTGGGCCAGTCCCGGCCCCCCGTCGCTGACCCGGCTCGCCCGGCACGCCCTGGCCGTCCCGGCCGGGCAGGCGCGCTGGGCGGTACGCCGGCTGCCCGGCATGGTGCTGGACGGGCTGCTGTACCGCGACCCCCCGGAGGAGCTGCTCAGGGCCGCCGCCACCGCCTGGGTCCGGGACCAGTTCGAGTCCCTCGGCCCCTCCGGCGCGGAGCTGGCCCGGCTGGTGGAGCAGAGCGAGGGCATCGCCCCCTCCCTCCTGGTCGACCGGCTGCGCAAGGAGCCCCTCCTCCCGCAGCCGATCCCGGCCGCGCAGGTGTGGCGCCTGCTGGGCCGCGCCTTCCCCGGCCGGGTGCACGCGGTGGAGGACGAGCCGTTCGCCGTCTCGCCGCTCAGCCAGCTCCACAAGGCGACCCTGGACGACGGGCGCGAGGTGCTCTTCCGCGTCGCCCGTCCCGGCGTGCGCGAGGGCCTCCTGCACGATCTGCGGCTGGCCGCGACCCTGCTGGGGCCGGCCGAGCTGGTCCCGCGGCTGCGCGCGGTCCGCCCGCTCTCCGTCCTGCGCTCCACCGCCCGGCAGACCATCGAGCACACCGACCTGCGCAACGACGCCCTGAACACCGTCGAACTCGGCCTGCTGCTGGAGACCGGGCCGGCCGCGGGGCTCACGCTCGCCCGCCCGGTCCCGGAGTTCGCCGCCGAGCAGGCCGTCGCCTTCGAGCACGCCGAGGGCGCCGTCCCCCTCGCCGAGGGGCTCGACCGGATCGAGGGCAGGACCGCGGTCCCCGCCCTGATGAAGCTCATCGTGGAGAGCGCGCTGGCCGACGGCGTCTTCCACGCCGACCTGCGGCCGGAGCACCTGCTGGTGCTGCCCGACGGCTCGTTGTCCCTGGTCGGCTGCAGCGCGGCCGGGCGGCTGGACCGGCAACTGCGCCTGGCCTTCCTCGACTACGTCACCGCCCTGTTCGGCGGCGACTTCGCCGGGCAGGTCGACGCCATGGTCCGGCTGGGCGCGGTGCCCGGGTCCATGGACCCGGTCGCGCTGGCCGAGCTGGAGGAGGACCTGCGCGCGGCCCCGGAGCTGTCCCCGCTGCGGCTGATGCGCGACGGCGGGGCCGCCGGGCCGGTCCTGCTGTCCATCGCGGCGCGGCACGGGCTCCAGGTTCCGACGGGGTTGCTGCAATGGTTCCGGGCCCTCTTGACCTACCGGGCCCTGACTCGGCATCTTGTCCCAGATATGCCGTTCGCCCAGGCACTTCTTCCGTTGCTGCCCCGCCTGGGCGAGATCAACAAACGTCTTCGCCGAGACACCGTCGTCTGACATCCCTCAAGGAGGCCCAGTGGCCAAGCACGTGTTCCTGTCCAACGGTTGGCTCGACGCCGTGGAGGCCCTGCGGCCTGAATGGCCCGAGTCCCCGGCCGAGGTCAAGGGCCTTCTGATCAACCTGATCATCACCGGTGGCCCCGACGGGGACGTGCGGGTGCACGCCGACTCCGGCATCGTCGAGCGCGGCCTGCACCCGGACGCCGCCACGACCGTGACGGTGCCCTACCCGGTGGCCGAGCGCCTCTACGTCCAGAACGACCCGTCGCTGGTGATGAGCTCGATCATGTCCGGCGAGCTCACCATCGAGGGCGACTCCGCCCAGGTCATGTCGATGATCAACGTGCAGGGCGAGCCCACCCCCGAGCAGCTGGCCTTCCAGAAGAAGATCCAGGCCATCACCGCCTGAGCCGACCGGTCCGGGGGGCACCCCCCGGACCTCCGCCCCGCTCAGGGAGTGAGGGCCGGGACGAGCAGCTCCGCCAGGAAGCCGCGCAGCGGCATGCGGGGCGGGGAGACCATCACCGTGATGGCGATCCGGGCCAGCCAGTCGGCGAGGATCGCCGGATCCCGGTCGGCGATGACCCCGGCCCGGACGGTCAGCCCGATGAGCGGGGCGATGCGGTCGGAGATCTCCTGGAAGAACTGGGGGATGCCGTCGGCCAGCAGGTCGCCGAGCAGTTCGCGCTCGTCGGTGAGCATCTTGTGCACCACCGGGTGGGCCAGCGCCTCCTCCACGACGGTCGCCAGCAGCTCGATGGCCGCTTCCGGACCGCTCAGCCCGACCACCCGCGCGGGCAGCCCGGCGAGGATGCGGTACATCTCGCGGGAGACCAGCAGCCGCGTGGCCTGCTCGACGTTGCCGACCTGCCGGTAGACCGTGGTGCGGTTGACGCCCAGTTCCCGCGCGATGTCCTGGACGGAGGTGCGGCCGATGCCGTAGCGGGTGAAGCAGCGGGCCGCCGCGTCCAGGTAGGGGTCGAGCGCGGGGGAGGGTCGGGGCGGAAGTCCCGGGGTCCGGTTCGCCTGCCCTGACTTCACCATGCCTAGCACTCCCTCCCAAAGTGCAACAATGCTACATCTTTGTTGCAACCTGCTGCGTTGTACCGTGTGTGATCTGAGTGGCCCGTAACGGTCTCCGCCGGACCCCCGGAGGACCCGACGCCAGGAGCGCCGATGAACGCTGGAGAACGGCTGGCGGCTTCCCCCCGCTGGCGGCACGCCGTCCCGCCCCGGATCCCTCCCGGCGGCCTCGCCGAACTCGGCCCGCGCACCTGGCTGATGGCCAGGGCGATGTCGCTGGCCGCCGGAACCGAGGGGGCCCGGCTGTTCGACCTGCCCGGACGCGACCCCCGGCTGATGCGCCGGTACCTGCGCTTCGCCTCCTCGATCGTGCTCCTGGGCAGGCTGGAGCGCGCGGACGTCGAACTCGTCACGCTGCGGACCGCCTGGAACATCGGCGCCTGGTACGAGTTCTCCCACCACATCGTGCTCTCCCGGCTGAGCGGCCTGTCGATCGACTCGGTGGAGCGGGTCGCCGACGGCCCCGAGGCGGACGGCTGGAACCCGCGCCAGGTCGCCCTGCTGCGCGCCGCCGACGAGCTCCACGCCCGGCGGGCGATCAGCGAGCCCACCCTCGCCGAACTGCGCACCTTCCTCGACCAGTCGCGGCTGGTGGAGCTGTGCATGCTCGTCGGCCACTACGACATGCTCGGCATGTTCCTCAAGACCGCCGGCGCCGTGCCCGAGCCGGGCGCCTGGGAGCGCGGGCCGTTCTCCTGGCTGCGCTCCCCCGACGACTCCGACCGGCTCGCCCCGCCGTGGCTCCCCGCGCTCAACAAGCGCCTCACCAACCGCGTCCAGGGACTGTGGGCCCCCTACCTGCCCCCGTACGCGGTGATCGTGCACCGGGGGCGCGTCTCCGGCCGGGAGTACCGCACGCCCGTCGTGGCCGTTCGCTCGGGCCGCTTCCTCTTCGTCGCCCTGCCGTACGGCGACCGGACGGACTGGGTGCGCAACCTGCTCGCCACGGGCAGGGGCGGAGTCGAGCGGCTCGGCCGGCTGCACCGCGTCTCCCGGATCCGCGTCACCGACGTCCCCACCGCGGGGGAGATCGTGCCGCGCCGCGCCCGCCGCGTCCTGGGCCTGACGAAGATACTCGTCGCCGAGTTCGAGGAGTCCTGATGCCCCACGCCATCGAGGTCATCGGCCGGCACCCCCGGCTGCTGTGGCCGTGGCTGTCCTTCTGGGTGCCGACCTACCGGCGCGGCGGCCTCCCCCGGGAGGACGTCGCGCTCGTCCTGCGGCGCACCGCACGCCACACCGACCTGTACGCCGGTCTCCGGGAGGAGGAGGGGCTGGACGACCGGCAGCGGCTGCTGCTGGCCGCCGTGGACGAGCTGTGCGCCGACCGGATGATCTCCGACGACACCTGGTCGGCGCTCTCGGACTTCTACAGCCCCCGGCAGTTGTCCGTGCTGTGCTTCATCGTGGGCAACAGGGCCACCCTCTCGATGGTGTCGAACACCTTCGACTGAGTTCTTGAATCCCGGGGGACGACCCCCGGACCCCCGCGAGAGCTCAGTGCTTGGGCTCGAACAGCGGCGCGAGGTTGGCCACGAACGCACGGATGATCGGGTACTGCTCCTGGGGCGGCATGCCGCGCAGCCCGAGGATCGGGTCGACCCCGTCGTAGTAGGGGGCGAGCGCCAGATGGGGCAGCACCAGCATGAGCAGCGCGGTCGCCGCGTCGTCGTCGAGGTCGGACCGGACTTCGCCGCGCTCCCGCCAGACCTTGGTGAGCGGCGGTATCGTCCGCATGTAGTAGTGGTTGGACGGTTTGCGCACCAGCGCGCGCACCGCGTTGTCGATCTCCAGATTGATCGCGGCGGTCACCCCCCGCTCCAGGGGGTGCTCGGCGAAGTAGTCGGCCCACATGCAGCACACGTCGCCCAGCCAGTGGGTGAAGGACTGGTCGAAGTCGCTGGTCGCGATCCGGCGTTCCATCTCGTCGTGGATCCGGCGCGCGGTCTCCTCCGCCACGTAGGTGAAGAACTCCAGCTTGTCCTCGAAGTACTGGAACAGCGAGCCCTTGGCGATGTCGGCCTCGCGCGCGATGGTGTTGAGGCTGCCGGTCGAGTACCCGTGCGTGCCGAACTCCCGCTGGGCGGCCTCGAGGATGCGCTCGCGCTTGACCGGGTTGAGCCGGAACCAGGTTGACGTAGGCATTTGACGGTCATCTTAGTGGCCGCCCGGCCCGGACGGTCCCGGGGCGGAGGCGCCAGACTACCGGACCGGATTCTAGAATCTTGCTCTAGAATTTCTCCATGACCGATTCATCGGCGGCGTCACCGCCCTCCCCGCCGAGCCGGGCCAGGGTGGGCGCCCAGTGGGCCAGGGCCGACGCCACCCGGCAGGCCCTGCTGACGGCCGCCCGCGAGGTCTTCGCCGAGCGCGGTTACGAGGCGGCGGGCATCGCCGAGATCGTCGAGCGGTCCGGCATCAGCGTCGGCAGCCTCTACCACCACTACGGCGGCAAGGCCGGGCTCTACCTGGCGCTGTGGGAGGACTACACCGCCGAGCAGGAGCGCCGCGCCACCCGGGCGGTCAAGCGGGCCAGGTCCGAGGGGGTCGGAGACCCGATCGCCCTGTTCATCCTGGGCGCCCGCGCCTTCCTCGAGGTCTGCTGGGAGCAGCGCCACACCAGCAGGCTGTTCTCCGGCGGCGAGGGCCCGGCCGGGTTCGGGCTGATGCGCCGCCGCCGGGTCCGCCAGTGGATCCAGCAGAACACCAAGCTCCTCGGCGAGCAGGAGTCCAGCATGCTCGCGCTGATCCTCACCACGGTCATGGGCGAGGCCGGCCGCGAGGTCGCCGTCGCCGAGTCCGACGCCGAGGCCGCCGCCCTCATCGACGAGGTCGCCGGCATCCTCGGCCGCCTGGCCCGCTGACCGGCGCGGCGCTCGGCCGTCCGACGCCGTCGCCACTCGCGTCGTCGCCGTCCGCCCCGAGGCGCCGCGGCCCGCGCCGGCGCTGCGGGTCAGTGCGGTCGGCGTAGTCCTGCGATGAGGAGCTCGACCAGCCGGCGCGCGTCGTAGCGGGGGTCGTCGTCCGCGCCTATGCAGAGGTTCCCGACGCCGCGCATGAGCTCGTAGGCCTCCAGATCGGACCGGATCTCGCCGGAGGCGGCCGCGGCGTCGAGGAGCCGGGCGCACACGGGCAGGAGCCGGTCGAGGAAGTAGGCGTGCAACGCCTCGAAGGCGGTGTCGTCGGACCGCAGCACGGCGGCGAGCCCGTGCTTGGTGACGAGGAAGTCCACGAAGAGGCCGATCCACCGCCCCAGTGCCGCGTGAGGGGTCGGGCCGGCCTCCAGCAGGGCCGGGCCGGCCTCGGCGCAGGCCTCGATCTGGTGCCGGTAGACGGCGATGATGAGATCCGCCCGCGTCGGGAAGTGGCGGTAGATCGTCGCCGTCCCGACACCGGCCCTGGCCGCGATGTCGCGCACCGGCGCCTCCACGCCCGACTCGACGAAGACCGCTGCGGCCGCGTCGAGCAGCGCCTCCTGGTTGCGCCGGGCGTCAGCCCGTCTGGGCCGGGCCGTACGCCCCGCGTCCGGGTCACCGTCGTTCACCGCGCCGTTCCCTCCGTGATCACGCTTGCTAAACGGGACAACGTTCCGTATCGTCGAAACGGGACAAGGTTCCGCTTCTCCATGATGGCAGAGCGCGACCACGATGACCAGCCACGCTTCACCTGTGATGGAGGCACCCGTATGTCTGAATCGAGCACGGCGACCGCCCGGTCGATCACGAGCGCGCCCGCTCCGGTCGTATCCGTGAAGCCGGTCGTGCTGTCCGCCCCGGGCCGCGGCGAGGATCTTCAGGTCCGGGTGTCCGCGCCCGCGACCGGACACGACCTGCCCGTCATCGTCTTCTCACACGGCCACGGCTGGTCGATGGACGGCTACGCCCCGCTGGCGGACTTCTGGGCCGCTCACGGCTTCGCGGTCCTGCAGCCCACCCATCTCGACTCCAGGACGCTCGGCCTCCCCGCCGACGATCCCCGCACGCCGCTGATCTGGCGTTGGCGGGTCGACGACCTGAAGCGCGTCCTCGACCACGTCGACCTCCTGGAAGCCGCCGTGCCGGGCCTCGGCGGGCGCCTCGACCGGAACCGCGTCGCCGTGGCCGGGCACTCCTGGGGAGCCCAGACGGCGAGCATGCTGCTGGGCGCGCGGGTCCTCGATCCCGAGGGCGTACCGGGGGAGGACATGTCCGACCCGCGGGTCAAGGCGGGTGTGCTGTTCGCCTTGCCCGGCCGGGGCGGAGACGACCTGACCCCGTTCGCGGCCGAGCACCTCCCCTTCATGCACCCGTCCTTCGACGGCATGACCACGCCGGCTCTCGTGGTCGCGGGGGACCGGGACCAGTCCATGCTGTCCGTTCGGGGGCCGGACTGGTTCACCGACCCGTACTTCCTGAGCCCGGGGGACAAGAGCCTGCTGACCCTGTTCGGGGCGGAGCACGCGTTCGGCGGGATCCCCGGATACGAGGTCGCGGAGACGACCGACGAGAGCCCCGAACGGGTCGCTCTGATCCAGCGGCTCACCTGGGCCTTCCTTCGCAGCGCCCTCTACCCCGGGGACCCGAGCTGGCCCGCGGCGTGCTCCGCGCTGGAGGAGGACCCCCACCCGCTGGGACGGGTGCGGAGCAAGTCGCGGAGTTAGCCGCCGAGCCGGGGCGTGCGCACCTGGAACTCCCCCGACACCCGGGCCACCTCCTCGACGAACCCGGTGAGGTCGACGTCCGGGGCGAAGCCCTGGGGCGCCTCCAGCGGGCGGAAGAAGTCGTCGAAGTGGGTGGGGACCACCCACTTCGGGGAGAGCAGGGTCAGTGCCCGCTCCGTGTACCGGTCGGAGAACTGGCGGCCGGCGATCCCGCACAGGAACACGTCGACGTCGCGGTGGCGTACCGCCTCGTCGATCATCTCGGCCGAGCCCTGGTGGTAGAAGGAGACCCCCGCGACCTCGATGTGGAAGGCCCAGGTCCGCCCGCACCGGTAGGCGCGGGGGAACAACCCGTCCAGGTGCTCGCAGGTGAGCTCGCCGCCCATCGGCACCTTCACGCCCAGCGTGATCTTCGAGTGCAGGCTGGGGATCAGTGAGAACCGGAACGGCCCGGCCTCGTAGAGGCGGTACGGCTCGGCGTCGACCGACTGCCCGGCCAGCCCGTGCAGGCCCATCAGATGGTGCATGGACCGCGAGCCGTAGACCGTCGCGCCCGTCCGGCGGGCGATCTCCGGGACGTCCAGGGCGTGGTCGAAGTGCGTGTGCCCGACGAGCACCGCGTCCGCCCGCCTGATCCAGGCGTCCAGCGCCGCCTCGGAGGGCCGCACCACCTGGCGGGAGAGCATCTCGCGCAGGGGCATCCGGGTGACGTACGGGTCGATGAGCAGGTCGAACCCCTGGTACGACAGCACGAACCCGGCGGTGCCCAGCCAGGAGACGTCCAGCCCGTGCGGCAGCCCCTCGCCCTCCCAGACGAGGTTCGCCACGGTCTCGTGGTCGGCGCGGTCCCGGCTGCCCCGCCGCGCGTAGTAGCCCAGCGTCCGGGCCAGGTGCCGGGCCGGGGTCAGCGGGTTCACGAGGCCGCCGGAGCCAGGTGCTCGCCGAAGAAGGCGAGGATCCGGGACCAGCCGTCGGCGGAGGCCTCGGGGTCGTGGGTCATGCCCGAGACCTTCATGTAGGCGCCGCGCACACCGGTGTAGTTCTGGAAGAAGGAGTGCGACACCTCCGGGTAGACCTTGAGGTCGACGGGCGCCCCCTTGCGCTCCAGCGCCTCCCGGTACCTCTCCACGTCCGGGAGTGGGACGAGCTTGTCCTTGCCGCCGAAGCTCGCCACGACCGGGCACGGGGCGTCGAGGAGATCCTCGAACTCCTCGATCCCCCGCAGGACCCCGTAGTTGACGGACGCGGCGTCGAACACGCCGCGCCCGCCGGCCACGAGGGCGAACCTGCCGCCCATGCAGAAGCCCATCACGCCGACCCGCCCGGTGCAGTCCGGACGGGCCGTCAGCTCGTCGCGCGCCTGCCGGATCCGGTCGTAGACCGGCCCCTCGTCGCGCATCAGCCCGCGGAAGACCTGCTGGACGCACCTGCCCCGCCGGTACAGGGAAGGGGCGTGGGCCAGGTACCCGTTCTCCGCCAGGTGGTCGCAGACCCGGCGCAGCTCGGCGGTGAGCCCGAAGGCGTCCTGGAGGACGACCACGCCCGGGAAGGGGCCCTTCCCCTGCGGGACCGACAGATGACCTTCGTGCATGGAGCCTCCTGCGAGGGACGGGCCGCCGACGACTAGCGCAGAATGTACTCCTCCGGGTTCGCCTTGCGGCTGCTCGCCCAGTACTCGAAGGTGAATCCGGGCCACAGGGTGCGGTTGACGCCCTGGGAGTCCAGGTACCAGGAGTTGCAGCCGCCCTCGTTCCACACGGCCTTGCGCAGCCGCTTCTGGAGGCGGTCGTTGAAGGCGCGCATCGCCTCGGGCCTCGGCTCGATCGTGGTGGCCTTGTTCTCCGACAGCAGCCGCAGGCAGCTGAGGATGTGCGCGACCTGCACCTCGATCATGAAGACGATGGAGCTGTGGCCCAGGCCGGTGTTGGGGCCGACCAGGATGAAGTAGTTGGGGAATCCCGGCACGGTGACGCCGTGGTGGGCCTCGATGCCGTCCGCCCAGGCCTCCTGGATCTTCTGGCCGCCGCGTCCCGTGACGTTCCAGTGCTCCATGGCGTCCACGACCTGGAAGCCGGTGCCGTAGATGATCGCGTCGACCTCGATCTCCTCGCCGGTGGAGGTGACGACCGAGTGCGGGCGGATCTCGGCGACGCCGTCGGTGACCAGGTCGACGTTGTCGCGGGTCAGCGCCGGGTACCAGTCGTTGGACAGCAGGATGCGCTTGCAGCCGATGGTGTAGTCGGGCGTGACCTTGGCGCGCAGCTCCGGGTCCTTGATCTGGCGCTTGATGTTGCGCATGGCCAGCCACTTCTGCGGCCCGGACAGCCGGGGGTCGAGCGCGAAGCCGACGGCCCTGGCCTCCAGCAGCCAGTAGACGAAGTCGCGCACGAGCCGCGGCATGCCCGGCAGCCGGTAGGCGGCGGGCATCTCGATGTCGGGCTTGGACTGGATCCAGGCGGGGGTGCGCTGGAAGACCGTCAGGTGGGCGGCCTCCTTGGCGACCTCGGGCACGAACTGGATCGCCGAGGCGCCGGTGCCGATGACCGCGACGCGCTTGCCCTTCAGGTCGTAGGAGTGGTCCCACCGCGCGGAGTGGAAGGCCCTGCCCTCGAACGTCTCCATGCCGGGGATCTCGGGGAAGCTCGGCACGTGCAGCGCGCCCACTCCTGAGACCACGGCGCGGGGCCGCAGCACGCCCTCGGAGGTGGTGACGGCCCAGCGCTCGGTCTTCTCGTCGTACTCGCTGGACTCGACCTTCACCCCGAAGCGGATGTGCTTCATGATCCCGTACTTCTCGGCGCAGTGCACGAGGTAGTGCTGGATCTCCGGCTGCGGCGCGAACAGCCGCGTCCACTTGCTGTTGAGTTCGAAGGAGTAGGAGTACAGCGGGGACGGCACGTCGCAGGCGCACCCGGGGTAGGTGTTCTCCCACCAGGTGCCGCCGAGGTCCTCGTCCTTCTCCAGGATCACGAAGTCGTCGTATCCGGCCTTGCGGAGCTGGATGCCCATGCACAGGCCGGCGAAGCCCGCTCCGATGATGACGATCTGGCTCATGAACCCGCTCTCCTCTTATTGGCTCCGCCGTATGTTACCGCGAGTAAGTTACCCCGGGTAAGTTACCGATGGTAGAGTACGGTCCTGTGACGCCGAACACCAAGGCCCCCGTCCGCCGCAAGCGCATGTCCCGCGCCGAGCGGGAGAGCCAGATGCTCGAGGTGGCCGAGGAGGTCTTCGCCGAGCAGGGCTACCGCGCCACCTCCATGGAGGAGATCGCCGAGCGCTGCGGCGTCTCCAAGCCGATGCTGTACGAGCACTTCGGCTCCAAGGACGGGCTGCTGCTGGCCATCCTGGCCATCCTGGCCCGAGCCAGGGCCGAACTGCACCATGTCACCAGCGAGGCGATGGCCTTGGGCCGCGACCCGCTCGACGTCCTGTACCGCGGCCTGGTCGCCTACTACTCCTTCACCCGCGACCACAGCCGGTCGTTCGCCCTGCTCATGCACGAGCCCATGGCGCTGCCCGACGCCACCATCGAGGCGATCGAGGACGTGCGCCGCCAGCAGCACGGCCTCATCGCCCCGGTCCTGGCCTCTCAAGCCCCGCACCTCGACCCCGTCCAGGTCGAGGCCTACACCGAGATCATCATCGGCGCGTGCGAGCGCATCTCGTTGTGGTGCACCCGCCGCCCCGAGATCACCCCCGAAGAGGCGACCCGGTACACCCTGGACCTCTGCTGGAGCGGACTCAGCGGAACAATCAACCCGGAAAATGACATTTCCGGCTCCTGACCCACACCGTCATCGAGGAGGCACGGGCGTGAAGGACTTCCGGAACAGGACCGCGGTGGTGACCGGGGCCGCGAGCGGCTTCGGCCTGGTGACGTCGCTGGCCCTGGCCGAACGCGGGATGAACGTCATCGCCGCGGACATCGACCTCGAAGGCGCCGAGCGGACCGCCGTCCGGGCCAAGGCGCTGGGCGGAGGCGGGTCCGCCTACCGGGTGGACGTGGCCGACACCGCCGCCATGGAGGAGTTCGCCGCGGCGGTCGCCGAGGCCCACGGCGTGCCCGACCTGGTGGTCAACAACGCGGGCATCGCGGTGATGGGCCCGTTCCTGGAGACCACCGCCGAGGACTGGGACGCGATCATCGGGGTGAACCTGACGGGCGTGGTCAACGGCTCCCGGATCTTCGGCCGGCAGATGGCCGAACGCAACCGGTCCCTGCCCAAGGCCCGGCGCACCGGGCACATCGTCAACATCGCCTCGGCCGCCTCCTACCAGCCGGTCCGCTCCCTGCCCTCCTACTGCACCACCAAGGCGGCGGTGCGGATGCTCAGCGAGTGCATGCGCGCCGACCTGGCCCGGGACGGCATCGGGGTGAGCTGCATCTGCCCCGGCTTCAGCGGCACGAACATCGCGAAGAACACCCGGATGGCCTCTGGCCTCTCCGAGGAGAAGGCTGCCAGGATCAAGAGGTGGAGCGAGGTCGGGCTCCGGCTGCGCCGCTACCCGCCGGAGAAGGTCGCCGCCCGCATCGTCAAGGCGATCGAGCGCAACGAGGCGGTGGTCTCCATCAACTTCGAGGGGCACCTGTCCCACCTGGTGTCCCGGGTGTCGCCTTCGCTGGGCCGGCTCATCGCCCGCGCCCCCGCCCCGTTCTGACCGTCCGACCGGCCCTCAGGGCAGGATCAACGCGATCGCCGCGGCGTAGGCCGGGTCGGGCTCCAGGTCACGGAGCCTCACCCGGCCCGCGAGATCCGGCCTGCCGCGCCAGTCCAGCAGCGCGGCGGGCTCGTCGGCCCCCGAGACGGTCAGGTCGGTCATGGGCACCCGCAGGCCGTCCCCCGTCGCCTTGAGCAGCGCCTCCTTGCGCGTCCAGTAGACGTGCAGGTCGCCGGGCGGCTCCCCCGCCGAACGCACATGGGAGTCCAGCTCGTCCATCGGCCGTCCCCGCTCCTCCACGTCCAGCCCGACCGGGACCTCGGCGACGGCCACCCCCACCAGCGCGCCCGAGTGGCTGACCGACAGATGAAGGCCCGGGTAGAGCGGCCGCCCGTGCGGAGCCCCGCAGTCCGGGCAGGTGCGGTCCAGGACGACGCGCTCCGGCGGCAGCCCCGTCCGCCGCGCCACCTCCCCCTTGGTGAGGTTCACTCCCAGGGTGAACCGCCTGCGGTCGTCCTCCCTCAGGTAGCGCTCCCGCCGGGCCAGCTCCGTCCCGTCCAGCAGCTCCAGCGCCGCGGCCTCCGCGGAATCGATGCGCCCCCACCTGACACTGTTTCCGAACTCCGGATCACCCATGGCCATCAAAATACGAGATAACGTGATGCCGAAGGTCGGCGCATCGGGGACTTATCTCTGGGAGTCCGGGTTGCACAACGATCAGCCGCCGGGCGGGACGCAGCCGCTTGCGGCCTCCGACCCGCGCTCCGTGGGCGCGTACACGATCATCGGTAAGCTCGGCGCGGGCGGGATGGGCGCCGTCTACCTGGGCCGCGGCCCCGGCGGTGCGCCCGTGGCGGTCAAGATGATCCGCGACGAGCTGGGCGTGGACCCGGGATTCCGGGCCCGCTTCGAGCGGGAGGTCGCCTCGGCCGAGCGCGTCGCCTCGTTCTGCACCGCGGCGGTGCTCGACCACGGGACGCACGAGGGGCAGCCGTACCTCGTCACCGAGTACATCGAGGGCCCCACGCTGCTCGCCCAGGTGCTGGAGCGCGGCCCGCTGTCGGCGGGCACCCTGCAGGGCTTCGCGGTCGGCGTCGCCATGGCGCTGAACGCCATCCACGGGGCGGGGCTGGTGCACCGCGACCTCAAGCCCTCCAACGTGATCCTGTCGGTCTCCGGCCCCCGGGTCATCGACTTCGGCATCGCCAGGGCCCAGGACTCCGGCACCGGCATCACCCGCACCAACCAGCTCATCGGCAGCCCCGGCTGGATCGCGCCGGAACAGCTCATGGCCGATCGGACCACCACCGCCGTGGACATCTACACCTGGGGCTGCCTCGTCGCCTTCGCGGCCCGCGGACGGCACCCGTTCGGCGGCGGAGAGCCGATCGCGATGGCCTCCCGGATGCTGCACGGTGAGCCGGAGCTCGACGGGGTGCCCGAGCCGCTGCTCGGGCTGGTCCGCGCCGCCCTGAACAAGGACCCGCTCCAGCGGCCCACCGCCCAGCAGCTCCTGCTGGCGCTGACCGGCGGATCCCCCCAGAGCCTGGACGACCAGGCCACCCGGGTGGTGGAGCAGAACTGGCAGGCCCCTCCGCCCGGCCCCGCCCCGGTGACCCACCCGTCCGGCGGTCCGGGCCTCCAGGAGCAGATGCGGCCGGACCTGTTCCGGCCCGGTCCGCCGGTGGTCCCGTATCCGGAAGCCCAGCAGACGAAGCCGCCCGCCCTGGCCGAGAACCGGAAGGGCCCCCGCACGGTCGTCGCGCTGTCGGGGGTGCTGGGCACGCTGCTGGTCGCGACCGCCCTGGTCTTCCTGTTCGACCTCGACGACCTCGGCGGGGACAAGGACCTCGGCTTCGCCCCCCCGAAGATCACCAACCCCCTGGACAAGGCCGGTTTCAAGAAGATCGACCTCGACGACGAGACCGATGTGGGCCGCGGCGTCACCGACGCGGGCGCGGAGTTCACCGTCGGCGTGCCCCGCTGCGGCGGCGAGTCCTACCAGGGCGCGACCGCCGCGAAGGACACCGAACTGTGCCTGGTGCCGCTGACCATACGCAATCCGTCGTTCCAGGACGACACCCAGCGGGTGTTCCGCAAGAGCCAGGTGCTGGTGACCGAGAAGGGCACGGTCGACACGACGGAGATCAGCGGGGGCTTCCTCAACAACGCGCCCTCGGTGCCGCCGGGCGGCCAGATCGCCGGTGAGCTGCTGTTCGCCGTCCCCAAGGGGGCCGACCCGGTCTCCGTGAAGCTTTACGGGGCCGACGGCTCCCCGGGCATCGAGGTGAAGCTGTGAAGAAGTGGAAGCTGACCGGAGCGGGGGCCCTGGGCGGCTGCGCGCTGCTGGCCGCCGCGTTCCTGATCCCGGCGAGCCCGGCGGGCGCGGCCTCCTGCGGGCAGGCCGCACGGGCCGACTTCAACGGGGACGGGCGTGACGACTTCGCGATCGGCGACGCCAAGGCCACCATCGGGGACGCCGTCGCCGCGGGCCAGGTGACCGTCCTCTACGGCGGAGACAAGCCGGGCCGGGGCGAGCTCGTCCCCC
The DNA here is from genome assembly GCF_039871655.1 of Actinocorallia sp. B10E7. Lineage (NCBI taxonomy): Bacteria > Bacillati > Actinomycetota > Actinomycetes > Streptosporangiales > Thermomonosporaceae > Actinocorallia > Actinocorallia sp. B10E7. Next base: position 42,222 of record NZ_JBDPLZ010000007.1, read on the forward strand.
TGGCCCACGAGGCCCAGACGGGCGCGGGCTTCGGCTACTCGATCACGACCGGGCACCTCAACGCCGACGGATGCCTCGACCTGGTCGTCGGCTCCCCCTGGGCGGACGGGGGCACGGGCCGCGTCCAGTTGTTCCTCGGCTCGCCCAAGGGCCTCACCCCGGGGGCGGTGCTCAAGCCCTCGCGCGCCACCCGCACCTTCGGCTGGTCGGTGGCCACCGCGGCCGGAACCGGCCCGGACGGCGCCACCATCGCGGTCGGCGCGCCCTACGAGGAGGTCAAGGGCAGGCCGTCCGCGGGCGCGGTGCACCTGTTCGCCCTCGACGCGCAGACCGGGATCGCCCGGCAGAGCGTCATCGACCAGGACGACGAGCGAGCCGAGGGCATCGCGGAGGCAGGCGACCTGTTCGGCTGGGCGGTGGCCCTCGGCCGGATCCGGGGCGACGCCGACCGGCACGACCTGATCGTCAGCGAGCCCGGCGAGGACGTCGCGGGGCAGAGCACCGACGCCGGCTCCTTCAGCGTGATCGAGGACGTGTTCACCGGCCGCGTGTCCAAGGGCGAGCACTGGCACTACGACAATCTGGGGATCGGCGCGCCCACCCCGGGCGGGAACATCGGCTGGAGCCTGGCCCACCTCCAGGAGGGGGGCACCTCGTATGTGGCCGTCGGCGTCCCCGGGCAGACCGTCGACGGCAAGGAGCGCGCCGGCAGGGTCGTCCTGCTCACCTCCACCGGCGACAGGCTGAAGTCCCCGCGGGTCATCGAGCAGAACCGCGACAAGAAGCCCTACATCGAGGCCGGCGACCGCTACGGCTGGGCCCTCGCGCTGGCCGGGAACGACGTGACGGGGGACGGCGTCCACCTCGCGGTCGGGGTGCCCCACGACGGCCCCGGCACGGGGAGCAACACGGAGACCGGCTGGGTCCATCTGGTGCCGCTCACCCGGCCCGACAAGGCCCTGCTCATCGACGTGCTCAACGCCGATCCCAACGTTCCGGGCGACCCGGGAGCCTACGAGCACTTCGGCTGGTCCGTCGCGTTCACCACCGGCGCGCTGCTGATCGGGGTCCCCGACGACCGTCAGGAGCCCTCCGGCTCGCTGATCGTCCGCCCGTTGAAGGACGGCGACGCCGTCCAGATCGTCCCTGATTCGGAGAATGACGAGACCGATTTCGGCGGGGCACTGGCGGGCGCACCCGGCTGAGCGCCGATGATCGGAGTATGCACAGATCCTTCTGGTTCGTCTCGGTGGCGGCGGCGGGCGTCCTGCTCGCCGCCTGCTCCGGGGAAGAACGTGTGACCGAGAGCCCCTCGTCCGAGGTCTCCACGAGCCCCCGGCAGGCCGGGCCCGGCAAGGTGAGGCTCGCCGAGCTGGCCGAGGTCGAGCAGCCCACCGGGATGGCCGTCCGCAAGGGCGACCCGGCCCTGTACGTCATCGAGCAGCCCGGGCGGGTCCGCACGATCCGCGACGGGAAGCTCGCCCCCGAGCCCGTCCTGGACCTCACCTCGATGGTCGGCAGCGGAGGCGAGCGGGGCCTGCTCGGCATCGCCTTCTCCCCCGACGGCAAGTACGTCTACCTCGACTACACGGCCGAGAACGGCACCATCACCGTCGTGGAGTACCCCGTGCAGGGCGACGGCTCGGTGCGCGCGGCGGGCCGGAGGGTGCTGCTGGAGCAGCCGCATCCGCGGAGCAACCACAACGGCGGCCAGCTGGCCTTCGGCCCCGACGGCCACCTGTACATCAGCCTCGGGGACGGGGGCGGAGCGGGCGATCCCGACGACAACGGGCAGAACCTGGGCAGTCTGCTGGGCAAGATCCTGCGGATCGACCCGCGCGGCGGCGAGCCCTACAAGGTCCCCGCGGACAACCCGTTCGCCGGCAGGGCCGGGGCGAGGCCCGAGATCTGGGCGTACGGGCTGCGCAACCCGTGGCGGTTCTCCTTCGACCGGGAGACCGGCGACCTGTGGATCGGCGACGTCGGCCAGGACGACTGGGAGGAGGTCGACTTCCAGCCGGCCTCGTCCCGGGGCGGGGAGAACTACGGCTGGCCGCTGCGCGAGGGCAGCCACGAGTTCCGTTCCGGGCAGCGGGCCGGGGTCGTCCCCATTCACGAGTACAAGCTTCACCAGAACAACGAGTGCTCGGTCATCGGCGGTTACGTGTACCGGGGCGAAAGGCTGACGGGGCTGAAGGGGAACTACGTCTACGCCGACTTCTGCGCGGGCTGGGTGAAGTCCTTCGGGCAGGTCGGGGGAAAGGCCCGCGACCACCGCACGCTGCTGGAGGGCCTCAGCAACGTGTCGGCGTTCGGCCAGGACGGCTCCGGCGAACTCTACGTGCTCAGCCTGAACGGCCAGATCTACCGGATGGAGCCGGCCTGAACATTCCCGGCTCCAAAACGGCGGCGGCCGGCGAGAAATCACCGGCCGCCGCCGAATTCACCTGTCGCCCCCTGCGCCTAAGCCCAGGACACCCCGGCCTCATTGACGGCCATGCCCTTCGCCTCCTCGTACGTACTGGTCATCACGTACTAACCAGTATCTTGCGTAACCAAACCCATGCATTGCGTGGTCAACACCCATAACATGGCGATTGCCCGGCAATATCACGGGGGGTAAGGCTCAATACTACCCACAAAACCGACCAATCGGGCCGATTGATTTTCTACCAATAAGTAACCGCGACCGGGTCGACCTCGTCAGGAGTAGGAGCGCAGCGCCTCCTCGGCCACTTTCCGCGCCCCTTCGAGGCACGCGCTCTGCTCTTCCTGGGGTTTCTCGTCATAGGTCCTGCTGTAACTGACGGTGATGATCACATTCCGTACCCGCACCTCGACGCGGGCCGTCGTCATACGCGGTTCCCCGACATCGGAGTACACCCGCCTAAACGCCTCCTCGCCAAGCCCCGGAACCCTTTCGAGAAGCAGCGTTTTTGTGATCTTGTCTTCTTTCTGCTGTTCGTAGTCCTTATTGAACGACCATTTGGCGATACTGATCGGATCCATATCGCCGGTCGTCTCCCCCAACCGCGTCTCCAGCCTCAGATAACGGAAATCGTCTCCGCCGCCTCCGCTGTACCCGCACGAACCGGCGCGGGAGCCGCCGTACTCCTCCGCCTCTCCCCCGGGCACCCATTTGAGGAAGACCGCCTTCGGGACGCTCTCGCACACCTTCTTCGGCAGCTCCGTCAGCAGCCCCCCGCCGGAGTCCGCCGTTGGAGAGGACGCGGACGGCTCCGGCGCGGCCGTCTCACTCGGCTCGGCCGTGCTCCCCTCGCTCGGCCCGGGGTCCGGCTCCGCGGGGCCGGACGCCGGGTCCTCCCGCTCCGAGGTCAGGGTCGGCATCGCGCCCTCCCGCGGGGAGCCGTCGAAGAACAGCGGAACCGCGAAGAACACGGCCCCCGCCGCCAGCAGGAAGGAGACGAGCGCCACCTGCCAGCCACGCGGCCGCCAGCGGCTCGGCTCCGGCGGTTCCGGAGGCGAATAGACCCGGTCGAAATCAGCTCGCACGCCTCGAAAGTACGGACCCTGACGGTGGTTTGTCAGTACCTCGAACGATGATGAAAGTGTGTTGCTCGCCGATCTCGCCGCCGCCTGGCGATCCGTGGCCGCCTCCTCCGCGCGGAGGGAGAAGACCGCGCTCATCGCCGCCTGCCTGCGCGACGCCGGGCCCGGCGAGGCCCCCCTGGTGGTGCACTACCTCGCCGGTGAACTGCCGCAACGCCAGATCGGCGTCGGCCCCGCCGCCCTCGGTGACCGGCCTCCCCCTGCCCCCTCCCCCTCCCTCACCGTCGGCCGGGTGGACGCCGCCCTCAGTGAGATCGGCGCGGTCTCCGGGCCCGGCTCGACGGCCGGGAAACGACGCCTGCTGCGCGCCCTGCTGGCCGAGGCGACCGAGCCCGAGCAGCGGTTCCTCGTTCGTCTGCTCGCCGGAGACCTCCGCCAGGGCGCGCTCGAAGGGGTGATGGCCGAGGCGGTCGCCAAGGCCGCCGGGGTGCCGCTCGCCGCCGTCCGGAGGGCCGCCATGCTCTGCGGCTCGCTCTCCGCCGTCGCCGTCGCCGCGTTGTCGGGCGGGGCCGAGGCGCTCTCCCGGTTCACGCCGCGGGTCGGGCGGCCGGTCCGGCCGATGCTCGCGGTCTCCGCCCCCTCCCTGGAGGAGGCGCTGAAAGGCGAGATGGCCGTCGAGTGGAAGATGGACGGCATCCGCGCCCAGTTGCACGTGGAGGGCCCGGAGGTCCGGGTCTTCACCCGCACCCTGGAGGAGATCACCTACCGGGTGCCCGAGGTGGTCGAGACGGTCCGCGGCCTGGGCCTGCGGTCGGCGATCCTGGACGGCGAGCTGATCGCGCTGCGCGAGGACGGGCGGCCGCACCCCTTCCAGACCACCTCCGCCCGCGCGGCCACCCGCTCCGGCGGGGGCGGCCTGTCGCTGTTCGCCTTCGACGCCCTGCACCTCGACGGCGCGGACCTCCTGGACGAGCCGGGCGCCGTCCGGCACGAGGCGCTGGCGCGGGCCCTGCCCGAGCCGCTGCGCATGCCCAGGATCGTCACCTCCGCGCTCGGCGAGGCCGAGGCGTTCTTCGCCGACGCGCTCGCCCGCGGCCACGAGGGAGTGCTGCTGAAGTCCCTGGACTCCCCCTACACGGCGGGCCGCAGGGGCGCCGGCTGGATCAAGGTCAAGCCCCGCCACACCCTCGACCTGGTGGTCCTGGCCGTCGAGCGCGGCAGCGGACGCCGCAGCGGGTGGCTGTCCAACCTCCACCTCGGCGCCCGCGACCCGCGCACCGGCGGGTTCATCATGCTCGGCAAGACGTTCAAGGGCCTGACCGACCGCATGCTGCAGTGGCAGACCGAGCGTTTCACCGAACTGAAGACCGACGACGACGGCTGGACGGTCACCGTCCGGCCCGTCCAGGTGGTGGAGGTCGCCTTCGACGGCCTGCAGCGCAGCCCGCGCTACCCCGGGGGCCTGGCGCTGAGGTTCGCCCGGGTGCTGCGCCACCGCCCCGACAAGAGCGCCGAGGAGGCCGACACCATCGACACCGTGCGCGCCCTCGCCGGGTTCGGGCCCTGATCCGGTCTCAGCCGCGCAGCCGGATCGGGTTGACCAGGTCCGCGTAGGCGATGAGCAGGCCCATGGCCAGCAGCAACACCCCCACCACGTAGGTGAGCGGCAGCGCCTTGGCCACGTCCACGGGGCCGGGGGCGGGCCTGCCCGCCAGCCGGGCGAAGGCGCGTTTGAGGCCCTCCCACAGGGAGCCCGCGATGTTTCCGCCGTCCAGGGGCAGCAGCGGGATCAGGTTGAAGGCGGCGAGGCCGAAGTTCAGCGAGCCCAGCACCAGCAGGAACAGGACGATCTTGTCGACGGCCTCGGCGTCGGCGGCCATCACCTCGCCGCCGATCCGGCTCGCCCCGACGACGCCGACAGGGCTGTCGAGCTCCCGTTCCGCGCCGCGGAAGGAAGCGTCCCAGATCCCCGCCATCTTCCCCGGCAGGGTCGCGAACGCCGCCAGCGTGCCGGTCGTCATGTCGCCCATGAGCGCCAGCACGTCGAGCGGACCCTGCCGGACGTACTCCTGGACGGGGGTGATGCCCAGGAAACCCGCGGTGACCGTCCCGGAACGCCCGTCCAGCGCGGACACCCGGCTGGCGATCAGGGTGGGGGTGAGCACGAGCTCCCGTCCGTCACGGCGGACCTCCAGCGGTACCTGACGACCCGCGGAGTCGCGCACCAGCCGCTGGAACCTCTCGTACCGGGTTACCGGCACGCCGTCGAAGGAGACGATCTCGTCGCCGGGCCGCAGCCCTGCCCGCGCGGCGGGCGTCGGCGGGTCGCCCGGGCCGCACTCCCGGGCCGCCTGGGCGGCGGGGACGACGCACTTCGCGACCGTCGCGACCGTCATGGTCGGCTCCTTGGAGCCGAAGCCCATGAGCGCGGCGCCCAGCAGCACGAGCGCCAGGAAGAGGTTCATCAGCGGGCCCGCGAGGGAGATCAGCGCCTTCTGCCACCACTTCTTGGCGTAGAAGACGCGGTCGCCGTCCTCGGGTCCGACCTCCTCCAGCGCCTCCTTGCGCGCCGAGTCGATCAGCTGCCCGAACCTGCCCGTCGAGGAGCGCCGGAGCCTCCCCTCGGGGTCCTCGGGGCGCGGCGGCAGCATGCCGATCATCCGCACGTAACCGCCGAAGGGGATCCACTTGAACCCGTACTCGGTCTCCCCGCGCCGCCACGACCTGATCGTCGGCCCGAACCCGACCATGTACTGCGGGCAGCGCACCCCGAACCGCTTGGCCAGCAGCAGGTGCCCCAGCTCGTGGAGCGCGATCGAGACCATGAGCAGCAGGAAGAACAGCACCACACCCAGCGCGAGCACGCCGCCCCCTCCCGGTGTCCGGGCACCGCGGTGGACGGGCGCGGACGGGCTCGGGTCTACCCCCGCGGCGGCGCGCCACGCGGCCGGACGCCGGTCTTGGGCGTTCCGGGGGCGGAAGTTTTGACGCGGCCTATTCCAGCATGGCCCGCAGCTCGGCCAGGTGGGGTGCCGGGTCCATGCCCTGTTCCGCCACCCAGTCGTCGCAGAGGTAGGTGTGGGCGTAGCGCTCCCCGCCGTCGCAGATCAGCGTGACGACGCTGCCCTTCTCGCCGCGTTCCCGCATCTCCTCGATGACCTGCAGGGCGCCCCAGACGTTGGTCCCGGTGGAGGCGCCGACGCTGCGGCCGGTCACCTCGGACGTCCACCGCATGCAGGCGATCGAGGCCGCGTCGGGCACCCGGTACATGCGGTCGATGACGGAGGGCAGGAAGGAGGGCTCCACGCGGGGGCGTCCGATGCCCTCGATCCGGGAGCCGGGGGCCGTCAGCGTCGTGTCGCCGCTCGCCCAGGAGTCGTAGAACGCCGAGCCCTCGGGGTCGACGACCGCCAGCCGCGTCTGGTGCCTGCGGTAGCGCACGTACCGGCCGATGGTCGCGGCGGTGCCCCCGGTGCCCGCGCTGACCACGATCCAGGACGGCTCGGGGTGCGGCTCCAGCGAGAGCTGGTCGAAGATCGAGGCGGCGATGTTGTTGTTGGCCCGCCAGTCGGTGGCGCGTTCGGCGTAGGTGAACTGGTCCAGGTAGTGGCCGCCGGTGTGCTCGGCCAGCCGGGCCGCCTCGGCGTAGATCTGCGACCCGTCGTCCACGAAGTGGCAGCGCCCGCCCTGGAACTCGATCAGCGCGATCTTCTCGGGGCTGGTGGTCCTGGGCATGACCGCGACGAACGGCAGCCCCAGCAGCCGGGCGAAGTAGGCCTCGCTCACCGCGGTCGAGCCGCTGGAGGCCTCGATGACCGTGGTGCCCTCGGTGATCCATCCGCTGGAGAGCGCATAGAGGAAGAGGGAGCGGGCAAGCCGGTGTTTGAGCGAGCCGGTCGGGTGGACCGACTCGTCCTTCAGGTAGAGGTCGATCCCCCACTCCCGGGGCAGCGGGAAGACGTGCAGGTGCGTGTCCGCGCTCCGGTTGCTGTCCGCCTCGACCTTGCGGATCGCCTCGGCGATCCAGGCCCGGCCGGCCGGTTCGCACCGGTCCAGGGAATCCATGGCGCCCCCCTTCAGTCCAATTAAGGCTATGTCCTGGCAAATACTGTTAAGCCAGTGTCCAGTGAGGTTCAGGGGGAGTCGTGTGGGAGCTCTTCGACAGCAGGGTGGTGGAACCTGGCAGGCTGCCCCTGTTCTGCTTCTTCGTCTCCTTCATCCTGACCTTCTTGTTCACCCGGATCGGCGTCAGGCTGATCCGGGCGGAGCACGGGCGCCGCTGGCTGCGCAACGTCGTCGCCGGTGACGTGCACATCCACCACGTCGTCTTCGGCGTGGTCCTCATGCTCTGCGCGGGCATCGCCTCCTTCTCCATCCCCGAGGAGCACCGGGCCGCCTACACCGTCGCCGCCTCCCTCTTCGGCATCGGCGCGGCCCTGGTGCTGGACGAGTTCGCGCTGATCCTGCACCTGCGGGACGTGTACTGGACGGAGGAGGGCCGGACCAGCGTCGACGCGGTGTTCGTCGCGATCGCGCTGACCGGCCTGCTGCTGCTGGGCGTGCGGCCGGTCGGCCTCGCCGTCTTCGCCGGGACCGAGCAGGTCAGGACCTGGCTGTATGTGCTGAGCCTGGCCCTCAACCTGGCCCTGGCCGTCGTCTGCCTGCTCAAGGGCAAGATCTGGACCGGGCTGACCGGGCTGTTCCTGCCGCTGCTCCCCGCCGTCGGGGCGGTCCGGCTCGCCCGGCCCGGCTCGCCCTGGGCCCGCTGGCTCTACACGGACGACCCGGGCCGGCAGGGCCGGGCGCTCCGCCGGGAACTCCTGCTGCGCCACCCGCCGATCCAGGCCAAGATCCGGCTCCAGGAACTGATCGCGGGGCGACATGATCTGCTCGATCATGAGCCGGAATCGTCCGCATCGCTTACTCTGGCACCGGGTAACGGGTGGAAGCAGCCCTCCACAGGGGCGGACTGGGGTCGTTGACACATGGAAACACTGATCGTGCTCGGTGGCGCGCTGCTGTTCTTCGTGCTGCTGATGGGTTCGATCGCCTTTCACGAGCTGGGGCATCTGTCGTTCGCCAAGCTCTTCGGCGTCCGCACCACCCAGTACATGGTGGGGTTCGGCCCCACGCTGAAGTCCTGGCGCCGGGGCGAGACCGAGTACGGCGTCAAGTGGATCCCGCTCGGCGGTTACATCCGGATGATCGGCATGCTGCCGCCGCGCAAGGGCGACCCGGACGGGATGGTCCGCAGCTCCTCCACCGGCCGCTTCCAGATGCTCATCGACTCCGCCCGGGAGGGCGCGCTCGAAGAGGTCGGCCCCGGGGACGGGGACCGCGTCTTCTACGCCAAGAAGTGGTGGCAGAAGCTGCTCATCATGTTCGCCGGACCCGCCGCCAACCTGCTGCTGGCCGTGGTGTTCTTCGCCGTGCTGATCATGGGCCTGGGCACCCTGCAGTCCACCCCGACGGTCTCCACCGTCTCCAAGTGCACCATCTCGGCCAAGGAGGCCTACCTCCCCGACGGCACCCTGCGCGAGTGCACTCCCGAGGAGACCGCGCGCTCCACGCCCGCCGCCAAGGCCGGGCTGCGGCCGGGTGACACCTTCGTCTCCTTCGGCGGGCAGCGGATCGAGGACTACCCCCAGCTCCAGCAGCTGATCCGGAAGTCGGCCGACAAGACGGTCCCGGCCGTGGTCAGGCGGGACGGCAAGGAGATCCCGGTCTCCCTGGACATCACCGCCAACCAGATGCAGGACCTGAAGGACTCCGACAAGATCGTCACGGTCGGCTTCCTGGGCATCAGCCCGCTGATCGACCGGGTGCAGGGCGGGCCCGGCGACGTGGCCGCCCAGATGTCCGAGATGACCACCCGGACCCTGGAGGCCTTCGTCAACCTGCCGGAGAAGATGGTCGGCATCTGGCACGCCGCCTTCAGCGGCGAGGAACGCGACCCGGAGGGGCCGATCGGCGTGGTCGGCGCCAGCCGCCTGGGCGGCGAGATCCTGGCCTCGGAGAACCCCGGGATGGAGAAGGTCGCCTGGTTCGTGGCGCTGCTGGCCTCCATCAACTTCGCGGTCGGCATGTTCAACCTGATCCCGCTGCTACCGCTGGACGGCGGCCACATCGCGGGCTCCCTGTGGGAGGGCCTCAAGCGCGGCATCGCCCGGCTGCTGCGCCGCCCCGACCCCGGCTACGTGGACGTGGCCAAGCTGCTGCCCCTCACCTACGTGATGAGCATCACCCTGCTCGTCATGGGCGCGCTGCTGGTCTACGCCGACATCATCAACCCCGTCAGGTTCACCTGAGAGAGACGATCCGATTACTTTCGGCACCCGAGAACGACTCTGCGAACTAGGATGGCCACGCAACGTAGCCATTATCTGACTTTTCGTAGAGAGACTCCATGACCGTCCTGCACGAGATATCCCGTCCGGCCTCCGCGACACTGGACTGGGGACGGGCCCTGGTCGAACCCGCGCTCCGCGAGGCCGTCGGCTCACTGCCCGAGACGGTCCGGCTGATCGCCGGCTACCACCGGGGCTGGTGGGACGCCGAAGGCAGACCGGCCGACTCCGGCGGCGAGGCGTTCCGCCCCACCCTGGCACTGCTGGCCGCCCGCGCCGTCGGCGGGCGGGCCGAGGACGCGGTGCCCGCGGCCGTGGCGGTCGAGCTGATCCACGACTTCTCGCTGCTGCACGACGACGTGATGGACTCAGGCGGGACCCGGCGGCGCCGGCCCGCCGCCTGGCGGGTCTTCGGCACCGGCCGGGCCATCCTCGCCGGAGACGTGCTGCTGGCCCTGGCCTTGAAGACGCCGGCCGCCACCGGCGACCCCGCCCGGGTGCTCACCACCGGGGTCCTGGACCTGCTCCACGGCCAGGAGCTCGACATGTCCTTCGAGTCGCGGGACGACGTGCTCCTGTCGGAGTGCGTCGCGATGGCCGTGGGCAAGACCGGCGCCCTGATGCGCTGCGCCTGCGCCCTGGGCGCCGACGCGGGCGGCGGCTCCCCCGAGCAGGTGGCGGCGTTCGCGCTCTTCGGCGAGCATCTGGGCCTGGCCTTCCAACACGCGGACGGCCTCCTGGGCATCTGGGGCGACCCTGCCGAGACGGGCAAACCCCTTTACTCCGACCTGATCAACCGCAAGAAGTCCCTCCCGGTCGTCGCCGCCCTCACCGCCGGCACCCCCGAGGCCCGCGCCCTGCACGACCTGTACCGCGGCCCCGGCCCCTTCGACCCGGCCGAGGCCGCCGCCCTCGTCGAGGCGGCCGGAGGCCGCGCCTGGAGCGTGGAGCGCCTGGCCCAGCTCCGCAACCAGGCCCTGGCCACCCTTCAGGCGGTCGCCCCCGACCCCTCCGCCCTCGCCGAACTCGCCGCCCTCGCGGACCTCGTCGTCGAGCACGCCCGCTGACCGCCGGCGCACCGGCCTTTGGGCCGGCCGGGTCAGCGGCTCCAGCGAGGGTCGCGGCCCGAGGCAGCCAGGGCCCGGTCGAAGAGGGAGGCGGAGGCCGGGAGCGCGACCGGGTCGGCGAAGCCCTGATAGCTGCGGTACAGGTCACCGTGCTCCTCCACCACGCGCAGGACGAGCGCGGCGGACTCGTCGCCGATGCGGAAGTCCTCGCCGATGGAGCGGGCGACGTCCCAGCCGTGGACGGCCATCTCCTTGACGATCATTTCGGCGACCTGCGAGGCGGGCGCCGCGTGGCCGCCGCCGAAGGAGACCTCCCCCTCCCAGGCCGCGGGGTCCGACCAGGCCTCCAGGGCGCGGTCGAGCTGGGCGGCGTAAGCGGCGGGCCAGTCCTCCTCGGCGGCGAAGTCGCGCTCGACCAGCTCCTGGGGGAGCTGCTTCTTCAGCGCCCGGTGCTCCAGCCCGTAGGAGGTGTAGAGCACCCAGTGGTTCACCAGGGTCCGCAGGTCGAAGTCCGAGCAGGTCGTGGGCCCGTCCAGGCTGTGGCCGGGCACCTTCCCGGCGATCCGCGCCGCTTCCCCTGCGCACTCGGTCATGGCCTTGTATGTTTCGTTCATACATTCGAAACTAGCCTTCCACACGGGGGACGGTCTTGGAGAAACGCGACGGCGACGCGGACACGGCGGTGAAGGCCCGGGGCGTCCTGCACCTCGCCGAACAGGCCCGTTACGTCGATCTGACCCAGCACGCGCCGAGCGCGCCCCTCGCGCCGTACGTCGAGCACTACTGGTGCGTCCGCTGGCGGGTCGACGAGGTCTACGAGGCGAAGGTCCTCAGCCACCCCAACATCCACCTGACGATGGAGCCGGAGGGCACGTTCGTCTACGGCGTCCCCCGCGGCCTGTTCGTCCGCAGGCTGGAGGGCCGCGCCCACGCCCTGGGCGTGAAGTTCCGCGCCGGGGCGTTCCGCGCCTTCCACGGCTCGCCCGTCGCCGGGCTCCTCGACCGCCGCGTCCCCGCCTCCGAGTGCTTCGGCCCCGAGGCCGACGGCCTCGGCAGGGCGGTCCAGGCCGCCGCCGAGCCGGCCGAGATGGCGGCGCTGGCCGACGCGTTCCTCCTCGCCCGAATCCCTCCGCGCCCCGACCCCGACGCCCTGCGGGCCGCCGAGATCGTCGACCGGTTCACCACCGGGTCCTCCCTCTTCCGCGTCGGCGAGGCCGCCTTCGCCGCGGGCCTGTCCGTGCGCGCCCTGCAGCGCCTGTTCGCCGAGTACGTGGGCGCCTCCCCCAAGTGGGTCCTGCGCCGCGCCCGCCTCCACGAGGTCGCCGCCCGCGCCGAGGCGCGGGACCGGATCGACTGGCCGGCCCTCGCCGCGGAGCTCGGCTACTGCGACCAGTCCCATCTCATCCGCGACTTCACCGCGGCCGTGGGTGAACCCCCGGGCCGCTACTCCGGTTCCTGAACGGCCCGTCTCCGCGCAGGCCAGAGGCCGCGCGGTCTTGGCAGAAGCACCCCGGGTACGCCACAGTGGAAACACTGTTTCCATCTGAAGGGTTCTGGTCGTGCACTACGTGATCATCGGCTGTGGAAATGTCGGCATGGAGCTGGCCCGGCGCTGGAAGGCGGCCGGGCACCGGGTCACCGGGACCACGACCACCCCGGATCGGGTGGGTGAGCTCCAGGAGGTCTGCTCCGATGTCGCGGTGCTGCGCGGCAGCGACCGGGAGGCGGTGGAGAAGGCCACGCGGGGCGCCGACGCCGTCGTGCTGACGGTGAGCCCGCGGATCTCCCGGTCCTTCGACGCCGAGTCGCGGATCGCCGAGTACGCCGACACCCTCACCGCCAGCGCCGCCACCGCGGCGGCCGTGCACCCGCGGGTCGTGTTCACCAGCTCCGTGTCGGTGTACGGGGCCGGTACGGGCGACGTCGTGGACGAGTCGACGCCGCCGACCGACGACGACGACGCCTCCCCGCGCAACTTCGCCTCCGGGGAGGAGGCCGTCCTGTCCACCGCCCGCGGCGCCGTCGTGCGCATCCCGGACGTCTACGGGCACCCCCGCGACATCGACTACCCGAGCCGCGTGAAGATGGCCCACGAGATGCTGGGCGGCAGCGTCCCGTTCTCGGCCGAGTCGCTGCTGTACCGCATCGATTACCGCGACGCCGCCGCCGCACTGGCCTTCGTCGTGGAGAACGAGCTCACCGGCGTCTACAACGCCGTCCCGGACGAGACGGTCCCCCCGACCAACGAGCAGGCGTTCGGTGAGATCTGCGCCGCCGAGGGCCTGCCGCCGCTGTCCTTCCGCGGCGAGATCAAGACCCCGACCATGCCGGTCTCCTCGGCCAAGCTGCGCGCGGCGGGCTTCAAGTTCGCCCACTGAAGCCCGAGCCGCCCCCGCCGAACCCCCACCGGGGGCCAGGCGGGGTGGTCACGCCCCCGCCAGGCTCCTGCCGACGATCCTGCCGAACGCCATGGCGGGGGTGAGGCACATCCCCGAGCAGAACGCGTTGCCGTTCACCGCGGCCGAACCGATGACCTCGCCGACCGCGTACAGGCCGGGGATGACCCGCCCGTCCTCGCGCCGGACGCGCAGCCGCTCGTCCACGTCCAGCCCGGCGAAGGTGATGAGCGTGACGGGGTGGTTCTCGATCGCGTAGAAGGGCGCCTCGACGATCGGGGCGGGCAGGTGGGTGCGCCCGAAGTCGTCGTCGCGGCCGGCGGCCACCGCCTTGTTGTACCTCTCCACGCCCTCGGCCAGGCCCTCCGGCGAGATCCCCGCCAGGGCCGCCAGCGACGCCAGGTCGTCGGCCTTGTGGACGCCGCGCCGCGCTCCGCACCTGGCGTCCAGTTCCTCGGGGGTCCAGCCGTGCACCATCGGCCGGGACTCCCGCAGCGCGCGGGAGTCGAAGACCATCCAGAAGGTCATCCGGTCGATGCCGGTCAGCTTCCGTTCCTTGTGGTCGATGCTCGGGTCGTCCTCGGCGACCCACCGCCGCCCGTGCCGGTCCACGTAGATCTCCCACGGCGGACGCTCGGGCGCCGTCAGCTGCGGCCGGTGCAGCCAGTCGACCCGCAGGTCCCCGCCTTCGGGCGGCAGCCCGCCGAAGGTCGGGATGTACTTGCCGAGGCCCTGGATCGCGGCGCCGGCCTCCCGGCCCATGATCACTCCGTCTCCGGTGGACGTGGGGGCGGCGGACGTCGTCAGCGGGGCGCCCTCCAGCTCGGCGAACAGCTCGGGCGCGTAGCCGAAGCCGCCGGTGGCCAGCACCACCGAGGGGGCGCGGAACTCCTGCCCGCCGGTGGTCACGACGCCGACGACGGCCTCTCCCTCGGTCAGCAGCCCGGCGACCCCCGTCCCGCAGCGGACCTCCACCTTCCCCGACGCCAGGTGCGGTTCCAGCAGCACGCCCAGCACCCGGAGGATCTCCGGTCCGCCCGGCGTCTCGGACGCGTGCACCGTCCGGGGCGTCCGGTACTGCTCGTGCCCGTGCACGATCCGGGGCGTGGCCGGGTCGATGGTGTAGCCGGCGTCCAGCAGCCATTCCAGCACCGCGGGCTGTTCGGCCAGGGAGAGGCGGGTGAGGTCCTGCCGTCCGGTCCCCCGGCTGATCCGCCGGACGTCCTCCCAGTGCGCCTCGACGTCGTCCTCGATGCCGCGCTCGCGCTGCGCGGAGAACCCGCCGGCCGACAGGTGCCCTCCGGAGTAGGGCAGCGCTCCCCCGATCCGGTCCGCCTTCTCCAGGACCAGGACGGAGCCGCCCGCCTCCGCCGCGGCGATCGCGCACGCCAGCCCGCCGGGCCCCGCTCCGACCACGATCATTTCCGCCGGCATCGCGCCTCCCACCCGCATGTTCCTTCAGTGGATACAGTGTTTCCTTTGGGGAGCCGCCCGGTCAACAACGGGGCCGGTAACGGGACGAGGCCCCGCCCGACACGACGGTCGGGCGGGGCCTCGCTCACGGATCCGGTGGTCCGGGAAGGCTCACAGGTCCGGGTAGAGCGGGTGCCGGTCGGCCAGCGCCTTGACCCGGGCGCTCAGCGCCGAGGCGTCGAACTCCGGCTGCAGGGCCAGCGCGAGGATGTCGGCGACCTCCTCGAAGTCCTCCCTGCCGAAACCGCGGGTGGCCAGCGCCGGGGTGCCGATCCGCAGCCCGGAGGTCACCATCGGCGGACGCGGATCGTTCGGGACGGCGTTGCGGTTGACCGTGATGCCGATCTCGTGCAGCCGGTCCTCGGCGTCCCGCCCGGTCAGCTCGGAGTCCACCAGGTCGACCAGGACCAGGTGCACGTCCGTGCCGCCGGTCAGCACCTTCACCCCGGCCTTGGCCGCGTCCTCCTGGAGCAGCCGGGCGGCGATGACCTGGGCTCCCTCCAGGGTGCGCCGCTGGCGGTCCTTGAACTCCTCGGACGCCGCGATCTTGAGCGCGACGGCCTTGGCCGCGATCACGTGCTCCAGCGGACCGCCCTGCATGCCCGGGAAGACCGCGGAGTTGATCTTCTTGCCGAGCTCCTCCCTGGCCAGGATCAGGCCGCCGCGAGGACCGCCCAGGGTCTTGTGCGTGGTGGTCGTGACGATGTCGGCGTACGGCACCGGGGACGGGTGCAGCCCCGCCGCCACCAGGCCGGCGAAGTGCGCCATGTCGACGAACAGCAGCGCGCCGACGGAGTCGGCGATCTCGCGGAACCGGGCGAAGTCCAACTGGCGCGGGTAGGCCGACCAGCCGGCGACGATCATCTTGGGCCGGTGCTCGGCGGCCAGCGCCGCGACCTCGTCCATGTCGACCAGGCCGTCGGACTCCCGGACGTGGTAGGGCACCACGTTCAGGAACTTGCCCGAGTAGTTCAGCCGCATGCCGTGGGTCAGGTGCCCGCCGTGCGCCAGGTCGAGGCCGAGGATGGTGTCGCCGTGGTCGAGCAGCGCGAAGTACACGGCCGTGTTGGCCTGCGCCCCCGAGTGCGGCTGGACGTTGGCGTGCTCGGCCCCGAACAGCGCCTTGGCCCGGTCGATGGCCAGCTGCTCGGTGACGTCGACGTACTCGCAGCCGCCGTAGTAGCGGCGGCCCGGGTAGCCCTCGGCATACTTGTTGGTGAGGACCGACCCCTGCGCCTCGAGCACCGCCACCGGAGCGAAGTTCTCCGAGGCGATCATCTCCAGGGTGTGCTGCTGGCGGCCCAGTTCGGCCCTGACCGCCTCGTGGACCTCGGGGTCGACGTCGGACAGGTGCTGGAAAAGGGTGCTCATGCTTCCTCGATGATCTTTGAGTAGGCCTCGGCGTCGAGCAGGTCCGGGTTGTCGTCGTCGATCCGGATGCGGTACAGCCAGCCCTCTCCGTACGGGTCGGCGTTGATCGTGCCGGGGTCCTCGGTGACGGCCTGGTTGACGGCCACGACCTCGCCGGAGAGCGGCGAGTAGATGTCGGAGACCGACTTGGTGGACTCGGCCTCGCCGCAGGGCTCGCCGGCGGTCACCGTCTGCCCCTCCTCGGGCAGCGAGACGTACACGATGTCGCCGAGGGCGTCGGCGGCGTAGTCGGTGATCCCGACGGTCACGATGCCGTCCTCACCGTCCAGGCCCGAGACCCATTCGTGCTCCTCGGTGTAACGGAGCTGCTCAGGAACGCTCACTTGTCTGTTCTCCTGTAGAAGGGCAGGTCGACCACGTCGACCGGTTCTTGCTTTCCGCGGATGTCGACGGCGACCGGCGTGCTGCCGATCCCGACGTAGGCCATGGCTATGGGCTTGCCCAGGGTCGGGGACGGTGCTCCGCTGGTCACGACGCCGCACGGCGAGCCGTCGTCGCCGATGACCGCGTATCCCGCGCGCGGGACCCGCCGCCCCCGCGCGACGAGCCCGACGAGCCTGCGGGACGGCCCGCTCTCGGCGACGGCCGCGAGGGCGTCGCGTCCGACGAAGTCCTTCTCCAGCCGTACGACCCGGCCGAGACCAGCATCGTACGGGGTCAGGTCGGCCGTCAGCTCATGCCCGTACAGCGGCATGCCCGCCTCGAGCCGGAGCGTGTCGCGCGCCGACAGCCCGCACGGGGTGAGTTCCCCGTCCCCCGCCTCGGTGATCTTCTTCCAGAGCGTGACCGCGTCCTCGGAGTGGATGAAGAGTTCGAACCCGTCCTCTCCGGTATATCCGGTGCGCGCGATGAAGGACACCACGCCCCCCACCGTGCCGCTGATCAGCGTGTAGTACTTCAGCCCGGCCAGGTCGGCGTCGGTCAGCCGCTCCAGGACGGCCTGCGCCCTGGGCCCCTGGACGGCGATCAGCGCGTAGTTCTCGGACTGGTCGTCCACCGCGGCCTCGAACCCCTCGGCCCGCTTCTTCAACTCCTCGGCGACGACCCCGGCGTTGGCGGCGTTGGCCACGACCATGAACCCGTGCCGGCTGAGCCGGTAGACGATCAGGTCGTCCAGCACCCCGCCCTCGGAGTTGACGATCATCGTGTAGCGGGCCCTGCCCGCCTCCAGCGCCGAGGCCAGGCCCACCAGCGCGTGGTCGAGCGCCTCGGCGGCCTGCGCGCCTGTAACGAAGATCTCACCCATGTGCGAGATGTCGAAGATCCCGGCGCTGGTGCGCACGGCGTGGTGCTCGGCCGTCTCCGACCCGTAGCGCAGGGGCATGAGGTAACCGGCGAAGTCGACGAGGTTGCCGCCGAGTTCCTTGTGCAGCTCGTACAGCGGCGTGATCTTTGCAGACACCTGGGTGGGCTCCTTGTGACCGGCACACGGCGAGAACGTTTCCCATCGTCCCATCCGTACACCTGCGGACTGGGCCCTCCCCCTCTGTCTGCGTTGCCTGAGAGCTTCACCCGTGAGGGCTTTCACCTTCGGCGGAAGGCTCCCGGACCTTCTCTTTCCAGAGGCCGCCCACCCTTGCGGTCCTGGGTACCTGAGAGGTTCCGGGGAGGAATTGCTCCTTCGGCGGCCCGGACCCGCAGGGCCCGGACACTCTCCCGCAGGGGATCATTCGGCGTCGCCCCCAACTATAGGGCTCCGCGCGGGGATCCGGCCAGGTAGAGGAGGGCGACGGCGACGGCGAGCCCGCCCAGCAGCAGCCTCAGCGCCTTCTCCGGGAGCCGGGGCTGGAGGCGGGCGCCCAGGTACCCGCCCAGCAGGCCGCCGAGCCCGCACAGGACGCCCAGGGTCCACTGGGGGGCTATGTCACCGGGGGTGAGCAGGGATACGGCGGCTCCCACGATCGAGGTGACGAAGGTGGAGGCCAGCGCGGCGGGGGCCACCACCGCGACGGGCAGGCCCCGGCCCACCAGGATCGGGCCGAGCAGGGAGCCGCCGCCGACCCCGTAGATCCCGCCGATGATCCCGACTCCCAGGGCCAGCAGTGATACCGAGAAACGGGACGGGACGGTCGCGGAAGGCCGTCGGGAGGGGCGCACCGTCCGCAGGCACAGCCACACCCCCAGCGGCAGCAGGAAGGCCGCGACCAGCAGCTTGAACACCTGGGGCCCGGGCAGGACGAACACCCGGATCACCGCTCCCACGACGACGCCCGGCACGGTCCCGGCCACCAGCAGCCGGGCCAGGGGTCCGGCCAGCTGCCCCGTCCTGCGGAACCTGATCAGCGCTCCGGGGCCCGCCACCACGTTGAACAGCAGGTTGGTGGGGGTGACGGCCGGGCTGGGCACGCCGAGCACGCTCAACTGGACGGGGAGCAGGAACACCGCCCCGGACACTCCCACGGGCGCGGTCACCACCGAGATCAGCAGTCCGGCGCAGAGGCCGAGCAGGCCGGTCTGCCAGAATTCCCCACTCACCCGACCAGGATCACATAAAACTTCCGTCCAGGCATGAGACCGGCGACGCGGTCACGCGTCGCCGGTCTCGAGCAGAAGGTCTAGCTCTGTTTTCTCAATCGGGCGCAGACCCCCTTCACTGACCGGGATACGGGACAGGATGCCGCTGTCACTGCTAATCGATACCTCCTACGTAAGGACTAGGAGCGACTTGCTTAGAACTGTACGAAGCACGGCCACGTCATGCGTCCTTGGAACCGATAAATGCTGGTAGAGCACTCTTTAAGCGATACGTGTCTCCTGATAGACCAGCCGGAACCGCAGGACGGCATGCAGATCCGGCATCTCGATCACCTCGCGGAAGCGCACCAGCGACTCCTCGCCTATCCGGGTGAGCAGCAGCCCCAGGTCGGCGCTCTCATGGCAGAGGATCTGCAGCATCACCCGCGGCCTGGACCTGGTGCCGGTGAACCGGACGCGCACGTCGTGCACTCCCGGCAGCCCCATCACCTCCCGGGTGAGCGCGGCCACCGCCTCGTTCGTCAAAGCCTTCCTGCGCCCGCCCAGCAGAGTGAACCGCCGCAGCGCCACGGCCCGCCCCTGGGCCAGCAGCCAGCACGTCCCGAGCACCGCCGTCGCGGCCAGCAGGGCCGTCACCACCGGCCAGAACCACACATGCCCGGCGATGAAGTCGGAGGTGCCCTCGCCCAGCACCGCCCGGTCCCCCAGGAACCGGTTCAGCGCCAGGAGCACTCCGCTCGTCCCGCACAGCGCCAGCCCCGCCAGCGCCAGCCCCCGGCGCGCCATCAGCCGCGCCGGCTCAGCCGGACGACGACCCGGCGGCGGCGCTGCGGGCAGATCTCCCCCAACCGGACGCGCACCGCCCGCCGCAGCGGCTCGCACGCCTCGGGAGGCGTGCCGCGCCGCGCGTACCCCCTGACCCTGATCTTCCGGCCGACCCGCACCCGCACCCCCTCGATCCCCGGCACCCCCAGGGCCGCGTCCACGAGGGCGCGCCGCAGCCCCTCCCTGGTCAGCGCGGCCGAGACCGCCGGGTCGGCGCCCCTGAGCAGCTCCAGACGCGCGTAGCCCGGCAGCACCGCCAGCAGCAGGAGGGCCATGCCCGCGATCCACAGGAGGTATCCGGCCAGTTCCACCGCCGGATCCCCCCACAGCAGCGACCGCAGCCCGGCGTTCAGCCGCTCCGTCCACTCGTGCGGTACGAAGTAGTGGCCGTACCGCCGTGCCAGCGACTCGGCGGCGCCGACCCCGCCGCACGCCGCCATCGTCAGGGCGACGGTCAGCTCGGCGGCCGTCCGCTCCTTCCGGAACTCCCTGGCCGTCCGCCTGCGCGCCTCCCGGCGTCGCGCCGAATCCCCGAACAGCTCAGTGACCAGCGTCTCCCCCATAGGGGAACAGTAACGGAGCCGACACCCTCAGTGATCTTCCAGGGGCCGAGTCGTGCGAGCCGGGCACCCGACGGTCAGGGATGGAGCTTCTCGCCCTGCCGCAGCATCCCAACGAACTTCTCGATCCGGGCGGCGCGGGTCTGGGGCCGCTTCGCCTCGCCGATCCGGTAGAGGATGGCGTAGCGGTTGCGGCCGTCGAGGGCGGCGAAGGCCTCCGCCGCCGCCGGATCGGCGTCCAGCGCCTCCTGGAGGTCCTCCGGGACCGTCGCGTTCCGCGGCGAGGCGTAGGCGCGCTCCCACCGCCCGTCCGCTTTGGCCCGCTCGACCTCGGCCAGCCCCGCCGGGCGCATCCGGCCCTCGGCGGTCAGTTCGGCGACGCGCTCGCGGTTGATCTGCGACCACTTGCTGCGGGGCGTGCGGGGCGTGAAGCGCAGCAACCAGTACGTCTCGTCCAGGGGGGCCTTCTGCCCATCGATCCAGCCGAAGCACAGCGCCGCGTCCCGCGCCTCGGGATAGGTGATGGACTCCACGCCGGAGCCCTTCTTGGCGAACTTGAGCCACAGCCCCCGGGACACCGCGTGCTCGGCTTCCAGCCACTCCTCGAAAGCGGCCGGGGACGGGAAGGCGCACATCGGAAGATCGCTCATGCCGGCGACGCTACCGGGCGCCGCCGACATTTCCCGGGATCAACGGAAGACGATCGTCTTCTCGCCGTTCAGCAGGATCCGGTGCTCGGCGTGCCAGCGCACGGCCCGGGCCAGGGCCAGGCACTCCATGTCGCGGCCGACCCGGCGCAGGTCCTCGGGGGTGTGGGTGTGGTCGACGCGCGAGACCTCCTGCTCGATGATCGGCCCCTCGTCCAGGTCGGGCGTCACGTAGTGGGCGGTCGCGCCGATCAGCTTCACCCCGCGCTTGTAGGCCTGGTGGTAGGGCTTGGCGCCCTTGAAGGACGGCAGGAACGAGTGGTGGATGTTGATCACCTTGCCCTGCAGCTTGGCGCACAGGTCGTCGGTGAGGATCTGCATGTACCGGGCGAGCACCACCAGGTCGGCGTCGTAGTGCTGGACCAGGGTGAGGATCTCGGCCTCCTGCGCGGGCTTGCCCATCGACATCGGCAGGTGGTGGTAGTCGATCCCGAACGACTGGGTGAGCGGGCGCAGGTCGGGGTGGTTGGAGACGACCGCGACCACGTCGATGTCCAGCAGACCCGAACGCACCCGGAAGAGCAGGTCGTTCAGGCAGTGCCCCTCCTTGGACACCATGATCAGCACCTTCATGCGGGTGGCGGCGTCGCTCAGGTGCCAGTCGAAGGCGAACTCCCGCGCCATCGGCGCGAACAGGCCCTGGAGCTCCTCCAGGCTCTCCTGCGCGGTGAACTGCACGCGCAGGAAGAACCGCCCGGCGTCCTGGTCGCCGTACTGCTGGCTCTCCAGGATGTTGCACTGCCGGGAGGCCAGAAGGCCGGAGACCGCCGCGACGATGCCCGGACGGTCGGGACAGGACAGTGTGAGGATGTAACTCAACTCTTCACCTTCGGGGTGGGCCTGGACGGATACGCCACCGCCTCTGAGCAGGACGTCCGGGGCGCGGAGATCTGAATTTTATGCGCTGCGCGGAGGCGCCGCGCTGGGGCGGCGGAGCACGCGCCTACAGTCAAGGGCATGCGTCGGCTTCTGGCTATTCTGCTTACCTTCGTAGTTCTCTGCGCGTGTAGCAGCACCGGGTCCGAGGAGGGCGGGAGGCCCGGCCCGTCTCGATCCGGGGAGAAGGCGCCGAACGGGCCCCAGCGCCCCGCCGAGCAGGACGGCATCCCCACCGCGGCGGGCACCCACAGGCTCGAACTCGAGGTCGGGACGCCCGGGCACCGCGAGTACCGGCTGCGCGTCCCGCCGCGGCTGCGCGAGTCCCCCCGTCCTCTGCCGCTGGTGCTGGCCGTGCACGGCGGGGCCTCCAACGCCGAGAAGTTCGAGGCGCTCAGCGGCTTCGACGAGGTCGCCGACGAGAAGGGATTCCTCGTCGCCTACCCCGAGGGCTTCGCCTTCAGCTGGAACGCCGGCCCGTGCTGCGGCCCGGCCAAGCTGGCCCGCGTCGACGACGTCGGGTTCCTGGAGAAGCTGATCGACCGGCTGGTCCAGGCCGGGGTCGCCGATCCGGAGCGGGTCTACGTCTCGGGTTTCTCCAACGGCGGCGGCATGGCCTACCGGATGGCCTGCGAGGGCCCGGGGCGGGTCAGGGCCATCGGGGTCGTCTCGGCCGCGCTGGTCATCGGCTGCGATCCCGACCGGCCCGTGTCCGTGATGATCGTCCATGGGAAGGCCGACAGATCCGTCCCGTACCGGGGAGGCGGGCAGCGGGACTTCAACGACAAGCGCCCCTTCACCCCGGTCTCCCACGCGGTGGGCTTCTGGCGGAAGGCCGCCGGCGCGGGCTCCCTGCGCGGGGACGGATCCTGCCGTACCGGCCGGGGCGAGGCCGTGGTGCGGTTCTGCCCGCACCCGGGCGGCCATGTCTGGCCCGGGGGAACCGCCGCCCGGCTCTGGGCGTTCTTCTCCTCGGTCTGACGATCCATCAGACGCGAATACTTTTCATGTTTCACTTTTTATGGGAAAGTGAAGACATGGATCTCAAGGCGCGCTACGACTTCGCGACCGCGGAGCTCGACCCCCCGTTCGCGATCGTCGACCTCGCCGCCTTCCAGGCCAACGCCGAGGCGCTGGCGCGCCGGGCGCAGGGCAAGCCCATCCGGGTCGCCAGCAAGTCCGTGCGGGTCCGCGCACTGCTCGAAGAGGTCCTGGCCATGGACGGCTTCACGGGCGTCATGGCCTTCACCCTGCCCGAGGCGCTCTGGCTGGCCGGGCACCGCACCAGCGACGACATCCTCGTCGCCTACCCCACGACCGACCGGGCGGCGCTCCGGCGCCTCACCGAGGACGAGCACGCCGCCCGGGTCACCACGCTCATGGTCGACTGCACCGAGCACCTCGACCTCATCCCGTCCGACGGCCACCCCGTCCGGGTGTGCCTCGACATGGACGCCGCCTACCCGGTCCTGGGCGGACGGGTCAGGATCGGCGCGCGCCGCTCCCCCCTGTCCACCGCCGAGCAGGCCGCCGCCTTCGCCGAGGAGGTCGTCAAACGGCCGCACCTGCGGCTGGTCGGCCTGATGGGGTACGAGTCCCAGATCGCCGGGGTCGGCGACGCGCCCGCCGGACGGCCCGTCTACGGCCTGGCCGTCAGGGCGATGCGGTCCCGTTCCCGGGTGGAGCTCGCCCGGCGGCGCGGCGAGATCGTACGGGCGGTCCGCGAGGTCGCCGACCTGGAGTTCGTCAACGGCGGCGGCACCGGCAGCCTGGAGTGGACCGCGGCGGAGAAGGCGGTCACCGAGGTCGCCGCCGGGTCCGGCCTGTTCCAGCCGCACCTGTTCGACCACTACAGCATGTTCAAGGCCACCCCCGCCGCCCTGTTCGCGCTGCCCGTCGTCCGGCGGCCGGCGCCCGGCACCGTCACCTGCCTGGGCGGCGGATACCTCGCCTCCGGACCCGCCGACGCGCTGCGGCTGCCCCAGCCCTACCTGCCGTCCGGACTGAAGTACACCGACACCGAGGGCGCCGGCGAGGTGCAGACCCCGCTCGTCGGGCCGGGCACCGCCGGGCTGGAGGTCGGCGACCGGGTCTGGTTCCGGCACACCAAGGCCGGCGAGCTGTGCGAACGGTTCGACGCGGTGCACCTGGTGCGCGGCGAACGCCTCGTCCGCACCGTCCCCACCTACCGGGGCGAAGGACAGACCTTCCTATAGCGGATACGACGGCGCGGCCCGGCTCCTTCGAAGGAGGCGGGCCGCGCCGTCTTCCGCTTCTACTTCCTCTTCCCGCTCCGCCGCGCGCGCAGCACCAGGAGGGTGACCCCCACCAGGACCGCGCCGCCGATGATGAGCGCGCGCTTGCGCTGCTCGTCGGTCAGCGGAGCGCCCTCCCGGTCACCCGGCGTCACGATCGAGCCGACCGTCGCCGCCACCTGATGCAGCTCCTCGCGGACCCGGTCCCCGGTCCGTTGTACGACATTGCCCGGACTGACCCGGTCCGCGATCGCGTCGATGTTCCGGGCGAGGGCCTCGAGTTCGCCCTCGATCTCCTGCTCGATCCGGTCCGGATCTCTGTCGGCCATCCCGCGTCCTTCGTCTCGTTCCGGTGGGTGATCAGTCTTGCAGGTCGAACCCGTCGTCTCCGACCCGGCTGCGGGTAAGTTTGTCCCTCTCACCACCCTCCGCGAAAGGATGCCAGTGACAGATCGTCTCGAGCCAGGCGACGAGGCTCCCGACTTCACGCTCCCCGACGCCGACGGCGAGCCCTTCTCCCTGTCCTCGCTGCGCGGGCGGAAGGTGTTCCTCTACTTCTACCCCGCGGCCATGACCCCCGGGTGCACGAAGGAGTCCGTGGACTTCGAGGAGTCCCTGCCCGCCCTGGCCGAGGCCGGGATCGAGGTGGTCGGGGTCTCCCCCGACGCCCCCGCCAAGCTCACCAGGTTCCGTGAACGCGACGGCCTGACGTTCCCGCTGCTGTCGGACCAGGACAAGACGGTACTGAAGGCCTACGGCGCCCACGGGGAGAAGAAGCTCTACGGCAAGATCACGGTGGGCGTCATCCGCTCCACCTTCCTCATCGACGAGGAGGGGAAGATCGAGAAGGCCTACTACAACGTGAAGGCCACCGGGCACGTGGCCCGTCTTCGCAGGGAACTGGGGTCGTAGGCGCGCTGGTAAGGTCGTACCGCGCGGGGCCGTAGCCCAATTCGGCAGAGGCCGGCGGTTTAGGTCCGTCGTGTTGTGGGTTCGAGTCCCACCGGCCCTACCTGAGGAAAGGGACAGCCGCCCGGCTGTCCCTTTTCCGTCTCCGTCGCCGGCCCTGAGAGCCGCCGGAGACGATATATGAAAAAAATGCCCTTCCGGCCAGGTGCCGCCGACGTACATTGGACGGATCCGCGGCAGCCGGGAGGGGTCTGAGGCGTCATGTTCGTCCGGAGATCGGTCAGGGACCTTCTTCCGGGCGACCATGCCTGGCTCCCGTTCGGCAGCCCCGACGAGCAGGCCCACATCGTCGGGGCATGGATCGAGCAGGGCCTGCGCGCCCGCGAGAGGGTCATCTACCTGACCGACGCCGAGCACTGGGAGCTGCCCGGCCTGTACGGGCACGACCTGCGGCCCGCGATCCGGGTGGGGCTGCTGACCCTGATCCCGGTGGGCGAGGCCTGCCTCACCGGCGGGATGTTCGACCCGGAGAAGATGCTCCAGACCCTCTCCGACGAACTCGCCAAGGCCCAGGAGCAGGAGGTCCGCGGCGTCCGGTTCACCGCCGAGATGTCGTGGGCGCTGGCCCAGCCGTTCGGCGACGCCCGCGTCGACCTGTGCGAGCGGGAGATCGACGACCGCGTCGCGCCGAGCGTGACCGTCACCGCGATCTGCCAGACGGATCTGCGCCGCTGCTCGCCCGCCCAGTTCGACCTGCTGGCGGGGCGCCACGAGGTGCGGGTGGTGCCCGACCCCGACTTCGACGACCCGGTGCTCAGCATCACCCGCACCTACTCGCCGCCCGGCCTGCGGCTGCGCGGGGAGCTCGACACCGCCCGGCACACGCACTTCGTCGAGGCGCTGAACTCGATCTCCCCCCGCGAGGAGGAAGTTCACCTCGATCTCTCCGAATTGGACTTTCTCAGTCTCGGCGCGTTGAGGACAATGGTCGAGTACACGCGGAGACGCGGGTCGCGCAGTGCCGTGGTGCTGCACCGGGTTCCGCCCGAGGTGCGCTCCACGCTGGAGGTGGTCGGGATGCGCCGGCTGCCGGGCATCCGACTGGACGAGGACTGATGGCACTGACCCATGTGGCGCTTGCCTACGAGGACGACGAGGAGTTCCTGGAGTCCGCGTTCCCCTTCCTGAACGACGGGCTGGAGGCGGACGACACGGTCCTGGCCGTCACCTGCGAGCACAAGACGTCGCTGCTGCGCGAGAGGTTCGGCGCGCAAGTGCGCTATGTGGACAGGGCCTCCTTCTACGAGCATCCGGCACGGGTCGTCTCCCGGGTCCTGCACCAGATGGAGACGGCTGCCGAGCACGGGCGGCGGGTGCGGCTGCTGTGCGAGCCCGAGTGGTCGGGCCGCACGGCGTGGGAGACGATGGAGTGGCTGCGGCTGGAGGCCCTGGTCAACGTGGCGCTGGCCCGCACGGCCGGCTCCGTCATGTGCCCCTACCACCGGGGCCTGCCCGAGCCGGTCCTGGACGGCGCGCGGCGCACCCATCCGCAGCTGGCGCAGGGCGGGCACTCCCGGGACAACCCGTCCTACCTGGACCCCGCGGCCTTCAGCGCGATGTGCGACCTTCCGCTGACGCCCTCGCCCTCGCACGCGGCCGAACTGCCCGTCCGCTCCCGTGATCTGCGGGACCTGCGCGCCCTGGTCACGGCGCACGCGCGTCGGCTCGGGCTGACCGGGCCTTCGCTGCACCAACTGCTGGTCGCGGTCACCGAGGTGGCGACCAACGCGCTCGACCACGGGGCTCCGCCCGTCCTGTTGCGGGTGTGGCAGGAGGAGGACGCGCTGCTGTGCGAGGTGGACGACCGGGGGCACTGGCGTCCGTCGGAACGGCCGGGACCCGGCTGGCTGCCGCCGCGGACCTCCGACTCCCCGCGGCTGGGGTTGTGGGCGGTGCGGATGTTGTGCGGCCTGGTCCAGGTAAGAACCGGACGAGAAGGGACACGGGTCCGTATTCGCACTCCCCTGAACGGATGAATTCACGTGCAGATGCAGTGGCCATGACATTTCCCTACTACCTGAGGAGAGTCTCAGCCAATCGCCCCGGCCCGGCGTACGCTTGATGCCACCCGCAAGAAACGCTTTTCCGTGCAAATCACTCAGGATGGAGCATGGTCACCTGGTTCACGCAACGATCGGTCGGCGAACTGCGGCCGGGCGACCACGCGTGGCTGGCGTACTCCCACCCCGACGAACAGCGACGCGTGCTGGGCGACTTCGTCTACGAGGGCCTCGCCGCGGGCGAGAAGGTCATCTGTGTGGCCGACACCACCCCGCGCGACCTGCCCGGGCTGTTGTCCCTGCACCGCATCGACGCCACGCCCTTCGCCGAGGCCGGACACCTGTCGGTGATCCCCTGGGAGCTGGCCTGCGTCCACAACGGGCACGGCCGCCCCTCGGCCCTGTCCCGGACCCTGGAACAGGAGATCTCACGCGCTCTGGACCAGCGGTTCCGCCGCGTCCGCATCACCGCGGACATGACCTGGGCGGTGGGCGTCCCCGGAGGGGACCGGTTCATGTTCGACTGCGACCGCGCGGTCGAGGCCCTGGTCGGACCCAGCACGCTGACCACCGCGATCTGCCAGGTGGACCGCGACCGCTGCACCCCCGAGGCGCTCTTCACACTTCAGAACCACCACGAGGTATTCGTCGAAGTGAATCCCGAATACGACGACGGCGTACTCCGCATGACCCGGACGTACGCCCCCTACGGCCTGCGTCTGGAGGGGGAGATCGACGGGGCGCGGCACCACGCCTTCACCCGGACCCTCACCGCGGTGAGCGATCCCCGCAACGAGATCCACCTCGAACTGGCGAACCTGAGATTCATCGACCTGGCCGCCCTCAACCTCCTGGGCACCCACGCTCGGCACCTCACCCGGGGCGGCCGGCTCGTCCTGGACAACCCCTCACCGGAACTGGAGACCGTGATCGAGATGGTGGGTTTCCACCGGCTGCCCGGCATCGTCAAGGGACGGGGCTGGAGGTCGGCCTCATGAGCACGGCCGCGCCCTCACTCCTGCACCAGGCCCTCCTGCACGGCGGCACGGAGGAATTCCTCGACGCCGCCGTGCCCTTCCTGCGCGAGGGCTTCGCCGCCGGCGACCACATCCTCGCCGTGCTCCCGCGCACCCGCGGGGAGGCGCTGCGGGACGTCCTCGGCAAGGACGGTTCCGGGATCGGGTTCCTCGACTCGAGCGAGTTCTACCGGCACCCGGTCCGCACCATCGCCGCCTACCACGACGTGCTGCGCCAGACCGCGCCCCGCAGGCTGCGCGCGCTGGCCGAACTGAACTGGAGCGGCCGGCTCCAGGAGTGGGAGCGGCGCGAGTGGTACCGCTACGAGGCGCTGGTGAACGCGGTCTTCAACGGCTCCAACGCGCAGGTCATCTGCTCCTATGACCGCTCCCTGGTGCCTCCCCCGGTCGTCGAGCAGGCCCGGCGCACCCATCCGGAGCTCTTCGAGGGCGGGTTCCACCCGGCCTACAACGACAGGTACACCCGGCCCGAGCGCTACGACGCCGGCCGCGACCGCCTCCCCCTGCCCGAGATGCCCGCCGACGCCGACCGGCTGCCCCTCACCTCGCTGGACCTCGCCCCGATGCGTTCCTTTCTCACCGAACGGGCGCTGCGGATGGGCCTGCCGGAGGACAGGCTCGGGCCGCTCTGCATGGCGGTCAACGAGATCGCCACCAACGCGGTGGCGCACGGCACCCCGCCGATCGAGTTCCGGATCTGGCGCCAGGACGAGGCCCTGTACTGCGAGGTCGCCGACATCGGCCTGTGGCACCCCGATCCGCTGGCGGGATTCCTGCCTCCGGAGTCCGCCGTCGAGAGCGGGTTCGGGCTGTGGAGCGCCCGGCTGCTGGTCGACCTGCTGGAGATCCGGGCCGGCCACCACGGCACCCGGGTGCGGCTGCGGATGGACTGCCCGGCCTCCGCCTAACCGCCGAGCCCGTCCAGGTAGGCGGCCAGGGCGCGGAAGGCGCGGCCGCGGTGGCTGACCCGCGTCTTCTCCTCCGCGGTCAGCTCCGCCGTGGTCCTGCCCAGTTCGGCGAGCTCGAAGATGGGGTCGTAGCCGAAACCGCCGGTGCCGCGCGGCTCCCGGATGATCCGGCCGTCCATGCGGCCCTCCACCACGTGCTCGCGCCCGTCCGGGTGCACGACCGCCGCCGCGCAGACGAAGTGCGCGCCGCGCTCGGCGTCGGGGACGTCGGACAGCTGGTCGAGGACGAGTTCGAGGTTGGCCCTGTCGCGGCCCCCCGGGTGCTCCCCGCCGAACCGGCCCGACCAGCGGGCCGACAGCACCCCCGGCATGCCGTTCAGCGCGTCCACGCACAGCCCCGAGTCGTCGGAGACCGCAGGCAGCCCGGTGTGCTCGGCGATGGCCCTGGCCTTGAGCAGCGCGTTGCCCGCGAAGGTGAGCTCGGTCTCCGGCACGTCGGGGGCGTCGGGATAGGACTCCAGGCCCACCACGGTGTAGGAGGTGAGCAGGTCCCGCAGCTCGATGATCTTTCCGGGGTTGCGGGTGGCCAGGACCAGGCCGTCGCTCATCGGGCCAGCGCCTCCTTCTGCATCATGGTCAGGTCGGTGCAGCCGAGCTGGGCCAGGTCGAGCAGCTCGTTCAGCTGCTCGCGGGAGAACGGGGCGCCCTCGGCGGTGCCCTGCACCTCGATGAGCCTGCCGTCCCCGGTGCACACGACGTTCATGTCGGTGTCGGCGACGACGTCCTCCTCGTAGCACAGGTCGAGCCGGGGCTCGCCCGCCACGACGCCGACGCTGACCGCGCACACCGAGCCGATGAGCGGGTCGCCCTTGGTCAGCCTCCGGTCGCGCATCCAGGTGACGGCGTCCGCGAGCGCCACGTAGGCGCCCGTGATGGCGGCGGTGCGGGTGCCGCCGTCGGCCTGCAGGACGTCGCAGTCGATGGTGACGGTGCTGCCCGCGAAGGCCTTGAAGTCCACGCAGGCCCGCAGGGAGCGGCCGATCAGGCGGGAGATCTCCTGGGTGCGGCCGCCGAGCTTGCCGCGCACCGACTCCCGGTCGTTGCGGGTGTTGGTGGCGCGCGGCAGCATCGCGTACTCGGCGGTCAGCCAGCCCAGTCCGCTGTCGCGCCGCCAGCGCGGAACCGTGTCCTGCACCGAGGCCGCGCACAGGACCCGGGTTCCGCCGAACTCGACCAGCACGGAGCCCTCCGCGTGGTCGAGCCAGCCGCGCTGGATACGGACATGTCGGAGCTGGTCGTTCACGCGACCGTCGGGGCGAGCCATGGGGCCAGCCTACCGGTGCCGCTAAAGCCGATAGACGGTCCCGCTTCGGGCCAGGTCGATCGGCCCTCCGTAGGCGGCGGTCTTCGCCTCCACGAGCGATTTCTCCTCGTCGTTCCACGGGACGAGGTGGGTCAGCACCAGCCGCCCCACCTGCGCGCGTTCGGCGTACTCGGCCGCCTCCTTCGCGGTCAGGTGGAGGTTGGGCGGGTTGTCCCCCTCCAGGAAGGAGGCCTCGCACAGGAACAGGTCGACGCCTTCGGCCAGGTCCACCAGGGTGTCGGTCGGCCCCGTGTCGCCGGAGTAGGCGAGCGAGCCTCCCTGCGCCGAGGTGATCCGGAACCCGTACGACTCGATGACGTGGTTGACGGGCTCGCAGACGATCTCGAACGGGCCGGCCTCGAACTTGCGGGTCAGCGCGGTGAAATCGAATGTGTCCGTCATGCCGGGATCGGGGGCGAGGTCGTAGGCCTCGGCCATCCGCCTCGCCGAGTGCTCCGGCCCGAAGACCGGGATCTTCGGCTTCTCACCGTGCGGGCAGTACTTGCGCGCCACGTAGTAGCCGCACAGGTCCATGCAGTGGTCGGCGTGCAGATGGGAGATCGCGATCGCGTCGATGTCGTACAGGTCGTGATGGCGCTGGAGGGCTCCCAGCGCGCCGTTGCCGAAGTCGAGGAGGAGGGAGTAGCCGTCCTCCTCGAGCAGATAGCAGGAGGCGGGGCTGTCAGGCCCCGGGAAGCTGCCGGAGCAGCCGATCACAGTCACCCGCACGGGGAGCTCCTCTACTTACTGTGGTTCATGGGGTGAGACGGAACACGCTCGTGTCCGAGGGGGACTCGACGTAGCCGAGTACCGGCCCCAGGAAACGGCGCCCGATCGTGCGGAACACCTCGGGATCACCGGTCGCGCGGAACCGGTGGACGGGTGGGGCGGCGGCCTCCGCGCGGGCCAGCCCCCTGTCGTGCAGCAGTCGGTAGACGTCCTTGGCGGTCTCGTCCGCGCTGGAGACGAGGGTCACGCCGTCGCCGACGACATAGGAGATCACCCCGGTCAGCAGCGGATAGTGCGTGCAGCCGAGGATCAGCGTGTCGCATTCGGCTTCGATGATCGGCCTCAGGTACTCGCGCGCCACGTCGAGCAGTTCCTCGCTCATCGTGACACCGCTCTCCACGAACTCCACGAACCGCGGGCAGGCCGCGCTGGTGAGCTCGATGTGCGGGGCGATGGCGAAGGCGTCGTCGTAGGCGCGGCTGGTCACCGTGGCCCGGGTCGCGATCAGCCCGACCCTGCCGTTGCGGGTGGCGGAGACGGCCCGCCGCGCGGCGGGGAAGATCACCTCGACGACGGGGACGTCGTAGCGTTCCCTGGCGTCGCGCAGCATCGCCGAGCTGGCGCTGTTGCAGGCGATCACGAGCATCTTCACGCCCTCTTTGACCAGCTGGTCGAGCATCTCGAGGGCGTATCCGCGGACCTCGGCGATCGGCCGGGGCCCGTAGGGCTGGCGCGCCGAGTCGCCCAGATAGAGGATCGGCTCTCCGGGCAATTGGTCCAGGACGGCTCGGGCTACCGTGAGTCCGCCGAAGCCGCTGTCGAAGATACCGATGGGCGCGTCTGACATGACGCCCTAGGCTATGCGAAGACGTCCTCACACATTGTGTGACGCTCGATACATCGACACTTACCCACGAGTACGTGCGGCGCGTGCGAGCTGCCTGCTCTGTGCGACCAGATTTCCGGCGGCGTCCCAGACCTCCACGTCCTCGTCACACCACCCCTCGCTCACCATGCGCCCCGTCCCGTGCACGGTGAGCCAGCCGGGTGCGGGCAGCGCCCGCAGGTGCCAGGTCAGCTCGACCGTGGGCGACCAGCCCGGGAAACCGGCGTTCGCCACCACGGGGATCAGCGCGTCGATGGCCAGCGCCAGAACGTAGGGGTCGGGTTCGTCCCCGTCCTCCAGTCGCACGTGGGCCCGCATCTCCGGCCGGCCCGTCGGGCTTCCGTCCAGCCAGCCCATCGCCGCCGGGTCGAACCGCATGTCCACGTGGGCGGGGAAGCCCTTCTTCGCACGCTCCCTCCCGCGCGGGGGGCAGTCCTCGGGCGCGGGCATCGGCGCGGGGGGCTCGCCCAGGTAGGCGGGCTTCGCGTCGGGGTCGAGCGTGCCGGTCGTCACCAGCGCGTCCAGCAGCGCCTCGCCGTTCTGCATGAGGGAGGCGCGGGCCATGGAGGCGGTCCTGCCCTCCTTGCGCGACTCGACGACGACCTCGGCCGGGCCCGGCAGCCCCGGACGCAGGAAGCTCACCGCGGTGGAGATCGGGTGGGCGTGCGCGGACTCGGCGACGGCGGCCCGCATCAGGACGGCCATGAGGTATCCGCCGTTCAGCACGACGGGTCCGCCCGGCTTCGTCTCGAAGCCGAAGGCCTCGGTCAGCCGGGCCCGGTAACGGCCCTCCCCCAGGGGGGAGACCGCCGTCCCCTCGCTGAAAATCGTCATGCCACACCCCGCCGAATCCAGACCGAACTGCGTTCGGCTGGCCAGCCTACCGACCCCTTCCCGGAAGGGGGAGATCGGTTAGCCTGAACACGCCCTCCCGCTCGCCCCCCGGCCCGAGGAACGGACAAGGAATTGATCTTCAAGAAGCGCCCCGATCCCGTCCCCTTCTCCCTCCTCCTGACGCCGGAGCTGCTCTCGGAGCTCAGGGCCCTGCTCGGTCAGAGGAAGAAGATCTACGCGATCAAGCTGCTGCGCGACCACACCGGGCTCGGCCTCAAAGAGGCCAAGGACATGGTGGACGCGATCGAGCGCGGGTACGAGCCGCCCATGCGGTCGCGGGCTCCGCTGTCAGAGCGGGTGCGGGCGCTGCGCGACGCCGGGGACCACGCCTCGGCCGTCGCGATGGTCCAGGCGGAGACCGGGATGGACAGGAGCGAGGCCGAACGGTTCGTCAGCGTGCTCGGCTGAACCCGGCCCCTTCCGCCCGCCGGGACGCCGACGCCGGAGGCCGGGGGCGGCGGCCGCCCCCGGCTCGTGCGGCGTCAGGCCCAGAGCTGGCCTTCGAGCGCGGCCTCTGCCTCGTCCAGGGTGCCGTGGTAGGCGCCCGTGGACAGGTACTTCCAGCCGCCGTCCGCGACCGGGAAGGCGATGTCGGCGCGCTCCCCGGCCTTGACCGCCTTGGCGGCCATGCCCAGGGCGGCGTGCAGCGACGCGCCGGTGGAGATGCCGGCGAAGATGCCCTCCTCCTCCAGCAGCTGGCGGGTGCGGCGCAGCGCGTCGCCGGAGGTGACGGAGAAGCGGGTGGTCAGGACGCTCGGGTCGTACAGCTCCGGCACGAAGCCCTCGTCGATGTTGCGCAGCCCGTAGACCAGGTCGCCGTACCGGGGCTCGGCTGCGACGATCTTGATGCCGGGGACGTGCTCGCGCAGGAACCGCCCGGTGCCCATCAGGGTGCCGGTGGTGCCCAGGCCCGCCACGAAGTGCGTGATCGTCGGCAGGTCCTCCAGCAGCTCGGGGCCGGTCGACTCATAATGGGCGAGCGCGTTGGCCTCGTTGCCGTACTGGTAGAGCATGACCCAGTCGGGATGCTCGGCGGCCAGGCCCTTGGCCACCCGGACCGCCTCGTTGGAGCCGCCCGCGGCGGGCGAGGAGATGATCTCCGCGCCCCACATCCGCAGCAGCTGGCGGCGCTCCTCGGAGGTGTTCTCCGGCATCACGCAGATGATGCGGTAGCCCTTGAGCTTGGCCGCCATGGCCAGCGAGATCCCGGTGTTGCCCGAGGTGGGCTCCAGGATGGTGCAGCCGGGGGTGAGCAGACCGTCCTTCTCGGCCTTCTGGACCATCCACAACGCGGGCCGGTCCTTGATCGAGCCGGTCGGGTTGCGGTCCTCCAGCTTGGCCCACAGCCGGACCTCGGGGGACGGGGACAGGCGGGGCAGCCCCACCAGCGGGGTGTGCCCCACCGAGTCCAGCAGGGATTCGTAGCGCACGGCTCAGCCGCCGGCGACGGCCGGGAGGACCGTGACGGTGTCGCCGTCGGCGACCTGGGTGTCCAGGCCCCCCAGGAAACGCACGTCCTCGTCGTTCAGGTAGACGTTGACGAAACGGCGCAGGCCCTTCTCGTCGACCAGCCGGTCCCGCAGGCCGGGGTGGCGGGCGTCCAGGTCGCTGAACAGCTCGTCCAGGCTTCCGCCCTTGCCTTCGACGGCCTTGGCTCCGTCGGTGAGGTTGCGCAGGATCGTGGGGATCCGGACCTCGATCGCCATCTCGGTGATCTCCATTCAAAAAGTCGTTACGGCTCGGGGACGGGCGTCACCGACAGTCGTACACGACCTCGGCACGCGAGTGGGCGAAGAGGAAGCTCTGGACCATGACTCCGAGTTTACCCGGGTCCGGGTCACGCGGATTCGTAGGCCTCCACGATCCTCACCTCTTCCTCGGTGACGACGCCGTCCACGATCCGGTACGAACGAAATTCCGTCTCATTCTCTTCCCGGGTGGAGACCAGGACGTAGTGGGCGTTCGGCTCCGCGGCGTAGGACACGTCGGTCCGGGAGGGGTAGGCCTCGGTCGCGGTGTGCGAGTGGTAGATGACCACCGGCTCCTCGTCCCGGTCGTCCATCTCCCGCCAGACCTTGAGCTGCTCGAGCGAGTCGAAGCGGTAGAAGGTCGGGGAACGCTCGGCGTTCTCCATGGAGACGAAACGCTCGGGCCGGTCGCTGCCGATCGGCCCGGCCACCACGCCGCAGGCCTCGTCGGGGTGGTCGGCGCGCGCGTGCGCCGTGATCTGGTCGACGATCTCCTGGGTGATGGTCAGCATGAGCCGCATATTACCCAGGAGGAACATGCCGGGCGACGCCCGTCTCACTCGCCCCACAGGCAGTGGACCAGACCGTCCTGGAGCTGGGTCAGCCAGTCGTAGGTGACGATCATGGTGTACTCCGGGTCGTCCTCGTCCAGATCGCGGAACCTGTCGTGATCGTCCTCCGACAGCTCCAGCCGGGTGCCCAGGGCCAGCCGCAGATCGTTGAGCACCCGCAGCCAGGCCTGCGCCTGCTCGGCGTCCAGCCGCACGTCGGACCCCTCGCCGAGGGTCCGCAGGGCGAGCTCGGAGTCGCGCTCCTTGCCCTCGCGCAGGGACGCCTCGGTGTAGCGGCGGAACTCCCCGGAAGCGGCCCCGTCCTCGCGGTAGCCGTCGGGGAACAGCCTGGCCAGCACCGGGTCGCCGGGCGCCTCGGTGCTCTCGGAGATGCCCAGCTCCGCCAGCCCGGGATCGCCCTTGGGCAGCTCGCCCAGCAGCTGCCGCAGCTGGCCGATGAGGTTGGCCAGCACCGCCTTCTCCACCCGGTCCAGCGACATCCGCACGCCCGTGGAGCCCCTCCTGAAACCGCTGCCCATCTAGTCGTCCCGCTTCACTGTCGCCCACAGCCCGTAGGAGTGGAGCACCTCGACATTGCGTTCCATCTCCTCCCTGGTACCGGAGTCGACGACGGCCCTGCCCTTGTGGTGCACATCCAGCATCAGTTTCTCGGCCTTCTCCCTGGCGAACCCGAACACGGTCTGGAAGACGTAGGTGACGTACGACATCAGATTGATGGGGTCGTTCCAGACGATGGTCAGCCACGGCAGATCAGGACGGATCTCCTCCTCCGCATCGGGCCTCCTGACGGTGGCGGGCGCGCTGGTCATCGGATTCTCCCTCCCTCGTTCTCGAACCTACCGGGCGCGGCCGGAAGCATCCCTACCCGTAGTCTGCGGAGAGTGGACCCGCAAGAGATGGACACCGCCGCAAGACCGGGCGCGAGCACCGCGCTGCTCACTGATCATTATGAACTCACCATGCTCCAGGCCGCCCTGCGCGACGGCACCGCGGCGCGGCACTCGGTCTTCGAGGTGTTCGCCCGGCGCCTGCCCCAAGGCCGCCGGTACGGGGTGACGGCCGGCACGGGCAGGTTCCTGGACGCACTGGAACGGTTCCGGTTCGGCGACTCCGAGCTGGGGTTCCTCACCTCCCGCGGCGTCGTCGATGACGACACCGCCGCCTGGTTGCGCGACTTCCGTTTCAGCGGCGACATCTGGGGTTACGCCGAGGGCGACTGCTATTTCCCGGGCTCGCCCATTCTCCGGGTGGAGGGCCCGTTCGCCGAGACGGTGCTGCTGGAGACCCTGGTGTTGTCGATCTTCAACCACGACTGCGCGGTGGCGGCCGCGGCCTCCCGCATGGTCCAGGCCTCCGCCGGCCGTCCCCTGATCGAGATGGGGTCGCGCCGCACCCACGAGAACGCGGCGGTGGCCGCCGCGCGTGTCGCCTACCTCTGCGGCTTCGCCTCGACCTCGAACCTGGAGGCCGGGCGCGTCCACGGCGTGCCCACCGCCGGGACCTCCGCGCACGCCTTCACGCTCCTGCACGACGACGAGCGGCAGGCCTTCCGGTCCCAGCTCGCCTCCGCCGGCCAGGACACGACCCTCCTCGTCGACACCTACGACGTGGCGGCGGCCGTTCGCACCGCCGTCGAGCTGGCGGGACCCCGGCTGGGCGCCGTGCGCATCGACAGCGGCGACCTGCGCGTCGTCGCCGAGGAGGTGCGCGAGCAGCTCGACGGCCTCGGCGCCCGCGGCACCCGCGTCGTCGTCACCGGAGACCTCGACGAGTACGCCATCGCCGCCCTGGCCGCCGCGCCCTGCGACGGCTACGGCGTGGGCACCTCTCTGGTCACCGGTTCCGGCGCCCCCACCGCCTCCCTCGTCTACAAGCTGGTGGCGCGGGAGGACTCCTCAGGCGCCCTCCTCCCGGTCGCCAAGGCCTCCCCCGGCAAATCCGGTGCGGGCGGCCGCAAACACGCCCACCGCCGTTTCCAGGACGGCGTGGCGCAGGCCGAGCTCGTCTCCGCGGCTCCCCCCGCTCCCGAACCCGGCACCGAGGACCGCCCCCTCCAGGTCCCCCTGGTCGCCTCCGGCCGCGTCATCGGCCGCGAACCCTTGGAGACGGCCCGCGCCCGCCACGTCCGGGCCCTCGCCGAACTCCCCCCGGCCGCCCTCCACCTCACCAAGGGCGATCCGGCTCTCCCCACCCTCTCCGAGGAGCGCTGAGGCCGGGACGAACACCCGCAGCGGCCTCACGAGAGGCCTCCGACATCCGGCAGAGACGAGCGGCCGCGACCGCGGCGAAACGAGCGAACAGGAGCCAGGCATGAGCCGTGCTTTGATCATCGTGGACGTGCAGAACGACTTCTGCGAGGGAGGCTCCCTCCCGGTCGAGGGAGGCACGCGAGTCGCGTCCGCCGTCTCCGAGCACGTGGCGGCGCACCGGGGCGAGTACGACCACGTGGTGGCCACCCGGGACTGCCACCTCGATCCCGGCGACCACTTCGCCGAGGAACCCGACTACGTCGACTCCTGGCCCCCGCACTGCGTCATCGGCACCGCCGGCGCCGACTTCCACCCGGCGCTGGCGCTCGGCCCGATCGAGGCCGTGTTCAGCAAGGGCAGGGAGACCGCCGCCTACAGCGGCTTCGAGGGCGCCACCGACGACGGCGTCCCGCTGGAGGAGTGGCTGAAGTCCCGCGGCGTCACCGAGGTCGACGTCGTCGGCATCGCCACCGACCACTGCGTCCGCGCCACCGCCCTGCACGCCGCGGAGGCCGGCCTGCGCACCACCGTCCTGCTCGGCCTCACCGCGGGCGTCGCCTCCCCCACCGTCGAACGCGCCCTGGAGGAACTGCGCGCCGCCGGAGTCGCCCTCGAAGGCGAACCCCTCCTCCCCGCCTGACCCCGCGCCCCCGCGAGGAGACCCCGCACGGGGACTCGCGCGGAGGCCGGGGCCTCGGGGAAGTCTCAGGTCCGTCTCGTCGCCCACTCGCGGATCTTGTCGATGCGGCGCTTGACCTCCTCGGCGGTGGCCTGCGGGACGGCGGGACCGCCGCAGGCCTGGCGCAGTTCGGTGTGGACGACGCCGTGGGGTTTGCCGGTCCGGTGGCTCCAGGCGCCGACGAGGCTGTTGAGCTCGGTGCGCAGTGCGTGCAGGTCCTCGGCGGCGGTGGTGGACTTCTTCTGCTCTTCGCCGGCCACGCGTCTGCGCTGGGCCGCCAGCTGGCTGGCCTGGCGCTGGCGCAGCAGCTGGGCCACCTGCTCGGGCTCCAGCAGACCGGGGATGCCCAGGAAGTCCTCCTCCTCGGCTGAGCCGATCTCGGCCTGCAGCCCGAACTCGCCGCCGTCGAACAGCACCCGGTCGAAGGTGGCGCTGGCCTCCATCGTCTCGAAGGGGATCTCCTCCGACAGGTCGGCGCCGTCGTTCTTGCGGTTCGCCTGCTCCAGCGCCTCGTCGTCCAGGCCGTCCTGCTCTCGCTGCTTGCGGTCCAGGACGTGGTCGCGTTCGCGTTCCAGCTCGGCCGCGTGGCCCATGAGGGTGGGGACGCTGGGCAGGAAGACCGAGGCCGTCTCGCCGCGCTTGCGGGCGCGCACGAAACGCCCGATGGCCTGAGCGAAGAACAGCGGCGTGGCCGTGGAGGTGGCGTAGACGCCGACGGCCAGGCGCGGGATGTCGACGCCTTCGGAGACCATGCGGACCGCGCACAGCCAGCGGTCCTCCGACTCGGCGAACTGCTTGATCTTCTTGCTGGCGCCCGGGTCGTCGGACAGGACGATGGTGGCGCCCTGGCCGGTGATGCCGCGGATCATCTTGGCGTAGGCGCGCGCCGCCTCGTGGTCGGTGGCGATGACCATCGCCCCGGCGTCCGGCATCGCCTTGCGGATCTCGGTGAGGCGCTTGTCGGCGGCATGGATGACCTGGCGGATCCAGTCGCCCTTGGGGTCGAGCGCGGCCCGCCACGCCTGGGACGTCTGGTCCTGGGTGAGCGGCTGGCCGAGCGTGGCGGTCAGCTCGTCGCCCGCACGGGTGCGCCAGCGCATCTCCCCCGCGTACGCCATGAACATGACCGGGCGGACGACGCCGTCGGCCAGCGCCGGCCCGTATCCGTAGATGTAGTCGGCGCGGCTGCGGCGGATGCCGTCGGGGCCTTCCTCGTAGTCGACGAAGGGGATCGGGTTGATGTCGGTGCGGAACGGCGTGCCCGACAGGCAGAGCCTGCGCGTGGCCGGCTCGAACGCCTCGCGCACCGCGTCGCCCCAGGACAGGCCGTCACCGGCGTGGTGGACCTCGTCCATGATGATGAGCGTCTTGCGCGCCTCGGTGCGGTTGCGGTGCAGCGCGGGCCGCGCGGCGACGGTGGCGTAGGTGACCGCGACGCCGTGGAAGTCCTTGGCGGTCTTGCCCTGCGCGTTGGTGAACTCCGGATCTATCTTGATCCCGACTCGGGCGGCCGACTCGGCCCACTGGCGTTTGAGGTGCTCGGTCGGGCAGACCACGGTGATGCCCTGGACCGCCCTGCGGTCGAGCAGTTCGCGGGCCAGTCGCAGCGCGAAGGTCGTCTTGCCCGCGCCGGGCGTGGCGACCGTCAGGAAGTCCCGCCGCGGCTCCTGGAAGTAGAGCTCCAGTGCCTGCTGCTGCCAGGCGCGCAGCGATCCGGCGGTTCCCCAGGCGGCCCGCTCGGGGTAGGCGGGGGGCATGTCGGGGGCGGCAAAGGTACTCACGATCCTGAAAGGCTACCCATGCCCGCCGACAGTGCACGCCCAGGACGCGGTGGGCGCCGTCACGATCGTGAACGTTCCCGGGAGGGGAACGCGGGGTGCCTGCGCCGCGGCCACAGCAGGCCGTACCAGGTCAGGATCCCTCCCGTGGCCGCCGTGGCCGCCGCCGTGAACGCCAGCGCCGGGGACATCCCGGTCATCGGAAGTCTTCGTTCCCGCATGCCCTTCCGCGTGGCTCCGGCCAGGACGTTCCCTCTCTTCTTTCTCTTATCGGCCTTCTTCTCGCGCTTCTTCTTGTGCTTCGGCCTCTCCTCGGCGGCCTTGGACGTCGCCTCGACGTCCGGGGCTCCCGCCGGGGGAACCGGGACGCCTCCCCCGGGAACGGACGGAGTCGTCCCCGCGGACGCGGAAGGCGAGGGTGACGTGCTCCGCCTCCGCTCCGAGACGCCGCCTTCGGGCGCGGGGGTGCCGCCCTTGGCGGGCGGCGGGGACGCGGAGGCGCAGTCCGCGGTGCGGCGGGCTGAGCCCACGGACTCCCCCGCGGTGTGGACGGCGAGGGTGGCGGGCCGGTCCTCGACCAGGCGGACCCGGCTGATCACGGTGGTGCCCGCCGGTACGAGCTCGGTGCGCCGGACCTCGCCGTCGACGCGCAGGGCGTACCGCTCGTCGGCGGTCCCGGTGTTGGCGATGACGACCGCCACGATCCGGGAGGGGCAGCTCACCTCGCTGAACGTGACGTCCAGCTCGACGGGCAGGACGGCGGCCAGCAGCTCCCCGAACACCGATCCCCCTCCCGAAGCGTGATCACTTGATCACACTCGGTGGACTACCCCCGATCGGCCCGCCCGAACATGTTCTCCCGGCGGCGCGGCCACAGCCCGCCCCACCACAGGATGATCACTCCGGTGATCATCGAGGCGACGCCGGTGGCGATCCTGGCCGCCATCACGGCCTCGTCGGCCCCGGTGTGCGGCAGGCGCTCGTCGGCGCCCGGCCGCTCGCCGGGCTTCTCGGTGTCGCCCGCCCCGGCCTTGAGGCAGTTGAGCCGGTAGGTGCGGGTGGCCTGCGGCCTGCCGTCCCGGGTGACCCGCACGACGACCTTCTCGTCCTCGGCGAGCTTCACCGAGGACGACCGCGAGGCGTTCGGCCCGAGCCGGTCGGCCAGCACGATCGAGCCGTTCCGGGTGATGGCGTACCCCTGGCTCGCCCCGGTGTCGTTGGTGACCTTCACCGTCACCTTGTCGCTCGGGCAGTCGATCTTCCCGAAGGAGACGGTCAACGGGGGCACGGCGGGCGCGGAGGTCGTCGGGGCCGGGGGCGGCGTGCTCGCCGTCGCGGTGGGCTTAGGGGTCGGCGTCGTCTTCACGGGAGTCGGCGTCGTCTTCGCGGGGGCCGGAGTCGTCTTCGTGGCCGTCGGCTTCGGCTTCTCGGTGGCCGCCGGCGAGGAGGGCTCGGCGGTCCCCGTCGGGGTCGCCGAGGGCTCCGTCGTGGAGGAGGCGTCCGAAGTGCTGTTCCCGCCCGTGAAGGCGGGAATGACGATCAACGCCCCGATCACGAAGAAGATCGCTGCAATGATCACCCTGACCGGCTGCATCCCCGCGCCTCCCGAGAGCATCGCTTGATCGTTTCTTTACCCTCCATTGTGACGGTTACGCCCCGGTTCGGTGGGCGCAATGCCGTCTCCCCTTCACCGACGGCGTGTCGAGGCCCCTCAGGACAGGCGATGATGGAGGCCATGCAGGAACAGGAGGACGACATCCGGCCCGGCCGTCTCTTGGTGGCCACGCCGATCCTGGAGGATCCCAACTTCCGGCGCAGCGTGGTCCTCGTGGTCGACCACGGGCCCGAGGAGGGCACCCTGGGCGTGGTGCTGAACCGGCCCACCGAGGTCGCGGTGGGGCAGATCCTCGCGCCCTGGGCCGAGCTCGCCAGCGGTCCCGACGTGGTGTTCCAGGGCGGTCCGGTGGGGCTGGACAGCGCGCTGGCGCTGGCCCGCCTGCCCGGCACGGACGAGCCGCTCGGCTGGCGGGCCCTGGACGGCGTCCCGGCGGTGGCCCGCATCGGGCTGGTCGACCTGGACGGGCCTCCGGCGCTGCTGGCCGGCGGCATCGACGGCTTCCGGGTCTTCGCCGGGTACGCGGGATGGGGGCCTGGCCAGCTCCGGTCAGAGATCGAGCAGGGCAGCTGGTATGTGCTCACCGCCGAACCGGAGGACGTCTTCGCCGGGGCGCCCGAGGGGCTCTGGCAGTCGGTTCTGCGCAGGCAGGGCGGCGACCTGGCCTTCGTCGCGACCTATCCCGAGGATCCGTCACTAAACTGAGCGGATGAGCGATCCGACCTACGACCCCGGCCAGGGCGGCACGGGAACGATGATCAAGCCGGACACCGATGTCCGCCCCGACCTGTCCCACGGCGACGGCGACCACGAGCGCTTCGCGCACTACGTGAAGAAGGCCAAGATCACCGAAAGCGCGCTGACCGGAACCCCGGTGATCGCGCTGTGCGGCAAGGTCTGGGTGCCCAACCGGGACCCGAAGAAGTTCCCGGTCTGCCCGGAATGCAAGGAGATCTATGAGGGCCTGACCCCCGGCGGTCCCGAGGAATAAGCGTTTCACTCCGCCCCGCCGCATTCGTGATCATGTAGCCTGCCTGCGGATTCAGCTTCAGCGCACGGCAGGTCGGGGGACGGATGCGGCGAGGCGTTGCGGTCATGCTCACGGTCACGACGGTGTCGGCCTTCGCCACCACCGCCTCCCGGGCCCGTGCTCCCGAGACCGGCTGCGCTCCCACGAGCACCGCCCGGCACATCCGGTTCGGGGGCGACAGCCCGGCGGAGGACCCGTTCTTCGTCTCCAAGAGCATCGCCGCGCTGGACCGGCGCGTCCCGGGCCGGGGACCCGCCGCCTTCACCGTCCCGGTGGCCTTCCACGTGATCACCGACGCCTCCGGCAGGGGACATCCCGGCCTGGACCGCATCAACCGCCAGATCGCCACGCTCAACGACGCCTACGGCGGCAGGAAGGGCGGCTCCGACACCGGGGTGCGATTCCGGCTCCTGTCCATCGACACGCTGGGGAACGACACCTGGTTCAAGCGGCCCCACAAGCACGAGCGCGACTACAAGATCCTGCTGCGCAAGGGCGGCCCGGAGACCCTGAACCTCTACAGCGCCGCCGTCGGCACGGAAGTGCTCGGGCACTCCACCTTCCCGGAGGCGCACAAGGGCGCGCCCATCCTGGACGGCGTGATCATCGACCACCGCAGCCTGCCGGGCGGCCCGTTCCCGCGCTTCAGCCTCGGCTACACCGCGGTCCACGAGGTCGGCCACTGGCTCGGCCTGTTCCACACCTTCGAGAACGGCTGCAGCTCACCCGGAGACGGCGTCGACGACACCCCCGACGAGGCCACCCCCACTGAGGGCTGCCCCAAGGGCAAGGACACCTGCACGGCCGCCGGCCTCGACCCGGTGCACAACTTCATGAACTACTCCTGGGACGACTGCATGAGCGAGTTCACCCCCGGCCAGGCGTCCCGGATCCAGCGCAGCTGGCAGGCCTACCGCAGGACCCCGACCTCCGACGCGGCGGCGAAGCTCGCCCGCAGGTCGCCCCTCGGCCGGGTCTCCCCCACACCCGCGACTCCCGCCGCCTGACGGCCCGTCACTCGTCGTCGTAGGTCTTCCGGCCGCCCGCCGCCTCCCGCACGGCCGCCGCGACGGCGGTGGTGACGTCGGGGTGGAAGACGCTGGGGACGATGTAGTTGGGGCCCAGCTCGGCGTCGGTGACCACCCCGGCCAGCGCCTGGGCGGCGGCCACCAGCATGTCCAGGTTGATCGCGTCGGCCTGGGCGTCCAGCAGCCCGCGGAAGACCCCGGGGAAGGCCAGCACGTTGTTGATCTGGTTCGGGTAGTCGCTGCGGCCGGTGGCGACCACGGCGGCGTGCTCCCGCGCGTCGTCCGGGCTGACCTCCGGCTCGGGGTTGGCCAGCGCGAACACGATCGCGTCCGGGGCCATGCCCGCGACGTCGTCGCCGGTGAGGATGCCGGGCGCCGAGACGCCGACGAAGACGTCCGCGCCCTTGACCGCGCCCTTGAGGTCGCCGTCGTAGCCCTCGGCGTTGGTGTGCTCGGCGATCCAGCGCAGCGACTCGTCCATGCCGTCGCGGCCGGAGTGGACGGCGCCGTGCATGTCGCAGACGATCACGTTCTTCGCTCCGGCGTGCAGCAGCAGCCTGAGGATGGCGCTGCCCGCCGCGCCCGCTCCCGCCATCGTGATCCGGACCTCGCCCAGGTCCTTGCGGACGACCCTCAGCGCGTTGGTGAGCGCCGCCAGCACGCAGATCGCGGTGCCGTGCTGGTCGTCGTGGAAGACCGGGATGTCCAGCAGCTCCCGCAGCCTGGCCTCGATCTCGAAGCAGCGCGGCGCGGAGATGTCCTCCAGGTTGATGCCGCCGAAGCCCGGGGCGATGCACTGGACGATGCGCACGATCTCGTCGGTGTCCTGGGTGTCCAGGCAGATCGGCCAGGCGTCGATCCCGGCGAAGCGCTTGAACAGCGCGGCCTTGCCCTCCATGACCGGCATGGCGGCCTCCGGGCCGATGTTGCCCAGGCCCAGCACGGCCGAGCCGTCGGTGACCACCGCGACGCTGTTGCGCTTGATCGTCAGCCGGCGGGCGTCCTCCTTGTTGCGGGCGATCGCCAGCGAGACCCGGGCCACACCCGGGGTGTAGGCCATCGAGAGTTCCTCGCGGTTGCGCAGCGGCACCTTGGACTTCATCTCGATCTTGCCGCCGATGTGCATGAGGAAGGTGCGGTCGGAGACCTTGTGCACCTTCACCCCGTCGATCGCCTCCAGCACCCCGACGATCGCCTCCGCGTGCTCGGTGTCCCGGGTGGCGATGGTGACGTCGATGCGC
Organism: Actinocorallia sp. B10E7; assembly: GCF_039871655.1. NCBI lineage: Bacteria > Bacillati > Actinomycetota > Actinomycetes > Streptosporangiales > Thermomonosporaceae > Actinocorallia > Actinocorallia sp. B10E7. The sequence goes on from NZ_JBDPLZ010000007.1 coordinate 86,870, forward strand.
AGCGTGTCCGCGGCCGCCGTGTTCACGTCGAGCGCGGTCACCACGCCGCCCGCGTGCTCCACGTGGTGGGTGATCCCGCTGACGGCCCTGCCGCCCGCGGGGACCTCCAGGCGGACGGTGATCGAATACGACACGCTGGGCGCGGTGGCCACGGGGAAGCTCCTCAACTCGAGAAAGACGAGCGCCCTGACATGTCTTCTGACACGCAGGGGGTGCTTTTGAGGATACGCCCGAACGCCGCGGCCGCGGGCCGCGGCCGCGAAAGAAACGCCGAAATTTCCGAACGGCTCAGAGCAGAGCCCGTTCAGAACCGCGCCGACTCAGAACGGCGCCGACTCAGAACAGAGCGGCCTGCAGGGCCCTCCGCGCCTTGGCCACCCGCTGGTCGTCGCCCGGCAGCGTCTCGAACAGGCTCAGCAGGTGCACCCTGGCGGCGTTCCGCTCCTCGCCCGCGCTGGAGCGCACCACCGACAGCAGCAGCTCGAACGCGCCCTCCGGGTCGCCCTGCAGCAGCCGGACGTCCGCGGCCTTCAGCGGATCGGCCTCCACCTGCGCCTGGTCGTAGTCCTTGACCCGCAGGGTCAGCTCGGTGAGCGCCAGCCTGCGTTTGGCCACCTCGTCCCTCGGGTCGGCCGCCAGGACGCCGCGGAACGCCTCGGCCGCGGCCTCGAAGTCACCGCGTGCCAGCGCGTCCTCCGCCGCGGCGTGCGCCGGGTCGACCTCCTCCTGCGGAGCCTCGGCGCCCTGGGGCACGTCGCCCATCAGGCCCTGCTCCTTGAGCGCGGCGAACAGCTCGCCCGTCGCCGCCCGCAGCTCCGCCTCCGGCGGGACGCTGTTGAGGAACGGCATCATCTGGCCCTGGACGACCACGCCCACGAACGGCAGCCGCTGCACCCGCATCTGCTGGAGGTAGCCCTGCAGCTGCTGGTTGATCTCGATGTCGATCCTGGCCAGGTACCAGGAGCCGCCGCCCTCGGCGACCAGCTTCTCCAGGTCCGCCACGAGCGCGTCGCAGGACGGCTCGTTCTCCACCACGAACGCGACCATCACCGGCGTCCGAAGGGAGCGCTCCACCACCTCGGCGCTGAACGTCGCGTCGGTCGCCTCGAAGGAGTACTGCCCGCCCTGCCCGCCCGCCCCGGCCTGCGCGGCGCGCTCCTGCTGCTTCTTGGCTGCCGCCGCGCGAGCGGCGAGGTCGACGGCGCCGTGCAGGGAGAAATCACGCTTCTGCATACGACCCATCCTGCCGTATCCGCGGGGCCCCTCGTACGCCCCCGCCCCGCGCGCCTCCTCCGCCGTCCGCTTTACCCCTCCCCGTCCGAGGCGGCTCCGGCGCCCGGCGCGACATCGCCGAGAGTGACCAAAAGAACGCTGACAGCGATGGCCAAGCGTCGCTATAGTTCCGCTGTCGATGCGTGATGCGCGGGCAAAAGGGCAGGCTGCGCGGGGGGTTGGCGTGCGCTGGAACGAGCCCGCGGGGGACGCGCCGCATCGCGATGATTTAGGGGGATTTACAGAGTGATCGTGGAGACTTCCGCGATCGTGGCGAGGGGGCTGGGGGTCCGGCGCGGCGGACGATGGGTGCTGCGCCCGTCCTCCTTCGGCCTACCGGAGGGGATGGTCGGCATCGCCGGCCCGGACCCGTCCGACCGGTCCGACCTGCTCGCCACGCTCGCCACGCTGCGCCGCCCGCACACCGGCCGGCTCGAGGTGCTCGGCCTCGACGCCCGGGCCCGCTCGGCCCTGCGCCGACTGCGCACCCGGATCGGCTTCCTGCCCGCCCGGACCCGCTGGGCCGCCGGGTTCACGGTGCACGACCTGGTCTCCTACGCCGCCTACTACCAGCGCCGCCCGCCCTCATCCGTCCGGGACGTCCTGACCTCGCTGGAACTGTCCGACGTCGCCGCCTGGCCGTTCGGCGACCTGCCGCCGGACCTGCGGGTGCGCGCCGGGCTGGCCGCGGCCTGCGTGCACCGGCCGCTGATCGCCTTCCTGGAGGAGCCGCTCGACCTCCTGGGCGATGCCGCGCGCGCCGACCTCGTCCCGCTGCTGAGCGCCCTCGCCCCCACCGTCGTCGTCACCGCCCCCGAGCCCGGATGGCTGAGTCCCTGGTGCGAGCGCGTCCATCTGCTGGAGCGGGGCCGGCTCGTCCCGGTGGAGGAGGTGTCCGCGCCCGCGGCGCGGGAGCGCCCCGAACCGGAGCCGCACCACGGCCACTGGCATCTCGTCCGACGGCCGCAACGCATGATCCGCCGGGCGGCGGTGCCCGGGCCCTGACCACCTCCCCGCGGAGCGGGGCATGACCGGCGGGCGGCGGAGCGGACGCGTGGCGACTTGGAGGTGAGCGATGCCTGATCTGGCACGGGCCGTACGGCCCGCACGGATCGCGCGGGTGGCCCGCGTGGTGCGGGTGGACGCCCGGCGGGGCTCGCTGCTGACCGCCGTGCCGCTGCTGGCGCTGCTCGGCGCGGTGGCGGGCTGGCGCGAACTGCCGCAGGGGTTCCGCGACTGGGACAGCGTGGTGGGCGCGGCGGAGGCGTCGGTGCGCTGGAGCGGCCCGATCGCGGCGGGCCTGGCCGCCTGGACCGGCATGAGCGGCCGCCGCCTGGACTACCTGCGGGCGCTCACCGCCCGGTCCCCCGCCACCGCGCCCCTGCACGACCTGACGCTGCTGAGCGCGGTGGCGCAGTCGGGCTACCTGGCGGGCGCGCTGGTGGTGGCGGCCCCCGTCCTGGCCGACGGCGGTTTCCACGACGTGCACCTGCTGGGCGTCCTCGCCGGAGTCGGGGGCCTCGCCCTGTTCACGGTGGCCGGCTACCTGGCGGGCCTGTCCTGGTCCCATCCGCTGGCCGTGGTCCTGACGACGGCCGCGGCCGCCGGCTGGGTCGTCCTCCGGCCGGAGGAGTCCTGGACGGTGCTGTTGCCGCCCTCCCGGACCGGCCCGATCGACCTCTTCGACGTCCTGCGCGCGGGTGTGCTGGCCGCGCAGCTGTGCTGGGCCGCGGGGTTGGCCGCGGCCCTCGTGCTGGGCTACCTGGCCTGGATCACCCGGCGCGGCGTCCTGCTCGCCGGAGTGGTCCTCTCCCTGACCGTGACCGCCTTCTGCACGGCCCGCATCCACTCCGCGGACGGTGCGGTCAGCCGCCCCTCCGAGGCGGAGGAGGTGGAGTACGCCTGCCGCCACTGGCCGGTGAGCGTGTGCGTCCATCCCTCGCTGGCCGAGGCCCTGCCCGCGCTCAGCGCCGCCTTCGCGCCGCTGGCCGCCCGCCTGTCGGGCACTCCCGACGCCATCGTCCGGATCGAGCAGCGCTCCGGCCGCGAACCGGCCTCCTTCGACGGCGGGACCGTCGGCTTCCATCTCCCGGACCTCTCTCCCGGGTACGAGCGCCGCGCCGTCCACGAGATCGAGTCCGCCCTCACCCGCTGCCCCTCCGCCCCCACCGGACTGCAGGCCCAGGTCAGCGCCTGGCTCCGGGACGACCCCGTCCCCCGCCGCCCCGACACGCCCTTCTCCCGCTGGACGGAGCGGCAGCGCCGCGCCTGGTTCGCCTTCCGCTATCCCGACTTCCAGTCCTGCACCCTCGCCTCGTCGTACTTCTTCTAGTGCCATCGTCACCCAAAGGTGTCCAACCCGACGGAATGGTGCGGATAGTCCGAGGGAATACGTTCGGCATGAAGCCCTCGAAAACTGCGCTGTTCGTGAAGACCGGCGTGGTCATCATGACGTTGGCCGTGCTGTACGCGGTGGCGCAGAGCATGAGCTGGCTGCCCGGATGGACGAACCCGTTCGGGGAGCGGACGAAGGACCGGTCGGGCCCGGTGGTCCTGCAGTCGATCCGGGACCTGTCGCGGTACGAGGCGGCGACGGGGCAGTTCCAGGTGGTGGTGGACCTGGAGAAGGACGCGAAGTTCCTGCCCGCCGCGATCCGGGGCGAGCGGACGCTGTTCGTCGGGGTCGGCACCGTGGACGCGTACGTGGACTTCTCCAAGCTCGCCGACGGCGCGGTGAAGATCGACCCCGACCGCACCGAGGCGACCATCACGCTGCCGCCGGCCCAACTGGAGGAGACGGCGCTGGACACCGAGGAGTCCCGGGTGTTCGCCACCCAGCGGGGCATCTTCGACCGGCTCGGAGACTTCTTCTCCGGCAACCCCAACGACCAGCAGAAGATGTACCAGCTGGCGTCGCAGAAGATCCAGGAGGCCGCGGGCGAGAGCGGGCTGCGGCAGCGCGCGGACGCCAACACGAAGCTGATGCTGGAGAACCTGCTGAAGGCGCTGGGCTTCCAGAAGGTGACGGTCGTCCAGGCCCCCGCGGCGCAGTGAGCGGACGCCGGGGACGCGTGAGGCGCGTCCCCGGCCCGCGCCGGTCAGACCTTGATGACCAGGGCGTCGCCCTGTCCGCCGCCGCCGCACAGGGCGGCCGCGCCGGTGCCGCCGCCGCGGCGCTTGAGCTCGTGGGCGAGGGTCAGCACGATCCGGGCGCCGGACATGCCGATCGGGTGGCCCAGGGCGATGCCGCCGCCGTTGACGTTGACGATGTCGGGCGAGAGGCCGAGGTCGGCCATGGACTGCAGGCCGACCGCGGCGAACGCCTCGTTGATCTCGACCAGGTCGAGGTCGGACGCGGCCAGCCCGGCCTTGCCCAGGGCGTGGGCGATCGCGTTGGACGGCTGGGAGTGCAGCGAGTTGTCGGGACCCGCCACGTTGCCGTGGGAGACGATCTCGGCCAGCCAGGTCAGGCCCAGCTCCTCGGCCTTGGCCTTGGACATCACCACGACCGCGCAGGCGCCGTCGGAGATCTGCGAGGACGAGCCCGCGGTGATCGTGCCGCCCTTGTCGAAGGCGGGCCGCAGCCTGGCCAGCGACTCCGCGGTGGTGTCGGGGCGCACGCCCTCGTCGTCCTTGAAGACCACCGGGTCGCCCTTGCGGGAGGGGATCTCCACCGGGACGATCTCCTCGGCCAGCAGGCCGTTCTTGATCGCGGCGGCGGCGCGCTGGTGGGACCGGGCGGAGAACTCGTCCTGCGCCTCGCGGGTGATGCCCAGCTTCCCGTTGAAGCGCTCGGTCGACTCGCCCATCGCGCAGTGCTCGAAGGCGTCGGTCAGGCCGTCGTAGGCCATGTGGTCGAGCACCTCGATGGAGCCGTACTTGTAGCCCGCGCGCGACTTGGGCAGCAGGTGCGGGGCGTTGGTCATCGACTCCATGCCGCCGGCCACCACGATGTCGAACTCGCCGGCGCGGATGAGCTGGTCGGCCAGCGCGATCGCGTCGATGCCCGACAGGCAGACCTTGTTGATCGTGATGGAGGGCACGTTCATGGGGATGCCGGCCTTGACGGCGGCCTGCCTGGAGGGGATCTGGCCCGCTCCGGCCTGCAGCACCTGGCCCATGATCACGTACTGGACGTCGGAGCCGGAGACGCCGGCCCGCTCCAGCGCCCCCTTGATGGCCAGACCGCCCAGGTCGGTGGCGCTGAAGTCCTTGAGGGAGCCCTGCAGCCGCCCGATGGGCGTGCGGGCACCGGCGACGATCACAGACGACATAAGAGGGGGCCTCCCGGGACATCGATTCTGGCGTTTGCCACGATACCCATGGAGTGCATCGGACCTTTCTGGAGGGGGCTGACCCATGCTGAGCCGTATCGACCACATCGGCATCGCCTGCCACGACCTCGACGCGACCGTCGAGTTCTACAAGAAGACCTACGGGTTCACCGACGCCCACTTCGAGGTGAACGAGGAGCAGGGCGTGCGCGAGTGCATGCTCAAGATCAACTCCACCGGCGACGGCGCCGCGTCCTACATCCAGCTCATCACCCCGACCCGGCCGGACTCGACGGTGGCCAAGTGGCTGGAGAAGAACGGCGAGGGCGTGCACCACATCGCCTTCGGCACGGACGGCTCGGACGTCCAGGAGGAGGCCGACGGGATCGCCGCCAAGGGCGTCCGGGTCCTGTACGACGCCCCCCGCCGCGGCTCGATGGGCTCGCGTATCACCTTCCTGCACCCCAAGGACTGTCACGGCGTGCTCACCGAACTGGTACAGAAGGCCCCCGAAGCCTGAGTCATCCAGGAGTGCCTGTTTCGTGACGTGATCGAAACCACATGGTCACGCAGCGGGTTTTCCGTTGATGTTTATCCCTATTTGTCTGATTTACTCGGCCGTAGGGAAGCCTTGAAGCACACCATGCGGGGGCTCTGAAGAACGTAACAAACAGGACAATCCACGCAGTGCGTTCAGATGAGCCCCCAACACGGCAGCAGCCGGAGTACGCTGCTCTCGCCGGAAGAAGGTCCTGGGCCAGCAGCCAGGCGATCAACCGGTCTGTGAGAACACACCAGAACCCCGGCCGCACTCGTCACACCAGGATTGAGCCTCCATGCAGTCCGACATCGACGCCCAGCTCAGCAACTTCTTCGAAGACCCCAAGTCTTCTGAGTCCAAAGAATTCGACGTGGTGCTCAGGGGCTATGACCGGCACCAGGTCGACGAGCACATCAAGTCGCTCGACAACAAGGTGCGCCAGCAGCACGAGAAGTCCGAGGCCCTCCAGCGGGAGCTGAAGGACGCCCACCGCCAGCTGCAGGAGCAGGAGCGCCCGACCTACTCCGGTCTCGGCGCCCGCATCGAGCAGCTGCTGCGACTGGCGGAGGAGCAGGCCACCGAACTCGTCGGCGCCGCCCGCTCCGAGGCCAACGAGATCAAGGCCGCGGCCAAGGTCGACGCCGCCGAACTGCGCGCCACCGCCGAGAACGACGCCGCCGAACTGCGCGCCACCGCCCAGCGCGAAGGCGACGACATGCGCAACACGGCCGAGCGCGAGGCCGAGGAGGTGCGCACCGCCGCCCGCCGCGAGGCCGACGAGCTGACCTCCACCACCGAGCGCGAGGTCGCCAAGCTGCGCGCCACCGCCGACCACGAGGTCGCCGAGAAGCGGGCCACCGCCGAGCGCGAGATCGCCAAGCTGCGCACGACCACCGAGCGCGAGGTCGCCCAGCTGCGCGCCTCCACCAAGCGCGAGCGCGACGAGATCCTCACCACCGCCAAGCGCCAGGCCGACGAGATGCGCGCGCAGGCGCAGCGCATCCTGGAGGAGTCCGAGGCCCAGCGCGCCCAGGCCGAGGCCGAGTTCGAGATCCAGCTCGCCGCTCGCCGCGAGGAGGCCGACCGCCAGGACGCCGATCGCCACGCCGCCGCCCAGGCCGCCACCCAGAAGCTGGTCGCCGAGGCCGAGCAGCGCGCCTCCTCCGCCGAGCAGCGTGCCGCCAAGGCCACCCAGCAGGCCGAGCAGACCCGTCGCGAGGCCGACCAGCACGCCAAGCAGCTGATGGCCAACGCGCGCAAGAACTCCGACAACGTGATCGCCGAGGCCAAGTCGCAGGCCGAGCAGCTGCTCGCCGAGACCAAGGCCGAGGCCGAGCGCATCCGCACCGCCGCGCAGCGCCAGGTGGACGAGCTCACCCGCCAGCGGGACTCCATCACCAGCCACCTCAACCAGCTGCGCCAGCTCATCGGCGGGGTCTCCCCGGTCATGAGCGCCCCGGAGGCGGTCGCCGCGCCCGAGCCCGCTCCGGCCGTCGCCGCGCCCGAGCCCAAGCCGGCCGCCAAGCCCGCCTCAGCGTCCGCAGCGTCCGCAGCGTCCTCGAAGAAGGCCGCGCAGTCGGACGACGACGACTGGTGGCAGGAGTAGTAGCCGGCACCAGCACGGTGTAGAAAGAGAGCCTGAGGTCACAGAACGACCTTAGGCTCTCTTTCGTCTACAGCTGTGGACACACCGTGCGAGGAGAGACCGAGTGCAGGACAAGAGCCCCCGGCCCGACGCCGAGCCCGTCGAGCCCGCCGCCGGGCAGGGGCAGGTGGAGGTCGTACCCCCACCCGGCCGGGAACCCGGCCCGGCCGGCGCCCCGGGCCCCGGGCACCATCCCGACCCCATCACCGATCTGGAGCAGCGCCGACTCGAGGCGGGGGTCAGCGACCAGTTCCCCTTCGGCCTGCTCGGCCGCCCGCTGGGCCGCTTCCACCCGTTCTCCATCGGCTTCACCGGCGCGCTCGGCGTCATCGTCGCCCTGCTGCTGCTCGAGGCGCTCCAGAGCGCCAAGCACGTGCTGCTGCTCATCCTGGTCTCGCTGTTCCTCGCGGTGGGGCTGAACCCCGCGGTGGAGCGGCTGGTGCGGGTGGGGCTGTCCCGCGGCAAGTCCGTCGGCGTGGTGTTCCTCGCGGTGCTGCTGCTCTTCACCGCCTTCGGCTCGGCGCTGGTTCCGCCCATCGTCGCGGAGATCTCGCACTTCGCCGAACAGGTCCCCGTCTACATCGCCCAGCTGCAGGAGAACCGCAAGATCGCCGAGTGGGACGCCAAGTACAAGCTGCTGGAGAAGGCGCAGGAGAAACTCAGCGAGTCCGACTTCCAGAAGAACGTCGCCGACTGGGCGCTCAGCGTCGGCAAGGGCACGCTGTCGGCCATCTTCAACACCTTCACGGTGCTGATCCTGACGCTGTACTTCCTGGCGGGCCTGCCGCAGATCAAGATGTTCTTCTACCGGTTCACCCCGCGTTCGCGCCGGGCCCGGGTCGCGCTGCTGGGCGACGAGATCCTCGACCAGATCGGCAACTACGTCGGCGGCGCCTTCACCGTCGCGGCCATCTCCGGGATCAGCGCCTACATCTTCCTGTCCATCACCGGCGTGCCCTACGCCGCGGCGCTCGCGCTGATCGTGTCGCTGACCGGCCTGATCCCCATGGTCGGCGCGACGATCGGCGGCGTCCTGGTGACCATCGTCGGCTTCCTCACCGGGGTGCCCGAGGGCATCGCCTGCGCCGTCTTCTTCGTCCTCTACCAGCAGGTGGAGAACTATTTCATCTCCCCGCGCATCATGGAGCGCTCGGTGGACGTGCAGCCCGCCGTGACGATCGTCGCCGCGCTCATCGGCGGCGCCCTGATGGGGGTCATCGGCGCACTGCTGGCCATCCCGACCGCGGCCGCCATCTCCCTCATCATCCGCGAGGTGGTGCTGCCCCGCCAGGACGCCCGGTAACCGGCGCCCGTCAGGGGGTGGAGCGGGCCACCGCCGTGACGAACTCCGCGACCGCCTGGTCGAACAGGTCGGGCTGCTCGACCGGGGTGAGGTGGCCGGCCCGCGGGATGACGGTCAGCTCGGCGTTCGGCAGGGCCTCGGTCATCGCGCGGGCGTCGTCCTCGGTGGACAGCCGGTCCTCCGCGCCCACGATGACCAGCGCGGGCACCTTGACGCCGCGCAACGTGTCCATCGAGTCGGGCCGGGCCGCCATCGCCCGCTGCGCCCAGGCCGCGGCCCCGGGCGGAGCCGACTGCACCAGCCCGCGCACCCGCCCGTAGACGAGGGCTCGGCTGTGCATCGTGGTCGGCCCGAGCAGCTTGGGCAGCACCTCTTCGACCAGCACGTCCGCCCGGTTCTCGGCGAGGAGCCGCTCGGCCATCCGCAGCCGGTTCTCCCGTGCGGTGCCGGGGTCGGCGGTGGCCTTGGTGTCGGCGAGCACGAGCCCGCGGACCCGGTCGGGGTGGCGGCGGCACAGGGCCATCGCCACGTAGCCTCCCATGGAGACCCCGCCGATGACGGCGCGGCCGATGTTCTTGGACTTCAGCAGCGCGGCGACGTCGTCGGCCATCACCTCGACGGACGGTTCCGCGTCTCCGAGCACAGATCCGCCGAATCCGCGCAGGTCGGGGGTGATGACGCGGAAGCGGGACCCGAGGCGTTCGCGCTGCGCCAGCCACATGGCCGACGACAGCGGGAACGCGTGCAGCAGTACGAGCGGAGTGCCTTGCCCGACGTCCCGTGCGTACAACTGCATCAGAGCGGTCTCCCAGTCACCTTGAACGCGATCCGACTCGGGTTTCAGTACCCGCACGGAAGGTCGCTCATCTGTCCGTGGCCGCGATCGGACGTTTCCCGGTCCCCGGGACCGCCTCAGGCGAATTCGGTCGGCAGCGGCCAGGCGTCCGGCGCCGTATGCCTGACGATCTCGTTGAGCACCACCCGGACGGACGGCTCCCCCACCCACAGGTGCTTGGCGCCGGGGACCCCGATGACCTCGGCCTGCGGGACCCGGGCGAAGCGGGCGGCCGCCTCGGCGGGCCGCAGGTAGTCGTCCAGTTCCGGCACCAGCGCCACCAGCGGGCGGCCGTCGGCGGCCCAGGCGTCCAGGTCCCGGTCGGTGGCCCGGTGCAGCGGAGGCGAGAGCAGGATCGCCCCCCGCACCAGCGGGTCCAGCCCCCACCGGAGGGCCAGTTCGGTGCCGAAGGACCAGCCGACCAGCCAGGGCCGCGGCAGGTCGTGGTACTCGGCGAACTCCAGGGCCGCGGCCACGTCGTACCGTTCGCCCTCTCCGCCGTCGAACGCGCCCTGCGAGGTGCCGCGCTCGGAGGCGGTGCCCCGGGTGTTGAAGCGCAGCACCGCCAGGCCGGCCAGTGCGGGGAGGCGGTTGGCGGCCTTGCGCAGCACGTGGCTGTCCATCATGCCGCCGTGGGTGGGCAGCGGATGCAGGCAGACCAGGGTGGCCACCGGGTCCCCGTCCGCGGGCCGGGCCAGCTCGCCGACCAGTTCCAGCCCGTCGGCGGTGTGCAGGGTGATGTCCTCGCGGTGCGCGGGCAGCACCGTGCTCGCCCTGATCTCGGTACTCACTTCCTGGGTCCTCTCCGCGACCGCGCCCGCCAGCAGGGCCGGTGCCAGTGCCTGCGGTCCTCCGGCCCGCCGCGGTCGGCGGGCCAGGCGACCAGATGCGCCACTCCCGGCGGGATCACCTGGTCGCAGCCGGGGCAACGGTAGGCCTTCACCGCGGCTGAGGCGAGGATCGTGCGGACGTGCCATTCGCCGTCCGGCTCACGCAGGGTCTCCTGGATCCCGTAGGACCAGGGGCCTCCCAGGCCGCGGCCCGCACGATCGTCCCGCCTGTTCTTACGCGCACACACGCTTTCTAGGCTATTGCGCCCACTGTCCTCGGTTGCGCAGTTCGGTGATCGGCCCGACGGGGAAGCCGCAGCCGAGGGTCATCGCCGCGTCGGCCGCGTCGGCGTCGCAGTAGCCGCTCCGGACCATCTCGGCGGCGTCCTGCAGGTACGGGCCGTAGAGCCGGTCGGAGATCTCGCTGGAGGCCTTGCCCTCGACGGCCTCCGTGCTCCCGGCGACACTCCCGGAACCGGCCTTCTCGTAGGTGTAGAAGCCGCGGCCGGTCTTGCGGCCGAGCGCGCCCTCGGCGACCAGGGAGCGCAGCAGAGGCGCGGGCTCGTGCCGGGCCTCGCCGGAGTCGCGGTGGATGGCCTCCAGCACTTCCAGGCAGGTGTCGAGACCGATGAGGTCCATCAGGGTGAGCGGACCCATGGGCAGTCCGATCGCCGTCATGGAGGCGTCGATGTCCTCCTTGCCCGCCTCCCCGGACTCCAGCAGCTGAGCGGCGGGGCCGAGGTAGCCGAAGAGCAGCCGGTTGGCGACGAACCCGGCGCGGTCGCCGATGGTGACGGGGGTCTTGCCCAGGTCGCGCACCAGCTCGGTGACGGCGGCGACGAACTCCGGCCGCGACCGCTCGGTGCTGATGACCTCCACCAGCTTCATCACGGGGGCCGGGTTGAAGAAGTGCACGCCGACTATCGAGTCCGGACGGGTGGTCGCGGCCGCGATCTCGGTGACCGAGAGGGACGAGGTGTTGGTGGCCAGCACCGCGTCCGGGCCGCAGACCTTGTCCAGCTCCGCGAAGACCTTCTCCTTGAGGTCGATGCGCTCGGGCACCGCCTCGATCACCAGGTCGCAGTCGGAGAGCGCGGCGAAGTCGGTGGAGAAGACGATCCGGCCGAGGATCTGCGCCTGCGCCTCCTCGCTGAGCCGGCCGCGCTTGACCGCGCGCCCGGTCGAGGACTCGATGTTGTCCCGGCCCCGCTCCAGCGCCGCGTCGTTGATCTCGATGCCGACGGTCTCGACGCCCCCTCGGGCCAGTACCTCGGCGATCCCGGCACCCATGGTGCCCAGCCCGACCACACCCACCTTGCGGAAACCCATGTCTCTCTCCTCCAACGGTCCTGGGTGAAGTCTCGCAGACGCCTCCGCGGGGCATGTCAGGGAGCATGCGCTTTGCTCTCTTCCTCCCCTCGGGGCAGTGGCCGGGCCAGTCCCCCGGCGAGGCGCTGACCCGGACCGTCGCGCTGGCCCGGCTGGCCGAGGAGTGCGGTTTCGACGACGTGTGGCTGGCCGAGCACCACTTCATGGGCTACGGGGTCTGCCCGTCCCCGGTCGTCCTCGCCGGCCATCTGCTGGGAGCGACCAGCAGGATCGGGGTGGGGACCTCGGTGGCGGTGCTGTCGGCGAGGCATCCGGTGGCGCTCGCGGAGGAGTCCTCGCTGCTGGCCTCGGTGGCGCCCGGCCGGTTCCGGCTGGGGGTCGGCAGGGGCGGCCCGTGGCGGGAGCTGGAGGTCTTCGGCACCGGGCTGGAACGCCGGGAGCGCGGTTTTCCCGAGGCGCTGGAGCTGATGTTGTCCTGGCTGCGCGCCGCTCCGGGAGACCGTGTCGGCGCGGACGGCGAGTTCTTCCGGTTCCGCGAGGTGCCGGTGGTGCCCGTGCCCGAGACGCCGCCGGAGGTGTACGTCGCCTGCACGAGCCCGGCCACGGAGGCGCTGGCCGCCGCGCACGGGCTGCCGATGCTGCTGGGCATGCACGTGGGCGATGAGGAGAAGGCCGAGGCCGTCGTCCGGTACCGGGCCTCGGGCGGTCCGGAGGCGGTGCGGCATGTCTCGACCGGTGTCGCCTGGGTGGCCGATTCCCGGCGGGAGGCGCACGCGACGGTGCGGACGGAACTACCGCGGTGGCTGGGACCGGGGCTGGCCGGTTACGTCCCCGTGGACGACCGGGTGAGGCCGGTGACGGACGTGGCCGCCTACGCCCGGAGGCTGTGCGGGCTGCACGCGGTCGGAACGGTGGAGGACTGCGTGGAGGCGCTGGCGCGGACCTGCGCGGTGCCCGGCGTCGGGCAGGTGAGCCTGCTGGTGGAGTGCTCGCAGGACGCGGGCCGGGTGGCCGAGAACGTGAAACGCCTCGGCAGCGAGGTGCTGCCGAGGCTGCGGGCACAGCTCAGCAGTCGCGCAACTCCGGCGACTGGTTGAGGATCTGCTCGCGCGCGGTCACGAACCGGCGGTAGGTCTCCGAGCCCGCGGCCCTGCCCGAGAAGACCGCGACCCTGTGGCAGTTCTGGAAGGCGAGTTTGACCCCGAAGTAGCGCTCGATGCTGCCGCGCATCGCGTCGCTGGCCAGGAGGCGCAGAAGCTGCCCGCGCGCCGCCTCGTCCGGGGGCGGTGTCTGGTTGTCGGTGAATTCGCCGCCGGCGACCTCGAGGTCGGCGACCAGTCCGCTGATGAGGTCCCAGGCGTAGGGCAGGGAACCGCGGATGCATTCGACGAACGTGGCGTCGTCGATCTCTCCCTGCCTGGCCTGGTCGAGCAACTGGGGGGAGACGTCGAGAGACATGCGTGAATTCCTTCCGCCGAGTTGTCCACTCGCGACGCTAATCACCTTTGCGGACCGCGTCCAGAGGGTCGGCCCGGCGGAAGGACACCGTTCTCTTACCTCACCGAAAGGGCTCCCTTACCGGTAGGTCTTCCCGTGGAGCTTCTTCATCAGGTTGACGATCTGCTCCACCTCCTTCTCCGTGCGGGTGAAGGTCGTGGTGTCGAGCGGCGTCTTGAAGCGCTGGCGGGTGATCGCCTTGGCCCTGGCGAACTCGCGCAGGCCGTCCGCGCCGTGGATGCGGCCGAAGCCCGACTCGCCCGTCCCGCCGAAGGGCAGGCCGGGGATCAGCGCGAACGCGATGGCCGCGTTGATCGAGGTCATGCCGCTGCGCAGCTTCCGCGCCACCTCGATGGCCGACCTGCTGCGCGAGAAGACCGTCGCGGCCAGACCGTACTCGGTGGCGTTGGCCCGTTCGACCGCTTCGTCCACGCTCTTGACCTTGGAGACGGTGACGGTCGGCCCGAAGGTCTCCTCGCAGATCGCGGAGGAGGTCTCCGGCACGTCCACCAGCACGACCGGGTCGACGAACGGGCGGCGCACCGACTCGGGCCCGCCGACCACGGCCCGTCCGCCACTGGCCAGCGCGTCGTTGATGTGCCGCTCGATGATGTCGAGCTGCCGGGGCATGGTGATGGGCCCGAAGGAGGCGCCCTCCTCCTCGTAGCCGGCCTTGAGCTTGCGCGCGCGCTCGGTCAGCTTGCCGAGGAACTCGTCGTAGACGCTCTCCACCACGTAGATGCGCTCGACGCCGGTGCACGTCTGGCCCGCGTTGGACATCGCGCCCCACAGCGCGGACGCCGCGGCGGCCTCGAGGTCGGCGTCGGCGGCCACGATGAAGGCGTCCTTGCCGCCGCACTCGGCGACGATCGGAGTGAGGGTCTCGGCGCAGGCGGCCATGACCTTCTTGGCGGTCGGACCGGAGCCGGTGAAGGCCACCTTGTTCACGCCCGCGCGGCACAGCGCGCCGCCCGTCTCGCCGTAACCGGTGAGGACCTGGAAGACGGGGTGCTCGGGGACCACCTCGGCCATCAGCTCGCCGAGCAGGACGCCGACGCCCGGGGTGTACTCCGACGGCTTGAACACCACGGTGTTGCCGGCCGCGAGCGAGAAGGCGATCGATCCCATCGGGGTGTAGATCGGGTAGTTCCACGGCCCGATGACGCCGACGACGCCCAGCGGGTGGTACTCCAGGACGGCCTTCTGGTTGATGGCGAGCAGACCGGGGAAGACGCTGCGCGGTCCGAGCACCTTGCCGGCGTTCCTGGCGGCCCAGTCGAGCAGGTTGATCGCGCCGACGGTCTCGAAGACCGCGTCGCCGACGGGCTTGCCGGTCTCCTCGTGGATCACCCGCGCCACCTCGTTGAGGTTGCGGGCGATGGCGCTCTTGAAGTTGAGCAGCCGGACGCGCCGCCCCTTCCAGCCGAGCCCGGCCCACCACTCCGCGGCGGCCTTGGCCCGCTCGACCGCTGCGAACACCGCCTTCTCGTCGTGGACGGGGTACTCGCCGACGACGGCGCCGGTCGCCGGGTTGAGGGACGTGAAGGTCGTGCTGCCCGTTTCGGTCGTGACCGACATAACGGGACCTCCCAAGGAGACAGAGACGGCTTTTCCAACTCAGTAAATCATCACTTACGTCAACCCGGAAGATTCAGCCCTGCCAGAAGAGGAAAAGCCAGTGCCCGTCCCGAGCCAGGCGGTCCTCGACGCCGAACCAGCCGGTGATCCGGTAGACGAGGTCGAAGAACCAGCCGTTGAGGGCCGGGATCCACAACAACGCGATGAGCCCGAGGAACAGGTACCCGCCCCAGGGCGCTACCTTCTGCACGAACGAACGCGGCAGGTAGGGCTCCCAGACCCCGAAGCCGTCCAGGCCCGGCACCGGCAACAGGTTCAGCACCGCCGCCGTGACCTGCAGGAAGCCCAGATAGGCCAGCGCGCTCCAGAACACCAGGTGCCCGGCTTCGAGGAACCGCTGCAGGACCACACCGATGGCCAACGCGAACACGATGTTGGCCATCGGGCCGGCCAGCGACACCAGGCTGTGCCGCAGCCTTCCCCGGATCGCGCCCCGGTCGACCCAGACCGCGCCGCCGGGCAGGCCGATGCCGCCGAGCAGCAGGAACAGCACCGGCAGGACGACACTGAGCGTCATGTCCGTGTACTTCAGCGGGTTGAGGGTGAGGTAGCCCCGCGCCGCGATGAGCCGGTCGCCGAAACGGTGCGCCAGGAAGGCGTGCCCGAACTCGTGCAGACACAACGACACGATCCAGCCGCCCACCACGAACCCGAACACCGCCAGCCGGGCGGGCTGCTCCGCCTGGCTTCCGTACTTCCAGGCGGCCACCCCGCACGCGACGGTGAACGCCAGGATCCCCAGGAAGACGGGGCTGATCCCACGGGAGGAACGGTGCTCCACCGATTCTGCTCTCACGCCGCGAACGCTACCCCTTGCGGCATGTGGCGGGAATCAAGGGACAGCGCCCTTCAAAGGCTCCTGCCCGTTGGGGACCAGGGCGGGCACCACGTACAGGCGCAGGAACCTCCGGGTCTCCTCGTCGTCGCGGACCAGGGGGGCCAGGCTGAGCGAGGCGATCATCCGGAACAGGAACTCCACGGTGCCGGCGACGTCCAGCTCGGGGCGGAGCAGGCCGGCCTCCTGCGCGGCGCGGAAGTAGGGCTCGACCCGCTGCGCGCACAGGTCCAGCGCCCGCTGCGAGGCCTGGCTGACCACCTGGTGGGTGTGCCCCACCGCCTCCGGCACGAACAGCGCCGCGAAACGCGGCTCTCCCTGGACGAACCCGACGGCGTCCATGACTCCGGCCACGACGGCCTCAGCGGGGGTGAACTCCTGCGGCAGCCGCTCCCCCATGCGGTCGAGGAAGCGCCCGACGTCACGCAGGAAGACGGCCAGGATCAGCTCGTCCCTGCCCCCGGAGAAGTTGCGGTAGAGCGTGGCCCGCGACATGCCCGCCGCGTGCGCGACGTCCTCGACGGTCGTCTTGGCCACTCCGAATCTGGCGAAGCATTCCTCCGCGGCATCGATGATCTTCTCCTGAGGCGACATGGCTCACAGCCTAGTGGTGAGACACAACTTGTATTTTGTCTCACGGCTGCGTAAGTATGGACTTATGAACCTCCGCAAGACGATCGACGACTCCTACTGGTCCATGCTCGCCGCCGCGCACCTGCCCGGGGAGCAGTACACCGAACCGGTGGGCGACCCCGGTCTCTTCGGGCCCGGATCCGCCCTGTGGTACGTCCACACCGATGTCACCGGGGTCCTCGGCGGCGTCTCGGGCCTGCTGCTGGGCACTCTGAACGAACCCGTCACCCACGGCACGAACCAGCACTCCAGCTACCTGGAGGACCCGATGAGGCGGCTCGGCTTCACCAGCAGCTTCATCCGCGGCATGTCCTTCGCCTCCACCCCGGTCGCCGAGAAGCTGGCCGGGATCGTCCGGAACATGCACAAGCGGGTACACGGCACCATGCCCGACGGCCGCCCCTACTCGGCGACCAGCTCCGACGACATCATCTGGACCGGGACCACCCAGGCCTACCAGGCCGCCCGCGCTCACCTCCGGTACCACCCCAAGCCCCTGGACGGCAAAGGCATCGACGAGTACTTCTCCCAGTACGCCGTCATCTCCGAGAAGCTCGGCGCGACCGATGTGCCGAAGTCCCGCGCCGACGTCGAGGACTACTTCGCCATGATGCGCCCCCGCCTCACCGTCAGCGAGGAGACCCTGGAGGCCATCGGCTTCCTGCGCGGCCCCTACGGAGAGGACAAGGTCACCCAGACCGCCACGCAGATCGTCAGCCGCGTCGCCACCGACCTCCTCCCCGCCTGGGCCAAACGCCTCCTGGGCCTGCACCCCACCACCCCCATCGCCCCCCTGGCCGCCCGCGCCGCCGGCCACGCCATCACCAAGACCCTCCGCTACGGCGTCCACCAGCGCTACGTCGAGCAGGCCCACCGACGGGCGGGCGCGGCCTACGTCCCGCCCGGCTCCCTGTGACCGCCTCCCGCGTCCCCGGCCCCGCCTTCCCGGCGGGGCCTTTTTCTTGCCGGTCCCGACACTGGACTTTGTTTTCACACACAATCACACCGTGTCTTGTAATTCCATAACTAGTTGACCGATCCAACTACAAACAAGACATTTCTCAATACCGAACGCCGGAAAGGAATCGCATCAGTCACACTTCGCGACTGGAGGCAGAAATGTACAAGGAAACGCTGGGGATCCTCGGTGCCGCCGCTCTCGGTGCGGGCCTGCTCGGCGTCCCCGCCACCGCGGCGACGACGTCGACTCCGGGCGCCGCGGCCCAGGCCGCTCAGGTCGTCCAGACGGCCGCCGCGGTCAAGAAGGAGGACCTCTCCGTCCGGATCAGGGTCAGGGACAACGCGGTCGGGAACCTGAGCCGGATCCGGGTCACCGTCAAGGACGAGGACGACGATCCGGTGGAGGACCTCAGGGTCTGCCTGCTGGTGCGCAAGAAGAAGGGCTTCTCCGTCGTGGACTGCTCGGACACCAACAGCAAGGGCCGGGTCTACTGGCTGGCCAAGCCCGACAGGATCTACCGGATCTACATTCCGACCACCTCGGAGTACAAGAAGTACTACAGCAAGCCGTTCGACGCCGACGAGGACAGCGACATGCGGCGCCGGTGAACCCGGGGGCCGCGTGATCGGCCCCGCCCCGGAGACCGACCGGCCTCCGGGGACTTCTTTTCTCTCGACACGAGCAGTTCCGGCAGCGGAATTACGGATAAATCCGTTAATTACTTTTCGATCTTGACCAATTGGAGACGATCTCGAGAATTTCCCCATACCCGATGCTGGACAGATGCTGTACCGAGTCACACTTCATATCTGGAGGCTGACATGTTCAAAGAGACGCTCGGAGCCGCGGTGCTCGGAGTGACGCTGGCGAGTGTGCCGGGGGCCGCGACGGCCTCCGCCCAGGATCCCGGGGTCACGTCCACCGCCTCCTCCGCCACGGCCGCGACCGCGGCCACGGCCAGGCGGGAGGCGCTCACCGTCCGCATCGACACCGAGCGCCTGCGGCGCTGGCGGGGCCACATCGAGATCCAGGTCCGCGAGGCCGACAGCCGCGAGCGGGTGCGGGGGGTCCGCGCCTGCCTGCAGACGAGGCGCTGGGGCGGCCGCTGGCACCACCTCGGCTGCGAGTTCACCGACTGGCGGGGGGAGGCCGACTGGTACGTCCGCGCGGACCGGCACCGCTCCTACCGGATCCACATCAGGGGGACCTGGCGGTACTACCCCTACCGCAGCGACTGGTTCCACATCCGCGACCGGTGGCACCACGGCGGGGACTGGAACCGTGACAACGGACGCGACCACGACAACGGACGCGACCACGACAACGGACGCGACCACGACAACGGCAGAGACCTGACCGGCGACCGCCGCCGGTGAGGCCGACCGCGAGCGGCGTCCATCAGAAGAACTGATTGGCGAATCCCCCGGAAATCTTATGATTTCCGGGGGATTCGCTCTTTTCGCGTTATGCCCCATATGTCCGGTGATACCCCAGAAGACAGAGCGGTCAGGCATCATGTTTTGACCAACAGTAGAACAGCACGGACATTTCCCAATACCAAATGGCGGACAGATGCCGTTTAGTCACATCTTCACTCTGGAGGTAGACATGATCAAGGAAACCATCGGTACCGCCGTTCTCGGTGTCGCCCTCTTCGGGGCCCCCGCGGTGGCCACCGCGGCCGAGGCCGCGACCACCGGAACCACGGCCGCCGTGGCCTCCTCGTCCTGCTACGACTGGTGCGGCGATTACGGGTACGGGTACCGCCACCACCGGCACCACCACCACGGCTGGGGCCACCGCTGGGACTGGGGCAACGGCTGGGGCAGCAACTACTACAGCGGCAACTACAGCGGCAACCAGTACGGCGGCATCAACTTCCGTATCTGACGCTGAGAGCCGTCACTAAGGCCGAGACACCAACGGCCTGAAAGGGCCCCTCGGAAACCGAATGTTTCCGAGGGGCTTTTCGTTTTTCCGGATACCCCGAGCCCTCTTCCCCCGCGACCCCTATGACAAATAGTGCATTTCAGACGCCAGAACCGGCTCATTACCGGTTTTGACCGATCGAAGATCGAGTTGGACATTTCCCAATACTCGATGCTGGACAGATGCCGTTTAGTCGCACTTCATCACTGGAGGTAGACATGATCAAGGAAACCATCGGAGCCGTCGTCCTGGGCGCGGGACTGCTCGGCACGCCGGCCGTCGCGACCGCGGCGACCCCGGCGCAGACCACCACCGCCCCGTCCGCGAGATACGCGGACGACTACGGGGATTTCGACTGCTGGGAAGAGGAGTGGATCTTCAGCTGGGGTTGCGGCGAGGGCCGCCACCGCTGGCGCAACCGGCACCACCACAACAACAGGAACGACTGGTCGCTGCGGAACCGCCAGCAGAAGCTGCAGCAGCAGCAGCACCAGAACGTCTACATCTACAACTACAAGTCCAAGCGAGACCGGAACTACCGGAGCTACCGCCGCTGACGGCGGAGAATTCCTCGGATGAGAACGGCCTCAGCGGGCTTCCGCCCGCTGAGGCCGTTCCGTGTGACGAGGCAAGAAGCGCCCGGCCGGCTCAGAAGAGCATGCCCTCCCGCTCGATCCCCCGCAGGGCGTCGTAGTCCAGCGTGACGGTCTCGATCCCCCGGTCGTGGGCGAGGACCCGGGCCTGGGGTTTGATCTCCTGGGCCGCGAAGACCCCCTTGACCGGCGCCAGCAGCGGGTCCCGGTTGAGCAGCTCCAGGTAGCGGGTGAGCTGCTCCACCCCGTCGATCTCCCCCCGGCGCTTGATCTCCACCGCGACCGTCCCTCCGGAGGGGTCCTTGCACAGGATGTCCACCGGCCCGATCGCCGTCGGGTACTCCCGCCGGATCAGCCGGTAGCCCTCCCCCAGCGTGGTGATGTGCTCGGCGAGCAGCTCTTGGAGATGGGCCTCCACCCCGTCCTTCTGCAGGCCGGGGTCCACCCCCAGCTCGTGCCGGTGATCGTGCAGCACCTCGAAGACGGTGAGGATGAGCTGCTCCCCCGACTTGCCGTGCGTGACCGTCCACCGGGCGACGGCCCCGTGCTCGGTGTAGGCCTCCTCCCGCACGGTGCAGGGAGGGTTCATCCAGTTCAACGGCTTGAAGGCCCGGTCGTCGGCGTGAATGGACACGCTGCCGTCGGCCTTCATCAGGATGAGCCGGGTGGCCTGCGGAAGGTGGGCGGTGAGCCGTCCCACGTAGTCGACACTGCAACGGGCTATGACAAGACGCACCGGCCCAGTCTCCCACTCCCGGGCACCCGGCCGTCCCGGATTCGGCGCGGTCGGCTTGACACAACTCACGGAGTGTCAGATGTCCAACACCAGTCCTGCCAGGGATTTATCAGAAACATTCATAGTGAAACCGCATTTTTCCAGATTCCATGACAGCACCATCGGCCCACCCGTGTTCGTCTGTCGTCAGAGCGGAGGAGCAGCGTGATCCTCTTCGTCAGCGGTTTCAACCGGAGCGGAACCACCGTGTTGCTGGAGGCGGTGGCCGCGGCGACGGACGGGGAGCCGTTCACCGTCGGAGACCTGATCCGGTACGGCTCACCCGGGCTGGCGGCGAGACTGCGCGCGCTGATCGAGGCCGACGAGCCTGTGGACCGGGGAGTGGACGCCCGGAAGGTCACCTCCTCGACCCCCGAGGAGTACGGCTGGCTCCTGGTCGACCGGGGCAGCACCGCCCGCCTGTCGAGCCGCTTCCAGCCCGAGGCGACACCGCTGCTGCGGCGCGTGGCCGAAGACATCATCGCCCGGTCCGGGGTCGCGGTACTGAAGAACCCCTCCGACACCGGACGCGAGGACCTGCTCCTGCGCGCCTTCCCCGAGGCCCGGGTGATCGTCACCCGCAGGGCGCTGACGGGCATCTACGCCAGCACCGACCGGGCCCTGGCCCGCGGCGCCGAGAACACCGTGTACGGCATGGCCCTGACCGGCGACAGCCGGACCGTCCGGGCCGTCATCAGGATCCAGCGGACGAAGGCCGGAGCCGCGTTCCTGAGCGTGTTCGGCCGGTGGAACCTGCGCCTGCGGGTACTGGGGATGCTCCGCCGCACCGCGCGCCTGCCCGTCGAGCGGGTCGCCTTCCTCGACTACGACGAGCTGGTCCGCGACCCCCTGCGGGCCGCGGCCTGGGCCGGCCACCTGCTGGACGCCCGACGGCTGGCCGAGGAGTTCCGCGCCTCCCACTCCTTCCCGCCCCACCCCACTCCGCGGGCCTTCGCGCTGGACCGCTTCCTCGACCGGCGCTGGGGCCGGGTGTGGGAACGGGGCCGCCGCGAGCAGCTCGAGCGGGGAGTCCTCCCGACGGCGCCGGCCGAAGCCGTTCGGGGCTTTCCCGGTGCGGGAGGGAAACGGATGACAGACTGGGCCGATGGGTGAGGTGAGGATCCGCCGGGCGCTGCCCCGTGACGAGAGGGCTGTCTCTGAACTGGCCTGGCTGACCTGGGCCCCCGACAACTCCGTCATTCCCCGGCCTGCCCGCGGCGGCCCCTCCTACGACCGCTTCCACCTGCCCGAGCACTTCCTGCTCGCCGAACTCGACGACCGGGTGGTCGGCTACCTGCGGCTGGTGCAGCCCGTGCTGCAGCCCAGCGGCGCGCACGTCCGGCAGATCCAGGGGCTGGGCGTCGACCCCGGGGCGCGGGGCCTGGGCATCGGCCGGCTGCTGCTGGAGGCCGCCGTGGCCGAGGCCGGACGCCAGGGCGCGCGGAAGCTGACCCTGCGTGTCCTGGCCGGCAACACTCCCGCCCGGCGGCTCTACGAACAGCTGGGCTTCGCCGTCGAAGGGGTGCTGCGCGAGGAGTTCCTGATCGAGGGGCTCCCCGTCGACGACGTCCTCATGGCCAGGTTCCTGTGAGCCTTCTCCGCGACGCGGTCCGGCGGCTCAGCCGCCCGGCTTCCACAGGACGTCGTCGCCCGCCGCCACCACCCGGCAGAAGATGAACAGCAGGTCCGACAGCCGGTTCACGTAACGGGCGGTGAGCACGTTCACCGTCTCGCCGTGCGCCTCCAGCGCCGTCCAGATCGTCCGCTCCGCCCTGCGGGCGACGGTGCGCGCCACATGCAGGTAGGCGGTGCCCGGCGCCCCGCCCGGAAGGATGAAGCTGCGCAGCGGGGACAGCGGCTCGTTGAACCTGTCGCACCAGCCCTCCAGCCGCTCCACGTACTCGTCGGTGACGCGCAGGGGCTCGTAACCGAGGTCCGGGCCGACGGGGGTGCACAGGTCCGCTCCCACATCGAAGAGGTCGTTCTGGATCTGCCTCAGGACCGCGGCGACGGCCTCCGGCAGCGAGCCGACCGACAACGCCACGCCGATCGCGGCGTTGGCCTCCTCCACATCGGCGTAGGCGGCGATTCGGGGGTCGGTCTTGGCGGTCCGGCTGGCGTCTCCGAGCGCCGTCGTCCCGTCGTCACCGGTCCGGGTGTAGATCTTGGACAGCACGACCGGTTTGTCATTGCGACTCATGGCCCCCACCCTAACGGTCAGGGGCCGCCCGGCAGATCGATGGGCCAGCCCGGCGGCGAGGACTCCAGCCAGGCCAGGAAGCCGGTCAGCGCGGCCGGTGACATCGCCAGCTCGACGGACAGGTCCCCGTTCTTCACCTCGATGATGGAGGCGGCGGCGGTGAGGGCGGCGATCTCCTCGCCCTCGGGGTCCCGGCGGTTGACCACGACGAGACCCCGGCGGTGGATCACCTTCCGGGGTCTGCGTCTGAAGCCGAAGACACTGTGCCATTGCAGCTCGTCGCCCTGGTAGCGGCCGATGCCCAGCCGCCACACGCCGGCGTCCTGCAGATCGCGCAGGCTGCACTCGACGGTGCCGCCGCCCAGCTCCAGCAGCCAGCGGCGCAGCGACATCAGACCGAACAGCACGACGGCCAGCGCAACGACGGCGGCGAGCACCCAGCCGATGTCTCGTGCCAGGTGCTCGCCCACGTGGTACCGGTTCTCTCTTAGGACTCGGCCCCGGCCGCGCGCAGACGCGCACGGGCACGGCGCTCGGCGACCGCCTGCGGGTTGTCGCCGTCACCGCCGGACTGGGCCAGTTCCAGCGCCTCCCTGGCCTGGGCCAGGTCGATCTCGGTGCCCAGTTCGGCCTGCTCGGCCAGGACGGACACCTCGTTGTCGGCGACCGAGAAGAAGCCGCTGCCCACCGCTGCGACGATCACGTCGCCCGCGGCCGGGTGGATCCGCACCAGGCTGCCGTCGACGAGCACGCCCAGCACGGGGGCGTGACCGGTACGGATACCGATCTCGCCTTCGATGGTCTGCGCGACCACCATCTCGGCCTCGCCCGCCCACACTTCACGCTCGGGCGAGACAAGGGCGACTTTGAGCGCCATATCTAACTCCTCCTCAGAAGGGGCCCGGCGGCCGGAGACCGGCCGCCGGAGGAACACGCCTTACTTGGCGAGTTCCTTCGCCTTCTTCTCGACGTCGTCGACGCCACCGCACATGAAGAACGCCTGCTCGGGGATGTGGTCGTACTTGCCCTCGCACAGCGCCTTGAAGGAGGCGATGGTCTCGTCGAGCGGAACGGTGACACCGGGCTGGCCGGTGAACTGCTCGGCGACGTACATCGGGTGGGACAGGAACCGCTCGATGCGACGGGCGCGCTGAACGGTGACCTTGTCCTCCTCGGACAGCTCGTCGATACCGAGGATCGCGATGATGTCCTGGAGCTCCTTGTACTTCTGCAGGATACGGATGACTTCCTGCGCGACGTCGTAGTGCTCCTTGCCGATGATGGCAGGGTCCATGATCCGCGAGCTGGAGTCCAGCGGGTCCACCGCCGGGTAGATGCCCTTCTCGGTGATGGCCCGCGAGAGCACGGTCCTCGCGTCGAGGTGGGCGAAGGTGGTGTGCGGAGCCGGGTCGGTGATGTCGTCCGCGGGGACGTAGATCGCCTGCATCGAGGTGATCGAGTGACCGCGGGTCGAGGTGATCCGCTCCTGCAGCTGGCCCATCTCGTCGGCCAGGGTCGGCTGGTAGCCCACCGCGGACGGCATGCGGCCGAGCAGGGTGGAGACCTCCGAGCCGGCCTGGGTGAACCGGAAGATGTTGTCGATGAACAGCAGCACGTCCTGCTTCTGAACGTCGCGGAAGTACTCCGCCATCGTCAGGGCGGACAGGGCGACCCGCAGACGGGTGCCCGGCGGCTCGTCCATCTGGCCGAACACCAGGGCGGTGTCCTTGAGGACGTTGGCCTCTTCCATCTCCACCCAGAGGTCGTTGCCCTCACGGGTGCGCTCGCCGACGCCGGCGAACACCGAGGTGCCACCGAAGTTACGGGCGACACGGGTGATCATCTCCTGGATGAGCACCGTCTTGCCCACACCGGCACCGCCGAACAGACCGATCTTCCCACCCTTGACGTACGGGGTGAGGAGGTCGATGACCTTGATGCCGGTCTCCAGCATCTCGGTCTTGGACTCCAGCGTGTCGAAGGCCGGAGCGCTGCGGTGGATGCCCCAGCGCTCGTTGACCTCCAGGCCGGGGGCGTCCAGGCACTCGCCGAGGGCGTTCCACACGTGGCCCTTGGTGATGTCGCCGACCGGCACCGAGATGGCCGCGCCGGTGTCGGACACCGCCGCGCCGCGGACCAGGCCGTCGGTGGGCTGCATGGAGATGGCCCGGATCATGTTGTCGCCCAGGTGCTGGGCGACCTCGAGGGTCAGCGTCTTGACCTCGGTGCCGAGGGTGACCTCGACGTGGAGGGCGTTGTTGATCATCGGCATGGCGTCGGCGGGGAACTCCACGTCGACGACCGGGCCGATGACCCGGACGACGCGGCCGGTGCCGATCGCTACCGCAGTTGCAGACATGTTCCTATTCACTCCCCGCGCTGGCGTCGGCCAACGCGTTCGCGCCACCGACGATCTCGCTGATTTCCTGGGTGATCTCGGCCTGCCGCGCCTGGTTGGCCTGGCGCGAGTAGATGCCGATCAAATCGTTGGCGTTGTCCGTGGCGGACTTCATCGCCCGGCGCCGGGCCGCGTGCTCGGAGGCCGCACCCTGGAGCAGCATGTGGAAGATGCGGCTCTCGATGTAGTTCGGCAGCAGCAGGTCCAGCGTGTCGGCCGCGGTCGGCTCGAAGTCGTAGGACGGCAGCGGCCCGTCGGGCTTCTCCACGTCCTCGATCTGCAGCGGAAGCAGCCGCTTGACCTGGACCTCCTGCGTCAGCATCGAGACGAACTCGGTGTAGACGACGTGGATCTCGCCCACGCCGCCCTCCGCGTCGGTCTTGAGGAAGTCCTCGACCAGCTTGCGGCCGATGCGCTCGGCGTTGGGGAAGTCCGGGCGGTCACTGAAGCCCGTCCACTCCCCGGCGATCTCCCGGTCCCGGAACTTGTACCAGGTGACGCCCTTGGTGCCGACCACGTACGGAACGGGCTCGCGGCCCTGCTCGCGCAGCAGCGCCATCAGGGACTCGGCCTCGCGGATCACGTTGGCGTTGTAACCGCCGCAGAAGCCGCGGTCCGACGTGATGATCAGCACCGCGGAACGCTTGTCCTCCGGCTGCTCGCGCAGCAGCGGGTGGTCGACGCCCGGCCGGTGGCTGATCAGCGACGACAGGGCCGCCGTGATCTTCTCCGCGTACGGCTTGGAGGCCGCGACGCGTTCCTGGGCCTTGGAGATCCGCGAGGTGGCGATCAGCTCCTGCGCGCGCGTGATCTTGGCGGTCGACTGGGCCGACTTGATCTTGCGCCGCAGGAGACGAAGCTGAGCTCCCATGGATCAGGCCTTCTTGACGCGCTTGATGGTCTCCTGCTCGACCTCTTCGGAAGCCAGCGGCTCGACCGGCTCCTCGGCGCCCAGCAGAACACCCGCGCTGGTGGTGAAGCCCTTCTTGAACTCCGTGATGGAGTCCTTCAGGGTGGTCAGCGCGTCGTCGGACAGCTTGCCGGTCTCCCGGATGCCGCTCAGCAGACCCTTGTTGTTGCTCTCGACGTGCTCGAGGAAGCCGGCCTCGAAGCGGCGGATGTCCTCCACCGGCACGTCGTCCAGCTCGCCGGAGGTACCCGACCACACCGAGACGACCTGCTTCTCGACCGGGAACGGGTTGTACTGCGGCTGCTTGAGCAGCTCGACCAGGCGGGCGCCGCGCTCCAGCTGGGCCTTGGACGCCGCGTCCAGGTCGGACGCGAAGGCGGCGAACGCCTCCAGGTCGCGGTACTGGGACAGGGACAGGCGCAGGGTGCCGGCGACGCTGCGCATCGCCTTGATCTGCGCGGAGCCGCCGACCCGGGAGACCGAGACACCGACGTTGATCGCCGGGCGGACACCCTGGTTGAACAGGTCGGTCTCCAGGAAGCACTGCCCGTCGGTGATGGAGATGACGTTGGTCGGGATGAACGCCGACACGTCGTTGCCCTTGGTCTCGATGATCGGCAGACCGGTCATCGAGCCGGCGCCCATGTCGTCCGAGAGCTTGGCGCAGCGCTCGAGCAGACGCGAGTGCAGGTAGAAGACGTCACCCGGGTAGGCCTCACGGCCCGGCGGGCGGCGCAGCAGCAGGGACACCGCGCGGTAGGCCTCGGCCTGCTTGGACAGGTCGTCGAAGACGATCAGGACGTGCTTGCCCTGGTACATCCAGTGCTGGCCGATCGCGGACCCGGTGTAGGGGGCGATGTACTTGTAGCCGGCCGGGTCGGACGCCGGGGCGGCCACGATGGTGGTGTACTCCATCGCGCCGGCCTCCTCCAGCGTGCCGCGCACGGAGGCGATGGTGGAGCCCTTCTGGCCGATGGCGACGTAGATGCAGCGGACCTGCTTGTCCGGGTCGCCGGAGAGCCAGTTCTCCTTCTGGTTGATGATCGTGTCGACCGCGACCGTGGTCTTGCCGGTCTGACGGTCACCGATGATCAGCTGGCGCTGGCCGCGGCCGATCGGGGTCATCGCGTCGATGGCCTTGATGCCGGTCTGCAGCGGCTCGCTGACCGACTGGCGCTGCACGACGGTCGGAGCCTGCAGCTCCAGCGCGCGGCGCTCGGTCGAGGCGATCGGGCCCTTGCCGTCGATCGGGTTGCCCAGGGCGTCAACGACGCGGCCCAGGAAGTCGTCGCCGACCGGGGTCGAGAGGACCTCACCGGTGCGGCGCACCGGCTGGCCTTCCTCGATCTTGCTGAAGTCACCCAGCACGACCGCGCCGATCTCACGGACGTCGAGGTTCAGCGCCAGACCACGGGTGCCGTCCTCGAACTCCAGGATCTCGTTGGCCATCGCCGAGGGGAGGCCCGAGACGCGAGCGATACCGTCGCCGGACTCGGTGACAGTGCCGACCTCCTCGCGCGCGGCCGCGTCGGGCTCGTACGACTGGACGAAACGCTCCAGCGCGTTCCGGATCTCATCCGGACGGATCGTCAGCTCCGCCATGATTCCTTCCTTGCCTTCAGGCGATCCGCCGGCGTACGCCGTCAAGGCGTCCGGCGATCGTGCCGTCGATTGCCTCGTCCCCGATCTGCACGGCGATGCCGCCGAGCACTGTCGGGTCGAGTTCGATGTTCAGGTGTACGTCACGGCCGTAGGAGGCGCCGAGCGCCGCCGCGAGCCGGGTCTGCTGCTCCCCGGTGAGGGGAACCGCGGTGCGGACGAGCGCGATCAGCCGGTTGCGCCGCTCGGCGACGACCTTGCCGTATCCGTCGAGCTCGCCTTCCAGGCTACGTCCCCGCGGGTGCGTGACGGCCTCGGTGATGAGGGACACGGAGGCCGAGGCCGCCTTGCCCTCCAGCAGAGCCTTGACCAGCTCCGCCTTCCGCTCCGCCGGGACCCGCGTGCCCGAGAGGGCGGCGCGCAGTTCCGGCTCGCCCGAGACCACCCGGGTGAAGCGGAACAGGTCGTCCTCGAGCTGGTCGAGCTGACCGGTCCGCTCGGCGGCGACCGCCTGGGCGCCCACCGCGAGCCGCTCGATGGCGTCGGTCATCTCCACCGACAGGCTCCACCTGCGGCTCACGACCTCGGCCGTGAGCTCGACCGCGGCTTCGCCGATCTTGCCTTCGAGCAGCGAGCGCACGAGCTGCGCCTTGGCCTGACCGAAGGTCGAGGGGTCGGCCAGCGTGCGGCGCAGCCCGTGCTCGCGGTCCAGCAGGTGCAGGACCGTGAACAGCTCGGCGGCGAGCACCGACGCGTCGGTGGTGGCGACGAGCTCGTCGAACTTCTCGTTGACCTCGGCCAGCGAGGCCCTGCTGACGGCTCCCGCCATCACAGGGCCTTGCTCGCGTTGGCGGACTCGAGCTCCTCGAGGAAGCGGTCGACGATACGGCGCTGGCGCGCCTCGTCCTCGAGGGATTCGCCGACCACACGGCCGGCCAGCTCGACGGACAGGGCGCCGACCTCGGCCCGCAGCGCGGCGAGGGCCTGGGTGCGCTCCTGCTCGATCTGAGCCTGTGCGTTCTCCACGATCCGGCGGGCCTCGACCTGGGCCTGCTCCTTCATCTCGGCGATGATCTGAGCGCCCTGCTCGCGGGCCTCCTCCCTCAGACGGGCCGCCTCTTGGCGGGCGTCCGAGAGCTGGGCCTTGTAAGCGTCGAGGGTCTGCTTGGCCTCGGCCTGAGCGTCCTCAGCGCGCTTCAGCCCGCCCTCGATCAGGTCGGCACGCTCGTCGAGCATGGCCTTGATCTTGGGCAGGAGCTTCCACGCGAAGATGCCGAAGATGATCGCGAAGGCGATGGGGCCGACGACCAGCTCGGCACCATGCGGCAGAAAGATGTTCGGCTCGTGCTCGGCCGTTTCTGCCAGGAACATATGAGTGCCCCCCTCCGGGATTGTCGTGGCGGCTTACGGGAAGACGAACGGCACGACGAAACCGAGCAGCGCGAGCGCCTCGGTCAGGGCGAAGCCGATGAACATGTTGGTCCGGATGACGTTGGTCATCTCGGGCTGGCGGGCCATGGCCTGCACGCCGTTACCGAAGATCAGGCCCACGCCGATGCCGGGGCCGATCGCGGCGAGGCCGTAACCGACGGCACCCAGGGAGCCGGACACGGAGTCGGTCGCAGCGAGAATGGCGCTCATGTGTGTTTCTTCTCCTTGACTCGGCCGGTGAGCTGTTCACACCGGTCGGGAACTTTCGGGTGTCGGCTAGTGCGCTTCTTCGAGAGCCTGGCCGATGTAGCTGGCGACGAGCATCGTGAAGATGTACGCCTGCAGGAACTGGATGATGAGTTCGAAGGCCGACATCACGATGGCCATCGTGAACGAGGCGGTGGCCGAGGCCATGCCGATGATCGACGGGCTGACCAGGTACCAGGCGCCGATGGAGAACACCGCGATCAGCATGTGACCGGCGAACATGTTCGCGAAGAGTCGGATGGTCAGCGTGAAGGGCCTGATGATGACGTTCGAGAGAAGCTCGATCGGCGTCAGCAGAATGTAGACCCAGCCCGGCAGCCCCGAGGGCACGGCCAGGTTGCGGAAGCCTCCGACGAGCCCGTTCCGCTTGAAGGTCAGGGTCATGTAGATGGCCCAGGAAACGATGGCGAACAGCGCCGGGAAAGCGACACGCGACGTCACCGGGAGCTGAATCAGCGGTATGAACGCCATGAAGTTCAGCATCCAGATGAAGAAGAACAGCGTCATGAAGTAGGGGACGAACCTGTCCCCTTCCTTACCGATCATCGGCCGCGCGATCTGGTCGCGGACGAAGAGGTATCCCATTTCGCCGAGGCCCTGGATCCGGCTGGGGACCAGCTTGGCGTTGCTGAACGCCGCCCAGAAGAAGGCGATGACGATGGCCGCGGTGGCGGCCGCGACCAGTGCGGGCTTGGTCACTTCGAACGGACCGATGTGGAACATCGGGTCGAAGATGAAGATTTCGGCTCCGGGGGCGGGGAAACCACAGCCGCTAAACAGGTGGCATCCGCCGCCCTCGCTGGCGAGAACCACGTCAGCGCTCACAGCGGGCTCCTTCGGCGTGCAGCATGTTGTCAACACCCTCGACGTTTCGGCGCGGGGCTACCCGCGAATCACGAGAAAAACCTTGCTCGGCGGAATCTGCTACTGATCCCGGCCGAAACGGACATAGACCAGATACAGGGCCGCTACCAGACCCAGGACTATCCCTATGGGCAGGAAGACCCGCTCGGTTCCCACCCAGCGATCGACCAGCCAGCCCAATCCCCCGTAGAAGAGCATTCCCGACAGGAGAAGGCTGGTAATGGTCACGCCCGGGTTGGAACCCCCTGAGCCGGCTTCCGGCCGAGTGTCCTTGTCCATGGCGACTCGGACGATAGCAGGCCATCGGAGCTATGGTCACATTGGCATAGTCCTTTGAAGAGAACCGGGTCATCGCGAGCCC
This sequence comes from Actinocorallia sp. B10E7, assembly GCF_039871655.1. Classification (NCBI taxonomy): domain Bacteria; kingdom Bacillati; phylum Actinomycetota; class Actinomycetes; order Streptosporangiales; family Thermomonosporaceae; genus Actinocorallia; species Actinocorallia sp. B10E7. Next base: position 117,790 of record NZ_JBDPLZ010000007.1, read on the forward strand.
TTGTCCGCACCGGAGACCGGTTCGACATAGAGCATCTTGGTCTTGACGAAGACCCGGATCTCGAAGGCGAGCCAGACGGCCGTGCAGCCCAGGACGGTGAACCCGAAGGTCCTGCCGTGCATCCAGGAGGCGTCGCGCAGCAGCGCGATCAGGCCGAGCATGGCGAAGACCTTCACCAGGTAGGTGAACATCGCCACGGGCATCAGCAGCTGGGGACTCACCCGCGCGGAGTAGGAGACCGCCAGGATGCTGATCCCGAAGAAGAGGAGGACGACCACCGTGCCCAGAGCCGCCCCGACGGCGCCTTGGGCGCCGGCCAGGAGCCCGCCGGCGGCGAGCGCGACGGCCCCCGCCAGCAGGGTGGGGATGGCCGCGCCGCGGAGGATCCGGGCGTCGGTTGTCTCCATGAAGGCTCCGGTTGGTCACGTAACGTGTTCGTCTCTACTTAGTGAAAGCTATCACAAGCTCCCGGAAGCCCAGCAATTACCCCCTGGGTAACGGTAGGGCGAACACCTGCTTAAACCGGCTGTCTGGTGAAGGAGTCGGTGTCGTCCGAGAGGGCCTCGGCCGCCGACGCGGCGGCCTTTCTGGCCATGATCCGCGGCACGCCGACCATGAGGGCCGCGCCCAGCGCGGCGACGAGGAAAGTGATTCCCACCACGGGGGCCAGCAGGTCCGAGCGGTCCGGCGGGACGAACGAGATGGCGACCATGCAGGAGCCCACCAGGCTGACCCAGCCGTACATGATCAGCACGGACCGGCGGTGGGAGTGGCCCAGGCGCAGCAGCCGGTGGTGCAGGTGGTGCTTGTCCGGGGCGAAGGGCGACAGCCCCTGGTTGGTGCGGCGCCAGACCGCCAGCAGCATGTCCGCGTAGGGCACCACGACGACCATCGGGACCAGCAGCAGCGGCAGCCACAGCGGGAAGATCGAGTACTCCTCGGCCAGCGCGGTGTCGAACAGTTCGATCAGCTGGATCGTGGCCGCCGACAGCAGCAGCCCGATGAGCATCGATCCGGTGTCGCCCATGAAGATCCGGGCCGGGTGGAAGTTGTGCGCGAGGAAGCCGACGCAGATGCCGACCAGCACGCCCGCGACCATCGTGGGGCCGATGAGCAACGGGATGTCGATCACATCGGCGAGCCGGTAGGACAGCAGGAACAGGGCGAACGCGGCTATTCCCACGACGCCGGCGGCGAGGCCGTCCAGGCCGTCGATGAAGTTCACCGCGTTGATCGTCGCGACCACCACGAAGACGGTCAGCGGCACCCCGTACTGGGGGGGCAGGGCCAGCGAAGCGCCGTCGGGCATGGGGATGGTGGTGAGCCTGACCCCGTTCATGATCAGGATGCCGGACGCGGCCACCTGCCCCGAGAGCTTGGTGAGGGCGTCGATGTCCCACAGGTCGTCGGCGATGCCCAGCAGCACGATCAGCGCGCCGGACAGGATCACCGCCTCGGCGGTCTTGGTCTCCTCGAAGACCTTCTGCATGTGCGGCAGGCCCTTGGCCATCACCAGCGCGCCCAGCAGCCCGCCGAACATGGCCAGGCCGCCCACCCGGGGCGTGGGGACGGAGTGCACGTCCCGGTCCCGGACCGGGGACTGCGCCCCGATGAGGAGCGCGAGGCTCTTGACCGGGGTGACCAGCAGGTAGGTGACGGTGATCCCGGTGAGGATGACGAGCAGGTATTCCCGCATGTCCCGCACCCCCGTCTCCGGACCGCCATCACCGTCTGAACTGTAAGACGGCCGCCGACCCCCGAAGGTTGCCGGCGACCGTCTCAACGATCAGCACACCTTACGCCCCTCAGGGGGCCGGGTGTTCCCTACGCAGCGGAAAACATCGGAATCGTCCCGAGATCAGTAAAGAATCTGGGCTTCACCGCAGGTGGTGGGCACGAAGACCACCTTGCCGTCGACCTCGTCGTAGACGCCCACGCAGGACCGGTAGAGCAGGTGGTCGCTGTACCGCGAGTGCACCACCCTGCTGGTCCAGCGGCCCTTGAGGTCCTGGAGGTTGGACAGCGCCCACTCCTCCGCGACGGAGGCGTCCGCGTTGGTGAAGGCGACGATCGTGCCGGCGTACCGCCCGTCCTTCTTGTTGTCGCGGATCCGGAGGGTCAGCCGGGCGTTGGCCTCCCCGGCGTCGTCCTTGTAGCCGGTGAAGTAGCCCCAGGTCTCGGTGCTGGCGTCGAGCTGGCCCGGCAGCTTCTTGTTGGTGAAGTGCGTCCAGCCCTTGGGGACGGCCCGCCGTGCGCTCGTCAGGCCCTTGCGCAGCGCCTCCCGGTAGCGGCCGTCCCTGATGACGCTCCGCTGGACGGAGACGCCGTCCGGCCGGGCGGCCCGGGCGTCGGGCGAGGGGGTGAGCGCGTACTGCGGCCCCTCGGAGGCCGCGTAGATGATCGTCGTCGGGCCGACCTTGTACTGGTATTTCTTGCCCTTCTTGCGAAGGAGCACTTCACGCACCGCGAGATATTCGGTGTACTTCGAGGTGAAGGACTTCTTGAACTTGAAGGTGTACTTTCCGTCGGCGGGCCCGGTCTTCGGCTTGGGCTTCGGCTTGGGTTTGACGCTGCTGCAGGTCCGGCACTCGGGCCGGCCCGACCCCTTGGGCTCGACGGTGTTGTTGATCGGCGGGCCGTCGATGCTGCCGCTCTGGTTGGGGTCGGGGGCGCCTCGCCCGTTTCGCAGGTTCTTGGCGAGCGGGAAGTACAGGCCCGTGCCCTCGCCGTCCCAGGCCTCCAGCGCGGCGAACTGGACGGCGGGCGTCCAGCCGTCCCGCTTCTTGTCGCGCACCTTGAACCTGACGGTGATCTTGTCCTGGGTCACCTCGTAGGTCCCGGTGGACTCGATGTTCCCGAAGGCCTTGGCCCTGCCGTTCTTCGTCTTGAACTTCCCCTTCGCCAGGGGCTTCGCCCGGGAGGACGACGCGTTCTCCGCCTCGTCCGCCTGGGCGGGGACGGCATGGACTCCCATGCCCAGGAGCAGCGAGCCCGCGGCGAGACCCACCGTGGCGATACGTTTCATGCGGTCACTCCCCGTGCCTTTTCCGTCGCTAACCGGATTTTAGTGTTTTGGCCATGGATAACCTAGAACAATGGCGCGGAATGCATCCGAATAGCGATGAATCGCGCTACCGAAACCCCACTCCGAGAGCACGGAGAGGCCCGGACGGATGACCGTCCGGGCCTTCACGCACGCGGCCCGTCCGCCGACGAGCCCCGCAAACCGTTAGAAGAGCTTCTTCCAGGGGCCGACCCTGACGACCTTCGAAGAGGTCGACTTACTGGCTCCCTCGCGCACCTGCAGGTGGGTTCCCGTCGTGGACCAGAACCGGTTGACCTTGTAGTTGAACTTCTGGTCGGCGGGAAGTTTCGTGCTCACGTACTCGACGCCCCTGTGGACCGAGTGGTGCCACTTGCCGCCCCGCCAGACGCGGAACTGGATGGTCGGCGACCACCCGTTCTTCTTGGTGTCGCGGATCCAGCCGCTGATGGTGATCTTGTCACCGTTGCGGGTGTAGGTTCCGTCGCCCTTGATCGTCCGCCAAATGGACCCCTTCTTGCCGTCGAAGGTGGACCACTTCTTGGTCACCCTCTTCTGCGTCGGGGCGGCGTTGGCGGGGACCGCGGTCAGACCCACGCCGGCGCCGAGAACGACGGCGGTCATGGTGACCACAGCAGTACGCCGCATATTGATCACTCCCTGAGAGTTCGTGCTACCGGTCAGGGACTGTATCGGTTAGACGAAGATCATCTTTATTGCCCACATACGGGGGGATTCGTCGGGGTAGAAATTCGGCCCGCACGAGAACCAAACAACGATCCGCACCGTCCAACAGGGGATGCACGGCCGCCGGAGCGCGAGAACCGCGCCCCCTCGTACCCGGGCCCACCTGTGGCGATACGGAGAGGCATCACCTCGACACACCGGCACCCGAGGTTGCATGTGCCCTTCATCACTTTTCCGTGGAGAACCCGGAGCATGCCGAAAGGAAGGCTGGGCATACCGCTGAGTTCAGGAGAGACTGCACTCAGTGATGAGAAACCGGCGCCCCGCTCCCCTCAGCGGCATGACCCTCTGCGCGCTGCTCCTGCTCGCGCTCCTGCCGTTCCTTCTGGGCGGCCGGAACACCCCCGAAGGCTCCGTCCCCGCCTACGACGTGGTGCTGACCGTGCGGCCCGACGGCACCGTGCACGTCCGCGAGGCCTTCACCTTCGACTACGCCCGGCCCCAGACCCACGGCCTGGTCCGCGGCGTCCGGGAGCGCGACGGCGACCGCGTCTACCGCATGCGCGGCCTCACCGTCACGAGCACCACGAACGCCCCCGTCGACGTGCAGGTGGAGGAGTTCCTGCACGACCTCCACATCGTCATCGGCGAGGGCAGGACCGCCTCCGGCCGTCACACCTACGTCCTCGACTACGACCTGCTGGACGTCTTCACCCCGGTCCCCGGACGCGACGAGTTCGTGTGGGAGCTGCTGGACCCCGGCTGGCCCGTGCCGGTGGTGGAGGCCGCCGTGCGGATCGAGGGACCAGCCGCGTTCGCCGCGGGCTGCCTGGCCGGGGCCTCCGACCAGGTCACCCCCTGCGCCCGGAGACAGGCGGGCCCCGCCGCCGTGGAATTCCACCAGAGCGATCTACGGCCCCACGAGGGCGTGAAGATCCGCGCCGCGTTCCCCGAAGGCGTCCTCGACCCCGCGGAGCCCCGCTACGCGCCTCCGCACACGGCCTTCACGCCCTGGGGCTGGACGGCGCTGCTGCTGGCCCTCCCGGTGGCCCTGGTGGCCCGCTACCGCACCCCCGTGTGGCTACGCCGAACCCTGCTCGGGCTCGGGACCTGCACGGTGCTGTGGGACCTGCTGGTCGAGACGGTGCCCGGCGGGCTCGGCCGGATCGCGGTGGGCGACCCGTTGCTGGGCGGGCTCGGCCTGCTGCTCCTGGGCGCCCTGGCCGCCCGCCCGCCCACACTGCGCCGGGGTTAGTCCCGGTCTTCCTTCTCCCACCACGGCTCGGCCGGGATCTCGGCGGACCCCTCCTTCGCGCCGGACCCCGCGGACTTCTCCAAGCCGACGGCCTCGGCGGCCCCGTACCCGTCGTCCTTGTAGGCCTCCGCCCACTGGGCGTCCTCGTCCTCGTCGTCGCCGAGCTCCTCGTCGCGCAGCAGCACCCCGCAGACCGCGCGGATCTTGTCCTCGCGGATCGCGCCCCGCCGCATCAGCTTGGGCAGCGAACCGGTGAGGTCCACGATCGAGGAGGCCCTGCCGTCTCCGGCGGGCCCCCCGTCGAGGTAGACCGAGACTCCCTCGCCCAGCATCGTCTCGGCCTCGGCCGCGGTGCGGGCCGCCGGGGCGCCGCTCAGGTTGGCGCTGGAGACCGCCAGCGGACCGGTCTCCTTGAGCAGTTCCAAAGCCAGGTCGTGCAGCGGCATCCGCACCGCCACCGTGCCCTTGGTCTCCCCCAGGTTCCACGACAGGCTCGGGTTGGCCCGGCAGATGATGGTCAGCGCGCCCGGCCAGAACTCGTCGATCAGATCCTGCCCGTAGGGGCCGAGATCCTCGATGAGCGCGGTCGCCGCGCGCACCGAGCCGACCAGCACCGGCGGCGGCATCTCCCTGCCGCGCCGCTTGGTGTCCAGCAGCTTCTGCACCGCCGAGGGGGTGAACGCGTCGGCGGCTATGCCGTAGACGGTGTCGGTGGGAAGGACGACGACCTCTCCCCTGCGCAGGCAGGAGGCCGCGTCCGCGATCCCCCGGGTGCGCTCGAGGGGGTCCGAACAGTCGTAGTGCCGGCTCATGCGGGTGCTACTCCGTGGTCAGGCGGGCCGTGACGAACCGGTCCCGGTCGGTGAGATCACGACGGTTGCGCTGGTCGCGCCAGCCGTTTTCCTCGGCGAAGATCCAGTAGACGGGTGCTCCCTGCAGGTCGCTGTGCTCGACCGCGACGAAGCCGCCGGGCCGCAGCAGCCTGCGCGCGGTGCGCTCGACCACCCGGACGGCGTCCAGCCCGTCGTCCCCGCCGCCCCACAGGGCCGCGGCGGGATCGTGGTCGCGGACGTCGCGCGGCACGTACTCCCACTCGCTCATCGGAATGTAGGGCGGGTTGCTGACCACCAGGTCGACCAGACCGTTGAGCTCGGGCAAAGCCTGGGCGAAATCCGTGTGGTGCAGGGTGACCTGGCCGCGCTCGTCCAGGTTCTCGATGTTGCGGGACGCCCACCGGTGGGCGTCGGCGTCGAGTTCGACGGCGTGGACGCGGGCCTGCGGCACCTCCTGGGCGATCGACAGCGCGATCGCGCCGGAACCCGTGCCCAGGTCGACCACGACCGGGTCGGCCACGTCCATCTCCCGCAGGGTGTCGATGGCCCAGCCGGCGACCACCTCGGTCTCCGGACGGGGCACGAACACCCCGGGGCCGACGGACAGCTCCAGATAGCGGAAGAAAGCGCGCCCGGTGATGTGCTGCAGCGGCTCTCCGGCCTCACGGCGGGCGATGCCCTCCCAGAAGCGGGCGTCGAAGGCGCTGTCGGGAAGGGTGTGCAGCTCGCCGCGGCTCACTCCGTGCACGGCGGCGGCCAGCTCCTCGGCGTCGGCACGGGGCGAGGCGACACCGGCTTCTGCCAGCCGTGTCGTAGCCCGCGCGATCTCGTCGAGAAGCAAGTTCATTATTGCTGAATTTCGTCCAGCCTGCGTTCCATGTCGGCGTCGACCAGCGCCTGGATCACCGCTTGCAGGTCTCCGTCCATCACCTGGTCGAGGTTATACGCCTTGAAGCCGACCCGGTGGTCGGAGATGCGGTTCTCCGGAAAGTTGTAGGTGCGGATGCGCTCGGAACGGTCGACCGTGCGCACCTGGGCCTTGCGCTCGGCCGAGGCCGCGGCGTCGGCCTCCTCCTGCGCGGCGGCCAGCAGCCGGGAGCGCAGGACGCGCAGCGCCGACTCCTTGTTCTGCAGCTGGCTCTTCTCGTTCTGGCACTGCACGACCGTGCCGGTGGGGAGGTGGGTGATCCGCACGGCCGAGTCGGTGGTGTTGACCGACTGCCCGCCGGGGCCGCCGGAGCGGAACACGTCGACGCGCAGGTCGTTCGGGTCGATCTGGATGTCGATGTCCTCGGCCTCGGGGGTGACCAGCACCCCGGCCGCCGAGGTGTGGATCCGGCCCTGGGACTCGGTGACCGGCACCCGCTGCACCCGGTGCACGCCGCCCTCCCACTTGAGCCTCGACCAGGCGCCCTCCTTGGCCTTCACCGCCATGGTGACGCTCTTGTAGCCGCCCAGGTCCGACAGCTGGGAGTCGATGATCTCGGTCTTCCAGCCGATCCGCTCGGAGTAGCGGGTGTACATCCGCAGGAGGTCGCCGGCGAACAGGGCCGACTCCTCGCCGCCCTCACCCGCCTTGATCTCCAGGATCACGTCCTTGTCGTCGTTGGGGTCGCGCGGGACCAGCAGGCGCTTGAGGCGTTCGTTCAGCTCCTCGATCCGCCCCTCCAGGACGGTCGCCTCCTCGGCGAACGCGCTGTCCTCCGAGGCCAGCTCCCTGGCGGTGGCCAGGTCGTCCTCGGCCGACTCCAGCTCCTTGTACGCCTCGACGATCGGGCGCAGGTGGGCATAGCGCTTGCCCAGCTCACGCGCCTTCCTCTGGTCGGCGTGAACGGCCGGATCACCGAGCGCCTGCTCGATGTCGGCGTACTCGCGCAGGAAGTCGTCGAGGTCGAAATTCACTGTCTGCTCTCTTCAGGCGACGGACCGTGGATCATTCAGCGCACCGGCGTGCGTTCGGCCACGGACAGCTCGCCGCCAGGCGTGCGTCTATCAGTGGAGGGGGGTGGACAGAAGCGGAGCCCGGCCGCACGGCTGCCTTCGCAGCCCGCGGCCGGGCCCGGTGTCCGCCTACTTGCCCGCGGCCTTCTTCTTGCCGAAGCGAGCCTCGAAGCGGGCCACGCGGCCGCCGGTGTCGAGGAGCTTCTGCTTGCCCGTGTAGAACGGGTGGCACTGGGAGCACACGTCAGAGCGGATGACGCCGCTCTCCACGGTGCTGCGGGTCTTGAACGTCGCGCCGCACGTACAGGTCACCTCGGTGACCACGTAGTTCGGGTGGATGTCAGGCTTCATGGGAGATCTCCTTCGAGACGGCGCCGGGTCAACCACGAGGTGCCGGGGCTGGGAACCGGGGCCTTGGCCTTTCAAGTATGCCGGATACCAGAACGTGCCGGGACCGGACGCTATTCCGTTCTCCTGAGGTAGGCCAGCACCGCCCGGACCCGGCGGTGGGCGTCCTGGGAGCTCTCCAGCCCGAGCTTGAGGAAGATCCGGGAGATGTGCTTCTCCACGGCGCCCTCGCCGATCACCAGCCGCCGGGCCAGCCCGGCGTTCGACAGGCCCTCGGCCATCAGGGCCAGGACCTCCCGTTCCCGCGGGGTCAGGTCGTCCAGGGGGTTGCGTCCGAGCAACTGCGCGATCACCTCCGGGTCGATCACCGTGCCGCCCGCGGCGACCCGCCGGACCGCGTCGGTGAACTCCGCCACCTCCGCCACCCGCTCCTTGAGCAGGTAGCCGACCCCGCGCGCACCCCCGCCGAGCAGCTCGGCGGCGTACTGTTCCTCGACGTACTGGGAGAGCACCAGGACGGGCACGGGCCGGACGGCCAGCGCCGCGCGCAACCCCTCGTCGGTGAAGGTCGGCGGCATCCGCACGTCGGCGATCGCCAGGTCGGGCCGGTGCTCGGCGACCAGCGCCACCAGCCCCTCCCCGTCCCCCGCGGTTCCCACCGTCTCGACCCCTTCGTCGGCGAGCAGCCTCACCAGGCCCTCGCGCAGCAGCACGGAATCCTCCGCGATCACGACTCGCATGGGTCCATTCCACCAACCGCCGCGCTCACCAGCTACAGGGAAGAACCGTCCGCACGGTCGTAGGACCGCCCTGCGGGCTGTTCACCGTCAGCGTCCCGTCGATGGTCGCGGCCCGGTCAGCCAGCCCGGCCAGCCCGCCTCCGGGCTGGATGACGGCTCCGCCGACGCCGTCGTCGCGCACCTCGACGATCACCTTGTCCTGTTCTCGGGACACCTCCACCTCCGCCCCGGACGCCCGCGCATACTTGCCGACGTTCGTCAGCGCCTCGGCCACGGTGAAGTAGGCGATCGACTCGACCGCCGCCGGAGGCCGCTCCCGCAGCCGCACGCTGATCCGCACCGGGACGGGCGAGCGCGCCGCCAGCGCGGACAGGGCGGCGTCCAGCCCCCTGTCGGTGAGGATCGCCGGGTAGATGCCCCGGGCCAGCTGCCGGAGCTCGCTGATCGCCGCCCGGGCCCCGGTGTGCGCCTGGTCGATCAGCCGGCGCGCCCCCTCGGGGTCGTCGTCGAGCTTGCCGCGGGCCCGCCCGATGTCCATCGCCACGGCCAGCAGCCGCTGTTGGGCGCCGTCGTGCAGGTCCCGCTCGATCCGCCGCCGCTCGGACTCGGCGGCGTCCACTCCCCTGGCCCGGCTGGCCTGCAGCTCCGTCGCCCGCGCCCGCAGCGCCTGCTTCTCGCTCGGGCCCAGCAGCACCCGGGAGAGGAACACGTGCAGGACGCTCGCGGCCTTGACCGCGTACACGAGGAGCGGCAGCAGCACCAGGCCGATGAGCATGAGCGGGATCGCCTCGAGGACCGTGTCCACATCGTCGCCGTCCCGGAAGACATCCGGCACGAATTCCGGGTTGAAGGGTGCGACCGCCGGAGAGAGGATCAGCGACACGGTGAACGCCCAGCCGATCACCGAGCCCGTGAAGTAGCCGAAGGACAGCGGGATCCGCACGATCTGGAACGCCAGGTCCTTCCAGGTGGCCGGATCCCCGAGGATCGTCTTCGCCTGCTGGAACAGGTCACCCGACGGCGCTCTGCGGTAGGGGCTGGGGATCTCCACCCCGAACACCAGCTTCGTCAGCCGCCGGTCGAGCATCGACCCGCCGCGCAGCAGGAGCAGCAACAGTGCCCAGAGCAGCAGGCCGACCCAGATGATCGTGGTCGCGGCGGCCAGCGGCACCCCCGCGCACAGGGCGATGAACCAGCCCAGGCCCAGCGCCCCGCTGAGCGGGAAGTAGACGGCCGCCTTCCACAACGTCGGGTCCTTGACCAGGCGCGGGAGCGACGGCACCGCGAACGCCGTCCCCGCCGGTTCCTTCGGCCCGGTCGGCCCGGTCGGCTCTGCCGGCTCTGTCATGGGGGTCCTCTCTCCTCGGCCCCCTCAAGGCTCCCCGATCGGCGTCGCAGGGGCCATGGAGCGTCCCACCGTCTTCGGGGTGGGGGCAGCCCCCCCTGCGGAGGCTCCGGAGACGGGCCAGGCCCGCACGGACGTCCGTGCGGGCCTGGCCTCGTAAAGCGGATGATCAGTCGTGCGCGACGGTCGTCTTCTGGACCTGGAGCAGGAACTCAGCGTTCGACTTGGTCTCCTTCATCTTCTCCAGCAGGAGTTCGAGGGCCTGCTGGGTGTCGAGGGCGTGCAGCACCCGGCGCAGCTGCCAGACCACCCGCAGCTCCTCGGGAGCCATGAGGATCTCCTCCTTGCGGGTGCTGGAGGCGTCCACGTCCACCGCGGGGAAGATGCGCTTGTCCGCGAGCTGACGGCTGAGCTTGAGCTCCATGTTGCCGGTGCCCTTGAACTCCTCGAAGATCACCTCGTCCATCCGGGAGCCGGTCTCGACCAGCGCGGTGGCGAGGATGGTCAGCGAGCCGCCGTTCTCGATGTTGCGGGCCGCGCCGAAGAACCGCTTGGGCGGGTAGAGCGCGGTGGAGTCCACACCACCGGACAGGATGCGCCCGGAGGCCGGGGCCGCCAGGTTGTAGGCGCGGCCCAGACGGGTGATGGAGTCCAGCAGCACGACCACGTCGTGGCCCAGCTCCACCAGCCGCTTGGCCCGCTCGATGGCCAGCTCGGCGACCGTGGTGTGGTCCTCGGCCGGGCGGTCGAAGGTCGAGTGGATGACCTCGCCCTTCACCGACCGCTGCATGTCGGTCACTTCCTCGGGGCGCTCGTCCACCAGGACGACCATGAGGTGGCACTCGGGGTTGTTCTTGGTGATCGCGTTGGCGATCGCCTGCATCACCATCGTCTTGCCGGCCTTGGGCGGCGAGACGATCAGGCCGCGCTGGCCCTTGCCGATGGGGCTGACCAGGTCGATGATCCGGGTGGTCAGGATGCCCGGGTCGGTCTCCAGGCGCAGCCGCTCCTGGGGGTACAGCGGGGTGAGCTTGGAGAACTCCACCCGGCCCCTGGCCTGGTCGGGCTCCATGCCGTTGACCGTGTCGAGGCGGACCAGCGCGTTGAACTTCTCGCGCCGCTCGCCCTCGCGGGCCTGGCGCACCGCACCGGTGATCACGTCGCCCTTGCGCAGGCCGTTCTTGCGGACCTGGGCCAGGGAGACGTACACGTCGTTGGGGCCGGGCAGGTAGCCGGTGGTCCGCACGAACGCGTAGTTGTCGAGGATGTCGAGGATGCCGGCGACCGGGATCAGCACGTCGTCCTCGGAGACGACCGGCTCGGCCTCGTAACGCTCGCGCCCGGCGCCACGGCCCCGGTTGCGCTCGCGGAACCGGCGGCCCCGGCGGCCGCCGCGGTCCTCGTCGTGGTCGCCGCCCTGCTGACCGCCGCGGTCCTGACGGTCGCCGCGCTCCTGCTGACCGCCACGGTCCTGACGGTCGCCACGGTCCTGACGGTCGCCGCGCTCCTGCTGGCCACCGCGCTCCTGCTGGCCACCGCGGTCCTGGCGGTCTCCGCGCTCCTGGCGGTCGCCGCGCTCACCCCGGTCCCGCTGGCGGTCGCCACGCTCACGGCCGCTGCGGCTGCGCTGGCGGCCCTCACGCTGCTGGCCGCCGCCCTCGCCCTGCTGCTCCTCGGCCGGCTTCTCCGCCGCGGCCCTGCTCTCGGCACCGGGCTGCTCCTCGGCGGCCTCCTCGCGCTGCGCGGCGCGGCCGCGCCGGGTGCGCTCGGGCCTCTCGGCCCGCTCGGGCCGTGCCGCCTGCTCGGCGGCAGGCTGCTCCGCGGGCTTCTCCGCCTTCTCGACCGGCTGCTCGGGCTTGGTCTCGGTCCTGCTCTCCGTCCTGCCCTCAGGCTTGGTCTCGGTCTTGGCGGCGGCCCCCTGCGCGCCCGCGGCCGAGCCGCCCTGCTTCTCCTGAATGGCAGCGATGAGCTGGCTCTTGCGCATCCCCGTGGTGCCGCTGATGCCCAGCTGGGAGGCGAGGGTCTTCAGCTCGGGGAGCACCATGGCCGACAGTCCGGTGCCCCGACGGGCGCGCTTCGGCGCGGGCTTTTCGCCCGTCGCTTCGTTCAGCAGTTCGCTGGATTCGCTCACAAAGGGTCCTTCCCAGGGAGCGGGTGTGGGCCGGATGAGGCCGATCTACCCGATGGTTCGCTTCGGCGGGGGCGCCGAATGCGGCGATCGTTTTCCAGACCGCCGGAGAGAATTTCTGAATACAGCCAGATGATCGCGTACTCGTCCCCTGCCCCGAGGGAATCAGAAGTGCAGAGTCTGGTGCACGGGCGCATCGGCACTGCCGATGGGCCTATGGCCCCGAGCGGGGCATCTGGTGCGGCTTCCAGCCTAACACCACCAGGGTGCACTTGGATTCCTTGAGGTCAGCGTGTCCGCGAATCGCGTGGCTGAACGCGAGCGCCGAAAGGGCTGACGTTCAGCTGGCGTATATGCCAGCCATTACCCGTATCGACCCCCGGCCAACCGGAGGACGGCCATCCGAACGCCAGAACGGTAGGTCCGGCACCGGAGATGACCGCCGGAACTCCCGCCTGCCGGAGTCGCTCCACCAGCGCCGCCGAGCCCGGCATCGCGGGCGCCCGGTAGGACTGGTGCAACCGGTCTTCGGTCGCGTCCAACAGCACGTCGTAGCCCAGTTTGCTGGTCAGAGCCGCGATGAGCAAGGCCGCGCGCCCAGAATTCGCCGCGGCGTCGTGATGTGACACGGTTTCCGGTAGAAGGCCGCGCGCCTGTTCCGTCGCCAGCCGCTGGTCCGGGACGAAGACCGTGACCTCCCTCTCCAGGTCCAGCCGGACCAGGCGCGGGCCGTCCTGCCCGCTCCAGGCGACCGTCAGGCCGCCCGCCAGGCAGGGCGCCACGTTGTCGGGATGGCCCTCGATCTGTGTGGCCAGCCGCAGCGCGTCCTCATCCGAGAAGGACTCCCCCGCCGGATGCAGCGCGCGGGCCGCGGTGATCCCCGCCACGATCGCCGCCGACGACGAGCCCAGGCCGCGGCTGTGCGGAATGCGGTTCACGCAGCCCAGACGCAGCCCCGCCGGCTGCGGAACGCCGCCGATGCGCTCCCAGGCCTGGCGGAACACCTTGACGATCAGATGCTGCTCGCCGAGCTCCGCCAGCTCCTCGCCCTCGCCCCGGATCTCGATCTCCAGGCCCGATTCGGCCAGCTCCACCCGCACCTCGTCGAAGAGCGAGAGCGCCAGGCCCAGCGAGTCGAACCCCGGCCCCAGGTTGGCGCTGGTGGCCGGGACCTCGACCGTCACTCCGGTCACGCCGAACCCGTCCGTCATGCCAGCCCGAGCGCCGAAGCCGCCGCGTGCGCGTCCACCTGGACGGTGGTCGGCGCGGGCGCGCCCGAGATCGCCCAGTCCGGGTCCTTCAGACCGTTGCCGGTGACCGTGCAGACCACCCGCAGACCCGAGCCCACCAGGCCCTGCTCGCGAGCCTGCAGCAGGCCCGCCACCGAGGCCGCCGAGGCCGGCTCCACGAACACGCCCTCCTCGCGGGCGAGCATCCGGTAGGCCGCGAGGATCTGCCGGTCGGTGACCGCGCCGATCGCGCCGCCCGACTCGTCCCTGGCGTTGCTCGCCAGCTCCCACGAGGCCGGGTTGCCGATCCGGATCGCCGTCGCGATCGTCTGCGGGTTGGCGACCGGGCCGCCCGCCACGAACGGGGCCGCGCCGCTCGCCTGGAAACCCATCATCCGGGGCCGCTTCGAGGCGATCCCGTCCGCCTCGTACTCCTTGTAGCCCATCCAGTAGGCCGAGATGTTGCCGGCGTTGCCGACCGGCAGGCAGTGCACGTCCGGCGCGTCGCCGAGCGCGTCGACGATCTCGAAGGCCGCGGTCTTCTGCCCCTGCAGGCGGAACGGGTTCACCGAGTTGACCAGCGCCACCGGGTAGTCCACCGCCAGCTTCCGGGCCAGCTCCAGGCAGTCGTCGAAGTTCCCGTCCACCTGCAGCAGCTTGGAGCCGTGCACCAGCGCCTGGGCCAGCTTGCCCATGGCGATCTTGCCGCGCGGCACCAGCACCGCGCACGTCATGCCCGCCCGCACCGCGTACGCCGCCGCCGAGGCGGAGGTGTTGCCGGTGGAGGCGCAGATGACGGCCTGGGCGCCCTCCTCGGCCGCCTTGGAGATCGCCATGGTCATCCCCCGGTCCTTGAACGAACCGGTCGGATTCAGCCCCTCCACCTTCAGGAAGACCTCGCACCCCGTCCGCTCCGAGACCCGGTAGGCCGGAACGAGCGGCGTGTTCCCCTCGAGCAGCGTGACCACGGGAGTGCTGTCGGTGACCGGGAGCCGGTCACGGTATTCCTCTATCAGCCCGCGCCAAGCTCTCACGGTTCCTCCAGTTCGATCGCCGCTCTTGCGTCGCGGCGGCGGCCGGCACTTGGCGCCGACCGCGGCGAGCGTTCCCTTGAGACCGGCGCGGGGACCGCCTTCGATCCCCGCCGGTCGCGTTGAGTCTATTAGCTGATGGGAGGAGTGCCTCTAGGGCACGGTCCAGCATGTGGACCGCTAGAAGTCACCCTCCACCCGCATCACCGAGGCGACCTCCCGTACCGAGGAGTGGGTGCGGAGCGACTCCACCGTGGCCGCGAGGGCCCGGTCGGGTGCCGTGTGGGTGACGATGACGAGCTGGGCGTCCTCGCCGTGGCCCTCCTGGCGGACCGCCTGGATGGAGACCTCGTGCTTGGCGAACTCCTCGGCCACCTGGGCCAGGACGCCCGCCTGGTCGGCCACGTCGAGCTGGACGTAGTAGCGGGTGACCGTCTCGCCCATGGGCAGCACGGGCAGGGCCGCGTAGCTGGTCTCGGCGGGGCCGCTGGCGCCGCTCACCAGGTTGCGGGAGACGGCCACGATGTCGCCCAGGACGGCCGAGGCCGTGGGGGCGCCGCCGGCGCCCGCGCCGTAGAACATCAGGCTGCCCGCGGACTCCGCCTCCACGAAGACGGCGTTGAAGGCCCCGTGGACGGAGCCGAGCGGGTGGGAGCGGGGGATCATGGCCGGGTAGACCCGGACGGAGACGCCCCTGTCCCCTGCGCGCTCGCAGATGGCCAGGAGCTTGACCACGCAGTCCATGGACTTGGCGCCCGCCACGTCCTGCGCGGTGACCTCGGTGATGCCCTCCCGGTACACGTCGGCGGCCGTCACGGGGGTGTGGAAGGCGAGCCTGGCCAGGATCGCCGCCTTGGCGGCGGCGTCGAAGGCCTCCACGTCCGCGGTGGGGTCGGCCTCGGCGTAGCCCAGCGCCTGGGCCTCCTCCAGCGCCTCGGCGAAGCCGGCGCCGTGGGTGTCCATCTGGTCGAGGATGTAGTTGGTGGTGCCGTTGACGATGCCCAGCACCCGGTGGATCCGGTCGCCGACCAGGGACTCGCGCAGCGGGCGCAGCAGCGGGATCGCCCCCGCCACCGAGGCCTCGTAGTACAGGTCGGCGCCGAACTCGCGGGCCGCGGCGAAGAGCGTCTCGCCGTCCTCGGCCAGCAGCGCCTTGTTCGCCGACACCACCGACTTGCCGGTCTTCAGCGCGCCCAGGATCAGGGAGCGGGCGGGCTCGATCCCGCCGATCACCTCGACCACCAGGTCGACGTCCTCGCGGGTGGCCAGGCCCATGGCGTCCGTGGTCAGCAACTCCTCCGGCACCCCGGGACGCACCCGGTCGGGCCGGCGGACCGCGATGCCCGCCAGTTCGACCGGCGCGCCCACCCGGGCCGCCAGATCATCGGACTGCTCGCGCAGCAGCCGGACGATCTCGGTGCCGACCACACCACACCCGAGCAACGCCACCCGCACCGGTTTCACGACTCTCCAACCTCCGCATCAAGCCTCAACAGGTCGTCCACGGTCTCCCTGCGGACGATGACACGCGCCTCGCCGTCCCGGACCGCCACCACGGCCGGCTTGGTCACGTAGTTGTAGTTGCTCGCCATCGACCGACAGTACGCACCGGTGGCGGCCACCGCCACCAGGTCCCTTGGCGCAATATCTTCGGGCAACCATAGGTCACGCACCACGATGTCCCCACTTTCGCAGTGCTTTCCGACAAGTCTGCTGAGCATGGGCCCCGCCTCGGACTCGCGGCTGACGAGGCTCGCGGTGTACTCCGCGCCGTACAGGGCGGTGCGGAGGTTGTCGCTCATCCCCCCGTCGACGCTCACGTAGGTGCGGATGCCCTCGACGTCCTTGATCGTGCCGACCTCGTAGAGCGTGACGCCGCCCGGGCCGATGATCGCCCGGCCCGGCTCGACCGTCAGCTTCGGCACCGGAAGCCCGTAGGAGCCGCACTCCTTGGCCACGATCCGGCGCATGTTGTCGGCGATCAGCTTGGCGTCGATCGGGTCGTCCCCCGCCAGGTAGGCGATGCCGAACCCGCCGCCGAGGTCGAGCTCGGGCAGCACCACGCCGTGCTCGTCCCTGATCGCCACCAGCAGCTCGGCGACCCGGTGCGCGGCGACCTCGAACCCGTCGGTCTCGAAGATCTGCGAGCCGATGTGGGAGTGCAGGCCGACCAGCTCCAGCTGGGGCAGCGCCAGGACCCTCCGGGCCGCCTCCAGCGCCGCGCCGGAGTTGCGGGAGAACCCGAACTTCTGGTCGTCGTGGGCCGTCGCGATGAACTCGTGGGTGTGCGCCTCGACGCCGGTGGTCACCCGGATCATGACCTTGGGCCGCACCCCGAGCCGCTCGGCGTGGTAGGCCAGCCGGACGATCTCCTCGAAGGAGTCGACGACGATGTGGCCGACGCCGGCCTCCAGCGCCGTGACCAGCTCGTCCTCGGACTTGTTGTTGCCGTGCAGGGTGATCTTCTCGGCCGGGAAGCCGGCGGCCAGGGCCAGCGCCAGCTCGCCGCCGGAGCACACGTCCAGGCCCAGGCCCTCCTCGGCCAGCCAGCGCACGAGCGCGCCGCACAGGAACGCCTTGCCCGCGTAGTGCACGCTGCCGTCCGCGAAGGCGCCGACGTACTCGCGGGCGCGCTGTCGCACGTCCTCCTCGTCCAGGACGTAGAGCGGGGTGCCGAAGTCCCGCGCGAGGTCGCGGACGTCGACCCCGCCGACCTGCAGGGCGCCCTCCACGCGGCGGGCGGTGCGCGGCCAGACCAGCGGCACCAGGTCGTTCAGGTCCGCCGGGGGCGGCATCGGGTGGTCCTCGGGCAGGACGTCGGCATGCCTGTCGCCCGCGGGATGAACTCTGCTCACAATCTCTCTCTCGCCGTCTCGCCGAGCCTGCGCAGCCCGTTGCTCAAGGTGACGCGCACGGCCCCGGCGAGGATCACGCGGGCGCCGTGCTGCGGGGTGGGCTCCTCGCGGGAACTCTCGTAGACGTCGTGGTAGGCGTCCGCGATCCGTTCCAGCTGGAGCACCGGTTTTCGGTGTCCGTCGAACCCCGCCAGCAACCCGAGCAGCCTGAGCTCCGCGGGCGCGGTCAACGCCGCCGGGTCTCCCGGCGGCACCTGGAGATCACGGGCCCGGCGCTCCACCGCGCAGGCCCTCTCGTAGGCGAAACGCACGCGGAATCCGGGGTTCTCGAACGTCCTGGGGAAGTCGGCCCAGGCCCCTTCGATCATCTCACCCCGGCCGTAGCCCTCGTCCCCCGCGACGGCGGCGGCGATCCGGCCCGGCACGGCCAGATGCAGCGCCAGCAGCCCCGCCCCCCGCGTCTCGACATGTGAGATGTCCGGGTGCAGCGCCAGCCGTTCCGCGAGCGGCGCCGCCTCCAGCCGGTGCCGCGGGGCGACCGGCGAGACGTAGGTGTCCTCCCAGGTGATCGACGCGTCGGTCGGCCGGACGCCGTACACGGCGTCCACCGCGGCCAGCACCGCCTCGTTCGCGTCCCCGGGAGTCACGGCACCGAGGGTAGCCGACCACCATCTGGACAAACGACAGGTTTCACGCCCCGTTTCGCCCGCCGGAGCACGACCCGGACTCCCGCCGCCCCGCCGGGCCGGACGCGCGGGCGGCCAGCGCCCGGACCGTCCTGATCAGCTCCGCCGGATCGAAGGGCTTGGTCACATAGGCGTCGACCCCGATCCCCAGCCCCCGCTCGACGTCCCGCTCCTGCGCCCGCGCGGTGATCATCACCACCCCGATGCCCGCCGTCTCCGGATCCTCCCGCAGCCGGACGGCGGTCACCCACCCGTCCAGCCGCGGCATCATCACGTCGAGCGTGATCACGTCGGGGGCGACCTGCCGCACCCGGTCCAGGCAGTCCCGCCCGTCCACCGCGGTGTGCACCTCGAACCCCTCGAGCTGCAGGTTGACCGCGATCAGCTGCCGAATCACCTCGTCGTCGTCGACGACCAGCACCCGCCCGAGACTCTCAGCCATCCGCCGAGGCTAACCCTCCTCCCGCCCCTCCGCACGGAAACGGACGGGGTCGGCGCGACGGAGTCGCGGCGCGGAAACCCGTGCGCGCCTCCTCCAGAAGCCTGGTAATCTTCTTCTCGTTGCGGGCTCCCGTAGCTCAGGGGATAGAGCGTTGCCCTCCGGAGGCAAAAGCGCAGGTTCGAATCCTGCCGGGAGCGCATCGAACGAAAGGCCTCGTAGGTGATCACCTACGAGGCCTTTCGTCTTTCCGCGGGCTTCTTCGCCTTCCCCTTTCCCCCTTCCTTTCCCACCTATCGCGGCATTTGGGGCAGACTCCAACACGTTCCCCGTTCCAGGGCTCCCCGAGGAGACACATGCGTTCAGGACGATCCCCCCTCATCCTCACCGCCGTCGCCGCGTTCGCCGGACTGACGCTGACCGCCTGCGGGGGCGGAGGGGACGAGAACGCCGCCTCCCAGAGCGCTCCCGAACGCTCCGAGCAGGCCGCTCCCACCGCGCCGCAGGAGGCCGAGACCAGGCCGACGCCCGCCGCGACCACCGCCCCGCCGGCCCCGAAGGGCACACCGGGGTGCGGGAACGCCCAGCTGGCGCTGGCGCCCGCCGGAGGGCAGGGCGGCGCGGGCACCCACATCCAGCGGCTGGAGATCACCAACGGCGGGGGGCTGTGCACCCTCGAGGGGAGGCCCGAGGTCTACCCCTACGACGCCGCGGGGAACCGGATGAAGGGGTTCAAGACCACGTCCGTCCCCTCCGACTTCGGATCCATCGGCGGATCTCCGGGGAAGGTCACCCTGGAGAAGGGCGGCAAGGCCGTCCTCTATGTGGTGATCAACGACAACAGCGCCTCGGGGAAGTCCTGTCCCGAGGCGGCCGGACTGGCCTTCCTCGCCCCCGGGGACGCGGGGAGCGCCCCGGTGAAGCTCGCCAAGGCCTGGAGCCCGTGCCCCGGCCCGATCCAGGTCTCGGCCGTCCACCCGCCGACTTCCGTCTTCTAGGCATATAACGACATCCGGTTTCCCTTTATGATCTCCCATCCGCGAACGTGGAGGACCGGTGGAGATCACACGCACCATCGTCGGCGGCGTCCCCGCCTACTGGACGGACGGACCCGAGTATCAGGCGGCGCTCATATTCCGGGTGGGACGGTCCGACGAGACGCTGGCCCGCAGCGGGATCACCCATCTCATCGAGCACCTGGCCCTGCATGAGCTCGGCGGCGCCGAACGGCACTTCAACGGCGTGGTCGACGCCCGCACCACCACGTTCGTCAAGCAGGGTTCCCCCGAGGAGGTCGCCCGTTACTTCAAGGGCGTCTGCGCCGGGCTGGCCCGCCCGCCCATGGAGCGCTTGGAGGCCGAAAAGCAGGTCCTGCGCACCGAGGAGGCCGGCCAGGGCGGACGCGCCCTCGGCGACCTGCTGCTGTGGCGGTACGGCTCCCGGGGGCGCGGCCTGCTGGGCTACCCCGAACTCGGACTGCCCGAGATCTCCCCCGAGCTGATCACGTCCTGGACGAGGTACTGGTTCACCCGGGGGAACGCGGTGCTCGCCTTCACCGGCGGCCCGCCGCCCGAGGACCTCGTGCTCGACCTCCCCGACGGTCCGCGCCGCCCCTGCGCGCCGTCCGCGCCGGTCCTCCCCTACTTCCCCGCCCACTTCCCGATGCAGCTGGACGGCGTCATGCTGCACGCCGAGGTCGAGCGCAGTCCCGCCTCCTCCCTCTACCGGCGCGTCCTGCAGCGCAGGCTGCACGACGTGCTGCGCCGCGAACGCGCGCTGAGCTACACCACCTCGGTCGAGTACCGGCCCGACGAGGCGCGCACCGCGGAGATCGTCGCCTTCGCCGACGGCCTCCAGTCGGTCTCCGGCGAGCTCACCTCCGCCTTCCTGGAGGTGTTCGACGACCTGGCCTCGCACCCCGTCGACGAGGCGGAGCTGGAGGAGGCCAAGAAACAGGCGCGGGAGGACCTCGAGCACCGGGACGCCGCCACGGCGTGGGTCATGTCCATCGCCTGGGACGAGCTGATGGGCGCCGCCATCCGCACTCCCCGCGAGCAACTCGACCGGCTGCTGGAGGTGACGCCGCAGGACGTCCTGCGGACCGGCGTCCAGGCGCGGGACTCGGCGCTGCTCGCGCTCCCACCGGAAGTGGAGCCCTCCGACCGGCGTTACCGGCCCGCGCCCGGCGACTCGTCGTACGCGCTGGAAGGGCACGTCCTGCACCCCTGGAGCGGTCCCAGCCACCTGATCGCCGCCCCCGCCGGGCTGAGCAAGGTGACCGGGAGGTCCATGGCCACCATCCGGTACGCCGAGTGCACCGCGGTCCTGGCCTGGCCGGACGGCGCGCGGCAGCTCTTCTCGCCCGACGGCATCGCCGTCCGGGTCGAGCCGGGGCTGTTCCGGGACGCCGCCCCGCTCATCCACGCCATCGACCGGTCCGTCCGGCCCGACGTCTTCGTCCGGATGCCGCCGCGTGAGAACGTCCCCCAGCCCCAGGACGGAGGGCCGCCGCTGTCGCTGGAAGCTCCTCCTCTGGAGCAGGAGCGCCGGAGCCTGTTCAAGCGCAGGCGCCAGGACGATCCCGATCCGCAGCTCACCGAGGCTCTCACCGCGGTGCGGGCGGGCCGGCCCGAGGCCGGCCTTGAGGTGCTCGCGGCCAGCCGGGGTTACCACGAGCTGCGGGACCGCCGTCTGGCCCACCTCTCCGATTCCTGCACGCTCTTCGGTCTCGCCCCTCTGCGCGCCGCCCGGCCCGACGACCCCGACCTGCTGCTGTGGGCCGGTTCCGTGCGCATCAAGGAGGCCTGGCGCATCCGCAGCGATTCGCGGGCCGAGTACGTGGCTCAGGATCAGTTCCAGCGGTTCTGGCTGGTGCTCTCCCAGGCGGGCGACGCGCTGCTGCGCGCGGCGGCCCTCCTGCCCGACGACCCCACCCCGTGGGACACCCTGCAGTTCTACGGGCTCGGCATGCAGCTCCCCCGCCCGGAACTCGACCGTTACTGGGCCGAGATCACGCGGCGCGACCCGTACCTGTACGGGGCGTACGAGAGCCGCGCCCAGGTCCTGGCCGCCAAGTGGCAGGGCTCGGACGCCGAGAGCCTTGAGTTCGCCGACGAGACCTTCCACCGGGCCCCGCCCGGCCATCCGCTGAACGCCATCGTGGCCGCCGTCTGCCTGGAGACCGCCGTGGCCTCCGACGCCGAGGCCCGTCTCCACCTGAGCCGTCCCGACATCCACGGACGACTGGCCGCCGCGTCGGCGAAGTTCCTGGCCGCGCCGCAGAACCACCCGAAGGCCCAGGAGGCCCACCAGTACTTCGGCGCCGCCTTCTACCACCTGCGGGACCTCACGATGGCGCGCCACCACCTGTCGATGGCGCACCCCTCGAAGGACCTGGCGCTGGCCTGGCTGTACTCATCCGAGAGCAAGAAGGACTACCAGCAGGCCCGGCAGCTGCTCGGATTGCGCTGATTCCCCTTATTTCACGGGAATAACAACCAGTTCTTCTTGTTGTACTCGGTGTACTACTCAATCCCCTACAAGCCATGCAGGAGGAGTTTTTGGACACCGTCATCCGACGGAGCGAACAAACGACTGATTCCCCCATCCGATCCCGGTCCCTGCGGGCCCTCGCGGTCGCCGCGCGGCTCGAACAGCGGGCCGAGCGTGATCACGTTCGGTCACCGGACCACGTCGAATCGAACTAATCCGCTGCTCAAGTGGGCGTTGGGCCATGCGGTTCGCCATGATGGGTCGTAACGCCCAGGCTGATCGCATGGGCGGTTCGACGACGACGAGGAGAAACGATGGCTCTGCCGACGCTGACCCCCGAGCAGCGGGCCGAAGCTCTCGCCAAGGCCCAGGAGGCCCGCAAGGCGCGCAGCGAGCTGCTGGCCGCCCTCAAGGCCGGGACGCTCAGCCTGGGCGACGTGCTTTCCCGTGAGGACGCCGTGGCCAAGAAGACCAAGGTCACCCAGGTGCTGAAGGCCCTGCCGGGCTATGGGCCGGCCAAGGTGGCCGCGCTCATCGAGAAGCTGGGCATCGACGAGAACCGCCGGGTCGGCGGCCTCGGCGAGCAGCAGCGCGCCAAGCTGCTGGCCGAGATCGGCGGCTGATCCGCGCCGAGAACGGGCCCCGCCGCGGCTTGCCGCGGCGGGGCTTTCTGATCTTTTTCCGGTTCGACCGGATCCCACCACGGCCGGTCACCACGCGATCACCAAATGATCGATAACGAAAACCGAATAACTCCAGGTGCCGCCCGCCACGGTGTGCAACGGTCCCGAACGTGAGCAGATACCCAGCGTTGCACGCCGCTCGCAGCGAGCACCGGATCAGGAGGTTCACGGCCGCGGGGCTGCCCGTGCTGGCCGTCCTCTCCTGGGCGTTCGCCGGGCTGCTGCACCAGCCGCCCGTGTCCGCGCCGTTCCGGGGAGACGTCACCGGCGCCGAGAACGCCGGGCCCCGCCCGCAACCGCCCGAGGAGATCGCCCAGTCGGCCACCCGGTCGCCGTGGAACCCGATGCCCGCCCCCCGGGGGACATCGGACGTCCAGGCCTCCGACCGCGCTCCCGCGCCCCACTGGACGCCGGCGGCCACATCACGTCCCGTCCCGGCGTGGACGGCGCCGTCGCCCCCCGCGCCCTCCGGGCCGGGCGCGCAGAAGGGCGAGGAGACCGACAAGACGCCCCGGCCGTCCTCCACCGCGGGGCCCTCGGCCGCGACGGACACCGCGGCGCGCCCTCCGTCCTCCGAACGCGGTACGAGACCGCAGAGCACGGGACACCCCGCCCCCTCCGAGACCCGCGCCGCCGCGGCCGCGGAACCCTCATCCGCGGCTCCTCCGGCCGAGGGGCACCGGACGTACCCCACGCCCGAACCGGAGCCCGCGCCCGCCCCCCGGGACACCGCAGAGTGCCGCGGGCTGCTGCTGCCGCTGCTCGGCTGCCCCGCCTGGGCGCTGGGCCCGTGGACGCGCTGACCCGCTCAGCGGCGGTCGGCGCGGTACTCCTCGATCAGCCGGGACAGCACCCCGCCGTAGTGCGCGATGATGCGCTCCAGCTCGTCGGGGCGCGCCACGTCCAGTAGCTCGCGCTCCAGCAGGACGAAATCGCAGAGGCTCTCCCACTCCCGGATCTTCTCCTGGTCGGGAAGGGGCTTCAGCCTTTCCCGGCCCGCCTCCCCCAGGTACCAGCACGCGATGTCTCTGAGCAGTCTGCTCGCAGCTTCGACCATGATCTCGAGTCTGGCCCTCCGGTTCACGCGCGAAACTCCGATCCGGGCAATGGATCCTTCAGGGACGGGTCACCGGGGCGGGTCCGACGAGGCCTTCGGGAGGCTCGGGATTTCGGTAAAGGTAAGGTGCCGGTTCGTCTTAACAGCTGGACAGGGGAGGCGTGATCGGTTCGTCCTGTCTAGGATCGCAGCGTCCTGAACGGCTCGCGAGAGTACGGAGGGTTGCGATGGTCCGATCCCGGGCCGGGCGTCAGGTCCGCCACGTCCGTTGGCGCTGCACGGCCAACGTCTCCCGCCCCTTTGCCCCGGACGACCCCTACGATCCGGACCTGTACCGGCTGGTGCCCGCCGAGCCTCCGCTGACCCTGGCACAACTGGCCGCCGCCGTGGACCCCGCCGGTTCGCCTGCGTGGCTGCCCGCCACCGGGCTGATCTGGGGGCGCGCGGAGTTCCTCGACCTGCCCTGGGTGTCGGACTGGATGTCCGGCTGGGAGGAGGGCGAACGCTACTGCGAGACGGTCGTCACCCGGTATGGCGACTTCATCCCGGCCGATCTCGCCGTACTCGAGGCGGCCGCGCTCGACTTCCAGGGCCTGGAGACCGCCGACCGGGAGGCGAGCTTCGTGCACGAGAGCCACGTGTGCCGATTCGCCGGCCTGGACGACCTCCATCTGGCCCTCCTCACCCTCTACCGGGACCAGTGGATCGTCCCCCTGACGGACGGCACCGTCGTCGCCCCGCGGCTCGCCCTCGTCCCGGCCGGTTAGCGGCACCGCCTCGCGTGTCGCGGCACATGCGCGGTGCGGCGGCCGTCAGCTCGGCCGGATCGTCTCCAGGAAACGCGCGTAGGCGGGTAGTCCCTCCTCCCAGCGTTCCTGATCGGCCAGCAGGATCACCTGGAGGTTCTCCCCGAGGAACTCGAAGATCCGCGTCTTCGCGTGGGCCGGACGGCCGTTCTGCGTGAACGTGAACTCCAGTTCGTAGGCGGTCTGGCCACGGTAGGAGACGCTCATGATGTCGCCCACCCGCTTGTAGTCGGGGTAGTCGAGCATCGCTGCGGCGGCCTCCAACTCCTGTTTCAGGCCGACGCTCGTGCTCGGGGAGTCGACGACGATGCCGATCCTCCCGCCGTCCTTCGCCGCCGGGGCGAGGAACGTGCCCTTGCCGTCGTCGGTCCAGTCGGCGGGGACGATGACCGTGTAGAGAGGGCCCTTGTACTCCCGCTCGTCCGGTCCCGGCGTGGGCACGGAAATCGGGGCGGAGACCGATGACGTGGACGTGGGGGTAAGGGGCTTCCCGTCCTTCCAGGGCGAGAGCGCGACGGCCACGCCGACGACCAGGACCAGCGCGGCACCGGCGGCGATCATGACAGGACGCCGGTCTCGGCCGCCCCGGCGCGTGGAGCCGTTCTGCGGGAGCACACCCGGATCGGTGTCCGCCGACCGGACCGGGTTCGGTGATCCGGCCACCGCCGCCAGCAGGTGCGCGGCGTCGTCCGCGCGCATGCGCGTGTCGGCGTCCTTGCGCAGCAGACCGGCGAGGACGGGAGCGAGCGGTCCGGCGCGGCGCGGCGGGTCGGGCTCCTCCGTCAGCAGGGCGGACAGGACGCCGACGAGGTCGTCGCGGTCGAACGGCGGGCGGCCCTCCACCGCGGTGTAGAGGGTGGCGCCGAGCGACCACAGGTCCGACATGGGGGTGGCGGGCCGCCGTCTGGCCTGCTCCGGCGACAGGTACGCCGGAGAGCCGAGGAGCGCCCCGGCCCGGGTGAGCTCGGGGTCTCCGGCGAGGCTGGCGATCCCGAAGTCGGTCAGCACCGCGCGGCCGCCCTCCATCAGGACGTTGGCGGGCTTGACGTCGCGGTGCACCACCCCGGCGGCGTGTGCGGCCCGCAGCGCGTCGAGCAGCTGCAGTCCGAGCGAGGCCGCCTCCTCCGGGGAGAGGGGGCCTCGCTCCGCCAGGACCCTGTCCAGCGAGTCGGCCCGCACGTAACGCATGACGATCCAGGGCCGGCCCTCCTCCTCCACGACGTCGTGGACGGTCACGATGCCGGGGTGGTCGAGCCTGGCCGCCGCTCTGGCCTCTCGGATGATCCGCGCGTACAGCGGCGCGGGGTTCACTCCGGGCGGCGGGCTGACCTCCTTGAGCGCCACCTCCCGGCCCAGGAGCCGGTCGTGGGCGCGCCAGACGGCGCCCATCCCGCCCCGTCCGAGCAGCTCGACCAGCAGGTAGCGGTCCGCGATGATCTTTTCGGGGGGCACGAACGTGACGATACCCGCCTGGACCATCCCGGTACGGGTCATGCGCGAGGATGAAGGGATGTCCAACAGGGAGCTGTTCGTGCTCGGCACCGCCAGCGCCGTGCCCACCCGGCACCGCAACCACAACGGCTACCTGCTGCGTTGGGACGGGCAAGGTCTGCTCTTCGACCCGGGCGAGGGCACCCAGCGGCAGATGTCCCACGCCGGGCTGGCCGCGAACGACCTGAACTGGCTGTGCGTCACGCACTTCCACGGCGACCACTGCCTGGGCGTGCCGGGCATCGTCCAGCGGATCTCCAGGGACGGCGTCACCCATCCGGTGCACGCCGTCTACCCCGCGAGCGGTGAGACGTACTGGCGGCGCCTGCGTCACGCCGCGTCCTTCTACGACACCGCCGACATCACCGAGCACCCCGTCGAAGACGGCGGCGCGGAGTTGCGGGGGGAGGGTTTCACTCTCACCGCACTGCGCCTCGACCACGGGATCGAGGCGTACGGGTACCGGCTGGCCGAACCCGACGGGCGGACGATGCTGCCGGAGAAACTACGCGAGCACGGCATCCGGGGCCCGGAGATCGCACGGCTCAGCGGCCCGCTGCTCGAGGAGTGCAGTGTGGCGCGGCCTGGGCAGAAAATGGCCTTCGTCATGGACACGCGGCTTTGCGACAACGTCTTCGCTCTCGCCGAAGGAGCGGACCTGCTGGTCATCGAGTCGACGTTCCTCGACTCCGAGGAACGCCAGGCCGCCGAGCACGGGCATCTCACCGCGCGCCAGGCCGGCCGGGTCGCCCGCGAGTGCGGGGTGCGCACGCTGGTGCTCACCCACATCTCCGAGCGGTACGCCGAGGCCGACGAGCCGCTCTTCCTGGAGCAGGCGGACTTCCCCGGCGCGGTGCTCGCCCGCGACCTGGACCGGATCCCGCTGCCGCCGCGGCGCCGGACCGGCGGCTGACACTTCTTCCACAGGCGTTCCCGCAACGGCGCGTCTTCTCTGATCAGATCCCCTATGGTTACTTTCGGTGACACTCCAGGGGGGATCGAGTGACATGAGAGCGCTGTTGCTGACCATCGGGTCGCAGGGGGACGTCCTGCCCTTCGTCGCGCTGGCCCACCGGCTGCACCGGGAGGGCCACCAGCCCCTGCTCGTCGCCCCCCGGCTGTTCCAGGGCCTGGCCGACGCCCACCGGCTCCCGTTCGCCCCGCTGGACCTCGACATGCTGCGGGTCTCCGACGCCCTGGCCGAGACCCACGGTCTGCGGCAGTTCCTCCGGTTCGCCCGGGCGCTGGGCGAGTCGACGCCCGAGGCGCTGGAGAGCGTGGTGCGGGCCGCCGAAGGCGACTTCGACCTCGTCGTCCACCACCCGATGGTGCCCCTTGGCCACCACCTCGCCGACTGGGCGGGGGCGCGGTCGGTGGCCGCGGCGCCCACCCCGATACTCCAGCCGACCCGCGCGTTCACCTCACCGATGTGGGGGGTGCGCTCCCCCTTCCCCCGCGCCTCCTACGCCGCCGCCCGCCGGATGATGCTCCGGCCCTGGAAGCGGGAGCTCGACCACTGGCGACACCACACGCTGGGCCTGCGCCGGCGCCCCGGCTGGCGCGACCCTTTGGTGCGGCCGGACGGCGAGGAGGCGACGGTGCTGCACGCGCTCAGCCCGCAGGTGCTGCCCCGGCCGTCCGACTGGCCCGCCGCCGCGCACCTCACCGGCTACTGGCGGCTGCCCGAACTCCCCTTCGCCCCCGGACGGCGGCTGCGGGAGTTCCTCGCCGAGGACGACCCTCCGGTGTACGTGGGGTTCGGCAGCCTTCCGCTGGGCGATCCCCAGCGGATCGCCCGGATCGTCGTCGAGGCCGTGGAGCAGGTCGGCGGCCGGGTCATCGTCGCGGGCGGCTACCGGGGGCTGCGCGGGGTCACCAACTCCGACCGCGTGCACGTGATCCGGCACGTCCCGCACGACTGGCTGTTCCCCCGGTGCGCCGCGGTGGTGCACCACGGCGGGGCCGGCACGACGGGCACCGCCATCACGGCGGGAGTCCCGCAGATCGTCTGCCCGATCGGGTTCGACCAGCCGTTCTGGGCCCGGCGGACGCGGCGGCTGGGCGTGGCTCCGCCCTCGCCGCGGCTGCGCGACCTGTCGGTGCGCGGGCTGGCGCCCGCCCTCGACCTCGCGCTGCACGACCTGGAGCTGATCTACCGGGCCGAGGAGCTGGGACGGCGGGTGCGGTCCGAGGACGGCACGGGCGAGGCGCTGCGGCTGCTCGGCCTGTCCACCGGCCCCGTCCAGCACACCCTGCCCGGCATGCCCGAATTCCCCGAATCACCGGAAACGATGGTGAAGTTGTGATCCTGCCGCTCCCCGAGGGCTTCGAAAGGCATGTCCTGCGCCTACGGCGCGGAACCGTCGAGGCGATCCGCCACCCGGCCTCACCGACCGCCCCGGCGGCGGTCCGGGAGGAGACGGTGGTGATGGTCCCCGGCCACTTCGGCTCCAAGGAGGACTTCCGCCTGGTCATGCCGCTGCTGGCCGCCGCCGGATACGACTGCTGGGCCTACGACTACACCGACCAGTTCAGCGCGACCGGCCTGGACTCCTACAACGACTACACCCTGGAACTGCTCGCCGCCGACCTCGTCGAACTCGTCGGGAACCGGCGCGTGCACTACCTGGGGCACTGCATGGGCGGGCTGGTCGCGCGCCGCGCCGTGCTCGACCGGCCGGCCCTGGCGCGGAGCCTGACGCTGATGTGCTGCGGCCCGCACCTGCACGACATGCGGCACCGGGCCATGTGGACCGGGCTGGACGCCATGCTGGCGGCCAGCGGGCTGATGGGCGTGTGGCCGACCATCCGGCGCCTGCTCCCCGAAGACGACGAGGCGATCATCGGCTTCTGGCGGCACAAGCTCCAGACGATGAACCACGCCTACGTGCAGGGCACCGCCGACTCCATGCGCGTCACCCCCGACCTCACCGGGGAGCTGGCGCGGAGCGGAGTTCCGGTGCTGGTCCTGTACGGCTCCCGCGACCGGAGGCTGTGGACCCGCGAGACCTACCACGACATGGCGATGCGGCTCGGCGCCACCGAGGTCATGCTTCCCGGGACCGCGCACAGCCCCGTCACGGAGCGGCCCGAGGCCACGGTCATGACGATGCTCGGCCTGCTGGAGAAGTCGCAGGAGGTCTGCCGGTGACCTCCCTCGCCCTGGAGCCCGCCTCGGTCGCGGAGGCGACACGGATCTTCCTGCGGCTGGTCCGCCCCCGCCCGCTCGCCGACCCGTACCCGCAGTACCGGCGGCTGCGCGGGCTCGCGCCCCTCCACACCGTCCGGTTGCCCGGCCTGGGCACGGCCTGGACCGCCGTCTCCCACGCCTCGGTGACGCGGCTGCTGCGCCACCGCGCGTTCGGCCCGCTGTCCCAGATCCACCTGGACGGGCTGTCGCCCGGCTGGAGGAGGCATCCGTTCACCTCCTGCCTGTACCAGGCGATGGCCTTCCAGCACGGTTCCGCCCACCGTGCGAGCCGCGGCCTGGTCAACGCCGACTTCGGCGGCCGCGCCGTCCTCTCCCACCGTGCGATGATCACCGGGCTCGTCGAAGAGCTCCTGGACGCCCTGGAGCGGGGCGACGACGAGGTCGACCTGATGGAGTCCCTCGCCCTGCCGTTCGGGGTCCTGGCCATCAGCCGCGTCCTGGGCGTCCCGGACGCCCGGGCCCTGGAGCTGGCCCCGCTGCTCCGCTTCGCCGGAGCCGTCTTCGAGCCCCTGGCCACCGCCGCCCAGCGCGCCGTCCAGCACGAGTCCGGCGGCCGGGTCCTCGACCTTCTGGGCGGGCTGCTGGCCGACCGCCGCCGCGAGCCCCGCGACGACCTCCTCTCCCGGCTGGCCCGTCATCCCTTCCCCGGCGATCCCCGCGAGGCCGAGCGGGCCGCCCTGGGCACCGCCGCCATGCTGCTCATCGCCGGCGCCGACTCCCCCGCCAGCCTGGTCGGCCTGGGCACCCGCCTTCTCCTGGAGCACCCCGACCAGGCCGATCTGCTGCGCGCCACCCCTTCCCTGGCCTCTTCCGCCGCCGAGGAGCTCCTCCGCCATGATCCCCCCGTCCAACTGGTCGTCCGCACCGCTCATGAGGACACCGAACTGGCGGGCGTCCCCGTCCCCCGAGGCGGAGTCGTCTTCGGCCTCCTGGCCTCCGCCAACCGCGACCCCGAGGCGGTTTCCTCCCCCGACCGTTTCGACATCACCCGCCCGCCGGTCCCCGCTCTCGCCTTCGGCGCCGGCCCCCACTACTGCCTGGGAGCCCCCCTGGCCCGCCTCCAGGCAGAGGTCCTCTTCCCTGGCCTCCTCCGCCGATTCCCGGCCCTGCGCGCCGCCGGCCCTCCCGTCTACCGCTCCCCCGGCACCATGCTCCGCAGCCCCGACCGCCTCCCCGTCTCCCTCCGCTGACCCTCGACGACCACCGCCCCGCGCCTCCGCACACGCTTCACCGTCTCTGCCCGTATTCCGCTGCCTCTGCCCGCGTTCGTCACTTACACCTGAGCTTTCACCGCCTCCACCCGCACCTGACCGCCTCCACCCGCGTTCCTTCACTTCCGCCCGGGCCTCACTGTTTCCGTCAGCGTTCCGTGAGTCGGCGTGCCGGGCGCCGCCGCGGTTTTCGCTTCGCGCCCGCTCCCGGTAGGGCGCCCGCGGGTCAGGGGGAGGCGAGGGTGAGGAGGCGGGGGTGGTAGGGCGGGAGGCGGTCGTAGGGGTTGGGCGTGGAGCGGTCGGTGGCGTAGACGAGGCCGGTGTGGTGGCGGCGGGCGAGGGCGAGGACCTGGTCGAGCAGGTCGGGCGGGCAGGTGTGGACCAGGTGGCAGAAGCCGTGGCGGGGGTGGGAGCGGGGCCAGGACGGAGGGGTGAGGGTCAGGTAGGTCTCGGCGGGGCCCTCGAAGGTGACGAGGACGTCGGCCAGGGCCGCGTAGGCGGGGTCGGGGTAGACGCCGTGGTTGAGGACGACCAGGTCGGCGCCCTGGGCGCGGGCCGTGGCGGTGACGGCGCGCATGTAGGGCAGGGCGTCGGGGGCGGCGGGGGCCTGGTCGAAGAAGACGTCGGCGATCTCGTACCAGTCGCGGTAGCGGCGGAGGTCCTCGACGACCAGGGCGGGGTCCCTGCGGGCATAGCCGACGTCCACGTAGGCGGCCACCGTCCCGCCGTTCTCCTCGATGCGGCGGACGACGCTCCGGAAGGCCGGGTCGGGGGCGCGGCCGGGGCCGCTGTCGATGTTCAGGACGACGGCGTAGAGCCGGGGGTCGGCCAGGCGCCGCCAGTCCTCGGGGGCGACCTCCGGGTGGAAATAGGCGGGGACCAAGGCGCTGTCGGGGACGGGACGGGGGCGGGCCGCGGCGGCGGGGACCACGGCGGCGGTCGACATGATCTGAAGGATTTTCCTGCGGCTCAACACCCCGCCTCCTGGAGGAGGTCCAGCAGGGACGTCCGCAGGGGGAAGGCGGGTTTCCAGGCGAGGGCCACGGTGGCGGCCGTCAGGTCGGCCTGCTGCCACGGGACCGCCGGGGAGTGGGAGGAGCCGCCGCCCTCTTCGGCCAGGACGCGGCCGGGTGTCAGGGCGAGGAGGGCGTGGACGAGGTCGCGGGAGAGGGTGGGGGTGCCGCTGCCCGCGTTGAGGACGCCCCGGGCGTCGGAGGCCGCGGCGGCGAGGATCGCGTCGGCGACGTCGCGGACGTCCACGTAGTCGCGGGTGGCGTCCAGGGGGCCTGTGCGGATTTCGGAGGAGCCTCGGGCCACCTGGGCGACGACCCTCCCGAGCAGGGAGGAAGGCGGCGCGCCGGGGCCTATCGGGTTGAAGACCCTCAGGACCACGGAATCCTGGAGGGTCAGGACCAGCGAGGTGCCCGCCAGTTTCGTCACTCCGTAGGCGCCCACAGGCTGTGGACGAGCGGTCTCGGCGACGGGAACGCCGACGGACACCGTCCCGTACTCGGCGGCCGAACCCACGTGCACGAGGCGGCAACCCCGGTCGCGGACGGCCTCCACCAGGCGGGAGACCGCCGTGACGTTGCCGTCCACGAGTTCGGCGGGCGTGCCGTCGACGGCGCCGCCGCAGTTCACCACGGCTTCGGGACGGACTGCGCGCAGCGCCTCCGCCAGGCCGGCCGGCTCCGAACCCGGGTCCAGCCAGAGGTCCGCCGCGCCGGGCCGCCGCGACGCGGTCACCACGTCGTGTCCGGCGGCCCTCGCCGCGACGTGACGGCCGAGGAAGCCCGTCGCGCCGAGCAGCAGCAGCCTCATTCCGCACCGCCCAGAAGCGTCGGCCGCAGCGTACTGAACTCCGCGTTCGCGCGGTCGTAGTCGTCCGGACGGCCGATGTCGAGCCAGTAGCCGTCGAAGGAGTGGTCCAGCGGGCTGTAGCCCTCCGCCAGGAGGTCCAGTACCAGTTCGTCGAACCCCAGGGGCAGCCCGGGCGTGTAGCGCTCGAGGACTTCGCGGCTGAGCCCGTAGACGCCCATGCTCACCCGGTAGTCGAAGACCGGCTTCTCGGCGAACCGGGTGATCCGGCCGTCCGACGCGGTCAGCACCCCGAAGTCGATCTTCACCTGGCGGCGGTAGGTGGCGACGGTGAGCCGCGCGCCGGCCTCGCGGTGTGCCTTCAGCAGCCCGGCGAAGGACAGGTCGGTGAGGATGTCCCCGTTCATGACCAGGAACTCCGCCGGCAGCTCCCGCAGCCCCAGCAGCGGCCCGACGGTGCCCAGCGGCGACTCCTCGTCGGTGTAGCTCACCTCGAGCCCCCAGCGTTCGCCGTCGCCGACGTAGGAGCGGATGAGGTGCCCCAGGTGGCCGATGGCCAAGGTGACGGAGCCGAACCCCTGGGAGGCGAGCTGGCGCAGCACGATCTCCAGGATCGAGTACCGGTCGCCGATCGGCACCAGTGGTTTGGGCAGGGTGCTGGTGTAGGGGCGGAGCCGGACGCCTTTGCCGCCCGCCAGGATCACTGCGTGCATCGGAGTCCTCCTTCAGACGGCGTAGACGCCGGGCCGGTAGCGGTCGAGGTTGCCGGTGAGCCAGCGGACGGTCTCGGCGAGCCCCTCTTCGAGGCTGTGGCGGGGGGCCCATCCGGTGGCCGCGCGGAGCCGGGAACTGTCGCAGACGAGCCTCATCACCTCGGACCTGTCGGGGCGGCGCCGGGTGGCCTCGGTGACGAACCGCGCGTCGGGGCGGCCCATCAGCACGGCGATCGTCCGTGCGAGGTCCCCCATGGACACCTCGTGTCCGGTGCCCGCGTTGAACAGGTGTCCTTCCAGGCCTGGGGCGGTGGCCGCGGCGACGAACGCGGCGGCGGTGTCCTTCACGTAGGTGAAGTCGCGGGTCGGCGTGAGCGAGCCGACTTTGATGGCGGTGGCGCCCGCCGCGAGCTGCGAGATGATCGTGGGGATGAACGCCCGGGCGGACTGGCGCGGCCCGAAGGTGTTGAACGGGCGGAGCGTGATCACCGGCGTCTCGAAGCTCGCGTAGTAGCTTTCGGCGAGCTTGTCCGCCGCCGCTTTGGACGCCGCGTACGGGGACTGCGCCTGCAACGGGTGCGATTCGTTGATCGGGACGCTCTGCGCCGTCCCGTACGTCTCGCTGGTGGAGGTGTGCACCATGCGGCGTACGCCGTGGGCCCGGACGGCTTCCAGCACGTTCATCGTCCCGATGACGTTCGTCTCCACGTAAGAACGCGGCGCGTGGTAGGAGTACGGGATCGCGATCAGCGCCGCCAGGTGGTAGACCGTCTCGGCGCCTTTCACGAGGGCGTTGACGGAGCCCGCGTCGCGCACGTCCCCCAGGTGGACCTCCACCTGTGCCAGGACGTCCGGCGGCAGCGTGTCGAGCCATCCCCACGATCCGAACGAGTTGTACTGCGCGAGCGCGCGCACCCGGTGGCCTCGTGTGACGAGCAGTTCCACGAGGTGGGAGCCGATGAACCCGTCGGCTCCCGTGACCGCCGCCAGGTGGGTGGTCTCACTCATGTGTCTCCTTCTTTCAACGGTGTGCCGTGGCACGGCCCAGTGCGACCACGGCGTAGGCGAGCAGAACGGTGAACAGTGCGGCGGACCCGTAGAGCTGCACCTCCGCGGGCGGGGGCGCGGCCGCTACCAGGACGGCCGTCTCCGCGGCGAGCGCGGCGCCGCAGCAGACCAGGGGGGCCGTGGTACACCCGCAGGACTGCAGCATCAGCGCGACGAACAGCGCTCCGCCGAGCAGCAGGGAGCAGACCGCCGTCCGGACGAGTCCCGGTGACGTCTCCGCGGCCAGGAACGCCAGTCCCAGCAGGACGGCCAGGACGGCCAGGAAGCGGGCGACCAGTTCGAGCAGGGTCACCCGGACGTGCATCGCGAACTCCCGCAGGCTGCGGGTCTCCCGCAGCAGTTCGTGGCCGCGTGCCCGGAAGTCGTAGAGCACCCACTCGGCGGGCCCCATCGCCGTCGACAAGGCCACCATCGCGGCGCTGGTGGCCTCTGGCGGAGCTCCGTATCCCGTGTACGCCGCGACGAGCGTGAAGGTGAGAAGCCCGGCTGCGAGCAGCCCGAACAGCGCGTACGGCAATGCCATGCGCAGGCTCGACCACGAGATCCCGGTGGCCGTACCGCCGCGCGTACGTTCGTAGGCGAGTGCCGTGACGCCCATTCCGGTGACGGCCCAGCCGGCGACGACGAGCTGCCAGGGCGGTCCGGCGAACGAGACCGACAGGCCCGGCAGGAGGATCAGCAGCAGCCAGGCCTCCCCGCCCGTCACCAGTGCGGCGGTCGCGGCCAGCAGGTAGAGGCTCTGCGCGCAGGCCACCGCCACCACAGCAGGGCCCGCCCCGAGGAGCGCCCCCAGGGCCGCGCAGACCGGGACCATCGCCGCGGTCCCTGCCAGGACTCCGCGGCGGAGCACCCGGCGGGCCGCCGCGGGGGACGTACGGGAGCAGGCCACGGCGGCCAGGCCCTGGCCGAGCGGCCAGCACGACACCAGCGCCAGGGTGAGCACCAGGCCCGTCGCCGGTCCGCCGAGCAGCGGAGAGGCCGCCACGTAACCCATCCCGGGCAGTCCGAACAGCAGTCCGCGCAGCGCATGACGTCCGCCTCTCCGCCACGCGGGCCCGTCGGGAAGCCAGGGGTTGGCCGCGTGCCCGGTGAGGGCGGGGCGGCGTACCGTGTGTTCATAGAGACGGGCGGCGAGCGCGAAGACGTCCGGATGCCCGTAACGGCGGGCTGCCTTGTCGCCTATGCCTTTGGCTTCCAGCCCCGCGGCCACTTCCAGTGCGTCCACGGCTCCGGCGAGCAGTTCCTTCATCTCGTCGGCGAGCTCCGTGAAGTCGTGCTCCGCCCTCGGGAATGGCCGGACCAGCACCCCGGTCATGGCGTTCCCGCCCCTGCCAGTTCGCGGTAGATGCCGCGGAAGGAGGAGACCGCCTGGTCGACGGTGAAGAACTCCAACGCCTTGTGGCGGGCGGCTTCTCCCATCCGTCGGCGCAGTTCCGGGTCGTGCAGCAGCCGTAGGGCCGCCGCGGCCATCGCCTGCGGGTCTCGCGGTGGAACGACCAGCCCGCACTCCTGCGTCTGCCGTCCCGGTGCGGCCGCCACGGCCTCGCCGACCCCGCCCACGTCGGTCGAGACGGTGGGCCGTCCGCACGCCATGGCCTCGATGAGCGTGTACGGGAAACCTTCGGAGATGCTCGAAAGCATCACGACGCTCCCCGCCACGTACGCGTCGCGGATGTTCGCGACTCGCCCTTCGAAGGTGACGTGTTCCGCGACGCCCAGGTCGGCGGCCAGCCGTTCGCACCGCTTGCGGTAGCCGGTGTCTCCCCCGCCGAAGAGGCGCAACCGCGTCTCCGGCAGGTGTTCCCGGACGATCGCGAACGCCCGGATCAGGGTCTCCAGGTCCTTGATCGGGTCCACTCGGCCGGCCCAGCTCAGGGTGGGGCGGGCCGGTTCCTCTCCCGCGGGCGGGAACCCTTCGGGGTCGACGCCGTTGTAGACCGTCCTGATCGTCTCGGGACGGGCCCCGCAGCGCGTCTCCCAGCGGTGGTTGTAGCGGTTTCCCGGGGTCACCAGGTCGGCGGCCCGGTATCCGGCCTCGCACAGCATCCGGAAGAACCCGAGGATGAACGCCTTGACCGGCCAGGGGTAGTCCTTTCCGTAGCCGAGATAACGTTCGCGCAGGTAGATGCCGTGTTCGGTGAGACAGAACGGAGTCCCGTACGTCCATTTGGCCGCCAGCGCGGGAAGCACCGCCATCCCGTTGGAGACGGCGTGCGTCACGTCTCCTTTCACCGCTGGACGGCTCAGCGGGCGCAGCGCGTGTTCCAGGAGCGAGACCGCGGTCAGGGCGTCGTGCACGGTCGGTGCCACGCCTTCCGGCAGCGGCCGTTCCTCCCATGCCTTGAGCAGTGTGTCCACCGGTTCTTCGCCGTTGAGCGCGGCCGGCAGCGACTCTCGTTGCGCGAACTCGTGGAGGGAGCGCAGTACGGCGGAGAACAACCGGGAGGGCCCGCCGTCCAGGACGAGTTCGAACAGCGCCCGGCAGAGCCAGGTGAACTCCCGGGCCGCTGCTCCCGCCGGGAGGCGCCCGGCGGGAAGGGCGCCCCACAGCGGGACGGTGTCCACCGCGGCGTACGGAGGCGGGTCCCACACGAGCGGTTCGGTGCCGGTCGCGGTCAACGCCACCACCTGGAACGTGTGCTCGGGCATGCCCCGGACGAGCTGGTCGCACCAGACGCTCACTCCACCATGCCCGTGGGGATAGGTGCCTTCGGTGACCAGAGTGATGTTCATACCGTCGTCGCACCGACCGTCAAAGTGATGATTCCGGTCTTGTAGTCCGACCTCTCACCGCCGTACTGGGCGCCGAACGTGTCGGTGCCGAGCAGCCCGGTCAGGATTCCTCCGAGCAGTCCGCCGGAGCTGTCCTTGGTGCCTTCGGGCATCGTGATCGGCACCGGGTTGCCGCCTCCGCCGGAGATGTGGACCTTGCCGTCCTGCCAGTAGGCGGTGACGTCGTTCTTCACGCCGTTCCAGGCCGCACGGCGCTTGAGTTCGGCGCCGTTGTCACGCATCCGCTGGCCGATCAGGGGGCTGTTGGCGGCGAACACCGTCCGGTAGTCGTTCAGGACCCTGTCCAGCAGCGGGTACAGGATCCGCCCTTCGGCGAGGTTCGACTGGTGCACGTAGTGCGGGCGGGGGTCGTTGCGCAGGATGTGCGTGAGGGTGATCCGCGCGTCCAGGGGAACGATGTGCTGCTCGTACCCGGTGGCGGGGTCGAGGGGCTCGATGCAGGTGACGGTCTGCGGGTTGTCCTCGCAGACGCCGCTGCCGCCGTCCGCGCGGCTGTTGTAGATCCAGTTGTACTCGTCGACCATCTCGGCGGCGGTGCCGACGTTGAAGTAGTTGGCCATCGGGTACCGGGGGACGGTGAGCGCCTGGCCGACGGGGCGCTGGTCGAAGTCGCGGGAGGCGTCGGAGCCCAGCCACTTGACTCCGGTGTCGGCCACCGCGCCGCTGAGGTTGGGGTTGTCCTGGGGCTGCTGCGGCAGCAGTTTCAGTCCGGAGTGCTCGCCGGTGACGACCTCGTCCCACTGGGAGGAGAAGCCCTTCAGCAGCGCCCAGTTGCGGTTGTCGGCGAACTGGGAGCGGATGTAGGAGCGGGTCGCCCACACCGTCTCGCCCTGTGCGTTCTTCTTGCAGACCCACGGCCTGACCGTGTAGTCCTGCTCGCAGCCCAGGTACGTGTGGTCCAGGGTGTGGTTGGAGAAGCGGAACTGCGACTTGTTCTGCTGGAAGGCCTTCAGCAACGGGTCCGAGCCGTTCTGCTGGACGACGTCCTTGCTGCCGCCTCCGTTGAAGTACATGTCGAGCTTGAAGTCGCGCTGGTTCTGCCAGCCGACCGCGTACGTCACGTCGGCGGGCGTCATCCGGATGGGCTGCGTCGTGACGGACGGGTCGCCGCAGTCCTCGCCGGGTGTGCAGTTCTCGGCGGTGCTCCAGCGGGAGTCGGAGGCGAACACGTCGTCCACGTGCACGCTGAAGTACTGCCGGTTGAGGCCCAGGTGGACGCCCTTGGTCAGCCAGGTGACGAGGCCGTGGGCGAGGGTGCGGAACTGCGTCTGGTGGGTGTTGGCGCTGAACGTCAGCACCATCTCGCTGCGGTCGTCGTGCGTGTAGACGCCGGCGAGCGTGGCCCCGTCCTTGGTCAGGTAGGGCTCGAAGCGGGTGCCTTCCCCGTCCGGGAGCGGGGTGGACGGGTAGCCGTAGGTCTCCGTGACGTCCGGCGCGATGTCCTCGAAGGGCACGGGGCCCTTGAGGTAGCGGAAGGCGCCGGCCTTGGCGGCGGGCGTCAGTTCCGTGGAGGAGCCGTCCAGCGGGCCCGCCTGGCTCGGCGGGTTGAGTCCGACGCCGGCGTTCGGGTAGACGTACGCGCTGAGCTGGCGGATGCCGAACTGCTGTTCGAAGGCGACGAGCGCCTCCATTTCGGCCTTGTTCTCGAACGGGTCGCTGTTGGGCAGGACGACGGCCTGGAACTTCGCGCGGGGCGCGCCGCCCACCGTGTCCTGCAGGAAGGCGGTGTCGATGACGGGGCGTGAGCCGTCGTCCAGGTTCACGACCCTGTGGGGGACGCCTTCGGACGCGAGCTGCTCGACCACGGCCCGGACGGACGGGCCTCCGTCGCTGACGACGAGGACCTTGAGATCGATTCTCGGGCCCGCCGCGTGCGCGGCCTGGGGCGGGGCCACGAGACCCGCCGTGAGCGCGAGCACCGACAGGGTCCTGCGTATCGGACCTTTCACTACGACTCTCCCTGTGATCGACTGGTTGCCCTCTGTAGGGTCCGGTATCACGGAGGTCATGGAGTGGTAAACGCAGGTTCAAACCAAAGAATGGGCCGGTCCTAGGACCGGCCCACCAGGCCACAAGAAAAACGGATATGCCAGCTAAAAAGTACTAATAGCGCGCCATCGAGCCACGGCGTGCTGTCGATTGTCGGCTTTGAGCCTCCGGTAAATATGGTGGACGTGGTTCTTCACCGTTTTCTCGGAGATGAAGAGCCGGGCGGCGATGCTCCGGTTGTCCTGGCCCTGGGCGATGAGCTCCATGATCTCCGCCTCGCGGGGAGTGAGCTCGTGCTCCAGCGACCGCAGCCGCCCCGGTCCGGCCGGCGCCCGGAAGTGCAGCCACTCCACCAGCGCCGTCGCCACCGGGGGCGAGAGGAAGGCGCGGCCCCGCGTCGCCGCCCTGATCGCCCCCGCCAGGTCCGCGACGTCGAAGCAGCCGTGGCGCAACATCCCGTAGGCGCCCGCCGCCAGCGCCCCGACCAGCACGGAAGGGCTCTCCAGCGAGGTCAGCACCACCACCGGGGCCTGCCGGGCCAGCCGTTCGATCTCCCGGACGCCTCCGGCGTCGGCCAGCCCGAAGACCAGCGCCTCGGCGTCCCCGCCAACGACGGAGAAGCCTCCGGCTTCCCGCAGCAGCGCCTCCACCCCCAGCCGGAGCACCGGATCGCCCTCAACGATCCGTACTTTCGTCACGGATATTCGACACCTCCCCCACCCGATACGCGCCCGCCCCGCCCCATCGTGCCTCAGCCGCCTCCGATTTCCCCATTAACACAGCAAGTCAGCACAGGTAACCAGAGAAAATGCGCCTTTTATCGGGCTATATCGGACCAGCCGAGGTCAGGCCAGCACGATCTCCAGACCCTCCCCCCGGATGGGCGCGAGCGGCTCCCGCCCGGCGGCGGAGCCGGTGACGAGGACGGTGGGCTCGGGCGCGATGTTCATCCGGTTCTTGTACGTTCAGCAAGAGATCAGAACGACTTTGAGCAACCGGGGGTCGCGTTGACGTTCGTAGCCGAAGAGATAGGCAGCCAGCCGGAGTGCTGGCAACGGGCCGTCACCCTGGCGGCGGACGTCGAAGGGCTGCCCGCGACGGGCGAGCGGACGGCGGTCGTCGGCTGCGGGACATCGCTGTTCATCGCGCAGGCGTACGCGGCTCTCCGCGAGTCCGCCGGGCTCGGCGAGACGGACGCCTTCCCCGCCTCCGAGTTCCCGTACGCGCGTACATACGACCGCGTGGTGGCGATCTGCCGATCCGGCACGACGACGGAAGTCCTGGAGCTCCTGGGCCGTACCGGGGCGCCCAGCGTCGCCGTCATCGGCGACCCGGACACGCCCATCGTGCGGGCGGCCGACGCCGTGATCCCCCTGGAGTTCGCAGACGAGAAGTCGGTCGTCCAGACGCGCTTCGCCACCACCGCGCTCACCCTGCTCCGCGCACACCTGGCGCTCTCCGAGCCGTCCCTGCTGCCCGCGGACCTCATCGCGCAGGCCGCCGAGGCGGTGGACGCGCCGCTTCCCGAAGGCGCGGTCGAACGTACGCAGTTCACGTTCCTGGGCGCGGGCTGGACGAACGGCCTCGCGCACGAGGCCGCGTTGAAGGTACGGGAGGCGTCCGGTTCCTGGACCGAGTCGTACCCGGCCATGGAATACCGGCACGGCCCCATCAGCGTGACGGACGAACGCAGCGTCACGTGGTTCTTCGGCGCCCCTCCCGAAGGGCTGGCGGACGAGGCGGCCGCGACCGGAGCCGTCGTCTCGGTCTCCGGCCTCGACCCGGTGGCCGACCTCATCCGCGCCCAGCGGCTGGCCGTGGCCCTCGCCGAACGCAAGGGCCTGAACCCCGACGAGCCCCGCAACCTCACCCGCTCGATCGTCCTCACCTGACCGATGGCCGATTCCACGACCTACACGAACGCCCGGCTCGTCACCCCGTCGGGGGTCATCGAGAACGGCTGGCTGCGCGTCGCCGACGGCCGCGTCGACGCTCTGGGCGAAGGGCCCGGCGAAGGCCGCGACCTGGGCGGCGCCTGGGTGCTGCCCGGCTTCATCGACCTGCACGTCCACGGAGGCGGCGGCCACTCGGCCATGCGCTCCCGGGACGCGATCCGCGAGGCCGTCGCCTTCCACCGCTCCCACGGCACCACCTCGACGCTGGTCAGCCTGGTCACCGCCCCGCTGGAGCGGATGGCCGAGGCCGCCGGGTGGATCGCCGACCTGGCCGAGGAGGGCCTGGTCCTCGGCGGCCACCTCGAAGGCCCGTTCCTGGCCCGCCCCCGGTGCGGCGCGCAGGACCCGGACGCGCTCCAAGCCCCCGACCGCGCGCAGCTCCGGCGGCTCCTGGACGCCGGGCGCGGCACGATCCGCCAGGTCACCGTCGCCCCCGAGCTGGTCAACGACAACGGCGACACCGGCCTCGACCTGATCCGCGACCTGACGGCACGCGGCGTCATCGCCGCCATCGGCCACACCGACGCCACGTACGAGCAGGCGCGAGCGGGCATCGAGGCCGGAGCCCGCCTCGTCACGCACGTCTTCAACGGGATGCGCGGCCTCCACCACCGCGAGCCCGGGCCCCTCCTCGCCGCCGCCGAGCACCCCGAGGTCGTGCTGGAGGTCATCAACGACGGCGTGCACCTGGACGACGCCGTCGTCCGCATGCTCGACCGGCTGGCGCCCCGCAGGCTCGCCCTCATCACCGACGCCATCGACGCCACCGGCATCGGCGACGGCGACTACCTGCTGGGCGCGATGCGCGTACGCGTCGAGGACGGCCAGGCCCGCCTCATCGAGAACGGCTCCCTGGCGGGAAGCACGCTGACCATGGACGCCGCCGTGCGCCGCGCCGTCAAGAACGTCGGAATGCCGATCGAGACGGCCTCCCGCTACGCCTCCGCCGTCCCCGCCCGGGTGCTCGGCCTCACCGACCGCGGCACGCTCACTCCGGGCGCGCGTGCCGATCTGGTCTTCCTCGACGACGACCTGCGGGTCGTCGAGGTCCCCTGACCCGCCGAGGCCCTCAGACCTCGCGGCCCTCGGCGACCAGCGTCAGCCAGACCCGCAGCGACATCTCGAACGCCATCCGCGCCTCGGGGTCGTAGAGCTGGTCGCCGAACAGCTCCTCCAGCTGGTGCAGCCGGTACCTGACGGTCTGCGGGTGGACGTGCAGCCGGTTGGCGACCTCGGTGGCGTTGAAGCCGCTCTGCAGGCAGGCCAGCAGGGTGCGCGCCAGCCGGTCGCGGTGCCGGGCGCGGATGCCCAGCAGCGGCGCCAGCCTCGTCTTGGCGACCGTCCAGACCAGCTCCTCATCCTGGAAGACCACCAGGCTCGGCATGTGGTCGACGCAGCGGATCAGCCCCTCGTCGGGCACCACGCCCCGCTCGGCCAGCGCCAGCACGTCCCTGGCCCAGCGCAGCGACCGGCCCAGCTCAGCGGTGTCGACCGTCGGCCCGATCGCCGCCGTCCAGTCCCGCAGCGCGCCCTCCAGCATCTGCCTGCGGCCCGGCCCGTCCGGGTCCGGCACGATCAGGCACGGCTCGTGCCGGTTGAGGTCCATCAGGACGTCCGGGGGCAGCGCGGGCTGCAGGAACTCCTCGGCCCGCCGCTCCCGCAGCGCCACGGCCGCCACCGACCGGGGGACGCGCCACTCGGCGCTGCGCGCGGCCTCGGCGACGGCGACGGCGGAGGCCGGGGGCTCGGCCAGCAGCAGGTCGAGCAGCCTGCGGCGGCGCCTGCTCTGCTCGCCGGCGACCTGCTCGCTGGCGGCGTGGTACCCGGCGGCAGCGGCGGCGGCCAGCTCGTCGAGGAAGAGCAGGATCGCCTCGGCCATCTCGCCCAGCGCCGAGCGCGGCAGGTCGTAGCGCTCGGACTCGGCGGTGATGCGGCGGAGCGCGACCCGCGCCCCCAGCCGCATGGCGATCTGCAGGTTGTCCAGACTGCGGCCCTCGCGGGCCTCACCCCAGCCGATGAACCGGTAGACCTCGGTGAGCTTCTCCAAAGAGGCCTCGGGGTCGGCGACCAGCTCGAGGAAGTGCTGCAGCGCGCCCTCGACCGCGGCGCGGATGTTCGCCTCGTACGTCGGGTCGAGCCGGGAGTACTCGGGGACCTTGGCCTGGATCTCGGCGATCATCTCGTCGGCCACGCTGGTCAGGAAGGACTCAAGGAAACCGGTCCACTCGCCGGGCAGCTGAGGGAAGGCCCGAGCCGAGGAGCCGTCCAAAGCGACGGACATGGCTGACCTCCCTGGATCGATACTGCGTGGAAC
This sequence comes from Actinocorallia sp. B10E7, assembly GCF_039871655.1. Taxonomy (NCBI): domain Bacteria; kingdom Bacillati; phylum Actinomycetota; class Actinomycetes; order Streptosporangiales; family Thermomonosporaceae; genus Actinocorallia; species Actinocorallia sp. B10E7. Next base: position 160,951 of record NZ_JBDPLZ010000007.1, read on the forward strand.
TCGCAAGTTACCCGCACGTTCATACCGGTGCTTCTAGGAGGACGACAAAAGCACCGGTTTATTTGTTACGAACGTGATAACAACTCAACGTGCGCCGACGATCAGGCGCGACGCGGTGCGCATCAGGGAGCGGACCTCCTCCCGGGGAAGGGCCAGCGCGGTCAGGCTGATCAGCGCGGACAGCACCAGCTGCCCCACGACCGCCTCCACGTCCTCCAGACAGACCCCGGCCACCGAGCCGAGCGTCCCGTCCGGGTCGATCGCGCCGCTGAACCGGTCGCGGACGTAGCGGAACAGCTCGTTGCGCGGCTCGTCCACCCCCGCGTCCTGGGAGGTCGTCGCCTGGACGATCGCCGAGGTAAGCGGGAGATTGTCGGCGGCCAGGTCGATCAGCGCCTCCAGCAGCACGCCCAGCCGCTCGGCCGGGTCCGCCTCCGGCACCGTCACGTCGGCGATCAGCTGGGCCCAGTCGGCGGCGACCTCGGTGAGCAGATGGTCCTTGGACGAGAAGTAGCGGTACACCGTCGCCCTCGCCACCCCCGCACGGTCGGCCACGTCGTGCATGGTCACCGCGGCGTAGCCGCCCTCGCTCGCGAGTTCCCTCGCGGCCTGGACCAACCGTGCCCGCCGCGCCTGCTGCTCCTTGCTCAGAGTGCGCGTGACGGTGATCCGTACATCGCCGCTCAAGGGACACCTCCTGGTATTTGTCCATGATTCTCCCGCATTCATAGGGAGAAGACGGCCAAGGAGAGGTCTCAATACACACAGACCGGCGCCCCGACGCGCCGACGGCCCGTCCCGCCTGCCCGGACCCGTGTGACACAGGGTACGGGAGTGACCGCCATCGGCCGCCCCCCTCCGGGGCGCGGCCGGGAGGCTGTCACCACAGCAGCGACACCAGCAGCACCAGAGCGATCACCGCGATCACCACCGACAGGACGGTGATCATCATGGTCCGGTCGGTCGAGCCGCCCGCACCGCCCTGGCCGCTCTGGACCGGCGGAGGCTGCTGCTGGTAGTGCTGCTGCCCGTAGTCGTACTGGTAGGGCAGTTGCTGCTGATAGCCCTGGTAGTCCCCGCCGGAAGACCAGATCTGGGGCTCCAGCAGGGTCTTGGCCTCCGGCTCCACCGGCGGAGGCTGCGAGACGGGCGGCTGCCGCTGGATCTGCCGCGACACCTGGCCGAGCCGGTCCGGGTCCAGGACGGTCTCCATCGGGTCCTCGCGGGGCCGGTCCAGGACCGTCTCGTCGAACTGGGTGGCCGCGGCCAGGATCGGGTTGGGCCGGGACGACGCGACGTCCGCCAGCAGCGGCATCGCCTGCTCGCCCGTCATCCGGGTGGCGGGCTCCCGCGACAGCAGCCCCTCCAGCACCCGGGTGAGCTGCCCGGCGTTCCGCGGCCGGGGCACCGGCTCCGAAAGCGCCGCCGAAAGCGCCGCCATCGCGTCCTGCCGCTCGTAGGGGGCGTACCCCTCGACCGCGGCGAAGAGCGTCGCGCCCAGCGACCACAGGTCCGAGGCGGCCGTCGCCTTCTCGCCCTGCACCCGCTCCGGCGGGATGTAGGCGGGCGAGCCCATCACCAGACCGGTCTGGGTGAGGGTGACGTCGCCCTCCATCTGGGCGATGCCGAAGTCGGTGAGCACCACCCGGGCCGGCTCGTCCTCGGTGATCAGGATGTTGCTGGGCTTGACGTCGCGGTGCAGGATGCCGCGCGAGTGGGCGGCGCGCAGCGCGTCCAGCACCTGCCGCCCGATGTCGGCGGCGCGCCACGGCTGGATCGTGCGCTCGGCGTCGAGGATCTGCTGCAGGGAGCGGGCCTTGACCAGCTCCATGACGATCCACGGGCGGCCCTCCTCCTCGACCACGTCGTGGACGGTCACCACGTTGGGGTGGTTGAGCCGGGCGGAGGCCCGCGCCTCGCGGAGGGTGCGCTGCTTGAGGACGTCCTTCTCGCGGGCGCTCAGGCCGGGCCCGAACGTCACCTCCTTGACCGCCACCTCGCGGTCGAGCATGGTGTCCAGGGCGCTCCACACCGCGCCCATCCCGCCGCGTCCGATCTCGGTCCGCAACCGGTAGCGGCCACCGAGCGGACGCCCAGCCGACTGTCCCATGATCCGGTTTCTCCCCCGAACTGTGGAGAACTCGTCGGGACCGGAACTCCCCTATGTCTCGGTCCCGCTGGTCCTAGAGGGGACGCGTGAGTCCCCCCGCAGGCTCAAAGCATCTCATGGCCCGAATGAATCGAGAATACGCAGGGCGTCCTCCTCGTTCTCAGACCAATCGTCCTCGGGGAAGACCACGTTCACCGCCCACGTCTGGCCGTCGAGTTTCAGTCGGCGGTTGATCCCGTGCCGGGGCTCCCCGCCCTTACTGAGGAACCGGTACTCCATCTCCGCCGCGGGCTGCCCGTGGAGCGGACCGAGCCTCTTCAACTCGACCTGCTCGAACCCCTTCAACGTCTTCAGCACTCTGAGTGACTGCTGGGCACTGCCGTCGACGCTCCAGTCCGTGCTGTCGACCTGGACATAGGCCTCGGAGTCCGGGTCGTTCCAGTAAGTGGAGTTGCCGTCCGTCCGCTTGTTCCACTCCCGGGGGACCTCGATGCTGAAGCCCTCCCCGGAGTCCTCATCGAACTCTCCGAACAAGACCTGGGGCTTCAGCACGAAGACCAGCGCGATGATCGCCAGGATCCCCGCCAACGAGCCGACCAGCGCGGAGAACCCCAGTCCCCGCCCGCTCGCGCGGGACCTGGGCGGGCGTCCCCTGTCGAGGTCCTGGATCCACTGCTCGTCGGAGGACCGGTGAGGCGCCTGGACCGGATGGGCCGGGTGGGACTGGTGCGCCGGCGGAGGCGACGCCATGTGCCGGGACGCGGGAGCCTGGTGCCGCGCGGGCGGCTCATAGGAGACCGGCGGAGGCGGATCGTAGACCGGCGGGGGAGGGTCGTAGACCGGCGGAGGCGGCTCGTAGGAGACCGGCTGCGCGGGCGGGGGCACCTCCCTGACGGGCGGGAGCGACGAGGTGTGGAACGTCGCCGCCTCCTGCCAGGACGGACGGGCGGGAGGCGGCGGCTGCCGGTACAGGGAGTCGAACACCTCGCCGACGGGCCGGCGCTCCTCCGCGATCGCCGCCGTGGCCATGAACTCCTGGTGGGAGCGGTCGGGCGCGGTGGACAGCAGCGGGGCCGCGGCCCCCGCGTCGGCCCGGTGCAGCAGCTCGGCGGCCGCCGCCGCGTTGAGCCGGACGTCGGGGTCCTTCTCCAGCAGGCCCAGGATCACCTGGCTCAGCGGACCGCTGCGCTGCATCGGCGGCACCGGCTCCATCATCACCGCGGCCAGCGTCGAGAGCACCTCGGGCCGCTCGAACGCCGCGTACCCCTCGGTCGCGGTGAACAGCGTCGCGCCCAGCGCCCACAGGTCCGCCGGCGGGCCCGGCTTGAGGCCCTGCGCCCGCTCCGGCGACATGTAGGCGGGCGAGCCCATGACGATGCCCGTCTGGGTGAGGGAGACGTCGCCCTCCATCTGGGCGATGCCGAAGTCGGTGAGGACGGCGCGGTCCTCGCTGAGCATGACGTTCGCCGGCTTGACGTCGCGGTGCAGGATCCCGGCCGTGTGCGCGGCCCGCAGCGCCCCCAGCAGCTGGCGTCCGATCTCGGCGGTCCTGGCGGCCGGCAGCGGCCCCTCGGCGTCGATGACGTCCTGGAGCGTGCGCGCCTGCACGAACTCCATGACGATCCACGGGACCCCGTCCTCCTCCACCACGTCGTGGACGGTGACGATGCCCGGGTGGGTCAGCCGGGCCGCGGCCCGCGCCTCGCGCAGCATGCGCTCGTGCATGACCGCGCGGGCCTCGTCGTCCAGCCCTGGTGGAGTGGTCACCTCCTTGACCGCGACGGACCTGCTCAGCACCTCGTCGACGGCGTGCCAGACGGTCCCCATGCCCCCGCGGCCGAGCATCCTGTCAAGCCGGTAGCGGCCTCCCAGCAGCCGCTCCTCCCCCTGTGTCATGGGCGGACCCTATCGAGAGTTGTTCACGGAACCATAAAGATGATCAGCTTCGGCCCTGGAAACCCCTCAGGACGGGCTGGAGCCTCTCCCAGGTCTCGGCCCACGAGCTCTCCGGCGCCATGATGAGGATGGCGTATCCCATGTCGTTGTCCGTCACGAAACCCCGGTTCAGCGCGTGCATCCTGCCGCCGCTGTCACCGGTGAAGGTGAACTCCCAGTCCGCGGACTTCGAGCCGTCCCCGGTGTCGGGCACGGGAGGGTTGTTCCCGGTCGGCCTTATCTCGACCGTCTTGTAGTTCTTGAATCCGGTGGACTGCGACTGCTGCTGCCAGTCCGCCAGCGCGTTGTCTCCCGGCTTGTCGGTCTGGCCGATCTGGATCACGACGCCGGTGCCCGATTCGCGGAAGAAGTGGTTCTGAGGGTCCTGGTACTCGGGGCCGGTGAAGCCGTCCGGGATCCACAGCGAGTAGCCGCTCGGGTCGGTGTACTGGTGGAAGCCCTTGGGCGGCCCGGAGACCGTCGGGGTCGCGCTCGCCGTCTGAGTGGGCGTGGACGTCCCCTGGGAGGTGCTCTGACTCGTCGGCGTCGTGGCGGGGTCCTTCTTCTCCTCGGCTCCGCCGTTGTCGCTCTGCGCCCAGATCAGCCCTCCGACGATCAGCGCGGTCACCAGCGTGATGGCGGCGACGACCATCGCGGTGGCGCGCCCGCCCCGGTTGCCCGCGCCCGCCTGGGTGGTCTGCGCGTCGAACAGGCCGAGCCCGCCGTCCTTCTTCTCCGGCTTCCCGGACTCCCCGGTCCGCTCCGGCCGCGCGACCTGGCCGGTCTGCGGGAGTTCGGAGACCTCCTCGGGGCGCGGCTCGACCAGGGTGCGGGTGCTGGAGGCGGGCAGTGTGACGGTGCCGTTCTGCGCGATCTCGTCCAGCATGCGGCCCGCCTCCAGGGCGGTCAGCCGGGTTTCGGGGTTCTTGTCCAGCAGGCCCTCGATGACCGGCCAGAGCGGTCCGGCCTTCTGCGAGTGCGGCACCGGGTCGGTGATGATGGCGATCAGCGACGCCATCGGCTCGGGCCGGTCGTAGGGCGAGCGGCCCTCGACCATCGCGTACAGGGTGACGCCCAGCGACCACAGGTCGGACGCGGGCCCGGCGACCTTGCCCCGCGCCCGTTCCGGCGCGATGTAGGCGGGAGAGCCCATGACGAGGCCCGTCGCGGTCAACGTGGCGTCGCCGGTGGCGGTGGCGATGCCGAAGTCGGTCAGGACCGCCCGGTCGTCGGCCGTGATCAGCACGTTGGACGGCTTGACGTCGCGGTGCAGCACGCCGGCCTCGTGCGCGGCGTGCAGCGCGCTGAGCATCTGCCCGCCGATGGACGCGGCGCGCTGGTAGGGCAGCGTGCCGTCCTTCTTGATGACCTGGTCGAGGGAGCGCGCCTTGATGAGCTCCATGACGATCCAGGGGCGGTCGTCCTCTTCCACCACGTCGTAGACCGTGACGACCCCCGGGTGGGCGAGCCGCGCAGCGGTGCGCGCCTCGCGGAACGTGCGGCGGTGCTGCAGCTCGCGCTCGTCGTCGCTCAGCCCGTAGGGCAGGATCACCTCCTTGACGGCGACGTCCCGGCCCAGGACTTCGTCGAAGGCCTGCCAGACCGTTCCCATCCCGCCCCGGCCGACCTGCGTGTGAAGCCGGTATCGACGTGCCAGCAACCGGTCACTCGAGGTCTCGTTCGGCATAGAAGTGACCATATCCAGGTTCGAAGGTGCATAACGTCAGCGCCGCGATCACAGCATCGCTTGAAGCCTTAGATGCCTGTCGTACCCGGGAAGTTCGTGCCCGAACGTGAACTCACGCATCTCCTTCCCCACCCCCGGGGGCCCAAGTAACCCGTGAGTCAGTTAGTGGGTAGAGTGCGCGGCGAATCACGTTCTGGAGGGTGGCATGCGGACTGGACTGGAAGGCAAGACCGCGCTGATCACGGGCGCGTCTCGCGGCATCGGAAAGGCGATCGCCTTCGGGCTGGCGGCGGAGGGCGCCAACGTGGTGCTCTCCTCGCGCAAGCAGGAGGCACTGGACGAGGTCGCGGCCGAGATCCGGGCCGCGCACCCGGAAGTGGGCGTGCTGGCCAAGGCCGCGCACGTGGGGGACGAGGAGCAGGCCAGGGCCTGCGTCGAGGCCGCGGTCGCCGAGTTCGGCCGGCTCGACGTGCTGGTCAACAACGCCGGGACCAGCCCCCACTACGGGCCGATGGTGGACATCGACGCCTCCCTCGCCGCCAAGACCGTCGAGGTCAACCAGTACGCGGTCGTGCTGTGGACGAAGCTCGCCTGGCGCGCGTCGATGGAGGCCAACGGCGGCTCCGTCATCAACATCGCCAGCGTCGGCGGACTCGTGACCGAGCACGGCATCGGGTACTACAACGCCACGAAGGCCGCGGTCATCCACCTGTCCCGGCAGTTCGCGATGGAGCTGGCGCCCAAGGTGCGGGTCAACGCGATCGCGCCCGGCCTGGTGAAGACGAAGCTCGCGCGTGCGCTGTGGGAGGAGAACGAGGAGGCGATCAGCAAGGACCTGCCCCTGGGTCGCCTGGGCGTGCCCGAGGACATCGCCAACGCGGCGGTCTTCCTGGCCGGCGACGCCTCCTCCTGGATGACGGGGCAGACCATGGTCGTCGACGGCGGATCCATCATCCGCCCGTCCATCGCCTGACGAACAAGCCTGAGGAGACAACGTGAACTGGGGACTGACCATTCCGCTGCCCGGCATCAAGCTCGCCGAGCACAAAGACCTCGTCCAGGAACTGCCCGGGCTGGGTTACACCGACGTCTGGTCGGCCGAGACCAACGGCAACGACGGATTCACCCCGCTCGCGCTCGCCTCGCAGTGGGCGCCCGAACTGCGGCTCGGCCCCGCGATCGTGCCGGTCTACACGCGCGGACCCGCGCTGCTGGCGCAGCAGGCCGCGACCCTGGCCGACCTGGCCCCCGGCAGGTTCGTACTCGGCATCGGCACCTCCAGCGACACCATCGTGGAGCGCTGGAACGGCATCCCGTTCACCGAGCCGTTCGCCAAGGTGCGCGACACCCTGCGGTTCCTGCGCCGCGCGCTCGCGGGCGAGAAGGTCACCGACGAGGCGCTGGGCGTGAAGGGCTTCAAGCTGGAGTCCGCGCCGGAGGTCCCGCCGAAGATCGCGCTTGCGGCGCTGCGGCCCGGCATGCTGCGGCTGGCCGCCCGCGAGGCCGACGCCGCCATCACCAACTGGCTGTCCCCGCAGGACGTCCGGACGGTGCGCGGGGCATTCGACCCGGACAAGGAGCTGCTCGCCCGGCTCTTCGTCGTCCCCACCGAGGACGCCGACGAGGCGCGCAAGCTGGGCCGCTGGCTCATCACCGCGTACCTGAACGTCCCGGTCTACCAGAAGTTCCACGAGTGGCTGGGCCGCGGCGAGGCGATGCGCCCGATGAACGAGGCGTGGGCGGCGGGCGACCGCCAGGGCGCGCTGAAGGCCATCCCCGATGAGGTCGTCGACGACCTCATCGTCCACGGCTCACCCGCCGACTGCCGCGAGCGCATCAAGGAGTACGTCGCGAACGGCCTGACCACCCCGATCCTCATGCTGCTGCCGAACAGCCAGTTGAACGGCGTCGAGGCGGTCCGCGCGCTGGCCCCCACGGCCTGAGCCGCACCGAACGACCCGAGGGTCCGCCTCGCCCCACCGGGCGAGGCGGACCCTTCGTCTTCAACCGGCCGCCTGCTCCCAGATGAGGCGGGAAGCCTCCAACGGGCGGGCCGTGTCCGACGGCTCGGTGTCCCAGACCCTGGCCCTGCGCTCATCGAGGTCGAACCGCGGCCAGCCGGGGTCGCCGGCCGCGGCGAAGGACGTCCAGGACTCGCGGATCCGCGCGGAGAGCCCCGCGAAGTCCTCCGGCGGCGGGGAACCCAGCACACGCGCCGCGAACCCGCCCTGGACGTTGCCGAAGACGAACGGCACGTCCACGCCGTGACCCGCGCCGAGCACGGGGCCCCGCCAGGCGAACTCGTACAGCCAGGTGCGGCCGCCCGCCCTCGCGTGCGCCTCGGCCACCCGCATCGTCGGCACACGCACCACCGCGTCCGACATCATCACCATGAACAGGCCCGCGTCGTCCGCGCCGGGGTACGCCTCGCGGTAGGCGGCGACCGCGTCGGGGCCGAGCCCGAGGGAGGCCGCCACGTCCGCCGGGCCGACGCCGGGCGGGGGCGGCCCGGGGAAGAGCCCGCGGAACTCCTCTCGGGTGTACCCGCAGACGAGCTCCACCCTCCGGGCGGCGACCTCCCCGATCCCCGTCCACGGCTGCCCGGTGACGAGCTCGCCGTCGACGACCGGCCCGAAGGCGCTGACGCCCGCGCCCGGCCCCGTCAGCGGCGCGTCCTGCACGGCGAGGATCGACTCGGGCGGCAGCGCCGCGAACCCCTCCAGGGTCGCCTCCACCCTCGCCGCGGCGGCCAGCGAGGCGGTGATCCGCCCGGCCTCGTCCGCGGTGCGCGCCCCCTCCGGGACGCTCTGCGCGATCGCCCGTCGGAACAGCCCCTCGGAGGCCGGTGCGGCGAGGAGCAGCACGACCGACGCCGCGCCCGCGGACTGCCCGAAGACGGTGACGGCGTCGGGATCGCCGCCGAAGGCCGCGATGTTCTCCCGTACCCAGCGCAGCGCCGCGAGCTGGTCGAGCAGCCCGCGGTTGTCGGGAGCGCCGGGCAGGTGCCCGAAGCCCTCGAAACCCACCCGGTAGTCGAGTGTCACCACCACGACCCCGGAACCGGCGAGCAAGGCGCCGTCGTAGTGCGGCATGCGGGCCGAACCCGCCTTCCACGCGCCGCCCTGGATCCAGACCATGACCGGCAGACCCGCCCCGCCCGCGTCCGGCGTCCAGACGTTCAGCCGCAGGCAGTCCAGCCCGTCACCGGGCCGCCACACCGGCGGCGCCCCCGGTGCCGGGGGAAGCTGAGGCGCCGCGGGCCCGAACCCGACGGCGTCACGCACCCCCTCCCAGCCTTCCGGCGGGCAGGGGGCCTGGAACCGCAGCTCCCCTTCCGGCGCGGCGGCGTACGGAATCCCCCGGAAGGAGACGACGCCGCCCTGGTCGATCCCCCGAACCATGCCGTGGACGGTCTTCACCACTGTGTCGTTCACAGCCGGACGCTAACGGCCACCACCGACAGAATCCCCGTCACTCGAATGAGGGGCGCGGACTCGGCGGGGAAAGGCTCACGCTTCCTCCAGCACGGTGGCCAGTAGCGAGGTGGCGGTGTTGGTGTGGGGGAAGGGGTCGTCCGGCGGCACAAGTCCGTACTCGATGAACAGCCGGCCGATCCGTGCCATCACGACCGCGAACTTCAGGCCGGACAGCACCTCGTAGTAGGGCAGGTTCTCCATCGGGCGTCCGAGGAGTTCGGTGTACCGCACGACGGTCCGTTCTCTTCCCGGGAACCCTTCCAGGGGCGGAAGACCGACGGCCGTGTAGTGGTGTCGGTCCAGGTAGAGGTACCAGGCGAGGTCTTCTTCGGGTTGTCCCAGGGTGACCATCTCCCAGTCGAGGATCGCGCTGACCTCGCCGTCCACGAACAGCATGTTGCCGATCCGCGAGTCCCCCCACAGCAGTGCCGGTGGGCGCTTCTCCTCGGGACGGTTCGCGCGCAGCCACTCCAGCGCCCGTTCCGCGATCGGGACCTTCCCCTCGTAGGACCAGTGCAGGTAGTGCTCGTAGTAGTTGAGCCGCTGCACCAGCCCCGTCGGCCCGTACTCCGTCTGGTCGACGTACTCCAGCCCGTCGACCGGTTGGGCGTGGACGTCCGCCATGGCGCGCAGCCCGTTGTCCCACAGGGCGGCCCGTTCCGCCGGGGTGATCTCGGTGACCCACCCTTCCTGGTGGTAGGGCGGCATGTCGGAGGGCGCGCGTCCGGGGCGGGCGGCCATGACGAAGAACGGTGCGCCCAGCAACGAGGGGTCCGGTTCGTACCAGAACACCTCCGGCACTTTCACGCCCCGCCCGTGCAGTTCGCGCAGCACGCGGTACTGCTCCTCGAAGCGGGGCTCGGGGAAGATCTGGTGACCGGTCGGCGCGACCTTGGCGACGTAGTCCGCGCCGCCCGCGCGGAAGATCAGGGTCTCGGCGGAGAACCCGCTGGAGACCGGGGTCTCCAGGTGCTCCACGGCGGCTCCGGGCAGCCGCCCGTCCAGCCAGCGGGTGAGGATCTCCCTGGTGAGCGCGGGGTCGCGCTGGTCGGGTACCGGCACACCGCCCTCCTCTCTTACCAAGCGCTAGGTAGGTTCTGTGACGGTAAACCCTGAGCACGAACATGTGAAGGGCGTCCTTAGGATGGGGAAAATGGAGATCAAGGCGGTGTTCTTCGATGTCGGCGAGACCCTCATCAACGAAGGGCGCATCTACGGCGAGTGGGCCGACTGGCTGGGCGTGCCTCGGCACACCTTCAACGCGGTCCTCGGCGGGGTGATCGCCCGGGGCGAGCACCACCTGGCCGTCCTGGAGCACTTCAGGCCGGGCTTCGACCTGGCCGCGGAGGAGGCGGCCCGGCGCGCCGCCGGGGTGCCGAACGGCTTCGGCCCGCAGGACCTCTACCCTGACGCGCGGCGCTGCCTGGCCGACCTGCGGGCGATGGGGCTGCTGGTGGGGGTGGCCGGCAACCAGCCGAAGGAGGCCGCCGCCCAGTTCGCCGCGCTCGGCCTGGAGGCCGACATCGTGGGCATGTCCGAGGACTGGGGCGTGGAGAAGCCGTCTCCCGGGTTCTTCGCCCGGGTCTGCGCCGAGGCTGGCCTGCCGCCCGAGCGCATCCTCTACGTGGGCGACCGCATCGACAACGACGTCAGGCCCGGACTCGCCGCCGGCTTCCAGGTCGCCTTCCTCCGGCGCGGCCCCTGGGGCAACGTGCAGCGGGACGACGAGGCGCTCGCCCGCTGCCGCTTCCAGTTGGGCTCGCTCGCCGAACTTCCCCCGCTCCTGGCCCCTTAAGGGACTTCCCTTAACCCTCAAGGACCAGCTAAGAACAGTACATAAGACCGATTTGTCAGGCCTGGTGGCTTCGTAGCGTGGTGGTCATCCACACCACCAGTGAAGGAGTCGACATGGAAGGCCTCTACCGTCCCCGGCAGGGCAGGATGATCGCGGGAGTGTGCGCCGGACTGGCCCGGAGGTTCGACCTGAGCCCCGGCCTCGTCCGCATACTGGCCCTGCTGTCCTGCCTGCTGCCCGGACCGCAGTTCATCGCCTACGTGATCCTGTGGATCATGATGCCGAACGAGGAGAAGTACCGGGCCACCCGGATCTGACAGCCGGTCCCCAAAACACGGGAAAATGCGTACGGTGCTCCTCGGGTCACCGTACGCTACCAACTGAATCGCAGCACTATTGGACATTAGTCTGATTGATTGAGCGAGGGGCGCCCGGGACACCGGGGCCACCCCGGACACCGAGGTCACCGAAGGGGGCGCGGGTGGGCGGCGAGCTGAAGGCCGGAGAGATCGAGGCCGAGGCGGAGGAGCTGCTGCGTTCCCTGCGGGACGTCGCGGTGTCCCGGCGGGTCAGGGTGCCCGACCTCGCCGCCTACGACCAGGTGCACTGGCTCTCGGAGCTGCCCTCCGACGTCCGGCTGCACCCTGACGCGGGCCCCGGCGAGGTGCTCTTCGGGCTTCCGCCGATCCCGCTGGAGCCGCCCGACTCGGTGGCCGACGCGGCCGGCTTCGACACCTGGCTCGGCCTGCGCCGCTGGTACCGCGCGCTGAGCGGCCTGGCCGAGGCTATCGATTCCCCGCAGGAGCCCGGCGACCCGCACGGCAGGGAGCTCGTGCTGGCCACCGGCCTGTTCACCTGGACGGACGGCGCCCAAGACGAGCCGGTCCAGGTGCGCAACCACCTGCTGGCCACCCCGGTGCGCGTCGAGCCCGACCCCCGCACCGGGCGGGTCGACGTGGTGGTCGGCCATGGTCCCGCCGTCCTGCAGGACCTCGACGTGCTCGGCGACACCCCGGGCTTCCAGCCCGCCCGGACCGACTGGCTGCGCGAGGCCGTCAGGGCCGGGCAGGGCGCGGCCCTCCACGCCTCCGTCTCCGACGTCCTGCGCAAATGGGGGTCGTCCGCCTTCCCCGGGCCCGTCCCCTTCCGCGAGGACTGGGCGGACGAGGGCGGCCCCGGCACCAGGATCCGGCTCGCGCCCGCCCTGGTCCTGCGCTCCCGCTCCGGCTCCGCCCTGGTCGGGCTGCTGGAGGGCATGCTCGCCGACCTGGACGACGGGCCGGTGCCCGCGGGGATCGCCCGTTTCCTCAGGCCCGGCCCGGACGACCGGCTGGCGCATCTGCCGGACCGCTCGTCCGTGGGCGGTCTGCTCACCGCGCTGCTCGCCCGAGGCCGGCGCGTCCTGGTCACCACCAGGCACCCGCAGAAGGTCCGCGGCCGGCTGCCCGCCGAGCTCGCCGGGCTGGCCGTCACGTTCACCGGCGGCGGATCCGACCTCGCCGAGCGCACCCGGGAGTTGGGCGCCCGCTTCGCCGCCCACGACCCCGAGCGCTACGACCGGGCGCTGGCCGAGCGCCATGCCAGGGCCGTCGACCTCCAGCACGAGGCGGCCGGGCTGCGGGCCCGGCTCGCCGCCTTCCGGCAGGAGGAGCGCCTGGACCTCGCCCCCGGCTACCACGGCACCCGGGAGGAGCTGGAGGCGGCCCTGTCCCCCGGCTTCCCCTGGCTGCCAGTGCTCCGCGGCCTGCCCGCCGAGCCCCCGCTCACCTGTGAGGAGGCGGCCGAGCTCACCGAGCTGCTGGCCACCCGCACCCCCGCCCGCGAGGCCAGGGCCGGCCAGCGCCTCCCCGACCCGTCGGCGCTGCCCGCTCCCGGCAGGGTGCGGCTGCTGGTGGCGATGGCGCAGGTGCCCGCGACCGAGCCGGGCGACCTCGCCCAGCGGCTCTCCGACCGCGAACCCGAGGCTCTGCAGCGGCTCGAGGAGTACGCGGGGGTCGTCCAGAGCGCCATGGACGACCTGGGCATCGACTGGGGCAGCAGCGACTGGACCGCCCGCGCCCTGCGCGAGGGGCTGGCCGGGCCCGCCCCGCTGTGGGAGTACCTGGGCGACCTGGCGGGCCGGGCCGCGACCGCCGACAGGGCCCTGCGCGCGGTCGGCGGGCACTGGGTGGTGCTGCCGCCCGGAGCCGAGGGCGAGCTCATCGAGGCGGCGCTGGAACTGCGCCGCCACCTGGCCTCCGGGGGCGTGCTGAAGCGCGGCCCGATCAAACCCGCGGTGCAGAAGCGCGCCGAGCCGCTGCTGACGGAGGCCACCGTCGACGGAGGCCCGCCCAGGACACCCGAACGCCTGGACGTGGTCATCGCCGCGCTGGAGAGCAGGCAGGCCGTGGCCGAGCTGGCCGAGGCGTGGCGCTCGGTCGGGGTGGAACTCGCCGACAGCCAGGCGCTCGACGGGCTGGTCGCCCAGCTGTCGGTGCTGTACGCCAAGCTCGGCCAGGTCAGGACGGCGCTGCGGGCCGTCACCGAGACCAACCGGCTGCTGCGCCGCATCGGCCTGCAGGTCCCGCTGCGCACCCCTGCCGAGTGGCGGGAGTACCGGCGGGCGCTGGAGCTCGTCCGGGTCCGCCAGCGGGCCTCGACGGCCTGGGCGGCGCTGGCGTCCCTGCGGCAGACGGTCGAGCTGGAGATCGGCGAGGGGCAGGCCCCGCCGGAGCTGCAGGCCGCGGCCGCCGCCCTGTCCGCCCGCGACCTGCCCGCCTACGAGAGGTGCCTGGAGGGCCTGGACCGCGCCCGCAGGGAGCAGGCGGCGGAGCTGCGCTGCGTGGAACTGCTGGAACGGCTGCGCGAGGTCCACCCCGACCTGGCCCGGCGCCCGACGCTGGTGCCCGAGGAGTGGGAGGAGGCCTGGCGCTGGGCGCACGTGTCGTCCCTGCTGCTGGAGCATCCGCGCGCCCGCGAGGACCTGGAGCTGGCCGAGGCGCTGGAGCGGACCCGCGAACAGGCCGTCGAGGCCGGCGCCACCCTCTCCTACGCCCAGGCGTGGGGCTGGGTGCTGTCCCGGCCGGACGCCCCGCCGCCCCTGTGGATCATGCCGCCCGCCGAGGCCGTCTCCGCCCTGCCCGGCGCCCGGGACCGCTTCGACGTCGTGGTGGTCGACCACGCGGGTGAGGGCGTGGAGTCGCTCTTCCTGCTGTGGCACGCGGCCCAGGTGATGATCCTCGGCGAGGGCGGATCCGTGCCCGCGGACCGGGACCTCACTCCGGAGACGACGTTCTTCGGCGCGCTCGCCGCCCGGTTCCCGGTGCTGGAGATGGGCTCGGACGGCGGACGGAGGCTTCCCTCTCCCCCGCCGGAACGCCCCGAGGTCCCCGCGCCCCGTTCCGGTGAAGAGCCGCTCGACCTCACGCCGGGCCGTTCCATCGTCGCCTACCGCCGGGACGAGCTGGTCGAACTCGTGCGTAGGCTGGCCGCTGAAACCACGCTCACCGACGAGCAGCTCGTCGCCCGCGCGAGGGAGATGCTGGACTGCCCGCAAGACGAGCACCTCATCGTCGAGGCACGCCTGCGCTACGCCGTCCAGTCGCTCCACGAGTGACAGGGCCGCAGTGACGGAACGGAGTCGCGCCATGGCACGCAGGCCCCAACCACCGCCGGGCCAGACCTCGCCCCTGGCGTGGACCTCCCGCGACCCGCGCGGATTCCTCGCCGCCTTCCTCGGGTCGCTGCTGCTGTCCGCGGCCCTGTTCAGCCTCGCCGACGGCGGGCTCTCCTGGGCTGCCGAACCGCTGCTGTGGACCGTCCCCGTCGTGCTGTCCGCGCTGTTCGCCCTGTTCGTGTGGGCCCGCACCCCGTCGATCGCGGCGGGCGCCGACTGGTTCCGCTACGGCGCCTCCTGGGTGAAGACCGGCGGGCTGCGCCACGTCCGGCTGAACACCGCCTCCCGCCGCCCCACCCTCTTCCTGGAGGACGGCGCGGGCCGCGACCTGGAACTCGACGTCACCCGCCTGGCCGCGCACCGCGAGGTGCACGACCTGCTCCTGTCCACCCTCCGCCGCACCACGGCCGGCCTGGACCTGGACTCCCGCACCCGCGAGTTCCTCAGGGGCTGACCGCCCCTTTGGAGGAACCGCCCGGAACGCCGCCGGCCCGCCCCCGAAACGGGGACGGGCCGGTGCGAGGTACCGCCGGGCTCAGCGGGTCACGATCGTGGCGCTGCCGTGTCCGAAGAGTCCCTGGTTGACGGCGATGCCGACCCGGGCGCCCTCCACCTGACGGCCTTCGGCCTGGCCGCGCAGCTGCCAGGTGAGCTCGCACAGCTGAGCGATGGCCTGGGCGGGGATGGCCTCGCCGAAGCTGGCCAGACCGCCGGAGGGGTTGACCGGGATCCGGCCGCCGATCGAGGTCTCCCCCGCCCGCAGCAGGGACTCGGCCTGGCCGGGCTCGCACAGGGCGAGGTCCTCCATCCAGTCGAGCTCCAGCGCGGTGGACAGGTCGTAGACCTCGGCCGCGGAGACGTCCTCGGGGCCGACGCCCGCCTCCTCGTAGGCCTTGTGGGCCAGCGCGGCGCGGAAGGGCCGCTCGGGCGCCTCGACGGTCATCGCCGAGTCCGTGGCGAAGTCCGGCAGGTCCAGGACCGTCTTGGGGAAGGTCGGGGTGACCGTGGACAGGCCGGAGATGCGGACCGGCTCCAGGCCGCGCGAGCGCGCGAACTCCATGGAGGTCAGGACGAGCGCGGCGCCGCCGTCGCTGGTGGCGCAGATGTCCAGCAGCCGCAGCGGGTCGGCCACCACCGCGGACTCCAGCACCTCCCCGACCGCGACCTCCTTGCGGTAGCGGGCGTTGGGGTTGTTCAGCCCGTGCCGGGAGTTCTTCACCTTGACCTGGGCGAAGTCCTCGGACGTCGAGCCGTGCAGGGCCATGCGGCGGCGGGCGGCCAGCGCGAAGTACATGGGGTTGGTCGCGCCGAGCAGGCGGAACCGCAGCCAGTCCGGGTCGTCGGGGCGGTCCCCGCCGACCGGCGCGAAGAAGCCCTTGGGCGCGGCGTCGGCGCCCACGACCAGCGCGACGTCGCACAGTCCGGAGAGGATCTGGGCGCGGGCGTTGGCGATCGCCTGCGCGCCGGACGCGCAGGCGGCGTAGCAGGACGAGACCTGCGCGCCGGACCAGCCGAGCGCCTGGGCGAAGGTCGCCCCCGCGATGAAGCCGGGGTAGCCGTTGCGGATGGTGTCGGCGCCCGCCACGTACTGCACGTCCTGCCAGGACAGGCCGGCGTCGGCGAGCGCGGCCCGCGCGGCGGCCAGCCCGTACTCGATGAAGCTGCGTCCCCACTTGCCCCACGGGTGCATGCCCGCGCCGAGGATCGCGATCTCCCTGCCGCTCATGAGACGGGCCTCCACATCCACACCACGTACTCGGCCTCGTCGTCGGTGTAGAGCGTCCCGAGGGTGAGTTCGACCTCCTGCCCGACGGCCAGGTCGTCCACCGTCAGGCCGGGCACCACCTGGCCGAGGATCACGATCTTCTCGACGTCCAGCTCGACCGCCGCCAGCACGTACGGCCGGAACGGTTCGGGCGAGATGTAGGGGGCCGGCGGCTTGTACCGGGAGTCGGCGTAGGACCAGATCCGCCCGCGGGTGGAGAAGGCGTACTCGGCGAGCTCCGAGCCGTCCTTGGGGCCGGTGCAGCCGGGGTTCCGGCAGGCCAGCGCGTTGCGCGGGAAGTACGGCGTGCCGCACTCCCCGCAGCGCGTTCCGATCAGCGCCACCGGGTCGGTGGTGAACCACCCCTCGATGGCGAGCCTGCGTTCCTTGAGCACGCTACCTCCCGAAAACCGACCAAACGATCGGTAGAATTAATGCGCGGAAACGCGCCGGAGGCAACCCGAGTCCCGCTGACCGGGCAAGCGGACCTCGGTTCAGGGAAGGGAGCGCAGATCCGCCAGGATCTCCGGGACGTTCTCGTGAACGTCGTCGAAGAACCGGATCAGCACCTGCCGCTCCTCCTCGGTGTAGCCCGACAGCCGCTTCCAGGCCGCCTCGTCGACCGAGGTGAACTGCTCGAGCAGTTCCCTGGTCCGGTCCTCCACCAGTTCCACCAGCACCCGGCGCCGGTCCGCGGCGTCCCGGACCCGGCGGACCAGGCCCGCCTTCTCCAGCCTGTCGATCAGGGCGGTGATGGACCCGCCGGTGGTGAGGCTCATCGCCTCCGCCAGCCGGCCGGGCGTCATCGTCCCGTGCACCTCCAACAGGTTGAGCGCCTGGGCGTCCGAGGCGTTGAGACCCGCCTTGGCCGCGCCCGCGTTGTGCAACGTCACAGCCCAGACGGCGTGGCGGCGCACTCTCTCCCGGAGTTCCTGCTTTGATTTCGCTTCGCTAGACAAAAACGACTTCTTTCCCTGCTCCCGTTGGCTCTGAGACTAGCCGCCTCAGGGAGCAGGGACTCCTGCCGGGTCCGTCAATCGTTTGGTCAGGCCTGTTCCGCGACCTCTCTGGCCCACCTGTAGTCGGCCTTCCCCGCGGGGGAACGGCGCATCTCCGGGACGAAGGCGTAGGTGCGCGGCACCTTGTAGCCCGACAGCTCCTTGCGGCAGTGGGCGTCCAGCTCCTCGGAGGTGGCGCCCTCCTCCCGCAGCTGGACCACGGCCGCGACCCGGGAGCCGAACCGCTCGTCGGGGATGCCGGTGACCACCGCGTCGAAGACCGCGGGATGGCCCTTCAGCACCGCCTCGATCTCCTCGGGGTAGACCTTCTCCCCGCCGGTGTTGATCGCCTGGGAGCCCCGGCCGAACACCGCGATCGTCCCGTCCTCCTCGACGGTGGCCATGTCGCCGGTGAGCAGCCAATGCCTGCCGTCCACCACCGGGAAGGTCTTCGCGGTCTTCTCCGGATCGTTGTAGTAGCCCCGGGCGATGAAACCGGTGCGGGCCAGCTGGCCGAGCACCCCCGACCCCGGCTCGACCGGCCGCAGGGACTCGTCCAGCACCGCGACGTCCGGGACGTCCGAGGAGAAGCGCAGCCCCTTCTCCGGGGACGAGCCGGGCATGGCCTGGGCGGTGGATCCGGACTCGGTGGAGCCGAATCGGTCGAGGATCATGACGTTCGGCAGCAGCGCGGCGATCCTGTCCCGGACGGCGCCGGTGAGGATCGCCCCCGTCGAGACGAACGCGTACATGCTCGACAGGTCGTAGGAGCCCTTCTCCAGCGCGTCGGCCAGCGGGATGGCCATCGCGTCGCCCGTGACCGTGAGCGAGTTCACCTTCTCGCGCCCGACCGTCCGCCAGACGGTGTCGGCGTCGAACTTGCGGACGTACACCATGGTCGCGCCCATCCACCAGGCGATCCACGTGTTCATCTGGGCCGCGCCGTGCATGAGCGGCGCCACCGACATCATTGTCAGAAGTCCGCTGGAGGCGGCGTGGTCGATCCAGCCCTGCGGGGTCTCCGGCGGCGGGTAGGTCGGGTTGGCGAAGGCGAAGAGCATGTCCTTCACCCCCCACACCACTCCCTTGGGCATGCCGGTGGTGCCGCCGGTGTAGATGATGTAGTGGTCGTCCTCACCGCGCGGGCCGAACCCGCGGGTGTCGGGCCGTCCGGAGACGAAGGCCTCGTACTCGTGCGCGCCCGGCACCGGCGTCGGCCCGCCGACGCCGATCAGCAGCCGCAGCGCGGGGAACCGCGGGGCGACGGCGGCGACCCGGTCGCCGAACTCCGTGTCGTAGAACAGGGCCACGATGTCGGAGTTGCCGTAGAGGTAGTCCAGCTCGGCCTCGACGTACCGGTAGTTCACGTTGATCGGCACCGCGCGGATCTTGAAGGTGGCCAGGAGCGCGGTCGCGTACTCGATGCCGTTGTACAGCTGCATCCCCACGTGCTGGCCGGGCCGGACGCCCTCGGCCAGCAGGGCGTGGGCGAGCCGGTTGGCCCGCCGGTCCAGCTCGGCGTAGGTGAGGTGCTCGTCCCCGCAGACCAGGGCGAGCCGGTCGGGTATGGCGTCGGCGATCCCCTCGAAGAGGTCGGCGTGGTTGAAGACTGTCAAGGCTTCTCGCTCCCTACGATCCACATCGCGAAGAACTGAGCGCCTCCCCCGTAGGCGTGGCCGAGCGCGCGCCGCGCGCCCTCGATCTGGTGCTCGCCCGCCAGCCCTCTGACCTGCAGGGCCGCCTCGGCGAAGCGGATCATTCCCGACGCGCCGATCGGGTTGGACGACAGGACTCCGCCGGACGGATTCCACGGGATGTCGCCGTCCATCGCGGTGGCGCCGGACTCGGTGAGCTTCCAGCCCTCGCCCTCGCCGCAGAAGCCCAGGTTCTCCAGCCACATCGGCTCGTACCAGGAGAACGGGACGTACACCTCGGCGACGTCGAGCTCCCGGCGCGGGTCGGTGATCCCGGCCTGCCGGTAGACGTCCTCGGCGCAGTCCTTGCCGCCCTGCGGGCTCACGGTGTCGCGCCCGGCGAAGAAGATCGGCTCCGAGCGCATCGCCGTCCCGTGGATCCAGGCCGGCCTGTTCGGTGCCTTCTTCGCCGCGTCCTCGCTCGCGAGGATCATCGCGACGGCACCGTCCGAGGACGGGCAGGTCTCCAGGTAGCGGATCGGCTCCCAGAGCATCGGCGTCATCTCCACGATCTCGCGGGAGATGCCGGGGATCTTCAGGTGCGCGTACGGGTTCTTGAGCGCGTTCTCCCTGTCCTTGACCGCGACCAGCATCCCGATGTGGTCGGGAGCGCCGGAGCGGCGCATGTAGGCGCGGATGTGGGGGGCGAAGTAGCCGCCCGCGCCGACCACGAGGGAGTTGTTGTGCGGCTTGTCCACGGTCAGCGCCCAGGTGGCGTTGGACTCCGACTGCTTCTCCCAGGCGACGGTCAGCACCCGCTGGTGCACCCCCGACTGGACCATGCTGGCCGCGACGATGGCGGTCGAGCCGCCGACCGAGCCGGCGGTGTGCACCCGCATCATCGGCTTGCCGGTCGCGCCCAGGGCGTCCGCGAGGTAGGCCTCGGGCATGGGGACGCCCTCGAACATGTCGGGGGCCTTGCCGATGACGACGGCGTCGATGTCGTCCCAGGTCAGCTGGGCGTCCTCCAGCGCGCGGACGGCCGCCTCGCGCAGCAGGCCGGCGATCGAGACGTCGAGCCGCTTGGTGGTGTAGTGGGTCTGGCCGACCCCGATGACTGCACAGGGGTTGCCCATGATCAGGCCTCCAGGACGGCGACGAGGTTCTGCTGCAGACAGGGGCCGCTGGTGGCGTGACCCAGGGTCCGCCGGGCCTCGCCGCGGTGGATGAGGGCGGCGGCCTCACCGATGCGGATCAGGCCGGCGGCCATCACCGGGTTGGCCGACAGGGGCCCGCCGGACGGGTTGATCCGCACGTTCTCGCCGAGGTCCAGCGCCTCGCGCAGGATCAGCTCCTCGTGGCTGAACTGCGTGTGCAGTTCGGCGACCTCGACGCCCGCCGCGCCGGCCTTCTCGCCGGCGATCCGGGCGGACGGCGAGACCGACAGGTCCCGTGATCCCGGGGAGTGGGAGTCGGCGCGGTGGTCGATGCCGCGGATCCAGGCGGGCTTCAGCCCGGTCCGCTCGCTGATCTCCCTGACCTTGTCGCCGGTGGCCAGGACGACGACGGCGGCGCCGTCCGCCTGCGGGGCGACGTCGTGGACCTTCAGCGGGGCGACGTCGTAGGGGGCGTCGTCCGCCGGGTCGTCCAGGTGCAGGGCGAAGGGGTTGTTCCGGCCGTCGGCGCGGGAGCGGGCGGCGATCGCGGTGAGGTCGCCCTCCTTGGCGCCGGAGCGGGCCAGGTAGGACTGCGCCTGCAGGGCCGCCATCGACACCTGGTCGACGCCGAGCGGAGCCAGGTAGTACGGGTCGAGCTGGAGGCCGAGGACCTGGCGCACGTTCGTCTGCGACGGCTTGCCGAACCCGTAGACCAGCGCGGTCTGCACCTCGTCGCTGTACTGCATCTTCACCCACGCCTCGTACAGCGCCCACGCGCCGTCCATCTCGACGTGGCTCTCGGAGATCGGCGGCCAGGCCCCGACGGCGTCCAGCGCGGAGACGAACGAGAACGGCGAGCCGAGCAGGTAGTCGCACGAGCCCGAGCAGGTGAAGTCGAACCGGCTGACGCCCGTCTGCTCCTTGATCTCGTTGATCAGCGGCAGCAGCAGCTCCGTCTCGTTCAGCCCCTGGTCCTCGGCGGTGTGCCGGGACTGGGTGAAGGCGACGATCGCGATGTCTTTCACAGGTACTCCTCGATCGTCTCGAAGGGGACGTCGGGCTCGCCGCTGGGCTCGAACCAGCGGATGTTGGCCAGGGTGGGTCCCCACTCCTCGCGGGGCTTCCAGGCGGCCTTGACCCGCATGCCCATCCGGACCTGGTCGGCGGGGATTCCGGCG
The DNA here is from genome assembly GCF_039871655.1 of Actinocorallia sp. B10E7. Classification (NCBI taxonomy): domain Bacteria; kingdom Bacillati; phylum Actinomycetota; class Actinomycetes; order Streptosporangiales; family Thermomonosporaceae; genus Actinocorallia; species Actinocorallia sp. B10E7. The sequence goes on from NZ_JBDPLZ010000007.1 coordinate 182,341, forward strand.
ACCAGGGCGAGCATCGTGATGTCCGCGCCGTCCAGCAGGATGTAGGCGGAGACGAACGGCACCTCGGGGGCGCGCGGGTCGGGCAGGTTGTTGACCGCGAAGGTGGTGACGGTGCCGGTGTCGGCGACCTCGACCTCCTCGGTCGTGGGCACTCCGTCCTTGGCGCACAGGCCGGCCATCGGGACGATGACCTTGCCGCAGACGTCGCAGCGGTGGCCGAGGAGCCTTCCTTCGGCGACGCCCTCGAAGAAGCGGTCCAGCGCCTTGCCGGGCTGGAGGGAGTACTCCACCCGGGTCGGGGCGTTGGTCATGCTGACCTCGGGGCGGAACGCCTTGATGTCAGAGATATCGCCCTTGCGCTCGTCGCGGTACTCCGGGCGGACCCGCAGGCCGGCCTTGAGCCGCTTGGGCACCTTGGCGCCGCGCTCGTACTCCCCGACGTCCAGGGCGTGCAGGATCGCGGTGTCCGCCCCGTCCGGGCGGATCAGCGCCCAGGCGAAGGGGCGGTCCAGCGGGTGGGTCGGCAGCGGCTCGGGCACCCAGGCGAAGGACTCGACGGTGCCGGACGGGCCGACCTCGACGAACTCGCCGGTCACCTCGTGGCCGTTGGCCGGGTCGTACTCGACGGGCGGGAAGAGCACCCGCCCCTCCCGGGTCTTGACGCCGACGAGGCGGCCGTCGCGCAGTTCGGAGAGGAACCGGCCGATGACCGGGCCGACCGAGCGGGTGTAACCGCCCGGGAACTCCAGGACATGATTGGTGGGCAAGGTCTTTCTCCAGCGTCAGATCGCGGTCGTGCGGTCGGCCCAGTACGGGTCGCGGAGCTTGCGCTTGAGGAGCTTGCCGTTGGGCTCGCGGGGCAGCGCCTCGGTGTAGTCGATGGTCCGCGGCCACTTCATCCTGGCCAGGCGGGGCTTGAGGAACTCGAAGAGCTCCTCGGTGAGGGCCTCGTCCGGCTCGACGCCCTCGGCGGGCTGGATCACGGCCTTGATCTCCTCGCCCCACTCGTCGTTGGGGATGCCGAACACCGCGACGTCCGCGACCTTCGGGTGCAGGATGATCTCGTTCTCGATCTCGGCGGGGTAGATGTTGGCGCCGCCGGAGATGATCATGTCGGACTTGCGGTCGGACAGGAACAGGAAGCCGTCCTCGGTGAGGTAGCCGACGTCCCCGAGCGTGAAGAAGTCGCGCAGGCGTGACTTGGCGGTCTTCTCCTTGTCGCCCTTGTACTCGAAGTCCGCGCCGGCCATCTTCATGTAGATCGTGCCGGGGGTGCCCGCGGGGAGCTCGTTCCCGTCGTCGTCCACGACGATCACTTCGGAGATCGGCCAGGCGTTGCCGACGGTGCCCGGGTGGGCCAGCCAGTCCTCCGGCGAGGCGATGGTGCCGCCGCCCTCGGTGGCCGCGTAGTACTCCCAGATGCACGGGCCCCACCACTCGAGCATCTGGTACTTGAGCGGGACGGGGCAGGGCGCGGCGGCGTGGATCGCCCACTTCATGGAGGAGACGTCGTACTTCTCGCGGGTCTCCTCCGGCAGGGACAGCAGCCGCTTGAAGTGCGTGGGCACCATGTGGGTGTTGGTGACCTTGTACTTCTCGATCAGCTTGAGGGTGTCCTCGGCGTCCCACTTGTCCATGTAGACGAGCGTGTGGCCCATCTGCAGGGCGGTGCCGCCGAACTGCGTCACGGCCGTGTGGTAGTTCGGCGAGGTGATCAGGTGCGCCTGGGGCTCGCCCGTGACCGCGACGCCCGGCGGGATCCCGAACAGGCTGAGCAGGAACGTCATGAACTCGGCGCTGTCGTCGGGGTCGATGCCGTAGAGGGCGCGGCGCACGCCCTTGGGCCGCCCGGTCGTCCCGGACGTGTAGTGCATCGTCGCGCCGTTGCTGCGGTCTTCGGGTTTGGTGTCGGGGTGTCCGTCGAGCAGTTCCTCGACCGGGGTGAAGCCTTCGACGGCGCCGAAGGAGAAGCGCCGGGACGCCTCCAGGCCCGCCTCGTCGGCGCCCTTGGCGCCCGCCTCGGCGTGCCTTTCGTGCACGAAGAAGGCCTTGGCCTCGGAGTCGGCCACGATGTAGCCGATCTCGGGTCCGGTCAGGTGCCAGTTGATCGGCGTGTAGTACCAGCCGGCCTGCAGCGCGGCGAGGTAGAGCACCAGCCCGTCGACGCCGTTGGGCACCAGCCCGCAGATGCCGTCGTTCTTCTCCAGGCCCAGCCCGCGCAGCGCGTGGACCAGCCGGTTCGACCGGCTCAGCAGCTCTCCTGCGGTGTACTCCGTGCCGTCGGGGTCGACGGCCGCGATCCAGGTCGGATCCTGCTCCGCGAGACGCCAGAAGCCCAGGGTGCCCATGAGCATCTCCCTTGCACTCGGGGGTGGATGTGAGTGAGACTCGAGTCCAGAACTGCAGTAGATCACGTTCTAGTTTGAGTCGGCAAGGGTTGGTTTTACTCTTGTTGGGCAGGCGATCTGCTAACTAGAATCCGTTCTCATTCAGACCCCCGTGGAGGCCCCTGATGCCGGAAGTTCTGCCGATCAGCACGTCGCACTGCACCGTCGAACAGGACGGCCATGTGGTCATCGTGACGATGAATCGCCCGGAAGCCAAGAACGCTTTGAGCACGGACATGCTCGTCGGCATGGCGGAGGCCTTCGCGTACATCAGCTCGGAGCCGTCGGTGCGCGTGGGCATCCTGACGGGCGCGGGCGGCGACTTCTGCTCCGGCGCGGACCTGAAGGCGATGAGCAGGCCCTCCGACGACGAGCGTGTGCGGCAGCGCGCCTCGGAGATCGAGAACTACCACTGGAAGGGCCTGCTGCGCGAGAGCGTCCCGACCAAGCCCATCATCTGCGCCATCGAGGGCTACGCGGTGGCGGGCGGCACCGAACTGCTGATGGGCACCGACCTGCGGGTGGTCGCCGAATCGGCCACCCTCGGCCTCTTCGAGGCCAAGCGCGGCCTGTTCCCCATGGGCGGCAGCGTCCTGCGCCTGCCCCGCCAGATCGGCTACGCCGCCGCCATGGACATCCTCCTCACCGCCCGTTCGGTGAGCCCGCAGGAGGCCCTGGCCATGGGCCTCATCAACAAGATCGTCCCGGACGGGGAGGCGCTGAAGGCCGCCCGCGAACTGGCCGACCAGATCGCCGCCTGCGCCCCGCTGTCCGTCCAGGCCATCCTGCGCACCCACCGCGAGACCTTCCACCTGCCCGAGGAGGAGGCCCTGAAGGTCTCCGACACCATCGGCTGGGAGGTCATGGCCTCCGAGGACGCCAAGGAGGGCGCCCTCGCCTTCCGCGAGAAGCGCCCCGCGAACTTCCAGGGCAAATAGCGGCTCGGCCTCCCGGGGGCGCCGGCCGCGGGCCGGCGCCCCTCCGCTCCCTAAGCACAGACGGTCGCGAAACTTCCACTGTCGAAATGTCCGGATGTGGACAAAAGTTGGTGCGGGGCTGAAAGCGCGGCGTTATCGGGCACGGGTTTCCCATGAACACGACATGGAGGAACCGAACGATGATGCGCGGCAATCCGGTCGGCACGGTGGTCAAGGTGCTCACGGGGGTCGTGGTGGGGATCCTCGTCATCGGGATCCTGCTGGTGTGGGCGGACGCCAACCGCGGGAACGAACTGGTCGGCTTCATCCTGGACTGCGGCGAGTGGCTGGCGACCCCGTTCCGCGACGTGTTCACGCCGGACGACCCGGAGAACGCCATCTACCAGAACTGGGGCCTGGCCGCCGTCGTGTACGCGGTCGTGGGCATGGTCGTGAGCAACCTGCTGGCCCGCGTCGCCTGGCGTTGATCCGCTCGTTCCTCGCTTTGACCGGACTTTCGCTTTCGGTGCACCTCCCCCGACCCCCGGCCGTCCGGCTTTGCCGGGGGGTGGAGCGGCGGTGATTACGCTGAGTGGCCATGGACTTCGGTTTGCTGGTGCTGCGGCTGTTCTTCGGGCTGGCGATCGCCTCGCACGGGGCGCAGAAGCTGTTCGGATGGTTCGGCGGGTTCGGCATCAAGGGCACCGGGATGTACTTCGACCAGCTGGGCTACCAGCCGGGAGAGGTCTTCGCGGTCGTCGCCGGCCTCAGCGAGTTCGTCGGCGGCCTGCTGCTGGCCCTGGGCCTCTTCACCCCCCTGGGCGCGGCCATGGTGATGGGCGTCATGATCAACGCCGTCATCGTGGACTGGGAGAAGGGCTTCTACATGAGCACCGAGAAACCCATGCTCTTCGCCTTCGCCGCCGCGGCCCTGGCCTTCACCGGCCCCGGCCGCTACAGCCTCGACCACGGCCGCAAGTGGGAGCCCAGCGGCATCGGATGGGGCTTCTCCGCCATCGCCCTGGCCGCCATCGCGGCCCTGATCACCCTCGTCATCCGCCAGTAACGCCGGCCTTCCACCGAAGCCCCGCCCCTCACCCGAGGGGCGGGGCTTCGTCATGTCCGGAAGGCGGGATGCTCCAGTCCGATCTAGGCAAGTAAGTGATTGCCGACCTACACTCACGGGGCCAATTGGACGCATCGTCAAAAGCGGTGCGACGGATCCCGGGAGACCCCCTTGCGTGTTGCCATCCGCGTTCTCCTCTCGCTCCTCGCGGGAGCCGCCATCGCGGGAACGGCGTTCGCCGGAACCGCCCACGCGACCCCGTCCGAGGCCGAACTGATCGCCGCCGCCAAGGAACTGCAGGCTCCGGGCGTGCGCGGCGCCAACGACTGGGACTGCGAACTCACCCCGCAGCGCCCGCGCCCGCTCGTGCTGGTGCACGGCACCATGGGGATCGGGTGGGCCAACTGGATCTACCTGTCCGAGGCGCTCGCCTCACGCGGGTACTGCGTGTTCGCCCTGGAGTACGGGCACCTGCCCGGCAACCCGTTCCCCGGCATGGCGCACATCGAGCAGTCCGCCCCGCAGCTCGCCACGTTCGTCGACGGCGTGCTCGCCGCGACCGGCACCGACGAGGTCGACCTCGTCGGCCACAGCCAGGGCGGCATGATGCCCCGCTACTACCTCCGCTTCCTCGGCGGCGCCGCCAAGGTGAACGACATGGTCGGCATCGCCCCGTCCAACCACGGCACCTGGCACGGCACCTGGTTCCCCGAGATCGGCTTCCAGATCTGCAACGCCTGCATCGACCAGACCCCCGGCTCGGCCCTGCTCACCAAGCTCAACGAGGGCCGTGAGGTCGAACCCGGCGTCGACTACACCACCATCATCACCAAGTACGACGAGGCCGTCGTCCCCTGGCAGGGCCAGAAGCTGAGCGGCCCCGCCCACCAGCTCACCAACGTCGTCCTCCAGGACGCCTGCCCGAGCCACTTCTCCGAGCACGCCCTGATCGTGACCACCGACCTCACCGTCCAGTGGGTCGACCACGCCCTCACCCGCAACGGCCCCGCCGACCCGGCCTTCAAGCCCAGGTGCGTCTGACCGGACCTCATCACGCGCCGACGCCCTCGCGGGTCTCCGTCCCGCCCGGCGGGACGGAGACCCTGCGGGCGCCGCCTTCTCCGCCGTCCGCCGTCGCCCGCAGGCGGGGGGCACGGCGGGCGAACCGCTGCAGGGGCTGCTCCACCAGGTCGTGGCTGAGCACGGCGACGAGCAGGGAGAGCGGCAGGACCACGCCGAGGACCAGCCAGAAGTCTCCGAGGAACATGGGCCGGCCGGTCCACCGGTACCAGGCCATCAGGATCGGGGTGTGCCACAGGAACACCCCGTAGGAGATCCGGCCGAATCCCGCCGCCACCCGGTTGCCCAGCACCGCCCGGGTGAACGGATGTCCCGGGGCCAAGGCCGCGGGCGCGACCGCCGCCACCGCGATGGCGGGGAAGAGCAGACCCGCGACCAGATACTGGTGCGCGCTCTGCGGGCCTGACAGGGGCGTGCCCAGCGGAGTGGCGACCAGCGCCAGCAGGCACAGCGCGATCACCCACCCGACGCCCGGCGCGGCCCCGATCCGCGCGGCCCACCGCCCCGGCCGTTCGGCCATGACGGCCAGCGCCATCCCCAGCCCGAAGTAGCCGAGGGTCCGGGGCGGCAGCGGCTCGAGGTAGAAGACGACCTTCAGATCGAACGCGTACCGCACGATCATCGCCTGGGCCAGCGAGACCGCGGCCAGCCCGAGCGCCATGGCCAGCAGCCGCCGCGCCGATCCCCGGCCCCACCGGTGCATCGCCCACGCCAGAAGCGGCAGCAGCAGGTAGAAGAAGGCCTCGACCGCCAGGCTCCAGATCGAGGAGAGGCTCTCCCCCTCCCACCACCGGTCGGGATCGTAGATATGGGTGAGGGTGACCAGCTGCAGCCAGGTGAACGGCTGCCCGGCCCTCGCGTTCTCCGCCACCAGCAGCCCGAACGGCAGCATGAGCCAGTACGCGGGAAGGACGCGCAGCGCCCGCCGTCGCAGATACCCCCGCACCGCCGGAAGGTCCGTGTCCCCCAACGCGGCCCGCGCGAACGGCCGGTACAGCAGGAACCCCGACAGCACGAAGAAGATCGGCACCCCCACGGTGCCGTTGCCGATCATCCGCCAAGGGATTCCCCCCCACCAGTTGGCCCCGGTGGCCGCCCCCACGTGCGTGCAGACCACGAGCAGGATCGCCGCCGCCCGCAACCCGTCCAGAGCGGCCAGGTGGCCGGGCCCGTCCGGCCGCTCCCGCCGGGCGAACAGAGCCGCCATCTCCACCTCCGCAGCGCCGCTCCGGCCCTGGAACCCCTGTCCGGCCGCCGAGCGGGCCCAGGGTACCGGTTCCCGCCGGCACAGGACCGGCGGGAACCTTCTGCGGAATCCTTCTCATCGGATGGCGGTGAAGGAAACACCGCCATCCGATGCATTATCCGAGGTAGCGGAATATTCAGGAACGAAAAGCAACCGCCCGGGCCGAAAAAGATTCAGGCACCCGGCCCGTCGAGCAAAAAACCTCGCCTCAGGGGCAGAAACCCCACTGCCCTTCAGCCTGATAGGTCAGGTTGGCCTGCGAGGTCCATCCCTTGGTCTGGGTTCCCGCGATGCGGATATAGCCCCACCAGACTCCGTTGATCTGCAGTCCGCACCAGCCGTAGACCTGGGTCCCAGCCGGCACGGTGTCCACCGTGCTGCAGGAGGTGGAGGGCCCCGACCTCAGGTTGTAGTTCTGGTACTTGTACGTGAACTGCCCCGCGTACGACGAGTTGTTGGTGACGGCGGTCCCGTTGTTGCAGGCCCAGGCCTGGGCCGGGGAGGCCGTCAGGACCGCGGAAACGGCGGCGATCCCGAGGGCGGCCGACAGAAAAGAAGCCCTGACTTTCACGAGTCATTTCCTTTCGAAAGGAATCCGAATGCCATACGGCTTTCAGCTTTCGGGAGCATATCGCCGGGCCTGTTCATAGATCAATACCCATTGAAATCAGGACGGGCTTCCCTATTCATGCAGGATCGGATCCGGTCCGAAAGAAAAGGAATGGAAATCTCCTGAAACCATCTCTTTCGACGGCGGCCCGCCCGTGCGCCGACACGAACGCGCTCCCGCTCTTCCCCGAACAGACCGGACGCCCCCGACCGCGGGGGTCGAGGGCGTCCGGTCAGGAACTGAAGGCGGCCTCAGTCCTCGTTAGTGATCTTGTTGAGGCGTTCGATGGCCTCGATGTACTCCTCCATGAGGTCGTAGACGACCTGGGCGGCCGGCTTGACCTGGTTCATGGAGCCGACGATCTGGCCGACCGGGAAGGTCACCAGCTCGCCGTCGCCCGAGCGGCCGATGCGCTTGAGGGCGTCGGAGATCAGCATGAACTGCATGGGCATCGGCAGGTAGCCGGGGGAGTTCTCGGCCTCCCAGGCGTCCGTCCACGCGGTCTTGAGGAAGCGGGCGGGCTTGCCCGTCCAGGCGCGGGAGCGCACCGTGTCGCGGCTGGTGGCGGCCAGCAGCTTGGGCACGGCGTTCTCGGGGGTGTCGGCCTCCTCGACGGTCAGCCAGATGCTGCCCGTCCAGGCGCCCTCTGCGCCCAGTGCCATGCCCGCGGCGACCTGGCGGCCCCGGCCGATGCCGCCGGCGGCCAGGACGATGGTGTCCTCGCCGACCGCGTCGACCACGTCCGGGATGAGGACCATCGTGGAGACCTCACCGGTGTGGCCGCCGGCCTCGGTGCCCTGCGCGACGATGATGTCGACGCCCACGGCCTCCTGCTTGAGGGCGTGGTGGGCGCTGGAGGCCAGGCCCGCGACCTTCACACCGTGCTGGTGCGCCAGCTCGACCACGTCCGCGGGCGGCGGGCCGAGCGCGTTGGCCAGCAGCGCGATCGGGTGCTTCAGCGCCACCTCCACCTGCGGCCTGGCCGTCTGGTCCGTCCAGCCGAGCAGCACCCTGTCGGCGCTCTCGGTGGACGGCTCGACGCCGTGCTCGGCCAGCAGGTTCTCAAGGAAGTCCTTGTGCTGCTGGGGGATCATCGCCTGGAGCTTGCCCAGGAGTTCCTCGGCGTCGCCCAGGTCCGCGCCCTCGTACTTGGCCGGCATCACGACGTCCACACCGTACGGCTTGCCGCCGATGTGCTCGTCGATCCACTTGAGCTCGAGCTCGAGCTCTTCCGGCGTGAAGTACAGCGCACCCAGGACGCCCATGCCGCCTGCGCGGCTCACCGCCACGACGACGTCGCGGCAGTGACTGAAAGCGAAGATCGGGTACTCGATACCGAACATCTCGGTTACACGTGTCCGCACCCCCGCACTGTAAGCCGCGAGGGTGCGAAACTGCAACAGGTTCTACTTTGATTGCGCGTTCCCGGCCAGGTAAGGGTTGGAACCAGCCGGAACCTGTTCTACTTCGCGGCCGTGCTTCGGGCCCCGGCGGCGGCGCCCGCCGGCCAGCAGGCTGAGCACCCCGCCGACGGCCAGCAGCACCAGGCCCACGGCCAGCGAGACGCCCGGCAGAGTGGTGCGGAGCATGGAGATGGTGTCGGCGTACCCCGCCGACGCCTTCGCCAGCGCCTGGACGCCCTTGTCGTCCAGCACCAGATCGGCCTCCACGAAGACCCCCTCGTGGCCGTCGGCCGTGCGCAGGGTGGAGTTCACGTTCTGCCGCAGCTTGATCGGCATCCCGGTGCGCGGGTCGACCCACAGGGTGTTGGTGGACTCGTAGTACCGGTCGATCTTCCCCGGCTTGGCCTTGTCGGGCAGTCCCACCACGCTCGGGGCCACCTTGTTCTTGGAGTGGGCGACCAGGGTGGGCTCGACGTGCTGCTCGAACCGGTAGGCGCTGATCCCGGCGACCTCCTCGACGCCGGTGAAGCGCGCGGGCCACGTCCGGCCGGTGATGAGGTCGAAGAGCTGGTAGGTCTCCTTCTGGACGTTGCCGATCGGCAGCATCATCCAGTATCCGGTCTGAGTGATCTCGGTGTTCCGGTCGACGCCCGAGCCCTTGGCGTTCTTCAGCAGGCCCGTGCGGCGGTCGAACGCCATCCGGAACTCGTTGAGGGAGATCAGCGACTTCCCCGAGTACAGCTCCAGGATGCCGTTCGCGACCATCAGGTCGTCGTCGCTGGACTTGATGTCCCCGCCGAGGTTCAGGCTCGCCTTCAGCTCCACTCCGGAGCGCACCTTGTTGCGGATGACGTCGTAGTAGGACGCCTCCTCGGCGGCCAGGGTGAGGTTCTCACCGAAGTCCAGCGGGGCGGCGATCACCCGGTCGGCGATGTAGAAGCGGGTGAGGGGCGCCATCGTGAGGAAGAACGCCCCCAGCATCACGAGCAGGAAGCCGCCGCGCTTCATGATTTCCGTACCTCCGGAGAACACCAGTTCCAGGCCGGATTTACGGCCTCTGCCCGTACTAGCGCGTAACCATACCGGAGCACGGTTTCTAGGATCTTTTGTCCGAGAACCTGATACCAGGCCGTAGTCTCGGGCCCACGCACACCGACCCCAGACACGGAGAGTCGTCCTGACGGCGCGCCGGCTCCTTCCCCCGCTCACCGGGCTCGGCCTCGGCCTGCTGATCCTGGGCCCGGCCCTGCGCCCGGGCTTCGTGCTGAGCTACGACATGGTGTTCGTCCCCGACCCTCCGGCGACCGCGGCCATGTTCGGCCGCACCGGGGGCTTCCCCCGCCAGGTGCCCAGCGACGCGTTCGCCGCGGCCCTCTCCTTCCTGCCGCACTCCCAGCAGCTCATCCTGCTGTCGGTCTTCGTGCTGGCCGCCTGGGGCGTGGGCCGGCTGGTCCCCGGAGGCCTGCCCGCCAAGCTCGCGGCCGTCGTCGTCTACCTGTGGAACCCCTACCTCGCCGAACGCCTGCTGCTGGGGCACTGGGCCCTGCTGCTCGGCTACGCCGGGCTGCCCTGGGTGCTCGACGCCGTGCTGCGGCGGCGCCGCGCCTCCGTGCTGGCCGCCTCCCTGCTGCCCGCGGCCGTCGGCGGCTTCGCCGCCATGAACGTCACCGCCCTCGTCCTGGCCGGCGGGCTGGCCGCCGTCCGGGGACGGGGCGCCCTGCGCGTCCTGCTGGTCTTCCCTGCGATGGCCCTCCCCTGGCTGGTCCCCGCCCTGCTCAACGCCTCGGACACGCGCACCGACCCCGGCGGCGTGGACCTCTTCGCCGCCCGTGCCGACACCCCCTTCGGCACCCTGGGCAGTCTGCTCTCCCTGGGCGGCATCTGGAACGCCGAGACCGTTCCCCCCGGCTATACGGCCCCGCTGCCCGCCTTCCTGCGCCTGCTCCTGTGCCTGGCGGCGCTGGCCGCCCTGGCCCTGCACCGCTCGCCCGCGGCCCGCGCCGCCCTCTACTCCGGCACGGCGGGGCTGGCCCTGGCCTGCCTGGGCGCCACCGCCCCCGGCCGGGCGCTGCTGCGCTCCCTGGTCGAGTTCTGGCCCGGCTTCGGGGCGCTGCGCGACGGACAGCTCTATCTCGCCCCGCTGGCCCTGGCCGTCGCCCTCGGCCTCTCCCTGCTGGCGGCCCGTCCCGCTCCCCGGGAAGACCCTTCCCCGTCCCGGCCGCGCGAGGAGCTGCGACGGCGCCGCGACGGCTGGGGCTTGACCTGGGTCGCCGCCGTGCCCGTGCTGCTGCTGCCCACCCTGGCCTGGGGGATCTCCGCTCGGCTGCAGGCGGTGGACTACCCCGCGGAGTGGCGGGCCGCGCAGCGCCTGATCAACGCCGATCCGGTGGGGGGCGATCTGCTGTCGCTGCCGTGGGGCGCCTACCGGCGGCCGGAGTGGAACGGGGGGCGGGCCGTGCTCGACCCCTGGCCCCGGCTGGCGGCCCGCCGGGTGGTGTGGGACGACGGCCTCCGGGTCGGCGGCCGTTCCCTCGCGCAGGAGGACCCCTGGGCGGCGGACACCGACGCGCTGCTGCGCGCCGGGGGCGAGCTGGCCCCGAAGCTGGCCGCGTCAGGTTTTCGCTATGTGGTGATCAGTCGGGATCACTCAGAACAGGCCTGGACCTCGCGGCTGCACGGTGCCGAACGTGTCATAGAAGGCCCCACTTTGATCGTCTATCGCCTGGGGCACTCTGGTTAATTTGGTAGAAATAGCTCTACTCTGGGTCCTTCCCCGATGGTGCACCGCTGAGAAAGGCCGACGATGCGCATCCTGTTCGCGATCATCACTGGAGTGCTGCTCGCCACCGCGTCGTCCGCGGCCATCGTCAACGCCTCCACCTCCAAGCCCGCCCCCAGCGTCAAACCCCTCTACGACTACGGGACGCGCTGACCGCGCGGCGATGTGGCACAGTCAACGGGGACGGTAGGGGAGGTCGTACCCCTGCGAGACGAGGGCGGGAAGCCCCTGCGGGTCGCGATGGTCAACTGGCGCGACCCCTGGCAGCGCACGGCGGGGGGCGCGGAGCTGTACGCCTGGCAGATCAGCGAGCAGCTGAGCCGCCGGGGAGCGCAGGTCACCTTCGTCACCAGCAGGGAGGCCGGGCAGGCCCGGCGGGAGTGGCGTTCGGGCATCGAGATCGTCCGCATGGGCGGGGTCTACTCCCGTTATCCGCTGGTGCTGTCCTGGCTGCTGCGCCACCGGAACTCCTTCGACGTGGCGATCGACTGCATGAACGGCATCCCGTTCTTCTCCCCGCTGGCCCTCTCCCGACGCACCAAGATCATCCTGCTGGTGCACCATGTGCACTCCGAGCAGTTCTTCGTCTACTTCGGCCCGCTCATGGCCGCATTCGGCCGGTTCCTGGAAGGCCCGGTCGCCCGCCGCCTGTACCGCGACCGGCAGACCGTGGCGGTCTCCCCCTCCACCGCCCAGGCCCTGCGCGACCAGCTCGGCTGGCGCGGACCCCTCTACATCGTGCCCAACGGAGCCCCCCCGCCCGGCGCCCCCGCCGAGACGGTCTCCGACGGCGACCCGTCCATCGTCTGCGTGGGACGGCTCGTCGCCCACAAGCGCCTCGACCTGCTGGTCTCCATGACCGACCGGCTGCGGCAGGACCTGCCGGACGTGCGCCTGCACATCGTCGGCAGGGGCGAACAGCACGACGCGCTGGCCGCCCAGATCCGCGAACTGCGCCTGGAACGCCATGTCACCCTGCACGGCTTCCTCCCCGAGGACGCCAAGAACCGGCTGCTGGCCGGAGCCGACCTGCACATCTCGGCCTCCCGCTACGAGGGCTGGGGCCTGTCGGGGATCGAGGCCGCCGCCCTGGGCGTGCCCACCGTGGCCTACGACGTGAACGGGCTGCGAGACGCCATCCGGGACGGGGAGACCGGCTGGCTGGCCCCGCCCGGAGAAGACCTGGCCGACACCGTCCGCCGGGCCCTGAAAGAACTCGCCGACCGCGGCCCCCAGATCCGGGCCGCCTGCACCGCCTGGGCGGGCGGCTTCACCTGGGAGGCCAGCGGCGAGCGCATGCACCGCCTCATCCAGGACGAGCTAGATGCCTTCTGAGCCCTCTGCTTCGTGCAGTCCCGGCTCCGCCCGACCCCCGCAGGACAGGGTCCGGCTCGCCGTCTCCCTGCTGGTGCTGCAGACTCTGGCCTTCGCCGTCCGGCCCGGACGCGTCCTGCCCGACACCAAGCTGGACATGGCGCTGAACCCCTCGGGGTTCCTCGCCCGCGCCGCCCACATGTGGGACCCGTCCGGATCACTGGGCCAGGTACAGAACCAGGCCTACGGCTACTTCTTCCCGATGGGCCCGTTCTACCTGCTCGGCGACCTGCTGCACCTCCCGCCCTGGATCGTGCAGCGGCTGTGGCTGGGGGTGGTGCTGTGCACGGCCTTCCTCGGCGTGGTCCGGCTCGCCGAGGCGCTGCGCCTGGGCTCTGGCTCCACCCGGCTGCTCGCGGGGTTCGCCTACGCGCTGGCCCCCCGCGCCCAGGTGCTGCTGGGCACCAACTCCTCGGAGTTCTGGCCCACCGCGATGCTGCCCTGGATCCTGCTGCCGCTGGTCACGGTGCGCTCCCCGCGCCGGGCCGCGGCCCTGTCGGCGCTGGCGGTCGCGGCCTGCGGCGGCATCAACGCCACGGCCGTGCTGGCGGTCCTCGTCGTGCCCCTGCTGTACCTGCTGTGGCACCGCCGCGAACTGCTGCTCCGGTGGCTTCCGCTGACCGCCGCGGCGTGCTTCTGGTGGCTGGCCCCCACCTATCTGATGGGCCGCTACATCTTCGACTTCCTCCCCTACACCGAGACCGCGGCCACCACCACGTCGGTCACCTCGCTGACCAACGCGCTGCGCGGCCTCTCCCAGTGGACCGCCCATCTGCCCACCGGCTTCAGCCCCTGGTGGCCGGCCGGGAACACCCTGGCCACCTCCTCCTGGCTGACCGCGGTGACCCTGCTGGTCGCCGGACTGGGGCTGCTGGGCCTTCGCCGCTCCCTCCATCGGCCGTTCCTGGCCTCCTCCCTGCTGCTGGGGCTGGCGATCATCGTCACCGGCCATCCGGGCGCCTTTCTGGCCGATCACTTCCGGGAGCTGCTCGACGGCCCGCTGGCGTCCTTCCGCAACCTGCACAAGTTCGACGCGCTGATCCGCCTCCCCCTGGCACTCGGCCTGGCACTGCTGCCCGCCGGCTCCCGTCGCGCCCTGCCCCGCCTCCGAGGAGCCCGGTTCCTCCCCCGCCGGTGGGCCGAGAGCACCCGCGGCGTACGCGAGGCCCTGCACCGCCGGGGCGCGGCCCGGGTGGCGGCCGCGGTGCTGGTGGCCCTGTCCGTGACACCGGCCCTCAGCCCGGGTCTGGGCTCCCCGGGCGCCCCCCGCGGCGTCCCCCGCTATCTGCTGGACGCCGCGGACTGGCTGAACGGACGGCTCACCGAACGGGACGGCGCGGTGCTGGCGCTGCCAGGACAGCCGTTCGGCCAGTACCTGTACGGGCAGATGATGGACGACCCCCTCCAGTCGCTGCTGGAGGACCGCTGGACCGGCCGGATGGTGACGCCGGGCGGCTCGGTGGGCATGGCCCGGCTGATGGAGGCGATCGACCGGAGGTTCGCGACCGGCCAGGGCTCGTCCGGGCTGGCGACCCTGCTGTCCCGCATGGGCGTGGAGTACGTGCTGATCCGCAACGACGTCGACCGCGGGGTGCTGGACGGCGCCTGGCCCGCCCGGCTGCACGACGCGCTCGCGGCCATGCCGGAGCTGGAGAAGGCCGCCGAGTTCGGCGAGCCCGTCGGCATGGAGTACAGCGACGCCATCGGCTCCGTGGACCAGGAGTATCCGCCCGTGGAGATCTACCGGGTCTCCAGCGCCGTCCCCGTGGCCACGGTCGCCGTCGGGGAGCCTCTGCGCGTCGGCGGCGGTCCCGAGGCGCTGATCGCGCTGGCCGACCAGGGGCTGCTGGACGACAGCCGCCCCGTACTGTTCAACGAGGGCGAGCCCGACGTCGCCACCGACACCCTGCGCAAGCGGGAGGTCGCCTTCTCGGACCTGCGCGGCGGCTCCTCCCCCACGCTGACGGCCGACGAGCCGTACTCGGGGAGCGCCGTGACCAAGGACTTCACCGAACCGGGCTGGGAGGGCTACCGGACGGTCGCGGAGCTGTCGGGGATCAAGGCGGTGACAGCCTCCTCCAGCTCCGCCCAGATCACCGCGGTCTCCTCCCCCGACTCCCTCTCCAGCCATCCCTTCGCCGCGCTCGACGGCGACCCCGGCACCCGGTGGACCTCCTCGGGCTGGCGTCCTCCGGTCGGCGAGTGGCTGAAGGTCGAGTTCACCGAGGCGCGGCGGCCCCGGGAGATCACGGTCTCCTTCGCCCGGGGGAGGCTGCTCGGCCCCGTGGTGCGGCAGGTCGCGGTGGAGACCGCCGCCGGCCGGCTCGTCCAGCCCGTCCGCGCCACCGCCGAGCCCCAGCGGCTCCGCGTCCCCGAAGGCGCCACCTCCTGGCTCCGCCTCGAGATCACCCGGACCTCCGCGAAGGACACCCTGGGCAACCGGGTGGCGATCGAGGAGCTGGAGATCCCCGGGATCGAGCCGCGCCGCTCCCTCGCGGTCCCCTGGAGCGCCGCCTCGCAGGTCTTCACCGGGCTCGACGGCTACTCCCCCGCCTGCATGCGCGGCTCCCGCTCCTGGGTGTGCTCGCCCTACCTGGGGAGCGATCCGGAGGAGGGCCGCGCTTTCGAGCGCACCTTCTCCTCCCCGGGCGGCGCGGTGCGGCTGGCGGGGACCGCGATCCTCACCGACCTCGAACGCGTCTCCTCCCTCACCGGAGCGGAGACGGCGTCGTCCTCCTCCGTCATGGTGGAGCATCCGGCGGTCATGGCCCGGTCCGCCTTCGACGGCGACAGGTCCACCGTCTGGATCAGCTCCCTGGACGCGGAGAGCCCCGTCCTCACCCGCGAGTTGGACGCCCCGCACACGCTCTCCCGGCTGGTCTTCCGCTTCCCCGCCAAGCGGGGGCCGATCCGGGTCACCCTGACCGGGGACCGCGGCCAGGTCCGCGAGGGGGTCATCGACAAGAAGGGCGTGCTCGGTTTCGCCCCGATGCGGACGCGGACCCTCTCCGTGGAGTTCACCGGCTCCCAGGCCGTGCAGGTCGCGGAGCTGGAGATCCCCGAGGTGCCCGCGTTGGACTCCTCGGGCACGGTTCCCCGGCGGTGCGGTTCCGGTCCCGTCTTCCGGCTCGGTTCCACCGCGGTCGAAACCCGGCTCGTCGACGCCTCCCGGGAGGACCTACTGGCCGGGCGGCCCGTCCGCTACGAGTCCTGCGCTCCGGTCTCCTTGGACTCCGGCCGCCAGACGCTGAGCCTGCACGGCTCCGGTTTCCTCGTCGCCACCGCCGCGCTGCTGCCGGGCGCCGCGCAGACCGCCGGAACCGCCGCGGCCCCCGCCGGAGGGGGCGCGGTCCTCCGCCGTTGGGAGGCCGCCGAGCGGGAGGTCTCCGTCCGCACCGACCGGGCGTCGTATCTGGTCGTCGCGGAGAACTTCAACGAGGGCTGGAAGGCCTTCCTCGGCGGGAAGCCCCTCACCGCGGTGAAGCTGGACGGCTGGAAGCAGGCCTGGGAGCTTCCCGCCGACGCCTCGGGCCCGGTGCGGCTGGTCTACGAGCCGGACCGGGTCTACCGCTGGTCCCTGGCGGCCGGGCTGCTGCTGGTGCTCGGCATCGCGGCGCTGGCCCTCCGCCCGGGAACCGGTCCCGCGCCGCGGGAGTCCCGGCCTCGCGGAGCCCTGCTCCTCTGGGCCGTCCCGGTCTTCGGCCTCTGGGCGGCGGGCTGGGTGGGCCTGCTCGCGGGCCTCGTCGCCGTCCCGCTGGCCCGCAGGCTTCCCTCCGCCTCCCCGCCGGTGCTGACGGCTCTGGCCGCCTGCTCCACCGTCGCCGCCGGGTTCCTCTACCTCCCCGGCCTTCCCGCCGTCTATCCGCTGCTCACCGAATGGATCCCCGCCTGCCTGCTCGTGGCGGCGGCGGCGCTGCTGCTGACGCCGTCCGCATCCGCGGACGGGCCGCGCGAGGCGCACGGTACGTTCGCCCCATGAGCCAACGTCTGTCCCGGGCGGTCGCCGAAACGCTGCCCAAGCCCCTCCTCGGCTCCCTGATCCGGCGGGTGTACCCCCGGCTGGAGCCGGAGCTGGGACGGCTGGCGGAGTTCGTGCCCCGCGGCGGCACCGCCGTGGACGTCGGGGGCTGGTTCGGCCCCTGGACGGAGCGGCTGCTGCGCCGGGCCGACCGGGTGGTGACGGTCGAGGCCGATCCGGGGCTGGCCGGGCTGCTGGAGCGCACCTTCCCCGGGGCCCGGGTCGTGGCCGCCGCCGCCTCCGACCGGGAGGGGCGGGCGACCCTGTGGTCCCCGGCCGCGGGAGCCCTCGTCGGCATCTCCTCGCTGAGAGAGCCGTCGGAGGCGACCGGGGGAACCTCCGCCTCCGTGCCCCGGATCACGATCGACGGGCTGGGGTTGGAGGACGTGCGGTTCGTCAAGCTCGACATCGAGGGCCACGAGCTGCCGGCGCTGCGCGGGGCGGAACACACGATCCGGCGGGATCTGCCGGTGCTCCTGCTGGAGCTGGAGACCCGGCATCAGCCGCTGGATCCGGTCGTGGGCCTCCTCTCCGGCTGGGGGTACCGGGGGCGGGTCCTCGCGGACGGCCGATGGCGGCCACTGGAAGATTTCGATCTGGCATCGCATCAGCGGTCGCATGCCGCTCAGCTCACCCGGTCATTTCCCAGCCGGGTACTGTTTCCAGGGACGAGGTACATCAATTCAGTACTGTTCCGGCACCCCCTCGGAGCGGGTTGATCTCGGGCACCGTGCTGCGTCGTACGTTGTTACCCATGGGTCATTTGGTATTGAATCTTTCCTGACCCATTCAGGAGGACACCCCCCGTGAACCGTCGTACCGATCAGGCGATCGCACTGACCACGATCATCGCCGTGGCCCTCATCCCGACCGCCGCGCTGGCCCTGGTCAAGGTGGGCGGCGGATTCGACGCGGGACGACCGTCGGAGTCCTCCGTCACCCCGGTCACGGAGAACTACCCCGGCGCGCCCAAGCCGGCCCCCATGCCGACCCAGACCCAGCAGCCGATCGCGCTGCCGCCGATCCCCAGCGGCGCCGACCCCGCCGCACCGCCGAGCTCCCAGCCGCCCGCGAACAAGCCCCTCCCCGCTGAACTGACCTCCTTCAAGCGATATGTCGGCATTGCCCGCATCGACTCCTCCGGCGCCACCAGCACCCAGGAGGAGGCCCTGTTCACGATGAAGCCGCGCTTCACCATGACCGCCACCACCACCGAGTACGTCCTCAAGGGCCAGAAGTGGAAGCCGACCGGCGTCACCAAGGTGGTCATCAAGAACCGCGTCAAGGCCACCCGGCACCCCGACGGCACGGTCGACAAGGAGCCGCTGACCCCCGAGGAGATCGACCAGCTGAAGTACGAGGCGGACCCGCGGACCCTGACGCGCAACATCAAGAACGTTCCGGGCGTCAAGAAGTCCCGCGACCCCAAGACGAAGCTCTACAAGTACGTGGTCGACCTTTCCGCCGGTGAGAACATCCTCGATAAGCTCCCCCCGGACGTCATGGAGCTCCTCCCCAAGGAGGCGGCTCTGCTGGGCATGAAGGCGGAACTCCACGCCGATGCCAAGGACCACACCTTCTTCGCCGCCTTGAACGGAGCGACCGTCGTCAACGCCCTCGGCGTCGGCGTCATCTACGCCGAGATGAAGTGACCGCGTCCCCCTGAACGCCGAACGGCCCCCCTCGGACTTCCGAGGGGGGCCGTCTGGTGTTCCGGGCCGCGAGGCCCGCGCCGGTCGGCTCAGGCGTCCTTCGGCAGGCCCAGGATGCGCTCACCGATCACGTTGAGGTTGATCTCGGTGGTGCCGCCGCCGATGGTCATCGCCCGGGAGGCCAGCAGGTAGCGCGTCCAGCGCAGGGGCAGCTCGCTCTTCCTGCCGCCGGTGAGCACGCCGCGGGTGCCCAGCAGCTCGAAGCCGAACTCGGTGACGAGCTGGCCGTGCTCCATCGAGACCAGCTTGCGGACCGTCGCGGTGACGCCCGGGTCGGTGCCCGACAGCTGCTTCAGCGTGGCCCGCAGCCCCAGCATCAGGTACGAGTGCTCGTCCACCGCCATCTCGGCCAGGCCCTCGCGCACCTTGGGGTCGCCGCCGACGCCCAGTTCGCCGATCATGCTGATGAGCTTGGCCATGTCGCCGCCGAGCTGGAACGACGAGGTCAGGCCGACGCGCTCGTTGGCCAGGGTGTTGCGGGCGACCTGCCAGCCGGCGCCGATCGGGCCGACGACGAGGTCGTCCGGGACGAACACCGAGTCCAGGAACACCTCGTTGAAGATCTCGTCGCCGGTCAGCTCCTTGAGCGGGCGGACGTCCACCCCGGCGCTCTTCATGTCCACGAGGAAGTAGGTGATGCCCTCGTGCTTGGGGGCGTCCGGGTCGGTGCGGGCCAGGCAGATGCCCCACTGGGCGTACTGGCCCAAAGACGTCCAGATCTTCTGGCCGGTGATCTCCCAGCCGCCCTCGACCTTGACCGCCCGGGTCTTCAGCCCGGCCAGGTCCGAGCCGGCGCCGGGCTCGCTGAACAGCTGGCACCACATCAGCTCGCCGCGCAGCGTCGCCGGCAGGAAGCGCTCCCGCTGCTCGTCCGTGCCGTACTGGACGAGCGACGGCACCACCCACGCGCCGATCATCAGCGGGACGGGGCGGACCTTGGCGGCCTTGAGCTCCTGGGCGATGACGATCTGCTCCAGCGGCCCGGCGTCCTTGCCCCAGGGCTTGGGCAGGTGCGGGGTGACCCAGCCCTCCTCCGCCATCGCGGCGCGCTGGGCGGTGACGTCCATCGCCGCCAGCTCGGCCACGCGGGCGCGGACGCTCTCGCGCAGCGGCTCGGCGTCGGCGGGCAGCTCCACCACGGCCTCGGGCCGCACGCCCTCGTCGAGCACCAGGGCGGCCAGCCGCGCGCCGTCCTTGGCGACCAGGGCGCGCAGCGTCAGGGCGCGCCGGTAGAACAGGTGCGCGTCGTGCTCGTAGGTGTAGCCGATGCCGCCGTGGACCTGGATGTTGTCGGCGGTGCACTTGACGGCGGCGTCCGCGGCCAGCCACGCGGCGGACTCGACGGCGTAGGGGTCGAGGGAGCGGGCGGCGTCCCACACCACGGCCCTGGCACGCTCCAGAGAGACGAGCATGCGGGAGAGCTTGTGCTTGACGCCCTGGAACTGGCCGATGGGCCGGCCGAACTGCTCCCGCAGCTTGGCGTAGGCGACCGCCTCGTCCAGCGCCCGTCCGGCCACGCCGCACGCCTCGGCGCCCAGGATGACGGACGAGAGCGCGCGCACGTCCCCGACGCCCGTCAGGGCCTCGGCGGCGACGCCGTCCACGGTCACCGAGGCCACACCCCGGGTGACGTCCAGGCTGTCCTGCGGCGTCACCGTCACGTCGGCGGCCTCGATCAGCACCCATTCGTCGCCGACGGGCAGCAGGAAGAGGTCGGCGCCCTCTCCGCCCAGGACGAACTCGGCGGTGCCGCTCACGTTCTGCCCGTCACGGGTCAGCTCGGCGCTCAACGCCACGGCCGCCGTCCTGGAGCCGTCGGCCAGCGCGGGCAGGTGCTTCTCGGCGGCCGAGGAACCCGCCAGCAGCGCGGAGGCGAGCACGGTCGGGACGAACGGGCCGGGCGCCATGGCCCGCCCCAGCTCCTCCGTGGCGACGGCCAGCTCGACCAGGGTGAACCCCTGGCCGCCGTGCTCCTCGGGCAGATGCAGGCCGAGGAGCCCCTGGGCCGCCAGCGCGCCCCAGAACGCGGGCCGGGACTCGCCCGCCCGCACCGTCTCGATGGCGATGTGCCGTTCGGCCAGACCGCGTACGGACGCGGCCAGAGCCTCATGTTCTTCGGTCAGGCCGATGGCCATTGCTCAGCTCCTCACCTTTCGGGGATGAGGAGAGAGTACTAGAACGGCATTCGGTTACCCTAACCGGCCGGTAACTCAACCCGCCTTGAGCTGGGAGATCACCGTGTTGATGTCCGGCCAGAGGGTTTTGTGGGTGTTCGGCATGGAGACGAACAGCACGGACGGGTACTGCTTCCCGGTGTCGACCAGCACGGTGACCACGACCTCGGCGGTCGACCGGACGGGGGCCCGGTCGTACTTGAGGTAGCGGGCGACCAGCCAGCCGTCACGGCCGCCGGCCTTCAGCGGCTGGGAGGCCAGCTCGCTGGTCTTGTGCGGGAACCCGTACAGCCGGTCCTCGAGGCTGGAGGCGACCGCCGCGGCGTTCTGCTCCAGGTCGCCGCCCTTGGCCCAGATCCGCCGCTCCACCGGCCCCAGCGGGGAGGTGAGCACGGTCCCGTACCACAGCTGGGTGCCCTTCTTCTCGGTCACCAGGATCTGCTGGCCGGACCAGCCCGACTGGGCGAGCTTGTTCTTCTTGGTCGGTTCGACCCAGCCTCCGCCGAGCTGCGGCACGCTCAGCCCGGAGTTGGGGTCGGCGAGCACTCCGGTGACCGGGGAGCCGCCGCCCTTGAAGGTCATCAGTTTCTTGCGCGGGGGCGGTTCGGCCTGCCCGGTCTGCCCGGTGCTCGGCGTGGTGATGCCCGGCCGGGCCTTCACCTCGGCCTCACCGCTGTCCCCGTTGCCCTTGACCACGAAGATCCCGAGCGCGACGACCCCGACGACGGCGAGCGCGCCGAGCCCGGCGAACAGGAAGGTCCGCGACCGGTCCTTCCGCATCTCCTGCTCGTCGAATCCGCCGCCCGTCTCCGCGCTCGCGGCGCGGTTGGCCTCGGTCTCCTCCCGCATCCATTCGGGCATCTGCCAGTTCCCGCTGCTGGGGATCCCGGCCTTGGGCGGCTCCGCCGGCCCGGAAAGGTCGACTCCCGCGTACCGCGCGACCCCGGGCCCGTCGTCGAGCCCGCCGAAGTCCGCGTCCTCTCCCCGGGATCCCCCGGAGGGCGCGGCCGGAACGGGCGCAGGCGGCACGGGCGCCACCGATCCGGGGGTTCCCTCCTGGCCGTTATCCCGTTCTTCCGTCCCCCGGTCGAAGGCGCCCGCCACCGGCGTGCCGATCGAAGGCTCGGCGGGGTCCTCGGGTTCCTGGACCACGGGATGCGCCCCCGACTGCGTAGGCTCGGCGAAAACGGCCTGCGGCCCGGTACGCCCCTCTACGGGCGTCCCGTTCCCGGCACCTTCGTTCTCCTGCTGCACGGCTCCACCTTCGACTCCGTATTCCGGACGTGCCGAAAGTTCCCCCTGATCGGACATGCGGCACAGGCTACGCGAAGACCAAGTTTCAGGACGCCGCGAGTCGATAACAACTTAGCCCTACCCCCGTGGCAAGAACCACAGATCACTTCCCCAGCCACCCCGACCACCCCAGCCCAGAGCACCCCCGGACCACCGGACCCCCGGACCCCCGGACCACCGGACAAACCACTTTCCACAGATCCCCCACCCCAGAGCACCCCCGGAGGGGGGCGTGGGGGCGCAGCCCCCACACCGGGGGGCCCGGGGGGTCGCCCCCCCCGAGGGGAATGACGAAAACGACCCACCGGGAAGCGCCCCGAAGGGGCGCGACCACGGTGGGTCGTCGTCGAGTGGAGGTGCAGGGAATCGAACCCTGGTCCTACAGCAGTGGGTCAGGTCTTCTCCGGGCGCAGCCTTGCTAGTCGTTTTCTCGGCCCCAGTGCTCTCGCAGGCATGTCACTGACAGGCTCAGTCGCTGTTTGGTTTCCCTTCCGGCCCCGCGACCGGGTCGGAAGGTTGAGTCCCCTAACGATGCCGGGTCCTAGGTCGGAGACTCTCCTAGGCCGACAGAGTCGCTACTCGCTCAGGCGGCGAGGGCGAACTCAGTGCGCTTAGAGTTGGCACTTGTTGGTTTGCGATCGCAGGATTAACGAGGTCGCAATCGCACCCCTCGGCCCGCTTCTCCTGGCACGACTACCGCAGTCGAAACCAGTCACCCCCATGTTCTGTTGTCAACGGTTGAACTCTATCTGGTGAACGTGGGGGTTGCCAACGTTATTCCGGTCTCCCGCCGTCGCGGGGGCGGCCGGTCAGGGCTGCTGGACGGTGGTGGGGGCCTCTCCGCCCTGGGGTTGCGTCCGGGGCTTGGGCGAGGCGTTGACGAAGTCGGAGGCGATCTTCGCCGCGTCCGCCTCGCCTTCGACGGCGATCGCGACGCCGAGTGCGATGCCGGCGCTCTGGTAGTAGCCGACGAACCAGGAGACGGTCTCGCCCTGGGCGTCGGTGACGGTGGTGGCGAGGCCTTCGCGGAACTTCTTCCGGCCGGACGCGGCGGTCTTGGCCGTGCCGTTCCTGACGCCCATCCCCATGATCTTCTGAAGTTCGGTGAGGCTGGCCGGGTCGATGTACTGGGGTGTTTCGGAAACGGTGGGCTGCGGATCCTGGATGAGGAGGGGCCCCTTCCAGGTTCCGTTCTGGATGGCGGACGCGATCAGGGCCATGGTCAGGGGGCTGACCTTGACGTCGCCTTCTCCGACGGCGAGCTGGGCGCGTTCGGTGGCGGTGGTGGTGGCCAGGCCCTGGGCCCGCTGGTTCTTGACGCTCGACAGGTTCCACGGGCTGGAGGAGGTCAGGCCGAACTTCTGCAGGGCGGCGTTGATGGCGTCGCCGTCGAGTCCGGCGCCGGCCTGGGCCAGGGAGGTGCGGCAGCCGTTGGCGACGTCCAGGCCGAGGCTCGACTTGGGCCGGGCCTCGGTGGTGAAGACGACGCCGCCGACGGTGGTCTCGGCGACGCATTCCTGTTCGCTGGTGGCCTTCTCGTGCTTGCTGGAGACCAGGGCGGCGGCCAGGACGGGGCTGAAGGTGGTGCCGGGCGCATAGAGCCCTTCGAAGGCCCGGTTCTCTCCGTCGGTCCGGTGGTTGGCCGCGGCCAGGACCGCTCCGGTGTCGCTGCGCACGGCCACCAGGGACGCGGGCGCGTCGAGGGAGCTCAGGGCGTTCTCGGCCCGGAACTGGATGTCCCGCTCGAGGGTGGTGCGCACGGGGCCGGGTTCGGCCGTCTCCTGGCCGCTCTGGCTCTGGACCGCGGCGTCCTCGCCCTGGGTGAAGTCCCGGATCTCCTTGCGCTGGCTGCCGTTGGCGTCGAGGATCACGACCTTGACGGACGGGAGGCCGGCGAGCCGCCGCTGGAAGAGCAGTTGCAGGCCTGAGGAGCCGACGGTGTCGCCGGGCTGGTAGGGCGCTCCGACGAGGCTGAGGACGTCGGTGGTGGCGGGCCCGATCCGGCCGATCAGCTCGGCGGCCTGCCGCGGCTGGGTGGGCTTGTCCTCGGGCTTGACCTCCAGGCCTGCGACCTGGCGCAGTTTGAGGGCCTCAGGGCTGTTGTGGGGGAACTCGGCGAGCTGCAGGAAGGTCCGCGGCGGGGCGGACAGGATGCGGCCCTTGAGCCGGTCGCGGTCCTGGTCGGTGATCTCGCTGATGCGTTTGACCACGGTGTCGTGGTTCTGGAGCCGCTGCGGCACCACCCCGAACACGTCGGTCTTGACCTTCTTGAGCAGCTGCCTGCCCTTGGCGTCCAGGATGACCTGCCGCTCGGGCGACTGGGTGACCACCGCGAGCCGCTCTCCGTCACGCAGCTGGGGGTGGATGACCGAGGGGCTCCAGACGACCTTCCAGACTCCGTCGATGAGCCTGAGCGTCATCTGCCCCTGGTACTCCAGCGGCCTGCCGTTCTCGCCGAGGTCGATGCGGATCTGGAACCTGGCCTGGGCCTCGCTGTCGGAGGTCTTGGCGATGCGGCCCTTGTCGTCGGGCGCGCCGGGGGTGCTCTCGGCTTTGAGCCGCAGCCGCAGCGAGGCGGCGTCGAGCTGGGTCCTGACGTCCGCCAGCGCCTTGGCGACGGCCTTGCGGTCCCCGGTGGTGTGCTTGGAGGCCGCCTCGTAGTTGCCGACCTGCCAGGCGACGAGGAAGTCCTTGACCGTCGTGAACGGGGAGGACTGCGCGCAGGCGGACAACGTGCCCAGCAGCAGCGCCCCGCCCGTCGAAGCCGCGACGATCCTGCGCGTCCTGCTCACCCTCACCGACCCCGGTTCCGTGCGCGCAGGGCCCGGGCCATCTCCCGGTCCGCGTCGCGCTTGGCAATGGTCTGCCGCTTGTCGTACGCCTTCTTGCCCCGGGCGAGAGCGATCTCGACCTTGGCCTTGCCGTCCTTGAAATACAGGGAAAGCGGGATCAGCGTCAATCCGGGCTCGCCGCCCTCTTTGAGAATCTTGTCTATCTCGCGCCGGTTGAGCAGGAGTTTGCGCGTGCGCCGGGCGCTGTGGTTGGTCCAGGTGCCCTGGGAGTACTCGGGGATGTGCACGTTGTAGAGGTAGACCTCGCCGTGCGCGTCCACCGCGGCGTAGCCGTCGACGAGAGACGCCCGGCCCTGCCTCAGCGACTTCACCTCGGTCCCGGTCAGCACCATGCCCGCTTCCCAGGTGTCCTCGATGTGGTAGTCGTGACGCGCCTTCTTGTTCTGGGCGATGTACTTCTGGCCCTTCTCGCGAGGCACTGTCTGTTCTCTCCCCTGCCTATGATCCGGTCAGCCCGTCCAGCACGGCCCGTCCCCGCCGCTCGGCGTCGGACGAGCCGGCTGTGATGTCCGGCTCTATCCCGACTCCTTCGAGATTATGGCCCGCCGGGGTCAGGTACCGCCCGACCGTCAGCTCCACCGCGGAGCCGTCGGAGAGCCGTACCGGTTCCTGCACGGTTCCCTTCCCGAAGGTAGTCGATCCTACGATCACCGCCCGGTCCCGGTCGCGCAGCGAACCCGCGACGATCTCGGCGGCGCTCGCCGTTCCCTTGTCCACCAGTACGACGACCGGAATCCGGGGATCGCCGGGAGAAGTGACGCTGATCACCTTGGCGGGCTCACCCCGGCGCTCGTACGTCACCACCGGCCCGGCGTCCAGGAACGCCGAGGCGGTGTCCACCGCCTCGTCCAGCAGCCCGCCGGGGTTGCCGCGCAGGTCGAGGACCACCGCCCGGCTGCCGGACACCCCGGCCCGCACCTGGGAGCCGACCCCCCGGGTGAACACCGCCACCCGGATGACGGTCAGCCTCTCCTCCCGGTCGACGACCACGTCGCCGCTCTGCGGGTCGGGCAGCACGGTCTTGTGGTCGCCGTTGAGCCAGCCGGTGAAGTCGTCGTACTCCTGGGGCGGGTAGTACCGGGCCCAGGGGTCGCCGAGGCTGCGCAGCATCCCGGTGATCGCCGCCTCGCGGAGCTCGTCGCGGGAGACGGGCTGGTCCGCCGAGGTGGCGATCCGGTCGGTGGCCTCCTCCAGCAGCCCGTCGTCATGGGCGGCCGGCTGGATCAGGGAGGGCACGGGCTCGGCCGTCGCCGCGCCCAGACCGTACGCCGCGAGCAGGGCGGCCGTGAAGGCCGCCCCGCGATACCACCTGTGCGGTTTCCCACGGGACCAAGGGGTCACCCCAGCAGCTTAAATCTTCAGATAGCGCCGCAGGGTCAGGAACGACGCACCCGCGCAGAGCAGCACGCCCACGGCGATCGAGAAGATGATGACGCCGGTCACCTGGGTCCAGGTCAGCTGCGTCGCGAACTGCAGCGAGCTCTGGAGCCGGTCGATCAGCAGGAGCTTGCTGCCGACCAGCAGGACCGCGGCGATGAGGCCGCCGGCCAGGCCCGCGATCGCGCCCTCCAGGATGAACGGCAGCTGGATGTACATGTTCGAGGCGCCGACCAGCCGCATGATGCCCGTCTCCCGGCGCCTGTTGAACGCCGACAGCCGGACGGTGTTGCCGACCAGCAGGACCGCCGCGAACACCTGGATCAGCGCCAGGAACAGCGCCGCCCACTGGAGGCCGTCCAGGATGCGGAAGAGCTTCTCCAGCAGTTCGCGCTCGTTGACGATCTGGTCGACGCCCGGGGAGCCCTCCGCCGCGCTGATCACGGAGGTGAACTTCGAGGGGTCTTCCAGCCGCACCCGCAGCGAGTCCGGGATGTCGCCTTCCTTGGTGGCCGCGAGGAAGCCGGGAGTGTTGGCGAAGAGCGTCTTGAAGCGCTCGTAGGCCTCGGCTTTGCTCTCGTACTCGACGCCGGCGACCTCGGGCAGCGCGTCCAGCGTCGCCTCGAGCTCCTTGCGCTGCTGCTCCGTGGCGTCCTTGTTGGCGCAGCCGGTGTTGGAGCTGCTCTTGGAGCAGAGGTAGATCGAGACGCTGACCCTGTCGTACCAGTAGCCCTTGGAGGAGTCGACCTGCCTCTTGAGCAGCATGCCGGTGCCGAACAGCGCCATGGCGATCGCCACCGTGATGATGAGGGAGATCGTCATCGTGAGGTTGCGACGCAGGCCGATCCAGATCTCCTGGAACACGAAATGCAGTCTCATCGGGGGTTCCTTAGTAGGCCTGGCCGTAGACGCCGCGCGACTGGTCGCGCACGATCCGGCCGTCCTCCAACTCGACGACGCGCTTGCGGAAGGCGTCGACGATCGCGGCGTCGTGGGTGGCCATGACCACCGTGGTGCCGGTCCGGTTGATCCGGTCGAGCACCTTCATGATGCCGATGGAGGTGGCGGGGTCGATGTTCCCGGTCGGCTCGTCCGCCAGCAGGATCATGGGCCGGTTGACGAACGCGCGGGCGATCGCGACGCGCTGCTGCTCGCCGCCGGACAGCTCGTCCGGCATCCGGCCCTGCTTGCCCTCGAGGCCGACGAGGTCGATGACCTCGGGCACCACCTTGGCGATGAACCGGCGCGGCTTTCCGATGACCTCGAGCGCGAACGCCACGTTCTCGAAGACGTTCTTGTTCGGCAGCAGGCGGAAGTCCTGGAAGACGCAGCCGATCCGGCGCCTCAGATGGGGAACTTTCCAGTTCGTCAGCTTGTTGAGGTCTTTGCCGGCCACGTAGACATGGCCCTGCGTCGGCCGCTCCTCCTTGAGGATCAGGCGGAGGAAGGTCGACTTGCCCGACCCCGACGGACCCACCAGGAAGACGAATTCGCCTTTTTCAACGGAGACGTTGCAGTGCTGGAGGGAAGGTCGGTTCTGGTTCGGGTAGACCTTGGTGACGTTGTCGAAATTGATCACGGCTGCATCACGGTGCGCCAGTCTAGGGGCTGATGGGCCACGGTGTCCCCCTCGGAGTTGGCTCTGGAGCAGTCTAGGGGTGACACTGGCATGGATAGTCCCTCTTCGGGACATCGGTCGGACACTCGGATCAAGGGGGCGCATCATGAGCTGCGATCACCTGATCTGCGCCTATTGCGCGGGTCCCGTGGAGGAGGGGCGTTGTCCCAGCTGCCGGGCCGCGCGGAGCCGGCTGCACCACTCCCACGGCCCCTTCACGCCCCAGCAGCTCGCGATCGTCGCGGCCCTGGTCCTGATCCTGGCCTTCGGTCTCCTGGCCCCGCATCTGGCGTGAACGCGACCCCGCCTTCGACGGGCTTCATCACATATAAATCGACATAAGCCGACAAACCAGACAAATATCCTAGTTCTGCTCGGCTTCGCTCTTGCGGAGCCAGCGGATCTCGGCCTCGAGGAAGTCGTCGATCCAGCCGTCGAGGACGCGCTCGGGGTTGCCCTCCTCGTGGAGGGTGCGCAGGTCCTTGACCATCTGGTACGGGTGGACGACGTAGCTGCGGATCTGGGTCCCCCAGGAGCTGGTGCCCTCGCCGCGGAGCTTGTTGAGCTCGTCGGCCTCCTCCTGGCGCTTGCGCTCCAGCAGCTTGGCCTGCAGGACGTTCATGGCCGAGGCCCGGTTCTGCAGCTGGGAGCGCTCGTTCTGGCAGGAGACCACGATGCCGGTGGGCAGGTGGGTGATGCGGACGGCGGAGTCGGTGGTGTTGACGCCCTGCCCGCCGGGGCCCGACGAGCGGTACACGTCGATCCGCAGGTCGTCCTCGTTGATGTCGACGTGGTCGCTCTGCTCGACGACCGGCACCACGTCCACGCCCGCGAAGGACGTCTGGCGGCGGCCCTGGTTGTCGTAGGCGGAGATCCGGACCATCCGGTGGGTGCCGTGCTCGCCGCGCAGCGTGCCGTAGGCGTAGGGGGCCTTGACCGCGAAGGTGGTGGACTTGATGCCCGCCTCCTCGGCGAAGGACGTCTCGTAGATCTCCGTGGGGTAGCCGTGCCGCTCGGCCCAGCGCAGGTACATGCGCTGCAGCTGCTGGGCGAAGGCCGCCGCGTCGACGCCGCCCGCCTGGGCGTTGATCGACACCAGCGCCTCACGGACGTCGTAGTCGCCCGACATCAGCGTGCGCACCTCCAGGGTGCGCAGGTCCGCGGCCAGGGTCTCCAGCTCGGCGTCGGCCTCGGCGCGGGTGTCGGGGTCGTCCTCTTCGGCGGCCATCTCGTAGAGGACCTCGAGGTCCTCCAGCCGGCCGCGCAGCGACTCGACCTTCCCGAGCTCGCTCTCCAGGCTCGACAGCCTGCGGGTGACGCTCTGGGCGTGCTCCTGGTCGCTCCACAGGTCAGGATCAGCGGACTGGTCCCTGAGCTCGGCGATGTCACGGCGCATGACGTCGAGATCCATCACCGCCTCGATGCCGGTGAGGGTCGCGCCCAGTTCCTTGATCTGTTCCATGGGGTCGATGGCTGCCACTCGCTCAGCTTATCGGCTGGGCATGGCCACCCGAGCAGGATGGGTGATGGCACAATCAAGCGCCGGCATGAGTAGAAACCACAGCGAAACGGGGGCGCCAGTGCGCACGACCGCGACGGTGGCCACGGCGCTCCCGCTGGTCCCCCTGCTCCTGCTGGGCGCCGGGTGCAGCGCCGGCGAGAAGAGGACCCGCGACGCCCGTCCGGTGGCGATCGCCACCACCAGCGCGGACCTGCCGCTGACGCCGGAGAGCGCCGCACGGGCCTTCTCCGTCTGGGCGGCCAACGACGATCTCGCCCGCGCCTCGGGCGACGAGCGGCTGGCCCTGGCGTGGGCGTCCGACTCCCAGCGGGCCGTGACCGCCTCCGAGTACCGCGAGGCCGCCTCCAAGGGCGTCCCGCCCGCCCGCCACGTCTACGGGAAGCCGACGCTGTGGGTGCCGAAGGCGGAGGGCTACCCGCAGTGGTTCGTCGCCTCGGTGAGCCGCGACCGGAGGACCACCCTGATGGCCTTCGTCAAGTCCTCCGCCGAGGGCAGGTTCCGGCTCAGCCTGGTCGCGGTGCCGGGCCGGGGCGTCAAGCTCCCCAAGGTGAAGGTCGGCCCCGACGGCCATGCCACCGCCCTGTCCCCCGAGGACCAGAGCGTGCTGATCGCTCCCTCCCTGGTGGCCCCGCCGCAGGCCGCCGTGGCCGAGGACGGACCCAAGAGCTACTCGGCGCGGGTGTTGAAGGAGGGCCCGTACACGACGGGCTACTACACCGAGAACGAGAAGGCCGCGAAGAAGGCGGCCAAGGCCGGCCTGGAGTACACCAGCACGTTCACCGCGACCTCCCAGCCGGTCTTCCCGCTGCGCACCGAGGACGGCGGCTGCCTGGTCCTGTACTCGCTGACCCATGACGTGGGCCTCGGCCAGAAGGAGGAGGGCCCCCTCGACGTCCCCGAGGACGTCGCCCATCTGGTCGGCGAGCAGCCCACCGGCCGGGAGCTGCACGTGTTCCGCAGCCTCCGGTTCGCCGCGGTGATACCCCCTAAGCCGAATAAGCCCAGCAAGGCCAATAACTCCGGCGAATCCGACGAATCCGACGGCAAGGGCAAGGAGCGCGAAAAGGTGGCCGTGATCGCCGAAGACGGGGCGGCGACTCGCATCGAAAGTTCCTGAACGCTGGGTAATAGAGTGCTCACTGTGCGATGCTCTTGCGCGTCGCAAAGTCCCTTACCCAACGAGGCCATCCATGCGCACTGCGTACACAGCGCTCGCGTTTCTCCCGCTCGCCCTCAGCGCCGCCTGCGGCGGCGCGGCCAAGGACGCGGAGGCGGCACCGCCTCCAGCCCTCAGCCTGGACAAGGCGAAGGGCGTCTTCGAGACGTACGAGTCCGCCGACCGGAAAGCCGACACCGCGCTCGACCCGGCACAGCTCCCCGCCATCACCACCGGATCCCAGCTGGAGATGGACACCGCGACGTACCGGATGTACAAGGCGAACGGCAAGAAACCCGAGGCGTCGAGCTTCAGCGAACCGGTCTTCTATGTGCCCCGCATCGCCTCGGGCCCGCGCTGGTTCGTGGTCGACACCGCCTCCCGCGTCCGGGGCGTCGAGATCAGGCACGCCATGCTCTTCCTCGAGGAGGGCGGCGCGTGGAAGCTCGCCGCCGACCCGCAGCGCCGCAACGCCAGCCCCATCAAGGGCATCCAGCTCGACAAGGACGGCTACGCGCAGGTGGCGCGGGACGGCCTTCAGG
Source organism: Actinocorallia sp. B10E7 (assembly GCF_039871655.1). NCBI lineage: Bacteria > Bacillati > Actinomycetota > Actinomycetes > Streptosporangiales > Thermomonosporaceae > Actinocorallia > Actinocorallia sp. B10E7. The sequence goes on from NZ_JBDPLZ010000007.1 coordinate 213,467, forward strand.
TCAGCCCCGCCGACCTGCCCGGGGCGCACGCCTCCCTGCTCACCCAGGGCCCCCAGGCCGCGGGCGCCGAGCACCTCGCGGCGGGTCAGCAGACCACCCAGACCTACGACGTGCTGCAGAAGGTCAGCAAGGGCCTGCGCAAGTCGGGCATGACCTTCTCCGCCTCGTTCACCCCGGCCGAGCAGTCCGCCTACGCGCTGCGCACCCAGGACGGCGGCGCCGTCGCCTGGTACGCCCTCAAGCAGCAGGAGAACTACAAGGGCAAGAAGATCCCGGTCGCCGGCGAACTCGCGGGCCTGCTGCCAAGCGGCCAGGTCGCCCGCAAGAGCCTGACCTCGACCTCCCTGGTCCAGTACCTCGCCGCGGTGCCCCGCGAGGGCCAGGTCGCGGTGGTCGGCGTCAACCGCAAGACGGTCGCCGCGCAGAGCGGCTGACCCCTCCACGCCCATCGGCGGGCGCGAAGGCCACGCCGGTACGGAGCAGCTTCCCGACCGCTGCGGCTCCGTACCGGCGTACTTCTGTTCTCTCACCCGGGCCCTGTCACCCGGCTCCACGGCTCTTCACGGGGGCGGGCGGCCGGGATCCGGCCGTCTCTCAGTCGGGGAGGGTGCTGGCCCGCACCAGGGTGCGGATCGCGCGCAACGCCACCGACAGGGTGGCCAGGTCGTAGCTCTCGCTCTCCCAGATCTCCGAGAGCGTCTGCCGGGACCGCCGCACCGCCGCCGCGTTCCTCGTCGTCCACTCCTGCAGCCGGACGTCCGGCTCGGCCGTGCCGGTCTTGCGCAGCACGTCCAAGGTCAGCTCCGCGTGGGCGGCGTACAGGTCGTCGCGGAGCGCGCCGCGCGCCATCGAACGCCAGCGGTCGTCCCGGGGCAGCGCGGTGACCCGGTCCCGCAGCCGCGACAGCTGCAGCTGGTGGGCCAGCTCGAAGTAGACCTCGGTGACCTCCTTGATCGGGCGGTCGGCCTCGTGGGCGATCTCCACGATGTCCAGCGTGGAGTACGCCGGCACCATCATCGCCGCCTGATCGGCGATCTCGACCGGGACGCCCCGCTTGACGAACGCGTCGCGCCGGTCCTCGAAGGCCTCCAGGTCCCGTCCGCTGAGCAGCTCCGGCAGGGACTCGACCAGGCTCAGCGCGCCCTTGGAGAAGAAGTCGATCGACTCCTCGATGTCGAACGGCGCCCGCCGGTTGTGCAGCATCCAGCGCGCCCCTCGCTCGGTGAGCTTGCGCGCCTCCAGCAGCATCCTGATCTGGACCTGCTGCTCGACCAGCCCGTCCAGGGACTCCACCTCCGCCCAGAACCGCGGCATCTGGAAGACCTCGCGGGCCACCAGGTAGGCGCGGGCCAGGTCGGCCGGCGACGCGCCCGTCTCCTCGTTCAGCCGGAAGATGTAGGTGGTGCCGGAGTTGTTGACGACGTCGTTCACCACCTGGGTGGCGATGATCTCCCGCCGGAGCGGGTGCCGCATCATCTGCTCGCGGAACCTGTCGCGCAGGGGGGTCGGGAAGTACTCGACCAGCCACTGTGTCAGGTACGGGTCGTCGGGCAGGTCCGAGGCGAGGATCTCCTGGTCCAGGGTGAGCTTGGAGTAGGCCAGCACCACCGCGAACTCCGGCGAGAACAGGCCCTGGCCGGCCTGCCGCCGCTCGGCGATGGCCTTCTCGTCCGGCAGGTACTCCAGCCTGCGGTCGATCTTGCCCTCGCGCTCCAGTTTGCGCAGGTAGCGGGCGTGGACGTGCATCATGTCGCCGGCCTGGGCGCAGGCCCCGCCCAGCACCACGTTCTGCCGGTAGTTGTCCCGCAGCACCATGGCGCCGACCTCGTCGGTCATCTCGTCCAGCAGGGCGTCGCGCCGGCTCCCGGTCAGCTGCCCGTCGCGCACGATCTGGTCCAGCAGGATCTTGATGTTCACCTCGTGGTCGGAGGTGTCGACCCCGGCGGAGTTGTCGATGAAGTCGGTGTTGATCAGCCCGCCGGACTTGGCGAACTCGATCCGGCCGAGCTGGGTGAACCCCAGGTTGCCGCCCTCGCCGACCACCTTGCAGCGCAGGTCCGCGCCGTCGACCCGGACCGGATCGTTGGCCTTGTCGCCGACCTCGGCGTTGCTCTCGGTGGAGGCCTTGACGTAGGTGCCGATCCCGCCGTTCCACAGCAGGTCGACCGGAGCCCGCAGGGCCACCTTGATCAGCTCGTACGGGGTGAGCGAGACGATCTCCTCGCCGATGCCCAGCGCCGCCTTCACCTGCGGGGTGAGCGTGATGGACTTGGCGGTCCGGGGGAAGACCCCGCCGCCGGAGGAGATCAGCGCGGTGTCGTAGTCGGCCCACGAGCTGCGCGGAAGCCCGAACAGCCGGCGCCGTTCGGCGAAGGAGACGGCCGGATCCGGGTCCGGATCGAGGAAGACGTGCCGGTGGTCGAAGGCGCAGACCAGCTTGATGTGTTCGGACAACAACATCCCGTTGCCGAACACGTCGCCGGACATGTCGCCGATTCCCACGACGGTGAAGTCCTCGGCCTGGACGTCGCGGCCGAGCGAGCGGAAGTGGTGCTCGACCGACTCCCACGCGCCGCGTGCGGTGATGCCCATGGCCTTGTGGTCGTAGCCGACCGAACCGCCCGAGGCGAACGCGTCGCCCAGCCAGAAGCCGTACTGCCGGGAGACCTCGTTGGCGATGTCGGAGAAGCTGGCGGTGCCCTTGTCCGCGGCGACGACCAGGTAGTAGTCGTCGCCGTCGTGCCGCACCACCCTCGGCGCGGGCACGACCTCGCCGTTCACCAGGTTGTCGGTGAGGTCCAGCAGACCGGAGATGAACTCCTTGTAGCAGGCGATGCCCTCGGCCAGCCAGGCCTCCCGGTCGACCGCGGGATCGGGCAGCGCCTTGCCGACGAAGCCGCCCTTGGCCCCCGCCGGGACGATCACCGTGTTCTTCACGCCCTGGGCCTTGACCAGCCCCAGCACCTCGGTGCGGAAGTCCTCGCGCCGGTCCGACCAGCGCAGCCCGCCCCGGGCCACCGCGCCGAAGCGCAGGTGCACGCCCTCGGTCCTGGGCGAGTAGACGAAGATCTCGTACTTGGGGCGGGGCTGCGGCAGGTCCGGGATGCGGGACGGGTCGAACTTCAGCGACAGGTAGGGCTTGCCCTGCCAGAAGTTGGTGCGCAGCGTCGCCTTGACCATGGCGGTGAAGCTGCGCAGGATCCGGTCCTCGTCCAGGCTCGCGACACCGTCCAGCGACTCCGCCAGCCCGGCGTCGATCGCGGCCGAGCGCTCCGGCTCGCCCTCGGTGCGGTCGGGGTCCAGCCGGGACTCCCACAGCTCGACCAGCAGCCGCGCGATCGGCGCGTTGGCCCGCAGCACCTGCTCCAGGTAGTTCTGGGTGAAGGCGGTGCCCGACTGGCGCAGGTACTTGGCGTAGGCCCGCAGCACCATGATCTGCCGCCAGGTGAGGCCCGCGTGCAGGACCAGCGCGTTGAAGCCGTCGCTCTCCACCTCGCCGCGCCACAGCGCCATCAGGGCGTCCTGGAACAACTCGCGCAGACGGAACTCCTCGACCTCCGAGATCGAGTGGCGCAGCCCGAGGTCGTAGATCCAGTAGCGCCTGCGGTCCCCGGTGCTGATCTCGTACGGGCGCTCGTCGACGACCTCGACGCCCATGTTCTGCAGCAGCGGCAGCACATGGGAGAGCGAGATCGGCTCGCCCCGGTGGTAGATCTTGAGCCGCATCTCCCCCGGGAACGCGTCGTAGGGCTCATACAGCCGCATGGTCGTCTGCGCGCCCCCGGGGGACTCGCCGAGCGCGTCCAGCTGGGTGAGGTCGAAGACGGCGGTGGCGGCCGGGAAGTCGGCCTTGTAGCCCTCGGGGAAGGCGTCCCCGTACTTGACCGACAGGCGGCGCCCCGCCTCGTCGCCGAGCCGGGTCGTGATCGCCTCGATCAGGTCGTCGGTCCAGGAGCGGGTGGCCGCCGTCAGCCGCCGCTCCAGCGCCTCCACGTCCACGTCGGGCAGCGGGTGCCCGCGTTCGGCGCGCACCACCACGTGCAGCCGGGCCAGGACGCCCTCGGTCACCTGGGCGCTGTAGTCGACCGCGACGCCGTGGAAGGCGCTGCGCAGGATCTCCTGGATGCGCAGCCGGATCTGGGTGGTGTACCGGTCGCGCGGCAGGTAGACCAGGCACGACATGTAGCGCCCGTAGTCGTCCTTGCGCAGGAAGAGCTTCACCTGGCGGCGGTCGCGCAGCCGCAGGACGCCCAGCGCGATCGGCACCAGGTCGTCGACCGAGATCTGGAACAGCTCGTCTCGGGGGTAGGCCTCCAGGATCTCGATGAGGTCCTGCCCGTTGTAGGACTCGGGACTCACCTCCGCCCGGTCGAGCACCTCCTCCAGCTTGCGGCGCAGCACCGGGATGTGGGAGATCGACTCGGAGTACGCCACGTGGGTGAACAGGCCCAGGAAGCGCCGCTCCCCCACCACCCGGCCGCCGGAGAAGCGCTTGACCCCGATGTAGTCCAGGTAGTGCGGCCGGTGCACGGTCGCGCGGCTGTTGGCCTTGGTGAGCACCAGCATCCTCGGCTCGCGCGCCTTGGCGCGGACCTCGGGCGGCATCGCGGCGAAGCTGCCGGACTCCTTCTTCTCGGCGCGCAGGACGCCCAGGCCGCTGCCGGGCACGGGCCGCAGCGCGCTCCCGTCCTCGGTCAGGTCGTAGTCGCGGTACCCCAGGAAGATGAAGTGCCCGTCGGCCAGCCAGTTCAGCAGCTCGACCGACTCGGCGAGCTCCTTGGGCGGCAGCGGCGGCGGGTCCTTCTGGATGTCGGCGGCGATCAACGCGGCCCTGGCCCGCATCGCGGGGCCGTCCTCGTCGGTCGCCCTGACGTCGCCCAGCACCCGTTCCAGGCCCGCCTGCAGCTCGGCCAGCACCACCGGGTCGGCGATCCGGTCCAGTTCGATGTGCACCCAGGACTCGTCGATGTCGTCGATGATGTCCCGGCTGAACCGGAACCGCTTCAGCCGCCCCTCCCCGTCGCGGTCGACCCCCAGCCCGGGGTGGAAGATCCGCTGCACGGCGTGGCCCTGCCGGCTCAGCTCCATGGTCAGCGAGTCGATGAGGTAAGGCATGTCGTCGCTGACGACCTGGACGACGGTGAACCCTGGATCCCACCCGTGCTCGGCCACCGTGGGCGTGAACACCCGCAGCCCGGCCTCGCCGGGCCGGCGCGTCCGGCCGAACTCCCGGTGCGCCAGGGCCGGCCCGCGGACGTCGGCGGGGTACCTGCCCAGCAGGTCCTCGGGAGCCACCTGCCGGTAGTAGAGCCGGAGGAACTGCAGCACCGCGGCGTGCTCGGACGCGTCGGCGCAGGTCTCGGCGGCCTCGCGGAGCAGATCGTCCTTGGCCACATCGAGTTTGCTCATGAGAGAAGCGACCCCTTCATCACTCCGTTGTGATGTGGAAACCCGTACCCTCAGCAAGCCTAGTGCCGCTCTCCCCCGCGATGGCCAAGGTCGGCCGAGCCCGTCAGGGATTGACGGGGACGGTGGGATCCGGGTCCACGGGCGGGGTGGTCGGGTCCGGGGTCGGCTCCTGGGTCTGGGTCTGGGTCGGGCTGGGGACGGGAGGCCTGCTCGTGGGCGGCGGGTCCGCGGGGTCGTCCGGTTCCTTGCTGGTGTTGCTGGGCCGCGGGCCCTTGGTGCCGGAGTCGGCGTCGCCGGACTTGGAGGGTCCGGAGGACGGGGACGGGACCACGGTGGTGGTGTAGACGGCCGGGTCGCCGTTCTCGTCGGTCGTCGTGGGAGACGAACTGGGGCCGCGCGACTTCTTCGGCGGGTTGACCTCGGCGTTGTTGGTCTCGCCCGGTTTCGGGGAGAAGATCTTCCCCTGGTCCGCGGAGATCTTGTACACCACGAAGCCGGCGCCGCCCGCGGTGAAGACCGCGAAGGACACCGCGGCCGCCGTGATGAACCACGGCACCTTGGCCGCGCGGCGGGCGCGCGCCTCCCGGCGCGGATGGGTGCCCGTCACCGTGGCGGGAGGCAGTTCCCCGCCGTTGCGGCGGGCCCACTCCTGCGGGCTCATGCCCTTGACGCCGGTGGCCGCCGCGGGGTCGAGCGAGGTGACGTTCGGGTCGGCGCCGTCGGCCAGCCCCGCGCCCACGGTGAGCACCGCGGTGGTCTCGCCGGACGGGACGGCTCCGGGCGCGCCCCCGGGCATCCCGTCGGCCTGGCCGAGCAGCCGCATCAGCAGGTCGCGGGTGCGGGGGCGGGCGGCGGGGTCCTTCTCCAGGCAGTCGAGGATCAGCTCCCGCAGCGGGCCGTCGAGGTCGCCCAGGTCCGGTTCGTGGTTGGCGATCCGGTTGATCACGGCCATGATCGAGTCCTGGCCGAACGGCGGGTTGCCGGTGGCCGCGTAGACCATGGTGGAGGCCCAGCAGAACACGTCGCTGGCGGGCCCCACCTCGTCGGCCTCGACCTGCTCGGGGGACATGTAGGACGGGGTACCGATGACCTTGCTGGTGAGCGTGGTGGACGCCGAGGTGGCCTTGGCGACTCCGAAGTCGATCACGCGGGGCCCGTCCGGGCCGAGCAGGACGTTGTGCGGCTTGAAGTCGCGGTGGATGATCCCGGCCTGGTGGATGGCGACCAGCGCGGTGGCGGTGCCGACGGCCAGCCGCTCCAGCTCCGCCCCCGACAGCGGCCCCGACTCCTGGACCCTGGCCTGCAGGCTGGGACCCGGCACGTACTCGCTGACCGTGTAGAAGTGGTCGCCGTCCGCTCCGACGTCGTACAGCCGGGCCGTGCAGAAGGGCGCCACCTTCTTGGCGACCTCGACCTCCCGCAGGAACCGCGCCCTGGCCTTGTCGTCGGACTCCAGATGGAGCAGCTTGATCGCGAACTGCTGGCCGCCGTCCGAGTGCCTTCCGAGGTACACGACCCCCTGGCCGCCCTCGCCGAGGCGGCCTTCTATGTCGTACGGCCCCAGCCGTAGCGGATCACTAGATCTGAGTGCCGCCACCATCTCCAGCAATCCCCCGTCATTCCGACTTCTGTATGAAAGACACCAAAGCCTCGCCTGTCTGTGGGACAGCCCCTACGCGCCTCAGCCCCGTCTGAAACACCCTTGTTTCGCATGGACTGTATAGCGGCGCGAGGCTTCCATGCAGTAGAGGACGTTCCTATCGTTACTTCTCCGAAGCGGTCACCGCGGTTCCCGGCCGCCTCCCCTCTCAGACGTCTCGGCACCCCTCATTCGTTGCTCTGCCACCAGAAGTTTCCTCCAGTTCCCCGGCCCGACCGGGGATTCCCGGACGACCCGGGAGCGTCATGTGATTTCACTCACAACTACCGGCGGGTGCCGCTTGGTTAGGGTCTGGGCATGGCGGAGGGGATCAGGAAGGAGCTCACCATCGGTGAGCTGGCGGCACGCAGCGGGGTGGCCACCTCGACCCTGCGCTTCTACGAGAAGGAGGGGCTGATCCACAGCCGCCGCACCAGCGGCAACCAGCGCCGGTACGGCAGGGACATGCTGCGCAGGGTGGCCTTCATCAAGGGCTCCCAGGGGGTGGGGATCTCGCTGTCGGCCATCCGGCGGGCGCTGGCCGTCCTGCCCGAGGGCCGCACACCCACCCGGTCGGACTGGGAGGCGCTCTCACGCGGCTGGGAACGGGAGCTCACCGAGCGCATCACCGTGCTCCTGCGGCTGCGCGACAACCTGACCGGCTGCATCGGCTGCGGCTGCCTGTCCCTCGACCTGTGCCCGCTGGTCAACCCGGGCGACGCCATGGCCGCCCAGGGGCCGGGCTCCCCTCTGTTCGCCCTCTCCGGCGACTCCGGCCAGGACGACCCGGAGCACGACGCCCACGAGGCCGCTCCCGGGCCGGAGGCCTGCCGCTAAGGCTGCGGCCGGGTCAGCCTGTCGACGGCGGAGACCACAGCGGCGGTGTCGGCCAGCGTCGGGAGGACGAGATCGGCGCCGGCTCCGCGCAACTCGGTCTCGGTGGCGGTGCCGGTGGCCACGCCGACGCAGCGGGCGCGGGCGATCTGCGCGGCCCGGACGTCCAGCGGGTGGTCGGCGACCAGCACCGTCGCGCTCTCCGCGACGGGTGAGCCGTACTTCTGCGCCGCCTTGATCCGGGACGTCTCGATGGTCGCGCCCTTGGGATAGACCGGCGAGAAGTAACCGCCGACGGACAGGTCCAGATGCCGGTCGAGCCCCAGCTCGGCGAGCTTGATCCGGGCGGTCGCCTCCAGCGAGCCGGTGAGCACCGACTGGACCACCCCGGGCAGCCGTCCCACCGCCTGCAGCGCCTCGGCCGCCCCCGGCAGCACCCGCGCGTGCGCCCGCACCTTGTCCCTCCGGACCGCGAACGCCGTCTCCAGCGCCCGGGTGAAGGCGTCCAGGTGCTCGTCCTCGGTCCGGACGCCGTTGAACGCCAGCGTCTCGAAGATGATCTCCGATTCGGTGCGCCCCGCCGTCGGGGCCATCCGGACCATGGGCCTGCCGGTCACCGCGGTGAACGCCTCGGCGTAGGCCTCCCGGGTCACCCGCCCCGCGTCGAGCAGGGTGTGGTCCAGGTTCCAGAGGATCAAACGGTCACGGCGCACGCGCACATCGTAGGACGAAACCGGCCCGCGACCCATGGGCGGGAGCTCCTACTTCTGCGAACTCCCCCCGGTTTCCCCCGCGGTCCGCTCCTGGTGCGGGTAGCGGTGGTCGGCGGGCGGGACGAACGTCTCCTTGATGGTGCGGGCGTTGACCCAGCGGACCAGGTTGAAGATCGAGCCGGCCTTGTCGTTGGTGCCGCTGGCCCTGGCCCCGCCGAAAGGCTGCTGCCCGACGACCGCTCCGGTGGGCTTGTCGTTGATGTAGAAGTTGCCGGCGGCGAAGCGCAGCCTCTCGGTGGCCCGGGCGATGGCGGCCCTGTCCCTCGCCATGATCGAGCCGGTGAGCCCGTAGGCGGCCGCCGACTCCATCTGCTCCAGCATCTCCTCGTAGCCGTCGTCGTCGTAGACGTGCACGCCCAGGACCGGCCCGAAGTACTCCTTGGTGAACAGCTCGTCCGACGGGTCGTCGCAGGTGAGGATCGTCGGCCGGACGAAGTAGCCGTCGGTGTCGTCGGCGGTGCCTCCGACGAGCAGCTCGACCCCGTCGCGCCCGATCCGATCCAGCGCGGCCCGCTGCTTGGCGAAGGAGCGGGCGTCGATGACCGCGCCCATGAACAGCGAGAGGTCGCGGGCCACGTCGCCCATCGTCAGCGACTCGGTGGCGTGGGCGAGGTCGTCCCTGATCAGGTTCCACAGGGAGCGGGGGACGTAGGCGCGGGACGCCGCCGAGCACTTCTGGCCCTGGTACTCGAAGGCGCCGCGCACCAGCGCGGTCACGAGCGGCCCCGGGTCGGCCGACGGGTGGGCCACCACGAAGTCCTTGCCGCCGGTCTCGCCGACCAGCCGGGGGTAGGAGCGGTACCCGGCGATGCCCGTCCCGACCGCCGACCACAACTTCTGGAAGGTGGCGGTGCTGCCGGTGAAGTGGATGCCGGCGAGATCGGGGTGGGGCACCGCGGCCTCGGCGATCGCGTGGTGGTGGCCGGTGACCAGGTTGACCACTCCGGGGGGCAGCCCCGCCGCCTCCAGCAGCCGCATGGTGAAGTGCGCGGACAATCCCTGGGTGGGCGAGGGCTTCCACACCACCGTGTTGCCCATGAGCGCGGGCGCGGTCGGCAGGTTGGCGGCGATCGAGGTGAAGTTGAACGGCGTGATCGCCAGGACGAAGCCCTCCAGCGGCCGGTACTCCATCCGGTTCCAGACGCCCGGCTGGGAGGCGGGCTGCTCGGCCAGCAGCCGGCGGGCGTAGGCGACGTTGAACCGCCAGAAGTCGATCAGCTCGCAGGCGGAGTCGATCTCGGCCTGGTAGGGGCTCTTGGACTGGCCGAGCACGGTGGCGGCGTTGAGCACCTGGCGCCAGGGACCGGCCAGCAGCTCGGCGGCCCTCAGGAAGACCGCGGCCCTGTCCTCGAAGCTCAGCGCCCGCCACCCCGGGGCGGCCTCGCGCGCCGCCCGGACCGCGGCGGCGACGTCCTCACCGGTGGCGTCGCGCATCGTCCCCAGCACGTGGCGGTGGTCGTGCGGCTCGACCACGTCGATCGGCTCGCCGCCGCCGAGCCGTTCGACCCCGCCGATCGTCATGGTGAGGTCCAGGCGGGCACCGCCCAGCTCCCGGATCCTCTCCTCCAGGAGAGCCCGCTCCGGACTGCCCGGAGCGTAGGACTTCACCGGTTCGTTCACCGGTTCCGGAACATCGGCCACCGCGTCCATGGCTTCTCCGCAGGCTCGGCTCGGTCCGTCGTCGGGGCCCTGACGGCTCTCAACTCTGTATACCTCGAACCGCCGACGGCAACCGGCCCTGCCGCGGCTGCCTGTGGACGGCGCGGGCTCAGCCCGCGAGCATCCAGCGCTCGCCCTTCAACCGCATCACATACGGGGCCCGCCGGAGCCCCCCGGGCTCACCCGCGGGCCACACCAGGTCGGCGGGCTCGACGATCCACTCTCCCCCGTCCGCCCCCGCGGCGGCCGTGGGGACCTTCACCTTCTTCAACCGCGCCCGGTCCCCGGGTGAGAGCCCCGCCACCCACCGGACGCACGGCTTGCCGAAGCGCTTCCTGGCGTGGGCCGGGACCACCCACCCGCAGACCGCGGTCTCGCCCGCGGCGGCGCCCCGCAGGATGCGCTGGAGCACCAGCCGGGCCTTGCGGTCGGTGCTCTGGTCGGCGGGCCCGGCGACGGGCGCCTGGGGGCCGGGCGAGGCGAAGAGCGGATAGGAGGCCTCGGGCGTCACCGGGGGCAGTCCCGGCTCCGTCTCGGCGGCGCACGCGCCGGCTCCGAGAACGCAGAACGCCAGGACGACCCTCACCCGCACCGCTCTTCCCTCCGCCGTGGTCCCGCCAGAACCTATCCCCCGACGAGCAGCTCAAGTCAAGGATCCGGCGGAGATCACAACAGATCACAGGGGGTCGGTCAACCCGCTCCCCATCGGGGCGCCGCCGGGAAGGGAGACCGGCAGCCGCCCCTTCGGCGGGGTCTTGCCCGTCAGCACCCGGGCCAGCCCGCGCAGCGAGGCCGCGCTGCCGGAGTAGGTGGCCGCCATGGCGTGCGCGGACCCGCCGTACCGCAGCGCGTACGGGCTGGCGATCGCGACGTAGACCACCTTGTGGCCCTTCGCGAGGCTCTTCAGGTAGTCCCGGGTGCCCGCGCTCGCCGTCGTCACGACGATGACATGCGTCTTGGCCTTCTGCTCCCCGGCGATCTGGACGCCCTCCTTGCGGAGCGCCGCGGCGATCTTCGTCTGCTCCGGGCCCTCGACGTAGACGGAGCCCTTCAGCGGCAGGGCGCCGTCCTTGTTGCGCACCACCGTCACCGCGCTCGTCGCCACCTCCTGCGCCGTCCGGCGGTGCTCGGCGCTGACCGCCCGGGCCGCCGCGGCCGGATCGGCCCGGACGTCGGTGAACAGCCCGCGGTTCTCCTTGAGCCGGAGGATCCGGGTGACCGCCTCGTCGAGCCGGGCCGCCGGGACCCTGCCGCTCTCGACCGCCTTGAGCACCTTGGCGTAGGCCGCGTCCAGGTCCGGCGGCATGAGCAGCAGGTCCGCCCCGGCCAGGAGCGACCGCACCGCCGCCTCCGGAGCGCCGCCGGGCACCTTGGCCCCGGCCATGCTCAGCGAGTCGGTGACGATCACGCCCTGGAAGCCGAGCTGCCCGCGCAGCAGTTCGGTGAGCACCTTCTTGGACATGGTGGCCGGCTTCCGGGAGGGGTCGAGGGCCGGGACGACCAGGTGCCCGCTCATGATCGCGTCGACTCCGGCGGCGATGGCCGACTGGAACGGCGGAGCGTGCACCTCCTGCCACTTCTGCCGGGAGTTCTCGATCACCGGCAGGCCGGTGTGGCTGTCGACGTCCGTGTCGCCGTGCCCGGGGAAGTGCTTGGCCACCGCGGCCACGCCCGCCGAGCGGTAGCCCTCGATCGAGGCGGTGACCATCCGCCCGGCCAGCGCGGGGTCCGCGCCGAAGGAGCGCACGCCGATCACCGGGTTGTCGGGATTGACGTTCACGTCGGCGACGGGCGCGAAGTTCAGGTTGACGCCGGCCGCACGCAGCTCGGCGCCCGTCGCGGCCGTCGCCGCGCGGGCCAGGTCGGTGTTCCCGGTGGCGGCCAGCGCCATCGCCCCGGGGAAGTCGGTGGCGAACTTCGCGCGGGTGACCAGCCCGGTCTCCTCGTCCACCCCGATGAGCAGCGGCACCCTGGAAGCCGACTGCAGGCCGTTCGACAACTTCGCCGCCGCCTGCGGGCTGCCCAGGTTCCCGGGGAAGTAGATGAAGCCGCCGACCTTGTACTTCTTGGCGATCCGCTTCCCGTCGGCGGCGTCGCGGACCGTCGGCATGAACAGCTGGCCGACCTTCTCCCGCACACTCATGCCCTGCAGCAGTTCGGCGGCGAGCACCCCCGTCTGCTGTGTGCTCTCCTGCGGCGTGCCCGCGGCGCCCGGCGCGGTCGGCACTGCGGCCTGCTCGCTCCTGCCGCCCGTGGCGGAGCATCCGGCCAGCAGAGTCCCACCGAGGACCAGCGCGATGATTCGTACCCCCATAGGCGGCGAGGGTAGCGCCACACCGTCCCTGCACCGGCCCCGTCACACGCCGAACGAACCCGGCCTTTCCCTAACCTGTCCTCGCCCTGGTCTCCCCTGGTCCGGGCCGCGGCCGGGCGGCCGGATGGCCGCCCGGCGGAGCTCCCGGTTCAGGCGGCCAGCCTGCGGATGGCCATGCGGGCGGCCCCGGCCGCACCGTCGCCGGCCGGGCTCGGCTCGTCTCCGAACCGCTCCCGCAGACCCTCCCTGACCAGCCTGGCGACCGGGCCCCGGCTCAGGACCGAGCCCGCCATGACCACGGGCGCCGCCGGTGTGTCCGGCTCCGGCAGCGAGTGGCGGACGGCGTCGACGTCCGTCAGCAGCCAGTCCGCCGCCTCCTCGACGATCTTCTGGGCCACCTCGTCCCCGGCCTCCGCCGCCTCGCTGACCACCGGCCCGAGCCGTCCGATCGCGGCCGGAGGGCGCCCGTAGACCTCCTTGACGATCGCCTGGGAGAGCAGCGGCGAGTACGGGCGGGGCGGCTCCGCCGCGGGCTCCTGGCCGCTCCCGGCCAGCACCAGCCGGCGCGGCATGAGGTCGGCCAGGACCTCAGAGCCCAGCAGCGCCCGCGGGATCGTCTCGGCCAGCACGGTGGGCGCGCCCCTGCCGTCCATGGCCGACAGCGCCGCCTTGGCGCCGCGCTTGCCGATCCATACGGCCGAGCCCTCGTCGCCCAGCAGGTAGCCGTAGCCGTCGGCGCGCCGGAGGATCTCGCCGTCCTGGATGACCGCGGCGCCCGCCCCGGTGCCCGCGAAGACCACGATCCCGCAGGAGGCCGCCGTTCCCGAGGCGAAGTTGATGGCGATGTCGGTGAAGACCTCCGGCTCCCCTCTCATGCCGAGCGCCTTCCAGGCCTTGCGGGAGGCCGAGAGCAGCAGGGGGCGTCCGGCGGCGCCCGCGCCCGCGATGCCGAAGACGCCGCCGGCCACGCCGGAGCGGTCTATCCCCTCGGTGGCCTCGCGCAGCGCGGTGTACAGGGCGCTCTCCGGGTCGCCGCCGGAGTTGGGGTTGGCGCCGGGTCCGGTGCCCGTGCCGATGACAGTTCCGTCGAGTGTGGCCAGGGCACAACGGGTATGGGTGCCGCCGGCGTCGACGCCGATCACGTAGGGGCCGGGGATGTCGTTGGGGGTGACCGAATCGGTGGTCAGATCACGTCCGTAGAAACTTTGACGTTGACGTGACAAACCCCTTGTAAGAAACTTTCTTCCATGAGGAAACCCGAAGGTCAAGACACGGCGGGACACGCAGCACCTCCACTGAGCACGGTGGTCCGGGTCCGGTCACTGCTGCCCTCCCTCCCACCGGCGGAGCGGCGTGTGGCCCAGCGCGTGGTGGACGACCCCGAGGGGGTCGCGGCCTCCACCATCACGGAGCTGGCCCAGGCGTGCGGGACCTCGGAGACGACCGTCATCCGGTTCTGCCGCGCTATCGGCTTCACCGGATACCCGGAACTTCGGTTGACGCTCGCCACCGAGGCCGGACGCGCCCAGTCCGCCTCCGGGGGCCGGGTGGTAGGCAGTGATATCGGGCCCGATGACACTCTTGAGGATGTCGTTGAGAAGGTCACCTTCGCCGATGCCCGGGCGGTGGAGGAGACCGCGGCACAACTGGACCTGAAGACCCTGGCACGAGTGATCGACATGGTCGTGGCCGCCCGTCGCGTCGACGTCTATGGAGTGGGCGCCAGTGCCTTCGTCGCGCTGGACTTTCAGCAGAAGCTGCACCGCATCGGGCACACCTCGTACGCGTGGTCCGACGCCCACATCATGCTGACGAGTGCGGCGGTTCTCCAGCCCGGAGACGTGGCGGTCGGTATCTCCCACAGCGGAACCACCGTCGAAACGCTCGACGCGCTCGCCGTCGCCGCGGGAAGGGGAGCCACCACCGTCGCCCTCACCAACTTCCCCAAGTCGCCCATCGCGGACCTGGCCGACCTCGTCCTGACCACCGCCGCCCGCGAGACGACGTTCCGTTCCGGCGCGACCGCCAGCAGGCTCGCCCAGCTCACCGTGATCGACTGCGTCTTCGTCGGCGTCGCGCGCAAGACCTACGAGCCCACCAGGGAGGCCCTGGAGGCCACCTACACCGCAGTGCACGGCCGCAGTGTCCGGCCAGAGAGGAAGAGGCGATGAGCGGCGACCTGCCCATCGATCTGCCCACCGAGCAGCGCAACCCGCGCACGCTCGACGTCGACGCCCTGCCCACCATCGAGGTCCTGCGCCGCATCAACAAGGAGGACGAGCAGGTCCCCCTGGCGGTGGCCGAGGTACTGCCCCAGGTCGCCGAACTCGCCGACCTCGCCGTCGAGGCGCTGCGCCGGGGACGGCGCGTGCACTATTTCGGCGCCGGGACGTCCGGCCGGCTCGGCTTCATCGACGCGGCCGAGCTCCCGCCCACGTACGGAACGCCGCCGGAGTGGGTCGTCGCCCACCACGCGGGCGGCTCCGAGGCCCTGTCCGCCGCGGTGGAGGGGGTCGAGGACGACGTCTCGCTCGGCGCGCGCGACGCCGAGAGCGTCCGCGCGGGGGACCTCGTCATCGGCATCGCCGCCAGCGGCACCACGCCCTACGTCGTGGGCGCGCTGCGCCACGCCGCGTCGGTGGGGGCCTCCACCGGGCTCATCTCGGCCAACCCGTCGTCGTGGTTCGGCCGCGAGGTGGACGTGCACGTCGGGTTGGCCACCGGGCCCGAGGTGATCAGCGGCTCCACCCGGATGAAGGCGGGCACCGCCACCAAGATGGTGCTCAACGCCTTCTCCACGACCGTCATGATCCGGCTCGGCCGGACCTACTCCAACCTCATGGTCAGCGTGAACGCGCTCAACTCCAAGCTGCGCCGCCGACTGGTCCGCATCCTCGTGGAGGCCACCGGCCTCGACGCCCGCACCTGTGAACACGCCCTGGCCGAGGCCGGCGGCGACACCCGTGTCGCGCTCATCACCCTGCTCGCCGACGTGACCCCGGCCCGCGCCGCCGACGCCCTGGAAGAGGCCGGCGGCGCGGTGCGCGAGGCGCTCCTGCTGCTCGAAGGCGCTCAGGAGAGGTACGGCCTCAGCTCCTGACGGGCCACCGTGCGGACGTGCACCTCGTCCGGACCGTCGAAGATCCGCATCGCCCTGACCCAGGTGTACATGGCGGCGAGCGGGGTGTCGTCGCTGACGCCCGCACCGCCGTGGACCTGGATCGCCCTGTCCAGTACCTCGAACGCCACCCGCGGCACGATCACCTTGATCGCCGCGATCTCCGTCCGGGCCCCCTTGGCGCCGTGCCTGTCGATCAGCCACGCGGTCTTGAGGGTGAGCAGCCGGGCCTGCTCGATCGCCATGCGCGACTCGGCGATCTGCTGCTGCACCACACCCTGGGAGGCCAGGGGCTTGCCGAACGCCACGCGCTCGGCGGCCCGCCTGCACATCAGCTCCAGCGCCCGCTCGGCCATGCCGAGCGCCCGCATCGCGTGGTGGATGCGGCCGGGCCCCAGCCGGGCCTGGGAGATCATGAACCCGTCGCCCTCCTGGGCGATGAGGTTGGAGACCGGAACCCGGACGTTCTCGAACCGCAGTTCGCAGTGGCCGTGCTGGTCGTGGCGGCCGAACACCGGCAGGTCCCGCACGACGGTGAAGCCCGGCGTGTCCCGGGGCACCAGGACCTGGGACTGCTGGCGGTGGATCGGGGCGTCCGGGTCGGTCTTGCCCATGACGATGAAGATCTTGCAGCGCTCGTCGGCGGCACCGGTGATCCACCACTTGCGCCCGTTGATGACGTACTCGTCGCCCTCGCGGACGATGCTCGTGGTGATGTTGGTGGCGTCGGAGGAGGCGACGTCCGGCTCGGTCATCGCGAACGCCGAGCGGATCTCGCCGTTCAGCAGCGGCTCCAGCCAGGTCTTCTTCTGCTCCTCGGTGCCGAACATGTGCAGGACTTCCATGTTGCCGGTGTCCGGCGCCTGGCAGTTGAGCGCCTCGGGGGCGATGTCGGGGCTGCGTCCGGTGAGCTCGGCGAGGGTGGCGTACTCCACGTTGCTCAGTCCGCCGATGTCCGGCAGGAAGAGGTTCCACAAGCCGCGCTTGCGGGCCTCGGCCTTGAGCTCCTCGACGATCGGCGGCAGCTGGTGCGGATCGTTGACGGCCCTCCACTCGTGGTAGGCCTTCTCGGCCGGATACACGTGGGAGTCCATGAACTCCTGCAGGTCGGCCAGGTATTCACGCGCCTTCGGGCTCAGTTCGAAGTCCATGTGCCACAGTGTCGCAGACCCCGTCAGAGGTCACTTACAAGGGTTGCCCGTACGATGCGGGCATGACCCTCCGCGGCGTGATCACCGACTGGGGCGGTGTGCTGACCGAACCCCTCGCCGAGGCCACGCGCAAGTGGCTGACCCTGGAGCGCATCGACGCCTCCACCTACCGGGAGACCATGCGCTCCTGGTTCACCGCCGCCTACACGGGCGGCTCCGCCGAGAACCTCATCCACCGGCTCGAGGACGGCTCGCTGGAGCCCGCCGAGTTCGAACGGCTCCTCGCCGCCGAGCTCAGGCTCGTCGACGGCGGGCCCGTCTCCCCCGACGGCCTCCTGGACCGCATGTTCGCCGAGTTCGCACCCGTCGACTCGATGTACGACGTCATCCACAGGTGCCGCACGGGCGGTTTCCGCACGGCGCTGCTGTCCAACTCCTGGGGCAACACCTACCCGCGCGAGCGCTGGACCGACCTGTTCGACGCCATCGTCATCTCCGGCGAGGTCCGCATGCGCAAGCCGTCGCCCGAGATCTTCCACCACGCCCTGGAGGTCCTCGGCCTGGAGGCCTCCCAGTGCGTGTTCATCGACGACATCGAGGCCAACATCGAGGCCGCCGAGAGCGTCGGCATGGTCGGCCTGCACCACACCGAGCCCGAGAAGACCCGCGTCGCCCTCTCCGGCCTCCTGGAAGTGGAGCTGTGACCCTCTCCCCGCCGGTCACCGGCGGGGAGGCCTCCGTGTCACACTGAGTGGATGCGCGTCTACCTGCCCTCCACCCTGCCGCTTCTGGCCCAGGCCCTGGCCGACGGCGAGCTGCACGTCCACCACGCCTACGCGGTCACCCCGGCCCTGCGCGAGTGGTACGCCGACGGCGACACCGAGGAGCTGGAGTACGCCGCCATGCTGTCCGCGGCCCGCGCCAGCCTCCGCGTCCTGGCGGGCTCCCCCGAGACGCCGCCCCGGCGCGTCGTCCTGGCCGCCGAGGTCCCCGACGGCTCCGTCGCCTACGAGGGCGGCTACGAGAACCTGGGCGAGACCGACCGCGCCGAGGTCCGCCTCCGCGACCCCCTGCCTCTGAAGAAGGTCGTCTCCGCCCACGTCGACGACCCCGAGGCCGCCCCCGACATCCTCGCCGCCGCCAAGGCCCTGGGCGCCGCCGACCAGGGCGACCCCGACGCCCAGTTCACCGTCGACGGCGCCGAGGGCCACGAGCTCATGTGGTACGCCACCCAGGAACTCCCCGACCTCGTCTGACCACCGCCGCTCCGGCGGGCGGGCACGCCACCGGGGAGCCCTGCGAGAAGGTCGATGGGCGGAACCGAGAAGGGCGTTCTTCCGGATTGGAATACGATTCGGACATGTCTTCACAGAACGGTGCCGACGGCAGGGGCGAGGGGACGCTCGCCGAGAGGGCGGTCCGCAGGCGGCTGGCCTCCGTGGAGGAGTCGGCGCAGGCGGATGTGCAGGCGCTCATGGATGCCGGGCTGGCGCTGATGGTCGCCGGGGGCGGAGAGCGAAGGCCCCGGGTCGCGGACATCGTGGCTGCCGCGGGGCTGTCCAACGACTCGTTCTACCGGTATTTCGCGGGGAAGGACGCGCTCGTCGAGGCGATCGTCGAGCAGGGGGCGCGGGCGGTCGTCAGTTATGTCAGGCATCGGATGTCGACCGCCGAGGGGGCGGGCGAGCGACTCCGGGCCGGGGTGACGGCGGTCATGAAGCAGGCCTCCGACGAGGGGCTCGCGACCCAGACCCGGGCGGTCCTGGGCAACGCCACCAGCATGTCGGCGGGGAGCAGGCACATGTCCGTGGCGCTCGTCGAGTCCCTCGCCGGCCTGTTCACGGGGCCCGTCACGGAGCTGGGGGCCGATGATCCGGCGCGGACGGCCAGGGCCGTGGCGGGAGCCGCGCTCGCCGGCATGCAGTACCACCTGTTCAAGGGCGAGACGCCCGACGAGGCCGACCTCGGGCATCTCGTCTCCTTCCTGCTCGCGGGCATGGTTCCCGCTTCCCGCTGACCGGCTTCGTCCGCTCACGCCTTCGCTTTTCTCAGCCCGGCCCGGGATTCCGGCCGGGCTGTCGCATTCCGGGCCGACCTCGGGCAGAGCAGGCTTCCTAGATTTGAGAATGGCGTTCTGCTAAGTTTCGAACATCATTCTTGACGGGAGGAGGCCGCATGTGGGACTTCAGTACCGAACCCGACTTCCAGGCCAGGCTGGACTGGGCCGACCGGTTCGTGCGGGAGGAGATCGAGCCGATCGACCTGCTGTTCCCCGGGACCACCGAGCCCTATGACCGGGAGAGCCGGGTCTTCCGGGAGATCATCCGCCCGCTCCAGGCCCGGGTGAAGGAGCAGGGGCTGTGGGCCGCGCACCTGTCCCCGGAGCTCGGCGGCATGGGGATGGGCCAGGTCGGACTCGCCCTGCTCAACGAGATCCTGGGCCGGTGCATGTGGGCGCCCATGGTGTTCGGCACCCAGGCGCCGGACTCGGGCAACGCCGAGATCCTGGCGCACTACGGAACCGAGGAGCAGCGCCGCCGGTTCCTGGAACCGCTGCTGGACGGCCGCATCGTCTCCACGTACGCGATGACCGAGCCGACCGGCGGCGCCGACCCCGGCGGCTTCACCTGCCGGGCGGTCCGCGACGGGGACGAGTGGGTGATCGACGGCGAGAAGTGGTTCGCGTCCAACTACCCCTACGCGGCCTTCGTCATCGCCATGGTCGTCACCGACCCCGACGTCCCGGTGCACAGGGGCTCGTCGATGTTCCTCATCCCCCGCGGCACCCCGGGCATGGAGCAGGTGCGCGGCACCGGCCTGGCCGGCGAGCCCCTCGGCGAGGGCGGGCACGGCTACCTGCGGTTCACCGGCTGCCGCGTCCCCGCGGAGAACCTGCTCGGCGAGCCCGGTACGGGCTTCGCCATCGCCCAGACCCGCCTCGGCGGGGGGCGTCTGCACCACGCGATGCGCGCGGTCGGCCAGTGCAGGCGCGCCCTGGAGATGATGAGCGAGCGCATCGTCAGCCGCCGGACCCGCGGCGGGCCCCTGTCCGACCAGCAGGCGGTCCGGCAGCAGCTCGCCGACTCCTGGATCCAGCTGGAGCAGTTCCGGCTGCAGGTGCTGCACGCGGCCTGGCAGGTCGACCGGGCCGCCGCCACCGGCGAGCGCGAGCACGCCCGGGCCGCACGCCTGCACATCTCTGCGGTCAAGGCGGCCACGCCCGAAACCCTCGTCGACATCGTCTACCGGACCGTCCACATCCACGGCGCCCTCGGCGTCTCCAACGAGCTGCCGCTGATGCGCCTGTGGCAGAGCGGCCCGACGCTCGGCATCGCCGACGGCCCCACCGAGGCCCACAAGGACGTCGTCGCGCGGCTGCTGCTCCAGCACGCCGAACCCGCCGAGGACAGGCTCTTCGGCTCGTACCACATCCCCACCCGGCTGGAGGCCGCCCGCCTCAAGTACGCCGACCGGCTGAAGAAGATGGAGGAAGTGTGATGGGCTCCGCCGAACAAGCCGTCGACCTCGACCGCCTCAACCGGTGGCCCGGGCTCTCCGGCCTGCCCGGCGACGGCCCGGTCGGGTCCCTCACCCGGCTGACGGGAGGCGCGCAGAACCTGCTCTTCGTGATGCGCCGGGCGGACGGCACCGAACTGGTGCTGCGCCGTCCCGGACGGTACTCCGGCGACGGCTCGGCCACCTCCCTCCCCCGGGAGAGCCGCGTCCTGACCGCGCTGGCCGGCACGGACGTCCCCCACCCCCGCCTGTACGCCACCTGCATGGACGACTCCGTCATCGGAGCGCCGTTCTCCGTCATGGAGAAGATCGACGGCTTCCTGCCGAGGGGACCGCTGCCCGGCGGCTACGCCACCGATCCCGGCTGGCGCCGCGCGGTGGCGTTCGACCTGATCGCCTCGGCCGCCCGGCTGGCGGCGGTGGACCCCGACGAGGTCGGACTCACCGGCCTCAGCCGGACCGAAGACTGGGTGGGGCGCCAGACCCCCCGGTACCTGAAGCTGCTCGAGGGCTACCGCGAGAACGCCGAGTACCGCCGGAACGAGTCCCCAGCCGTCGTCCGGGTCGGAGAGTGGTTGCGGGCGAACCCGCCGTCCACCGCGCGCATCGGCATCGTCCACGGGGACTTCCAGTTCGCGAACGTGATGTTCGCCCACGACGCCCCGAGGATCGCCGGGATCGTGGACTGGGAGATGGCGGCCCTGGGAGACCCGCTCCTGGACCTCGCCTGGATCCTCACCGCCTGGCGCGAAGAGGGCGACCCTCCGGGCAGCGACCCGTACATGCGGCCCTGGGACGGCATGCCCGGACGGGCCGAGCTCGTCGCCCGCTACGCCGAGCTGACCGGCAGGGACGTCTCGCGCTTCCGGTGGTTCCAGGTCCTGGCGTGCTTCCGCCTGGCCGCGCTGCTGGAGGGCAACTACGTCCGGGCCCTCGACGGGAAGATGGACCGCCGGATGGGTGAGGGCCTGCACGCCTACGCGGGCTGGCTCTGGGCCAAGGCGGACCAGGAGATCGGGAAGGGCTGATCCGCGCCGGCGCGGGGCGTCCGCCCGCCGGAGCGGGTCACAGGCCGAGCGTCTCCAGGGCGGGAAGCGCGGCGCGCGCCGCCGCGCGGGCCTGGGAGGCGGTGCGGGCGGCCCGGGCCGCCTCGGCCGCCGCCCGGCACTCGGCCAGGGTGTGGGCGGCCAGGGCCGCGCGGACCAGGGGCAGGGAGGGCGCGCTCATCGACAGGCTCGTCACGCCCAGGCCGGCCAGCACACAGGCCATGACCGGGTCGGCCGCGGCCTCGCCGCAGACGCCGCAGCCCTTGCCCGCGCCGATCGCGGCGGTGGCGGCCAGGGCCATGAGGTCCAGGAGGGCCGGACGCCACGGATCCTGGAGGCGGGTGAGGCTGGTGACCTGGCGGTCCACCGCGAAGACGTACTGGGCCAGATCGTTGGTGCCGAGGCTGAAGAAGTCGACCTCGTCGGCGATGTCGCGGGCGCGGATGGCGGCGGCGGGGACCTCGATCATGATGCCCGCCTGGGTGATGCCCTCGGCCCTGCAGGCCTCGGTGAAGATCCGCGCCTCCTCGGCGTCGGTGACCATCGGCGCCATGACGCGCAGCCGGTCCGAGGGGAGGCCTTCGGCCGCCTTCGCCAGCGCGCGGAGCTGGGCGCGGAGCACGTGGGGGTGTCGGCGCAGCAGGCGCAGCCCGCGTTCGCCCAGCGCCGGGTTGGGTTCGACCGCGGCGGGGGGCAGGAAGGGCAGGGGCTTGTCCGCACCCGCGTCCAGGACCCGTACGACGACGCGCGGGAACGCCTTCAGCACCTCGCGGTAGGAGGCGATCTGCTGCTCCTCGGTGAGGGGGACCGCCTGGTCGAGGAAGAGGTACTCGCTGCGGAAGAGCCCCACGCCTTCGGCTCCGCTGGCCAGGGCGCGGTCGATGTCCCGGGGGCCGCCGATGTTGGCCAGCAGCGGGACCGGGTGGCCGTCCTTGGTGCGGCCGGGGCCGGTGGCGCTGCCGACGGCCTCGGCGCGGGCGCGTTCGGCGGCCCTCGCCCGCAGGACCTGGTCCTCCTCGGGGTCGACGGTCAGCCGTCCGGACGCCCCGTCGACCAGGACGTGCGCGCCGTCCTTCAGCTCCAGCACGCCGGGGCAGGAGACGATCGCGGGGATGCCCATGGCGCGGGCGAGGATCGCGGTGTGCCCGATCGGGCCGCCCTCCTCGGTCACGAACGCCACGACCCGGCGCGGATCGAGCAGGGCCAGGTCGGCCGGGGCCAGATCCTGGGTGATCAGCACGTACGGCTCGTCGGCCTCGGGCATCCCGGGGACGGAGAGCGACATCAGCCGGGCCACCGCCCGGTCCCTCACGTCGTCCAGGTCGCTCACCCGGGCGGACATGTAGTCGCCGGCGCCGGAGATCAGCTCCCGGTAGAAGCCGAACGACTCGTACACGGCACGGGCCGCGGTGAGCCCCGCGGAGATGCCCACCCTGACCTCGCCGGCCAGGTCGGGGTCGCGGGCCATCATCGCCTGGGCC
Source organism: Actinocorallia sp. B10E7 (assembly GCF_039871655.1). NCBI lineage: Bacteria > Bacillati > Actinomycetota > Actinomycetes > Streptosporangiales > Thermomonosporaceae > Actinocorallia > Actinocorallia sp. B10E7. The sequence goes on from NZ_JBDPLZ010000007.1 coordinate 236,407, forward strand.
GCCAGCACGTCCCCGGCCTCGCCTCCGGCCGCCTTCGCGCGGGCGTCCAGCTCCCGTCCGACGGACTCCAGCGCCTCCAGGGCGCGTTCCGTCTCCGCTGCGGGGTCACCGGAGAAGTGGTCGGCGGGAGGCTCGGGCACCGCGCCGCTCATGACGCGGACGGGGCCGACGCCTACGCCGGGGCTGACTCCCGTGCCGAAGAGCTCACGCATTCGTCTCCGAGAACTGCGCGAACAGGCTCGCCAGGCGGTCCAGGATCTCCTCGGCCCCCTCGCCCTCGGCGCGCAGCCGCAGGTGCTCGCCCGGACGGGCGTCCAGGGCCAGGACCGCCAGGATGCTCTTGGCGTTCACCAGCTCGCCCGTGTAACGCCCCACACTGACCTCGACCGGACACTGGGCGGCAGCCCTCACGAACTCCGCCGCCGGCCGGGAGTGCAGGCCGACCATCGACTCGACTTTCACCAGACGCTCAGCCATGATCCTCCTTCTGGGGTGGATTGTTCCAGAGAGCCGAGCTGCGGCCGGCCGGAACAGCAGGAAAGTTGCAGAGTGGTAAATCAGACTATGCACCCGTTTGGGTCACTTTATTCAAACCACGGGGTACGTCCGGATTAATCCCAAGTCGACCGGCCAATCTCTCGACCATCACTTGACCCGGGACCACCAGGGCCAGCGGGGCCGTCCACTCCGGGAGCTCCGGCCCCGGCAGGGCCAGGGAGCACGCCCCCGCCAGCACCGGCCCGCCGCCGATCCCGTAGGCGCGGGCGCCCGCCCTCGTCACCCGGGCCGCCAGCGCGGCCGTGCCCTCCAGGACCGGGCTGCCCTCCACGCCCAGCACGAGCGCCGGAGTGGTCTCGTCCACGACCGCCATGGGCCCGTGCAGAAGATCGGCGTAGGACAGGCCCATCGCGTGCAGGTAGCACGCCTCCTTGAGCTTGAGGGCCAGCTCCAGCGCGGTGCCGAAGGCCAGTCCTCGCGCCGAGACGACGACGCCCCGCACCCCGGACAGCTCCTCGACGATCCGGGGCAGCGCCTCGGCCGCCTCGGTGGCCTCGATCAGACGCTCGACCTCGTCCGGGACGCGGACCAGGTCGGCGAGGTCGACGTCCGCGCCCAGGGCCGCCCCCAGGACCGACAGCGCGGCCAGCTGGGTGGTGTAGGTCTTGGTCGCCGGAACCGCCAGCTCCTCGCCGGCCTCGGTGATCAGCGCCGCGTCCGCGGCCTCCGCCAGCGGGGAGCCCCGCCCGTTGGTCACCGCGACGGTCCGCGCCCCGCAGTCCTTCGCCCAGGCCAGCGTCTGGACGATCTCCTCGGTCCGGCCGGACTGGCTGATCGCCACCGCGAGCACCCCGTCCAGGTCGATCCTGCCGCGGTAGGTCGTCGCGATGGAGGGCGCCGCGAGGGTGGCGAGCCGCCCCGCGCGGGCCTCCACCAGGTAGCGGCCGTAGACGGCCGCGTTGTCGGAGGAGCCCCGGGCGATGAACAGCACCTGGCGGGTCCGGGCGGCCAGCCTCTCCAGCTCCCCGATCCGGGGGACCAGGGAGCCGATGGTCCTGCGCAGCGCCTCCGGCTGCTCGCCGATCTCGTGCCTCATCCGCGTGGGCATGGCGTCCTTCCCTTGAACCGGTCTAGTCCGGACCATACCAGTATGTACTCTACCGTTATGAAAACATGACCTAACACGACGACGCAGGCCCTTCTCCCCCTGAGGTGGTAAAGACTTGACCGCCATCGACGCCTCCAGCCCGGTGCCGAAATACGTCCAGCTACGCGGTCGCCTCCTCGACCTGATCGACGAGGCGGGGCTCGGAGCCGACGCGCCCATGCCGTCCGAACGGGAGCTGTGCCAGAGCTACGGCCTGTCCCGCATGACCGTCCGCCAGGCGGTGGACCAGCTCGTCGCGGAGGGCAGGCTGTACCGCGTGCCGGGCAAGGGCACCTTCGTCGCCCGCCCCAAGATCGACATGCCGCTGCGGTTGAGCTCCTCCTTCACCGCCGAGATGCAGGCGCGCGGCATGAGGCCCGGCTCCGTCGACCTCGACCAGCGCACCGTCCCGGCCCTCGGCCACGTGGCCAAGGGCCTCGGCGTCGCCCCCGGCTCCCCCGTGCACATCATCGAACGGCTGCGCACCGCGGACGGCACCCCCATGGCCCTGGAGCGCTGCCACATCCCCGCCGCCCTCGCCCCCGACCTGTTGACCGTCCGCACCCAGGGGCAGTCCCTCTACGACCTCCTGGAACGCCGCTACGGCATCGTCTTCGACTCCGGCGACCAGACCGTGGAGGCGAGCATCGTCGCCCCCGGCGACGCCGAACTCCTCCACCTCCCCCACGGCAGCCCGGTCCTGCTGCTGCACCGCCGCTCCTACCAGAACTCCCTCTGCGCCGAGCTCACCGAGTCCACCTACCGCGCGGACCGCTACCAGCTCCACACCAGCCTCGCCCGCTCCCGCTGAGACCCCGGCCCTTCCCCGGCATGACGCGGAATTTACCGGGCCGCCCGTATCAGCGGGGCGCTCCCGACCCTCTGTCAGATGCGCGCGCACAGGGCGCGCGCGTCGAGAGGAGGTCTCATGCCGCGCTTGCGAGTGGTCCGTCTGGTCTCGGTCATGGACGTCACGGCCCGCGAGGACTGGACGCCGGAGACCGGCGGGAGCCTCGCCTTCAAGCCCTATCCCTGCGAAGAGCACGCCCGGGGCGCCCCCGGCGGCGTCGAGGAGCTCGGACCCGCCGCCGACCGGGTGATCTGGGTGGCCGCCGAGGTCTTCGCCGGCCGCCGCCCCTTCCAGCAGCTGGCCTCCCTGGCCACCGCCGAGCTGGCCGGCGCCCTCACCAGGCAGGCGTCCCGCCCCCGCGACCGCCTGCCGATCCGCCCCGGCGCCCCCCGCATCCGCAACCGCCGCATCCAGGAGCCCCGCGACGGCGTCGCCGAGATCACCGCCACCGTCGTGATCGGCGGCCGGATCCAGCCCATCGCCCTGCGCCTGGTCCTCCTGCGCGGCCGCTGGAAGTGCGCGGCCCTGGAGACCGTCATTCCCTCCTGATCCCCGCCCGGCTCCCGGCCCCCACCGGTCCGGACGAAGGATCGCGTCCCGCCGCCCGAGCCCGCCGGGCGGCGGGACGGCGGAGAGGAAACACGACCGCCGCCCGTCCGGAAGGACGGGCGGCGGTCGTGGAGATCACTCCGAAGGCGTCAGCGGCGGCCGCCGTGGCAGCGCTTGTACTTCTTGCCGCTGCCGCAGGGGCAGGGGTCGTTGCGGGAGACCTCTTCGCCCTTGCCGAGCTCTTCGGTGTGGTGCTCCACCCCGCCCTGCTCGTCGGGGCCGGAGAAGTCGAGCTCGGCGGGCTCGGGCTTGTCCAGGGACGGTCCGCCGGTGGCGGCGACGGCGACCGGGGCCGCGCCGACCTTGGCGGCGGGCTGCTCCTCGACCTCGACCTCGAGGTGGTAGAGGTAGCCGACCGACTCCTCCTTGATCGCCTCCATCATCGCCGCGAACATGTCGTAGCCCTCGCGCTGGTACTCCACCAGCGGGTCGCGCTGCGCCATGGCGCGCAGGCCGATGCCCTCCTGGAGGTAGTCCATCTCATACAGGTGCTCACGCCACTTGCGGTCCAGGACGGTCAGCACGACACGGCGCTCCAGCTCGCGCATGACCTCCCCGCCGAGCTCGGCCTCGCGCTTGTCGTAGGCGGCCTGCGCGTCCTCGCGGACGCGGTCGGCCAGTCCCTCGGCGCTGAGGTTCTGCACCTCGCCGCCGGCCTCCTCGACCACCTCGTCGATGGTGACGCTGATCGGGTAGAGCTGCCCGAAGGCCTTCCACAGCTTCTCGAGGTCCCACTCCTCGGCGAAGCCCTCGGCCGTGGCGCCGGCGACGTAGCCGTCGACGACCTCGTCGATCATGTGCCGGATCTGCTCGTGCAGGTCGGCGCCCTCCAGCACCCGGCGGCGCTCGGCGTAGATCACCTGACGCTGGCGGTTGAGGACCTCGTCGTACTTCAGGACGTTCTTGCGGATCTCGAAGTTCTGCTGCTCGACCTGGTGCTGGGCCGACTTGATCGCGGACGAGACGATCTTGGCCTCGATCGGCTGGTCGTCCGGGATGTTCAGCCGGTTCATGATCATCTCGACCCGGGCGGAGTTGAACAGCCGCATCAGGTCGTCCTCCAGCGACAGGTAGAACCGGGACTCGCCCGGGTCGCCCTGACGGCCGGAGCGGCCGCGCAGCTGGTTGTCGATCCGGCGGGACTCGTGGCGCTCGGTGCCCAGCACGTACAGGCCGCCGGCCTCGGCGACGATCTCGTGCTCGCCCTTGACGTCCTCCTTGGCCTTCTCCAGCGCCTCGGGCCAGGCCGCCTCGTACTCCTCGGGGGTCTCCAGCGGGGACAGGCCCCGGCGGTGCAGCTCGAGGTCGGCGCGGAACTCGGGGTTGCCGCCGAGCATGATGTCGGTGCCACGGCCGGCCATGTTGGTGGCCACGGTGACCGCGCCCTTGCGCCCGGCCTCGGCGACGATCGCCGACTCCCGCTCGTGGTGCTTGGCGTTGAGCACCTCGTGCGGGATGCCGCGGCGGCGCAGCATCTTCGACAGCTTCTCGGACTTGGCCACCGAGGTGGTGCCGACCAGGACCGGCTGGCCCTTGGCGTGCCGCTCCTCGATGTCCTCGACGACCGCCTCGAACTTGGCGTCCTCGGTCTTGTAGACCACGTCGGCGACGTCGAGGCGCTGCATCGGGCGGTTGGTCGGGATCGGGATGACCCCGAGCTTGTAGATCTTGTTGAACTCCGACGCCTCGGTCTGCGCGGTGCCGGTCATGCCGCCGAGCTTGGAGTAGAGGCGGAAGTAGTTCTGGAGGGTGATCGTGGCGAGCGTCTGGTTCTCGTCCTTGATCGCCACGCCCTCCTTGGCCTCGATGGCCTGGTGCATGCCCTCGTTGTAGCGGCGGCCCTGCAGGATGCGTCCGGTGAACTCGTCGACGATCAGGACCTCGCCGTTCATGACGACGTAGTCCTTGTCCTTCTTGTACAGCTCCTTGGCCTTGAGGGCGTTGTTCAGGAAGCCGACCAGCGGGGTGTTGACGGAGTCGTAGAGGTTGTCGATGCCGAGCCAGTCCTCGACCTTCTCGACGCCGGACTCCAGGATGCCGACGGTGCGCTTCTTCTCGTCGACCTGGTAGTCGCCGTCGTCGGACTCCTTGTCGGAGGCCTTCTTCAGCCGGGGCACGATCTTGGCGAACTCGGCGAACCACTTGGAGTTCTGGTCGCCGGGGCCGGAGATGATCAGCGGCGTGCGGGCCTCGTCGATGAGGATGGAGTCGACCTCGTCGACGATCGCGAAGTTGTGGCCGCGCTGGACGCACTCCTCCAGCGACCAGGCCATGTTGTCGCGCAGGTAGTCGAAGCCGAACTCGTTGTTCGTGCCGTAGGTGATGTCGGCGTTGTAGGCCTTGTGGCGCTCCTCCGGCGACATGTTCGCCAGGATCACGCCGACCTCGAGACCGAGGAACTGGTGCACGCGGCCCATCCACTCGGCGTCGCGCTTGGCCAGGTAGTCGTTGACCGTGATGACGTGCACGCCCTTGCCGGACAGCGCGTTCAGGTAGGCCGGGAGCACGCAGGTGAGGGTCTTGCCCTCACCGGTCTTCATCTCGGCGATGTTCCCCAGGTGCAGCGCCGCCCCACCCATGATCTGGACGTCGAAGTGCCGCTGGCCCAGCACCCGCCGGGCCGCCTCGCGGGCGGTCGCGAACGCCTCGGGGAGCAGGTCGTCCAGCGTCTCGCCGTCCGCCAGGCGCTCCCGGTAGACCTCGGTGAGCCCCCGCAGCTGCTCGTCCGTCATGTCGGTGAAATCCTCTTCGATGGAGTTCACCTGGTTGGCGATCCGCTTGAGCTTGCGCAGGACCTTGCCTTCGCCTGCGCGAAGAATCTTGTCGATGACAGCTGGCACTCTCGGAAGCTCCTTGCAGATCGGATAGCCGCACGTGGGTGGGAACCCCTGTCGCGCATACCACTCTTAGCCTGTCCATCCTAGGTGAGGTCCAGGATGGTGCAGGTCACCCTCGCGCGCAATTCGTTCCTGTGGGCAAACGGACCGGCGGCGGGCACGGTTCCCCGCACATACGGCCCGGTGGCCGCTTACGGTCAGTATCACAGGCGGCCGGCGGCCTTCAACGCCAGATAGGCGTCGGCCAGGGCCGGAGCCAGCGCGTCCGGCGGGGCGTCCACCACCTCGACCCCGTATCCGCGCAGCTCGGCGGTGATCCGCCGCCGCTCGCCGCGCGCCCGCTCGGCCGCCGCCGCGTCGTAGACGGCCGCCAGGTCCCCGCGCGCCGCGGCCATCTCCTCCACCCTCGGGTCGGACACCGCGGCGATCATCACCAGGTGCCGGGAGGTGAGCCGCGGCAGCAGCGGGATCAGCCCCTCCTCCAGGGCCGCGGCGTTCAGTTCGGTGAGCAGGACGACGAGGCTGCGCTGGCGGGAGCGGGCCAGCAGCGCCGAGACCATCCCGGCCGCGTCCGACTCGATCAGCTCCGGCTCCAGCGGGGCCATCGCCCGCACCATCGCGGGCAGCAGCTCCGTGCGCGGCACCCCCTCGACCCTGGCCCGCACCCGCCGGTCGTAGGCGAGCAGGTCCACCCGGTCGCCGGCCCGCGAGGCCAGCGCGCCCAGCAGGAGCGCCGCGTCCATCGAGCAGTCCAGCCGGGGGATGTCGCCGACCCGCCCGGCCGAGGTGCGGCCGGTGTCGAGGATGAGGAAGATCCGCCTGTCCCGTTCCGGACGCCAGGTCCGCACGACGACGTCCCCGCGCCGCGCGGTGGCCCGCCAGTCGATCGAGCGGACGTCGTCGCCGGCGACGTACTCGCGCAGGGAGTCGAACTCGGTGCCCTGGCCGCGGATCAGCGCGACGTGCTGGCCCGTCAGTTCCCGAAGCTTCCGGAGTTTCGCGGGCAGATGCCGACGCGAGGGAAAAGCCGGAAGAACCCGGAGCGTCCACGGCGAAGGCCGCGTCAGCTGCCGAGCCGCCAGCCCCAGCGGGCCGGTGGAGCGGACGGTGACCGACACCGGCGACCTGTCGCCGCGCCGTGTCGGGGTCAGCGTCACGTCGACGCGCCGCCGCTCTCCCGGGGGCAGCGTGATCTCGGCCGTCCGGGGAGAGGCCCCGGCGCTCGGCGGCCAGGCGTCTCGCACCACCGCGCGCACCCGCCTCGTGCCGAGGTTCTCCACCACCAGCCCGACGGAGGCGGACTCCCCCAGACGGACATTGGTGTCGCCCGAACGGTGCAGCACCAGCTTGCGGACGTTCCCCGCGAGCGCGAAGTCCACGGCCACGGCCACGGCGAGCACCCCGATGATCGCGCCGATCACCCATCCATACGGGAAGAACAGCGGCAGCACCGCGGCCAGCAGCGCCAGCAGCCCGACCCGTCCGGTGAGCGCCATTACCGCGGCGTGGGGACGGTCGTCAGCACCCCTTCGAGCACCCCGTCCGCCGTGGCGCCTTCGAGTTCGGCCTCCGGACGGAGCTGGATGCGGTGCCGCAGGGTGGGCCGCGCCAGCGCCTTCACGTCGTCCGGGGTGACGTAGTCGCGTCCCGACAGCCACGCCCAGGCCCGCGAGGTGTTCAGCAACGCCGTCGCGCCGCGCGGAGACGCGCCGAGCTGCAGTGAGGGGGACTCCCGGGTGGCCCGGCAGAGGTCGACGATGTAGGCGATGACCTTCTGGTCCACGTGCAGATGGCGGACGGCCTCACGTCCCGCTTCGAGGTCGGTCGCGCCCGCGACGGGGCTGATCGCCGACAGGTCGCGCGGGTCGAAGCCCGTCGCGTGGCGCTGCACCACGCCGATCTCCTCGTCCCGGGTGGGCAGCGGGACCGTCAGCTTCAGCAGGAACCTGTCCAGCTGCGCCTCCGGCAGCGGGTACGTGCCCTCGTACTCGATCGGGTTCTGGGTGGCGCAGACGACGAACGGGTCGGGCAGCGCGAACGGCGTGCCGTCCACCGACACCTGCCGCTCCTCCATCGCCTCCAGCAGCGACGCCTGCGTCTTGGGCGGCGTCCTGTTGATCTCGTCCGCCAGCAGCAGGTTGGTGAAGACGGGCCCCCTCCGGAACTCGAACTCCGCCGACCTCGCGTCGTAGATCAGCGATCCCGTCACGTCGCCCGGCATCAGGTCGGGGGTGAACTGCACCCGTTTGAACTCCAGGTCCAGCGCCTGCGCCAGCGTCCGCACCAGCAGCGTCTTGGCGACCCCGGGCACCCCTTCCAGCAGCACATGGCCCCTGCACAGCAGCGCGATCACCAGCCCGGTGACCACCGCGTCCTGCCCGACCACGGCCTTGGCGACCTCCCCGCGCAACGCGGCAAGGGAACGCCTGGCATCCGCCACGGGAAGCCCCGTGTCGATCACTGTCTCGTCGCTCATCGCAGTCGTTTCTCTAGATCGTCCAAAAGGTCGGCCAGCCGGACGAGCTCCGTGTCGTCCACCGGATCAGGACCGTACAGCGCCCAGGAGGCGGTCTGGTGGTCCCATCCTGTACGTGATGCCACCAGAGTGGCGATTTCTTGGGCTTTGCCGAGATCGGTGGCGGCACTGCGCGGAAGGCCCAGAAGGGGGACGAGGCGTTCCCGCGCCGACTCGCGCAGGGCGAGGGCCGCCCGGTCACGGGCCCGCGCGGCGCGGTAGAGGCGGGACCTGCCCTCGACCGTCTCGGCCGAGCGGACGGCCACCGGCAGGCGCTCGACCACCACCGGGCCGAGGCGGCGGGCCCGCCACAGGGCCAGCAGCACCACCGCGACGAACAGCTGCCAGAAGAAGAGGGAGACGCCGGGCGGGACGAGCTCGCCCAGGCTCTTGTCGCCGGCCTCCTCCTCGACGGGCAGGTCCGGCATCAGCCAGGCGACCCGTTCACCGGCGGAGAGGAGGCTCATGCCGAGGGCGGCGTTGCCCTCCTCCAACAGCTCGTCGTTGACGAGGGGCTCGCCGGAGCCCAGCACCGTGACGGTCCTGTCCCCGACGGCGAGGCGGACGAGCCGGGGCAGCTTCTCGTCTCCCGCGGGATAGCAGGAGACCGCCCCGCCGGGGGCCGTGAAGACATGGGAGCCGCCGAAGGAGACCCTCCCCGCGGCCTGTGCCTCGGCGAGCGTGCAGGATGGCTCGGCCGTCCCGGCCGCGGACGTGGCGCGGAGGACGCCGGGCGCGAGCGCCTCGAGCGCGGCGTCCGTCGGCTCGACCAGCAGCAGGTTCCCGGGCGCCGCGGCCAGCTCCTCCAGGTCCTCGTCGGTGAGCCGCTCGCTGCGCACCACGACCAGCGAGAAGCCGCGGACCGCCATCAGCCTCGCCTCTTCGGCCGTCCTGACCGTGGTCACCGGCGTCCCGTTCCGGCGCGTGATCTCCACCAGGGCGCGGCTGCCGACGCCGTCGGGGGACTCGGGGTCGAGGTATCCGCCGGTCTCCTCCGGCCGGAGCGCCGCCAGCAGGACCGCGACCACGGCCAGGGCGAGGACCGTCAGGACGATCCCGCGCCAGCGCCGCACCCGCCGTCCGGCGACCTGCGCGGCGCTCTCCGGACCCGCCGCGCCCACCACACCCGTCACGGGCTTCGTCACACCGCCTCCAAGGGCCGGGGCCGGGCCGCCTGGACCGCCTGGTCCAGGCCGGTCAGCAACTGGTAGCCCTCGGCCGTGCCGGGCCTGTCCCCGTACCAGACGTCGTCGAACACCCGCGTCCCAGGAGCGAGGTCCACGGGAAGGACCGCGCCGACCTCGACGGCCAGTTCCCGGGCGGTGCGCCCGGGCCGCGGGTCGAGGATCGCGCGTTCCTCCAGATCCCGGGCGATCGCCCGCAGCCGTTCCCTGATCGCCTCGGCCCAGCGTTCCTCCGCGGCGTGCGCCTCGGCCGCCGCCCGGTGGTCGGCCGCCCGGCTCGGCACGTCCTCCAGCAGCGCCCTGCCGGACTTGACGTTGCCGCGCCCGCGCATCCACCACCACACCGCGGCGATCAGCACGACCGCCAGCAGGAGCAGGATCACCAGCGTGAACGAGCCGCCGCCCTGGCCGGGACCGGGGCCCGGGGCGTCCGGCATGATCTCCTTCAGCCACTCCTCGACCTGGTCGAGCGCCTTGTCGATGAAGGAGGGACGGTCACGGTGGTAGACGGGCTTCTCCAGCTCGTCCTCGGCCATCCGGCGCGCCGTCTCCCGGTCCACCGGGTCCAGGAGGCTCATCGGGCTCATCGGGTTCCTCGGGCTCATCGGATTCACCGCCTCGCCCACAGGGCCAGGAAGTCCTCGTCGGGCACCTCGTCGCGCTGCTGGAGCTCCAGGTCCAGGCCCTCCCGCCGGTGCCGCCGGTCCAGGTAGAGCAGCGCGATCACCGCCGCGTCGAACGGCGCGACGACCGTCAGCGACACGATCTGGCCGAGGGTCTCGACGGCCAGCGCGGCCACCGCCTGCCAGCCCTCCGGCTCCATGCCGAAGAACAGCATCCCTCCGACCAGGAACGGCACCTGCAGGATCATCCCCATGAAGGCGGTGAGGACCGCGGTGAGCAGCAGGAGGAGGAACGTCCTCCACCACTGCCCGCCGACCAGCCGCGCGGACGTCGCGAGCGCCGCGCGGACGCCGCGGCGCTCCAGCACGACGGCGGGCGCGGCCAGCACGTACCGCGTGTACAGCCAGACGGCGACCACCAGCATCAGCGGGAAGCCCAGGACGCCCAGCAGCACGGCGAGCGGCGTCGGGCCGCCGCCGCCGGCGACCACGACGAACGGCGTCAGCACCAGCGCGCCCAGCAGGGGGACGCCGAGCCCGAGCACCGCCGCCACCGCGGCGAGGCCTCCCAGCCGGGGCCGCGCGTCCCGCCAGACGCCGCGGAAGGCGACCGGCTGCCCGAAGGAGGAGCGGGCGATCACCGGGGCGAGCAGCCCGGCCAGCACCAGGACGACCAGCGCGGACCCCACCGCGCCGATCCCGGCCAGCGTCAACTGCCCGCCCACCGAGCGGAGCAGGAGGCCCGGGGTGTACTCGTCGGAGCCCCCGATGAAGAAGTAGCCGGTGACGGTCAGCAGGATCTGGAGGACGCTCACCATGGCCGCGGCCGGGCCGAGCACCGCGCGCGGTGATCGGCGCAGCACGGCCAGCGCCGCGTCCAGCGTTTCGGACACACTGAGCGGCCGCAGCGGGATCTCCCCGCCGAGCAGTTCGGCCCGGTCGACTCGCACGGGGCCATCCTGCCATGTGTCCTTATATCCAGGAGATTCCCAACGCCAGCCCCTCCCCAGGTGGTGCAAATATCGCGTGTCGTAGGCGAATCGGAACGCAGAGTACATGGCGTAGCCGGGAGATCACCGGTGTTTCCCCGATTAGGGACCCCGGCACTGGTAAAACGCGGGTAACCTGGCTCGACTGGCGATGACGGCCTCCAACAGAACGGCGATGAGGGCGCATGAGAGGACGTGTACTGGTCGTCGATGACGACCTGGCGCTCGCAGAGATGCTCGGCATCGTGCTGCGCGGCGAGGGCTTCGAGCCGTCGTTCGTGCATGACGGCGACAAGGCCCTCGAGGCGTTCCGGGAGACCCGGCCCGACCTCGTCCTGCTGGACCTGATGCTTCCGGGGGCGGACGGCATCGACGTGTGCCGGCAGATCCGGGCCGAGTCGGGCGTGCCGATCGTCATGCTGACCGCCAAGAGCGACACCGTCGACGTGGTGCTCGGCCTGGAGTCGGGCGCGGACGACTACGTGGTCAAGCCCTTCAAACCGAAGGAGCTGGTGGCCCGGGTGCGCGCGCGGCTGCGCCGCACCGACGAGCCCGCGCCCGAGACCCTGCAGATCGGCGACATCTCCATCGACGTCGCCGGCCACTCGGTCAAGCGCGGGGACAAGCACATCCCGTTGACCCCCCTGGAGTTCGACCTCCTGGTGGCGCTGGCCCGCAAGCCGCGCCAGGTGTTCACCCGCGAGGTCCTGCTGGAGCAGGTGTGGGGCTACCGGCACGCGGCCGACACCCGTCTGGTCAACGTGCACGTCCAGCGGCTCCGCGCCAAGATCGAGAAGGACCCGGAACGTCCGGAGATCGTCGTCACCGTACGAGGCGTGGGTTACAAGGCCGGCCCGGCCTAGTTTCCGGCGTTCACGGCGCCCCGGCGAAGGGTCCCCCCATGAAGACCACCCTCCTGCGGCTCGTCCGCGGGCTGTGGCGCCGCTCGTACGTGCGCTGGCGCAGATCCATCCAGGTCCGCGTGGTCACCACCACCCTGCTGCTCTCCACGATCGTCGCGGTCGTCCTCGGCGTCTTCCTGATGCAGCAGATCACCACCGCGCTGCTGGAGAGCCGGGGCGAGTCGGCGATCCAGCAGCTCAACGAGGGCCTGGGCATCCTCAAGCGCACCCAGGGCGACCGGGTGACCGAGAAGGTGGCCAGGGAGCTCGCCGCGCGCAGCGGCCCGTCCGGCCGCTACGAGGTCTACCTGCGCAACACCAACGAGGAGACCAACGGCGGGCTGCCCACCAACGACCTCGATCCGGTGAGCATCCCGCGCCAGCTCACCGAGGACATCAACGCCGAGCCCGGCGCCAAGGTCTGGCGGATCGGCGAGCTCATCCGGCAGTACCACGACGACGAGGCGGCGCTGATCGCCGGCGCCAAGGACGGCCCGTACGAGTTGTACTACCTGTTCCCGCTCAAGCAGGAGCAGCGCACGCTCGTCTTCGTCCAGCGCACCATGGTCGGCGTGGGCGTGGCGCTGGTGCTGCTGCTCGCGGCGATCGCCTCGGTGGTGACCCGGCAGATCGTCATCCCGGTGCGGCTGGCCGCGCAGTCCGCCGAGCGGCTGGCGGCCGGGCGCCTGGAGGAGCGCATGAAGGTGCGCGGCGAGGACGACCTGGCCAAGCTCGGCCGCTCCTTCAACGACATGGCCACCACCCTGCAGGAGAAGATCTACGAGTTGGAGGGGCTGTCGCAGGTGCAGCGCCAGTTCGTCTCCGACGTCTCGCACGAGCTGCGCACCCCGCTCACCACCATGAAGATCGCCGCGGACATGCTGTACGAGAACCGCGAGGACTTCCAGGCGATGGTGGCCAGGTCCGCGGAGCTGCTGCAGAGCCAGATGGAGCGGTTCGAGTCGCTGTTGGCGGACCTGCTGGAGATCAGCCGGCACGACGCGGGCGCGGCCACCCTGGACGCCGAGTCGGTGGACGTGCGCGACCTGGTGCTGGCCGCCGTCGACGACGTGCAGGACGTGGCGGAGCGGCGCGGCAGCAAGCTCGTCCTCAAGCTGCCGGGCGAGGCGTGCATGGCCGAGGTGGACCGCCGCCGGATCGCCCGGATCCTGCGCAACCTGCTGTTCAACGCCATCGAGCACGGCGAGGGCAGGGACATCGTGGTCACCGTCGCCGCCGACCGCGACGCGGTGGCTCTGGCCGTCCGCGACCACGGCACCGGCCTGAAGCCGGGCCAGGCCCAGATGGTGTTCGACCGGTTCTGGCGGGCCGACCCGTCGCGGGCCCGCACCATCGGCGGCACCGGCCTCGGCCTGTCGATCTCCCGGGAGGACGCCCAGCTGCACGGCGGCTGGCTCCAGGCCTGGGGCGAGCCCGGGGTGGGCTCCCAGTTCCGGCTGTCGCTGCCGCGCAAGGCCGGGGCGGAGCTGCGCGGCTCGCCTCTTCCGCTGGTCCCCGCCGAGGTCGAGCTGAACCGGGCCGACCTCGCCGATCTGGAGGTCACCGAGTGAAGCGCCTCATCGCCGCGGTCCTGGCGGTCTCCTGCCTGTCGGGCTGCGCGAGCATGCCGACGGGCGGCTGGGGGCCCGCGAAGGACAACGGCGAGCGCACCGAGACCTTCGACGAGCCCTATGTCCGGGTGGTCCCCACCCAGCCCCAGGACGGCTGGCCCCCCGACAAGGTGGTGCTCGGCTACCTCGTGGCGATGGCGAACTTCGACAACGACCACGAGTCGATGCGCGCCTACCTGGCCGAGGGCGGATCCTGGAAGCCGGACGTGCGCCCGCCGGTGACGGTCCTGGACGACCCGGAAGCCTCCTCCCCCACGCTGATACCCGTCAGCGAGGAGGACAAGGAGGCCACGGTCCGGCTCTACGGCGACCGGCTCGGCCAGATCAGCTCCTCGGGCCAGTACGAGGCGCTGAACCTGCCCGAGCACGAGGTGACGTTCTTCCTCAAGGAGGTGGCGCCGGGCCGCTGGCGGATCGTCGGGCAGCCGAACGAACTGGTGCTCTTCCGCAGCGACGTCGACCGGGTCTTCCGCACCACGAACCTGTACTACTTCGCGCCGGACCGGCAGTCCCTGGTGCCCGACCCGGTGTTCCTGCCGCTGCTCAACCGCTCGGATCTGCCCAGCCAGCTGGTGAAGTCGCTGCTGAGCAAGACCACGCCGTGGCTGGACGGCGCGGTGGTCTCCTCCTTCCCCGAGGGCACTCAGCTGCTGGGCAAGGTGCGGCTGGAGGAGGACTCCGCCGTCGTGAACCTCAGCCGGGAGGCGGCGGCGGGCGACGTCGACCAGATGTCGGCGCAGCTGATGTGGACGCTGGGGCAGCTCACCGAGATCCGGACGATGCGGCTGCAGATCGACGGCCGCACCCGGCGGACCAGCGACGGCATCGTCGTCCAGGACAAGGGCCGCTGGGAGGACCGCGGGCCGGACGCCCCCAGCAGGGTCACCGGCGAGTCCCAGTACCTGCTCGCCGAGTCCGGTCGGCTCGCGCTGCTCCAGGGCAACATGGCGGTGCCCGTCCCGTCGCTGCGCGACCACACGTTCCGGGACGCGGCGGTGTCGCTGAACGGCCAGCAGTTCGCCGGGATCTCCGGGCAGACCCTGTACGTGGGGGACCTGAGCGGGGGCGGCCAGGTCAGGCAGGTGCTGAAGGCCGAGAAGGGCGCGACACTGCTGCGCCCGTCCTGGGACCGTTCGGGGAACCTGTGGATCGTGCAGAACAAGGGCCGCTCGTCCACGGTGTGGATGCTGGCCCCGGGCCAGGCCAGGGCCTTGAGGCTGGCCTCCCCGCCGGAGCTGCGCGGCGGCCAGCAGATCAAGGCGCTGCGTGTGGCGCGGGACGGGGTGCGGGTGGCCGCGCTGATCGGCGACGGCTCCCAGACCGAGATCCAGATCGGCCGGATCATGCCCGGCGCGTCCGGGAGCGGCGCGTACTCTCTGGGCTTCCACTCGATCAACGCCGAGCTGGGCTCGGTGGTCGACCTGGCCTGGCGTGACGCCGACACGCTGGCGGTGCTGGGCACGGCGGGCGCCTCGACGAGCATCCTGCCCTACCTGGTGCCGATCAGCGGCGGGGCGGTCCAGGCGATCGGCGGGAGCTTCGAGGGCACGCCGGTGAGCATCACGGCGGCGCCCGGCAAGGAGATCATGCTGGGCATCGACCCGGGCAAGCAGAACCAGGCGCCGACCACCTGCCTGCAGTCGCTCAACGAGGACCCCCGGTTCAGCACCTGGGACTGCGGGATCGCCGGGTCCTCCCCCACCTACCCGGGCTGACCCGGGCCCGGATCGGCCCGGCCCGCCGTTCTGTCACTCCCCCCGGTGAGGATGGGGGTGTGTTCGGCGCGCTTGTGGAGTTGCTGCTGCCCTCCCGCTGCGCGGGCTGCCGGGCGCCGGGAGCCGAGGTGTGCGCGGGGTGCGCCGCCCGCCTGGCGGGGCCGGGGTTCGCGGTGGCCGGCGGGCCTCCCGTGTGGGCGCTGGGAGCCTACGAGGGGGCCCTGCGCGCGCTGGTCCTGGCCCACAAGGAAAAGGGGCGCGCCGCGCTGTCCGTCCCGCTGGGGCGGGCTCTGGCGGCGCTGGTGGCGGCCCGGTGGAGAC
Source organism: Actinocorallia sp. B10E7 (assembly GCF_039871655.1). Classification (NCBI taxonomy): domain Bacteria; kingdom Bacillati; phylum Actinomycetota; class Actinomycetes; order Streptosporangiales; family Thermomonosporaceae; genus Actinocorallia; species Actinocorallia sp. B10E7. The sequence goes on from NZ_JBDPLZ010000007.1 coordinate 252,228, forward strand.
CGGCGGGTCCCCTGCTGCTCGTCCCCGTGCCCTCTTCCGGGCGGGCGGTGCGGCGGCGGGGGCGCGACGCCACGCTCCTGATGGCCGAGGCCGCCGCCGCCGTCCTGCGCGGCTCGGGGTGGCCGGTGCGGTGCGTCCCGGTGCTGCGGCAGCGGCGGGGCACCTTCGACCAGGCGGGGCTGGGCGCGGCGGCGCGGCGGGCCAACCTGGCGGGTGCGTTGCGGGTGACGCGCCCGGTGGAGGGGGCCGCCGTGCTCCTGGTGGACGACGTGGTGACGACGGGCGCGTCGCTGGCGGAGGCGGGGCGGGCCCTGCGCGAGGCGGGTGCGGTGCTGGAAGGGGCGGTGGTCCTCGCCCGAACAGAACCTAGTAAATCTCGCAATTATCTATAAGCAACCAAGATTATGGAAAGCAACTTATGCCCATATAACTGGGCGACCAACGTCCCAGGTGGCGGGCCCCGGGGAGTTTCTTCGCGCCGCGAGCGCGATAGGTGAGATTTGCCGCACCGCTCCCCGATGACATTCGGGGCGGGAGGGGCTAGCGTTCTGACATGGCACCCACCCGGGTCCGTGGTTGCGCCGGTTCGCGGCTCTCCGCAGGGAGACCTCGTACCGAGCTAGCCGATGCCAGTCGCAGGCGAAACGGTCCACGTAAGCCGACTTTTTGTCGAGTGATCACGGTGCGGCTTAGAAGTAAGTCCTGCCCCGCCGGCGGATCAGATATCCGCCGTCACGGGAGAAGAGCAGTAGTGGCATGGGCTGCGAGCCTCTCAGCAGGCGATTGTGGGGTCGAAGACCAGGTCGGCCGGGTGGGTGCTCCTCCATTGACGGAAACATCTGGAACTCTTGATTCCGGACTGTCCGTTGTCTCAACAGAGAAGGGGGGTCCGAAGTTGGACATCACCGTGAGGGGCCGGCGGACGGACGTGAACGACCGCTTCCGGCGGCACGTCGACAGCAAGCTCGCCAAGTTCGAAAAGCTCGACTCGAAGATCATCCAGGTGGACGTGGAGGTGAGCGAGGAACGCAACCCCCGCCAGGCCGGGCAGCGGGAGCGGGTCGAACTGACCGTCCGCTCCAAGGGCCCGGTGATCCGGGCCGAGGCCGCCGCCGACGACCGCTACGGCGCGCTCGACGTCGCCCTCGACAAGCTCGACACCCGCATGCGCCGAGCCGCCGACCGCCGCAAGATCCACCACGGCTCGCGCACGCCCGCCAAGTACAGCGGCATCGAACCGATGCCGACCCCTCTCGAGCCCTCCCCGCTGACGGCCGCCGAGCCGTCGGTCGAGTCGGCCCGGGCCGAGTCCGAGGAGACGGTCTTCGAGCGGCCCGACCTGGAGGAGAAGCTCCTCAACATCCCGATGGACGGGAACGGTCCCATCATCGTCCGGGAGAAGTCCCACCAGGCCGAGCCCATGGACATCCAGCAAGCTCTCTACGAAATGGAACTTGTCGGACACGACTTCTTCCTGTTCCGTGACAAGAAGAGTGGCCGGCCCAGCGTCGTCTACCGGCGGCGCGGGTGGGACTACGGGGTCATCCGTCTCATCGAGGAGTAATCTAGTGTGAGCAACCCGTAACCGCCCTCGCCGTGCCATGATCTAGGCAACCCATATGGGGGAGGAAGAGTGAGCGAGATCCCCGAACCTCGCACCGATCCGATCCGAGTCCTGATCGTGGACGACCATGCCCTGTTCCGGAGGGGACTGGAGATGGTCCTGTCCGGAGAATCCGGCATCGAAGTGATCGGCGAGGGCGGTGACGGGCTGGAAGCCGTCCAGAAGGCACGCGACCTGACACCGGACGTGATCCTCATGGACATCCGGATGCCCCGCCGGGGCGGCATCGAGGCGTGCGCGGCCATCAAGGAGGCCGTGCCCAGCGCGAAGATCGTCATGCTGACGATCAGCGACGAGGAGGAGGACCTCTTCGAGGCGCTCAAGGCGGGCGCCACCGGCTATCTGCTCAAGGAGATAGCCATCGACGAGGTGCCCCAGGCGGTCAGGGCGGTGCACGGCGGGCAGTCGCTGATCAGCCCGTCGATGGCGTCCAAACTGATCTCCGAGTTCACCGCGCTGGCCAAACGGTCCGAGGAACGGCAGCAGCAGGTGCCCGCGCCGCGGCTGACCGACCGCGAGATGGAGGTCCTGCGCCTGGTGGCGCGAGGCCTGGGCAACCGGGAGATCGCCCGGGAGCTGTTCATCTCCGAGAACACGGTGAAGAACCACATCCGCAACATCCTGGAGAAGCTGCAGCTGCACTCCCGGATGGAGGCCGTCGTCTACGCCGTCCGCGAGAAACTGCTGGAGATCACCTGAGGTCTGGGGGTCTGGGGGTCGCTCCCTAGACCAGTCCGTCAGGCGGACACCGGGGCGAGGTCGGGGGTCTCGGCCGCGTCTCCGGTGTCGCCCGCCGCCACCGCGCGGCGGCCGAAGAACCACACGTAGGTCAGGAACGCCGCCTCGGCCACCACGCCGATGCCGATGCGCAGCCAGGTGGTGTGCACCCAGCCGGTGACGAAGCCCTCGATCGCGCCCGAGACCAGCAGCACCCCGATGAGGCCGAGCACGACGCTCATCGCCGCGCGGCCCTCCTCTGCCAGGGCGCGTCCGCGCGGGCGGTGCCCCGGGTCGATGATCGTCCAGCCGAGCTTGAGGCCGACGCCGCACGCCACGTAGACGGCGGTCAGCTCCAGCAGGCCGTGCGGCAGGATCAGGCCGAAGAAGATGTCGGTCTTGCCGTGGGCGGCCATGAGCCCGCCGACCAGGCCGAGGTTCAGCTGGTTGAGCACCAGGACGTACAGCGTCGGGATGCCCAGCAGGATGCCGAAGGCGATGGCCTGCGCCGACACCCAGGCGTTGTTCACCCACACCTGGAAGGCGAACGCTCCCGCCTCGTGCTCGGTGTAGTAGTTCGCGAAGTCCTCTTCGACCAGCTTCTTGATCTCGTAATCGGGGCCGACGGCCGCCTGAACCTCCGGGTTCCCCGCCACCCAGAAAGCGACGGCCAGCGCCAGCAGGTTGCCCAGCAGCGCGCAGCCCAGCCACCACCGGCGCTGCCGGTAGACCACCCCGGGGAACGACACCGTGATCAGCCGGGCGGCGTCCCGCCACATCGGGGCGCTCGCACCGGAGACGGCGGCCCTGCCGCGCGCCACCAGCGACGACAGCCGCCCGATGACCAGCGGGTCCGGCGAGGCCGAACGCACCACCGACAGGTGGGTGGCCGCCCGCTGGTAGAGCTCGACCAGTTCGTCGATCTCCGCACCGTCCAGCTTCCCCGTGCGGTTGATCAGATACTCCAGGCGGAGCCATTCGGCGTTGTGCGCGGCAACATAGGCGTCGACATCCACAGGCAGGAATCTACCGGGCTCCGCGGACACGAGCCCTGAGGACAGCCGATGGCGGGCATACTGGGCCGCATGACGGTCATTCCCGGTGAGCTGGTGACGGGTGAGGCGGTCGCGCTGGACATCCGGCCCGCCCGTCTGGCGAGCCGGGCCATCGCCCTCCTCCTCGATCTGGCGATCATGTTCTCGCTGATGGCCACGCTCGGGCAGGTGGTGCAGTTCGCGGTGCTGTTCGCCGACGAGGCCGTGGCGATCGGGCTGGGCATCGTGGTCACCGTCGGGAGCATCGTCGGCTACCCCGCCGTCATGGAGACGGCCACCCGCGGCAAGACCGTCGGGAAGATGGCCCTCGGCCTGCGCACGGTCGCCGTGGACGGCGGAGTGGTGCGCTTCCGCCAGGCGCTGATGCGCTCCCTGACGGGCTTCGTGGAGTTCTTCATGTTCGCGGGCGCTCCGGCGCTCCTGTGTTCCCTGTTCGACCACCGGGGCCGCCGGCTGGGCGACGTCTTCGCCGGCACCATGGTCATCCAGGATCGGGTCGCCGCCGAGACGGTCCGCGGCCCCGTCGCCCAGATGCCCCCCGCCCTGGCCTCCTGGGCCGCCGCCCTGGAACTCTCCCAGATCACCGACGACCAGGCGCTCAGCGCCCGCCAGTACCTGCAGCGCTACAACGAGCTCCTCCCCGACGTCCGCGAACGCCTCGGCGCCCGCCTCGCCGCCGGGTTCGCGCCCCTCCTCACCCCGCCTCCGCCCCCCGGCGTCCCCCCGGAGCTCCTCCTCATGGCCGTCCTCGCCGAACGCCGCCGCCGCGAGGAGCACCGCCTCGCCGAACGCCGCTCCCGCCGCGAGGCCCACCTCCGCAAGACCGGCCAGCACGTCCCCGTCGAGCCCCCGTCCCCGGCCGTCTTCCTCCCCCCGAACACCTCCGCCTACCAGGCTCCGGGCCTCCACCCCCACTTCCAGCCGGTCCAGCAGGCACCGCTCGCGGCAAGCCGCCCCGGCCCCCAGCCGTACGCGCCCGTCTCCCCTCCCCAGCAGCCCGGGCCCCCTTCTGCTCCCTGACCGGCCGGCCCCGGTCGACCTGAGACTCCTTGGATCCCCTGTGCGTGAACCGCTCGTCATCGCCGTTGCCCAGCCTCTCTGTACGGCCCGCGACGTGGAGGCGAACGCGGCGGCGCACGCGGATGCGATCCGCGCCGCGCGCGCCCGTGTCGTCGTCTTCCCCGAGCTCTCCCTGACGGGGTACGAGTTCGGCGCTCCCGCTCTCTCCCCGGACGATCCCGGGCTGGCGGCCGTCGTCGAGGCGTGCGCGGAGACGGGTTCGCTGGCGCTGGCGGGCGCTCCGGTGCGGGGTGAGGAGGGCCGCCTCCACATCGCCACCCTGGCCGTCGAGGGCACCGGCGTCACCATCGCCTATCGCAAGCAGTGGATGGACGGGCCCGAAGCCGAGCTCTTCACGCCGGGGCCCGCGCCGGCCGTCCTCGACGTCGACGGCTGGCGGCTCGGCCTCGCCATCTGCAAGGACATGGGGACCCCGCAGCACCCCGCCGACACGGCGGCCCTCGGCATGGACGTCTACGTCGCGTCCGTGCTGGACTCCGAGGAAACCTCCCGCTCCGCCGAACGCGCCCCCCGCATAGCGGCCGCCTACGGCGTCCCGGTGGCCCTCTCCAGCTTCGCCGGGCCCACCGGCCAGGGCTACGACCGCACCGCGGGGGGTTCGGGCGTCTGGTCCCGCGAGGGCGAGCGGCTCGCCCGCTCCGGCCCCGGGCCCGGAGCCATCGCCCGCGTCGTCCTCTCCTGACGGTCAGGCCCCCGAGCGGGCGCCGGCCACCGCGGCGGCGACGGCGCGCAGGGCCGGGAGCGTGTCGCCTCCCTCGAGGTTGAGGAAGGTGTTGCGGGCTATGACGACGTTGTGGCGGGTGGAGACGTAGACCTTCTGGTCTCCGAGGCCACTGGCGTAGAAGCCCTCACCGGGGTCGAGCCACCAGTGCAGTCCGTAGCGGGAGTGGACGCCGGACGGGGTGGTGGCCTCGGTGACCCAGGAGGTGGAGAGGACACGGCGGCCCTTGACGACGCCGTTGTCGAGCATCATCTTGCCGAAGAGGGCGAAGTCGCGGACTGTCGCGTAGATGCAGCAGTAGCCGAGTCCGTTGCCGCGCGAGTCGTTGCCGACGTAGGCGGTGGACGTCATCCCGGAGGGAGCCCAGATCTTCTCCTGGACGTAGCGGAAGAACGGGTTACCGGTGGCCTTCTGGACGACGAGAGCGAGGACCGCGGAGTCCATGCTGCTGTAGTTGAACTTGGTTCCCTGGTTCCAGGCCTTCTTGCGGGCCGCCGCGAACTGCAGGGTCGACTGCCAGCCCATGCTGACGGACACGTGCAGGGGGACGTCATCGGCCGACTCGTCCCAGACGATGCCCGACGACATGCGCAGCAGGTTCCGCAGCGTCACGGGCCCGTAAGTGGTTCCGGCCAGTTCGGGCACGTAGGTCTCGACGGTGTCGTCCAGGGAGTGGATCCTGCCTTCGTCCAGGGCGGCCCCGACGGCGTCGGACGTGAACGACTTGCCCGCGGACCACGACTGGAACAGCGAACTCTTGGTGTAGCCGAACGCGTACCACTCGTTCACGACCTTGTCGCCGTCGAGGACGACGAACCCCTGGGCGGTGCGCCGCAGGTAGTCCTTCAACGTGCGGGTCTCACCGTCGTAGGTGTAGGTGACGTCGAGGTCGCGCGGCGCGTCCGTCAACGCGACCGGGTCGGACGACGGCGCGAGGGGGTCGAAGCCCGGCAGCACCGAGTACGGCCAGACGGCGGAGTCCGCCGTCGGCGCGGCCGTCGCCGGGGCGGGTGCGGAGGTGACGGCGGCGAAGCCGAACGTGAACGCGGCGGCGAGGGCGAGGGAGCGGGATCTGCGACGCATGGGGTCTCCTGGGGGGCGAGGGGCGTCACTCCAGACCGGAAGAAAAATCCATCCGTGATGTCCTTGCTTGACGTTAAATCCGAGTGACGCGCATCACAACGCCCAAAAACCACGCGCGAGCGACCGGAGGAGTCGGTTCCTGAGCCGAGCTCCGGCGTATCACCTCCGGGGGCGAGCCCTTCTCCCGGTTCTCGGGGGCTCGTAGGGCTTGATGCCGTGGAGGGTCAGGCGCCAGACTCCGACTTCCTTGCGGATGCATGCCACGCACATGTCGGCCAGGCATGTTTCGAGCAGCGCGAGCCTCTGGTCGACCCGGGATTGGCCGGGCAGCAGGAAGACGCTGACTTTGGCCTGCCGGTAGGCGAGAAGTTCCGCGGGCCTTTCGAAGATCTTCAGATCACTTCCGATCACCGACCAGCCCCGGGTTCCGACGAGGGGAAGCCAGTCCTCATCCCGCTGACCGCGGGCCTCGGACCAGGACTCGTACAGCTCTCCAGGCGTGTGGACCCGGTAGCCCAGGTCCGTCAGGCATCTGCGGACGCTCTTTCCCGCACTGTTCTCGTCGAGGTAGAACTCAGGCGGCTCTCCGGCCTAGGAGGACGCGTGCGGCGGCCCGGACCTCCTCGGAGGTGACGTCGAGCTCATCGGCCACCACCTCGGGATCCTCGCCCGCGCTCAGCATCGCGGCCACATCCCCCACCCTGGTGCCCGACCTCGGGAAGATCGGCTGCCCGAAGGCACGCCAGGGGTCGATGACGGCTTTGGAGGGGAGGAACGTCATCAACTCGATGAGGCGCGGGTATCCGTCCTCGTCCCTGGTGACGTACTGCAGATAGTCCTCGACGATCTCTCTCATGACCCGCTGGCCGGTCGCACCCTCGATCAGTCCCTCGCCCTCGGGACTGCGGGAGAAGTCCCACAGCACGTCGATCCCGTCGGTCGCCAGCTCGGGTGCGATGAGCACGTAGTCCCGGCCGAACTCGTTCTGGAGCCGCTTCAGCGCGGGCCGGATCCGCTGCGGACGCACTCCGGCGGCGCTCAGCGCCTTGAGCACATGCGCTTCGGCGAACGCCACGAACGTGACGCTCGCCCGGCGTGGCCGGGGAGCGAGGGTGTGCAGCAGCGGCGGACCGTCCCCGCCGTCGTTCGCCCATCCCTGAAAGGTGGACCTCGCGATCCCCAGGTAGCGGGAGGCGTCGGAGACGTTGAGAAGCCCCCGCGTGAACCGGATGTCCTCCGTCGCCACGGCCATGGTCCCGACCTCCTGTCCTCGCGCCTGCCCCCATCATCACGATCTCACGCCCCCGTGTCCGGGCACTCTCCGGCCCTTGACCCAACCGAGCAGTCCAGAACGGACGAGCACGCGTCCATACAGACGGTAATCCTGCCACAGCGTGGCAGAGAAATTACGAAGAGCGAGGAAGTCACGGCGTCTGCTGGACGCCGACGTCGACCGGATCCGTCCCCCGCCAGCGGGCGGGGGTGTTCTGTCGTCTTTTTTCAATGCCCGGAGCGGCCGTCCTGCTTACCCTGCCCTGATCGGAACAGGGGAGGAAGAGCTCATGGATCTGAGTCCTGTGATGGGTCGGGCCGCCGAGGCCGCGGCCGCGCGCTGGGCCTGGCGGGCCGCGACCCGTCCTGGAAGCCGGGCTCCTAAGAGACCCGGCGGTCTGCGGCCTGCCGGAGCACTTCGTCGAGCCGTTCGCAGCCCTCGGACACTCCGCGTGCCATCGGGGAGGCGAGCACCAGATCCCGCGCCGCCTTCGAGGCGAACAGGTGGGTCGTGGTGAGCGTGGTCGTTCCGTCCCTTTCGACGAAGTCATGGCTGACCAGCGCCTCGCCCGGGTACCAGTGGTCGTCGAACGACTCGGTGTAGGACAGCCGGGAGGGTGCGGCGACCTCGCGGTAGACGCCGCCGGCGGCCATGGCGGCACCGCCCGGACCGCGCCAGACGAACCGCCAGGAGCCGCCCGCTCGCAGGTCGATCCGCGCGTCGACGACGGTCCAGCCGCGGGCGCCATACCAGCGCGCGAGAAGTTCCGGTCTGGTCCATCCCTCGAACACCAGCCGTGCGGGGGCGTCGAACGACCGCGTCATGACGATCGCGCGCTCCGACGGCGTCGCGACGGTCAGCTCCGAGGTCACGGACGCCACCGCGGATCACGGCCGACGAAGGCGAGCAGCCTGTCCTGGAGGGTCGCGCCCTCCGGGACCTCCGCCTCCGGGCCGAACACCTCGACTCCCGGTCCGAACGCGCCCGGGGTGCGGAACCTTTCGAGGAGCTCGGGGGGAATCGCCTTCATCACGGCCCAGGCCCGCTCGACGTCCTCGGAGTCCATCGTGTCGTCCTGGGACGTGGCGCGGGCGAGGTCCCAGCCGTGCAGCGGAAGGTCGTCGCTGACGACCTGGTCGATGTTCTGCTCCGCCGACATGGGGCCTGCGAACGTCTCGCACGGTTCACCGGCGAGCGAAGGGTCGTCCAGGACCGCTTCCACGTCGGCCCGGGCGGCGCGGAAGGCCGCCACCGGGTCGTCGTCGACCGAAGGAGCCGGGCTGAGGGAGCGGCCCAGGGGTCTCAGCATCACCCCGTGCATGTCGATGATGTGCCGCACCACGTCCCTGGCCGTCCACTTCTCACAGGGAGAGGGGTTCGACCACTGGTCCGGGCGGACGGAAACGACCTTTCGTTCGAACGCGTCGGCCCTGCGCCGGTATCGGTCGGCTGCCTCACTCGTCACTGCCGTTCCTCTCCTTGAGCTCGTCCAGCAGGGCGTCGAAGCTCTGGTAGCGCTCTTCCCAGAAGCCCCGGTAGCCCTCCAGCCACGCGGTGGCGTCCTTGAGCGCGTCGGCCCTCAGCCGGCAGGGCCGCCGCTGCCTGTCCCTGCCGCGGGAGATCAACCCGGCCCGCTCCAGGACCTTGAGGTGCTTGGAGATCGCCGGCTGGGTCATGGCGAACGGCTCCGCCAGCTCCGTCACCGTGGCCTCGCCCTCCCTGAGCCGGGCCAGGATCGCCCGGCGGGTCGGATCGGCGAGCGCCGCGAAGGTGGCGTCAAGACTCTCCGCGCCCATCCGGAACCTCCCATTCGATAACCAGTCTTTAATATAACCGACTGGTTTTCAAAAGGAAGGCTTCCGGGGACGTCCGGCTCAGAAGACCCGCTCTTCGGGGTCCTCTTCCCACTCCCACGACGCCTTCGGCCGGGGGGTGTCGCCGGACGGCTCCTCGGCGGGGGCGGCGGGGGTCCCGCGGGAGGCGGCGAAGGCCGCCAGGGCCGTGGTGAGGGGGACGGCCGCGATGAGGCCCAGGGTGCCGACGACGCTGCGGACGATCTCCTGGGCGATGACGGGGTTGGTGAGCACCTGCCCGGCACCCTGGCCGCCGAGCTCGAACAGCAGGAGGAGCGGCAGGGAGGCTCCGGCGTAGGCCAGGACGATGGTGTTGATGACCGAGGCGATGTGGGCGCGGCCCACCCTGGCGCCCGCCCGGTAGAGCTCGCGGAACCCGTAACGGGGGTTGGCTCCGGCCAGCTCCCGCACGGTCGCGGACTGTGTGACCGTCACGTCGTCCAGGACGCCGAGGGCGCCGATGAGGATGCTGGCCAGCAGCAGGCCCCGGGTGTTGATCTGGTAGTTGGCGTCCAGATAGAGGGAGCTGTCGTCGGTGATGCCGCTCAGATGCGTCAGGTCGAGCACCGCGGTGGCCAGCGCCCCGGCGAGCACGAGGCTGGCGAGGGTGCCCAGGACCGCCACGGACGTCGTCACCGTGAAGCCGTGGGTGAGGTAGAGCACCGCCAGCATGATCGCGGACGCGCAGACGACGGCGACGAGCAGCGGCGGCCGCCCCTCCAGGATCGCGGGCAGGAGGAAGAACACCAGGAGGGCGAAGGTGATGCCCAGCCCGGCGAGCGCCCGCAGGCCGCGCCAGCGGCCGAACGCGATCACGGCGAGCACGAACGCCACGGCGATGAGCCACAGCGCCTCCGACCGGTCGTGGTCGGAGAGGTGGTAGCGGTCGCCGTTCAGGGTGCCGCCGGGCATCTCCAGCAGCACCACGTCGTCGCCCTCGGCGAAGACCTGGCTTCCCGGGCCGCTGGGCAGCTCGACCCGCGCCGTCGTGCCCTTCTCCTTCCCGGACTCCAGCCGCACGGTCGCCGTCCCGCAGCGTCGCGGGTCGGTCTCGAACGGGGCGACGCCCGGTTCGCCCAGGTCCAGGGGTGTGCTGCCGGGAGTCGCCTCCTGGCAGGGTTTGAGCGTGACGGAGGTGATCGTCCCGGTGGCCCGCCCGACCTTCACGCCCTCCTCGCCGCGCGGCTCCTCGCCCGACGGCCACAGCCACACCAGCCCGGCCAGGGTCGCGACGGCCAGCGGGACGAGCACCGCGAGCACCGCCCGCACCACCGCCCGGGGAGCCGGTTCCCCCGTGTCCTGACCGTGGTGGTGCCCGGAGCCCACAGCCGTCTCCTCTCGCCGCGTACCGAAGGTCGCCTGATGGTACTGGCGGGAAAGTCCTACTCCGCGACGGCCGCCGGGAAGGCCGGAATGGACACCCCGATCCCGCCCTTGGTCTCCGCGCCGTAGCGGGCCGCCTCGGCTTCCAGGTCCAAGGGGCGGGGCCGCAGGTCGGAGGCGGCCCTCTCCCGGTCGGCCTCGGTGATGAGGGCGGCGGGGACGACCCAGCAGACCTCGAACTCCAGCCCGTCGGGGTCCTGGGCGTAGAGGGACTTGGTGAGGACGTGGTCGGACGCGCCGACCAGGGCCCCGGCCTCCAGGAGGACCGTGCGGAGGCGGTCGAGTTCGGCGAGGGTGTCGACCTCCCAGGCCAGGTGGTACAGGCCGACGCTGGTGCGGCCCGCCGGGGAGGGCGCGGCGCCGGATCCGATCTGGAACAGGCCGAGGTCGTGGTCGTTGGTGGAGCCGGACGCCTGGAAGAAGGCGGCCTGCCCGGGGAGGAAGATCAGGGTGCGGAAGCCCAGGACGTTCTCGTAGAAGTCGCGGCTCCGCGCCACGTCGCGGACGTAGAGGACGGCATGGTTGAGACGGGTGATCGACATCCTCGGCTCCTCGGCAGACGGGTGGTATCACCCAAGGTAACCGAATTTAATTGAACTCTCAACTACCGTAGGATGGGGGCATGGCCTCCCCACGCTGGCTCACCCCGGAAGAACAAGCGGCCTGGCGGGCGTACCTGCTCTCCAACCAGCTGCTCGACGAAGCCCTCGACCGGCAGCTCCAGCGGGACGCGGGCATGCCCCACGCCTACTACTGGATCCTCGTCGCGCTCTCCGAGGCCCCCGACCACACGCTCCGCATGAGCGACCTCGCGCGCAGCCTCCGCTACTCCCAGAGCCGCCTCACCCACGCCGTCACCAGCATGGAGCGCCGCGGCTGGGTGCGCCGCGACCGCTGCCCGTCGGACGGGCGGAGCCTCCTGGCCGCCCTCACCCCCGAAGGCATGCGCACCCTGGCCGAGAGCGCCCCCGGCCACGTCGAGGAAGTGCGCTCCCGCGTCTTCGACCGGCTCACCCCCCGGCAGGTCGCCCAGCTCCAGGAGATCTGCCAGGTCATCCTCGACGGCCTCGACCCCGCCTGACCCCCTCAGCCGAGCAGGACACCCAGGACGAAACCGAGCACCACCAGGACGACGGCGACCATCACCAGGCGGACGGCGACCCGCACGAAGACGTCCCTGACCGCGTTCAGCGCCGCCCGGGGAGCGCCGCGAGGCTCCTCGCCCTGCGAGGCGCGCCAGAACTCGTCCAGCACGTGGTTCGTCTCCCGGCGGAGCCAGACGCGGACGAGCCGCGGCCGGACCCTGCGGCCGGCGGTCCCGTCGACGACGCGGAAGACCGCCCGGCTCACCGCGTCCCTCGTCCGCAGGGTCTCGTAGGTCCTGGGGACGGCCGGCAGCAGGTCCAGGTCGCTTACGCTCCTTTTCAGCACGGTCAGGTGCTCCCTCATCCGTTCGAGGCCGCCCGAGCCGAACTCCGCGTCGAGGATGAGCCCGTGCAGCTCAGCCTCCGCCGCCCGCGCCTCCTCGTCCGAGGAGAGGAAGAGCGGCAGCAGATGGTGGGCGGCGTCGAGCCGGCCCCAGGTGAAGTCGCAGTGGCGCCAGCCGGGTTCGGCGAACGCGCCGAAATGCTGGAAGCGCACCCCGTACAGCTTGCGCTCCCCCAGGTCGCCGAAACGGTCGTCGTGGAACAGGCGGCTCATCGTGTCCGGGCCCAGGCGCAGGAAGTCGAAGTGCGGGGTGAGCGTCTCGGTGATGCCCGAAGGCGGCGTGAACGCCTGGGTGAGCACCTCGATGACCAGGCAGTCGGTCACCACGTCCCAAGTCCCGCCCCAGCGCCCCTCCACGTCGGCGACGGCCCTGGTGTAGTGGTCGTTTCCGTTCCGGACGAACTCCGCGACGGCCTCGGGGACGTTCAGCCTCCCGAACACCTCGTCGAGCAGCTGGGCCGCCTCCCGGTCGGAGAACCTGCCGGAGCGGGGGAAGGACCGCTGGAGCCGTGCGATGACGGCGTCCTTGACGGCCAGGACCTTGCGCACCTCGCCGTTGAGGGCTTTCGCGCCCTCGATCAGCCTGGCCTGGGCGCCGGGCCTGCGCGTCCGGTCCTCGGCGTCGGCGCGTTCCTGCAGGTGGCCGCTGAGCGTCTGCAGGACGCGTTCCGCCGGGAAGAGCCCCCACCGCCAGGTCCGGCCCCAGTCGGTGAAGCAGGCCGGATCGTCAGGGGGGATCCAGCGGAACCCCGGCCGCCGGGCCAGGAACTCGTGGATCTCGGCGGCCTCCACCTGCGGCGGGAAGACCAGCGAGGTGACGTGGTCGGCGGCGGCGAGCAGCTCCCGCACCTCCAGGATGACGCCGCGGGCCCGGTTGAAGCGGTACTCGGAGAACATGCCCTGCGCCAGGGAGAGGAAATCGGGCAGGACGGAAGGGCTCTCCCCCATCCTCGCCTCGTGGAACCGGGCGAAGAGCTCCTCCCTGGTCGAGCGGCCGCTGGTGCGCAGCCGCGAGGCCAGATCCTCCGCGCCGATCCGGAAGTTCACCTCCTGAGGGAACCCGATCGCGCTGAAACCCGCGGTGACGGCGGAGACCTCCCCGCACGCCCTGTCCTTGACCTCCTCCTCCGGCAGCCGCCCGCCGGACGGGACGACATAGACGACGACCCGCTTCACCTTCCGGTCCAGCGGACGCTTGGTGATCGCCTCCAGCACCGGGCCGAAAGGCTCGTTGTTGAGGATGCCCCCGTCCATCACGCAGCTGGCCGGATCGTCGAACACCTTCTTCGGCAGTTCCCGGTACCGCAGCAGCGGCAGTTCGCTGACGGGCGGGAACGCCACCGGGAAAGCGGCGGTCGCGCACGCCGCCTGGACGAGGACGTCCGTACCGGCCGCCGTGAAGTCGTTGCGGGGGCGGCTCTTCCTGATCTTCCACTCCCCGTTCTCCGGGGTGTAGACGACGGCGTCCTCTTCGCTGTAGCGCTCGAAGCGGTACAGCCTCCGGTGGTCCCGGACGTTGAAGTAGTTGCCGAAACTGTCGGTGAAGGACCGGAACCGCCCGTCGAGGGCGGTGGCCGTCATGAACAGCGTCACCGAATCGGACCTGTCGGGGCGTGCGTCCTCGTGGGGGACGCTCTCGACCGCCTCCTTGAGCCTCTCCCGGAAGAACTCCCCGCTGAAGAGGCTGTGCCCGGACGGCTCGGCCAGCAGCTGGTCCAGGGCCGCCGACCGCTGCCACATCTCCTTGAGACCGGGCAGCGCCGTGTTCCGCCCGATCGCGGTGGCCAGCATCATCCCGTTCAGCCCGCCCGCCGACGTACCGGCGATGATGTCGATGCGCACCCGCCTGGGCCGCGCGCCCTCCGCCGTGACCCTCCGCCAGAACCGGAAGGCGGGCAGGTCGCTCTTCTTGACGTTCTCCTCGGGGTCGCCCTGCGAGGCGCGGCGCAGCAGGTCGAGCTCGTGGACGACCCCGCCCATCCACACGGCGAGGCTGACTCCCCCGTTCATCACCAGGGCGAGCCTGACCTCCTCCGTCTCTCCCGCGCCGTCGTCCACAGCGCCGACATCCCCCGGCGTACCGCCCGTTACGCTCCGGATCGGTTAAACGAGTGCTCACCAGCCGAGCTCGTCGCATCCGCTGTGGTCGGCGGGTTCGACCTGGAGGGTGGCGTGCGCGATGGCGTAGCGGTCCCGCAGCAGGTCCCTGGCCCGGTCGAGCACGGCGTGCCCGTCGGCGTCCTCGGCCGTCACCAGGTGGGCGGTCGCCACGTGCATCCCGGACGTCAGCGTCCACAGGTGCAGGTCGTGCACGTCCCGCACGCCCTCGATGGCGGCCAGGTCCTTCGTCAGGGCCTCGACGTCCACGTCCTCGGGCGCGTGCTGGCCCAGCACCGCCAGCACCTGGCGGCCCAGCGCCACCGCCCTGACCACCACGAACACCGCGATGGCCAGCGCGATGACGGTGTCGAAGAGCACCTGCCCGGTCGCGGCGACCAGCGCGCCCGCCGCGATCACGCCGACCGAGCCCGCGGCGTCGGCGAGCACCTCCAGGTAGGCGCCCCGCACGTTCAGGCTCTCGGACGCGCCCGCCCGCAGCAGCGCCAGCGCGACGAGGTTGACCGCCAGCCCCAGGACGCCGACCACGAGCATCGGGCCCGCCTCGACCTCGGCCCGCTCCCCGACCCGTCCGAGCGCCTCCACCACGATGTAGGCGGCGGTGCCCAGCATCACCAGCACCGCGAACCCGGACGCGAACACCTCCGCCCGGTAGGACCCGTAGGTGCGCCGCCCCGTCAGGTCGGGCCTGGTCGCGATCTTCGTCGCCACCAGCGCGACCCCCAGCGACAGGACGTCCCCCGCCATGTGCCCCGCGTCCGACAGCAGCGCCAGCGACCCCGACACCAGCCCGTAGACCAGCTCGACGACGAAGAAGACGGCCGTCAGCACGAACGACAGCCACAACCTCCACCGGTGCCGTCCGCCCG
Source organism: Actinocorallia sp. B10E7 (assembly GCF_039871655.1). Lineage (NCBI taxonomy): Bacteria > Bacillati > Actinomycetota > Actinomycetes > Streptosporangiales > Thermomonosporaceae > Actinocorallia > Actinocorallia sp. B10E7. The sequence continues at coordinate 267,492 of NZ_JBDPLZ010000007.1, forward strand.
CGTGCTCGTGCACATGGCCGTGCCCGTGGCCATGACCGTGTCCCGCGCCCATCTCAGGCCTCCCGCTCCGGGTGCGCGACCTCGCTGTGCTCGATATGCGCGACCGCCAGGTCCAGCAGCATCCTCACATGCGCGTCGTCCAGCCGGTAGTACGCCATCCGCCCGGAGCGGCGGGCCTTCACCACCCGGTGCGCCCGCAGCAGCCGCAGCGCGTGCGAGACGGCCGACTCGCTCATCCCGCTGACCGCCGCGAGGTCGCAGACGCACAGCTCTCCCTCCAGCAGGGCCAGCAGCAGCCGCAGCCGCCCCGGGTCCGACAGCAGCCCGAACACCTCGGCCGTGTCCGCGAGATCCCGCTCCGCGGGCATCCTCTCCCGCACCGAGGCCACCCGCTCGGCGTCCACGACCCGGACCGCGCACCCGTCCGGCTCAGCCACTCGCCCATCTGAAGAACTGTTCACATGTGAATTCCAGCGCCCTTCGCCCTCACATGTCAACCCACCCCCAACAGCAAAGATTACATAAAGTAGCCTTGAGGTAACGTAGCGCTGAGTAAATTCCGGCCCATGCCGAACGCTCCTCACGAAGCCCTGCACCGCATCTTCCAGAACGACGCGGACCTTGTGGCCCGAGCCCTGTTCCAGGTCAGTGGCGCCGATCTCCAGGTGAGCAAGGTCGCCGAACTCAACGTCGACGCCACCGAGTTCCGCCCGCTGGAACGCCGCCCCGACACCGTCCTCAAGATCGAAACCGCCCGACATCCGCCCTTCCTCCTGGTCGTGGAGTCCCAGACCGACCCCGACCCGGAGAAGGAAGAGACCTGGCCCCAGCTCATCACCTACCTGCGCGCCAAATACCACCTCCCGGCCGTGCTCCTGGTCATCACCCAGAAGCGCTCCACCGCCGCCTGGGCCCGCCGGACCATCGAGTGGGGCCTCCCCGGCCTCCTCCCCTCCGGCACTCTCACCGCCCACGTCTTCGGCCCTGACAGAGCCCCCAAGATCACCGATCTCGCCGAAGCCCGCGTCCACGTGCCCTTCACCGTCCTGTCCGCCCAGGTCCAAGCCCGTTCCCCGGAGATCGGTGCCATACTGGAAGTGCTGATTGAAGCCCTGGGCACCCTCGACGAGAAGACCGCCATCTCCTACGCCGAATACACCGAAGCGGCCCTTCAGAGCACCCCGGCCGCCCTCACCAAGTGGAAGGCCCACATGAAGACCAGCACCCAGCCCTTCGTCTCCACCCTCCGCGCCGAACTGCGCGCCGAAGGCCTCGCTGAAGGCCTTGCCGAAGGCGAAGCCAAGATCCTGCTGCTGATCCTCGAGAAGCGGGGTATCGCCCTCACCGAGGAAGCCCGCGCCCGCATCACCGGCTGCACCGACACCGCCCAGCTCGAGACCTGGGCACGCCGCGCCCTCGAGATCACCGCGCTCGACCAGCTCTTCACCGGCTGAGCGGTGACCGCCGGGCGGCAGCGGTCATGGGCGGCGAGGTTACCTCCGGAGTAATCGACGCGCGTCAGCACGTCCTGTGAGGATCGACGGCATGGAACGCGCACTGTTGGGGGCGGCGAGCGGCCGCATCGTCTGGGGAATCGCGGCTCTGGCCGCACCGGGTCTCAACGTGAGGCTCGTGGGCATGGCCGACCGGGAGACCCCCGAACTCCGATACATGACCCGGGTCTTCGGGAGCAGAGCCCTCGCCCTCGGCCTCGGCCACCTCCTGGGCGACCCGACGACACGGCGTCGCTGGCGCAGACTCTGCCTGATGGTGGACGCCTGCGACACCGCGGCCGGTCTCGTCCACCTGATCCGCGGAGACGTACCGCGAAAGTCAGCGGCAGGCCTGCTGGCGATCACAGGCGGCTACACCGTCCTGGGCGCTTTGGCTCTACGGTCGGAAGAGCACGAACCCGTCCCCTGAACCGGCCACCGCCCGAAACGGTCTCACCTGCCGGGCGCCTCACGCCCTCCGATTCACCCCAGCTCATATACGTCACGTGGACGTTCTGCCGGAAGACACGCGGTCGATCCGCCGGGAGCGGTCAGAGGTTGGGCGGGGAGTCGAGGCGGGTGAGTTCCAGGCCGGGGGCGGTCAGGACGACGTCGACGGCCTCGACCTCTTCTCCCTCGTCAACGCCATCGCCTGGATCTCCGGCCGCTCCCCCGTCGTCGCCGTCCGCCGTGACCACCTCCTCGACCTCGTCCTGGACGGCCTCACCGCCCCCGGAAACCCGACGTGAGACCGAACGGACCGGATGGCGAGAAACGCCGGAAACGGGTTGTTCACAAGGCGGCGAGGCGTTAGCGTCGCCCGACGAGAGACGCCTGGTCACCCAGCAGCGAGGGAGGTTGATGAATATGGCTGTCGGAAGCCGTCTTCAGCATGCCCTCGCCCGGTCCTCGCGCGCCTAGAGCGCCGGCCGGGTCGTTCCAACGACCAGGAGAAACCTCCCATGTCCTCTTTCTTCCCGGCGACCGACGCCGATCTGATCACCGACCACCTCGTCCTGCGCACGTGGACCCCCGACGAGGTCACCGCCGTCCTGGAGGGCGCCCGCCCGGCGCACTGGGCCGACGACTTCCCCGCCGAAGGCGACCTCGTCATCGCCGGGCTGTTCGCCGAGAACCCCGCCTGGCTGGGCCCGTACGGCCACCGCCAGATCATCGAACGCGCCAGCGGCCTGGTGGTCGGCTCGATCGGCTTGTTCTGGCCGCCCTCCGACGGCTCCCTGGAACTCGGCTACGGCGTCGTGCCCTCCCGCCGGGGTCTCGGCTACGCCCCCGAGGCCACCCGAGCCCTGACCGGACACGCCTTCACCGCCCAGGCCGTCCGCACCGTCCACGCCACCGTGGAACTCTCCAACCCGCCCTCCATCCGCGTCCTGGAGAAGGCCGGCTTCCGCCTGGCCGGAACCGACCTCGACCAGAACACGGCCCTCTACCACGCCGTCCCGCCGTCCCGGCGGTGACCGCCGCGGGGATCGGCGGCCCGCCGCCGATCCCCGCCCCCTGGGCCCCTCACCTGCCGGGCGCCTTCAGGGGGCCTCGAGCCGCCACAGGGCCGCCATGGGGAGCGCCTTGAGCTTCTCGCCGAAGGACAGCGTCTGTTCTCCCGCGTAGAGGACGAACCCTGCGAGGAAGCGGTCTCCCAGGCCCGTCGAACGTACAGATGCGGGTTCCCCATTCCCGCCGACTTACCCCAGCTCATATAGGTCACGTGGTCGATCTGCCGCTACCTGTGTGGTCGATCTGCCATGGCTTTCGTGGACGTTCTGCCGAAGGGTATGTGGTCGATCTGCCGATAGTTTTATGGACGTTCCGCCGGAAGACACGCGGTCGATCCGCCGAGAGCGGTCAGAGGTTGGGCGGGGAGTCCAAGCGGGTGAGTTCCAGGCCGGGGGCGGTCAGGACGACGTCGCCGGCCAGGTGGAACTCGGTGGTCTCGGCGGTCTCCAGGTCCGTGGTCTGCCAGGCCTCCACCGGCAGGGGCCCCAGGTCGGTGGGGTGGGTCTCCACGGAGACGAGGGCCCAGCGCTGGGTGACGGTGCGGGTGGCCAGGGAGTCGCCGGTCACCTGGACCAGGGGGACGGTCGCGGAGTCGCCGGGGGTCAGGCTCAGGGAGCGGGCGACGGCGACGAGGAAGGCCGGGGAGTCGCCCAGGAAGGCCAGGGCTTCGGCGGAGTGCTCGCGGTCGCCGCGGACCCACAGGAGTTCGCGGCCCGCGGCGCCGCCGCGCAGGGTCCAGGAGGACGTCGTCAACTGGAGGCGGGCGGGGCGCCAGCGGCTGTCGACGGTCAGGTCGACGCCGGGGGCGACGTAGCGCCAGCCGGCGGGGCCGGGGGCGCACTGGAACTCCTCGGTGACGCCCGAGGAGAGGTGGAGGTAGGAGCCGCGGGGCATGTCAGGAACCCGACCGCCAGGAGGAGAGGTACTCCTCCTGCTCTGGGGTGAGGGCGTCGATCGCGGCGGCCATGGAGGCCAGTTTCAGGCGGGCTATCTCCGAGTCGAGTTCCCCGGGGACCTGGTGGACGCCCGGCTCCAGGGAGGCGTGGGTGCGGGCCAGCCACTCGCAGGTGAGGGCCTGGCCCGCGAAGGACATGTCCATGACGGCGGCGGGGTGGCCCTCGGCCGCGGCGAGGTTGACCAGGCGGCCCTCGCACAGCAGGACCAGGCGGCGGCCGTCGGCCAGGACGTACTCGTCGGCCTGGGGACGGACGCGCTGGACGTCCACGGCGAGCTCCTCCAGCGCCCGGACGTCGACCTCCACGTCGAAGTGGCCGGAGTTCGCGAGGATCGCGCCGTCCTTCATGACCTCGAAGTGCTCGGCGCGGATCACGTCGCGGTTGCCCGTGGTCGTGACGAACACGTCCCCCTGGCGGGCGGCCGACGCCATGGGCTCCACCCGGAAGCCCTGAAGGAGCGCCTCGAGCGCCTTCACCGGGTCGATCTCCGTGACGATGACGAGCGCGCCGAGCCCCCGGGCGCGTTCGGCCACGCCGCGTCCGCAGTACCCGAAGCCCGCGATCACGACGGTCTTGCCCGCGAGTAGCGTGTTCGTGGCCCGCATGATGCCGTCCAGCGTCGACTGGCCGGTGCCGTAACGGTTGTCGAAGAGCCGCTTGGTGGCGGTGTCGTTCACCGCCACGACGGGGAAGAGCAGGGCCCCCTCACGTGCCATCTGGTGCAGCCGGATGACGCCCGTGGTCGTCTCCTCGCATCCGCCGAGGACGGAGGGCAGCAGGTCCACCCGCTCGGTGTGCAGGATGTTCACCAGGTCGCATCCGTCGTCCACCACGAGGTGCGGCGAGACGTCCAGCGCCGCGTGGATGTGCCGGTAGTACGTCTCCATGTCCACTCCGGCACGCGCGAACACCGACACCTCGTACTCGACGACCAGCGCCGCGGCGGTGTCGTCCTGGGTGGAGAGCGGGTTGGACGCCGCCACGGCGACGGACGCGCCGCCCGCCTGGAGGGTGCGCAGGAGGTTCGCCGTCTCGGTCGTGACGTGCATGCACGCCGCGACCCGCAGCCCTTCCAGGGGCCTTTCGCGCTCGAACCGCTCGCGGATGGAGCGCAGCACCGGCATGGAGCGGTCGGCCCAGCCGATGCGCCGGACCCCGGCCTCGCAAAGGCCGGGGTCCGCGATGTCGTGATCCCTCAAGGACATCGAGAGGTCAGTACCGGTAGTGGTCCGGCTTGTAGGGGCCCTCGACGTTCACGCCGATGTACTCGGCCTGCTCCTTGGTGAGCGTGGTGAGCTTGACGCCCAGCGCGTCGAGGTGCAGGCGGGCGACCTTCTCGTCCAGGTGCTTGGGCAGCACGTAGACGCCGACCGGGTACTCCTCGGTCTTGGTGAACAGCTCGATCTGCGCGATCACCTGGTTGGTGAAGGAGTTCGACATGACGAACGAGGGGTGGCCGGTGGCGCAGCCCAGGTTCATCAGCCGGCCCTCGGCGAGCACGATGATGTTGTGGCCGTCGGGGAAGGTCCAGGTCGCGACCTGCGGCTTGACCTCGTCCTTGACGATGCCGGGGATCTTGGCCAGGCCGGCCATGTCGATCTCGTTGTCGAAGTGCCCGATGTTGGACACGATCGCCTGGTGCTTCATCCTCGCCATGTGGTCGGCGGTGATGATGTTGAAGTTGCCGGTGGTGGTGACGAAGATGTCGGCGATGGAGACGACCTCGTCCAGGGTGGTGACCTGGAAGCCGTCCATGGCGGCCTGCAGCGCGCAGATCGGGTCGATCTCGGTGACGATGACGCGGGCGCCCTGGCCGCGCAGCGCGTCGGCGCAGCCCTTGCCGACGTCGCCGTAGCCGCAGACGACGGCGACCTTGCCGCCGATCAGCACGTCGGTGGCGCGGTTGAGGCCGTCGATGACCGAGTGGCGGCAGCCGTACTTGTTGTCGAACTTCGACTTGGTGACCGAGTCGTTGACGTTGATCGCCGGGAAGGCGAGCGTGCCGGCCTTGTGCATCTCGTAGAGGCGGTGCACGCCGGTGGTGGTCTCCTCGGTGACGCCCTTGACCGCGGCGGCGGTCTCCGTCCAGCGGCCGGGGGTCTCGGCGATGGTCCGCTTGAGGGTGTCGATGATGATGTGCCACTCCTCCGGGTCGTCCTCGGAGGCGGACGGGACGGCCCCGGCCTTCTCGTACTCGGCGCCCTTGTGGACGAGCAGGGTGGCGTCGCCGCCGTCGTCCAGGATCATGTTCGGCGGGGTGCCGTCGGGCCAGCGCAGGGCCTGGTCGGTGCACCACCAGTACTCCTCCAGGGTCTCGCCCTTCCAGGCGAAGACCGGGACGCCCTTGGGTTCGGCGACGGTGCCCTCGGGCCCGACGACGACCGCGGCGGCGGCGTGGTCCTGGGTGGAGAAGATGTTGCAGCTCACCCAGCGGACGTCCGCGCCGAGGGCCACGAGGGTCTCGATCAGCACCGCGGTCTGGATGGTCATGTGCAGCGAGCCCATGATCTTGGCGCCGCGCAGCGGCTGGGCCGCGGCGTACTCCTCGCGCACCGACATCAGGCCGGGCATCTCGTGCTCGGCGAGCTGGATCTCCTTGCGGCCGAACGCGGCCAGCGAAAGGTCGGCGACCTTAAAGTCCATCTTGGGTGTCTCCTCTGAGTGGCTCGGTGGGAAGTCTAGGCGCACGCCCCGTCACGGGGCACACTCAGGGGGCTGAATCTGACATAGAATTGTCAGATTCAGCCGGGTCGGCTTGAGAACAGAGGGGGCCCCGATGCGGATCACCGAGGCGGCGCAGCGGCTCGGCACCTCCCCGAGGATGCTGCGGTACCGCGAGAGGCTGGGCCTCCTGCCCCCGCGGTCCGGCGGGGCCCACCGCAGGTACGGGGAGCCGGAGCTGCGCGCCGTCGCCCTCGGCCTGGCCCTGGAGCAGCGCTACGACATCGGCCCGTCCGAGCTGGCCTTCGCCCTGCGCGTCCTGGCCGAGCCGCAGACCCGCGCCCGCGTCCAGGAGCTGGGCGAGCGCGTCGGCAGGCTCACCCCGCAGCCGTCCAGGGCGCTGGACTTCGAGAAGCAGAAGGCGCTACGCCTCCTCCGCCGCTGACCCCTGCGCCCCCGGCACCACCAGGCCCGACTCGTACGCCAGCACGACGGCCTGGGCCCGGTCCCGCAGCCCCAGCTTGGTGAAGACCCGCGCCACGTGCGTCTTGACGGTGTGCTCGCTGACGACGAGCCGCGCCGCGATCTCCGCGTTGGACAGCCCGCCCGCGATGAGGACGAGCACCTCCCGCTCCCGGGCCGTCAGCGTGGCCAGCTCCGCCGGCGGGCTCACCCGCGCCTTGCGCTGCCGCGCGAACTCACGCACCAGCCGTCCCGTCACCTGCGGGGCCAGCAGCGCGTCCCCGCGCGCCACGATCCTGACGGCGGACACCAGCTCCTCGGCGGTGGCGTCCTTCAGCAGGAACCCCGACGCCCCCGCCGCCAGCGCGTCGTAGACCAGCTCGTCCGCGTCGAAGGTGGTGAGGATCAGCACCCGCAGGCCCTCGGCTCCCGGCCCGGCCAGGATCCGGCGGGTCGCCTCGATGCCGTCCATCCGCGGCATCCGGATGTCCATGACGACCACGTCCGGCCGGTGCCGCTGCGCCAGGTGCACGGCCTCGGCCCCGTCCCCGGCCTGGCCGACGACGATGATGTCCTCCTGCGCTCCCAGGAGCGCCGCGAACCCCGCTCGCACGATCGTCTGGTCATCGGCGATGATCACCCGGATCATGGTGCTCCGTCCCTCGAAGGCCCCGCCGATTCTCTCAGGTTCCACCCCGAAGGTCGAAAATCACGGACTGAAGGGAAGTTCCGCCTCGACGTCGAAGCCCCCGTCAGGGGCGGGACCGGCCTGGAGCCGGCCGCCGAGCATGGCGGCGCGCTCCTGCATGCCGATCAGCCCGTGCCCCCCGGAAGCCGGGGCGGGGAAGCCGTCAACGCGGGTCCGCGTCAGGTCCGGCGGCTGGTTGTGGACCCGGACCTTCAGGCGGTCGGGCTGGTAGAGGAGCTCCACCTGGACGGGGGCGCCCGGGGCGTGGCGGCGCGCGTTCGTCAGGGCCTCCTGGACGATCCGGTACGCCGACAGCTCCAGGGTGGCCGAGAGCGGGTGCTCCTCGCCCCTGACGGACAGGCCCGCCGCGCCGCCCGCGCCGCGGTGCTGGTCGATCAGCTCGTTCAGCCGGTCCAGGCGGGGCTGCGGGGTCACCTCGGTCTCGGCGGCGTCCGAGCGCAGCACGCCCAGGAGGCGGCGCATCTCGACCAGCGCCTCGCGGGCGGTGTGCGCGATCTCCGCGTAACCCCGCTTGGCCTCCTCCGAAAGGGTGCTCATCGTGTACGGGGCGGTCTCGGCCTGGACGGCGATCATCGAGACGGAGTGGGCCACCACATCGTGCAGTTCCCGGGCGATCCTGGCCCGCTCCCGCATGACCGCCTGCTCCCGCTGGGCGGCGTCCAGCCGGACGAGGTTCTCGGTGTTCTGCTCCCGGGCCTCGGCCTCGGTGACGGCGACCGTCCGGCGGGCGTCGCCCAGGCCGATCGCGCCGACGACCGCGACGACCACCACGGGCCACGGCACCTCGTCCAGGCCCGGCGCCGCCAGGTAGACGACCCCGATCACCGCGAGGGTGCTGCACGCCAGCAGCCCCGCCGAGGCCCGGGGCAGCTGCTGGGCCAGCAGGTAGAGCACCCACAGGGCCGACAACAGGGTGGTGATCAGCAGCGCCTGGCCCGAGAGCAGCGCGGCGGCCGTGGCACTCAGCACGATCGCCGCGACGGGCCGCAGCACCTCCCTGCGCCACACCATCGGCAGGGTCGCGGCCAGCGCGAATCCGGCGGGCACGCTGAACAGGTCGTGGTCGGCGTCGCCCACCTCGTACAGGGCGGCCAGCGCCAGCAGAAGTCCGGTCACCGGCGCGTAGACCCAGGAGGCGGTGAACCTGCGCCACAGCGCCAGAGACCGGGGCACAGGGCCGGTCTCCGCCTCCCTCGGCGCGATCATCGTCCCGTACGGGCCGTACCGGCCGTGCGCCTGGGGTTCCGGACGGCCCTGCGCCCCGTACAGCCGGGCCGTGATCTTGTCCTGGAGGGGCTTCAGCAGCCGGCCGAGCCCGGCCAGCACCCACAGCAGCAGCTGGCCCACTCCGGCCACGACCCGGCCGGAAAGCCGCCACACGTGTTCCGCCGCTCCGCTCCCCAGGGTCTTCTCGCCGCTCATCGCTCCATCCTCGCCGCAGTCGGGGCGAATTCCCTCATCTCAGGGTGCGATACCGGGCGGCCTGGTCCGTCCAGAGGATGAGACGAGTTCGGTCCCTGCGAGGGAAGCGGGAATGAATCAGCACGTCGTACCGTTGTAGGAGTAGCGAGGACGACGGGGTGGAAGTCAGATCCCGGCGTCTTCGTGACAGAGCTGGAGATGGGGGTCTCCTTTGGAGAAGCCCCCCGCAGGAACGGATGAGGGGATCCGTCACGCGGGGGGCTTCTTCGTCTTCTGCGCCGGGCTCAGCCCTTGGCCGCCGCGTCCTCGGCCCCGGCCTCGGCCGTCTTCTCCCGGTAGAGGTCGGGCTCCAGGTAGATCAGCTTGGCCACCGGCAGCATCGCGCGGATCTTCGCCTCGGCGGCGTCGATACCCTTGGCGATCTCCGCGGCGGTGTCGTCGTGGTCCACCGCGATCTTGGCGGCGACCAGCAGCTCGTCGGGGCCGATGTACTGGGTGCGCAGGTGGATCACCCGGTCGACCTCGGGCACCGACTCCAGCGCGTCGATGATGCCCTTCTCGACCTCGGGTCCGGCGCCTTCGCCGAGCAGCAGGCTCTTGGTCTCGAAGGCCAGGACGACCGCGATCAGGCCGAGCAGGATGCCGATCGCCAGGGTGCCGTAGGCGTCCCAGACGGGGTCACCGGTGACCACGGCCAGGGTCACGCCCAGCAGCGCCAGGACCAGGCCGACCAGCGCGCCCAGGTCTTCCAGCAGGACGACCGGGAGCTCGGGGGACTTGGCCTTGCGGATGAACTGCGTCCACGTCTGGTCGCCGCGGATGTGGTTGGACTCCACGATCGCGGTCCGGAAGGAGAAGCTCTCCAGGAGGATCGCCACGGTCAGCACGCCGAACGCCCACTGCGGCGATTCGATCTCTCGGGCATGATCTCCGGTGGCCTCGTGGTACTTGTGGACGCCCTCGTAGATCGAGAACATCGAGCCCACCGTGAACAGCACCAAGGCGACGATGAAGGCGTAGAAGTACCGTTCACGCCCGAACCCGAACGGGTGCTCCGGGGTGCGTCCCCGCTCCGAGCGCTTCTTGCCCAGCAGGAGCAGGGCCTGGTTGCCCGAGTCGGCGACCGAGTGGATGGACTCGGCCAGCATCGACGAGGAACCGGTGAAAACGTAGGCCACGAACTTCGAGACCGCGATCCCGAGGTTGGCCGCCAGAGCGGCGACGATCGCCTTGGTACCGCCTTCTGCTGACATGTTCAGGAGATCCTTGCTTCTAGCTCTGCACGGGCAGGCACCGGTGTCGGGTCCACACCCAGAGCCAGCGCCAGGTAAACGGAGACATAGTCGCATATCACGATCAGTGAGGCGACACGCTCCAGCGGATGTCCGCCTTCCGACCTGATCTCCGTCACCGGAACTCCCCGCGCCCTGGCCACCTCCGCGACCGGCGACGGGCGCTCCTCAACGAAGATCACCAGATGCGTCCCGGACTCCTCCTCGTCCCCCCGGTCCCGGAAGAAGTCGTCGGGGTCGCCGCCCGGCCCGCGGTCCAGCGCGCCGAGTTGCGGAACGGCGCTGGGAAGCTTGGCGTTGTCCCCGAGCTGGGCCGCGAACCGGGCCGCGGCCGCCAGCTCCAGCGGGGTCTCCCCCCACGGCATCGGCAGGCCGCCCGCCAGCTCCAGGGCCGGCTGCTTGCCGGGGTTGAGGAACGGCTCCCCGGACGGCCGGCAGCGGTGGATGAGGTCCTCCAGCAGCACCGCCGTGGACTCCAGCACCTCGTCGGGCAGCGAGACCAGCCGCAGCCCGCGCAGCACCAGCAGCATCGGCACCACCTGCGCCCACAGCAGCGCGCGGACCGGCCCGCCGGACGGCACCGGCAGGTACAGCGACCTGCTCTGCACCGCCAGCTGCGCCAGCCTGGCCTCCGCCGGGCCCACGCCCACCACCGACGCGCCCCGCCTGGCGGCCTGCTCGGCCAGGTCGAACGCCTCGTCGCCGAGCGCGAACACCAGGTCGGCGACGCCCACCCAGCCAGGCAGCCGCCGCCCGGTGACGGTCAGCACCGGCACCGGACAGCCCAGGCCGCACACCGCGGCCACCACCTCGCCGGCGTTGCCCGGCCCGGCCACCACCACCGCCCTGGGCCGTCCCGCGCCGCGCAGCGCCTCGGCCAGGCCGGCCTCCTCGGCCAGCCGGGCGGACTGGCGCAGCTGGGCCGCGCCCGAGGCCACCAGCCGCAACATCCCGCCGCGGTCGCCCGCCTCCAGCGCCTCGGCGTCCTCCAGCGCGCCCGCCGGGATCATGCTCCGGGGGCCCTCGCCTCGTCGACGAGCAGGACCGGGACGCCCTCGGCGGTCACCGGGTAGACCTTGCCGCACTCCCCGGTGCAGACGAGCTCCTCCGCGTCAGGGCGCAGCGCGCCCCGGCAGTTCGGGCAGGCGAGGACGTCCAGCAGCCATGCGTCGATCTTCACTTTTCCTCCTCGCGGCGCACGATCGCCAGGACCTCGTCCCGGATCGACGCCATCGTGTGCTCGTCTCCCGCCTCGGCATTGAGGCGGAGCAGCGGTTCGGTGTTGGACGCGCGCAGGTTGAACCACCAGCCGTCGCCGGTGAACGTGGTGCCGTCGAGCTCGTCGACCTCGACCCCGGGGCGCGCGGCGAAGGCCTCCGTGACTCGGGCCACCGCGGCGGCCTGGTCGGCGACCTCGCTGTTGATCTCCCCCGAGGCGACGTACCTGTCGTAGGACTTCAGCAGGGCCGACAGCGGCCCGTCCTGCTCGCCGAGGGCGGCCAGCACGTGCAGCGCGGCGAGCATGCCCGAGTCGGCGAACCAGAAGTCGCGGAAGTAGAAGTGCGCCGAGTGCTCGCCGCCGAAGACGGCGCCGGTGTCGGCCATGGTCTTCTTGATGAACGAGTGCCCCACCCGGGTACGGACCGGCACGCCGCCGTTCTCGCGGATGATCTCCGGCACCGCCCGGGAGGTGATCAGGTTGTGCACGACGCTCGCGCCGGGGTTCTTGGCCAGCTCCCGCTCGGCGACCAGCGCGGTGATCGCGGACGGGGAGACGATCCGGCCCTCCTCGTCCACGGCGAAGCAGCGGTCGGCGTCGCCGTCGAAGGCCAGGCCGAGGTCGGCGCCGTGCTCCAGCACCGCCGCCTGCAGGTCCCTGAGGTTCTCCGGCTCGATCGGGTTGGCCTCGTGGTTGGGGAAGGTGCCGTCCAGCTCGAAGTAGAGCGGGACGAGCTCCAGCGGCAGCCCGGCGAAGACCGCGGGGACGGTGTGCCCGCCCATGCCGTTGCCCGCGTCCACGACCACTTTGAGGGGCCGGATGCCCTCGAGGTCCACGAGGGTCTTCAGGTGGTCGGCGTAGCCCTGCAGCAGGTCCCGCCGCTCGACCGTGCCCGCCGGGCCGTCGTGGGCGGGCACGCCCGCGGCGACGAGGTCGCGGATCTCGCGCAGCCCGGTGTCCTGGCCGATCGGGCGGGCGCCCCCGCGGCACATCTTCATGCCGTTGTAGCGGGCCGGGTTGTGGCTCGCGGTGAACATCACGCCGGGCAGGTCCAGGCTGCCGCTGGCGTAGTACAGCAGGTCGGTGGAGCCGAGCCCCGCCTCCAGCACGTCGGCGCCCTGCGAGGTGGCGCCCCTGGCGAAGGCCGCGGCCAGCGGGGCGGAGGAGGCGCGCATGTCGTGCGCGGTGACGACGCGGGCCGCTCCGGTGACCCGGACGAAGGCGGCTCCGGTGGCCTCGGCGATCTCCTCGTCGAATTCGTCGGGGACGACGCCCCGGACGTCGTAGGCCTTGAAGATCTTGGCGAGATCGCCCACTCGGTAGTCCCTCTCCAGCTCGGCGCATGTGGGCTTCGAGCCTACCGTCGAGAGGGCGTCAGGCCGTGACGAGGTTGTTCCTACTGGCGCGGCTGGTCCGACCGCAGCACCCGCAGGTGGCCCCTGCGGCCCACCTCGGTGCCCTGGCCCACGGGCTCGACCGCGGGCCCCGCCGGGCGGGCGGCCTCGCGCACGGCGTCGGCCAGGGCCTCCAGGTCGTCGGTGCTGGGCTGCTCGGGGGCCTCCTCGGCGGGCAGGCGCAGCAGCTCCCAGCCCATCGGGGCGGTGAGGCGGTCGGCGTGGTCGGCGCAGAGGTCGTAGCAGTGCGGCTCGACGTACGCGGCCAGCGGACCCAGGACCGCGGTGGAGTCACGATAGACGTACGTGAGCGTGAACACCGCGGGCGCCTTGCACGCGGTGCGGGAACAGAGTCGAACGGTGCTCACGATGGCTGAACGTACGCCTTTCCGGGCCGCGCCGCCAGTATCCGGGTGATCGTGTCTCGCGTTTCCTACCTAAGGGGGATGATTCGGGCGAGCTTTCGTCCCGGATCGTGGTTTCGTCCGCCGGTCGTTCTCTTGCTCCTCCCGTCCCCCCGCCCTCCGCACGGACACATAGACTCTTCGGATGAGCCGAGCCAAGCGTCGCGACCGGCACGGCCGGGGGCTGCGAGGCCCGCTGGCTCCGCCGGAGGTGCCCATCTCGCTCACCCGTTCGGAGAAGTTCGACGACCTGGTGCGCGAGGAGGTCCAGCGGATCATCGCCCCCTGGACCGAGCGGCTGGCGGGAGTGGAGTTCGCGGTCGAGGACGTCCCCTCGCCCGGCCCCGAGGAGGCCAGGGTCCCGCTGAGCACCACCCGCACGGTCAACGGCGTCCCGCGGGTCGTGGTCTTCCGCCGCCCGGTGGAGAGCCGGGCCTCCTCCGGGCGGGACGAGCGCGAACTGGTCAGGCTGGTCCACGAGGTGCTGGTCGAGGAGGTCTCGGCCCTGCTCGGCATGCCGCCCGAGGACATCGAGCCCTAAGAGCCCGGGTCGGAGACCACCGCGGTCAGGGAGCCGCCGACGGCCGGGAGCCTGATGCGCTCCGGGGCCGGGCCCAGCGCCAGCAGGGTGGCCGTCCGGAACCGGCCCGACTTCACGATGAGGAACCTCGCCCCGTACACCGGCCCCGAACCCGGCAGGGGCTCGATCCGCACCGCCTCCGCGGCCACCGGGACCTCGACCGTCCGGCCCGCCTCCAGCCGGACCTCCTGAGGCGCCTCGGCCCCCGCCGTCCCCAGGGGCGTGACCCGGACCCTCGCGGCGCCCTCCGGAGCCGTCAGCAGCAGCGTGGACCCCTTCCTCGCGTCCGCCACGGTGGCGCCCGGCCCCAGCGGCTCGGCGGCGGCGCCGTAGCTCACGTCGTCCCCGCCCGCCTGGAGGCCCGCGACGAGCTCCCGCCCCGAGGTGAGCACGACCGCGGCGGCCCGCCCGCCCAGCGACGTCTCCAGGTCCAGCGCGATGACGGTGTCGGCGGGGACGTCCAGCGTGTCCTGGCCCTCGGGCGCGAACACCCCGTCCTCGGTGATCACCTTGATCTTCACGCGGGCGTCGGCGTCGCCAGGCGCGCCCACGTAGAGGGTGCGGCGCCCGCCGCCCGCCGGAACGCCCGGCAGCACGAGCTCGCGGGACGGCCCGGCCGTCGCGGGCACCCAGTCCACGCCCCGGCCGCCCAGGCTCGTCCGCACCGCGGCCGCCACCCGGCCCCCGGTGGCCGTCACCCGGAGCGCGATCACTCCCGTCCCGGCGGCGATGACGCCCAGCCCCTCGGGGCTGCGCCCGATCTTCACCACCCGGCTCGCCTGGCCCGGCACCTCCAGGGACTTGCCGTCCGTGGTGGTCAGCGAGCCCTCGTCGGAGATCGCGTGGACGTCCACCGTCGCGGGGACCTCGTCGGCGTTGGTCAGGTGCAGGTCGACGGTGCCCTCGCCGGGACCGGGGGTGACGAACCAGTGGTCGGTGCCCGGCTCGGCGCAGCGCGTCCCGGACAGGGAGCGCTTGTCCTGGGTCGTCTGGAAGGCGGTGAGCCCCTCGGCGCGCGCGCCCGTGGCGTCGACGACCAGGGGACCCTTGCGCTTGGCCGTCTGGGCCGGGGTGCTCGCCCAGGCCGTGCCGGGGCCGTCGAGGGTCGTCACGGTCTTGCCCAGCGGGTCGCGCACGACCGCCTTCCCTGCGCCCTCGCCGGTGGAGGCCACGGCCACCCGCGCCTTGGCCGCGTCCGGGCAGACCGCCAGCGCCTCCTCCACAGGGACGACCGCGCCTCGGTGCGCGGGCGCGGGACCGGGCCGGGAGATCCCGGTCACCCCGTAGAGCGCGGCCGCCGCCAGCAGGATCAGCGCGGCCGTCCCGTACCGGTGGGCGGCGAACCTCCCGAAGGCCTGAAGCGCCCCGCCGAGCGCCGGTTCCTTCCGCTGCGCGGCCCTGCGCCCGCGGCGGCCGGGCGCGGGCTCCGCCGGCTCCGGGAAAGGACCGCCGGAGGGCTCCGCGGACGGCTCACTGAAGAGGGCGGAGGACCCGGCCTCCGGGAAAGGGCCGCTGGAAGGCTCGGCGGACGGCTCGCCGAAGAGGGTGGAGGACCTGGTCTCCGGCGGGGCGGGGAAGGCCCGCGCCCACGCGCCGGTCTCGGCGGACGGCGTCGCGTAGGGGCCGGTGAGAGGGCCCTCGACGGGCTCGGCGGACGGCCTCGGCGGCGGCAGCGGCCTGCCGAACTCGATGTCGCGCTGATCTTCGTTCATGCCGGGAGCTCCGCGGGTTCGGTCGTGCCGGAGGGCGTCTCGGGCCGCGGCTCCGCCGCCCTTCTCCTGCCCGGCCCGCGCCAGGGCCGGTCCCCGCGTTTGACGGGCAGCTCGCCGCCGGGCAGCGCCAGCACCACCACCAGCAGGAACGCCACGCCCTGGACGACGATCCACTTCGGCCAGAGGGGGTCCTCGCGCTCCAGCGTGAAGGTTCCGCCGCCCGCCGGGACCTTCCAGGAGGCGGCCCAGCCGTCCGCGGTCCCCGCTTCGGCGGCGACCCCGTCGAACCGGGCGTTCCAGCCGCCCGCGGGCTCGGCCAGCAGGAGCTCGCGGCCCTCTTCGCCGGCCGGGATCCGCGCCTTCGCGGCGACCTCCCCGGACTCCAGCGGGGTGATCTCCGCGCCGTCCACCAGCATCAGCCGCCCGCCGGGCTCCGACAGCCGCCACACCGCGAAGTCCGCGCCCCGGCTCAGCCGCACCAGTTGCGGGACCGCGTCGAGCACGGCCAGCAGAGGCTCCTGCCTTTCCGGCCCGCGGACCACCAGGTGGTGCACGCCCATCCGCGCCAGCCCGTCCGCGCCCTGGCCCGCGGCCAGCTGGGCGACCAGGACGTCGAGGCGCTCCCTCGCCGCGTCGGAGGGTTGCGGCTCCTCCTCGCCCGCCCGCGGGGACGCGCCTCGCAGCAGCGTGTAGCCGACACCGCCGTCCTGCCTGAGGCCCAGGACGAGCGTGCGCGCCCGGGTCCCGTCGGCGGCGGCGGAGACGAACGCCGGCAGCGGGCCGCCCTCCACCTCGCCGATCGGGCCGCGCACTCCGGAGCCGATCCAGGCGACCCCCGCCAGCACGGGCGTGCTCACCGCGACCAGCACCGAGCAGACCCCGCCGACGCGGTAGATCCAGTCCCGGCCCGACCACAGCTCCACGGCCCGCTGCAACGCCGCGCCCGCGGTGAGGACGAGTCCCCCGGCCGCGATCGCCAACGGGACGCCGGGCCAGGCCGGGGCGCCCTCCCCCGCCGCCTCCTCGACGGTGACCGCCGAGACCACGACCGCGGTGAGGAAACCGAGGAGGATGAGGGCCCAGCCGCCCAGCACCGCGGTGCGGCGGGAGCGCAGCGGCAGCGCGGCGACGGCCAGCGCCAGCAGCCCCGCGGTCGCCCAGCCCAGGTCGGTGCCGGGGCCGCCGGGGTCGAGGGTGAGGATGGACGACGCGGACAGGTTCCGGTCGACCAGCTCCGGCCGGTGCAGCCCGGCCTCCAGCAGGAACCGGGAGGGATGCAGCACCAGCCCGATCGTCGTCGGCAGGAGCAGCAGCGGCGGGACCGCCAGCGCGATCGCCACGTCGCCGGGCCGGGCCGTGCCCGGCCACCACAGCGCCAGGCAGCCCAGGACCGCCACCATCAGCCAGGTCAGCGGCACGAACGCCATCGCGACCGTCAGCAGCAGGGCCAGCGCCCAGGCCGCGCGCCTGGCATGCCGGGCGTCCACCCGGCCCTCCGGCAGCCGCAGCACCCGGGCGCCCGCCAGGCCGATCAGCGGCAGCAGCACGTACACCACGCAGGTGCCGAACCTGCCGCTCGCGATCGCCCCGCCGGCCACGGGCAGCAGCGCGTAGGCGATCGCGGCCCAGGCGCGGATCGCGCTCGCCGGGATTCTGCGGCGGCCGATGAGCCTGGCCGCGCGGCGCCCGACCGGCAGCCCCGCCGGCACCAGCCGCTTGGCCGCCAGGTAGGCCGTGAGCCCGGACAGCGGCACGCAGCCCAGCAGCAGGCCGGTGACCACCAGCGAGGGGTGGCCGAACGTGAGTGCCGACAGGCCGGACAGGACCGCCGTCCACGGCGGGGAGGCGTCGGCCGAGCCGAGCCCGGACGGGTGCCAGCCGGAGGTGTAGGACTCCCACAGCTCGCCCGCGCTCTGCGTGATCGGGACGAGCGCCCCGCCGCCCAGCCGCCCTCCGGCCGCCAGCAGCGAGCGTTCGGCCAGGAACGCCACCGCGGACAGCACGAGCAGGACCACCGCGCTGGGATGGGCCAGGATCCGGCGGACGGTGCCCAGGCCCAGGCCCCGGTCCGGCGGCGGCTCCTCTTCCTCGCTCAGGTCCAGGCCGTACTCGGTGGGGGCGATCAGCGACGCGGCCTTGTCGGCCAGCCTGCGCAGGGTGACCAGGTGCGGCTGGAACCTGCGGACCGCGCGGTAGACCCTGGCCCGGCCCTGCGCCCGCGCCGCGCGCAGGGCCCGCAGCCTTCCCGGGCTGCCGACCACGTCCCTGACCGCGTCGAGCTCGTCGCGCATCGCCATCGGCTTCTTGGCGACCAGCAGCCCGATCACCCGGACCAGGGAGCCGAACATCAGCCTGGCGAAGGTCACCAGGGCCGGGCGCAGCGGCTGGTTGGCCAGCAGCACGTACATCGCGTTGCGGCGGTCCAGCCTGCGGTGGGAGACGGGCTGCTCGCGCAGGCCGCGTGCGGAGGCCTCGGCGTGGAAGACCACGGCGTCGCTGGTGGCCACCACCCGGTGGCCCGCGGCGTGCACCCGCCACCCGAAGTCGACGTCGTCGCGGAACAGGCCGAACTCCGGGTCGAGGCCGCCGGTCTGCGCCCAGACGTCGCGGCGGACCAGCATCCCGGCGGTGCTGACGGCCAGCACGTCGGGAACGCCGTCGTGCTGGCCCTGGTCGAACTCGTCGCGGTCCACGCCGGTCTCACGCCTGCCCTGGCCGTCCAGGGTGATGCCGACCTCCAGCAGCAGCCGCCGGTCCTCCCAGTCGCGCAGCTTGGGGCCGATGAGCCCGATGTGCGGGTCGGCGTCGGCCTCGGCGAGCAGGCGCTCCAGGGCGCGGGGGGCGGGCGCGCAGTCGTCGTGCAGGATCCAGATCCACTCGACGGGGGCGGCCGTGCCGTCCGTGTCGACCGGGATGTTCGCGGCGGGCTGCTCCAGCGCGCGGGCGACGGCGGCGGCGAACGGGACGTCGCGGCCGAGGGTGAGCAGGTTGCCGGGGCCCACGACGCCGCCGATGACGGCCGGGCCCTTGTCGGTGCTGCCGGTGTCGACCACGACGAGCCGCTGGATCCGGCGGGTCTGGGTGAGCAGCGCCTTCAGCGTCTCGGGCAGCCACCGGGCCCCGTCGTGGGCCACGAGCACGGCGGTGACCACATGCCGGTCGAGGTTGAGCGCCACGGGTTACTCGCAGAGGGGGCGGGGAGAGAAAGGTCAGCCGCGCGGGGGGTCCGCGCGGCTGACCACTTTACTCACAAGTACACAGGGGGCCTCTAGACGGCTGCGCGCTTCAGTTTGCGCCGCTCCCGTTCCGACAGACCACCCCAGATACCGAATCGCTCGTCATGTTGGAGCGCGTACTCCAGACATTCCGCACGCACCTCGCACGCCCGGCACACCTTCTTGGCCTCACGGGTCGAGCCGCCCTTCTCCGGAAAGAACGCCTCCGGATCCGTCTGAGCGCACAGGGCGCGCTCCTGCCAACCCAACTCTTCGCCGTCATCTGTGCCGTGCGCCAGCGGGACCACGACCTCGCCCATGCGCACCTCCTAGCCGCCCCCGTGGAGCCCCCGGACAACCGCCTCCCCCGAGAGTGATCGGCCACGGGGAATGACGTCAGAACTACACACGAGAAATTACACGTGTGTAGTCCCTTGCGCGTCAAGCGCTCCAGGAGTAAAGCGGGATGGACCGGGGCCTTACCTGACGAAAACAGGGGCCTGTGGAAGGGGATTATTGCGGTCCTTGATCGCCGCGATACCAGTTCTGGTCGTTCTGCTGGGGCTGGGAGGACTGCTCCTCGCCGAACTGGCGGGTCCACTGGCCCTGGTCGGGCTGCTGCGGCTGCTGCGGCTGCCCGTACTGCGGCTGGGACGGCTGGCCGTACTGCGGCTGGCCGTAGTCGGGCTGGGCCTGCGGGGGCTGGCCGTAGTCCGGCTGGGCCTGCGGGGGCTGGCCGTAGTCCGGCTGGGCCTGCGGCTGGCCGTACTGCTGCGGGTACTGCTGGCCGTACTGCTGCTGAGCCTGCGGAGGCTGGCCGTAGTCCGGCTGGGCCTGCGGCTGGCCGTACTGCTGGTAGCCGCCGTCCTGCTGCGGGTACTGCTGGCCGTACTGCTGCTGGCCGTACTGGTCCGGGGCACCGTACTGCGGCGGCTGCCCGTACACCTGGCCGCCCACCCCCGGCACCGCCGCCGGGCGGGCCGGCTGCATCGACTGGAAGTTGAGGAAGGCGAAGTAGGCCGCCGCTCCGCACACGACCAGCTTGCTCACGCCCCAGAAGAACATCGCGGCCTTGTCCGCGCCGCCTCCGACGTCGGCCACCAGGCCCGCCAGCAGCGCGAGCAGCCCGAACAGCAGCCCCACCCCGACGATGCCCAGGGCGGCCGTCACCACGTTGCGCGCCTGCGGGGTCGCCTGGCCCAGCGTGACCAAGATCACCGAACCCGCCACGGCGAGCGCCATGGTGAGGTTGGTGAACAGTCCGTAGCCGGCCGCCTCGCTGTAGGCGTTGAACGTGAATCCGCCGGAGGAGAAGAGGTTGAGGAGGCCTGCCAGCAATTGCAGACCGACGGCCCCGAGCAGGGCGAAAGCAGCTGGTTCACGCAGCTTCTGCAGCGCTTCGGTGTTCACGGGGGGAATCACTCCATGCGGGGGATCGCGGTCTGGCCGGGGCGGGAAGGCTACCGTTTGTCGACGACAGCTTCGCACATCACCTCCCTCAGCGTCAGGCGCCAGTAGATCATCACAGCGGAGATGGAAGACTTGCCGGTGTGAGAATCGTGGTTCTGGCCGGCGGGATCGGCGGGGCGCGCTTTCTGCGCGGCCTCAAGGCGGCGGCGCCGGACGCCGAAGTGACGGTCGTCGGCAACACCGGCGACGACATCTACCTGTTCGGGCTGAAGGTATGTCCCGATCTGGACACCGTGATGTACACCCTGGGCGGGGGCATCAACGAGGAGCAGGGCTGGGGGCGCCGCGACGAGACCTTCGTCGTCAAGGAGGAGCTCGCCGCCTACGGCATGGAACCCACCTGGTTCGGCCTCGGCGACCGCGACTTCGCCACCCACATCGTCCGCACCCAGATGCTCGACGCCGGGTACCCGCTCTCCCAGGTGACCGAGGCGTTGTGCGACCGCTGGAAGCCCGGCGTCCGGCTGCTGCCGATGACCGACCAGCGCGTCGAGACGCACGTCGTGATCGAGGACGAGGGCGGCAGGCGGGCCATCCACTTCCAGGAGTGGTGGGTCAGGCTGCGGGCGTCCCTGCCCGCGCTGGCCATCACCCCCGTCGGAGCCGACGAGGCCAAGCCCGCCCCGGGCGTCCTCAAGGCCATGGAGGAAGCCGACTTCGTGCTGTTCCCGCCGTCGAACCCGGTGGTCAGCATCGGGACGATCCTCTCCGTCCCCGGGATCAAGGACGCGCTGAAGGCCAAGACCGTCGTGGGGGTCTCCCCCATCATCGGCGGTGCGCCCGTCCGGGGCATGGCCGACGCCTGCCTCACCGCGATCGGCGTGGAGACGTCCGCCGCCGGGGTCGCCTCCTTCTACGGGCCCGAGCTGGTGAACGGATGGCTGGTCGCGCCGGAGGACGCCCCGCACTTCGTCTCCCCCGGGCTCGAGCCGATGACCGTCCGGGCGCACCCGCTGCTGATGTCCGACCCCGAGGCCACCCGCGCCCTGGCGCGGGCCGCCGTGGACCTGGCCCTGGAGCTCGCGTGATCGAGATCATCCCCGTTCCCGGGCTGCCCGAGGTCCGCCCCGGCGACGACCTGGCGGCCCTGATCACCGCGGCCGCCCCCGGGCTGCGCGACGGCGACGTGTTCGTGGTCACCTCCAAGATCGTCAGCAAGGCCGAGGGCCGGATCCTGCAGGCCGACGACCGGGAGAAGGCCATCGACGCCGAGACCGTGCGCGTCGTCGCCCGCAAGGGCGGGACCCGCATCGTCGAGACCCGCCAGGGCCTGGTCATGGCCGCCGCCGGGGTCGACGCCTCCAACACCGAGCCGGGCACCGTCCTGCTCCTGCCCGAGGACCCCGACGCCTCCGCCTCGGCGCTGCGCGCGGCCCTGCCCGTCCGGGCCGGCGTCATCCTCTCCGACACCTTCGGGCGGCCCTGGCGCTCCGGCCAGACCGACATCGCCATCGGCGCCTCCGGCGTCCTGCCCGTCGACGACTTCCGGGGCCGCACCGACGCCTACGGCAACCTCCTGGAGGCCACCGTCACCGCGGTGGCCGACGAGATCGCCGCCGCCGCCGAACTGGTGAAGGGCAAGCTCGACGGCGTCCCCGTCGCGATCGTCCGGGGCCTGTCCCACCTGGTCGTCGACACCGACGGGCCCGGCGCCCGCGCCCTCGTCCGCGCCCCGCAGGAGGACCTGTTCCGCTGGGGTTCCGCCGAGGTCGTCCACGCCCGCCGCACCATCCGCGAGTTCACCGACGAGCCCGTCGACGGCGAGGCCGTGCGCCGAGCCGTCGCCGCCGCGATCACGGCCCCCGCCCCCCACCACACCACCCCGTGGCGCTTCGTCCTCCTGGAGACCGAGGAGATCCGCGCTCGCCTCCTGGACGCCATGCGCGACGCCTGGCGCGCCGACCTGGAACGCGACGGCTTCACCGAAGAATCCATCACCAAGCGCCTGAGGCGGGGCGACGTCCTGCGCCGCGCGCCCTACCTGGTCATCCCCTGCCTGGTCACCACGGCCGGCGCCCACACCTACCCCGACGAGCGCCGCGCCGCCGCCGAACGCGAGATGTTCCTCGTCTCCACCGGCGCCGCCGTCCAGAACCTCCTGATCGCCCTCACGGTCGAGAACCTGGGCTCCTGCTGGGTCTCCAGCACCATGTTCTGCCGCGACACCGTCCGCGAGGTCCTGGATCTCCCCTCCGACTGGGACCCCATGGGCACCGTCGGCGTGGGCCACCCCGCCGCCCCGCCCCGAGACCGCGCCCCCCGCACCCCGGACGCCTTCATAGAGGTCCGCTGACCTCGGCCCCCGGGCCGGGGCGCGTCACCTGTTCCACGAGGCGGCGCATCCCCGCCCTCATGCGCTCCTCCCCCAGTTCGGGGAGGAGCGCCGAGACGTGCTCGGCGGCCAGCGGGGCGAGGAGCGCGTGGGCCGCCTGGTCGGGGTCCGGAGCGCCCTGCAGCAGGATCGCCGTGTGGCGGTGCCAGAACCGGTAGGCCCCGATGCGGTAGCGGGCGCCGGGGGCCGCGGTCTCCGACATGCGGATCAGATCCAGGCATTCCATGAGGTAGTCGAAGTACGCGTCGACGAACGCGGCCAGCCGCCCGGCGGGCGGTGCGCCCGGCCCGAGCGGCGGCGGCCCGGACAGTACCGCCTCCTGCAGCACGCGTTCCCTGGCGTCCAGCAGCGCCGCGGCCAGACCCGCCTTGTCACCGAACCGCCGGAACAGTGTGCCCTTGCCCACGCCCGCCTCGGCCGCCACCTGGTCCATCGACACGGCCTCCACACCGTGCTCGGCGAACAGCCTCGCCGCGGCCTCCAGCACGGCCGCCCTGTTGCGCGCCGCGTCCGCGCGTTCCTTGGGCGGCGGAGTGCGCAGCAGTTCCAGAGGTGTTGCATAAGCGGACTGCGGTCCGTTAATGTCATGAGCCACAAGCGGACTATAGTCCGATTCCCTTGGAGGAGACCACATGACATCCCTCATCACCCGCGACGAGCTGAAGGCGGCGATCGACGCGGGCTCCGTCACCGTCCTCGACACCCTCGGCGGCGAGTACTACGCGGCCCAGCACCTCCCCGGCGCCCTCCCCCTGGCCCCCGCCGACGTCGACGCCCAGGCGCCCGCCCTCCTGCCCGACCTCGCCGCCCCGATCGTCACCTACTGCTCCAACCCCCAGTGCGCCAACAGCACCCAGGTCGCCGCCCGCCTCACCGCCCTCGGCTACACGAACGTCCGCAAGTACCGCGAGGGCATCCAGGACTGGCTCGAAGCCGACCTCCCCACCGAATCCTCCTGACACGGCGAGCCCGCAACGCTCCCGTCCCGAAAACCCCGTTCCCTCACGCGAGTCCCCCTGGGCTACGAAGCTCTTAGAAGTACAGTTCTTAGGACTGTACTTCTAAGAGGTGAGGCAAGAGTGATCAAGCCGGATCATGTCTTCGACAGGGACTTCGAGTGGCGGCATCTGGCCGCCTTCGCGACCCGCTCCGCGAACCGGCCTCAGCTCGGAGTCGTCAGCGGACGACGCCGCATGGGCAAGACCTTCCTCCTGGAAGGTCTTGCCCGGGCGACCGGCGGGTTCTACTTCAGCGCCACCGAAGCCACCGAGACGGAGTCCCTGTCGCTGTTCGCGGACGCCCTGTCCGGCTACCTGGACTCACCGGTGCCTCTGCGCTTCGAGAGCTGGGACGAGGCGGTGACGCTCCTGTTCAAGGTCGCGCCCGAACACCCGGGCCCGATCGTGCTCGACGAGTTCCCCTACCTCAGCAAGGTCTCCCCCGCCCTCCCGTCGATCCTGCAACGGGAGATCGACCGGGGCGTGTCCCAAGGCACCCCGATCAAACTGCTGCTCTGCGGTTCCCCCATGTCCGTCATGGGCGGCCTGCTGGCCGGAACGGCACCCCTGCGCGGCCGCGCCAACCTCGAACTCGTCGTCCGCCCCTTCGACTACCGGATGGCCGCGAGGTTCTGGAACGTCGACGACCCCGCCCTCGCCGTCCGACTGCACTCCGTGGTCGGCGGAACACCCGCCTACCGCCGCTTCGTCAACGACGACTCCCCCAACGGCCTGGACGACTTCGACGACTGGGTCCTCCGCACCGTCCTGGACCCCGGCACACCTCTGTTCCGCGAAGCCCGCTACCTGCTGGACGAGGAGACCGAAGCCCGGGACCCCGGCCTGTTCCACTCCGTGCTCTCAGCCGTGGCCCACGGACGGGCCTCCCGTGGCGGCATCGCCGACTACATAGGCCGCAAGAGCACCGACATCAGTCACCCTCTCACCGTTCTGGAAGACTGCGGCCTCCTCCGGCGCGACCCGGACCTGTTCCATGCCGGCAGATCCCACTACCGTGTGGCCGAGCCCCTGATCACCTTCTACCAGGTGGTCATGCGCCCCCAATGGGGCCTGTTGGAAAGCGGCAGGGCGAGCCTCGTCTGGAACGCCGCCAAGGCGAGATTCGCCTCCCAGGTGGCAGGTCCCCACTTCGAAGACCTCTGCCGCCGGTTCGCCACCACGGACGAAGCCGCCGAACTCTTCGGCGACCTCCCCGCGGAAGTCGGCTCCGGCGTCCTCACCGACCAGGCGAACCGCAACAAGATGGAACTGGACGTCGTGGTCCTCGCCCAGCCCGACCCCGGCCGTCCCCGCCGGGTCCTCGCCCTGGGCGAGGCCAAGTGGGGAAAGACCATGGGCCCCGCCGACGCCGCCCGCCTCTCCCGCGCCCGCGAACTCCTGGCCGCCCGCGGCTACGACACCGCCGACACGAGGCTCCTCTGCTTCAGCGCCACCGGTTTCACCCGCGACTTCTCCTCCGCCTCCGCCCTCGCCCTGAGCCTCCCCGACCTCTACGCCTGACCACCCGAGAAGAAAGGAACGGCGTAGACCGAGGAAGATGGACCACCGATGTCAGGTTTCCCGGTCCAGAAGGTGACGGTCGTGGTCGTCCGGGCCGGGGAGGAGATGACGACTGCAGGTATCGGTGCTCAGCGGAGTGTCGGGCGTGCCGTCACGTTTCCTCCTCCCAGTCGCCGACACCGCCGAGGGCTTCGATCCGTTCAGGGGACAGACCCGTCAGCATCGCGACGCTCGCGGTGAGGGAACCGTCCAGCACCTTCATCGACTCGATCATTCCTCGGCGGATCTCCTCGCGCCGCTGCTCCAGGTACGCCCTGGTCGCCTCGGCGACGAAATCCTTCTTCGTCATTCCCAGAAAGTGAGCGGCCTGGGAGATCAGTTCATCCGTCGCGGGATCGATCTTCAGCGGCGCCTGCCTCTTGGGAGCGGTGTTCACGCTCATCACCCACCTCTTGTCATCAGAGTACCTAAGTACCTCACGGCAACTCATGGCGTTCCACAAAAAGCAGCCCGGCCGGTGAGCCCGTCGCTTGACGGGCTCACCGGCCGGGGAAGATCGGCTTCTGTTTCTTACTTGACGGCCAGGGGCAGGAAGTGGCCTACGCCGTCGGTCTTGCGGGCCGCTTCGACGCGTTCGGCGGTGGGGCGGCCGTAGGTGGTGGTGCGCTGGACGGCGGGGCGGCCGGCGCGGGCGGCGAGCTCCTCCAGAGAGGAGATCGTCTTGAAGCTGCCGTTGTCGGAGCCGGCCATGCGGGAGATGGTCTCCTCCATCAGGGTGCCGCCCAGGTCGTTGACGCCGCCCTTGAGGACCTCGGTGCACAGGTCTTCC
Source organism: Actinocorallia sp. B10E7 (assembly GCF_039871655.1). Classification (NCBI taxonomy): domain Bacteria; kingdom Bacillati; phylum Actinomycetota; class Actinomycetes; order Streptosporangiales; family Thermomonosporaceae; genus Actinocorallia; species Actinocorallia sp. B10E7. Next base: position 293,676 of record NZ_JBDPLZ010000007.1, read on the forward strand.
GACAGCTTCACCCAGGACGTCTGGATGTTGGGGATGGCGCCGTGCAGCAGGATGCGGGCCAGGGCGTGGACGGCCCGGTTCTCGCGGACGGTCGGCCCGGGGCGGGCCAGGCCCGCCAGGTAGATCGGGGCGTTGTGGTGGACGAACGGGAGCAGCACGAACTCCGTGAAGCCGCCCGTCCGCTCCTGGATGGAGCGCAGCAGCTTCAGGTGGCCCACCCAGTGGGCGGGGGTGTCGACGTGGCCGTACATCATCGTCGACGTCGTCGGGATGCCCACCTCGTGGGCCGTGGTCACCACGTCCACCCACGCCGACGTCGGGAGCTTGCCCTTCGTCAGGACCCAGCGGACGTCGTCGTCGAGGATCTCGGCGGCGGTGCCGGGCAGGGAGTCGACGCCCGCCTCCTTCGCGGCGGTCAGCCATTCCTTCAACGACAGGCCCGTGCGGGACACGCCGTTGATGACCTCCATCGGGCTGTAGGAGTGCAGGTGGATCTCCGGGGCGCGCTTCTTCACCTCGCGGGCGAGGTCGAAGTAGGCGGTGCCGGGCAGATCCGGGTGGATGCCGCCCTGCATGCAGATCTCGGTGGCGCCGGCCTCCCAGGCCTGCTCCACGCGGTCGCCGACCTGGGAGAGGGAGAGGCTGTAGGCGTCGGCGTCGGTGCGGCGCTGGGCGAACGCGCAGAAGCGGCAGCCCGTGTAGCAGACGTTGGTGAAGTTGATGTTCCGCGTGACGATGTACGTGACGTCGTCGCCGACGGCTTCCTTCCTCAGGTCGTCGGCCAGGCCGGCCAGCGCCTCCAGTTCGGGGCCTTCGGCGTGCAGGAGGGCCAGGGCGTGCTCGTCGGACAGGCCGCCGGGGTTCTGCTCGGCGGCGGCGAGCGCGGCCTTCACGTCGGCGTCGAAGCGCTGGGGCGCGTTGACGCGTTCGCGCAGCGCGTCCCAGTCGCCGTAGACCTCGTCGAAGTCGTCGCGGCGGTCTGACGTGCGGCCCTCGGTGTCGATGGCGACGTGCAGGTCGGTGCGGCCCTCGGAGACGAAACCGCCGTCGGGTTCCTGCCAGGTGCGTCCTTCGAGGACGGCGTCCTCCTTGGCCAGGCCGTTCTCGTCGGCCAGGGCGCGGACGTGCGCGAACAGCCTCGGGTCCAGCCAGGGCTCGCCCTTGCGGACGTACTCGGGGTAGATCGTGAGCCGTTCCCGCAGCTGGAAGCCGGACTCGGCGGTCCGCGAGGCCAGTTCGTCGATCTGCGGCCAGGGGCGTTCGGGGTTGACGTGGTCGGGTGTCAGCGGCGAGACCCCGCCCCAGTCGTCGATGCCCGCGCGGAGCATCAGCGCGTACTCGGAGTCCACCAGGTTCGGCGGGGCCTGGATGCGGGCCTTGGGCCCCAGCACGAGCCGGGCCACGGCGATGGTCGCCGCCAGTTCCGACAGCTCCGCGTCGGGGGTGCCCCGCATCGCGGTGTCGGGCTTGGCGCGGAAGTTCTGGACGATGACCTCCTGGATCGCCCCGTACTCGCGCATGGTCCGCCGGATGGCGAACAACGCGTCGGCGCGCTCCTCGACTGTCTCGCCGATGCCGATGAGGATCCCGGTGGTGAACGGGACGTTGCAGCGCCCGGCGTCCTCCAGCACCCGCAGCCGGACGGCGGGGTCCTTGTCGGGCGAGCCGTAGTGGGGGCCGCCCTTCTCGCTGAACAGCCGGGTCGCGGTGGTCTCCAGCATCATGCCCATGGACGGCGCGACGGGCTTGAGCCGCTGGAAGTCGCGCCAGGTCAGCACGCCGGGGTTGAGGTGGGGCAGCAGGCCCGTCTCCTCCAGGACCCGGACGGCCATGGCCCGAACGTAGGAGAGCGTGTCGTCGTAGCCCTGCTCGTCGAGCCACTCGCGGGCCTGGTGCCAGCGGTCCTCGGGCCGGTCCCCGAGGGTGAAGAGCGCTTCCTTGCAGCCGAGGGCGGCGCCCTGCCGCGCGATCTCCAGCACCTCGTCGGGGCTGAGGAAGGGGGCCGGGAGCCTGTTCGGCGCGGTGGCGAAAGTACAGTAGCCGCAGCGGTCCCGGCAGAGCCTGGTCAGCGGGAGGAACACCTTGCGGCTGTAGGTGATCACTCCGGGGCGGCCCGCGGCGTCGAGGCCGGCGTCGCGCGTCCGCGAGGCGTAGGTCAGCAGTTCGTCGAGCTGAGGGCCTCTGGCGTGCAGCAGGATCGTTGCCTCGGCCTGGTCCAGGGTCTTGCCGTCTCGGGCCCGTGCGAGCGCTCGCCGCAGCCCCGATTCACTCACAGCGCTCTCCATAGGGCGCACTCTATGCCAAGCGTCATAATGGCAACAGGGCAGCACCCCTGTATGAGACAAAGACCTACTTGTCCGAAAAATTCCGCTCGCCCCGGGAAAGTCTTCCGCGGCCGTTCCGCCAGGCCCTCACGCGCCCAGTTCCTTGACCAGCGTGTAGTCCACGGCCCCCGGCGGGTGCCCGGGCACCTCTCCCGCGATCCGATAGCCCTGCCGCTGGTAGAAGCCCGGCGCCTGGAAACTCCAGGTCTCCACCCTCGAACCGACGCAGCCGCGGGCCGCGGCCAGCTCCTCCGCCCGCGCCAGCAGCCGCGAGCCCAGCCCCCGGCCCTGCTCGCGGACCCACAGCAGCTCCACGTGCAGCCAGCCGACCCAGGTGCGGCCCACCAGCCCGCCGGCCAGGCGGCCGCCGTCCAGCGCGTAGACCTGCAGCGGTTCCTCCTCGCCGTACCGCTCCACGGCCGCGCGCAACTCGGGAGACCTCCGCCGGTTCTCCCGCCTCAGCTCCGCCAGGACGAGGTCCGCCAGCTCGCCGTCGACCTCGTCCGAGAAGGTGAACCCCATCCGCGCCCCTACACGTCGCTGGAGAAGCGCACCGCTGTGGGCGGGAGCTCGATGCCCGGCCACAGGCGCAGGCCGTCGCCCAGCTCGTTGCCGGGGCCGACGACGGCCCCGTCGCCCAGGATCGCCCCGTCCAGCATCGCGCCGGACGCGACCCGCGCGCCCCGGCCGAGCACGGAGTTGCGCACCCACGCGCCCTTGGCGACGACCGCCTCGTCGAACAGGACGCTGCCCGAGACCGTCGAACCCGCCTCGATCGTGGCGTCGGCGCCGACGACGGTGCCCGCGGTCACCACCGCGCGCGGCGAGACGTTCGCGCCCTCCAGCGCCAGCACCGGCCCGGTCGGTCCCGGCAGCGCCGGGGAGTCCAGCCTGCCCAGCACCAGGTCGCACGAGCCCCGGACGAACGCCGACGGCGTCCCCACGTCCAGCCAGTACTGCGGGTCCACGAAGCCCATGACGGTCTGCCCGGACGCGATCAGCGCGGGGAAGGTCTCGCGCTCCACCGACACGACCTCGTTGAACGGGATCGTGTCGATCACCGACCGGCGGAAGACGTACGAGCCGGCGTTGATCCGGTTGGTCACCGGGTTGTTGGTCTTCTCCAGGAAGGCGGTGACCCGCCCGCTCTCGTCGGTCGGCACGCAGCCGAACCGCGACGGGTCGTCCACCTCGCTGAGGTGCAGCGTGACCGCGGCGTCGGCCTTGAGGTGCATCGCCACCTGGTCGGGGATCGAGTGGCCCGACAGGATGTCGCCGTTGAGGACCAGGACCGGCTCGTCGCCGTCGCTGCGCAGCGCCTGCGAGGCGTTGCGGATCGCCCCGCCGGTGCCCAGCGGCCGTGGCTCGTCCACGTAGACCAGCTCGACCCCGTACGCCTCGTCTCCGAAGGCGGCCTCGAACATCTCCGCCCGGTAGGAGGTGGCGAAGACGATCCGCGTTATGCCCGCCGCGCCGGCCCGGGCCAGCTGGTGGGCCAGGAAGGGCACTCCCGCGGTGGGCAGCAGCGGCTTGGGAGTGGAGATCGTCAGAGGCCGCAGTCTCGTACCCCTGCCACCGACCAAGAGAATCGCTTCCACGCCTCACCCTTCCGGACGCATACCTGTGTCAACGTTCGTCAATGTGCACTGACAGATCACAGAGCCTACTTGGCCCCCCGCCCGCGTAGTCTGTCCCGGTGACCTCACGCTGGCCCCGGCTCCTTTTCGTGCTCGTCGCACTGGGATTCTGCGCGTACGGCGTGACGACACAGTGGGACGGTTTCGCCGACGCGCTCTCGCGGTTGTCGCTCCCCCTGCTCGGCGGGGCGCTGCTGGCGGGCATGGCGGGGCTGGGCTGCTGGATGCTGGGCTGGCGGTCGCTGCTGGCCGGGTTCGGCGCCCCTCTGCCCGTGCCGGCCACCACCAGGATCATGTTCCTCGGCCAGCTCGGCAAGTACGTCCCCGGCTCGGTGTGGGCGCTTCTGGGACAGGTGGAGCTCGCCCGGCCGTACGGGGTGGCCCGGGTCGCGTCGGGCAGTGCGACGCTTCTGGCGATGGCGACGACGGTCGCGACGGGCTGCGTCACCGCGGCCCTCGCCCTCCCGCTGACTTCTCAGGACGCCGCCCGCGACTACTGGTGGGCGCTGGCGCTCGCCCCCGTGATGCTGGCCTGCCTGCACCCCCGGATCGTCACCTGGGCGCTGAACCTCGTCCTGCGGCTGGTCCGGAGGCCGCCCCTGGACGGCACGATGGGACTGGCCCGGATGGGCGTGGCGGTCCTGTGGACGCTGCTGGGCTGGGTCTTCTTCGGCCTGCACACCTGGCTGCTGCTGCCGTCCGGCTCCCCTGTGCTGGCCTGCGGCGCCTACGCCCTGGCCTATGTGGTCGGTTTCCTCGTCATCTTCGCGCCCGGCGGGCTGGGGGCGCGGGAGGCGGCGCTGGTGCTGGCGCTGTCGCCCGTGCTGTCCTCGGCCGAGGCGCTGCTCGTCGCGCTGGCGTCGCGGGCCGTGCTCACCGTGGCCGATCTCCTGTGGGCGGGAATCGGAAATCTCTCGAAACCTCCGCCAGGTGGGAATGAAACGCACGTCGAGCGCCTTGTGCCCGACGACGATCACCACCCCCTGGAGGAGTCTCCGTGAGCGCACCCTTCCCCGTGACCGACGCGACCTTCGAGGAGGAGGTCCTCAAGTCCGACCTGCCGGTCCTGGTGGACTTCTGGGCCACCTGGTGCGGTCCCTGCCGGATGATCGCCCCGGTCCTCGACCAGATCGCCGCCGAGTACGAGGGCCGGCTGCGGATCGCCAAGATGGACCTCGACGAGAACCCGGAGACCGTCCGGGCCTACGGGATCATGGGCGCACCCACCCTCAACCTCTACAAGAACGGCGAGGTCGTCACCCAGATCGTCGGCGCCAAGCCCAAGCGCGCCCTGCTCCAGGTCATAGACCCGCACCTGTGAGCGCCAGCAGGTAGGCGTCCCACACCGGGCCGTGGTCGGGTCTGCGCACCTGAGCGCGGAAACGCTCCGGCTCCCGGTAGAAGCGGACGATCGCCTCGCGGAGCGACACGACGTCGCCGGGGTCGGCCAGCAGGCCGTCCACTCCCTCGCGGAGCTGGGACGGGAAGCCGCCGACCCTGGTGGCGATCACCGGGACGCCGTGCTCGAAGGCCATCAGGACGTTCTGCGACGCGGTCGCCGAACGGTAGGGCAGGACCAGGGCGTCGCAGGCGGCGAACAGCCCTCCGATCCGCTCGGCGGGGACATAACCGGGGAGCAGCTCCACCCGCTCCCGCAGACCGAGCTCCGCGACCAGGGCGCGGGTGTCGTCCAGGCCGCCCCAGAACTCCCCCGCCACGGTCAGGCCGACGCCGTCGGGCAGCGCGCGGAGCAGGACGTCCAGGCCCTTGTAGGGGCGGACGATCCCGAAGAACAGCAGCCGTCCCCGCGCCCCGGAGCCGACGGGCTCCTCCGCCGGCCGGGTGGCCGGGAGATGCGCGGGCAGATCGGCGACCGAGACCGGGGCCGTGCCCAGGAGGCGGGCCAGCTCCTCCTGTTGCGGGGAGTGCACGAGCGCCCCGTCCACACGCCTGAGCAGCGCCCGCATCAGCGGGCGGTCGTACGGCTTCGGCTCGTGCGGCAGGACGTTGTGGCACAGCGCGACGGTCCTCGCCGCGCCTCCGATCCCGCGCAGCAGCCCCAGGTAGGCCGGCACCTGGACGGACGACAGCACCGCGAACACCACGAGGTCATAGGAGCGCAGCCTGCGCCCCACCCGGAGCCAGCCGTCCGGGCGGCGCCACGACAGCTCCCGCCGTGTGCCCGGGAACACCTCGCCCTCGGGCACGTCGATCGTCTGCTGCCCCGGATAGAGGAACCCCGGGTACTGCGCCTTCCACGACTCCAGCGCCACCTCGTGCCCCGCGGCCCGCAGCCGGTGCGCCAGCTCCGTCGTGTGCTGCGCCCCGCCCCCCTTGTAGGGGAAGGCGGGACCGACCAGCGCGATCCTCACTCGTCGCCCCGCGACCGCACGATGAGGTCCGCCAGCAGTGCCAGGGACGCGATGAGCAGCCCGCTCATGAACATCAGCATCGTGTTGTTGGAGAAGTAGAGGATGTTGTGCACGAACTGGTCGACGACGCCCTTCGCCACGGCCAGGCCCAGCAGCCACAGGGCCAGCGGCATCAGCACCTTGAGCGGGTTGAAGTACATGACCATCCGCAGCACCTGCAGGATGTAGCGGTAGGCGTCCTTGGTGAAGTGGAACTTCGACTTCCCGGCCCGCTTGAAGTAGTCGATCGGCAGGTACATCACCGGGTGCTGGTTGCACAGGAACGCCAGCGTGATCGTGGTGACGCAGGAGAAGCCGGGGGGCAGCAGCCGCAGGTAGGGCCGGGCGACGTCCTTGCGGAACGCCCGCAGCCCCGAGTTCAGGTCGGGGATCTTCGAGCCGGACAGCCGCTCGGCGATCTTGCGGATCGCCCACTTGGCCGGCACCCGCAGGAACTTGTGGCTGCCCTCCTCGGTGCGCCTGGCCCCGACGACCTGGTCGACGGAGGGGTCGGTGTCCAGGATCTGCACCAGTTCGGGGATTCGCTCGTTCGGGTAGGTCATGTCCGCGTCGGTCCACACCACGACGTCGCCGCGCGCCTGCTGGCTGCCGATCCGGCGGATCGTCCCCGAGCCGCTGTTGTGGCGGAAGGCGATGACCCTGAGGTTCGGGTAGAGCGGCTCGGCGTCGCGGAGGCGCTGCAGCGTCCCGTCCGTGGAGCAGTCGTCGTAGGCCAGCAGTTCATAGGTCATGCCGCTGGCGTCCATCGCCTTGGCGATGCGCTCGACCTCGTCGATCACATGATCCTGCTCGTTGTAGCAGGGCAGGACTATGGTGACGTGCACAGACGGCTGCTCGGGACTCACATCGGCCAAGGGTAGCGGCCCCTTCCGGGCGCGGTGCGATTCCCCGCACACCAGACGCGATGATTAGGACAAGCCGCGTGACTTACGCAATACTGCTGCGAACCTTGGCGCACTCAGGGAGATCACGGGGCTATGCGCGGTGGAGTCGACTACGGCTTGGAATATCTGGAACAGCCCGAGATCACAGGCCATGAGATCCCGGTGGTCCGCGGCTCCGGGTGGAAGATCGCCCAGTGGGTCTCGATCGCGCTGGCCTCGGTGCTGGTGCTGGGCAGCCTGACCGCCTACGGCTTCTACTACAAGCTGGTCGCGGGCAACATCGAGCAGCTCGACGACAAGCACGGCAACCTCGCCAAAGACGAGGACCGGCCCGACAAGCTCAACAGCTCGGTGAACATCCTCGTCATGGGCTCCGACACCCGGGCCGGGAACAACTCCAAGTACGGCAGGACCGACGGGGAACGCTCCGACACCACGATCCTGCTGCACATCTCGGCGGGCGGCGAGAAGGCGATCGGCATCAGCTTCCCCCGCGACTCCTGGGTGAAGCTCCCCCAGTGCAAGACCTCCTCCGGCCAGGTCATCGCGGCCGGAGAGGGAATGATCAACTCCGCGTTCGCCAACGGCGGCCCGTACTGCACCTGGAACACCATCGAGACCCTCACCCAGATCCGCATCGACCACTTCGTGAAGGTCGACTTCAGCGGGTTCAAGGGCATCGTGAACGCGCTCGGCGGCGTCGAGGTCTGCTCGCCCAAGGCCTTCACCGACCCCAAGGCCAAACTCGTCATCCCCAAGGCCGGACGCCAGACCCTCAACGGCGAGCAGGCCCTGGGCTGGGTCCGCACCCGCTACTCCCTGGGCGACGGCTCCGACCTCGGCCGCATCCAGCGCCAGCAGCAGTTCATGAGCGCCGTCGTCCAGAAGGCCACCAGCAAGGGCGTCATGACCGACCCGGCGAAGCTGCTGAAATTCATCAACGCCGCCACCAAGTCCCTGAAGACCGACAAGGGGTTCAACTCCACCGAGATCCTCGCCCTCGCGAACAAGGTCAAGGGCATCGACACCAAGGGCATCAAGTTCGTCACGGTGCCCTGGTACTACCCGACGCCCGCGGAGGTCGCCGCCAAGCCCAGCCTGAGCGGACGGGTCCTGTGGAAGGAGGAGGAGGCCCAGCAGCTGTTCGCCTCGATCCGCAGGGACAACACCCTCCCCAAGGCGGAGAAGCCCACGGACGCGGCGAAGACCCAGCCCGTCAGCACCACGACGAAGAAGGTCGACCCCTCCACCATCACGGTGAAGGTCTACAACGGCACCAACCAGCAGGGCCTCGCCGGGCGCGCCGTCACCGACCTGACCGCCAAGAAGTACCTGGCCTCCCTCGGCTCCACCGGCGTCTACAAGAACGGCGCCCTGGAGAAGACCACCATCGCCTACGGCCCCGGCGGCGAGGACGCCGCCGCCCAGCTGGCCAAGCTGGTGCCCGGGGTGACCCCGGAGGCCGCGGCCAACGGTCAGGCCGGCGTCGTCTACCTCTACCTCGGCGCCGACTACACCGGCCTCGGCGGGAACGGCACCACCTCGATCCCGAAGGTCGACGGCGAGATCAAGGCCAGCGACAACATCTGCAAGAAGACCGCCTGAGCGCTCAGCCCCGCGGCGCGTACTCGGCCAGCCAGACCTCGATCCGCAGCGGCCAGGTGTGCTTGGGCCGGTCCCGCAGGGCGTGGCCGTCCTGGCGGGTCCTGAGCTCCACCGCCTGACGGCCCTGGCCGTAGGGGGCGACGTCCGAGGCGGTCGCGCCGAGGATCACCGGACGGCGGCCCGCCTTGACGACGCGCTCCGCGACGCGCTGCACGTCCTGGACGCTCGCGCCGTCCACGCGCGCCGTCGGCAGGCCGCACATGTTCCGGACGACCGGTGAGAAGCGGTCGGCCGTCACCCGTTCGACGATGAGCACGGTCGCGCCCTGCTTCAGCGCCCCGCACAGCCTGTCGACGGCTCTGAGCTCGCCCTGGTCGACCGGCTTGAAGACCAGGCCGGCCGAGGACGCCCCGATCGGGACGAGCAGCGCCAGCGTCCCGGCGAACGCCAGGGCGAAGGTCGCGGCCCGCCCGTAGCCGAGCCTGCGGAACCGGCGGGTGGCCCAGGCCAGCGTCCACACCGCCAGGATCAGCACGCCGGGGATCACCACGGCGACCAGCCGCCGCGACGCCCAGGGATGGTCGGGGGTGATGCCGGGCCGCAGCAGGGTCGCGACGGTCGTCAGCGCGATGATCGAGAACGGCAGCACCCAGGCGGGCGACTCCCGGCGCAGCAGCCGCCGGACCAGGATCGCCGCGCCGAACGTGGCGAGGATGAGCACGGGCAGCCCGACGTACCAGACGACCCAGTGCAGGGCCAGTTCGGTGTACTGCCGTGCGCCGTCCACGGGCAGCCCGGTGCTGCGCTGGATGTGCTCGATGTATCCGGAGTTGAAGGCGTCCTCGTCGTTCGACGGGACCCGCCGCACCGTCTGGACGTACGGCCGTACCGCGAAGGCGAGCATCAGCAGCACGGTGAGGACGGCCGCGGCGTCGGGCAGCCTTCCCCGCGCCACCCGGTCGCCCGCCCGGTGGAACCATCCGGGGCGGAGCCGCCACGCCAGGACCATGACGAGCGTGCCCGCGACCGCCAGGGCGGCCAGCAGGAGCAGCGGCCTGAGCGACCCGCCTATGTAGTCCAGGTAGGGCCGCGACAGCAGAAAGCCCTCACCCAGCCCCGCGGCCACGCCGACCGCCAGCCCGGCCGCCAGCGGGATCCCGGTGGGCCGCCGCCGGGCGAACAGCACCCCCGCGAAGATCACGACCGGCAGCACGTCCCGCAGCCCGTCGATGCGCACCAGGACCACCAGGCCGAGGCAGAGCCCGGCCAGGAACGCGCGGAAGCGCCCCTCCTTCAGGTCCCGCACGTCGTGCATGAGGCACAGCCCGCCCAGCAGCAGCACCAGGGCGGCGGTCTCGCTGTAGGTGGAGCGGGAGACGAACATCAGCGGCCAGCACAACGCGAAGGCCAGCGCCCCGACCGGCGCCCACAGCGGGCCGACCAGCCGGGCGGTGAGCCCGCCGAACGACAGCACCGCGCCCGCGCCCAGCAGCGGCGCCATCGCCAGCAGCACCGGCGTCCCGCCGATCCAGCCGCCCAGCGCCAGCAGCAGCGGCAGCCCGGCCAGGAACTGCGGGACGATCTCGCCGCCGGACTCGTAGAAGCCGGGGCTTTCGAACCGCAGTATCGGGTCGTCGCCGCCGAAGGCCCACGACGACGGGGAGATCGGCAGGCTTCCGTGCGCGTTCAGCCAGGCCGCGAACTGCGCGTAGGTCGCCGGGTCCCGCCGCACGATGATCTGCTCGGAGTTGTACTTCAGCTGCAGCAGCAGGAAGGCCAGGCTCACCAGGAGCACCCCGGTCGCCGGCCACCATGTCAGGTACCGGCCGGGCGCGGGCGGCGCGGGCGCGCGCGTCGCGCCCCGGCACCCGACGGTCACCACCAGCGCGGCGACGGGGACGAACAAGGCCAGCGCGGGCCCGATCGTGTAGGACCCCGCCAGCAGCAGAGGCAGGCTGACCAGCAGCCACGCGACGACGAGCAGGGCGGGCGCGAGGGAGAGCCGCGCCAGCAGGAGGGACGGCACCGCTGGTCTGTTCATACGGTTCAGCAGGCTATCGGTCGATCATGGCAAGAGCATGAAACCTCTGCGGAGGGGATGGCTCGGTAGCCTCCCTCCATGGAGTTGACGCGTGCGGCGGCGCAGAGGCCGCTGGTGACCTTCTATGACGACGCGATCGGGGAGCGGCTGGAGTTCTCCCGCCGGACCTTCGACAACTGGGTCGCCAAGACGAGCAATCTGCTGGTGGAGGGCTTGGACGTCCAGCCCGGCGGGACCGTCGTGCTCGATCTTCCGGTGCACTGGCAGACGGCCGTCCTCCTGTTCGCGGCGTGGAACACCGGCCAGGGGGTGGTGATCGGCCCCCGAGCGGAACTGGGCTCGGCGGCGGGCGAGGGGATCTGGGTCACCGACACGCCGGAACACGCCCCCAAGTGGGCGGACGAGGTGCTCGGCCTGTCCCTGGACGCGTTCGGCGCCCCGCTCCAGGACGCTCCCGCCTGGGTCACCGACTACGCGGTCGAGATCCGGTCCTACGGGGACCGTTTCACCGCGCACACGCCGGCCTCCCCGGCCGAGACGGTACTAAGTGTGAGCAACGCCACACTCACCAGGGCCCAGCTGGACCGCGTAACCCAGGAATTCGTGGAAGAGCACGAACTGACGGCCCATGACCGCACTCTCAGCGTGATGGAGTACACCACCTCCGCCACACTGGTCGCCGGGCTCTTGGCCCCCCTCCGCGCCGGTGGATCGGTCATACTTTGTCGCAACCTCGATGATGATCTGATCCGACGGCGGATCGAAACGGAGCATGTGACTGCGACAGCCGGACTGGAAGCGCCGTACGCCCCCGTACGACGACTCCTCTGACCTAACCTCGTGGAGCGATGAACAGCCCCCTCTATCTCGACTATGTCGACGAGACGCAGCGGACCGAGCCCCGGGGCCCGGAGGGCGAGAGCCTCTCCCGGAACTGGAAGGTGCTCGGCTGGACATCGGTCGCGCTCGCCGGAGCACTGGTCGTCGGCAGCATCTCCGCCTACGGCTACGCGCGCTACCTCGACAGCGGCATCTCGCGGGTCCCCGTGGACAAGGGCCTCCTCACGCAGGTGCCCAAGCTCAACGAAGCGGTCAACATCCTGCTGCTGGGCTCCGACAGCCGCAAAGACGGCAACGCCAAGTACGGCCGCAGCCTGGTCGGACAGGAGCCTCGAGCCGACACCACGATCCTGCTCCACCTGTCCCCTGGCGGCAGGCAGGCCATCGGCATCAGCTTCCCGCGCGACCTCATGGTCGACGTCCCCGCGTGCACCAAGGGGGACGGCTCCAAGTCCCTTCCGCAGACCACGATGATCAACTCCGCGTTCGGCACCGGCGGCATGATGTGCACCTGGAATACCGTCCAGCGCCTCACCAACATCCACATCGATCACGCGGTGGTCGTGGACTTCAACGGTTTCAAGGGCGTGGTCAACGCGGTCGGCGGCGTCGAGATCTGCCTGCAGGAGGACGTCGACGACTCCAAGAGCGGGCTGAAGCTCAAGAGGGGCAAGCACACCGTCAAGGGCGAGCAGGCCCTGGCCTACGTGCGCGCCCGGTACGGCTTCAAGGACGGCTCGGACCTCAACCGGGTCAAGCGCCAGCAGCAGTTCCTCGGCTCGCTGGCCAAGAAGGCGCTGAGCCGGGACGTGCTGAGCAACCCGGCGACGCTGAACGCGCTGCTGCGCTCGCTCACCAAGACCGTCACCGTGGACGAGAACTTCACCCTCAACAAGATGACCGACCTCGCCTCCAAGCTCAAGGGCCTCACCCCGAGCAAGGTCAAGTTCATCACGGTCCCCTACACCGCCTACGCCCCCGACCCCAACCGGGTCGCCCTGCGCCAGCCGGACGCCGACGAGTTCTTCTCCCAGATCGCCAACGACACCGAGATCGAGGACCCGACCAAGAAGAAGGTCACGAACGTCCCGGCCGCACAGATCCAGGTGCGGGTGCTCAACGGCAGCGGGATCGGGGGCGCCGCCGCCCGGGTCGGCGAGGCGCTCACCGCCAAGGGCTACCAGGTGCTGTCGGTCGGCAACCCGCGCAAGAACCCGCCGTCCACCCAGATCCTCTACGGCGAGGGCGCCGAGGACGCCGCCACCACCCTGGCCACCCTCATCCCCGGCGCCAAGGTCGTGCCCTCGGCCAAGACCACCGCCGGGGTGGTCGACCTGGTCCTCGGCCCCGACTGGACCGGGAAGCTGAAGACCAGCCTGCCCAAGAAGCTGGACGGCGAGGTCAAGGCCACCGACAACATCTGCAAGACCGCCTGAGGAGCGGGCGCCGCCCCACCGGCCGGAGGACGGTAGATTGCTCCGAGCGCCGTCCCCTACCGTCACGCCCCCCTTGGATCACCGGTGACCCAGCAGCTCGCACCCCTCGTCCCCCTGCAGACGCGGCCCTCGGCACCCAGGGCCCGGGACCCGTTCTTCGACAACGCCAAGTTCCTGGCGATCCTGCTGGTCGTGGTCGGCCACACCATCGTGGGCCTGCGGAGCAAGGTGCCCGTGGCGGAGGCGCTCTACACCTTCATCTACGCCTTCCACATGCCGCTGTTCGTGGTGATCACCGGCTACTTCTCCAAGGGCTTCGGCAAGACCACGGGCAAGACCCGCAAGCTGATCGCCGGGGTGGCGGCGCCGTACCTGGTCTTCGAGGTCGCGTACTCGCTCTTCGAGTGGCACTTCAACGACAAGAAGACGCTGACGATCAGTCTCCTGGACCCGATCTACCTGACCTGGTTCATGCTGGCGCTGTTCCTGTGGCGGTTGTCGACCCCGTTCTGGCAGCAGGTCCGCTGGCCGCTGGCGATCGCCGTGGCGGTCTCGCTGCTGGGCTACACCGGCCCGCTGTCCAACCACCTCGACATGCACAAGGTCCTCGGCCTCGCCCCCTTCTACGTGCTGGGCCTGTGCCTGCGGCCCGAGCACTTCGACCTGGTGCGCGGCGCCCGGGCGCGGGTCGCCGGCGCGTTGATCCTCACCGGCGGCCTCCTGGTGGCCTGGTGGGCCAAGGACCGGATGAACTACCGCTGGCTGTACTGGTGGGACTCGCACAAGGAACTCGGCGTCGACAATCTGACCGGCACCGCGATGCGCCTCGCCATGATGGTCGCGGCCTGCGTGCTGCTCTTCGGCTTCCTGGCCCTCGTCCCGCGCCGCCGCACCTGGTTCACCGCGCTCGGCTCGTCCACGATCTACGCGTACCTGCTCCACGGTTTCCTGACCAGGTTCATGCAGTTCCAGGAATGGGACCATCTGGAGTGGCTCCAGAACATCTGGGGCATGCTGGGCATGATCGTCTGCGCACTGATCGTCGGCACGGTGTTGTGCACCCAGCCCGTCATCCGGCTCACCCGGTGGGCGGTGGAGCCTCCGGTCGGCTGGCTGTTCCGGGACAAACCCACCACCGGTTGACGAATTCTTTAGACTCTCCATAATCTCAACGTAATCTCACGATGACCCTCCGCGCTCAATCTCGATAGACTCGGCGCGATGAGCAGCGTGTTCCTGAGTGTCATCGTGCCTGTGCACGGAGTCCAGGGCTATCTTCGCCAGTGCCTCGACTCGATCCTGGAACCGGGCTGTCCGGGCCTCGAAGTGATCGCCGTCGACGACAGGTCCCCGGACGGCTGCGGTGCGATCCTGGACGAGTACGCGCTGCGCGACCCGCGGGTCCGTGTCGTGCACCTCGAAGAGAACGTCGGCCTGGGCGAGGCCCGCAACATCGGCCTGTCGTTGGCCACCGGGGAGTACGTCTGGTTCTTCGACAGTGACGACTACGCCTCCGAGGGCGCCATGCTCTCGGTCTACGAACGGCTGAAGGAGACGAGGCCGGACGTCCTCGTCTTCGACTACGCCCGCGCCTACTGGCACGGCAAGGTCCAGCGCAGCGTCATCAACAGGCTCTTCCGCGAACCCCCCGCACCCGACACCTTCGCCCTGCGCGACCGCCCGAGCGTGCTCCAGTTGATGATGACCGCCTGGAACAAGGCGATCCGCCGAGAGTTCCTGGTCGACCTCGGCCTGAAGTTCAGCGGCGGGTACTACGAGGACATCAACGTCACCTACCCGATCCTCATGGCCGCCGAGAAACTCACCCTCCTCGACCGGGTCGTCTACATCTACCGGCAGCGCCGACGCGGAGCGATCACCCGCACCGGCGGCAAGAAGCACTTCGACGCGTTCAAGCAGTACGAGCGCATCTTCGCCTTCATGGCCCAGCACCCCGAGACCGACCAGTACCGCCCGCTGATGTTCGACCGGACCATCTGGCACCTGCTGGTGATCCTCGGCCGGGGCGACCGGGTACTGCCCGAGGACCGGGAGCGCTTCTTCGCCGAGATGTCCCGGATCTACCGGAAGTTCCGCCCGGCCGACCACACCCTGCCCGAGGACGTCCGGCTCGCCGCCAAGTACCGGCTGATCGAGAAGAACAACTTCCGCGCCTTCGAGGCCTCCAAGAAGCTCAACGAGCGGCGCATCGCCGCCAAGAAGCGGATCCACAGGTCCAAGGGCAAGATCCGGAAGTCCGTGCGGTTCGCCAAGAGCAGGGCCAACGGCTTGTACTACCGCGCCCAGCTGCGCCTGCCCATCGACGAGAACCTCGCCGTCTACGCCGCCTACTGGTACCGCGGATACGCCTGCAACCCCGCCGCGATCTACGAGAAGCAGCGCGAGCTCGCCCCGCACATCAAGGGCGTCTGGGTCGTCAGGAAGGGCGGCGCCGACAAGCTGCCCCTGGGCGTGCCCTACGTCGTCGCCGGCACCCGCGAGCACTCCAGGCTGATGGCCCGGGCCAAGTACTTCGTCAACAACGTCAACTTCACCGACGACCCGGTCAAGCGCGAGGGCCAGGTCCACGTCCAGACCCAGCACGGCACCCCGCTGAAGAAGATGGGCCTGGACCAGATGGAGTTCCCGGTCGGCGCCAACGACATGGACTTCCGCGAGCTCATCGACCGGGCCGACCGCTGGGACTTCCTGGTCTCCTCCAACCCTCTGTCCAGCGAGGCGTGGGACCGCGGCTTTCCCTGCTCCTACGAGCTGCTGGAGACCGGCTACCCGCGCAACGACCGGCTGGTGCGCGCCACCGACGCCGAGCAGGCCGAGCTCCGCGAGCGGCTGGGCGTCCCCGCGGGCAAGAAGGCGATCCTCTACGCCCCGACGCACCGCGACTACATGAAGCGGTTCTCCCCGCAGTTCGACCTGCGGCGCTTCACCGAGTCCCTCGGCGACGACTTCGTGCTGCTGCTGCGCGCCCACTACTTCTACAAGGTCAAGGACCTGGGGCTGCCCGACGGCAGCATCATCGACGTCTCGACGTACCCGAACCTCGAGGACCTGATGGTCGCCTCGGACGCCCTCCTCACCGACTACTCGTCGATCATGTTCGACTACGCGGTCCTGGAGGACCGGCCGATCGTGATCTACGCCAACGACTGGGAGACCTACAAGCTCACCCGCGGCGTCAACTTCGACCTCGTCCAGCAGCCTCCGGGGGTCATCGCCTTCGTGGAGGAGGAACTGATCGACGCCTTCACCTCCGGCCGGGCCTGGAACGACACCGCGGCCAAGGACCGGGCCGCCTTCCGCGCCCGGTTCTGCTCCTGGGAGGACGGCAGGGCCGCCGAGCGTGTCGTCCGCCGGGTCTTCCTGGGCGAGCGGCTCCCCGAGCTCCCGCGCTGACCGACCCTCACCGGAAGCCTTTTCGCGTCCCCTTCTTCCACGCAGGACGTCTCACACGAAGGATGACGCGACTTCGACGAAGCGTGGCCTCGACGGCCTCCGCTTCGACTCCCGCCCGCCGCCCTGAACCGTGCCGACGCGGATGCGGCCCGGGGTTCCGTCGTGCCTTTCGGCATGAACAGCCACAGGACAATACACCACAAACACGGCTCAATAACAGCAGGCTCCAGAAACCACCCCCCAGTCGAAAAATTTTATGAACCATCTGCTTGTTCAGTAAATTTCGACACCGTCCATGATCACATCCAGATCGACGGGCCATTCGAGGCATGGACAATCGAAACGAAGGCCAATCCAAACCCCCCGCAATCAGACACAAGTACATATAGAGAAAAAATACTGAAATTCCGGTAACTTCTGGCTCTCCTAGATCATCTTCTTCTGGAGGAGCCAGAGTGTTGGCGTTTCCCCCCAGGCGCATCGCGAGCTGGAAAGGTGCCCTGGCGGCGCTCCTGGTCGCATGCGCTTCGATCGCCGCGGTCCCACGGCCGGCCGTGGCGGCCCAGACCAACAACGAAATCATCTTCAACCGGCCGAACACCGGCACGATGTACGCCATCGAGGACCGGCTCGTCACGCTGATCGACCAGGCCACGACCGGCACGTCGCTCAAGATGGCCATGTACCAGATGCGCGACCGCTCCGGCGGGAACAACGTCAAGGACGCCCTGATCCGGGCCAAGAACCGAGGCGTGAACGTCCAGTTGCTCCTCGACGCCACCGCGCTCAAGACCAGTACCGGCGCGGACGAGGGCGCCTACGCGGACCTGAAGGCCTCCCTCGGAGCGAACGTGAAGTTCTGCGGTGCCATCGGCAGCGACAAGGGCTGCCATGGGGCGCTGGACATGCACAACAAGTTCGTGCTGTTCTCCTCGCTCACCGACGGAACCACGAACATCATCTTCCAGACGTCCCAGAACGCCAATTCGTGGGCCGGCGGCTACCTCCAGCACAACAACGCGGTCATTCTGAAGAACGAGAACAACACCGCTCTGTGGAACGGCTACACAAAGTACTTCAACGACATGTGGGGGGTCGCCGCCGCTGGCCAGTCGAACACCAATGACAACTACTGGAACGTCCAGAAGGTGGTGAACGGCTCGTATGGCGATGCGCAGTTCATGCCCCGCACATACACTTCCGGCAAGAGCCTGGCCGACATCCTGGACCAGGTGGACTGCCCGGGATCGGTCATCCGCACGACGCAGTTCCAGATCAGCGACGAGATCATGATCAATGCTCTGCGCAGGGCGAAGAGTCGTGGCTGCGACACCTGGGTGGTCACCAACAGGAGGTCGAGCGTGCCCGCGCTCAATGCCACGGCGACCACCACCGAGAGCCCGATGAACGGCAGTATGCGGTTCTACGAGACCAGGGACGTGACGGACACCCGCCTGGGCACGACCTCGAACAACGATGTGATCCACAGCAAGTACACAATCATCACCGGCGCGATCAACGCCACGGTCGACGGGATCCTCTACAACCAGGACAAGTTCGTGTTCACGGGAAGCGCCAACTTCACCGCCGGGTCGCGGGTCTCCGCAGACGAGACGATCCTGCGCCTGCAGAGCATGCCGGGCCTGAACATGGACGCGGTCTACTCGGCGTACTTCACTGACTTCGACTTCCTCTGGGACGGGGGCAGACCCTCGACCGAGTACTGAGTCCGCCTGAAGGACGCGACGCGCTCCCGGTTTCGGCGGGGAGCGCGCCGTTCTGGTTCTGGACGCCGCTGCACCACCGAATGTGACGAATGATGCCGATTGTTACGGCGGCGCAAAGGGGCTACCCTCTGGTCGTTATGAGTTCAGAAAATCACGATCCTGGTGCAACCTATGCCGGGCCTCAGGTGTCCGAGGGCCGGGTGCAGGGGCCGCTGCTGCTCGCGGGGGGATGTCCGCGGTCGGGAACGACGCTGCTTCGGACGATGCTGAACGCTCATCCGGATCTCGCGGTGCCGCACGAGACGAAGTTCGTGGTGCACGCGTACCGGCGGAGGGACGCCTTCGGGGATCTGAGAGACCCCGAACGGCGACGGGACGTGGCGAGGTGGATCGTCGGGCTGAAGCTCGGCCAGTACTCCAGAATCGGGATTCCGGAGAAGGAACTCGCGGAGGCGTTCGCGGCGGCGCCGCCGTCGCTGGGATCGCTCATCGCCGTGTGCTTCGGACTCTACGCCGAGCGGGAGGGCAAGTCGCGCTGGGGGGACAAGCGGCCTTCGTACGCCTACGACCTCAATGCATTGTTCCAGATGTTCCCCGACACGAAGTTCGTCAATGTGGTGCGGGATCCGCGGGCCTGCGTGCTCTCGATGCGGAAGGCCTGGAAGATCTACGGACGGCTGGCGTCGGCGACCGAGGTGTGGGATCAGACCTACCAGGACGTACAGAACGTCATGGAGCGTTTCCCGATTCTCGAGATCCGTTACGAGGATCTGCTGGCCGAGCCCGAGAAGACGCTGCTGACGATCTGCGAGTTCACCGGCCTCGACACCGCGGGCGTCCCGGAAATGATGGCCTACCACAAGGGCAAGACTCCTACCGGCTATCTGTACGAGAACGCCGGCAAACCTCTCGACCCGTCGAAGACCCACAAATGGGCGAGCGAGTTGGAGCCGGAGGAGATCGCCTTCGTCGAGCGGCTACTCGCCGACCGGATGAAGTACTACGGCTACGAGCCGGTCACGCCCGCCGGTGCCCGGATCGACAAGGACATGATGGAGGAGTACTCCCGGCTCAGGTCCGAACGGATCAAGGAGCGCCGGCAGCGGCAGATGGTCGAGTTCAAGCGGAAGTTCACCTACCGCCAGCCGGTCGCGGTCATCGAGTCCTGACCCGTCGTCATCGGTCAGGGGCCAGTGGTCTCACCGAGGAAGACCTGGCGCACCACGCGTTCGGCGGCATTCCCGTCCTCCCAGACGCAGAACCTCTCCCGGAACTCCGCCCGGTGCTTGGCTGCGGCGTCCTCGCGGTACGCGCCGCTCCGGAAGACCTCGGCGAGACCTCGCTCATCGACCGCGACGGCACCCGGCGGCTCGGCCAGCAGATCGAAGTTGACGCCGCGGGTCACCTTGTAGGTCTCCCAGTCGTTGGCGTAGATCACGATCGGCCGGTCCAGTACCGCGTAGTCGAACATGATGCTCGAGTAGTCGGTGAGGAGGGCGTCCGAGGCGACCATCAGATCCTCGACGTTCGGGTACGTCGAGACGTCGATGATGCTGCCGTCGGGCAGTCCCAGGTCCTTGACCTTGTAGAAGTAGTGGGCGCGCAGCAGCAGCACGAAGTCGTCGCCGATCTCCGACACGAACTTCTTGATATCGAACATCGGGCTGAAGGACTTCATGTAGTCACGGTGCGTGGGGCAGTACAGGACGGCCGTCTTGCCCTCGGGGACGCCCAGCCGCTCGCGGAGCTCGGCCTGCTCGGCCGGGGTGACCCGGACCAGCCGGTCGTTGCGCGGATAACCGGTCTCCAGCAGCTTGTACCCGCCCGGGTAGCTGCGCATCCACGCCTCGCTCATCAGCGGGTTGGCGGCCAGCAGGTAGTCCCAGCGGTCGGTACGCTCGACGAGCTGCTCGAAGTCCATCTCGGCCGAGCTGACGGGGTGGTCCATCTGGTCCAGGCCCATCTTCTTCAGCGGGGTGCCGTGCTGGGTCTGGAGATAGATCTGCCCAGGACGTTTCACCGGATCGTCGGTGAAGTTGACATTGTTGACGAAGTACTTGGCCCGGGCCATCAGCCTCAGATACTCGCGGGTGCCGGCGATCACATAGGGGACGCCCTCGGGAAGGTTCTTGACGCCGCCCTTCTTGACGACCCAGACGCCCTTGATGTGCGGGGCGAGCTCGCGCTGCTTCTCGTAGATCGCGGCGGGGTTGCAGGAGTAGCCGCGCAGCCAGTACGACGCGTAGACGGCCAGATTCTCGTCGATCGGGGCGTGCAACTGCGTGCGATAGGCGAACGCCTGCTGCTTGCCTCGGGCGATCGTCTTGATCCTGCGGAACTGCTTCTTGCTCTCCTTGGTCTTCTTCTTGACCGAGACGCGTAGGCGGTTGACCTTGCGGAAGCGCTCGAACGCCGCGAACGCGTTCCGCTCGACCAGCCGGTACTTGACGCCGTCCCTGCCCTCCGGAGGCAGATAGCCGTCGGGCTTGTAGCGGTTGTACAGCTCGGAGGTACGGGCGAAGAACTCCTGCCGCAGGTCCTGGGAGATGCGGTGCTCCAGCGCGAGGATCGTGAGCAGGTGCCACATCATCCGGTCGAACATCACGGTGCGCAGCCCGTCACCGCCCAGAGCGCGCGAGTCGACGAAATCGAAGATCGTCTCATACTGCCCGAAAACGTCCAGGTGGCGCCGGTCCTGGGTGCGAGTGATCGATCCGGTGCGGCGCTGCCGGTAGGCGTAGCAGACGCGGTCGAGCATCGCGATGCGATCGGCGGCGAACAGCACGGGGTAGGAGACGGGGGAGTCCTCGTAGAAGCCGCGGGTGAAACGCAGCCCCAGGCCCAGCAGCCATTCCCTACGAATCACTCGGTTCCAGGCGTACGGCAGAATGTTGAGAAGCTCCGGCCGTTCCTTGAGCCGGAACACCGGCGGCCCCGCCTCCTCCCGGAACAGCTTCCGCTGGACCGACCGGTTGAACCGACCGTCCCAGTAGGACCGGCCGTAGTCGAGCATCAGCACATCGAGGTCATCACGCCGCTGCAACCGCTCGACGACCGCCGCGACGGACCCCGTGGTGATCCAGTCGTCGGAGTCCACGAACCACACATATTCACCGGTGGCGAGGGCCAGCCCGACGTTCCGCGCCTCGCCCAGCCCCACGTTCTCCGTCAGATGCTCGACCCGCACCCGGTGGTCCCTGGCCGCGATCTCATCGAGGATCTCTCCGCTCAGGTCCGGCGTGGCATCGTCGACCGCGATGACCTCGAGATCGTCACCTCGGTACTCGATGACGGACTCCAGGCACTGACGCACATATCCTTGCACTCCGTGCACCGGAATGATGACGCTAAGTATAATTTTACTATCGAGGTTCATGTGCGACCTAGCAGTCGAGATGGTGGAGACCGCGCAAGTCTACAGACCTTCCCCTAACCCACCGTCCGGAATCACGATCACAGACTCGCGGCACGGCACTTCTCCCGAGATCAGGCGCCGAAGACCCTGTCGACCGTTCGTGCCGCCGCGGACCCGTCGTCCAGCGAGCAGAATTGCGCGTGAAAGGCCGCGTAGACGTCGGCGTACTTCTCGCTGATCTCGTCGACGCCCCGGATCGCCTCGACGAGGTCCTCGGACGTCTCCAGCAGCGGCCCCGGCGCCTCCTTCTCGAAGTCGAAGTAAAAACCGCGCAGCTTGTCGCGGTAGTGCGCCAGGTCATAGGTGAAGAACAACATCGGCCGACGCAGGTTCGCATAGTCGAACATCACCGAGCTGTAGTCCGTCACCATCAGATCCGACGCCAGATACAACTCACCGATGTCGGGGTAGGCCGACGCGTCATAGACGAACGGCCGATCCGGCGCCCCGTCGACCACGTTCGGGTGCAGGCGTGCCACCAGCACATGGTCGGCGCCCAACTCTTGTTCGAACAGGTCCAGATCAAGGCGCCAATCGGCCTTATACCGGCCGACCCCGTAGAACTGGTCGTCACGCCAGGTCGGCGCATACAGCACCACCTTCTTACCCGGCGGGATACCCAGCCGCTCGCGCACCCGCTCGGCGACCCGGCCGGCATCCGGCGAATACAGCAGGTCGTTGCGCGGGTACCCGGCCTCGATCAACTCACCCTTGAAGTCGAAGGCGTTCCGCAGGATGGGGGTGCTGAAGGGGTTGGGCGAGAGCAGGTGCGTCCACTCCGGAAGCCGAGGCTCCTTCTCCGCCACCGCCATCGCCTTCTGCATACCCGGCGAATAAGCGAAATGCACCTCCTTCACATCCCGCCCGATCTTCTTCAACGGAGTCCCATGCCAGGTCTGCAACACCACCTGCTCAGGATGCCGATGAAACCAATCACCCAACCGATGATTGATCACCAGATACCTCGACGAAGCAACCGCCTCATGCCACTCCACACCGTTCAACCGAACCGGCCGAACCGTCGGCGGCAACTCCACCTGACCATCACCCACCACCCACAACTGCTCCAACGAACTACCCCGACGCACCAACTCCTCATGAATCGCACGCGGACTATCGCTGTACTGACGACCGTTGAAACACGAGAACAACACCGCCTCACGCAGCCCCCGCTCCCGCACCCTCAACCGCGCCTCCTGCCGCAACTTCGCCCCCGCACCCACCTCCTCCGGCCGCAAATCAGAACCCACATTCACGACAAGCCTGCCGTTCTGGTTCTCCAACCCATAAGCGCGCAACGCCACCTCAACCGAAGCGGGCAACCCCACCCCCTCGGCAAGCTGCAACGCCAACGCACGATCCCCGGCCTGGTAGAGCAACTCCCACCTGCCCGCACGCAACGGCAACGTCCCAGCCAGCGTGCTCATCCGGGCCAGCGGCAAATCCGCGACCCCGTCCCTCAGTGGGAAGCGGTACTCCAGCTTCCGGCTGCGGCTACGCAGGACTAGCGTGCCCTCCCCGCCGTGCTCGGGGTGGGAACCCGCGACCGAGAGGGTTCCGTCCTGGCCCAACTCCACCGAGTCAACGGTGAAACGTGCGGTGCGCAGGCTCAGCCGCAGGTATCCGGACGAGTTAGGGCCCGCGATGAGCTCGCGCTCCCCGAGACGTTGCAAAGCAGGTTCAACCCCTTCGTCCAGCACGAGCCGGGTGCCGTCGAGCCATACCTGCCACACGACCGTGTCGTCCAGCTTGCCCTCATTGTCATGAATGTCCGGCAGCTCCGACAGCGGCACCCGCGCGACGAACCCGCCGGGGACCGCCTTCAACGGGAAGGGAACCTCCTGGTCCATCCGCACGAACATCAGTCGTTCGGCGGCGCCCGCCCTGGCCGTCCCGGTGATCTCCAGAACGTCGCCGAGCCAGTGCAGCGCCGTCGCCCTGGCCCGGACGGTCTCGACCCGCACCCGCAGCTTCCGCTCCACGATCTCCGGGACGATCCGGACGTCGTCCTCGACGTAGGCGTAGGGAGGTTGCGCCCCGGAACCGGACGTCCCGGCGTAAAGCTTGCCGTGCCGGAACACCCCGGCGTTGAAGACCCCGGCCTCCACCTCCCAGACGCCGTCCTTCCACCCCCCGGGGCCGCGCAGCAGCTTGGGATTGATGGTGAACTCGATGCCCCGCCAGGACTTCTTCACCTGGGTCTTCCTGGCCAGCAGCGGCACCCGGCGCGAGCCCTGCCGCAGCACCACCGCTTTGACCGCGGTCCACTTGCGCCTCATGCTCACCGAGTTGATGTACGCCTCACCCGAGATGACGAGTTTGCCGTCATGCCACTCGGCGGACCGAATCCGGCTGCGTAGCTTCAGCTCGTCCCGCGCCAGGTAGACGTTCTCCGGGATGGCGAGCTTGTCGTCCTTCCAGTACGGATACACCACGTACCGGCGGAGAGGACTGCGCACGATCGACGGACTGGACTTGCCCCGCTCGTACCGGACGACCTTGACCAGCTCGGTGGTCAGCCGCCGGGACGCCAGATGCCACTTGAGCCGGCTGAGCGCCCGAAGCCGCCCGAAGACCCGAGGCTCGACCTGTTCGGCATAACGCGCGGCCAGGTCGATCGTCTGCGCCCGGACGTCCGGGTCGGCGTCGGGCAGCGCGTCGAGGAAGACCCGCAGTTCGCGGTCGAGCACGGTGAGCTGGAATCTGCGCCGCGCCGGAGCCCTCCAACGGCCCGCCAGCACCCGTTCGACCTGCTCTACGGCGGCGAACCCATCGATGATGTCCCGCACGTCGGTGGTGGCCGGGGGGAAGAGTTCCCCGCGCCGGTAGACCGTCATCTCGGGCAGCACTTCGACGGCGTCGGCCAGGAAGTGCGCGGGGATGGCGACGGCCAGGTCCTCATAGCGGGAGCCGTCCGGAAAGCACAGCCCGGCGGCGTCCCAGAACGAGCGCCGGAACAGCTTGCCCGTCGCATACCTGTCGTGGAAGAGCAGAGGGTTCTTCCTGATCGACGTGCGGCGCAGCCGCTTGGCGAAGGCGTCCTTGTGGGTGTAGGCGCGCCAGGTGCCACCCTTCTCGGTGATCACGCTGACGTTCCCTGCGGCGAAGTCCGAGCGGGAGCCCGCGAGCGCGTCGTGCAGCAGTTCGAGGGCCTGGGGCGGAATCAGATCGCCGCCCTCGACGAACGCCAGATACTCGCCCTTCGCCTCGCTCACCCCCAGGTTCAGGGCGGCTCCTCGGCTGAGCGCGCCTCCCCTGACCAGCCGGAAACGAGAGTCGGGCAGCTCCACGGCGGCGTCGGCGCCGTCATCGACGACCAGCGCCTCGAACGCGGTGAGGGTCTGCCTGGCCAGGGACTCCAGGCTCGCGGCCAGATGCTCTCCGGCTCCGTGGGGGAGGACGACGACACTGATCATGGAGGCCTCTCACAAGGTCGAAGAGATCACCGTAGTGTAAGGCAGGACACTTCATGCATTTCCCACTGATTTGGTGATATAGGGCTAGTAGCCCTATGCCGCGGTACCAGCTGGATCAGTGAGCCGGACGCGCCGTCCGCCGGGCCAGCGCCCGCATCAGCGAGCGGACCGCCTGCTGGAACGACCGCTCGCAGACCTGGACGGCCAGCCGCCCCTTGTCGGTCCGGTACGGCTTGACGATCCGGCGCAAGCCCGCCCGGCCTCCGGCGAGGCCATCGGGGACGAACGCCCTGCGAACCTCGCCGCCCTTGCCGGACACCTCGTACTCCAGCCGCCAGGTCCCCGGCTTCCAGCCGCGCAGCGGCAACTCGGCGGTGAAGGCGGTACCGTCGAGCCGTGCCGTGGCGGCGTGGACGACGTCCTCGCCGCGCAGCCGGGCCAGCACCCGGAGGGTGAGGCCACCGCCGATCCCGAGCCGTCCGGAGACCACCAGCTTCCCGCCCTTCACCCGGACCGAGGCCGACTGCTCCGGTACGGCGCCGCCCACCCCGGCGGCCAGGCTGAGGTTCCCGAAGTCGGTGGCGTAGGGACGCACCAGCGGGCGTCCGCCCTCCACCGGCAGGAACAGCGCCTCGGGCAGTGTCGTCTCGGCGACCGACAGCCTGGTGGCGATCTCCGTCTCCCCCAGCCGGGCGGCGACCGATACATCCCAGCGGCCCTTGGCCAGGCGGAGTCCCGCGACGTCCAGCTCGGCGGTGCGCTCGCGGCGGTCGCCGTTCAGTGGGACGGTGTGCGACGGCCCGTCCTCACCGCGTCGACGCAGGACGAGAACCGGGTCGGTGAACTCCCCGCCCGACAGTTCCGCCTCCAGCGCCAGCCGCAAAGCGCCTCCAGAGCACTCCAGACGGGTCAGCGTGCAGCGGAACGGGAGCCGGTCGGTGACGTCATAACAGGAATCCGGCAACTCCCCGAACCCCGGCGCCACCTCATAAACCCGCCCGCCCCGAGCCACCAACGAATCCGTACGACCCGACAAACGATAAGCAACAAGCTCCGGCAACAACCCGCTCCGACCATGCTCCAGACAATGCGCCACCTGCCGGAAGAACGGAGCCATCGCCGCAGTGATCCCCGGAGTCAGATGAGCCCGGATCAACCGCAACGCCCCCGCCTCGGTCACCGCACGTCCCTCCGCATCAGCCGCCAGATACGCCGCACCGAACCGCGTCATCACCTCCTCCCGGAAGTTGCGGCGCAGCATCCGCTCCCGAGCGGCACCCGGCTCGGTGTGCTCCTCCACCACCCGCATCACCCGGCCGATCGCCGGAAAGAAATCCAGATCAGGCGCACCGCCCTGCTGCATCACACTGGTGCCGTCCTCACGCTCCACCCAGAAATAACAATCATGATCAGCCAGGACACTCACCCCACCGGCCCGGAAATAAGCCCTCGCGGTGAACTCCTGATCCTCATGCGACAACAACCCCTCGGCGAACCGCAGATCCTCGATCAACCCCCGCCGGAACAACTTCAACGGCGCCAACGTCGCATACAGATCCGGCGGACTATCGTGCACCGTCGTCCGCGCCACATTCCGCCGGAACAACCGCTGAGGCACCTTCCGCCCCACACCCACGTACTTACCGATCACGATGTCGGTGCCGTTCTCCTCCGCCATCGCCACCATCAGCTCCAACGCCCGCGGACCCAGCCAGTCATCGGCATCCAGGAACTGCACGAACTCCCCCGACGCCAACTTCAACCCCACATTCCGCGGAGCACCCGGCCCACCAGAGTTCACCTGATACCGCACCATCAACCGCGGATCGTCATACAAGGCCAGCACACTACGACTACCGTCGGTCGACCCGTCATCCACACAGATCAACTCGAGATCGGCCAGACTCTGCCCGAGCACCGAGTCGACACAACGACCGAGCGTCGCCCGGCAGTTGTACACCGGGACGACCACGCTGACTTTGGGCTGGAACACGCTGAAATTTCCTGTCACACGGGAGCATCAGCACACTAGCCCCACCCCCGGAAATTATCGATAGGGGACTTTCGGGTAGATCATCACCAACATGGGACGACACCACCGCCGAGGACCGCTCCGCCTTCCGCACCCGCTTCCGCTCCCTGGAGGACGGCAAGGCCGCCGAACGGGTCGCCCGCCGGGCCTTCCTGGGCGAGCGGCTCCAAACCATCCCGATGGCGGACGTCACGGACGTCTTCGAAAAACTTCACAAGTCTCGCGAACCTTTCTTTCGGACGGCACATCTCACGCATCAATCAGTCGGAAGAAGGGTTCGCCGCCGTGAGAGCCGCCCCCTCCTGTTCACCGCCGTCGGCTTCCCCGGAGCGGGCCCACGCGAGTCCGGCCAGATGGTGCTGATCCACGGGAGCAGGACCGGCCCCGCCAAGGGGACCCTGATCCTCTACCAAGGGACCGAGGGAAGTGCCGAGAAGGAAGACGCCCCCGGCTCTGCCGTCCGCCTCGTCGACGAACCGGGACCGCGCGATCTCCACCAAGAATGTCCGGTGGTACGACCCGCGGTCCTTCGGCCTCCAGGAACGCCGCCTCGGCTCCCGCCCCTCCTGAGCGAAAGGCTCTCCGTGAAAATCTCCTCCCTCGCCTTCACCGGCGCCGCTCTCGCAGCACTGGCCGTCCTCCCGACCGGGACCGCCTCGGCGAAGGCCCCCGCCAAACCACACGACTTCAACGGCGATGGACGCACCGACCTGGTCATCAACGGACCCGAGTCGGTAAAACGCGGAGAGATCGAACCGGGCGTCATCGCGATCCTCTACGGAAAAACGCACCGCAAGCAGACCATCACCCGAGACACCAAGGCCGTGGCCGCCGTCGCCGAGCACGGCGACCGCTTCGGCGAAGCGACGGCCTCAGCCGACTTCGACCGCGACGGCTACGCCGACCTCGCCATCACCGGACCCGAAGAAGACGGCGTCACGATCGTCTACGGCTCCAAGAAAGGACTCTCCAACCGAGTGTCCTTCCTCGAAACCTCCAGAACCGACTCCTCGCCGAGTGGCAGCCTGGCCGTCGGCGACCTCGACGGAGACGGCTACGCCGACCTGGTCGCGACGGTCGAGACCAGGTACTGGATCTTCTCCAAGGTCGACAAGGGCAAGAAACAGCCCGGGACGACCAGCACGCTCACCGAGGGCTATTGGTTCACCCCGTTGGTCGCCGACTTCACCGGGGACGGGCGCGCCGACCTCGTCCTGGGCTCCACCGGCGGCGGACAGAGCTTCCTGCTGCGCAACTCCCCCGCCGGCCTCACCGCGCCCGTACCGATCTCCGGCCTGAACTACATGTGGAAGGTGGCTGTAGGCGATCTCAACGGAGACCGGCGCACCGACCTCGTCACCTCGACCTGGGGCCGGGTCCAGATCCGGCTGGGCGGTCCCTCCGGATTCGGCAAACCGAAGACCCTCACAGGACAGACCCCCGGCATCCCCCTCAGCGGCGCCCGGAACACCTTCGGCTTCTCCCTGGCCATCGGGGACGTGAACCGCGACGGCAAGGCCGACCTCGCCATCGGCGCGAGAGACGCGGGCGCCAAGCGCTCCGGCCAGGTGATCCTGCTGTACGGACACAAGAAGGGCCTCACCACCAAACACGCCCAGGTCTTCAGCCAGAAGAACAAGGGACTCAAGGCGACCCCCGAGAGCAACGACCACTTCGGCGGCGCCGTCCGCCTCATCGACATGACCGGCGACCGCCGCCCCGAACTCGTCATCGGCTCCCCCGGCGAGAACAAGAACACAGGCCGCGTCTACGTCCTGGCCAACAAGAAGGGCCGCATCACCACCACCGGCGCCAAGCGATACCAGCCTCGGGACTTCGGCTTCGGCGGCTTCCGCTTCGGGTCCCTCCTCCAGCCCTGACGCCGGCGGTCTCGATCACGGTCCGGGGCAGAACAATTGGAACTTACTAATTTTTATACAAGATCCGGTAATGTCCTGCTACGTACGTCTTGTGGGGCTCAGGGGGTTTTTGGTGAAGGGACAGAGACGGTTGTGGTCCGCCGTCCTGGCAGCGGTCTTTGCGCTGGGGACGGTGGTCGCCGTTCCGCAGAGCGCGTCGGCGGCGCGGGTCAAGTCACAGATCATCTTCAACAATCCGCTGGACCGCCAAGGGGCCAAGCGGATCGAGAACAAGATCTACAACCTGGTGAAGGGGGCACGGGCGGGCTCCAGCATCCGGGTGAGCATCTACCAGTTCACCAACGCCACCCGCATCGCCGACGAGCTGATCGCCGCCGACCGGCGCGGCGTCGATGTCCGGGTGCTCGCCGACACCGCCTCCACCGACCGCGGAGCCACCGGCGGCCAGCCCACCGGCTATGAGCGGGTGTTGTGGGCGCTGGGTCCCAGCAAGGTCACCACCTGCCCCAAGGGCCGCGGCTGCATCGGCAGCAATTTCAACCACACCAAGTTCCTGCTGTTCAGCAACACCCGCGGCACCAAGAACGTGGTCGTCCAGAGCTCGCAGAACCTCAACGCCACCGGCGGCACCACCACCGACTGGAACGACGCGGTCGTCTTCGCCGACGCGGGCAGCACCTACACCGCCTACCGCAAGTACTTCGACGATCTGTGGAGCCGCAAGGTCATCCCCGACTACTGGAAGAAGCGCGGCGGCCCCAACTCCAGCCCCTACGCCACCATCCAGTTCTTCCCCAAGGCCGACGGCGACCCAGTGGACAACATGCTGCGCAACGTCCGCTGTTCCTTCACCTACAAGGGCCGCAAGGGCACCACCCAGGTCCGCATCGCGATGGGCTCCTTCAGCGACAAGCGCGACTGGCTCCTGCGCAGCCTCGGCGCCCTCCAGCGCAAGGGCTGCCAGATCGAGATCATCGTGACCGTCGTCCCCACCGACGCCAGCCGCACCGCCGTCGTCGTCGCGCTGCGCGCCGCCGGCATCAAGGTCTACGACTTCAGCAAGTACGGCAGCCCCAACTCCATGCACTCCAAGTACATCCTCGTCCAGGGCCAGATCGGCAAGCAGGTCGGCAAGTGGACCTGGACCGGCAGCGCCAACCTCACCTGGAGCTCGCTCCGCCAGGACGACGAGATCATCATCCAGCTCAAGAAGGTCGGCTCCCTGGGCCCCTGGAAGATCCACGACCTCTACCGCTGCAATTTCCGCCGCGCCAAGGCCCAGTTCCTCGGCAAGCCGATGCCCTGCAAGGGCTGACCCCCGGCGACATGTGAAGGGCCCGTGCCGATCGGCACGGGCCCTTCACATGTTCGAGGACGGTGTCCCGTGGGGTTCAGCCCCCGAAGACCCTGTCGACCACGCGTGCCGCGGCGGATCCGTCGTCCAGCGAGCAGAACCGCTCGTAGAAGGCGTCGTAGGCCGCGGTGTACTTCTCGCTGATCTCGTCGATGCCCCGGATCGCCTCGACGAGGTCCTCGGACGTCTCCAGCAGCGGCCCCGGCGCCTCCTTCTCGAAGTCGAAGTAAAAACCGCGCAGCTTGTCGCGGTAGTGCGCCAGGTCATAGGTGAAGAACAACATCGGCCGACGCAGGTTCGCATAGTCGAACATCACCGAGCTGTAGTCCGTCACCATCAGATCCGACGCCAGATACAACTCACCGATGTCGGGGTAGGCCGACGCGTCATAGACGAACGGCCGATCCGGCGCCCCGTCGACCACGTTCGAATGCAGCCGTGCCACCAGCACATGGTCGGCGCCCAACTCTTGTTCGAACAGATCCAGATCAAGGCGCCAATCGGCCTTATACCGGCCGACCCCGTAGAACTGGTCGTCACGCCAGGTCGGCGCATACAGCACCACCTTCTTACCCGGCGGGATACCCAGCCGCTCGCGCACCCGCTCG
The DNA here is from genome assembly GCF_039871655.1 of Actinocorallia sp. B10E7. NCBI lineage: Bacteria > Bacillati > Actinomycetota > Actinomycetes > Streptosporangiales > Thermomonosporaceae > Actinocorallia > Actinocorallia sp. B10E7. The sequence continues at coordinate 324,721 of NZ_JBDPLZ010000007.1, forward strand.
GCGACCCGGCCGGCATCCGGCGCGTAGAGCAGGTCGTTGCGCGGGTATCCGGCCTCGATCAGTTCGCCTTCGAACCTGAAGGCCCGCGTCAAAATGGGGGTGCTGAAGGGGTTGGGCGAGAGCAGGTGCGTCCACTCCGGAAGCCGAGGCTCCTTCTCCGCCACCGCCATCGCCTTCTGCATACCCGGCGAATAAGCGAAATGCACCTCCTTCACATCCCGCCCGATCTTCTTCAACGGAGTCCCATGCCAGGTCTGCAACACCACCTGCTCAGGATGCCGATGAAACCAATCACCCAACCGATGATTGATCACCAGATACCTCGACGAAGCAACCGCCTCATGCCACTCCACACCGTTCAACCGAACCGGCCGAACCGTCGGCGGCAACTCCACCTGACCATCACCCACCACCCACAACTGCTCCAACGAACTACCCCGACGCACCAACTCCTCATGAATCGCACGCGGACTATCGCTGTACTGACGACCGTTGAAACACGAGAACAACACCGCCTCACGCAACCCCCGCTCCCGCACCCTCAACCGCGCCTCCTGCCGCAGCCCCGACCCCCCACTCACCTCCTCCGGCCGCAAATCAGAACCCACATTCACGACAAGCCTGCCGTTCTGGTTCTCCAACCCATAACCACGCAACGCCACCTCAACCGAAGCGGGCAACCCCACCCCCTCGGCAAGCTGCAACGCCAACGCACGATCCCCGGCCTGGTAGAGCAACTCCCACCTGCCCGCACGCAACGGCAACGTCCCAGCCAACGTGTCCATCCCGGCCAGCGGCAGCCGCGCGCGCCCGTCCTCCAGCGGGAAGGAGTAGGCCAGGTTCCGGTTCCGGCTGCTCAGCATCAGCGTGCCGGTCCCGCCGTGCACCGGGTGCGTGCCCGCGACCGAGAGGGTTCCGTCCTCGCCCAAATCCACCGAGTCAACGGTGAACCGCGCCGTCCGCAGGCTCATCCGCAGATACCCCGACGGGTTGCGGCCCGCGATGACCTCGCGCTCCCCGACGAGCTGCAGGACCGGCTCGACCTCCTCGGCCAGCACCATGGGCATGCCGTCGAGGAAGGCCCGCCACACGACCGTGTCGTCCAGGCGGCTCTCGTCGGTCCTGACGTCGGGCAGCGCCGACAGCGGCAGCCGGGCGGTGAACCCGTTCGCGGTGGCCGTCACCGGGACGGAGACCTCCTGGTCCACCCGCACGAAGGTCAGCCGTTCGGGCACTCCCGACCGGACCCTCCCGGTGACCTCCAGGGTGTCGTCGAGCCAGCGCAGCCCCGTCACCCGCACCCGGACGGTCTCGACCCGCACCCGCAGGACCTTCTCCACGATCTCCGGGACGATCCGGACGTCATCCTCGACGTAGGCGTAGGGAGGTTGCGCCCCGGAACCGGACGTCCCGGCGTAAAGCTTGCCGTGCCGGAACACCCCGGCGTTGAAGACCCCGGCCTCCACCTCCCAGACGCCGTCCTTCCAACCCCCGGGGCCGCGCAGCAGCTTGGGATTGATGGTGAACTCCATCCCCCGCCAGGCCTTCTTCACCAGCTTCTTCCTGGCCGGGAGCAGGATGCGGCGCTTGCCTTTCCGCAGCTGCACGCCCTTGACGGCCGTCCACTTGCGCCGCATGCCGACCGAGTTGATGTAGGCCTCGCCGGAGACGACGAGCTTGCCGTCGCGCCACTCCACCGACTGGACCCGGCCGCGCAGCTTCAGCTCGTCCCGCGCCAGGTAGACGTTCTCCGGGATGGCGAGCTTGTCGTCCTTCCAGTACGGATACACCACGTACCGGCGGAGGGGACTGCGCACGATCGACGGACTGGACTTGCCCCGCTCGTACCGGACGACCTTGACCAGCTCGGTGGTCAGCCGCCGGGACGCCAGATGCCACTTGAGCCGGCTGAGCGCGGACAGCTTCTGGAAGAGCCGGGGTTCGACCCGCTCGGCGTAACGGGCCGCGAGATCGATGAGCTGCTCGCGTTCGGCGGGCTCGCAGTCGGGCAGCGCGTCCAGGAACACCCGGAACTCCCGGCCGAGCACGGTGAGCTGGAAACGCCGCCGCGCCGAGGCACGCCAGCTCCCCTCCAGGAGCCGCTCGACCCGCTCGACCGCCGCGAACCCGTCGGCGAGGTCCCGCGCGTCGGTGGTCGGCTCCGGGAAAAGCTCCCTTCGCCGGTAAACCGTCATCTCCGGCAGGACTTCCACGGCGGAGGCCAGGAAATGCGCAGGAATCGCCACGGCCAGATCCTCGTACCGGGATCCGTCCGGGAAACTCAGGCCAGCCTCATCCCAGAACGAACGGCGGAACAACTTCCCCGTCACATATCTGTCATGGAAGAGCGACTGGTGCTTCCTGATGTGGGTGTGGCGCAGCCGCTTGGCGAAGGCGTCCTTGTGGGTGTAGGCGCGCCAGGTTCCGCCCGACTCCGTGATCACGCTGACGTTCCCGGTCGCGAAGTCCGACCGGGAGCCCGCCAGCGCGTCGTGCAACAGCTCCAGCGCCTGCGCGGGGACCCTGTCACCGCCCTCGACGAACATCAGGTACTCGCCCCGGGCCTCGCCGACCCCCAGGTCGTAGGCGGCGCCCCGGCTCATCGAGTCTCCCTTGACCCATCGGAAGCGGGAGTCCGGCAGTTCCGTCCCCACGGAGGCGGCGTCGCCCACGACCACCGCCTCGAAATCCGAAAAGGTCTGCCTGGCCAACGACTCCAGGCTTTCGGCCAGATGATTTCCGGCTCCGTGGGTGAGGACGACGACACTGATCATTGAGGCTTCTCACAAGGTCGAAGAGAGATCTCCCGAGTTTAGGGCAGGATCCCTGTGCCAATCCGGCTTCTTTTCGCGGTGGGAGCGAAAGGTGAACGCGGTCCCTTCTCTCAGACCGGCTGCAGGGCCTCCTTCTCCTCCATCGCCGGTTCCCGCTCCGGGGCCCGGCGGCCGGGCGGCAGCAGCACCAGGACCATGACGACGGCGATGATCCCCAGGGCCGCCGAGACCCACCAGTTGTTCACCGGATTCCGGATGAAGGGCATCGGGTCGGGCCAGGGGTTCCCGGTGAACTGCGGCACCCCCGGCAGGTAGCCGAGCGTGCCCGCGGCCAGCCGCCACTGGGTCAGCCCGTCGACGCGGGTCGGCGGCAGCAGCGCCAGCAGCGGGAAGATCAGCGGGTCGTACCAGGGGTGCTGCACCGGTGAGAGCAGCAGCAGCGCCGCGCAGACCGCGAAGGACACCCGGGCCGCCGACTCCGCGCGGTCGCCGGCGGGGGTCAGCCGCCACAGCAGCACCAGGAGGATGACCGCTCCCGCCGCGTATCCCCAGCCGGCCATCTCCTCGTGGGTCATCTCGACGCCCCAGTGCGGGAAGTAGCGCCACGGGTTGGTCGGCGCGACGTCCCCGGCCTTGTCCAGCAGGACGTCGAACGCCGCCGGACCGGCCAGCAGGTAGGAGCCGAGCCCTGTCGCGGTCACCCCTCCGGCGAGCCCGGCCAGCGCGGGCCAGGAGCGGCGGGCGGCCCAGGCCAGCCCGAGTCCGGCGAAGAAGAACGGCGCCTTCACCCCGCCCGCGATCCCGATCAGCGCTCCCGCGTACATGGCCGGCGCCCAGCCGGGGGCGTCCGACGTGCGCAGGAAGACGGCGAAGGCCAGCACCATGACGGCGGCCCCGTAGACGTCCGCGTGGGCTCCGGCGACGCACGCCCAGAGCATCAGCGGGTTGCACGTCCACAGCAGGTGGACCCGGACGGGGTCGCGGGCGAGCCGGTGCAGCACCAGCGCGACCAGCGCGAAGGCGGCCCCCGCCGCCAGCTTCAGCAAGAAGACGATCTTGAACATGGACGCGCCCGCGAGGCCCGCCGCGGCGGCGAACGCCCAGTTGGCGACCGGCCCGTAGACCGAGGGGGTGTCCCGCCAGGTCTGCGGCGAGTACGCCGCCACCGGGTCCCCGGCGTCGATCAGCGACTGCGGGACCGTCCGGTACGGGTCGAGGCCGAGGTCGCCCATACGGCCGTAGAGCGCGTAGCTCTGCACGTCCGTGGAGCCCCCCACCGGCACCAGCGCCAGCACGGCCGCGGCCAGCAGCCCGCCCCACAGCAGGGCGCGGGCCGGAGGGCGCCAGCCCCGGCGCAGCGCGAACAACCCGAGGCACACGCCCAGCGCGCCGAGCCCGACCATGGAGAAGGTCAGCCGGACGATCAGCAGGGCGCTGGGGTCGGCCTCCAGCGACCAGCCTCCCCCGCTCTGCGGCACCGTGTTGGACGGGCCGAGCAGGCAGGCGTAGGCGCCGAGCCCCACCGAGGCGGAGATCAGTAGGAGCGCCGCGGCTCCCGCCCCCGAGGATTTCACAGACATCGCGGTAAGAATAAGCGGCAGGACAGGAGCAGGCGTCCCTTCGCCGCGCGGGCCCTCACCCGGAATCCGTCGAGCCGGACGTGGTCGCGCCGGGCCGCCATGAGGCAGTCCACCCGGTACCGTTCGATGATCGACGCCCGTTCGGCGTCCGTGGTGCCCGGGGCGAAGAAGATCCGCACGTCGCGGCGCCTGGCCGCCTCGTCCACGAAGGGGTACGGCCAGGCGGGGACGACACTGTAGGCCCCCTTCCCGTTGACCAGCCGACCCGGCCAGGTCCGGTCACTCAGCACCACCATGCCCGGTTTGATCTTCCGGACCAGCGGGGCGTAGACGGTGTTCGGGTCGCGGGCCTTCCACGCCGCGAGCGTCCGCGGGGAGACCGGCCCCCACCAGGCCCGGATCAGGCCGCCGCTGTTGCCGTACAGGCCGATGGCGCAGGCGAGGGCCGCCACCCCGGAGTAGACGGCCTTCCGCGCGTCCCATCCGCCCGTGCCCAGCGCGCAGGCGAGGGCCAGGTGCAGCGGCAGCAGCGCGACCGGCAGCACCCGGGCCAAGCCGTAGGAGCCCAGGATCGCGCCCAGCCCCACGACGGACGTCGCCAGCACGAACAGCAGCATCAGCTCGCGGCCCAGCGGCCTCCGGTCCACCCCGGTGACCAGCGCGGGCAGCCCGATCAGCGCCAGCCCGTAGTGCCCGAGGCCGAAGTCCCCGCCCAGGTCCAGGATCAGCCCGAGATGGATCCGGGACAGGTCGCCCGTGGCGCCGGGCAGCGCGGCCAGGTCCGACCAGGGCCAGGCCATCGCCAGGACGATCGCGGCGGCCCCCGCCGCGTACTGCCGGCTCTCCCGCAGCCGGGAGGGCCGGGCCAGGACGAAGGCCAGCAGGCCGAGCGCGGTGTTCAGGGCGGTGAACGGATGGATGAGCAGGACCAGCGCCAGCAGCGGGGCCAGACGCACCCAGCGGGACTCCAGGTACTCCCGCCAGGCCAGCAGCATGAGCGCCGTGGCGGTGAGGCTGGGGTAGGCCATCGTCCACGACAGGGAGTACAGGCCGAAGAACCCGCTCCACTCGTGCGGGCGCAGGCCCCACAGCAGCAGACTGAAGACGACGGCCAGTGCCCCCACCGAGGGCCCGCCGAGCATCCGGCAGAAACGGAGCAGCGCCCACAGCCACAGCGCCGTGTTGGTCAGGCCCGCCAGTTCCAGGACGGTCAGCGGGCGCAGGCCGGTGAGCGCGGCGACGGCGGCGAGCGCCACGGTGTAAGGCGAGTAGTACGGGCTGCCCTCGGCCTCGCCGACCAGCGGGTCCACCGGGTGCCACGGGTCGCGCAGCAGCCCGTGCAGGGTGCCCAGGTGCAGCCGCATGTCCCCGGCCCAGCTGTGCCGCAGCACCACCAGGACCGCCCAGCCGAGCACCAGCCCGCAGACCGGTGCCCAGAGCGGTACCCGCAGCCGTCCGCGAACCCTGGCCATGTTCACCCATCGTAGTAACATGCCTGCGATGTGTAGCGCCCTGGCCGGTGAGCATGGTGGTCCGTAACCGCCTGGTGGTCGCCGTCCCCGCGCTGGCCGCGCTCGCCACGGGCCTGTGGGGGCTCACCGGGCCGTCCTTCTGGCGGGACGAGGCGGTCACCGCCGAGGTCTCCCGGCGCGCCCTCCCCCAGATCCTCCGGCTGCTGCCCGAGGTCGACGCCGTCCACGGCCTCTACTACGTGCTGCTGCACTTCGTCTCCGAGGCGGCCGGGTCGGGCGAGGCCGCGCTGCGCCTGCCGTCGGTGCTGGCCGGGACGGTCACGGCCGGGTGCACCGCCGAGCTGGGCCGCCGGTACGCCGGAGCCCGTCTGGGCCTGCTGGCGGGGCTGCTGGCCGCGGGCTCCCCCTTCCTCACCCGCTACGCCCAAGACGCCCGCCCGTACGCGATGGTCACCGCGACGGCCGTGGTGTCCACCCTGCTGCTGTCCCTCGCCCTGGAACGGGGCGGGCGGCGGCTCTGGACCGGCTACGCGGCGTCCGTCGTGGTGCTCGGGTTGTTCAACCTGTTCGGTCTTCTGCTGCTCACCGTGCACGTCATCCTGGCGTGGCCCCGGCGCCAGGCCTGGGCGGCGGCCGGGGCGGCGTTCACCTGCCTGCTCCCCCTGGTGGCGGTCGCCTCGGCTCAGCGGGGCGCCCAGATCTCCTGGCTGGCCAGGCCGGGGCCGGAGGCCGTGCGGGAACTGGCCGAGATGCTCGCCGGAGGCGCGTGGCTCCTGCTCCCCTTCTCCGCCTTGGCCGTGCTGGGGGCCTGGCGGCAACCCTCCCTGCGGCCGGTGGCGGTGCCCTGGCTGCTGCTGCCGCCGGTGCTGCTGCTGGGCGTCTCCTTGGTCAGCCCCGTCTACACCCCGCGCTACGTGCTCTTCACCGCCCCGGCGGCGGCACTGCTGGTGGCCGCGGGGTTGGAGTCCCTTCCCGCGGTGCTCACCTGGGCGGGCGCCGCCGCGCTGGTCGCCGGGATGGCGCCGATGCACCTGCAGCAGCACGCCGTGGACGACCGGGCGGACGACCTGCGCCGGCTCCGGGCGATCGTCAAGCGGCACGAGCGGCCCGGGGACGGCCTGCTGTTCCGGGTGAGCGAACAGCGGACGATCATGGGCGCCTATCCGGAGACCTTCGCCCGCCTGGACGACCTGGCGCTGGAGCGCGGCGGACCCGAGGCCGGCAACCTCGTGGGGGTCCTCACCGGTCCCGCCGGGTTCGCCCGGCGGCTCGCCGGGACCGGGCGGGTCTGGGTGGTGAGCAAGGCCCCCGACCGGAGCTCTCCCGCCTACCGGGTGGACGAGTCCCGGTTCCTGGTGCTGCGCGCCTCGTTCACCAAGGTGAGGGGCTGGCGGTTCAAGGGCGGCTATCTCGCACTGTACGCGCGGGAATGATGCGGCTCCTCCGCAGGACCTTGCGCGCCAGCCCGCCCAGCAGGACCGGGACCGCCAGGTGCAGGGGCCGCTCGCCGATCTGGACCGCCAGCCGCCCCTTGCTGGTCTCGTACGGCTTGGCGGTCCGGCGCAGGCCGACCCGTCCCCCTGCGAGGTCGCGGGGCGTGAACACGCCGGGGACCGTGCCGTCCCGGTCGACGACCTCGTACTCCAGCCGCCATGGCCCGCGGGCCCAGTCACGCAGCGGCAGCTCGGCGGTGAAGGACGTGCCGTCGAGCACGGCGTCGGCCGTCTCGACCCGCTCGGTGCCGCGCAGCCGGGCCAGCACCCGCAGGCTCAACCCGCCGCCGAGCGGGAGCCGTCCGGAGACCTTCAGCCGCCCGCCTGTCACCACGGCCGAGGCCGGCTGGTCGGGCGCCGCGCCCAGGGCTCCGGCGGCCAGGCTGAGGTTCCCGAAGTCGGTGGCGTAGAGCCGCACCAGCGGGCGTCCGCCCTCCACCGGGAGGAAGACCGGGCCGGGCAGCCCGGCCGGGCCGACGGCGAGCCGGGTGGAGATCGGCACCTGACCGACTCTGGCCTCGACCGACACGTCCCAGCGGCCCTTGGCCAGGCGGAGTCCCGCGACGTCCAGCTCGGCGGTGCGCTCGCAGCGTCCGTCCAGCGGGACGGTGTGCACGGGCCCGCCCTCGCCCCTGCGGCGCAGCACCAGCACCGGGTCGGTGAACTCCCCGCCGGGCAGCTCCGCCTTCAACTCCACCTTCAGGACGCCGCCGTCCCAGGACACCCGCTCCAGCGCGCACCGGAACGGCAGCCTGGAGGTGACGTCGTAGCAGGAGTCCGGCAGCTCCCCGAAGCCCGGGGTCACCTCGTGGATCCGCCCGTCCCTGGCCAGCAGCGCCGGGGTCCGGCCCGACACCCGGTAGCGGACGATCTCCTGCAGCAGCCCGTGGGGGCCGTGCTCCAGGCAGTGCGCCACCTGCCGGAAGAAGGGGGCCATCGACGCGGTGATCCCCGGGGTGAGGTGGGCGCGGATGAGCCTGAGCGCCCCCTCCTCGGTGACCGCGCGGGACTCGGCGTCGGACGCCAGGTAGGCGGCGCCGAACCGCGGCATGATCTCCTCGCGGAAGTTGCGTCGCAGCATGCGGTCGCGGGCGGGGCCGGGCTCGGTGTTGTCCTCCACCACCCGCATCACCCGGCCGATGGCCGGGAAGAAGTCGAGGTCGGGCGCGCCGCCCTGCTGCATGACGCTGGTGCCGTCCTCGCGCTCCACCCAAAAGTAGCAGTCGTGGTCGGCCAGGACGCTCACCCCGCCGGCCCGGAAGTAGGCCTTGGCGGTGAACTCCTGGTCCTCGTGGGAGAGGAGCCCCTCGGCGAACCGCAGGTCCTTGATCAGCTCACGCCGGAACAGCTTCAGCGGCGCGAGGGTGGCGTACAGGTCCGGCGGGCTGTCGTGGACGGTGGTACGCGCGACGTTCCGGCGGAACAGCCGCTTGGGGACGTTCCGCCCCACCCCGACGTACTTGCCGATCACGATGTCGGTGCCGTTCTCCTCGGCCATCGCGACCATGAGCTCCAGGGCCCGGGGGTCGAGCCAGTCGTCGGCGTCGAGGAACTGCACGAACTCCCCGGAGGCCAGGGCCAGCCCGACGTTGCGGGGGGCGCCGGGGCCGCCGGAGTTGGGCTGGTACCGGACCGTGAGCCGCGGGTCGTCGCAGGAGGCGAGCAGAGCCCGGCTGCCGTCGGTCGACCCGTCGTCCACGCAGATGAGCTCGATGTCGGCGAGGGTCTGCCCGAACACCGAGTCGATGCAGCGGCCTAGCGTCGTCCGGCAGTTGTACACCGGAACGATCACGCTGACTTTGGGCTGGGGCACGCGAGTTTCCTGTCACACGGGAGCATGAGCACATTAGCCCCACCCCTGGAGATTGGCGAAGGGTTCCCGCCAAGGTGATCATCACCGGATCCGAGCGATAGGGTCCGGCGTGCCCAATTTGCCGTCTATGCCGGTTCTCCGACACCGTACCCCGGCACCGGTAGTGCTGGCTCCCGCCCTCCTCGCGCTCATGATCACCGCTGCCGGGCTGGACCGTCCGGCGCTCTGGCGCGACGAGGCGGTCACCGCGGGCATGGCCCGGCGCCCCCTGGACTCCTTCTTCTCCGTGCTGGGGCAGATCGACGCGGTCCACGGGCTCTACTACCTGGTCATGAAAGGGGTCGTCGCGCTGTTCGGCGACGGCGAGGCGGCCCTGCGGGCGCCCTCGGTGCTCGGCGCGGTCCTGGCCGCCGGCGCCACCGCCGAACTCGGCCGCAGGCTGGGCGGCACAAGGACCGGGCTGTTCGCCGGCCTCCTGGTCGCCGTCTCCCCCGCGTTGAGCCGCTACGCCCAGGAGGCCCGGCAGTACACGCTGGCCACCGGCCTGGCCGTGCTGGCCACCCTGCTGCTGGTCCTGGCGCTGCGGGAGCGGCGGAGCTTCACCTGGTACGGCGTGACGATCGCGCTGCTCGGACTGCTGCACCTGTTCAGCCTGCTGCTGGTGCCCGCCCACCTGGTCACCGTCCTGCTGCGCCGGGACCGCCTGCTGCTGCTGCGCTGGGCGGCCGCCACCAGCGCGGCGCTGGCGCCCTGCGCCGCCCTCGCCGCGGTGGCCCTGCCGCAGAGCGGCCAGGTGAGCTGGATCGAGCCGCCCGACGCCGTCGCCGTCACCGACATGCTCGACGGCCTCGCCGGGACGCCCGGCTTCTTCGCCTTCAGCGTGGTGCTCATCCTGCTCGGCCGCAACGCCGGCCTGTGGCGGACCGCGGCTCCCTGGATGGTCCTCCCTCCGCTCTTCCTGCTCGTGGTCTCGTTGTGGGACCCCTTCTACGTCTTCCGCTACGTCTTGTTCTGCGTCCCGGCCGTGGCGCTGCTCGTGGCCGCGGGCCTGGACCGGCTGCGCTGGACGGCGGGGATGCCGGTGCTGCTCACCGCGGCCCTGCTGGCGCTGCCCGCGCACCAGCAGATGCGGCAGCCCTCCGAGCGGGCCGACGACCTGCGGGAGCTGGCCCGGATCATCGAGACCGAGAGCGGTCCGGGGGACGCCGTGGTCTTCCACTACACCAGCTCACGGCGGGCCGTGTCGGCCTACCCCGACGCCTACGCGGGCCTGGCCGACGTCCTCGCCGACCGCCCGGACGAGGGGCTGGACGGGTCGGAGGTCCCCGCCTCGCGGTTCACAGAACGGCTCGCCGGCGTACGGCGCGTCTTCTACGTCGACCACTCGCGCAAGCCCTCCGCCAGCACCTTCGCCGAACCCGACGCGGTCAAGGAGTCCCTGATCCACTACAACCGCGCCGAGTGGGTCCGAACCGGACGCTGGCTGTTCAAGGGCGGTTCCGTCCATCTATACGAGCGCCGTCCGCCGTTCACCTGAGCGTGCGCACGAGGTCACCACGGGTCCTTAGCTTGGAGGCCTCTGCCCGCAACAGCGGGCGTGACCACGAGGTAAGCGTGTGCGTGTCGTCTGTGTGATCCCCGCCCGCGGCGGCTCCAAGGGAGTGCCCGGCAAGAACCTGGCCGAGGTCGGCGGCCTCCCCCTGGTGGTGCGCGCCGTGCGCGCGGCGCGGCGGGCCGGGACCGTCGAGGAGGTCGTGGTCTCCACCGACGACCCGGGGATCGCCTCCGCCGCCGGGGACGCCGGGGCGCGGATCGTGATGCGGCCCGCGGAGCTCAGCGGGGACACCGCGACCTCCGAGTCCGCGCTGCTGCACGCGCTCGGCCTGCTGCCCGGACTGCCCGAGGTGACGGTGTTCCTGCAGTGCACCTCGCCGTTCGTGGACCCGGACGACCTCGACGCCGCCGTACTGGAGGTGCTCGACGGGAAGTCCGACGTCGTGTTCTCCGCGCTGGAGTCCCACGAGTTCCAGTGGGCCCTGGGCGACGACGGGCTGACCGGTGTGGGCCACAGCGCCTCGTTCCGGCCCCGCCGCCAGGACCGGGCTCCGCACTACCGGGAGACCGGCGCGTTCTACGTGATGCGCACCCGGGGGCTGATGGAGCACGGGCACCGGTTCTTCGGGCGGATCGGCGTGCGCGCCGTCCCGCCCGTGCACGCCGTCGAGATCGACACGCCCGAGGACCTGGCCGTCGCCCGCGTCCTGGCGCCGCTGGCCGACCGGCCGGAGCCGCTGGACGTGGACGTCCTGGTCACCGACTTCGACGGGGTGCACACCGACGACCGGGCCAGGGTGCACCAGGACGGCACCGAGTCGGTGTCGGTCTCCCGGGAGGACGGCATGGGCGTCGCCCGGCTCAGGGGGGCGGGCGTGCCCGTCCTCATCCTGTCCACCGAGACCAACCCGGTGGTCGCGGCGCGGGCCCGCAAGCTCGGCGTCCCCGTCCTGCACGGGATCTCCGACAAGGCCTCGGCCCTGGCCGGGTGGCTGCGCGAGGCGGGGCACGACCCGCGCCGCGTCGCCTACATCGGCAACGACCTGAACGACCTCGGCTGCTTCACCCTGGTGGGCTGGCCGATCGCGGTACCGCACGCCCACCCGGAGGTCCTGGCCGCGGCCCGGCTGGTGCTCAGCCGTCCGGGCGGCGGGGGCGCGGTCCGCGAGGCATGCGAACTCATTCTCCAGAGCAAGACTCTTCCGAACGAAGGTAAGTGATATGTCCGCTTCTGTGAAGATCGGCGACCGCCTGGTCGGTTCCGGGCAGCCGGTCTACGTGATCGGCGAAATCGGCATCAACCACAACGGTGACATGTCGATCGCCCGCCAGCTCATCGACGTCGCCGCCAACGCGGGCTGCGACGCCGTCAAGTTCCAGAAGCGCACCCCGGAGATCTGCGTCCCGCCGGAGCAGCAGGGCAAGATGCGCTCCACCCCGTGGGGCGAGATGACCTACCTGGAGTACAAGCACCGCGTCGAGTTCGGCGAGGAGGAGTACGCCGAGCTCGACCGGTACTGCGCGCAGCGCGGCCTGCAGTGGTTCGCCTCCCCCTGGGACGTCCCGTCGGCGGAGTTCCTGGAGAAGTTCGACGTCGTGACGCACAAGGTCGCCTCGGCGTCCATCACCGACAGGGAACTGCTGCGTGCTCTGGCGGCCACCGGCAAGCCCATCATCCTGTCGACCGGCATGTCGGAGCTGGAGGAGATCGACGAGGCGGTGGAGATCCTCGGCACCGAGCGGCTGGTGATCCTGCACGCCACCTCCACCTACCCGCTGCCGGCCGAGGAGGCCAACCTCCGCACGATCGACACCCTGCGCGAGCGCTACGGCGTCCCGGTGGGCTACTCCGGGCACGAGCGGGGCCTGCAGATCAGCCTCGCGGCCGTCACCCTCGGCGCGTGCGCGATCGAGCGCCACATCACGCTGGACCGCACCATGTGGGGCTCCGACCACGCCGCCTCCCTGGAGCCGACCGGCCTCCAGCACCTCATCCGGGACATCCGGGTCATCGAGTCCGCCCTCGGCGACGGCGTCAAGCGGGTCTTCCCGGGCGAGGCCGAGCCCCGCGAGCGCCTGCGGCGGGTCACCTCTTGACCGTTTTGACCAGTTCACCAGCTATTTCGGTCATCGTCCCGATGCGGAACGTGGAACGGTACGCCGGTGACATGCTGACCAGCCTGGTCCGGAACGTCGCGGAGGAAGTGGAGTTCATCCTGGTGGACGACGGGTCCACCGACCGCACTCCCGAACTCGTCGAACTGTTCCGGCCCAGGCTGCCGCGGTCGCAGGTGATCCGGCACGAGCAGGCCGTCGGACTGAGCGGGGCGCGGAACGCGGGCATGCGCGTCGCCTCCGGCCGGTACTTCACCTTCCTGGACGGTGACGACTACGTCCGGCCCGGCTACTTCAGCGAACTGTCCGCCGCGATGGACCGGCTCGGCTGCGACTACGTCAAGGTCGACCACATCAAGGTCTTCGGCAGGCGCCGGGTGCCGGACCGGGCCCCGATGGGCGTGCGCGACACCCTGCTCAAGCCCCGGGACGGCATCCTGCCCGCCCACGGCAAGGCCATGGTCGACTACCCGAACGCCTGGTCGGGGGCCTACCGGCGGGAGCTGTTCGAATCGGGGGTGCTGCTCTTCGACGAGCAGCTGCTCACCTGCGAGGACCGCCCCTGGACGTGGCGGCTGCACCTGAAGGCCGAGTCGTACGCTGTCGTCTCGCTGTGGGGGCCGTTCTACCGGCGCGAGGTCGCCGGGTCCCTCACCAAGATCGGCGACGAGCGGCAGCTGCACTTCTTCGACGCCTTCGACCTGGTCCTGGGCGAGCTGGCCCGCGACCCCGAGGGCGAACGGTTCCTCACCAAGGCCATCCGCAACTACTGCGCGATGATCGCCTTCCACCTGACCGAGCGCCACCGGCTCAGCCCGCCGCTCCAACGGCGGCTGCGGGCCCGCGCCCGCGCCACGTTCGCGGCGTTCCCGGCGGAGAACCTGGCCGAGGTGATGCCCGGGCTGGGACCGGAACGCGAACGGCTCCTCACCGAACTGCTGGGGGTCACCCCGTGACTCAGATCTTCGTCGCCTCGACGCTGTTCGGCGCGATGACCGTCGCCGCCGCCATCGACGCCGGGCGGTTCGGTCCGCCCGGACGCCGCCGCATGCTGCTGGTCAGCGACAACACCGCCATCCCCGAGCTGGGCCTCGACCTCACCGCCTCTCCCGGGTTCGCCGGGGTGCGCGACCGGTTCGACGAGGTGCGCTCCTGGAACGAGGAGATCAGCCCGCTGCACCCGTCGGGCTGGATGCCGCGGACCGAGGAGCTCATGATCTGGGAGCGGCTCTTCCGCGACCGCTGGGGCCTGGGCGACGAGCCGCTGGAACTCGCGGTCGAGACCATCGCCGCCTCCCCGGCCAAGGCGCTCACCTCGATCTTCTCCGAGGCCCTGATCACGGTCTACGCGGACGGGCTGATGAGCTACGGGCCGACCAGGGACGGGCTGCCCGACGGGGTCGGCAGCCGCATCACCCGGCTGCTGCACCTGGACCTGGTCGAAGGGCTCACCCCTCTGCTGCTCGGCGAGCACGGCGTCCCCTCCGAGGTCATCCCCGACGATGCGTTCACCGCCGTTCTCCAGAAGCTGAACCGGCCGGAGCCCCCTGCTGACGGGCTCGACGGGGGCGCATTGGTGGTCGGTCAGTACCTCGCGGCACTGGAGATCCTGAGCGAGCAGGAGGAAGATGAACTCCATGTGGCGATGCTGCGTGGTGTCGTGGCCCGAGGGCACACGACAGTGCTGTTCAAGCCCCACCCCTCCAGTCCGGTACGTACGGCCGGCCGGCTGGCCCACGAGGCGGCGCGGCTGGGCGCCCGGCTCGTGGTCCTCGACGCTTCGGTACCGGCAGAGACCTGGTGCGCAGCGCTTCGGCCATCACTGATCGTCGGCTGCTTCTCCACCGCGCTGGTCACCGCTTCCCGTTACCACGGCGTCCCGGCCGCCGCCGTGGGCACCCGCCTGCTGCTCCAGCGGCTGGCGCCCTACCAGAACAGCAACCGCGTGCCGGTGACCATCATCGACACGATGCTGCCGCACCTGGCGGAGGACGGGACGCTCAGCGCACCGGTCCTCTCCTCGGTGTCCGCGCTCCACGAACTGCTCGTGGCGGTGGCGTACGCGATGCGCGCGGCCTCCCTGCCCGAGCGCCGCAAGGAGGCCGTGGCGTTCCTGTCCGAGCACGCCTCGGGCGAGATGATGCGGTACTTCAAGAAACGCAGGCTGACCGCGCTCGGCCTGCCCGGCGGGCTGTCCCCGGCCAGGCGCAACCTGCTGGCCGCCGCGCTGCCGCCGCGCAGCCGGAGGCGGAGGCTCGCGGCCCGCGCCATCGACGCCGCCGGGCTGGACCTCGACCGGTGACCACCCTGTCGGTCGTCGTTCCGGTCCGCGACGTGGAGCGTTACGTGCCCGACCTGCTGCGGGGTCTGGCCCGCAACACCCGTCCCGACTTCGAGTTCCTCGTGGTCGACGACGCCTCCCTCGACCGGACGGCCGAACTGGTGGCCGAGGCGGAGGTCCCGGGGCTGCGGATGATCCGTCATCCCGCGGCCCTGGGGCCCGGGGCCGCCCGCAACACCGGCCTGGCCGAGGCCTCCGGCCGCTACCTCACCTATCTCGACGGCGACGACTGGATCAGGCCCGGCTACCTGGCCGAGCTGGTCGACGCGATCTCCGGGCTCGGCTGCGACTTCGTGATGTCCGACCACGTCCGGGTCACCGGGCGGCACCGGCAGCCGCGCCGCCCGCCGGAGGGCAGGCTGTGGGAGGTGCTCGACCCGCGGGCCGCCATCCTGCCGGTCAGCCAGCCCTCCATGGTCGACTACCCCTACTCGTGGGCCGGGATCTACCACCGGCGGCTGGCGGACCGGGGCCTGCTGCGCTTCGTCCCCGAACTGCACACCGCCGAGGACCGGCCCTGGTTCTGGCGGCTGTACCGCCAGGCCTCCTCCTACGCGGTGGTCCCGCTGCGCGGCGTCTTCTACCGCCGGCACCGGCAGGGCGCCCTCACCCGGATCGGCGACGCCCGCCAGCTGCACTTCTTCGACGCCTTCGACCTGGTGCTGGCCGAGCTGTCCGCCGACCCGGAGGCCGAGCGGTTCGCCGCCAAGGCCGTCCGCAACTACTTCGCCATGATCGGCTACCACCTGACCCGCCGGGACCGGCTCAGCCCGCTGCTGCGGGTGGAGCTGGTCGACCGGGCCCGCGCCACGATGTTGTCGGTGCCGCCGGAGCTGCGCGCCGAGGTGCTGCCCGCGATGGGCGTCTACCGGCAGGAGCTCTTCGAGGAGCTGCTGGGCGTCCGGATCTGAGGTCCGCGCTCAGCGCAGCGCGCGGCGCAGCCGCAGCGCCCCCCGGTAGGCCACCGGAGGCAGCTCCACCCGCAGGGACGCCCTGGTCCTGGCCCACCGGCCGCCGGGGTCGCCGACGGGTCCGGGCAGGGTCCGCGCCCGCGCGACCAGGGCCTCCAGCTCCCGCACCCAGTCGTTCTCGGCCTCGGGGTGGAAGTAGTTCTCCGCGCACCACGCCTCGTCCGGGCGGTGGAACCGGCCCTGGACCAGCTCCCGCAGGGTGCCGAGCACCCCGCTGCCCTCGAAGACCAGGTTGATCATCCGCTCGTTCACTCCGAAGTCCGAGAGCACCAGCAGCGGGACGTCCGCGGCGATCGCCTCCAGCGCGGCGGTCGAGCTCACCGTCACGAACCCGGCGGCCCGGGCGAGCTGGGCGTGCATCGGCCCGGCGTCGAAGTGCAGCAGCCCGTGCTCGACCGGCAGCTCCCGCCACAACGTCTCGTAGTGCAGGTCCTCGCGGTGGGTCTGCTCCTCCCCCGCCCTGGCCCGCAGCTTCACCACCACCCGCAGGTCGGGCCGGGCCCGGGCCAGGTCGGCCAGCGCGTACAAAACGCGTTCGCGCTCCTCCCGCCGTTCGGGGACCTTGGCCTGGGTGGCGAAGACGACCCGGTCCGGACGACCGGAGCGAAGCGAGGATCGGCCGGACCGCCCCTCGGGGGCCTGGGGGTCGCCCCCCAGATCAACCCGGTCCGGACGACCGGAGCGAAGCGAGGATCGGCCGGACCGCCCCTCGGGGGCCTGGGGGTCGCCCCCCGGATCGACCGGGTCGCGGGGGCCTTCGGACGTCGCGGCGTCGTGCAGGAACGGCAGTGTGGCCCGCGCCACCCGCCCCGGCAGTTCCAGGTCCCGGGCGATCGCGCCGAACTCGGCCACCTCCCGCCCGCTGTGCACGACGAACAGGTCGGCGGCGGCGCGGAACCGCCAGGCCTTCTCGTTCGCGGGCACCGAGATCCCCGGCAGCCCGGTCAGCAGGACTCGGCGCCGGTCCCGTGACACCCAGGGCGACAGCGCCCGCACGACCGGGCCGGTGCAGGCCAGCAGCACGGCGTCCGGGTCGTACGCGCGCAGCAGCGTCCGCAGCCTCCGGGCGGTGAGCACTTCGGGGACCGGGGAGTCCTCCCGCCCGCCGCTGACCGCGGCGCGGCGCTGCGCCGCGGACGGGGTGATCGGCGAGCGCACCACCACCAGGCGGTGTTCGCCGGGCAGGGTGCGCAGCAGTGCCGCCGCCCACTTCAGGTAGGAGTCGGAATCGGCGATGGCGAGCAGTCTCAAGCGAACTCCGGGCCCAGGACGAAGACGCTCAGGTGGGTGCGCAGTGCCGGGTCCGCCTGGTCGGTCCACCAGTCCGCGGGGACGCTGACGCCCTCGATGCGGGGACCGGCGGGTCCGTGCAGGACGCGCAGCGACGTGAGGGCGGTGGAGGGCAGGCTGATCACCCGGTGCTCCGGGGTGAGGCCGCGCAGGCTCAGTTCCACCGGCAGGTCCCGTTCGACCAGGGTGACCGCCGGGTCCTCGCGCAGCAGCGCCAGCACCTGGGGGCATTCCCGCCGGTGCGGGTAGTAGGCCACCGGCTCGCTCGCGGTGATCTGGTTCAGCCATCCCAGGTAGGCGCCCCGGTCGACCAGCCCGTTGGCGACCAGCGAGGTGCCCAGCACCACGCACCGCTGCTCGGGCGGCGGCTCGGCCGGCAGGGTGCGCAGCCAGGAGAACTCGTGGGAGATGACGGGGATGCCGACCCGGCGGGCCCGTGCGAGCAGCGGCGAGGGCACGGGCAGCCCGGTGAAGGTGGTCACCCGGCCCCGGTGGGCCAGCCCGCGCAGCCGGTGCCCGGCCAGCCCGGAGAAGGCCCGCCGCGCGGGCCCGGGTCTGGCCCTGGCGCGCAGCAGCGGCTGCTTCCACGGTCCGCACAGGAGGCCGAGCAGGTGGAGGGTGGCCAGCCCGTCGTCCAGCAGGACGATCCGCTCCGGCGCCCTGCTCAGCAGCATGCGGGCCTGCGCCTGGCCGGAGAAGGCGTCACCGAGTGCCCAGGTCGCACCGGTTCGCCCGATCTTTTCGGTGAAGATCACCGTGGTTTTCGGCGGCAACCCCAACCTGATCGCTTCCCGGACGGTAGCGTGCAACGCATCCGATCCGGGGCGCACACGCACTTCCACCGGCCCGAGCAGGCCGGCGTGCCGGGCCTCCAAGGCCGACAGAAGCTGGAGCGGCGATTCAGCCCAGGCCAGATCAGTCATATGCACCCAAAGCGTCGGATCAAGTCAGTGACTTCCAACCTGGCATTCGTGTGTGAACAGGAGACCAACGGAGGCCGTCGATGCCGTTTAACAATCTTTGTCCCGCGACTTCTCGCTAAGCTGCCTCCGGTCACCCCGCAGAACCCCAGGAGTCATCACTTGTCTGACAGGCGCCGCTTCCTGCTCAGCACGGGCCTCTTGGCGGCCGGTGCGGCGGCCTTCTCGGCATGGCCGTCCCGCCCCAGCGGCACGACCGGCGTTCCGTCGGCCAAGAGCACCGACGCGCAGGCCCTGACCGCGCTGTCCCCCCAAGCCGAGGTCAGGGAACCCGTCGTCGCGGCCGCCCCCCAGCCGGAGCAGGGGGGCACCCTGGCCAAACGCCCCAACTTCGTGGTGATCCTCGCCGACGACCTGGGCTTCGGCCAGCTCGGCTGCTACGGACAGAAGAAGATCAAGACCCCGCGCATCGACCGGATGGCCAGGGAGGGCCTGCGCTTCACCGACGCCTACGCCTCCGCCCCGGTCTGCGCCCCCTCCCGGGCCTCGCTGCTCACCGGACTGCACAGCGGGCACAGCGCGGTGCGCCGCAACCCGCCCAAGGAGGGCGAGCTCTCCCTGGGCGCGAACGAGCCGACGATCGGCGAGGTGCTCCAGGCGGCCGGCTACCGCACCGGCCTGTTCGGCAAGTGGGGCTTCGGCCCCAACGCGGGCAACAACAACACCAACCCCAACGCCCGCGGGTTCAACGACTTCTTCGGGTACATGACCCACCACATGGCCAAGCGCTACTACCCGGAGTTCCTCTGGAACAACGGCCAGCGCTACACGCTCCCCGGCAACAAGGGCGACTCCGGGCCGATCTACGGGCCCGACCTGATCATGCAGCGGGCGCTGACCTTCCTGCGCGACGCCGACCGCCAGGGCCAGCCCTTCCTGATGATGCTCACTCTGCCACTGCCGCACGCCCCGTCCGTCGTGTCCTCGCTCGGCCAGTACCGCACCAAGGACTGGCGGCGCCAGGACAAGGTGCACGCGGCCCAGATCACCCAGCTCGACACCTATGTCGGGATTCTGCTGGACGAGCTGCGCAAGCTCGGCCTGGCCGACGAGACGATCGTCGTCTTCACCTCCGACAACGGCCCGCACGAGGAAGACGGGGTCCGGCACCGGTTCTTCGACGCCGCCGGCCCCTACCGGGGCGTCAAGCGCAACCTCTACGAGGGCGGCATCCGGGTCCCCTTCATCGTCTGGTCGCCCAAGCTGCTCCGCAAGACCGCCAAGAAGCGCACCACCCACCCGACCGTCCAGTACGACCTGATGGAGACGTTCGCCGACTTCGCGGGAATCGGCGCCCCGAAGAACGACGGCCTCTCACTGAAGAAGGTCTGGACGGGGGCCGGAGGGGCGCCCAAGCACGAGTACCTTTACTGGCTGCGGCTGCACGCCGGATCCACCAAGAGCCACCGGGCGGAGGACCACGGCAAGGGCAAGCGCTGCGCGGCGGCCGTCCGTTTCGACGAGTGGAAGCTGGTCGGCTTCGCGCCCGGCACCGAATACTCCACCCCGGGCAAGAAGTGGACCTACGAGCTGTACAACCTGAACAAGGACCCGGGGGAGAAGCACGACCTCGCCGAGGCGCGCCCCGCGCTCGTCAGGCGCGGCGAGCGCTACTTGAAACGATCATGGCGACCCCTGGACTAGGATCCGGGTTGCACGCTCCTCAGTTAACATTCAGCAACGTTAAGCCAAATTAGTCTAAATTCGTCCGATGTGTCGCTATCGTCTCCCGCGAGGCCACACCTACCCGGGACTTGAGGGATGCAGGAAGCACAGCGCAGCACCGCAGTGAAGCGGGCCATCCGCCGCCGTACCGAACACCTCGCCGAGGCCCTCAGGCCGCCGGGCATCAAGCCCAAGCGCAAGGTCATGCTGCCCGACCGCAGCAGCGGCAGCCGACTCGTGCCGTCGCCGGTCTTCGTCCTCTCCTCCGTCCGCTCGGGTTCCACCCTGCTGCGCGTGCTCCTGAACACCCACTCCCAGATCCGCGCCCCGCACGAGCTGCACCTGCGCACGCTCGAGGTGCGGCCCAGCCGGGAGTACACCGAGGGCATCATGGAGGCACTCGGCCTGAGCCGCAAGGAGCTCGAGCACCTCCTGTGGGACCGGGTCCTGCACCACGAGCTCGAGCGCAGCGGCAAGCGCATCGTGGTCGACAAGACCCCGGCCAACGCGCTGATCTGGCGCCGCATCTCCTCCGCCTGGCCGCAGGCCCGCTACATCTTCCTGCAGCGCCACCCGCAGTCCGTGGTCGAGTCGGTCCTCAACCGGCGCAAGGGCGCCGAGAAGGACGCGGTCGTCAAGGAGATCTTCAACTACGTCAACGGCGTGGAGCAGGCCCGGCAGCGCCTCAACGGCCTCGCCGTGCGGTACGAGGACCTCACCGCCGACCCCGAGGCCCAGACCCGCCGGATCTGCGAGTACCTGGGCGTGGAGTGGGAGCCCTCCATGCTCGACTACGGCACCCAGGACCACGGCCCGATCAAGCCGGTCTTCGGCGACTGGAGCGCCAACATCAAGTCCGGCCAGGTGCAGAAGGCCCGCCCGCTGCCCAGCGTGGACGAGATCGACCCGCAGCTGCGCGAGATCGCCAAGCTCTGGGGCTACCTGGACTGACAGCCCACGGCCTTCCGGGGTTCACCTTTCGGACATTCACGCAGGTCACGATGCCAGTGAATGTCCTGTGAACTCCGGAGTCGTCGTATGCGGGTCTGTGTCTGCACGGTAGGTCGCCATCCCGAGGACTCCCGGATCCTGCACCGGCAGATCCGGGCCCTGCTCGACGGCGGCCATCACGTCACCTATCTCGCCCCGTTCAGGGCACACCACGTCGTTCCCTGGCAGGAGCTGACGCCGGTGGACCTGCCGCGGCTGTCCGACCGCTTCCGCGCGCTGCGCCACGCCCGGCGCGCCCTGGCCGAGCACGCCCCGCACACCGACCTGGTGCTGCTGCACGACCACGAACTCGGCCTGGTCGCGCCCCGCCGGGTGCCCGTCGTCCTGGACGGGCCGCCCACCCGGCGCTTCCCCCACGGCCTCGACCTCCCCACCTTCACCCCGGTCCCCCGGCGGCCCGCGCGCACGCCCGACGACCCCCGGGTGGTGCACCTCGGCCGGCTCACCCGGCGCGGAGGCGTCGAGGAGGTCGTCGAGACGGCCCGGGCCCTGGCCGAGCACGGGCTGGCCACCGAGCTGATCGGCCCGGCCGACGAACAGGTCCGCCCGCTGCTGCGCGCCGCCCAGCGCGAGGGCGTCCTGCGCTGGTACGGGTTCGTGCCCAACGACCGGGCGCTGCGCATCATCTCCGGCGCGATGGCCGGCCTCTCCCTGACCCGCGAGCGGCACCAACAGCCGCCGACGAAGGTGCTGGAGTACATGGCCCACGGCGTGCCCGTGGTGTCAGGCCCGGAGCCCGCCTCCTCCTTCCTGCTGGAGGAGACCGGCGCGGGCTCGGTCGTCAGGGATCCCGCCGCAGCCGTCCGGGAGATCCTGCGGCTGCGGGACTCTCCCGCGGAGCGCGCCGAAATGGCCCGGCGAGGCCACGAGGCGGCCCGCGCCCGCTTCGACTGGGCCGAGCACGCCCCCGCCTTCGTCGCCCGGCTGGAGGCCCTGGCGGCCGACTCGCGGAGGCCCGGACGCTCAGCGCAGATGCGCGAACCGCTGCGCCCAGCCGGCGAACCAGGGGGCGAAGAAGGGATGGTCCTGGGCCAGCGGCATGACGTAGACGACGGTCTCGGTGTAGTAGCGGCGCTGGAAGTCCGCAGGCATACGATCGAGGGTCTGTGCGTTGCTCGCCCGGTCCGCGAGCTTGATCGCGACGACCTGTGGCGGGGCGTCCCGGAGACGCCGTAGATAGCCCACCTTGGCGGTGCGCTTCTCCTGCCTGGAGCGGACCGGCGGCTTGGTCAGCCAGTCGACGTACTCGGCGACGACCGGGCCGAACTCCGCCTCGACGTCGGAGACCGTCGCCGGGGTGTCCTCCACCACGTCGTGCAGCAGCGCCGCCGCCAGGACGTCCGGGTCGCGCTCCCCCGCCCCCCGCACCAGCACCTCCAGCGCCTCCAGCAGATGCTCGGTGTAGGGCGCCCCGGTGGGGCGCGTCTGCGTCCCGTGCCAGCGCGCCGCGGCCTCCGCCGCACGCCGGACCGTCGCCAGCGCCGCTTCCGGCAGCACCTCCCGCAACCGCGGTTCGGCCTCGTCCCAGGTGTGCCAGCTCAGGTACTCGTCCATCCCCCAACGGTAATGCGGGAGGATCGTCCCATGGGAAGCGCGGAAAGCACGGAACGGGAGTGGGTGGCCGAGGAGAGCGTCCTCATCCACGCGCCCGTCGAGAAGGTCTTCGCGGCGGTGTCGGATCCCCGCCGCGCCGCCGAATGGTCGCCGGAGGTCTTCCGCGTCCGGCTGCGGGACTCCCCCGTGGAGGAGGGCTCCCGGTTCACGGGGTTCAACCGGCGGGGTCCGTTCGTGTGGTTCACCGACTGCGAGGTCACCGCCCACGTGCCGGACCGGGTGCACGCCTTCCGCGTCCACAGCTTCGGCATGGAGGTCGCGCTGTGGGGCTACCGGCTGGAGCCCGTGGGCGATTCCACCCGGCTCACCGAATACTGGCACGACCTCCGCCGCGACCACTGGTCCGCGGGGATCGTGTCCTTTCTGGGAAGGGTCTTCACCGGTGTCCGGCCGGACCGGCGGGCCGCGCTGAACAGGGAGGGCATGCGCACCACGCTGAACCGGATCAAGACCGAACTTGAGACACCAGTCTAGAACCTGTTCTAATTCTTTTCGGGGCGACAGCGACCGAACAGAGGAGAGCCATGCACCAGGTACTCGACCGGACCGTCACGATGCCCGTGGAGATCCGCCACGCGCGGGTGGCCTCGGCCATGTTCCCCGTCCCCGCCCGCACCGCGCAGACCATCATCGGATACTCCGGGCTGGACGTGGTCCGGCCGGTGCCCTCCCACACGATCTGCTCGCTCGCCTTCATCGAGTACATCGACGGCGACCTCGGCCCGTACCACGAGTTCGCCGTCGCCTTCCTGGTCCACCACCCGCGGAGCGTCACCTCCTCCGGGATCGGCGCCTTCATCCACTGGCTGCCCGTCGACGGCGAGTTCACCCTCCAGGCCGGACGCCAGATCTGGGGCTTCCCCAAGGTCCTCACCCACCTGCCCATCGACTGGTCCGGACCCCAGCGCGCCGCCGTCCACCAGGACGGGGAACTGGTCGCCGCCATGTCCGTCAAACCAGGGCTGCCCATCCCCGACGGCAGCGCGGCCCCCGTCATCGACGCCTACTCCTGCTACGACGGCGTCACCCGCCGCGTCCCCTGGACCATGCGCCCCTCCTCGGTCCGCATGCGCCCCGGCGGCGCCGTCGTCACCCTCGGCGGCCACCCCGCGGCCGAGGACCTGCGCAGGCTCGGCCTGCACCGGACCCCCGCGCTGTCCAGCACCACCGTCGGGCACCTCGGCATGACCTTCGGAGAGGCCACCGAGGTCGCGACCGCATAAGCTTCTTCTCTTGCGAGAAGGAGAACCCCATGCCGTCGTCCGCCCGTCCGGGGCAGGCCACCCACGCCCTGCAGGTCAAAGAGTCCGAGATCGCGGCCGAGCAGTCC
This sequence comes from Actinocorallia sp. B10E7, assembly GCF_039871655.1. Lineage (NCBI taxonomy): Bacteria > Bacillati > Actinomycetota > Actinomycetes > Streptosporangiales > Thermomonosporaceae > Actinocorallia > Actinocorallia sp. B10E7. Next base: position 348,724 of record NZ_JBDPLZ010000007.1, read on the forward strand.
CTGGTGGACGCCGCCCACGTCCGGCTCGAGGAGATGCGGGCGGACGCCCAGCGAATGCTCCAGGAGGGCTTCCGCCAGGCCCAGACCGGCACCAAGGCCTCCCTGGTGGACCGTGACGCCATGGTCTACCAGGCGGCCCTGCGCGCCCAGGCGCTCAACGTCGCCGACGACGGCCTGGTGTTCGGGCGGCTCGACCTCGCCCCCGGCGGCCCCGAGCAGCACGGCCCGCTCTACATCGGCCGGATCGGCGTGCGGACCCGCGACCACGAGTCGCTGGTCGTCGACTGGCGCGCGCCCGCCGCCGAGGCCTTCTACCGGGCCACCCCCGAGGACCCGCGCGGCGTCGTCCGCCGCCGGGTCCTGCACTCCCGCGGCCACAAGGTCATCGACCTGGAGGACGACCTGCTGCAACCCGCCCTCGTCGACGACCTCACCGTCGTCGGCGACGGCGCCTTCCTCGCCTCCCTCGCCCGCACCCGTGAAGGGGCCATGCGGGACATCGTCGCCACCATCCAGCGCGAGCAGGACCTGGTCATCCGGGCGCCCGCCGACGGCACCGTCATCGTGCGGGGCGGCCCCGGCACCGGCAAGACCGCGGTCGCGCTGCACCGGGTCGCCTACCTGCTGTTCCGGCACCGGCGCAGGTTCGGCGGCCGCGGCGTGCTCATCGTCGGCCCCAACCAGCGGTTCACCGCCTACATCGAGCGGGTCCTGCCCTCCCTCGGCGAGGGCTCCGCGGCGCTGCGCTCCCTGGGCGACCTGCTGCCGGGGGCGACCGCGACCCGCCACGACTCACCCGAGCTCACCCGGATCAAGGGCTCCGGCTCCATGGCCCGGGTGCTGCGCCGCGCCGTCACCGACCACCCGCCCGGCGCCCCCGACCTGCTCACCGTCGTGCACGCCGGCGTCGTCGTCAGGCTCGACCGCCCGCGCCTCGACAAGATCCGCAAGCAGGTCCACCAGCGCGTCCACGGGACGGTCAACACCGCGCGCCGCAAGGTCGCCGACGCCCTGCTCGACGCCCTGTGGGAACGCTTCGTGGAGATCGGCGGCCTCGTCGACGCCCCCGGCATCAAACGCGGCGAGTTCACCGCCAACGCCCGCGACCAGATCGGCGGCTTCCTCACCGCCTGGTGGCCGATCCGCACCCCCGCCGAAGTGCTGCTCTCCCTCGCCGACACCGACCGCCTCCGCCGCGCCGCGGGCCGCGACCTCACCCCGGCCCAGGTCGGCAGGCTCGCCGGCTCCATCGCCAACGAGGACGGCTGGTCCTACCAGGACATAGCCCTGCTCGACGAGCTCGACTCCCTGCTGGGCAGATCCCCCCGCCCCACCCGCAAGGTCCGCGAGGACGACCCGTACGTCGTGGACGGCGTCAACATCCTCACCGGCGAGGAGGTCGCCGACTGGGAGCCCGAGTTCCGCGAGCTCACCACCTCCATCGAACGCTCCGAGCGCGCCCGCAGAGTCGACGACGAGGCCGAGGAGGCCGCCGACTACGGCCACGTCGTGGTGGACGAGGCGCAGGACCTCTCCCCCATGCAGTGGCGCATGCTCGGCCGCCGCGGCCGCCAGGCCACCTGGACCGTCGTCGAGGACCCCGCCCAGTCCTCCTGGGAGGACCTGGAGGCCTCCCGCCAGGCCATGTCCGCAGCCCTCGGCGTCTCCGGCAACCGCCGGAACAGCCGCCCCCTCCACACCTTCGAGCTCACCACCAACTACCGCAACTCCGTGGAGATCGCCGCGGTGGCGTCCCGGGTCCTGGCCAAGGCCGTCCCCGGCGCCACCCCGTCTCGTGCCGTCCGCACCACCGGCCACGACGCCGTCATCGGCCTCCTCCCCGACTCCGCACGCCCCGCCTTCCTCCACGCCGCCCTCGACACGGTCGTCGACCTCCTCGGCCAGGTGGAGGGCACCATCGGCGTCATCCTCCCCCTGGGCTGGCCGCAGTCCCCCTGGGACGTCCCCGAGCGCGTCCAACTCCTCGACGTCCTGGAGGCCAAGGGCCTGGAGTTCGACGCCGCCGTCATCGTCGCCCCCGAGGAGATCGCCACCCAGTCCCCCATGGGCCTCAGGACGCTCTACGTGGCCGTCTCCCGCGCCACCCAGCACCTCACCGTCCTCACCGCCGACCCCGCCTGGAAGAACACCCTCTCCCCGCGCTGAAACGGGGTGTCGGCAAGACTCGTGCGACCAGGTGCAGAGGAAGCCGCCGGGGCCGACGTGTTCACGGCGATCCGGGAAGAACCGGGAACGCGAGCGTGAAGACGATCGAGCGGGAGGTGCTGACGTCGTGGCGGGCCCGGGTCGCGGCCGAGGCCCCGTCTTCCCCTGCGGTGCGCCCGCCGCCGCGAGGCCGCGACAGGGTGTCGCGGCCTCGCGGGTGCGGGTCAAGGGTTGCAGATCAGGTCGGCGGCGGGAAGAGTACCGGTGGCCAGGTAGGCGTTGACCTTGGCGTCCACGCAGGCGTTGCCGTATTCGCCGTAGATCCCGTGGGCGGTGGTGCCGCGCAGGGTGAGCAGGCGGGAGCCGGTCAGCGCCCGGTGCATGGCCTTGCCGCCCTCGTAGGTGGTGGCGGTGTCGCCGGTGGCGGACACGATCAGCGCGGGGGCGGGGCCGGCGACACGCGTGGCGCGCTCGCGCGGGTGGCCCGGCCAGAAGGCACAGGGCCAGATGTTGTTCTTGAGGGGTCCGAAGAGGGGATGGCGCGCGCGGCTGCGCTGGACGTCGTTCCAGTAGGTCTCGAGGTCGCGTGGCGCGGCGCGGTCACCGCAGGTGATCGCGGCGGCCGGGCCGGCGAGCGGGGAGCCCGCGCTGGTCAGGACGAACGTGAGGAGTCCGGCGAGTTCGGGGCCGGGGTCGGCCGGGCGGCCGTGCGCGGCCTCGTTCAGGGTCCGGACGGTGGAGGCGAACTCCTCGCGGGCCGCAGGGCGGTCGTCGCCGGAGCCGACGGAGAGGATGTACGGGACCACCTGGTCGTCCACCTCGTACGGTCCGACGCGCAGCGGGCGGTCCTCCGCCGCGGCGACGATCGCGTTCACTGTGGCGAGCACGCGAGCGGGGGCGGCGCCGAGGCCATAGGTGCCGTGACGTTCGGCTGCCCAGGCCGCCCAGCCGCGCAGCGCGCGTTCCGCCTCCTCTTCGGTGCCCTGCGTCGCCCTGGGACCCCACTTGTTCGGGTCGCCCGCGCTGTCCAGGACCACGCGGTCGGTGCGGCCGGGGAACATCTGGATGTAGACCGCGCCCAGGTAGCCGCCGTAGGAGTAGCCGAGGAAGGAGATCCGGCGCTCCCCGAGGACGCGGCGCACGAGGTCGATGTCGCGGGCCGTGTCGCGCGTGTTGGCGTACGGGAGCACGTCGGCGTGGCGCCGGGCGCAGCGCTCGGCCAGGTCGCGCTGCACCGCCGCCTGGTGATCGAACCGGGCGCGGGTCGGGCCGGCCGAGCGGAGCCACAGGCCGATGGGCCAGCCGCAGTCGATCGGCGTGCTGCGCCCGACGAAGCGCGGGTCCAGGCCGACGAGGTCGTAACGGGCGGCGAGGTCCTTCATCGCCGCGCGCGTCTGCAGGGGCATGCCCAGCGTGCTCTCGCCGGGGCCGCCGTTGTTGAGGACCATGGTGCCGATGCGATGGGCGCGGTCCGTGGCGGGGAGGCGGGACAGCGCGAGCTTGAGGGTGCGGCCACCGGGCCTGGAGTGGTCGAGCGGGACGGTGAGCTCCGCGCACCGTGCGCCTGCCTGGTCGAGTTCCCTGCCGAGTGCGTCGTCGGAGCCCTCAGCGCAGGGCTTCCAGTCGAGCGGTGGGGGCGGTCCGCCGTCGGCTCTTTCCACAGACGCGACGGCGACGGACAGGGAGATCAGGGCGAGGGCCGGGACCAGGAGTCCGCGGATCCGCGCAAACGTCGGTTTCATGGTCGAGGACGCTATTTCGGCCGGACGTCCGGCACGATACAGCCGACCGCACGCGCGTTGGTACAGCCTGCTGTAGTGCCCGGCGGGGACCGGCGACGAATAATGATCTCCGTACCGGCGTCGTGAGGAGGTGCGCATGCGTGGCCGTGTGTTCTCCGGCTCGGTCTACCTGCTGGGCACGCTGGCCACCGCCGTGGTCACGGCGCTCGCGTCGCCGGTGCTGCTCGCGCCGTCTGCGGCTCGGGGATGGGCGGACTGGCACCGCCAGCGGGCCGGCAGGCTGCTCGGCGTTCCGGCGGACGGGCGGCCGACCGGGCGGCGGGCTCTCGCCTGGGCGCTCGCGCACGTCGCCGTCGGGTTCCCGCTCGGGCTGGCCGCCCTGATGTGCCTGGGCAACATCCTGGTCGCCGCGGTGGCGTTGCCGTTCTGGTGGGCGTTTCCCGCCGACGCGCGCCCCACTCTGTTCTCCTTTCTCGATGTCCATGTGGGCGATTGGACGACCGCGCTGATCGGTGGCTCCGTTCAGCTCGCCGTCCTCGGCGCGGCGGCCCGGTGGGTGCTCCCGACGCTGGCGCGTCTGCACGCGCGGCTGTGCCTGGCGGTGCTCGCGCAGTCGGCCCGTGAGCGGCTCACCGATCGGGTCGACGTGCTGACCAGGAGCCGGGTCGGCGTGGTCGACGCCCATGGAGCGGAGCTCCAGCGGATCGAACGCGATCTGCACGACGGCACGCAGGCGCGTCTGGTGACCATCGCCATGCAGCTGGGCCTGGCCCGGGAATCACTCGCCGACGACCCGGACACGGTGGCGGCGCTGCTCGCGCAGGCGCACGAGACGGCGGAGGAGGCGATGGTCGAACTCCGCGCGGTACTCCAGACGATCTATCCGCCGATCCTCGCCGACCGCGGGCTCGACGGGGCGCTGGCGGCGCTGGCCGCCCGGTCGGGCATGCCGGTCCACATCGAGCTCGCCGACCTGGGCGCGCTCCCGGCGACCGTGGAGGCGGTGGCCTACTACGCGATCGCCGAGGCGCTGACGAACGTGACCAAGCACGCCGCCGCCACGCGGGTGTCCCTCCGGGTCGAGCGCGCCGACGACGTACTGTCCATCGAAGTCGCCGACGACGGAAGGGGCGGCGCCGACGAGGCACGCGGCACCGGGATCCCCGGGATACGCCGACGGGTCGCCGCCCTGGACGGCGTCGTCCGCCTCGACAGCCCCCCGGGCGGCCCCACCACGCTCGCCGTCCGGATACCGTGCGCGTAACGATCGTTCAGGAGGACCCGTGCGGGTCGTGATCGCCGAGGACAACGTCCTGCTGTCCAACGGCCTGGAGCTGCTGCTGGCGGCGAAAGGCTGCGATGTCGCGGCGGTCGTCGGCGACGGCGAGACGTTCCTCGACGCCGTCGCCGAGCACCGCCCCGACATCGCCATCGTCGACGTGCGGCTGCCGCCTTCGTTCCGCGACGAGGGAATCCACGCCGCACTGCGCGCCCGCCGCGAGCACGGCGCGCTGCCGATCCTGGTGCTGTCGCAGTACGTCGAGCGCGAATACGCCGGCGAGCTCCTCTCCGACGGCCGCGGCGGCATCGGCTACCTCCTCAAGGACCGCATCGGCCGGGTGTCCGAGTTCATCGACGCTCTGCGCCGCGTCGCGGCCGGCGGCACCGCCATGGACCCCGAAGTGGTCGCCCAGCTCCTCGCGCGCCGCACCGGCGACCCCCTGGACACCCTCACGCCCCGCGAGCGAGAGTCGCTCGCCCTCATGGCGCAGGGCCACGACAACGCCACCATCGCCGGGCGGATGCGCATCTCCGACAACGCCGTCCACAAGCACATCGGCAACATCTTCGCCAAGCTCGGCCTGGCGCCGGACGACTCCGGCCACCGCCGCGTGCGGGCAGTGCTCACCTACCTGGACGGCGCGTCCCGGGCTGCCGAGCCGGGCCCCGGGCGCGGAGGCCCTCGCTGATCCGCTACCTCGGGAAAAGGCTTCCGAAAAGTCCCCGGAAAGTCCCCCGGAAATGCGGAAAGGCCCCGGACGGATGTCCGGGGCCTCTCGACGCTGATTGCGGCGGTGACCTACTCTCCCACACGGTCTCCCATGCAGTACCATCGGCGCTGGAGGGCTTAACTTCCGGGTTC
>NZ_JBDPLZ010000008.1:0-285638 GCF_039871655.1 Actinocorallia sp. B10E7
CCGAGGGGACTGCTATGCCGGTGGCCCGACAAGGTAGACGGATCCCGAAAAAGACATCCCGGGGAGTCTGGCGTCTCATGAGTCATACCTCGCCGCGACCACCTCATCCATTCTCACTGGCGTCTCACAGCTCCCTTGATCGTCATCTACCGGAATGCGGTGGTGCGGCGGGTAGTCGCACCGTGACACGGAGCCCCCCATCGGCCCGGGGGGTGAGGGTGAGGGTTCCGTCGTGTGCTTGGGTGATGCTTTTGACGATTGCCAGGCCGAGGCCGACACCTGCGTGGTCGGTGCGTATGCGTTCGGTGCCGCGAAGAAACGGCTCGACAAGCGTGGAAACCGACGGCGGGGTGAGCTTCTCTCCGGTGTTCTCGACGGTGAGCACCACGTTCTCGGGGTGAGCGCTGGTCGTGACCCACACGGTGCCCTGTTCAGGCAGGTTGTGGACGATCGCGTTGTGCACGAGGTTGGTACTCAACTGCAGCAGGAGCGCGTGCGAGCCGACGGTGGGGGCCATGTCGCCGGAGGTCTCTATGGTGAGGCCGCGTTTTTCGGCGAGGGGAAAGAGCGTTTCAGTGGCTTCTTCCGCTATGAGGGACAGGTCGACCTGTACTCGGGTGAAGGACCGCTGGTCGGCGCGGCTGAGCAGGAGCAATGCCTCGGTGAGGTCGATCGCTCGGGTGTTGACGACGTGAAGGCGGTCGATGAGTTCGCCGGTGACGCGGTTCAGGTCGTTGCGGGCCACGTCGAGAAGTGTCTGCGTGATCGCCAGCGGGGTGCGCAGTTCGTGGGAGGCGTTGGCCGCGAATCTCTGCTGTTCGGTGATGTGTGCCGCGAGCCGCGCGAGCATGGTGTCGAAGGCGTCGGCGAGCTCACGGAACTCGTCGTCACGGCCTGCCAACTCGATCCGGTGGGAGAGCGATCCGTTCGCGGCCATGCGGGCGGCGGCCGTGATGCGGGTCAGCGGGGCGAGCATCCGGCCGGCGAGAAGCCACCCTCCCAGCAGACCGAACGCCAGCAGGAACACCAGCACCCCGGCCGTCGCCGGGGCGTAGGCGTGCAGAACGATGGAGCGGATGGGCACGAGCCCACGGGGGCTGCTCACAGTGTCGGGCAAGCCGCGCAGGAGATACACCCACACGGTGGCGAGCAACAAGGCACCTGCGAGCATGAGGAAGCCGGCGTAGCTGAGGGTGAGTTTGAGGCGAACGCTCAAACCATGGGCTCTATCCACGGTCTCCTCCCTCACGCTTGGTGTCTGTTTGAGTGCTGATGCGGTACCCGGCGCCGGCCACGGTGGTGATGATCTGGGGTTCGCCGAGGCGTTTACGCAGTGCCGAGACGGTGATGCGTACGGCGTTGGTGAACGGGTCGGCGTTCTCATCCCATGCCCGTTCCAGTAGTTCTTCGGCGTTGACGACACCGCCTTCCGCAGCGACGAGAACTTCGAGTACGGCGAACTGCTTGCGGGTGAGCGCGACGTAGCGGCCATCGCGGTAGACCTCGCGACGGAACGGATCCAGACGCAGCCCGGCGATCTCTCGCACGGGCGGCCTGTGGTGGGCGCGCCTGCGGTCGAGCGCTCTGAGACGGAGCACGAGTTCTCGGAGTTCGAAGGGCTTCGTGAGGTAGTCGTCGGCACCGAGTTCGAACCCGGAGGCCTTGTCGTCGAGCCGGTCGGCGGCGGTGAGCATGAGGATGGGCATGCCGCTGCCGGAGGCGACGATGCATTCGGCGATCTCGTCGCCGGAGGGGCCGGGGATATCGCGGTCCAGGACGGCGACGTCGTAGGCGTTGATGTCCAGCAGTTCCAGAGCGGTGTCGCCGTCACCGGCGATGTCGGCGGCGATCGCTTCCAGGCGTAGGCCATCGCGGATGGCCTCTGCCAGATAGGGCTCGTCCTCGACGATCAACACACGCATACTTTCGAGGCTACGAGCCGGAACATATCGTCGGCGTATCGAAAAGCACATACGTGCTGGCAACACCGCGCTGCCTTGACTGGAGGCATGCCCTACAGCGGACGAATACGAAGACTACGGCCGTTGGCCGCCCTTGCCCTGGTCGCCCTGATCGGCACCGGCTGTTCGAACGCATCTGATGGAAACGACAGCAGCACGGCCGCCACCGATCGGGATAAGGCGGTGAAGTTCGCCGAGTGCATGCGGAACAACGGTGTCAGCGAGTTTCCGGACCCGAACGCGTCGGGCGGGTTCACCTATGGGATCAAGCTGGGCTCGTCGTTGGACCCGAATTCCGCAGTGTGGAAGAAGGCCATCGGCGCGTGCAAGGACCTGCGGCCACCGGGCTTCATGAGCAGTAGAAAGGCGAGCGCCGAGGTGATGAAGGCGCGCCTCAAGTTCGCCGCGTGCATGCGCGAGAACGGTGTGAAGGATTTCCCGGACCCCACCCCTGACGGGCCCCTCATCAACGTGGAGAACGCCCAGAGCATTCCGGGGTTCCAAGAAGCGCTGCAGCAGTGCCGCGATCTCTTGCCGGGCGGACTGGGGGGCCGGTGAAGCGGAAGACTTGGGCGCTGGCCGGAGCGGTGGTCCTGGTCGCCGCCACCGGCGCCGTGGTCGTCACGGTCTGCACGTCCGATGCCGAGCCGACGACCCAGGCCACACAGGAGGTGCCGACGAACATCGTGAAGGTGGAAAGGGGGAAGCTCTCCTCCACGGTTTCTCAGGACGGGACCCTGACCTATCGGGCGCGATCGGACGGCTCGCCGTACTCCGCAATCAACCAGGCCCACGGGATATTCACCAAGCTGCCCGATGAAGGCGACAAGGTCGACTGCGGCGACGTGTTCTATCGGGTGGACGACGACCCGGTGCTGCTGCTGTGCGGCATGGTCCCCGCCTACCGGGAGCTGGACAGAGGCGATAAGGGCAAGGACGTCCTTCAGCTCAACCGGAACCTGCACAAGCTCGGCCACGACGCCGACGCCCATGTCGCCATCGACCCCGTCGACGACGATTTCACCTGGAAGACGGAGAAGGCGCTCAAGGAGCTCCAGGACGCCAAAGGCTTGGACGAGACCGGAAAGCTTGCCCTCGACAATGCGGTCTTTCTGCCCGATTCGGTGCGCATCTCCAAGGTGACCGGCCGGCTCGGCGGACCTGCTCAACCGGGTGCGCAGGTCGCGCAGGCCACCTCCGGCACGCTGGAGGTGCAGGTGGAGCTCGATGCGTCGCAGCAGGGTGTGGTGCGCAAGGGCGACCCTGTACAGATCACTCTGCCCGGCAACAAGGCGGTGACGGGAAAGGTGGACCGGCTCGGGAGAGTCGCCCGGACCGATGGAAAGGACGACAGTGCCGGGGCCGCGACCATTCCGGCCTACGTCACGCTCGACAAGCCGGAGGAGGCACGCGAGCTCGACAGGGCTCCGGTCCAGGTGGAGATCACGGCCGAGGGGGTGGAGAACGCCCTGAGCGTCCCGGTCACCGCGCTCGTCGGGAGGTCCGGCGGCGGATTCGCGGTCGAGGTCGTGCGCGACGACGGGCGGCGCGAACTGGTCGCGGTGAAGCTGGGCCTGTTCGATACCGCGAACGGGCGAGTTCAGATCACGGGTGACCTCGCCGAAGGCGATCAAGTGGTGGTGCCGTCGCCATGAGCGGTGAATCAGTCCTGGAACTGGACGGGGTGACCAAGGTCTACGGTGAGCAGCCGCCGGTGCCCGCCCTCCGAGGAGTGTCCTTCTCCGTCCGGCGGGGTGAGCTGGTGGCGATCGTCGGGCCCTCCGGGTCGGGCAAGTCCACGCTCCTGCACATCATGGGGACGCTGGAGCCGCCCAGCAGCGGCGTGGTCCGGATCAGCGGGGTCGACGCGGCGCGGCTGAGCGACCGCGAGCTTTCGCTGCTGCGGGCCAGGGAGATCGGGTTCGTCTTCCAGCGGTTCTTCCTGGCCGAACACGCCACGGTGCGGGAGAACGTCGCCGACGGACTGCTCTACGCCGGCGTCGCCGCCGCAGAGCGGTACAGGCGCGCGGATGAGGCGCTCGAACGGGTCGGCCTCGCCGACCGCGCGAATTTCAAGCCCACCAAGCTCTCCGGAGGGCAGCGGCAGCGGGTCGCGATCGCCCGGGCCCTCGTCGGGAGTCCGGCGATCGTCCTCGCCGACGAACCGACCGGGAACCTCGACAGCGCCACCGGCGCATCGATCATGAAGCTCCTCCGCGAGCTCAACGCCGCCGGCGCCACCATCATCATGATCACGCACGATGCGGTCCTCGCCGATCAGCTGCCTCGCCGGATTCGGGTGCTGGACGGCCGGGTGGTCTCCGATACCACACCCGATCACGGCGTCCTCGCGGTGCCCACGGACGGTACGGGTGCGAAGGGAGGGGCGCCATGAGCGACAAGGGCGGGCGACTGGGGCTGAAGGACGGACTGCGGGTGACGAGCGTCGGGTTGCGCGCCCGGCCGCTGCGCGCCGCGCTGTCCGCGCTCGGGATCGCGATCGGAACGGCGGCGATCGTGGCGGTCCTCGGACTGTCCTCCTCCTCGCAGGCCGGACTGCTCGCGGAGATCGACCGGCTCGGCACGAACATGCTGACCGTCGAGGCCGGACAGAGCTTCACCGGGCAGCCGTCGAAGCTGCCCCTCGAAGCACCGGCGCGGATCTCACACCTGGACGACGTCGAACTGCTGGCGCACACCGGTCTGATGAAGGACGAGAAGGTCTACCGGAACTCGATGATCCCGGAGAGCGACTCCGGTGGCCTCCAGGTACGGGCCGCCAGCCTGAACCTGCTGTCCGTGCTCAACACCGGCATCGCACGCGGCAGCTGGCTCAACGAGGGCACTGCCCTCGGGCCGGTCGCGGTGCTCGGTTCGGAGGCCGCGCAACGGCTGGGTGTCAGCCGGGTCCAGCCCGATCAGCGGATCTGGCTGGGACACCAGTGGTTCAATGTCGCGGGCGTTCTGAAACCCGCGCCGTTGGAGCCCGACATCGATAACAGCGCCTTGATCGGTTATCCGGCCGCCCAGAAGTACCTCGGCCATGTCAGCCTGGTCCGCGGCAAGGTGACGGTCGGCCCGCCGAGCACGATCTACGTGCGCGTCACCACCGGTCACGAGGCGGCGGTGCAGGGACTGCTCGCGCAGACCGCCAATCCCGAGGCACCGAACGAGGTGAACGTGAGCCAGCCGTCCGACGTGCTCACCGCCAGGGCCGCCGCGGCGGGGGCGTTCGACAGCCTCTTCCTGGGGCTCGGGGTGGTGGCACTGATCGTGGGTGCCGTCGGCGTCGCCAACACCATGATCATATCGGTGCTGGAACGCCGCTCGGAGATCGGCCTCCGTCGCGCCCTCGGTGCGACGAAGGGCCAGATCCGGACGCAGTTCCTCGGTGAGTCGATTCTGCTCGCCGTCATCGGCGGCGTCGTCGGTGTGCTGGCCGGGGCCGTGGCGACGGCCGTGTACGCCGGCTCGAAGGGCTGGGCCGTCGTGATCCCCGTCGAGGCGTGGTCGGGCGGCATCGCCTCGGCCCTCCTGATCGGTGCGTTCGCCGGTCTGGCGCCCGCCGTTCGAGCGTCCCGGATGCCGCCTACCGTGGCATTGCGTACGGCGTGAGCGGGAAGCGGATCTCCATCGAGAGGCCACCCTGCGGCCACGCGTTCGCGGTGAGCTCGGCGTCGTGGGCGATGATGTCACCCATGGATAAACCGGGGCGCTTCACCAAACAACGGACCCCCGGACCGGCTCCTTGACTTCAGGGGGAAGCTCTCCTGGACGATGGAATTCACGTGATGCCCGTGCGCTCGTGCTGTAGAGCCCTGCCGGGCTCATCGTCAGCATGAACGCAGCGAGTAGGATCCTGTGCGCATCCGCCCTCCTAAATCGCCTGCAACGGCTCTTGCCTGTACTTCGACCGGAGCGTGTTGCCGGATGAGTGCCAGGAAGTTCGGCCCACCGGCTTGCTGCAGCCGGGCGGAGAGTGCGGGGCCCCCGCCTCCCGCGACGGAGGAAATCCTGTGGGATTTTGTCGGTGGCGTGTGGAAGTCTCTGTCTAAACAGCCCCCACGCCATCTCCGCACGTCTGGTCGGGTGACATGACAGCCTCCGAGATCGACCTTTCCTTCCCGGCCGAACCCGTGACAGCGGGACGGACGCCTCCCGTCGTCCGCCTGCTGGTGCTCGCGACGTTCGTGGTGATCCTGAACGAAACGATCATGATCAACGCGATTCCGAAGCTCATGAGCGCTCTGGAGATCACTGAACAGACGGCTCAGTGGCTCTCGACCGCGTTCATGCTCACCCTCGCGGCGGTCATCCCCGTCACCGGATGGTTCCTGCAGCGCGTCACGACCCGGCAGGCTTACTGCGTCGCCATGGGGCTGTTCATCGCGGGCACCGTGCTGGCCGCCGCCGCACCGGGCTTCGTCGTCCTGCTGGCGGCGCGGATCGTTCAGGCGTCCGGCACCGCGATCATGATGCCGCTGCTGATGACGACCCTCATGCAGGTGGTCCCGACGGCCGACCGCGGCCGGGTGATGGGCAACGTCACCCTGGCGATCTCCGTCGCGCCCGCGATGGGGCCGGCGGTGTCCGGGCTGATCCTCCAGGTCGGCGGCTGGCGGTGGCTGTTCGTCGTGGTGGTCCCCATCGCGGCGGTGATCACCTGGGCCGGGTTGCGCAAACTCGAGAACGTCGGTGAGCCCCAGGAAGGCGCCATCGACTGGTTCAGCGTCGTCCTGGCGGCCCTCGGCTTCGGCGGCCTGGTCTACGGGCTGAGCCAGTTCCACGCCGGCGGCTACGGTACGGCCGTCGCGATCGTGGCGGCCGGGCTGGCGGCGATCGCGGTGTTCGTCTTCCGGCAGCTGCGCCTGCAAAAGCGCGGGGTCCCGCTGCTCGACCTGCGCACCCTTGGCAACCGCACCTACACGGTCGCGCTCATCCTCATGGCGGTCGCCTTCATGGCGATGATGGGGTCGATGATCCTTCTCCCGCTCTACCTGCAGAACGTGCGCGCGCTCAGCGCCCTGCAGACCGGTCTCCTGGTCATGCCCGGCGGCCTCGCGATGGGTCTGCTCGGCCCGGCCATCGGCCGGGTGTTCGACAAGCTCGGCGGCCGCGTCCTCATCATCCCGGGATCCGTCGGCATCATCCTGGCGCTCGCGGGCTTCACCCGGCTCACGATGACGATGCCTTACTGGCAGATCCTCGGCCTGCACATGCTCCTGATGCTGAGCCTCGCCGCACTGTTCACGCCGGTCTTCACCCTCGGGCTCGGCGCGGTGCCCCCGCACCTCTACTCGCACGGCAGCTCCATCCTCAGCACGCTTCAGCAGGTTTCCGCCGCCTTCGGCACCGCCCTGGTGATCACGCTGATGAGCCAGCGGACCGAGACCCGGATCGCCGAGGGAGCGACTGCGGCCGTCGCCGCCCTCGACGGAATGCAACTGGCCTTCATCGTCAGCGCCGTCCTCTCGGTCGTCGTCCTGATCACCGCCCTGCTGCTCCCCGCCCGCCCGGACCCCACCCCCCGAAACTGAACCCGAAGCAACACCGTCCAGCAGAACCCCGGCCTCCCTACGACCGACCGCCGTCCAGCATGGCGGGCAGGATGGTGTGAATCGTTCCGAATTTGGTGGAGGCTGGTGGCAGCAGAACGACCGCGCCACCCTCAAACGACTGAACCGACTGATCGAAGACATCGGCAAGCCCGCGCCCTCCCCAGAAGCGCCTCGAAGGTCAGGGAGAGCAACGCCCCTGCGAGAAGGATCCACTACCGACGACCGGTCGTTCCCGACCGTCCGCCGGTAGCGGACCCTGGCACGGCGGCACGTCGAAGAAGAAAGCGTTCGAGGCCATGTCTTGACATCGGATGGTGCGGAACGGTTAGAACCTCGGCAGGCCTTGGAGCGGGTGGTAGGGGGTCATGCCCGTGCCTGAGACGACGACCAGGGCCGTGGGGGCCGGGACCAGCTGCAGCCGTGAGTCGATGCGGCGCAGCGGGACGGTCGCCGACCTGCGCTCCGCTCCGGTGGCCGGGTCGAGGATCCGGAGCTTCATCGTGTCGAACCGCGCGGTCGCCATGATGACGTCCTGGCCGTCCACGGCGAGGGCCGAGACGGAGTCGCGGTCCTCCTTCGTCGCCCACAGGCGGCGGCCGTCGGCCAGGGCGTAGGCCGTGACCTGGTGCCGCGCCTTCTCGGCGCGGGTCGGGGCGTCGAAGGCGGTCAGCCCGCCGGACGTCCAGACGCCCTCGGTCTCGGCGTCGGAGACGGTGTCGGACGGCGACGCCCAGGTCACCTCCACAGCCCGTCCTCGACGAACAGGACGCCGGGATGGGCGACACGGAATTCCTCGGAGAACGGCCAGTAGATGGTCGCCCGTCGGCCGTCGAGGAGTCCGGCCTGGGTGAGGACGAACGCGCCGGTGCGTGCTGGACGCAGAACATCTGCCTACGTCGTCCACCGAACGGAGTGTGGTATCGCCCTCGGGGGATGCTCCCATTCGTCCTGGGGAGATCGGGGCCGTCGGAGGCGCGGCGATGAGACTGAGGTCACAACATCCATTCGCCAAGTAGACATTAATGTCTATTAACTGTGGGCCCCCTCTGAGATGGCCGGTGTCCAGTTGCCTTATTGGTGAGATCGGATGGGGTCGTTCATGGACTTGAAACGTCGGAGTAGTGCTCTGTCACCGGTCGGGGCCTGGGGGCGGGTGCGGGCGACGGCGTTGGTGACGTCGCTGGTGCTGGTGACGTCGTTGGCGCAGGCGGTGGTGTTCGCGCAGGAGGCTCGTGCGGAGCCGAAGATCCCGCGGAGGGATCTTCCGCTCCTGGCGTCGTCGGCGAAGGCCAAACCCGTTGAGCCGGAGTCCCCGGCCAAGGAGCCGAAGGCGGACTTCACGGCTCTGGCCCGGTCCACGGCGGAGGCGTCGGCTGCGGCGGCGGAGGCGCCGCAGACGAGCCTGGTCAGCCCCGCCGACGACAGTGTCGTGGCGACCCAGGTGCCGATCCTGAAGGTCCAGTCGGCGGGAAGCGGTGTCCTGTACTGCTTCAAGGTGTCGACCGGGTTCGACGGGGCCTCCGGCAGCGTCGTCGACTCGGGCTGTCTGTCCACGCCACAGTGGAAGGTGCCCAAGCACGTCCTGCGGGACGGGGGCAGGTACACCTGGACGGCCGGCACGACGACGGGGGCCGGGCAGCCGGTGACGCCGCCGAGCTGGGTCGCGCATTTCACCGTCGACATGCGGATGGGTGATCCGGGGCCGGCGCCGGTCGACGAGCTCGGCCCGGTGGCGGTCAACCTGTTCAACGGCAACGCCCAGACGAAGGCCTCCGGCCCGGAGTTCCAGGCGGTGGGCGGCCCGGCCGGGGTGACGTTCGCCTACAACTCCCGGCAGGGCGAGCCGCGCGGTGTGCGCGCGTCCTACTTCGACGACGCGAACCACGACGGCGTCCCGGACGGGGCACCGGTGATGATCCGCAGCGAGGCCCAGGTGAACCTGGACTGGGGCAACGTGTGGAGCAACGTGTCGGAGAACCTTCCGTGGAAGGAGAACCCGCTCCCCTCCGCGCTGGACGAGACCGGGTACGTCATCCGCTGGGAGGGCTATTTCCGGGCCCCGGCCTCCGGTGACTTCCGGTTCGCGGGGATGCACGCCGACGGCGCGAGGATCTGGGTGGACGGCAGGCTCGTCTACGACAACCCGAACGCCGTCCCGAGCCTGGGGAACGACTTCCTGCAGGCCGGACCGAAGCAGGACGCCGACGTTCCGCTCACCACCGGCCAGCGCGCCGCCGTCAAGGTCGAGCTGTACCACCACAGCGCCGAGCGGCCCCGGATGGTGCTGTGGACCAAGAGCACGACCGGCACCACCCAGCGCAGCCACAACCTGAGCCCCCGCGTCGTCACCACCGAGATGCTGTACGCCCAGGACCCGCAGCCGCTCCCGTCCGGGTGGACGCTCGGCGTGGCCGGCAGCGGCTACACCGGCGCCGAGGCCCTCGACGGTTCGGTGGTGCTCACCGACACCTCCGGCGGCAAGCACACCTGGACCAAGACCTCCTCCGGCGGCTACGCCCCGCCGGCGGGCGAGGACGGTGTGCTCTCTTTCGACGCCGACGGCCGGATCACCATCACCGAGACCGATGTCGCGTCGATCTTCAACCCCGACGGGACGCTCGCGCAGGTCGTCTCGGTCCTGGACAGCAAGAAACCGGCCTCGCTGCAGTACCTCTACAGCGGCGCCGTCCCGCGTTTGACGCAGATCAAGGACCCGGTGTCGGGCCGGTCGCACACGCTGTACTACAACACCGACGGCACCGACGGCTGCTACGGCGGGACGGCCCGTCCCGCGGGCTCACACCCCGCACCCGCGCAGAAGCTGTGCCGCATCCGGTACTGGGACGGCACCGAGACCCGCCTGTGGTACTCGATGGACACCCTCGCCCGCATCGAGAACCCGGGTGCGGCCATCACCGACTACAACTACCTCGACCGAGACTCCCTCAAGGTCACCCACGACCGCTCCGACACCACCCCGGAGCAGCGCCAGCAGCTCAAGGACCAGGTCGGCCCGCTCACCCAGATCCGCACCCCGCAGGCCTACGACTGGCTGGCCCGGCAGACGCCCGCGGGCCGGGTGCTGGCCGAACGCACCGAGATCGAATACGAGAGCATCTACGAAAGCGACATCCAGGAGTCGCCGCTCCGGGCGGTCAAGGTCCTCGCGCCGTTCCCCAGCGGCTACGCGCAGGTCGGGGCACGACCGGGCCGCACCTACACCTACGACCTCACCCGCAGGGAGACGGCGATCTGGATCAGCGGGCTGAACACCGTGCGCTCGCGCGTCGTGACCTATGACTCCGGGGGCCGCGAGTCGAAGACGACGGACGCCGACGGCGTGGCCTCCTCGCTGGAATGGAACTCCAAGGACAATCTGGTCGCGAGCGTTGACGCGCCGGGCAAGCGCACCACCCACGTCTACGACCACGCCGACCGGCTGACCGACAGCTACGGACCCGCGGCGGCGTCGTGCTTCGACGGCCAGACCCCGACATCGGCGTGCGCGGACAAGGTCCCGCACCAGCGCCTCGGCTACGACGAGGGCATCCGCGGTCTGCAGGCCGCGCTGTACGACAACCCGTACCTGTCGGGTGCGCCCGCGGTGTGGCAGACCGGGGTCGGCACCGGTGACGGCTCTCTGTCGGGCGACTGGGGCGCCGGCCCGCCGGTGGCCGGCACCGGCGGCTGGTCGGGCCGGTTCACCGGTGAGATCCGGTTC
The DNA here is from genome assembly GCF_039871655.1 of Actinocorallia sp. B10E7. NCBI lineage: Bacteria > Bacillati > Actinomycetota > Actinomycetes > Streptosporangiales > Thermomonosporaceae > Actinocorallia > Actinocorallia sp. B10E7. Next base: position 11,241 of record NZ_JBDPLZ010000008.1, read on the forward strand.
CCCGAGACCGGCGAGTACAAGGTGGGCTTCACCGTCGTCGACGGGGTGCGCCTGTGGATCGACGATGTGCTGCGCGTCGACAGCTGGACCGACAAGGCCAGTACCGAGGTCTCCGGGAAGTTCACCAACACCAAGGCCGGAAGCCGGCACCGCATCCGCGTGGAGTACTACAACCGCAGCGGGAACACCGGCGCCCTTGCCCTGACCTGGACACCGCCCGGAGACGACGACGCGGTGACCGTCCCCGGCGAACACCTGGCCCCCCGCTACGGCTACGAGACCAGCAAGATCACCTACAGCTCCTCCGCCGGCGACACCGAGCGCGCCCCGTCAACGAAGACGACGACCGACTACTCCGACCCCGCCGCGGGGATCGACCCGGTGTTCGGGCTGCTGGTCTCCAAGACCAGCGACCCCGGCGGCCTCGACCTGGTCAGGCGCAACCTCTTCGAAAGCCCCGGCAACGGGTTCCTGCGCCGACTGGCAGAGGCCCTGCCCGGGGGAGACATCGCCGATCCCGCCAAACGCGGCTCCGCCACCTTCTACGGAGACAACGAGACCCGCGCCGACCCCTGCGAGGAGGACTCGCCGGCAGTCAACCAGGGCGGCATGGTCAAGACCCAGACCGCGGCGAAGAACGCCGACGGATCGGCCAACAAGGCCGAGCAGGTGTACAACGCGGCGGGCCTCGTCGTCGCCACCAGGATCAACAACGAGCCCTGGTCGTGCACCGGCCACGACGCCCGCGGCCGGGTCGTCCGCAAGTCGTTCCCCGCGCAGGGCGGCCAGCCTGCGCGCACCATCACCTACGACCACGCCGTGGGCGGCGACCCCCTCACCACCAGGACCACCGACGAGAGCGGCTCGACCACCGCCGTCGTCGACCTGCTCGGACAGGTCGTGTCCTACACCGACGCCAACGGGGCGGTCACCACCACCAAGTACGACGCCGCCGGACGCAAGACCAGCGAGACCACCACGGTCAAGGGCGTCACCTCGACCCTGGCCTACCGCTGGACCGACGGTTTCCGCCTGGCCCGGACGGACCTGGACGGCACCACTGTCGCCACTCCCGCCTACAGCTCGGGGAGGCTGCAGACCGTCCGCTACGGCAACACCACGGACCTGACGCTCACCTACAACGACGCCGGGCCGGTCACCGGCCTGAAATGGAAGACCCCCGCCTCGACGGTCACCGACACCGCCGTCCGCTCCCGCGACCAGCGCATCACCGACACCGCCGTCACCGACACCTCCACCGGCACCGCCTACGACCACTCCTACACCTACGACGGCGTCGGACGGCTGGTCGCCGCCACCGTGCCGCACCACAAGCTGACCTACGGCTTCGCCGGAGACGGAGGCTGCGGGCCGAACCCCAAGGCGGGCGCGAACACCAACCGCACCACCTTCACCGACAGCCTCGACGGCGCCGCTCCGGCCACCACCACCTACTGCTACGACCACGCCGACCGGCTGATCTCGACGAGCGGCGCGACCGCGCTGTCGTTCGACTACGACGTCTACGGCAACGCGACCAAGGTCGGCACCGACACCCTCGGCTACGACTCCACCCGCCGGCACGTGTCCACCACGACCGCAGCCGGGCGCTCCATCAGCTACACCCGCGACATCAACGACCGCATCATCGCGCGGACGTTCCAGGAGGGCACACAGGCGGCACAGACCACCCGGTACGCCTTCACCTCCGACTCCGGCGGCCCCGACTTCGTCCTCGACGCCGCCGGAAACCTGCGGCAGCGCGTGCTGAAACTGCCCGGCGGAGTCGTGCTCACCAAGAACTACACCCCGAACACTCCAGCCAACTGGGCCTACCCCGACATTCAGGGCCACATCCTGTTCACCGCGAACGGCTCCGGCGTCCGCACCGGCAAGATCCGTCTGTACGACCCGTTCGGCCAGAACATCGACCCCGACACCGGCGCCATCGGCGACATCCCGCTCCCCGCCACCGCCGAGGGCGGCATGGACTTCGGATACCTCGGCCAGCACACCGTTCCCATCGAACACCTCGCCAGCCACCAGGCCCTCGAGATGGGGGCCCGCACCTACCTTCCCGTCCTGGGCCGCTTCCTGCAGACCGACCCCGTCTCCGGCGGATCGGCCAACAACTACGACTACGCCAACGGCGACCCCATCAACAACCGCGACCTCACCGGAAAAGCGACGCTCGCACTTTGGGCCGGAGTTGTCGGGGCAATCATCGTCCTCGAGGTGCTTGACCAAGCCAGAGAAGTCGACCCCAGCATTCCCGTCCACGACCCTGAGCCTGACGCGCCGATGCCGACACAGACCTATCCCGACCTCCCCCCTGACACGGCGACGCCCCCCAAAGCAGAACCCGCGAACCCAGGACCCGCGTCGACGCCGAGTCCTAAGACGAGCGAACCCCAGAATCCCCAGACGCCTACGCCGACCCCCGCGCCTACACCGACGCCGAGTCCGGCACCGCTGACAGGAGACCAGTCCTCTTCGCCGAGACCGACCACGAAAGCGGAAGAACCATCGATACCCGACGAGCAGCCGCGAGAGGAGACCCCGAACTGAGTGGCTGAGCCTCGAAACCGATCACTCTCGGGCCGCCCCGAAGATCCCGGACGGCAAGGACATCCGCCCATGCCGCCAGTCGGATGCCAAAGGCGGCCTCGGGCCGTCCTGTCCGGCACGGATCCGACTCGAGAATCAGATCCCAGCCGCATGCTGCTCGACTGCGGCGGCGCGATCAGGCCGTGCCGGGCGCTGGTCCTGTCCCGATGATCGGCGGCGGTCGCGGGCTGCTCATGGCTCTGGGCTGGTCGGGCCTCCACCGAACTCGGAGCGGTTCAATGAGATGCCCCGAAGGCGCGGGACAGTTCTTGCGGTCACCTCTCTTCCCCGAACAGCGGGGGACGCCCTCACCCTGGAGAACTCGGCCCGCTCCTCCTTCCTGAAGCCGTTCATGTACATCTGTTACATTGGTGACATGAGTGAGCCGGTGATCGAATCCATGGCGGAGGTGCGCAGCCACCTCGCCGACGTCATAGACCGTGCGCACCGTGACGAGACCCCGACGATCATCACCCGCCGGGGCAAGCAGGAGGCCGTGGTGCTCGATATCGAGGAGTACCGGCGACTGCACCGGATCGCCGAAGAGGCCGAGGACGCCTGGCTCAACCAGCTGGCCGACGAAGCCGAGGCCGAGGGCACGGAGAGGTCGGTCTCCCTCGAAGAGATGGCGGCTCTGATCCGCGACCACCACGGCTGACCCATGGGACACACGACACGCTTCACCCCCCAGGCCCAGCGGGACCTGCTCAAAATCCCGCGCCAGGACGCCATGAGGATCCTGCACCGTCTCACCGAACTCCAGAAGGCGATGGACACGGGAGACACCTCGGCGTTCGACATCAAGGCACTCCAGGGCCACAACGCCCGCTGGCGGCTCAGGGTCGGTGACCACCGCGTCGTGTACACCGTCGAAAACGGTCAGCTGACCGTATGGGTCCTGACGGTCGGCAACCGCCGCGACGTCTACCGCCGCCTCCCATAGAAACCGCGTTCACCCAGCCGACCGGACGACGACAACTCGGCCTTCGACGCCCGCCCCGCCCAGACGACAGGTCGAAATGCGGTCGTCACCGTGACCGTGTGGCCGATACCCAGCCCGACGACCGGGTGCCGGCCCAACGCGGATCAGGGCACGCGAACGCGGCAGACGTCGCCGATGGGGTAGGCAGAGGCATGTGCAAATGGTCGCGCTCGCCCCACCATCATGAACCCCCGTGCGCTCCGTGGCCATCCCGAATCGAGGTGGCGCCGGCGAACGAGCGATAAATCGATCTCAGCGCTCACGAAAAGCCTCGGGGTCAGTCAGTCGCGGCTGAGTAACCGGATGCGCCAAGCCGACAGAGACGAAGGAATCAGGAACGACGGCGGCCTGACGACGGCGGAGAAGAAAGAACTGACCGAGCTGCGTCGCAAGACCAGACAGCTGGAGCTGGAGAACGAAATCCTCAAGCGTGCCGCCGCCTGCTTCACCCGTGAGAACGTCCTCCCAAAATAAAGTTCCCGCTGATCCGAGAACTCGCGGAGCACGGGATTCCCGTGGCTGCCTCTTGCCGGATTCTGGGCGTCTCCCCACCGGGTTATAAGAGCTGGGCGGGGCGGCCGGCGTCCGTGCGCGAGCAGCGCGACAAAGAGCTGTTGAAGGTGATCCGGCGGATCCACGAGGAATCCCGATTCAGCTATGGATCACCCCGCGTGCACGCCGAGGCGACGCTCGGGCCGGGCGAGCCGGTGAACCGCAAGCGGGTTGGGGCGGCTCATGCGCGAAGCCGGTATCCAGGGCATCTACCGGCGCCGCGGCCGCAAACGCGCCCCAGGCGGCCCGGCCACCGAGGACGACCCGTCCACCGCGGCTTCGACGCCGACGCGCCCGGAATTCCGTGGTTCACCGACATCACCGAACACCCGACCGCGGAAGGAAAACCGTACTGCACCGTTGTTCTGGACTTCTTCTCGCGTCGTATCGCCGGCCGTTCCATTGACATCCGCCAGTCCAGCGATCTGGTCATCAATGCGATGTCGGCAGCGGCCACCCGACGCCGTCCCGTCCGGGACAAGACGATTCCGCATTCCGATCATGGCTCGTAGTTCACGTCTTGGACATTCGGCAAGCGCCTGCGCGACTCCGGGCTTCTCGGCTCGATTGGAACGGTCGGAGATTGTTTTGACAATGCGATGATGGAGTCGTTTCGAGGAACGCTCCGGCTTGAGCTGCCCGACACTCGAAAATGGCGGACAAGAGCCGAAATCGCCGCCTCGGTGTTTAAATGGATCGAGTGCCGGTATAACCCGTTCAGAAGGCATTCCAGCCTCGGAACGCTCAGCCCGGCAGCCTACGAGGAGCGGTACTGATCCTCGCCAGACGTCGGCTGACCCGTCTCACCGTAGGTGGCGGCTACGGCTGTTCTCCTGCGCCGCACACCTGGCCCGAGGCGGACGGCGCCCGCTGCTGCGCCCGGCCCGGACCTGCACCCACCGCCCCGACCATCCGGAAAGGAGACCGCCGGGGCCCGTGGAACCCCGCCCACCCGGCGCGACAGCCGGGCCACCATGCTGTTCCACCCGCTGAAAACAGCGTTGGTCGGGTCGCCACACGGCCCGACCAACGTCACGAAAGATCGAGGTTAGACTGACCCGCAGGCGAGATTCTTCACTTGCGAGGCCAACTTGGTGATGTACCGATCTTCACCAGCGATGTCACTGGCGAATTTCCTGGATCAGAACGTCAATGCAATGGTCACGTCTTATGAGCTGCAGCTCAGCGAGGCGGGAAGCTCCCTTCTGTGCGACGAGGAAACCCGTTCAGAATGTTTTGAGCAGGCCCGAGGAATTATCTCCGACATAGCATCGAATCTGCGCGGAGAAGGGGACAGAAGAGAGGCTGCCGCTCGCTCTCTTTCTGCGGAGATAGGAATATCGAGGGCTTCACGGAGCATTCATCCGAATGAGTCGCTGCGCGCCGCGATGATCCTTTTCGAAGTGGTGGCGGCGCGGTGCGCCGGCTTTCTCGAGCACAACGCGCTCAGTTCGGACGTCATGCTCCAGGTCGTCGTGGTGGCGAACCGGGTCATCTCGGAACGCATCCGGCTGGCGGCCAGTTCCTACACCGGTTTCCTGCTGGATACGGTCCAGCAGGCCCATGTCGGGGAGCGCCGCAGGATCGGCCGCGAACTGCACGACAGGGTCGGCGGCGACGTCGCGGCCGCGCTCCGCATGCTCGAACGGGCCGAGACCGCCCGGCCGGAACCCGTCGAAGGCGTGGAGCAGGCCTGCGAGGTGCTGAGGGACACGCTGCGCGACCTGCGCGACCTCATTCACGGGCTCCGGCTGGAGGAACCGCGGCAGAGCCTGGAGCGGGCGCTGCTCGACGTCATCGACAACAGTGACGCGGCGGGCATGACCTACCTGGTCAAGGTCAACGGCGACGACAGCCTCCTGCCGGCCCAGGTCCGCTCGGAGGTCTTCCTCATCATCCGGGAGGCCCTGCGCAACATCTTCGCCCATTCCCTGGCCCGGGTGCTGCGAGCCCAGATCGACATCGCCCCCGGCGAGATCCGCGCCACCGTCGAGGACAACGGCATCGGCATCGGAACCGACCCCGACCCCCGCAGCAGCGGCCTCAGCTCCATGCGCGAACGCGCGGCCCTGCTCGGCGGCTCGCTGGCCGTCGTCGACCGCTTCGGCGGAGGCACCCGGGTCGAGCTCGCCGTCCCCCTCTTCCCCGCCGACCGGCCGCCGGACCTCGTGGCGGACTGACCCTCCGGTGGCCTCGGCCGCCCACCGGATCCGGCCGGACCGGAGCGCTGTGCAACTTAGGTTGTAGGCGATGCACTTTGGATGAGTTCGGGTCGGCGACTGTGGTTGGGGTGTGAGCACGTGAGTTAGCTTGCTGCTCATGGCGGACGTAGCGGAACTTATTGAGCCGTTGGAGCTCAATATATTCATGCCCGGGTTCCTGGACGATCCACGGCCGATTTTCCGATTGCTGCGCGAGCGGAATCCGGTGCATTGGAGCGAGGCTTTTCCGCCCGGATTCTGGCTGGTGACGAAATACGAACACGCGACGGAGATCCTGCGAGATCCGCGGTTCGGCAAGTCGGAGTTCTGGAGCACCGTCGGCGGCCGTGCGGGCCAGGAGTCCGAGTCGGTGCGGGTGGTGCGCCGGTGGATGTCGCAGCTCGACCCGCCGGACCACACCCAGGTGCGCAAGGTGTTCGGCCGGACCTTCATGCCGCGGATGGTGGCGCTGCTGCGACCGCGCATCGAGGAACTGGTCGACCAGCTGCTGGACTCCCTGGAGGGGCCGGAGTTCGACCTGATCGACGGCTTCGCCTATCCGCTGCCGGTGATCGTGATCTGCGAGATCCTCGGGGTGCCCGCCGAGGACCGGGAGCGGTTCAAGGACTGGTCGGCGGACCTGGCGCGGTTGTTCGACGTCGACCTCACCCCGGAGTCGCTCGAACGGAGCCGGGAGGCGGTGCTCAACTTCTCGGAGTACCTGGGCGAGCTGATCGGACAACGCCGGGCCGAACCCCGCGAGGACGTGCTGAGCCTGCTGGTCAAGGCGCACGAGGAGGAGTCGATCAGCGAGGCGGACATGGTCGCCAACGCCACGCTGCTGGTCTGGGCCGGCCACGAGACGACCATGAACCTGATCGGCAACGGGGTGCTCACCCTGCTGCGCCACCCGGAGGCCAAGAACGCCTTCCTCAAGGACCCCGAAGGGCTGGCGGGCCGGCTCGTCGAGGAGGTCCTGCGCTACGAGGGCCCGCTGCGGATGACCGCTCGGGTCGCGCTGGAGGACGTCGAGATCGCCGGCAGGACCATCGCCAAGGGGCAGACCGCGATCGTCATACCGCAGGCGGTGAACGCCGACCCCGACGCCTATCCCGACCCTGAGGCGTTCCGGCTCGACCGGGAGCAGCCGAGGACGCACCACACCTTCGGCGGCGGAATCCACTTCTGCCTCGGCGCCCCGCTGGCACGGCTGGAAGGCGAGATCGCCTTCCGGAAGCTGTTCGAGCGGTTCCCCGACCTCCGCCTCGCCTCGGACGCTCCGGAGTGGAGCTCGAACCTCTTCCTCCGGGGACTGGAAAGACTTCCGCTGAGCACGGAGGCGGCCCGTTGAACTCCCTGGAACTGTTCAACCCCCTCGACCCGGAGTTCATCGCCGACCCCTACCCGTACTACCGCAGGGTCCGCGACGCCGACCACGTCTACTTCCACGACGTCATGGACGCCCACCTGGTCACCCGGTTCGACGACGTGCAGGCGATGCTCCGCGATCCCGGCCTCGGCGCGGTGAAGGAGCGATTCTTCGGCAACTGCCCGCCCGGCTCCGACATTGACCGGGTCTCGGAGTCCTGGCTGTTCTTCCTCGACCCGCCGGACCATCCGCGGGTCCGCAGGCTCTTCACCTCGACCTTCGCGCCGCGCAGGGTCGAGTCCATGCGCGAGACGATCCGCGCGGTGCTCGACCGGAGGCTCGACGTCCTGGAGCGGGAGGGCGGCGGCGACTTCATCGGGACCGTCGCCCAGGACCTGCCGGTCGCGGTGATCTGCTCGATGATGGGCATCCCCGACATGGACCTGGCCGACTGCACCCGGCACTCCTCGGCCATGGTCAAGCTGCTCGACCCGCTGATCGACGCCGACCAGCTCGCCGCGGCGGAGCAGGGCGCGGCCTGGGCCCTCGACTACTTCGGCGCGCTCGTCAAAGAGCGCCGCGCGAACCCGGCGGACGACCTGATCTCGGCGCTCGTCCAGGTCAACGACCGGGAGCCGGAGCGGCTCACCGACACCGAGCTGCTCAACAACATCGTGTTCATGTTCGGCGCCGGGCACGAGACCGCCACCGGCATGCTCGGCAACGGCCTGCACGCGCTGCTCACCCACCCCGGGCAGTGGGAGGCGCTGTGCGCCGACCCGGAGGGCCGCGCACCGGCCGTGGTCGCCGAGGTCCTGCGCTGGGACCCGCCCGTCCAGTACTTCTCCCGCAAGGTCCTGCGCGAGGTGGAGATCGGCGGCAGGACGATCCCCGAGGGCGCGAGCGTCATGGGGTTGATCGGCGCGGCCAACCGCGACCCCGCCAAGTTCCCCGACCCCGACGCCTTCGACGTCTCCCGCGAGAACGTCCAGTCCCTGTCGTTCGGCGGCGGCACCCACTTCTGCATCGGCGCGATGCTCGCCAGGACGGAGGCCGAGATCTCCTTCCGTGCCCTCGCCGAGCGTTTCCCCGGCATCCGTCCGGCGGCCGAGCCGCGCCGGCGCAAGATGCTCGCCATCCGCGGCTACGAGGAGTTCCAGGTGGAGATCGGGGGCATTCGGTGAGGTTCGGCCTTTTCTACGAGCACCAGCATCCGCGTCCGTGGGCGGAGGGCTCGGAGCGCAAGCTCCTGACCGACGCGCTCGACCAGATCGAGCTGGCCGACCGGCTCGGCTTCGACTACGTCTGGGAGGTCGAGCACCACTTCCTCAGCGAGTACTCGCATTCCTCGGCACCCGAGGTGTTCCTCGGCGCGGCCAGCCAGCGCACCCGCGACATCCGGCTCGGCCACGGCATCATGCACGTCCCGCCGCAGGTGAACCATCCCGCGCGGATCGCCGAGCGCATCGCCACGCTCGACCTGCTGTCCGGCGGGCGGGTGGAGTTCGGCACCGGGGAGGGCGCGTCCGCCGCGGAGCTCGGCGGCTTCGGCGTCGAACGGGCGCGCAAGCACGACATGTGGGCGGAGGCCGTCGACGTCGTCACCCGCATGTTCGTCGAGGACCCGTTCTGCGGCTGGCAGGGCGAGTACGTGAGGATGCCGCCGCGCGAGATCCACCCGAAGCCGGTGCAGAAGCCGCATCCGCCGCTCTGGATGGCCTGCAGCCGCCGCGAGTCGCTGAAGGTCGCCGCGCAGAACGGGCTGGGCGCCCTGTCGTTCTCGTTCATCGAGCCGGAGCAGGCCGCCCAGTGGGTGGACGAGTACTACCGGATCATCGCCTCGGAAGAGTGCGTGCCGCGCGGTTTCTCGGTCAACCCGAACTTCGCCGTCGTGCTGCCGATGATGCTGCACGAGGACGAGGAGACGGCCATCGACCGCGGCATCGACGGCGCCCACTTCTTCGGCTTCTCGCTGGCCCACTACTACTACGAGAAGCACGTCGTCGGCGGCACGGTCCTGTGGGACGAGTTCCAGGCCCGCCGTGCCGAACTCGGCTTCGTCCGCGACCTCGTCCGCGCCGACGGGCAGGACCTGGCGGTCAGACTGCTGGAAGAGGGGCTGGGCTCGCTGCGCGGCGCCATCGGCACTCCGGACCAGGTCCACGATCTGGTCCGGAGGTACGAGGCGGCGGGCGTCGACCAGGTCATCTTCGTCCTGCAGGCGGGCAGGAACCGGCATGAGGACATCTGCGAGAGCATCGAGTTGTTCTCCAAGAAGGTGCTGCCGAGGTTCGCCGAAGACCGCGACGCCAAGGACGAGGCGCGGCGGCGGCGCCTGGCCGAGCCGGTGGAGCGGGCGCTGGCGCGGCGGTCGGCGGCGCGCGTCCTGGCCGAGCCCTACCAGATCGACGAGGCCGCCGAGGTGGGCCCGTGACCCTTCTGCGGTTGGAGGGCGTGCACAAGGCCTTCGGCGAGACCCGGGCTCTGCGCGGAGCGGACCTGCGGGTGCGTCCCGGCGAGGTCATCGCGCTGCTCGGGCGCAACGGCGCCGGCAAGTCGACGCTGCTGTCCATCGCGGCGGGCCTGCTGTCGGCGGACTCGGGCTCCGTCGGGTACGACCCCGGCACGCGGATCGGCCTGATGCCGCAGGAGCACGCCCTCTACCCGGTGCTCACCGCGCGGGAGAACCTCATGTTCGTGGCCCGCGCCGTCGGGCTGTCGAAGAAGGCCGCCGTGCGCGAGGTCGACCGCGTCCTGGAAAGGGTCGCGCTCACCGACCGCGCGGGAGAGAGGGCCGGAAGGTTCTCCGGCGGCATGAAGCGCCGTCTCGGTTTCGCCGCCGCCATCCTGGGAGGCCCCAGGGTGCTGCTGCTCGACGAGCCCACCGTCGGGGTCGACCCGCAGTCGCGGCTGAGCCTGCTCGAACTGGTCGAGGAGCAGGCCGCCGAGGGCGTCGGGATCGTCTACTCCACCCATTACATGGAGGAGGCCGAGCGCATCGCCGACACGGTGACCGTGCTGCACCGCGGCGTGATCCGTTCCGAGGGCCCGGTGCACGAACTGGTCGGCGCCGAGGGCGAGACGCTCGAATCGGTCTTCATGGCGCTGACGGGCCAGGAGGAGGAGCGATGACCGCGCCGGCCCTCGCGGCCCCGGGCCGTGCCGTCGCGTTCTGGGCGCTGTTCCGCAAGGAACTGCTGATCTACCGCCGGGACCCGCTGCTGCTGATCATGATATTCCTGGTGCCGGTCGTGCTGACGGTGTTCCTGGCCCCGGCTCTCGGCGGCGCCTACGCCCTCAGCGGCGAGCCTCCCGCCTACGTCCAGGTCGGCGACACCCGGCCGGACGGCCTCGGCGCCCCGAAGGCCGTCGTGGACCGGGAGGACGCGCGAAGGCGCGTCGCCGCGGGCGAGGTGCCGTTCGCGGTCGTCACCGAACCGGACGGCCGCCGCTACGTGATCGCCGATCCGACGCTGCCCACCCTGCTGCCGGTCTTCCTCAACCACCTGTCGGCGGACGACGTCCCCGTCATCGGCCCGGACGGCGGTCCCTACGCCGACGCGGCCAGCCCGTACCAGCAGAGCCTGTTCGGGTTCGCGCTGATGAACGTCTTCTTCGGCGCCGCGCACGCCGCCCAGGCGCTGCACCGCGAACGCAACTGGGGCACCTGGAACCGGGTGCTGTCGCTGCGGCTGGGCAAGGGCACGATCCTGCTCGCCAAGATGGCCCCGATGGCGATCATCTCGGCGCTGCAGCAGCTGATCCTCATCGGCGGCGGCTGCCTGATCGCGGGCATCCCCGTCCACCGTCCCGGGTTCCTGCTCCTCGCCTCGCTGGCCACCGGATGCGTGGTGGCCGCCGCCGCCTGCACGATCGCCGCGGTGTCCGGCAACGACATGCAGGTGCCGCAGTTCAACAACCTGCTCGCCCTGCTCGGCGGCGCGGTCGCCGGGGCGCTCGTCCCGGTCGCGCTGATGCCGGGCTGGGTCCAGGCGGTGGCTCCGGTCTTCCCGCAGTACTGGGCGCTCGACCTGATCAAGGGGGCCACGAGCAGAGACGCCCCCGCGAGCGCCCTGCTGCTGGACCTCGCGGTGCTGTGCGTCTTCATCGTCGTCTTCGCCGTCATAGGCCGGCTGGCCATGCGCTGGGAGCGGTTGCGTCATGAGTGAGACACGACTCAGGGAGGATCCGATCGATACCGGGCTGCTGGACTGGGTGGAGCGACCGTTTCCCGACCGCTCCCTGAGGTTTCTCCAGGACGACGGGACCTGGCGTCCCCATCCCTACCCGGAGCTCGCCGCCCGGGTGCGCGCCGTGGCGGGCCGCCTGCTCGCCTGCGGGCTCGAACGCGGCCAGGTGGTCGTGGTCGTGCACCGCACGGGGCCGGACTTCGTGGCGTCCTTCTTCGGGGCGATCTACGCGGGCGGCACCGTCTCACCGCTGGCGCCGCCGACCGCGCTCGGCGGCGGCGAGGAGTGGACGCGCCACGCCGCGCACGTGATCGACGCGGCCTCCGCGAGCCTGGTGCTCGCCGACGAGGACCTCGCGGACGCCGCAGCCGAGGCCGCCGGGCGGGCGGGGCGCCGGTGCCCGGTCATCGTCCCGGACGACGGGACCCGGGACGCGGTGGAGCGGCCGAGGCCGCCCGCCGAGATCGCGCTCCTGCAGTTCACCTCGGGGTCGCGGGGCCCGACCCGCGGCGTCAGGGTGAGCCGGGAGAACCTCGAGGCCAACATCAGCATGATCGGCCGCTGGATCAGGAGCGGCGACATCGGCGGTGCCTCCTGGCTGCCGCTCTACCACGACATGGGCCTGGTCGGCGGGCTGCTGGTGCCGGTCACCACCCAGATGGAGCACGGCCTCGCCCGCCCCGAGCAGTTCATCCAGACCCCGCTGCGCTGGCTCGCCGAGTTCGGCTCCGGCAACGGCGAGATCATGGTGATGCCCAACTTCGGCTTCGACTACGTCACCCGCCGGATCCGCCCGGACAAGCTCGAAGGCATGGACTTCTCGTCCGTCAAGGTGGTGATCACCGGGGCGGAGCGGGTGCGCCCGTCCAGCCTCCTGGCGTTCGTGAGGCTGCTCGCCCCGTTCGGATTCGACCCGTGCGCCCTGCAGCCCGCCTACGGCCTGGCCGAGGCCACACTCGCGGTCAGCGGCGTCGAGTACGGGCGGATCCCGCGGATCGCGGCGATCGCTCCCGGACCGCTCCAGATCGGCGACCCGGTCGAGGTCCTCAGGACCGGGGACCTCACCGAGTTCGACGAGGAACAGGGCGACAGCGTGCTCTGGCACGTCAGTTGCGGCGGTCCGCTGCACGGCACCTCGATCGAGGTCGTCGACGACCTCGGCGATCCGCTGCCCGAGAGCCATGTCGGCGAGATCGCGGTCGAGGGCCCGGCGGTGGCGGCGGGCTACTCCCGCGAGGACCACGAGGCGTCCACCCGGTTCGAGGACCGCCGCCTGTTCACCGGCGACGCGGGCTTCATCCTTGACGGAGAGCTGTACGTGCTGGGCCGGATCGGCGACAGCCTCCAGGTGCGCGGCCGCAACCTCTACGTCGAGGACCTCGAGCAGGCCCTGGCCGAGGAGGGCCTGTTCTCCTGGCACCGCATGGCCGTCGTGGCCGGCTACCTGGACGACCTGCCCACCGTCTGCCTGCTCAGCGAGGCCCCGGTCAAGGGCGAGGAGGTGCTCGACGTGTTCGCGTCCCTGATCGGCCCCGACGTGGCGGTCCGCGTGATCAAGGTGCCGCGGCGCACGATCGAGGTGACCTCCAGCGGCAAGCCCCGCCGCCGCCGGATCTGGCAGAAGGTGCTCGCCGGCGACCTCCCCGGGGAGGTCGTCGCGGTGGCGGGGCCGGAGCCGCGCGAACCCGTGGGAGGAACCCGATGAACCCCCTGCACAGGGCACTGCTCACTTTCGAGGCGCTGTGGTGGATGACCCGCATCCACCTGTCGAACATCAACATGTGGCCCGCCGTGATGGGCGGGGTCGCGGCACAGGACGCGCTCGGCGCGCCCCAGATCGTCGGGCTGGTGGTCTTCACCGCCGCGGCGGGCGGCGCGCTGTTCATCGTCAACGACATCCTGGACGCCGAGGGCGACGCGGTGACGGCACCCTACCTCCCGCTGCCGTCGGGCCTGGTGACCAAGAAGCAGGCGTGGTACGCGACCGGCGCCTACTTCGCCGTCGGCGTCGTCGCGCTCTACCTGGCCTGCGGCGACCCGGGCAGTTTCGCGATCGCGGCCGGGCTCACCGCGGTGACCGTGGTGCTCTCGATGGCCTACTCCAAGGTCAAGGACGAAGGCGTGGTCGCCTCGTTCGTGATCAGCATCCCGCAGACCGTACCCGCGGTGATCGCCTGGATGCTGGCCGGCGGCGGCCGCCCGTGGGCGCTCGCCCTGGTCGTGGTGTACCACCTCACCGCGTGCGTCTCGAACAACGTCCTCGCCGCGCTGCGCGACGTCGACCTCGACCCGCTGGTCGGCAACCGCACCCTGCCGGTCCGGCTCGGCGCGGCTCGCGCCTTCCGGCTGGCGGCGGTCGTCGCCTACCTCGCGCTCGTCCCGGTGCTGGTCCTCGCGGTCACGGTGGACGGCGGCTGGCGGGGCCTGCCGGTCGCGGCCGTGGCGCTGGCGCTGATGGCCGGCAGCCACCGGCGCACGCTCGCGACCTTCCACGAGGAAGGACGCGGCCGGATCCAGCGCATGGCCGACATGAAGATGTTCAAGACCGGCGAGTACGTGCGGCACATGGCCGTCGTCGCCTGCCTTTCGCTCCCCGCCGCGCTCATCACCGGGGCGCTGCTCTACCTGATGCTCTGGGGCGGCGGAAAGCTCTACGCCCGCCGCATGATCAAGGGTGGTATCCGCAGGTCCCTCGGGATCGCGGAGCCCGCCCGGAAAACGAGCCCCGCATGACCCGGCTGCTGTTCGACGGGGGCCCCGCGGGGCCCGAGGTGGAGGAGTTCCGGGCGCGAGTGCGCGCCGCCGTCTCCCAGACCGTCCTGCCCTACTTCCAGGAGGCCGAGAAGGCGGGCCTGTTCCCACGCGAGGCCTACCGGCGCTTCGCCGCGACCGGCCTGGTCGCCGAACGCTGGGACGGGCCCGACCCCGGCCGCGGCGCCGTCATCGCCGAGGAGCTGGGACGGGCCGGAGTCGGCGGCGTCGCGGTGGGGATCAGCCTGTCGATGGAGACCGTCGCCGCCGCGCTGCGCCGCTACGGGGGGCCCGCACACGAGACCACGCTGGCCGGGATCCTGGACGGGTCGCTGGTCGGCTGTTTCGGCGCGTCCGAGCCGTCCGGAGGGTCGGATCTGAACGGCATGCGCACCACGGCCGTCCGGGTGGACGGCGGCTGGCGGGTCCGCGGCGAGAAGAAGTTCCTGTCGCTCGGCCGGGTCGCCGACTTCGCGCTGCTGCTGTGCAGGATGGACGAGGAGGTCCCGGCGAACGGCTCGATCGCGCCGCTCGGCATGGTCAAGGTCCCCTGCTCCGACCTGCGGGTGGTCCGTCCGCTGAGCAAGGTCGGCACCGCCTCGCTCGACACGACGTGGATGTCGGTCGACACGGTCGTCCCCGCGGACGCGGTCGTCGGCCGTCCCGGCATGGGGCTCGCCGTCGCGGCGTGGGCGCTCAGCCACGAGCGGCTCGCCGTCGCGGCGCAGATCGCGGGCGTGGCCGACCGCGCGATCGGCCTGGCCGCCGCGCACCTGCACCGGCGTGAGCAGTTCGGCACACCGCTGATCAACCACCAGGCGCTGCGGCTGCGCCTGGCCGAACTGGCCTCCGAGCTGACCGTGCTGCGCTTCGCGGTGTACGGGGCCGCGGCCTCGGTGCCGCGGGGAGGCTGCAACGTCCGCGAGTCCGCGGCGCTCAAGGTCACCGCGGTCCGGTTCGCCGAGCGGGTGACGAGCGAGTGCATGCACCTGTTCGGCGGGCCCGGCTACCTCGAGGACGAGACGCCGATGGCGCGGATGTGGCGGGACGTGCGGCTCGGCCGGCTCGGCGGCGGGAGCGACGAGATGATGTGGGAGCTGGTCGCCGCCGGTCTGGTCCCCGACTTCGAGACCTACGACCGTGAGGTCGACACCGGCAGGAGGCTCGTATGAGGCTGCTCGTGGCCGGGATGACCGGCCAGCTCGGCGCCGGCATCACCGAGGTCCTGCCCGAGGGGACGACGGTCGTCCCGCTGCTGCGCGCCCGCTCCTCCGGCCGCCACCCGGTCGATCCCGCCCTGGCCGCGACCGCGGTCCACGGGGACGTGGTCAGGCCGATGTGGGGGCTGGTCCCGGAGGACCTGGAGGTCGACGCGGTCGTCAACCTCGCCGGTGAGACGAACTGGGCGGGCCGCTCGTCCGACCTGATCGGGACCAACGTGCTCGGCGCCGAGCACGGCTACAGGCTCGCCCGCAGGCTCGGCGTCCCGTACGTCTACGCCAGCTCGATCTACGTGGCGGGCGGGATGCTCGGGACGGTCCCCGAGGCGCCGCTGCCCAGCGGCCCCGACCGCACCGCCTACGAGCACTCCAAGTGGCTCGCCGAGTGCAGGCTCGGGCAGCTCGCGACCGAGCCGGGGGCGGTCCCCCTGCTCATCGCGCGGGTCTGCGCCCTGATCGGCAACAGCTCCACCGGACGGACGCTGAAGCGCAGCTCGCTGTACCTGCTGGCCGACCGCTGGGACGACCTGCCCGCCGGGGTGCTGCCCGTGATGCGCGGCGCCCTCGTGGACGCCCTGCCCCGTGACACCGCGGCGACGCTGTTGCTGCGGGCCGTGCGGGCCCTGTGCGACACCCGTCCCGAGGAGCCTCTCGTCTGCCACCTCGGCGCGGGTGAGACCGCGCCGAGCGTGAACAGCGTCCTGGACGCCGCGCACGGACTCGACCCCATGCGGTTCCGGCGCGAGCCGCGCTTCGTGAAGGCACCGGTGCGGCCGCTGGTCTGGCTGACCCAGAACGCCGACCGGTTCGCGGGGCTTTCGGCCTCCTGGCACAACAGCCTGATCGGCCTGCGCTATGTGGCGATGGAGCGGGTGTTCCCACGCGCCGTGCTCGCGTCGCTGGTGGGCGGCGACCTGCCGCGCGCCGACCCCGAGTTGATGGCGTCCCTGGTGTTCGGCCTGTCGAGGCGGCGGTTCGACGAACCGCGAAAGGGGAGGGCGATGACGATGGCGAGGTTCCCCGGATGAGTGTTCTGGTGCTGGGCGGCTCCGGCTATCTGGGCCGGGCGGTCTGTCTGGAGCTGGAAGGCGCGGGCCTGGACGTGGTGGCGCTCTCCCGTTCCGGGAGCGCCGCCGCGGGACGGGGCCTGCGCGGTGACGTCACCAGGCACAACCTCGGCCTGTTCGGCGACGAGCTGGCCGAGCTGCAGGCGGAGGTCACCCATGTGGTCGGTGTCTTCGGCAGCGTCGACTGGGACTCCGGCCCGGCACAGGCGCTCGACGTTCACGCGACCGGGGTGCGCAACGTGCTCCGGTTCTCCCGCGCCTGCCCGAAGCTCGAGGCGCTCGTGCACGTCTCCTCGCTGCTGGCCTTCGGCAGGGCCGAAGGGCGCGTCGGCAATCGCGAGCTCTACGTCGGACAGGACTTCCGTAACTGGTACGAGTACGGCAAGTACCACGCGGAGGCGCTCGTCCGGGAGGCCGAGGACCTGCCCTTCACCGTGCTGAGGTTCGGTCCGCTGCTGGGGCCCGACCCGGCGGGCCATGCTCTCGGCGCCGGGGACGGCCTGCTCGCCGCCGTACCGTACCTGCTCCAGGGCTACCCGGTGCATCTCAAGCACGGCGGCCGGTTCCCCAGCTATGTCGGTGATGTCGTCGGGGCGGCCGAGGTCGTGGCGGCCGCCGTCCGCACGCCCGCCACCGGCGCGACCTGGACCTGGTTCGACCCCGCGCTGCCGACGGTCGCCGAGGTCATGCACCGGCTGTGCCGTCCGTGGGGCGTCGTTCCGAAGATCGTGGACTCGGCCGTGGTGGGCAGGGTGCAGCGGCTGGTCGCCTCGCGGATCGGGCTGCCCAAGGCGCTGCTCGACTACGCCGAACCCTGGTTCGACCTCGACCCCTCCGTCATGGACACGCTCCCCGGCGGGCCTCCCGCATGCCGTCCCGGCTATCTGGCCGGGACGGGCCGGGCGCTGCTCGAGCCGGAGGCCGACCTGCAGGGGAGTTTCACGTGACCGGCCGGTTCCCCGAGATCGACATCGATCCGCACCCCCGCTTCGGCGTGTACTCGGCGGGCAACCTCGGCGAGGTGGCTCCGCAGCGCCTGTCCCCGATGTCGTGGTCCCTCGTCGGGACCCCCATGGAGCGCGGCACCCGCCGGCTGGTGAGGAACGTCTGGGGCGAGCGCGCCTGGGCCCAGGGCGACCACTACGTCTTCCTCGGCTACTTCGGCTGCCGTCCCTACCACAACCTCTCGGCGTACGCCCATCTGTCGCGGCAGCTGCCCAGGGTGCGGCCGGAGGACGTCACCGCCGCCTACTTCGAGGGCGTCGAGTCGCCGCCGAGCGCGGCGGCCCGGGAGAGCAGGCTCGGCAAGGCCGCGGCCGTGCCCCGACTGGTCCGCGAGCTCGGACGGCTGGGACCGACCCTGCGCAGGCTGGAGGAGGACGTCTACGTCCTGGAGTCGCTGGCCCGGACGGCGATCACGCTGCGCAGCGAGGCGGGACTCACCGAGACCGTGCTCAAGGCGGCCGACCTGCTCGACGACGCCTGGGCCGCTCACATCGTCACCACGACCGGGCTGGTGCCGCTGACCGTTCTGCAGCGGTCGCTGAACGACAGGGTACTCGGCCGCTACGGCGAGGTGGAGCCCTACCTGAACCGGCCCCGGGAACTGGTCTGGAGCAGGCTGCACCGGTTCGCGGGCGGCGACGACCTGCTGCCCGGCGAGTTCCTCGACTCGTCCTTCTACGAGGTGGCCGACGACCGGCTCCCCTGGCAGCCGTACGCGGTCAGGCACCGCGTCGTCGCGGAAGGCACCGCGCACTCCAGCGGCGTCCTCGATCCCGCGGAGGCGCAGTGGGGCATGCTCGGAAAGACCCGCGGACGGATCGTGAAGTCGCTGGCCCGGGTCGTCGGGGAGACCATGGCCTCCCGCGAGCACTCCAAGTCGCTGGTGATGCGGCTGCTGCACGTCCACCGCAGGGTGCTGCCGCATCTCGCGGCGGCGTGGAACACCGACGACGACCTGTGGCCTTACCTGACCATCGAGGAGTTCCGCCGGCTCTACCGAGAGCCGGGCCTGGCCGAACGGGTGCCCGCCCGGCGCGCGGCCGTCGAGTCGGCGCTGCGGACCCCGATGCCCGAACACCTCGACATGACCGGGGGCGTACCGCGCGTGTGGGCCGACGACCTGCCGAAGAAGGCCCGCGGGGTCTCGCCCGGCAAGGTGACGGGAGTCGTCGTCCATGCCGAGGACGACTTCCCCGAGGACGTCCCGTGCATCCTCGTGTGCGAGTCGGCCGACGCCGACGTCGCGCCCCTGCTGGGGTACGTCGACGGCGTCCTCACCCAGCGCGGGAGCGACATGTCGCACATCGCGATCCTCGCCCGCGAGTACCACCTGCCCGCGGTCGTCGGCTGCGCGCTGGTGAAGGAACTGAAACCCAATGACATGGTCACCATCAACGGCACCACAGGAGAGGTCTATGTCGAACAGTGAACTGGCGGAGCCGAACGCGTTCCTCGCCCTGGTGGAGGAGATCTACGCCGACCTCAAGCAGGTGCGCCGCAGCATCCGCCTGGACGACGTGATCGCCAAGGACCTCGGCATCGACTCCCTCGACGCCCTGGAACTCCTGGTCTCGCTGGAGCAGCGCTACTCGGTGGAACTCGTCGGCAGCCCGAACGTCGCGGCGGTCAAGACCGTCGGAGACCTGTACGAGCTGCTCGGCAGGCTCACCGGAGCCCGCGTCGGCTGACCTCTCGAAGAAGGAGCACGGATGGAGTACCGCAGGCTGGGAACCTCGGGCGCCAAGGTCGGGGCCTGGGGCCTGGGCACCATGATGTTCGGCGCGTCCCCCGACTGGCGGGCCGACGAGGCCGACCGGATGATCGGGATCGCGCTCGAACACGGGGTCAACCTCGTCGACACCGCCGACGCCTACGCCGGCGGGGAGTCGGAGCGGGTCCTCGGCAAGGCGCTCAAGGGCAGGCGCGACCAGGTCTTCCTGGCCTCCAAGTTCCACATGCCGACCGGGCCGGGACCCAACGACCGCGGCAACTCGCGGCTGCACATCATGCGGGCCGTCGAGGCCAGCCTGGCCCGGCTCGGCACCGACCACCTCGACCTCTACCAGGTGCACCGGCCCGACGCCGACTGCGATCTCGACGAGACACTCGGCGCGCTCACCGATCTGGTCAGGCAGGGCAAGGTCCGCTACCTCGGCACGTCGGCGTTCCCGCCGGAGATGCTGGTCGAGGCAGCCTGGGTCGCCGAGAAGCGGCTTCGGGAGCGGTTCGTCGCCGAGCAGACGCAGTATTCGGTGCTCTCCCGGGCGGTGGAGTCGGCGGTGCTGCCGACCTGCCAGAGACTCGGCATGGGGGTGATCGTGTGGAGTCCGCTGGCGGGCGGCTGGCTGACCGGCAAGTACCGCAGGGGCGCGGAGTTCCCGGCGGGCTCGCGTGCCGCGGAGAACCGGGTCACGATCCGCTTCTTCAGTGACTCCCCGGAGAACGACCGCAAGTACGACCTGGTCGAGAAGCTGACCGAGCTGGCCGCCCAGGCGGGGCTGAGCCTGCTGCAGCTGGCGCTGGCCTGGGTCGACCGGCACCCGGCGATCACCTCGACCCTGCTCGGCCCGCGCAGCGCCGAGCAGTTGTCGTCGCTGCTGGAGAACGTCGGCGCCGAACTCGACGACGAGGTGCTCGACCTGATCGATCTGCTGGTCCGTCCCGGCACCGACGTCAACCCGTCCGACCTCGGCTACGTGCCGCCGTGGCTGCTGGACAGCTCCCGGAGGCGCCGCCGGTGAGCGGGATCTTCACTTTCGAGGAGGCCGCCGCGGTGCCGCCCGGCGAGCGGGTGGCGCTGCTGGGCGGCAAGGCGGCCGGGCTCGTCGGAATGCTGGAGGCGGGGTTCCCGGTGCCGCCGGGCTTCACCCTCACCACCCGGGTCGGGCTCGCCTTCCTCGACTCGGGCGCCCTCTCCCCGCAACTGGAGGAGGGGGTGCGGGAGCGGATCGCGCGGCTGGAGCGGGCCGCCGGCCGGAGGTTCGGCGGGGATTCCGACCGGCTGCTGGTGTCGGTGCGGTCGGGAGCGGCCACCTCCATGCCGGGGATGATGGACACTCTGCTGAACGTCGGCGCGTCCGCGGACCCCTACGCGGAGCTGTTCCAGGCGATCGGAGCGGTCTTCTCCTCCTGGCGGTCCGACCGCGCCGTGACCTACCGGCGGCTGCACGGGCTCGGCGAGCAGGGCTCGACCGCGGTCACCGTCCAGCTCATGGTCAGGGGGGACCTGGCGGGCCCTCGGCTGTCCGGGACCGGGGTGCTGTTCACCCGCGACCCGTCCACCGGGGCGCGGGAGCCGGTCGGCGAGTTCATCGAAGGCGGTCTCGGCAGCGACCTCGTCGACGGCACCCGGACTCCTGATCCGCTGGCCGTGCTGGAGGCGCGCGCACCCGGGCTGCACGCCGAACTGCTCGGCTACGGCGACCGGCTGGAGCACGCGCTCGCCGACATGTGCGACATCGAGTTCACGATCGAGGACGGCGTCCTGTGGCTGCTGCAGGTCCGTCCCGGCAAGCGCACCGACCAGGCGGCCGCCAGGATCGCGGTCGAGCTGGCCGAGGAGGGCCTGATCAGCAGGGCCGAGGCGGTGCGCCGGGCCGCGGAGCGGTCGGGCACGGTCTCGGTCGCCGAGGCGGGGCCGTCCACCGTGCTCTGCGAGGGCATCGCCGCCTCGCCCGGCCTCGGCTCCGGCCATGCCGTCTTCGACCCCGACACCGCGCAGGACTACGCCGACGAGGGGCGCCCGGTGGTGCTGGTCCGCGACTTCACCGAACCGTCCGACATCCACGGGATGGCCGTCGCCGAGGCGGTCCTCACCAGGACCGGCGGCAAGATGAGCCATGCCGCGGTGGTCGCCAGGGAGTTCGGCGTGGCCTGCGTCTGCGGCGCGGCCGGGCTCCGCATCGACGAGGCCGCCGGTGAGGCGTGGGCGGGCGGGCACCGGATCGTGCTCGGCGACCTGATCACCGTCGACGGAACGAGCGGCCGGGTCCACGCCGGATCCGTGGCGGCGCGGACGGACGGCCCGACCGAGTACCAGGAACGGCTGGCGGCCTGGTCCGCGGAGGCGACGTGACCGCTGTGCTGAACGTCCTGGCCGGGGTGCAGGCACGGCTGGCGCGCCTGCTCTGCGGCCTGGAGGCCGGGCAGTGGGAGCTGCCGACGCCCGCCGAGGGCTGGAGCGTGCGGGACCAGGTGGCGCATCTTGCCGACACCGAAGAGGTGGCCCACGCGACGCTCACCGGCGGGCGGCGGACCTTCGCCGACGCCGTCTCGGGCTTCCCCGACGGCGAGGCGTTCACCGAGTCCGGTTGCGCGCGCGGCCGCGGGCTGTCGCCCGGCGCGCTGCTCGCGTGGTGGAGCGTCGCCGCGGCGCGCACCAGGAAGGCCTTCGCCGAGGCCGACTCCGAGTCGCGCGTGCCGTGGGGCCTCGGCATGGGCGTCGAGGACTTCGCCCGGGCCCGGATCATGGAGCACTGGGCGCACGGCCTCGACATCAGGGCGGCGCTCGGCCTGCCCGACGACGATCGCGAAGCGCTGCCGCCCGTGGCCGCGCTCGCCCTGGCCAGCGTCCCCTACGCGCTGGCCAGGTCCGGTGTGCGGCGCCCGCGCGACCGCTCGCTCCGCCTGCGCCTGCACGACGGCCGCAGGTTGCGGCACTTCGGCCCGCCGGACGCCACGGACGTGGTGACCGGCCCCCTGGACGGCTGGTGCCGGGTCGCGGTGCGCCGGCCGCGTCCCGGTGACCGTACGGGGCTCCGCGCGCGGGGGCCGCTCGCCGAACTCGCCGTCGCGCATGTCCGTGCCTATCTGTGAAGGAGACGTGATGCTCGAAGTGCTCAACGCGCTGGCCATCAAGGGCCTGGCCGAGGTGTCCGAGCTGACCGAGGCGACCGGCCGGCCGGAGCACGAGGTGGCCGCCGTCCTCAGCGAGCTCGAAGCCGCCGGCCACGTCCGGCTGCGCAAGGGCCGGATCAAGGGCTGGACGGTCACGGCCGAGGGGAAGGCACGGCGCCAAGGCCTGCTCCGCGACGCCCTGGCCGGATCGGAGGCCATCCGGGTCGTCGAGGACGCCTACACCGCCTTCCTCCCGGTCAACGGCCGGTTCAAGCAGGCGTGCTCGCGCTGGCAGGCCGACCAGGATGCCGCCGCCGCACGCGAGTCCCTCGCTCTGGTGCACGGGCAGGTGACGCCGCTCCTCGCCGCGGTGTCGGCCGCCGTTCCCCGGTTCGGCCGCTACGAGCAGCGCCTCGCCGAAGCCCGGCGGCGCTTCGAGAGCGGGGAGAGCGGGGCGCTCACGGCCCCGCGTCAGCGCAGTTACCACGACGCCTGGATGGAACTGCACGCGGACCTGCTGGCCACGCTCGGCCGGAGCCGCACCGCGGCCGACGGGTAAGACGAACAGACGGGAGCACCCATGGGCACCGCCCTCACCGACCAGCCGTCGTTCTCCGCCGTGCGAGCGGAGTTCCGGTCCTTTCGGGCCAGGGAGGGCGCCGGGTACTCGCCGCTCTACGAACGCCTCGCCGACATCGCCTCCGAGGAGCCCGCGGCGTTGGAGGCGCTGCTGGCCGCGCCGGAGCCGTTCCGCAGGTACACGCTGTTCTTCGCGGCGGTCCACAGCCTGCTCTCCGAACGCCCGGACGAGCCGCTCGCCGCGTGGTTCCCCACCCTGACCGGGCGGCCGGTGCCGCGGGAGGATCCGGCCGAGGCCTTCGTCGGGTTCTGCGTCCGGCGCCGGGACGAGCTCACGACGCGCATCGCCGCTCGCCGCACCCAGACCAACGAGGTGGGGCGCGCGGCCGCCCTCCTGCCCGGGCTGGCCGCGGTCGGCGCGGACCGCCCGCTCGGGCTGGTCGAGCTCGGTGCCAGCGCCGGCCTCAACCTGGGCCTGGACCGCTTCTCCTACGTCTACGAGGGCGGACCGGAGATCGCCGGGCCGGGCGGGGTGCGGGTGCGCAGCGAGCTGCGGGGCGACTGGGACGGCCTGATCCCGGCGGAGCCGCCGCGGATCGGCGGCCGGGTCGGCCTCGACGCCGAGCCCGTCGACGTCGCCGACGACGCCGCGGTGGCCTGGCTCGCGGCCTGTGTGTTCGGTGACCACCCCGAGCGCGCCGCCAGGCTCCGGGCGGCGGTCGAACTGGCCCGCGAGGAGCCTCCGGCGCTGCTGCGCGCCACGCTTCCCGACGGGTTCGCCGAGCTGCTCGATCTCGTCCCGGAGGATCAGGCCCCGTGCGCGATGAGTTCCTGGGTGATGCCGTATCTGTCGCGCACGGCGGTCCTGGCCCTGCTCGACGTCCTGAGCGCCCATTCCCTGCGCCGGCCGGTCAGCTGGGTCGCGCTGGAGCCGGCAGGCTCCCTGCCGGGGATCGGCGTCCCGGTGCCCTGCGGCGCGCAGCCGCCGACGCTGCTGGCCGTTCTGCGGTTCGACAAGGGAGTCCGCAGGGACGAGCTGATCGCCGTCTGCCATCCGCATGCCACCTGGATGACGAACATCAAAAAAAGCCAATTGTAGAAAGTGTGTAAACATTTACGCACAGGCCAAACATGCCACTTTACCGAGTGGCCAGAATCGGCCAATAACACTGGACAATTAGCATTAGGCGACAGCCGAGTCCTTTATGGATCGTGCTAATGTCACGACATATGCCTAAATGGACAATTGTTCTGGTCGATGACCACGTTCTCTTCCGAGAGGGCGTCCGGCGGCTCCTCGAACAGGAGCCCGACCTGTCCGTCGTGGGAGAGGCGGGCGACAGCCGCGAGGCGCTCGAACTGATCACCGGGATGAGGCCGCACCTGGTCCTGCTCGACGTGGAGATACCCGGCGCGGAGGTGACCGAGACCGTTCGGGCCATCAAGGAGGTCAACCCCGACACCTGCGTCATCGTCCTGAGCATGTACGACGAGAGCAGCCTCGTGCGGCGCCTCATCGACATGGGCATCAGCGGCTACCTGCTGAAGAGCGTGTCCAGCAGGGAGCTCATCGCGGCCATCCGCACCTGCGCCACGGGAGGCGACCGGCTGCTGCTGGCCGTCTCGCGCGAGAGCATGGTGCGGCCGCCGGAACCGCGGGACCCCTGCGACTCCCTGCTGTCCCGGCGGGAAAGAGAGGTGCTCGAACTCACCGCGCAGGCCATGAGCAACTCGCAGATCGCCAGCCGGCTCTTCGTCGCCGAGGCCACGGTGAAGCGCCACCTGCACAACGCGTTCCGCAAGCTCGGCGCGGTCTCCCGCATCGACGCGGTCAACAAGGCGAAGGCGGCGGCGATCATCCCCGCGGACCCCGCCCGCGACGACCGCCCCGTACGGCAGGCTCAGTCCAGACGGGAGTAGCGTCCCTCCTGCAGCATGCTCCACATCAGGCGGCGGCGCGGCTTGCCGCTGGAGGTCCGCCGGATGGGTCCGGTGGCGACGGAGACCACCGGCATCGGACCGAGCTCCTCGCGCAGGAACCCGCGCGCCGCGTCGACCCACGGACCCGGAGCCTCGTCGGCGATCACGGCCACCCCGGGACGGCCCGCTCCGGGCGCGCCGACCACGCAGACACGCCCCGGCGCGAGCCCGGCGGCGGCGGCGACCCTGCCCTCCAGGTCCTCCATGTAGACGCTCCTGGCGCTGACCTTGAGGCTGTCGCCCATGCGGCCCAGCACGTAGAGCCTTCCCTCGTGCACGAATCCGGCGTCGGCGGTGCGCAGCAGTCCCCCGACGAACGTCTCGGGCGCCGGATGGTCCTGGTAGCCGTCCGCGACCGACCCGCCGCCGACGACGATCTCGCCGAGATGGCCGTCGGGCAGGGACTCGCCGTCCTCCCCCACGATCCGCACGGTCACCTCGCCGCCGGCCGGAAGCCCGTGCCCGGCGGTCCAGCCCTCCGCCCCGTCCGCCTCGTCCAGCCAGGACTCCCTCTCAATCGTGACTCGGGCGCCGAACGTCAGCTCGGCCCAGGCCGGCCGCACGACCCTGACCCTCGCGCGAAACGGGTTGGCGGTGACCAGCAGCGTCCCCTCCGCCAGGCCGTAACCGGGCTGGAAGGTTCGCGCCGAGAAGCCCGCGGGCGCGGCGAACCGGAGGAACGCGGCCAGCGCCCGCACGTCGACCGGCTCCGCCCCGACGATCACGCTCCGCCAGCCGGACAGGTCCAGCTCCTTGATCCGTTCGGGGGCGGTCCGCCGCGCCGCGTAGCCGAAGGCGAACGACGGGGCCGCCGTGTGGGTGGCGCCGCCGGGTCCGAAACACTCCAGCCACCGCACCGGGTCGCGCATGAACTGGTCGGGCCGCATGAGGCTGAGGTCGGCCTGCTCCGACACGGTGAAGAGCAGGCACCCGATCAGGCCCATGTCGTGGTGCAGCGGCAGCCAAGAGGCCATCGAGGAGTCGGGGCCGAAGTCCAGCGTCCGCCGGATGTGCCGGAAGTTCGCGGCGAGGTTCTCCCCCGTCACCCGCACCCCCTTGGGCGTCCCGCTCGACCCGGAGGTGAACTGCAGCAGCGCGGGCTCTCCGGGCTCCAGGACCGGCCCCTGCTCCGGAGCGGTCCCGGGAGGCAGCAGGACGCCGGGCTCGCCCGCCTCGTGCCACGCCCGGCCGAGGATCCGCAGCGCCTCCGGGCCGCACACCGTCACCGACGGCGCGGCGGCCCGCAGGACGGGGGCGGTCCGGGCGACGTACTCCGCGTCCGGCTGGACCGTCTGCGGGACGGGCAGCGAGACGGTCGCCCCCGCGGCCCACGCGGCGAACACCGTCGTGACCAGCTCCCGCCCGGAGGGCATCACGACGCAGACGACGGTGCCAGGCCCGGCTCCCCGCGCGGCCAGGTACGCCGCGGCCGCCCGGACGTCGGCCGCGAGCTCGGGATAGCCGACTCGGGTCCAGCCGCCGGAATCGTCGGCGAAGCCGATGCCCCGCCCGGCGCGCGGGTCGGTGAGCCAGGCGGTGAGCGGATGGGCCATCAGACCGTGCCTATCTCGAAGTGCACCGGGGCGCCGCCGAGATCGATCTCTGCGGCGCCGGGCATGACCGGGTCGATCCACACGTCGGTGTCCGACGGCTGGGAGACCAGACCGCGCAGCGCGTCGTTCAGCGGGTCGTGGGCGTCCAGGCCGATGGTGAGCACCGAGTAGCCGCGGCCGTGCAGCCGGTTCGCCGCGGACTTGAGCAGGGCGGAGAGCACGATCGGGTCCTCCGCGCACGGGTTGACGACGCTGCGGTACCGCAGCTCGCCGCCGGGCTCCGGCAGCGGCGGGGCTTTGAGGACCGGTGCGAGGACCCGGGTGAGGGTGCGGACCCTGGCCAGCTGCGGCGTGTATCCGACCACCCGCATCTGCTTGAAGGAGTGCTGGTCCCAGAGGCCGAGGAAACCGGCGACGGCTCCGCCCGGGGTGAAGGCGACCAGGTAGTCCGACAGTTCGAGTCCGGGCGCGGCCCCGATCCACTCGAGGAAGGAGGCCTCGTCGTGGACCGGCGCCAGCTGGCGTCCGGACGCGACGCGGCGCCAGGCCTCCACCATGGCGGGCACGTCCGAGGGCGCGGCCTCCCGGACGGTCAGCCCTGCCTGCCGGATCCGCCGTTTCCACAGCAGCTGGATGCTGTGCGAGCGCAGGCGGGCGCGTGGAGCCCCCGGCGCGCCGTCGGCGGTGAACTCCTGGAAGAGGCGCGTCGCGGGCTCGTTGCCCGCCATGATCGTGGAGAGCTTGACCCCGTCGGGACCGACGAGTTCGCAGGCCTTCTCCCGGGTCCAGTGCAGCAGCTCGCGGGCGAGCCCCCTGCGGCGGGCGCCCGGCAGCACCTTGATGTCGCCGATGTAGACGATCGGGGTCGGGGAGCCGTTCAGGTAGACCTCGCGGCGGGCGACGCCGGCGCAGGCCACGGGCCCGTCCCCGAGGTCGACGACGCCGACCAGCCACGGGTCGCCCTCCAGCCGGCTCAGCGCGAAGAAATCGGGCCGCCGGTCGACGCACAACGAGATGTCACCGGCCATCGGGCACTGTTCGGCCAGCGTGAGCAGTGCTTCGTTGTCCTCGGGAACCGCTTCCCTGATCTTGCTCACAGTCCCTCCCCGCGGACGTCGCAGACGGCGATCCGCCGCTGGCACAGGCTTCGGTCGAGTCTGATCAGCTCCTGGCCGAGCGCGCGGTCCTCGACCACGGCGTGGCTCCAGCGGGCGGGCACCTCGGTCCAGCCCACGAAGTTGCGGAACACCAGCCGGGCTCCCGGCGCGGCGGTGCGGACGATCTCGGCGAACAGCCCGTCGATCTGCTCCTGCGACAGCCACTCGCAGATGTTCGACAGGACGAACCCGTCCAGGCTGCCGTCGGGCTGCGTCCTCAGGTAGTCCTCGAACGACGCGTCGACGAGCGAGAGCCGGTCGGCCGCCTCGGCCAGCCGGGAGGCGTGCTCGGCCTTCAGATACGCGGGCGTCGCGTCGCGCGAGTACAGGCCGGTGAACAGGTGGCGGAGGAAGTAGTTGCCGCCGATGGGCAGCTCCCGCAGCGCCCGTTCGGCGGTGCCGTGGAAGTGCAGGGCGAAGCTGGGGTTCTCGATGTGGGTGAAGAACGCGGGGTCGTAGGTCCGGCGGAAGGCGAGACGCCCGCACAGGACCCGGAACATGAACCGCCATCGTGCGTTGTTCCAGGTGCGGTCGTAGAACTCGCGCTGCCGCACGGGGTCGTCCTGAAGCAGCAGTTCTTCGATGACGGCTCGCGGGTGCACGCTCCAGCGCACGTACCGGGCGATGACCCGCATGAGGCGCTCGGTCACCCCCGCGTCGAGCACGCCGGAGGTCACCTCACGGCGCCTGCCGTCCCAGTAGGCCCGGGCTCCGCCGGTCAGCTCCCGCCGCAGCGCCCCGTAGGCGTCGATGCGCTCGGCGGCCTCCGCGGGGAGGCCGCCGAGGAAACGGGCCGCGTGTTCGGGGCCCAGCCGGGAGACGGCCAGCGCCTTCAGTTCGGTGATGTGGTTCTGCGCCCGGTTCATGTCGACGCCCACGACCTCGCGGGCGCCCTCGGCGAGCAGCGTCAGCGCTGTGCAGCCGCCGGAGGTCACCAGCGCGATCCTGCCGTGCAGCCGGTCCTTCAGCGCTTCGAGCTCAAGGCGCGGGTCCTCGCGCACCTGGGCGAAGTAGAGCCGGTCGTCGACGGCGCCGGGCAGGCTCGTCCTGGTCAGCACGGGACCTCCCGGCCGGTCTCCCGCAGCAGGGCGGCCAGATCGCCGAGCGTGGACACCTCGCGCAGCTGCTCCTGGCCGAAGACCGCGTCGAACTCCTCCTGCAGGTCGATGACCATCTCCACCAGCATGAAGCTCTCCCGGACCAGGTCGCGGACGAGCGTGCCGGGTTCCAGGCGGTCGGCCGGGACGTTCAGCAGCGTCGCGACCCGCTCGGCCACGTCTGCGAAATCGATCTTGGGTGGCACCTTGCTCCTTGGGTTCGTCGTGACGGCGAATGAGAGGAATCGGCCGCCGAGCCGGACGGTGGTGTACCGGGCGGGGCCGGCGCGGCCCGTCCGGGCCGAGGGGTCGGCCAGGCCGTAGTCGCGCAGGACCGTTCCGGCGTTCGCGGGATCGGCCTTGAACAGCGCCTCCTTGACCGTCCACAGCCGCATGTGCTCGTGGTCGCGGTCCCGGGGCCGGACGCCGTCCAGCCAGCGCAGCTCGTGGTCGCGGAGGAAGAAGCGGCCGGTCCTGGGGTCGGCCGAGCGCTCCTCCTCGAGGTCGATGCCGAAGCCCGTCACCGGCGCGCCGAGGACGCAGGCCGCCAGGTTGAGGTCCCCGGAGCGGCTCATGGACAGTCTGGGGTGCGGCAGGGCGGGCAGGGCGGGCTCGCCCAGCAGCGCGCCCAGGAACACCAGGCCCGCCCGGGACGGGCCGGTCCAGGTCGCGGCGAGCAGGCGCAGCCGGTTCAGCTCTGCCATTCCAGGAACTCCATGCGGTCGCCGTACTCGGCCAGGGTCCCCTTGTAGACCTCCTCGTCGGCCGCCGTGAACCGGGCCAGGGTCCGTTCGATCTCCTCGGCGCCGTACCTGCCCGCCATCCCCTCGAGCGCCTCCTTGACGTAGGAGATGTGCCAGCGCTCGTCCTCCATGATCCGCTCGATGGTCTGGCGGACGGCGGGATGCGTGCCGGAGTGGCGCAGGTGGCGGCGGTACTGGGTGATCACACGGCGCTCGAAGACCTGGGTGATGGCCATGACCTCCATGAGGTTGGCGGGGGCGCCGATCGCGGCGAGATAGCGGTCCTGGTAGCTGTCGGACAGCTTGACCGGCAGCAGGCCGAGGTCGTCCAGGCAGCGGGTCCACAGCTTGGCGTGGGCCGCCTCGTCGGCGAAGTGATGGGTCACCTCCACCTGCAGCGGCCCGCGGATGGTGCGGGCCACCCTGCCGAAGAACAACGCCCCGTTGATCTCGGACGACCGGTAGTAGCTGAGCAGCCAGCGCTCGTTCTCGGAGATCTCAGTCACGGGGGCTCCTCGGACCGCGGCCCCACCGGGTGAGGACCAGGGTCTGGCAGACCGACTCGACGAGGCGGACCGGGTCGGGGGCCCGGTAGCCGGGCCACCGGGCGTGCAGGCCCCGGTTGTCGAAGGTCTTGGGCAGGTAGAGCTGCTCGGCGTACGGGGCGACCACGCCGACCGCCTGGTTGATCGGGCCTTTGCCGAGCGCCTCGGCCACCGAGACCAGATCGCGGAAGCCCGCGTGGTCGACGTGCAGCGGACGCAGCAGCCTCCGCCTGCGGAAGGAGGGATCCCGCTCGAAGACCGCGAACGCCGTATCGATCATCGTCCCGAGGTCGGTGGAGGCCTCGGCGTCCGGGCACACGTGCACGATGCCCTCGGGCGCGTCGAGCAGCGCCAGCACGGCCCGCACGGCGAACTCCGCCGAGGCCAGGCTCAACGGGGTCTCGGCCAGGCCGGGGACCAGGGAGAGCAGCCCGTAGAAGTAGAGCTTCAGGGTGCGGTGGAAGGCGTTGTACTGGGTGATGGACAGGCCGGTGTCGTCGTCGCAGACGATCGTGGGCAGCCGGAGCACCGACAGCGGCAGGCCGCGCGAACACGCGAGCTCCTCGGCCTCGTGCTTGGACCACTCGTAGTGGTTGACGAAACCCGCGTCCCCGTGCCGCGTCTCGGGGATCTCGCCGAGGTGCCGGCCCGCGGTGTAGAGCGTCGAGATCAGCGTGAGGCGCTCCAGGTTCGGCGAGCGCTCGGCGAGGTCGCAGACCTGGGCGGTGCCCTCGACGTTGCCGCGCCGTGCGGTCTCCCGGTCCACGTTGAACCGGGTCACGGCCGCCGCGTGCACGATCCTGGTGAGTTTCGCCGGATCGATCCCGGCCAGCGCGTCCGGCGCCCCGAGATCGGCCTCGACCAGGGTGACGGACGCCTCGCCCGCGTGCCGGGAGGCGAGGCGGGACAGTCCCTCGCCCCTGGCGGCGAGCACCACGGTCTCCCCGTCCCGCAGCAGCGCCTCGGTCAGCCTGCGGGCCAGGTACCCGTCGGCGCCGGTGATGAGCGTGCTCATACCGCCACCCCGGCGAGGTCGGGCCAGCGGGCCGGGTCTTCGCCGTGCCGGTCGGTCAGCGCGTACAGCCAGCGCTCGACGCCGAAGGCAAGGCAGCAGCTGAAGGCGGGCTCGCCGGCGTACCGGATTCCGAAGGACTCCCCGAAGTACCGGTAGTGCAGGTTGAGCGAACCGATCGCGAGCTCGGAGCCGTCCCTCGCCGTGTAGACGGCTTCCAGCTTCGTCGGGTCGAGGAGTTGCATGAGGTGCTTGACGTTGCTCTCGGGGCGGAAGAAGGGATCGGTCGCCGCCTTCCACTCGACCGCCAGGCCCGCGGCTTCCAGCAGGGCGGCCGCCGCCTGTGCGGCCTCCCTGTGGAAATGTTCCACGTACTCGCGGTCCCCCACGCAGACGACTTCACGCATGGTGAAGCTCCACTGGCGGCGCAGCGGCACGTACTCCTTCTCGGCGCGGAAGCAGGTGTTCCGAGTCGTCAGGACCAGCGGGCCGGTGAGCTCCTCGTCGGCGTGGGCGGCGTACAGGTGGTAGCAGGCGGCGGGGGTGAGGATCTCGCGCACGGCGACGGTGTCGGTGAGCCGGACCGAGCCGTCCGCCTCGAGCACCTCGGAGCCGGTGAACCTGCCGAGGTTCTCGTCGTCCGGGTCGAGTCCGGTCGCGAGCACGGCCTGATGGGGGAAGGAACGCAGGTAGTCCACCCGCTGCAGGACGTCCGCGGGCAGAGAGGCCGGGTGCCGCTCTTCCGCCGCGCCCAAGCGGCGGGCGAGCGCGACGAACGCGGCGTCGCAGTCGTCGGCCAGCTCCAGGAGCGGCCCGTGCAGGCTCGCCTGGCCGTTCCGGCGCCAGCGAAGGCCGATCACGACGGGGTCCCGAACCGCAGGACGAGCGTGTCGATGTCGCGGAAGTCGCCGGGCCGCAGGTCCTCGACGTCGATGGGTGCGCCTCGCAGCCGCTCCATGTACAGCAGGAGGTCGGGCAGGTGCACGGAACGCAGCCAGCCCTCGGAGAACAGCGGGCTGCTCCCGGTCAGCTCGCCGGGGTGGGGCTCCTTGGCCTTGTCCAGCACCCAGGCGTGCAGTTCAGAACGCATCGGACGGCTCCTCGCTGAGAATGTGCTCGGCTGCCAGAAATTCCACGCAACGGGCCGACGTCCGGCGCCGGTGCGCGCGCTGGGAAGGCGCCGACCAGGCCAGCTCCGCCAGTTCCCAGGGCTCGTCCAGGCCGAGGTCGGCGTAGACGTCGGGGTTGTAGTACTCGCGCCAGCTGGCCGCCAGGAACTGGCCGAGCTGAAGTCGGATGTCGTCCCTGACCCGCTCGTCCCAGGACGACTCGCGCCACAGCAGCCTCACCAGCTCGCGGCCGAAGACCAGATGCCTGGCCTCCTCGCGGTGGTGGTTGTCGTTGATGAACCGGGCCAGCGGGTGCAGCCGCTCGTCTCGCGCCTGCAGCCAGTTGTAGCGGTCCGCCAGCTCCTCGAAGACGAGCGTCTTGGCGAAGAAGAGGAAGTCCGCGATGTCCCTGCTCTGCTCCAGCTCGAACGGCACGTGCCGGCTGCGGTACACCTTGGCGTACCGGGTGCAGAACCCGCCGAAGTAGATGCTGTGCTTGTTCTCCTCGTCCAGGAAGTGGTGCAGGTACTCGGAGATCGGCTGCAGGTCCGGCCGGTACAGCCTGGCGGCCAGCCCCTTCATGAGGCTCTTCTCGCCGTGGATGTTCAGGCTGTAGAAGTTCGCCGCCTCCAGGAAGGCCAGGCGCCGCCGGGTGGACTCGTCGAACGTCTCCCAGACGGGGGTCCCGTAGAGGCTGAGCAGCTCCGGGCTGGTGAACCAGTGCGCCTCGGGGTCGAGCTCGCCGGGCCACTCCACGGCCGTGTAGGGGTTCTGGTAGGAGCGCCGCGACAGGTCGCTCAACCGGCCGGAGATCCGGCGCATCGCGTCGAGGCCGGGCGCCATCAGACCGCTTCCAGGACGGCGGCCTGCCAGTTGAGCCCGAAGCCCGCCATGACCGTGAGGATCTTCTGGCCGGGGACGAGCCGGCCCGAGTCGAGCAGCATGCGCAGATTGATGATGTTGTCTCCGGAGATGACGTGGCCGACCTCGTGCAGCGACGGGAACCAGATCTTGTGCTCGGCGATGCCGAGCAAGCGGGCGAGGATCCGCCACGCCTTCTCATGGGTGTTCTGCGTGACGACCCAGTCGAGGTCGGCGGCGGCCAGGCCCGCGCGGTCCAGCGTCTCGCGGACCAGCCGGTGGGTGTAGGCGAAGTAGCTGCCGACGGTCTCGTCGTCGTCGGCCTGCGCCAGCCCCCCGTTGGTGAGCTGGTGGAAGGCCTTGAGCCGGACGCCGCGCGGCTCCCTGCCGACCAGGCAGGCCGCGCCGCCGTCCGAGATCGGGTTGTACGCCTGCTCGTACCGCGAGCCCTCGGGGAAGCGGTCGGCGGTCACGCAGAGGACCCGCCGCCAGTCGGGCTCGGACAGCAGCAGCGCCCGGGCCAGCCGGAGCGAGCCGATCATGGAGGTGCACGCCTGCTGGTTGATCCCGACCACGACCGCGTCGTCGAGACCGAAGTCCGCCTGGAGTCGGCTGCCGGGGAAGTCCATCAGATGCTTGACGTCGCCGGTCTTCCGCCAGGTCTCGGGCTCTCCGCAGTTGCCGTTCAGCGGAAGGCAGGTGGCGTAGACGATGGCGTCGGCGTCGACGTCCCCCGTGTTCTTCACCAGGGTGGACACCGCCTCGCGGGCGAGGTCGTAGGAGCTCAGGTGAGGTGAGCTCGTGTGGTGCCAGCCGAACCCCGCCGCTTCGAGGTCCTCGGGATCGGAGACGAGCAGGCCGAGCGCGGCCGACTCGCGGACCCGCATCCGCCGGTCCCCCAGCGAGTAGGCGAATCCCTCGGCGTAGACCTCGCCGTTCCCCATGCGCGCGCCTCCGGAACCGCAGCTGTCAGTAGTGGTCGAGCGTGGCATCCACGGCGGCGGACGTGCCATCGAACGAACGGCGTACAACCAACGATGAAGGGACGCGGGAGACCGGGCGCGCCTACCCTGACCTGGTTCGCCGGGCGAGAAGGGGTGACCGATGGGACCACAGGTGGTGGTGGAGGACCTGACGCGGGTCTTCGGCGCGCGCACGGTCGTCGCCGGAGTGGACTTCGAAGTGGGCGAAGGCGAGATCTTCGCCGTGCTCGGGCCGAACGGCGCCGGCAAGTCCACCCTGATCAGGATGCTGACCACCCTGCTGAAACCCACCTCGGGCCGCGCCTTGATCGCCGGGATCGACGTGGCGTCCCGGCCCCGCGAGGTCCGCAAGGTGATCGGCGGGGTGCTGCAGGAGACCTCGGTGGACCAGCTGATGACCGGCGTGGAGCTGATGCGGCTGCAGGCCGCCCTGCACGGCCTGGGCAAAGCCGAGGCGAGACGCCGGACCGGCGAACTGCTGAGCCGCTTCGGGCTCGACGGGGTGGCCGGCGACCGGGTGTCGACCTACTCGGGAGGCACCCGGCGCAGGCTGGACCTGGCGCTGTCCCTGCTGCACCGGCCGAAGGTCCTCTTCCTCGACGAGCCCACCACCGGCATCGACCCGACCAGCAGGCTCGCCGTCTGGGACGAGATCCGCGCACTGCGCGACGAGGGCACGACGGTCATGCTCACCACCCAGTACCTCGAAGAGGCCGACCGGCTCTGCCGCGACGTCGCCATCCTCGTCCAAGGGCGGATCGCGCGGTCCGGCGCGGTCGACAGGCTCAAGGCCGAGGTGGACGCGCCGACGCTGGTCGTCGGGGTGGAGGAGCGCGTCCGAGCCCGGACGGCGGAGATCCTCGCCGGGTTCGGCCCGGCCCGCGCCCGCTCAGACGACGAGATCGCCATCGCGCTGCCCGGCGGGACCGCGGAGACCGCGGCCGTCGTCCGTGCCCTGGACGAGGCGGCGATCACCGTGGACCGGCTGCAGGTCGAGCCGCCGAGCCTCGACGACGTCTTCGCCGAGGCCACCGGCGGACGGCTCGAAGGCGCGCTCACCGCGGAGAGCGGCACGTGACCGCGCTCCTGGTGCGCCGGTCGGTGGCCGGGATGGCGCGGCAGCCCGGTGCCTGGCTTCCGGGGCTGCTGTTCCCGCTGCTCATCGCGGCGGTGTTCACCGCCAACTACGGCCGGGCCGGTGTGCTGCTCGGGCTGCCGGAAGGCGCGTCCTACCTGTCCTTCATCCTGCCCGCCGCGGTGATCGTCGGAGGACTCTACGCGGGGGTCGCCGCCGGCACCGCCGTGACCTCCGACCTGACCGGAGGGTTCCTGAGCCGCATGGCCCTGACCCCGATGCCGAGGGCGATGATCCTGGTCGGCCCCCTCGCGGCCGCCGCGCTCCAGGGCCTCCTTCAGGGATCGCTCTTCGTGCTGGTCTTCGGCGCGCTGGGCGCCGAGACGAACGGCGCCGAGGCGGTCGTCTGCACGGCCCCGCTGCTCGCGGTCGCCATGGCCGGGCTCACCATCGCGCTCGGCCTCAAGGCGGGCACCGGGGAGATCATGATCAGCCTGTTCGGGCTGCTGTTCCTCTGCCTGTTCGTCAGCTCGGCCTTCTTCCCCGCCGGATACATGCAGGGATGGTTCGGCGCGGTCGCCCAGTACAGCCCGTTCACCTGGCTGGCGGACGGGCTGCGCGCCGGCGACCTGGCGAAGGCCGCCGGAACCGCCCTCGGCCTCGGCGTGCTGACCGTGGCCTGGGCGCTGTCCGCCCTGTACCGCACCACCGGAGGCGAACCATGACCCTCGAACCGTTCCAGGTCGCCCTGCTCGTGGCGGCGCGCAACCTCAAGAACATCGTGCGGATCCGCGGGAACGCCGTCACCGTGATCGCGCTGCCGGTGCTGGTGCTCGTCGTGTTCGCCGGAGCCTTCAACGAGGTCACCCGGGCGCCCGGCTTCCCGCCCGTGGACGCCGTCACCTGGACCACCCCGTTCGCGGTGGCGATGGGCGCGCTGTTCGTGGGGCTCGGCTCGGCGTTCAACGTCCAGCGGGATCTGGCGGGAGGCTTCATGGACCGGATGCTGCTGGCCCCGGGCTCCCGCGGCATGCTGGTCACCGGCGAGGTGCTCGGCTCCGTCGGCCGGGCGCTGCTGCAGGTGGCGGTGATCCTCGCCGTCGCGGTGCCGTGCGGGCTCGACCTCCCCGGCGGACCCGGCGCGCTCGGCCTGCTCGTGCTCGCCGCGGTCGGCCTGGCGACCTGGTCGGGGCTGTGGAGCCTCACCCTGATGTACTGGATGCGGTCGGCCCAGGCGATCGGCCTCGTCACGCTGGGGATCTTCGCGACCGGCCTGATGTCGACCGGCCAGGTGCCCGCCGAACTGCAGTCGGGCTGGCTGCGCGCGGTGACCGGGGTGAATCCGCTGACCCCTGTGCTCGGCATGGCGCGTGAGGGGCTGTCCGGGCGGATCGCCTGGGACGGTGTCGCGCCGGGGATCTACGCCCTGCTCGGGGTGAGCCTGCTGCTCGCCTGCACCGCGTACCTGGGACTGCGCCGGATGGCGTCGTCCTCCTGAGGCACACGGTCCTTGTGAGGCACACGCGGCGAGGTGCCCTGGGCAGGCGCCCAGGGCACCTCGCTATCGGCGGTTCAGTTGCCGGCGCAGCCGGGGCAGCAGCCCGCCCTCACTCAGCAGTTCCAGCAGGTAGGGGTCGACCGGCGTGCCCGCGAAGACCTCGCCCGAGGCCGCATGGGTGATGGCGCCCGTCGCCAGGTCGACCTCCAGGGGGCCGTCCTGCGGGAGCGGCGCCTCCCCGGTGTACTCCAGGATCGGGAGGCCCACGTTGAAGGCGTTGCGGTAGAAGATGCGGGCGAAACTCCGCGCGATCACCACCGGTACGCCGAGGTCGCGGATGGCGGTGGCGGCGTACTCTCGGCTCGACCCGCACCCGAAGTTGTCGCCCGCGACGATGGCGTCGCCTTTCTGGAAACGCGCGGCCAGCTCCGGATACCGCGCCGCGAGGCCGCGCAGGGCGCCCTCGGCTGTGGCCCCCGAAAGGGTCATGAACCTTCCGGGGAACAACGTGTCGGTGTCGATGTTGTCACCCAGCACCCAGCAGCGTCCGTGGATCCCGATTTTCACATCATGTCCCTGGGGTCGGTGATCGTCCCGGTGACCGCGCTGGCCGCCACGGTCGCCGGCGAGGCGAGGTAGACGTTGGCGCCGGGATTGCCCATGCGCCCGACGAAGTTGCGGTTGCTGGCGCTGATGACGTTCTCGCCGTCCGCGAGCACACCCCCCTGGAGCCCGGCGCACGGTCCGCAACTGGGGGCCATGACCATGGCTCCCGCCGCGGACAGCCGCTCCACCAGCCCTTCGAGGAGCATCTGCCGGTAGACGACCTTGGACGCCGGAGTCACGATGAGTCTGACGCCGTCGTGTACCCGGTGCCCCTCGAGGACGTCCGCGGCCACCCGGTAGTCCGACAGCCGTCCGCCGGTACAGGAGCCGATGAAAGCCTGGTGGATCGGGACCTTTCCGGCGACCTCCCTGACCGGCGCCACGTTGTCGACGCTGTGCGGCTTGGCGCACATCGGTTCGAGCTCGCTCAGGTCGATCGCGATACGCCGGATGTAGGGCGCGTCGGACTCCACCCGGTACTCCGTCCGCGGAGCCGAGCTCAGGAAGTCGGCGGTCCTCCCGTCGGTCTCCAGCAGGCCGACCTTGGCGCCGAGTTCGACGGCCATGTTGGCCAGCACGATCCGCTCGTCCATGGGCAGCTCCCGCAGACCCGGGCCGCCGTACTCGATCGACTCGTACCGGCATCCCGCCACGCCGAGGCCGCCCAGGAGGTGCAGCACGATGTCCTTGGCCGAGGTCCCGGGACGCAGCCGCCCGGTCAACTCCACCAGGCCCGCCTCCGGCACCCGGAACCAGATCCGCCCCGTGGCCAGCACCCCGACCATCTCCGTCGATCCGATCCCGGTGGCGAAGGCCCCCAGGGCCCCCGCCGTGCAGGTGTGGGAGTCGGTGCCGACGACCACCATGCCCGGTGCCACCATCCCCGACTCCGCGAGCGTCTGGTGGCTCGGCCCGTCGTAGAACGCCGTGTGCGTGATCCCGTGCCGGCGCACGATCTCCTCGGTGACCCGGTTGTTGTTCGCCTGGGCGGCGGTGGCGGCGGGCACGAAATGGTCGATGGTCACGAAGACCTTGTCGGGGTCCCAGACCGGCACCCCGAGCTCCTCGAACATCGCGAAGGTCGGCGGGCCGAGCACCTCGTGGGTGAGGGCGACGTCGACCGGGACGTCCACCACCTCGCCCGGACGGACGGGGCGGCCCGCCTTGGCACCGAGAATGCGCTGGGCGAAGGTCTGCCCGGCCATCAGGCGGAGATCTTCGAGAAGTAGAAGTCCTGCAGCCTGCGCCAGTGGGCGCAGCCGTCGCGCACGATCTCCTCGGCCCTGGTCTCGAACCCCGGCGCGTCGTCGGCGTACTTCTCGATCAGGACGCGAGCCTCACGGGCGTGGTACACGTCGACCTCTCCGTGGACGAGGAACCATTCGGCGTCCTTGCGGGAGACGCCCATCTCCTTGGTCAGGTAGTCGTACATGCGCTGGGCCGCGGCGGGAGTCTGGCGTTCGTTGACGTAGAACGCCAGAAGCCCGTAGACGAAGTGCTCGTCGAGGCAGGTGCCCACGAGGTAGTCGATGAACTCCAGCACCTCGGGCGCCGGGCCGACGCCGTCCAGATCCTCGTCCGCGCCCATCGCGATCGCGAACCGCTTCATCAGGTTGTAGTGGGAGTCGCTGCCGTCCCGGATATCGGTCTCTTCGGCGATGAGCTGCTCCATCTCCCACTGCCGCACGTCCTCGTGGTGCATGGCCCGGGCGTGGATGGCGGAGAATCCGCAGTTCTGCAGAAAAGTCTGGTGGTATTTCTGAATGGCCCAGCTCCTGAGCTGGTCGCGGGAGACGGATCCGGAGACGAGCGTCTCGGTGAAAGAATGACGAACATAGGCCGAATCGTCGATTATCTTGTCCAGGCGTCCCAGCAAGGCGCTGTCCATGCAGGGTTCCTTCCGTCGAGAGCCAATTCAGGAAAACTCTAGCCAGGCGATATGACTTCCGGCAGGAGCCTCCACCCCTTCTCATCGAAGGGTTGAAGGCGCTACAACTTCGGTTGTAGCGCCCTCTTCCCGGGTTACCTCGGGCTGTGCCTTCCGGTATCCATATTTGAAAACTCGAATATGCACGGAGGATCGATGCTCTCCGCCGATTCGGCGCACCGGCCCGCCTCGTCCCTCTCCCGTGCGTTCGGCCGCTGCCTGATCGAGGCGAGGCCCTCGGTACAACTGATCTTCCTCCTGCGGTTCCTGACAGGCGCCGCGGTCAGCGGCCCGGGCACGGTCTCCCCCGTCGAGGTCTTGGTCGGCTGCCTGTCCTGGTCCTGCGCGATGGTCGGAATCTATGTGTTCAACGGCATCGCCGACGTCAGCGAGGACCGGCGCAACCACAAGGACCGGCCGATCGCGTCCGGGGCCCTGCCGCCGGCGGCGGCGCTGCGCTGGTGCGCCGGGCTCGCGGCCGTGGCGCTGGCCGGCGGCGCCTTCCTGGACGGGACGTTCCTCGCCCTGGTGGTCGTGGTGCTCGTGCTCGGATACCTCTACTCGGCGCCCGGCGTCGCGCTGAAGCGGACCAGCGCCGGGGCCGCCGCGACAGCGCTGGCCGGAGGCGCGGCCACGGTCGCGGCCGGGTACCAGCTGGGCGACGGCGCGCACGGCCTCCTCGAACCGGCGGTCGTCATCCTGGCGCTGTCGGCCTGGATGGGCGGAGTCGGCGCGCTCACCAAGGACTACTCGGACATCGCCGGCGACGCGGAGGCCGGCCGCAGAACGCTGGCGGTGGTGTTCGGCCGGCGTCGGGCGGGGCTCGTCGGGGCGGCTTCGGCCCTGCTCGTCGCCGGATCTTTCCTGGCCGCCTCCCTGGCCTGGGAACTGACCGCGACGACCTTTCCGGCGTTCCTCATGCTGGGCGGGGCGGCGATCCTCGCCGCGCTCGCGCCGGGCGGCGGTTCGGCCGTGACGGACAGGCTTCCTTACCGGGTGTTCATGTGGACCCAATACGCGGTGACAATTTCACTTCTGGTCGAGTATTCCGTGCACCGCGCGCACTGAAAGCACCGGCCGTCTCCTTCCGGCGAGTGCGCCCCCGTGTTCCGAACCCGCAATGCCACCGGAAGCAGTCAAGGCGATTTCACATTCCTTCGGCGACGGTCCCGGCCGGACCACGTGAGATCGCGGTCAGGCGGCGGGTGTCCAGTGGGGTGCGTTCCACAAGGCGGCGATCTCGGTGGCGCGCTGGAAGTGCGGGGCCGGGTCCCTTCCGAGGAGGCGGGCGAGTTCGCC
Organism: Actinocorallia sp. B10E7; assembly: GCF_039871655.1. NCBI lineage: Bacteria > Bacillati > Actinomycetota > Actinomycetes > Streptosporangiales > Thermomonosporaceae > Actinocorallia > Actinocorallia sp. B10E7. The sequence continues at coordinate 52,045 of NZ_JBDPLZ010000008.1, forward strand.
CAGGGTGAGGGCGGGAGGCTGCATGGCGACCGCCAGGCTCTCCAACCCGGCGGGCGGACCGTCACGGTGGGGCAGCAGCGCCTCGTACAGTTCTGCGGCCTCCCGTTCGTCGCCCAACGCGATCACGGCCATGGCGCGGAAGGTGCAGAACATCGTGAACAAGAAGTCCGGTTGGATCGGTGCGGCGGACTCGTGGAGACGGCGTGCCTCGTCGAGTCGGCCCGCGGCGGCGTTCGCGGCGGCGAAGACTTCGGCGATCACGGGGAGCAGTTCGGGCGGGACGGTCGCGATCTCGGCCGTGAAGTCGGCCAGCGTGCCGCGCGACACCGCCAGAGTCGCGCGCGTGAGCAGGCTGAATCCGACGGTGTGCAGGGAACCCTGCTCGGCCATCGCCCTGGTCGCCACGGTGTAGTGGCGTTCCGCGTCGTCCAGACGTCCTTCGGTGTGGGCGAGGGCGGCTCGGGCGATCTCGCAGACGGTGGTCGCTTCGGGCATCCGGTAGTGGTGGGCCAGTTCCGCCGCCTCGGAGACCAGGGCGCGTGCCTCGTCGGCGCGTTGCCTCCGCGCGGCGGCTCCGGCGAGGTTGAACGTGCCCGACCACGAAGCGGCGGGGATGTCGTGTTCTGTGCCCAGGGCGCGCAGCTCGTGGGCGTGCTCCGTCTGATGGTCGGTCTCGCTGTGGTCGTGCTCACGGCAGAGCGTGAAGAGCGTCAGCACGCGCAGTTTCGGGTCGCCCAGGCTCCGCGCGATTTCCACGGCCTCTTCGGCGGCGGCTCTTGCGCGCGCGTCGCCGGTGCCTGACAGTTCGGCGGCGTAGGCGTCGAGAAGGCGGCACCGAACGTCCGGAACGAGGTCGTCGCGTTCCAGGAGGCGGGAGAGCAGTCCGACGAGGTGATGGTCGACGACTCCGTAGGGGCGAAGCTGCCAGGGGGCGGGTTCGGTCCACGCGGTGAAGGCGGCCAGCAGCAGGTCGTCGCGCTCGGCCTCCTCTGCCAGATCGACGGCGAGCCGGCGGGTGGCGCGGGCGTCTTGGACCGCGCCCGAGCGCGCCTGGGCGCGGAGCAGGCGGCCCAGCAGGTCGATGCGGACGGCGTCGTCCCGGTCCGGGAGTCGTTCGAAGGACTCCAGGGCCTGGGTGAGCAGTTCGACGGCCGTTTCGTGCGCGTAGCGGTTCTCGGCCAGGTCGGCGGCCCGGACGGCGTACTCGATGGCCTTGGCGGCGGTCGCGGCGGAGGCGGCGCGGTGGAAGTGGTACGCCAGCGCGGGCGCGTCGTCGGGGGTGAGGCGTTCCAGGGCCGTGGCCAGCCTCGCGTGCATGCGAGTACGGCGCAGTGCGCTGAGGTCGGCGATCATCGTGTCCCGGACGAGCGCGTGCGTGAACCGGATCCTGCCCGGCGTCCGCTCGCTGAGCAGTCCGGCGACGAGCCCGGCGTCGAGTGCGTCCAGCACCCCGTTCTCGTCGGTGTCGGCCACCATGACGAGTGTGTCCACGTCCGCCTCGCGGCCTGCGAGCGCGGCCAGGCGCAGAACGGCGACGGCGGGCTCGGGCAGGCGTGCGAGACGGCGGCGCAGCACGTCACGCACGCCTTCGGGGACCTCCGAGGTCGCCACGAGCGCGCCCTCGCTGCTGAGCAGCCTCGCGCTCTCCCGGACGTAGAAGGGGTTGCCGCCGGTGCGTTCTGCGAGCGCGGTGACCGTCGCGGCGTCCACGCCGGTGTCGCATTCGGCGGCGATGAGCCGGGCGACCGCCGGCTCGGGCAGCCCGCGCAGGGGAAGGCGCAGCGGGGAACGGCGGGCCAGGACGGCCAGCGTGTCGGTGAAGCGCGCGCCGATCTCGTCGGCCCGGAACGCGACGACCAGAAGCAGGGGCGCGTCGCCGGAGAGGGCGGCCAGCAGCGCGAGGGTCTCGGCGTCGGCCCAGTGCAGGTCGTCGAGTATGACGGCCAGGGGGCGTCGCCGGGCCGCGTCGTTCAGCCAGTTCCAGACGGCCCGGTGGAGACGGAACCGGCCGGCCGTGGTGTCGCGGGGTTCGACGGCGGACGTGTCCCGCAGCAGCGGCGCGGTCTCCTCGGGGGCCGGGACGTGCCGGGCGAGGGCGGTGAGGGCCTCCGTCCACGCCCATGCCGGGGGCGCGCTCTCGCTCTCCGGGCAGCGGCCGGCCGTGACGAGCCAGCCGTTCCGCTCCAGGACGTCGGCCAGGCGGGTCAGCAGCGCGGTCTTGCCCAGTCCGGCCTCGCCGGTGACGAGTGCCACGCGCAGACCTCCGCCCTTGCCCGCCAGTCCGGTCAGCGCGGCCAGCTCGTCGTCGCGGCCCAGGAAGAGTTCGCGGTCGGGGACGGGTGCGGGGTCCGGCAAGGAGAGGGGCGAGGGGTGTCCGAAGACGTCGGTGCGCTGTTGGAGGATCGCCGTCTCCAGGTCGGTCAGCGCGGGGCCCGGATCGAGGCCGAGTTCGTCGACGAGCGTGGCGCGGGCCTTGCGGAGGGCGGCGAGGGCGTCGGCTTGTCGGCCTGAGTTCCACAGTGCCAGCGCCAGCATGCGCCAGCCCTCCTCGCGGAGCGGCTCGTCGTCGGTGAGGAGTTCGGCCTCGGGCACGGCCCCGGTGGCGTCACCCGCGCGCAGCAGGGCTGCGACGTGCTGCTCGCGGGCGGCCAGACGCAGTTCGTTCAGGCGGCTGATCTCGGCCTGCGCCCACGGCTCGTCGGCGAACTCCTCGAACGCCGGACCGCGCCACAGCGCCAAGGCCTCCGCCGGCCGTTCGGGATCCCGGACGAGCGCGCCGAAGTGCCAGGCGTCCACGGCGTCGTCGGGGAGGCGCAGCGCGTAGCCGGGCGCGGCGGAGACGAGTACCCGCGCCGGGGCTCGCGGTGGGCGCTCGGGCTCCAGCAGCCTGCGCAGGTTGGAGATGTAGGCCTGCAGGGAGGTGACGGCCCGGGCGGGGGGCTCGCCGTGCCACAGGTCCTCGATCATGCGGTCCACCGAGACGACCCGGCCGTGCGCGGCGACCAGCAGTGCCAGCACGGCCCGCTGCCTCGGCCCGCCCAGCGCCACCCGCGCGCCCGACACCTCGCCCTCGAACGCCCCGAACACCCGAATTCGCACCATCGCGGCCTCATCGTAATGTCCTCCTCGATCTCCAAGTCGCGCTCCAAGTCGGCTCCATGACGCCCGGAGCAACGTGGAGACATGAACGACATGAACACCGACACGATCCGCGCCGCCCGCCCGTTCACCCACTCCATGGTCGTCATCCACCGCGGCCTCCGCCGCGAGTCGCGCCTGCTGGCCGAGATGATCGGCGCGGCCCGGCCCGGTGACCGCCGCCGCGCCCGCGTGCTCGCCTCGCACCTGTCGGACTACCTGCTCGGCCTGCGCAACCACCACCACGGCGAGGACGAACTGATCTGGCCGCTGCTGCTGTCGCGGGTGGACCTGGACGCCGACGTCGTCCTGCGCATGGAGGCCCAGCACGAGAAGGTCGCCGCGACCATCGAGCGGATCCGCGGCCTCATCGGCCCGTGGACGCGGTCGGCCGACGCCGCCGGCCGCGACGCCCTGGTCGCCGCGCTCACCGAGCACCGCACCGTCCTGATCGAGCACCTGGACGACGAGGAGGCGCACCTGCTGCCGCTCGCCGAACACCACCTCACCGAGGCCGAATGGAGCACCCAGGGCGAGCACTTCGCCCAGCACACCCCCAAGTCCAAGATCCTGACGCTCCTCGGCGTCGTCCTGGAGGACGCGACCCCGCAGGAACGCGCCGAGTTCCTCGCCGGGCTGCCCGCCCCGGCCCGCGCGATCTGGCGGCTCTACGGGGGACGCCGCCACGCGACACGGATGAGGCGGCTCCGCGAGGACGTCCGCACCTCCCGCGCCGGCACCGCCATCGCCGCCCTCACCGGAGTCGGCATCACCTACGTCGGGCTCGGCTTCCTCCTCGACCCGGTGGGCAGCGCGCTGGGCTTCGGCCTTCCGGCCTGGCCTACCGGCGACGAGGCCGCGTGGCTGAACATCAAGGGCGTCCGCGACCTCGGCGCCGGCCTCACCGTCTTCGCGCTGCTGGCCGCAGGCAAGCGCGAGGCACTCGGCTGGGTGATGCTCGCGTTCGCGGCGATCCCCGCCGGGGACATGCTGACGGTCCTCGCCCACCACGGGTCGACGGCGGCGGCGTTCGGCATCCACGGCGCGACGGCCGCGGCGGTGCTGGCCTCGGGCCTGCTGCTCCTGCGCGCCGCCCGCCGCTGACCGGCGAACGAGGAGGCCCTCCGGTCACGTGGCCGATGGCCGATAACCGGCTTCGTCTGGCCGGTCCCGAGGTGACACCGGATACGGAACTTGCCAAACCGAATGAGACATCAGCCTGCTTAGGCCGTTTGTGGCGGTGTGTCGGTTGGTGGCGGTCAGGGTTATGGCAACGCTATCGAGATGGATTTCACCTCGAGGTACCCTTCGATGCCCTCTTTGCCGAGTTCCCGTCCCATGCCGCTGTCCTTGACTCCGCCGAACGGCGCGGCCGGGTCCATGTTGTAGGCCTGGTTGATGCCGAAGGTTCCGCTGCGAACCCGGCGGGCGACGGCCAGGCCCCGGTCGAGGTCGGGGGTCCAGACCGAACCCGAGAGCCCGTAGGGCGTGTCGTCGGCGATGCGGATGGCCTCTTCCTCGTCCCGGTAGGGGATCACGGTGAGGACCGGGCCGAAGACCTCCTCCTGGGCGATGCGCATCTCGCTGTCGACGTCGGTGAACAGGGTGGGGCGGACGTACCATCCGCGGTCGATGCCGTCGGGCAGGTCGGTGCCGCCGGTGATGAGGCGGGCGCCCTCTTCCCGTCCCCGCTCGATATGGCCTCGGACCCGTTCCTGCTGCTGCCGGGAGGCCAGGGGACCGACCTCGGTCGCAGGATCATACGGATCTCCCACCGTGAGCGAGGCGACCATCGAGGCCAGGGCGTCGACGAACGTTCCGTACCGGTTCCGGGGAACGAGGATCCGTGTCTGGGCGACGCACGTCTGGCCGCCGTTCGCCAAGCCGGAGGCCCTGATGCCGGCGGCCACGGCAGCAGGGTCGGCGTCGTCGAGTACCACGGCCGCGGACTTGCCGCCGAGCTCGAGGCCGACCGGTTTGAAAGCCGCCCCGCACGCTGCGGCGACCTGCCAGCCCGCATCGGCGGATCCGGTGAAGGACACTTTGTCCACTCCGAAGTGCGACACCAGGTACCGGCCGAGCTCCCGGCCGCCCGGCAGCACGCTGACCAGTCCGGGAGGAAGGTCGGCCTGCTCCAGCAGCTCGGCCAGCAGGTAGGCGTCCAGCGGTGTCCGGGAGGAGGGCTTGAGTACGACGGGGCAGCCGGCCAGCAGGGCCGGTACCAGTTTCATGACGGCCAGGAGGAGCGGCATGCTCCACGGGACGATCGCGGAGACCACTCCGAGCGGCTCTCTTTGGACGATGACGTCCCTGCCGAAGAACCCGGGCCGGTTCTCCTCCCACGGAAAACCCACGGCGATGTCGGCGAAGGCGCGCATCATGGCCCACGGCAGATGGGCCTGCGTCGACCTGGAGAAGGTGATGGGGGCGCCCATCTCCGCGGTGATCAGCCGAGCGGCCTCCTCGCGGAGCGGTTCGTACGACTCCGAGAGCCTTCGGACGGCCGCTACCCGCTCAGAAGGGGCGAGGCGGGGCCAGGGGCCTTCCTCGAACGCCTTGCGGGCGGCGTCCACCGCCCGGTCCACGTCCTCGGCGGCGGGCGCTGCGATACGGGCGATGACCTGCTCGCTGTGAGGGGAGACGACCTCGATCACGCGGTTCGTGCTCGGCGCGACCCACTCGCCCCCCACGAACAGCAGTCCTCGCTCTTGCACGCGTCCTCCAGAGACGACCGCCGGATCCCCGCACGGAAGCGACGGGGTCAGAACACCGTTCCGGCGTCTTGAGCGATCAGTTCGTCGGTGGCGCGTTCGGCGATCGCGGCGATCGTCATGGACGGGTTGCAGGCGGCGGTGGTGCCGGGCACCAGGGCGCCGTCCAGGACGTAGAGGCCGCGGTGGCCTTGGACGCGGCCGGCGAGGTCGCAGACCACTTCCATGGAGGCGCCGCCGAGGGGGTGCCAGGTGGAGGGGTAGACGGCGGTGGTGTCCAGGAGGTGGGACAGCGGGCCGGCGATCTTCTTGGCGCGTGCGTCGATCTTTTTGAACAGCGTGTTGTCGCCGTTCTTGGGCCATTGCAGGACGGCGTCGTCCTTGGCGGAGTCGTAGAGGAAGTGGCCGCGGTCGGAGCTGACGCCGTAGCCGACGAGCATGGTGGAGCGGAGGTTGGGTGATGGGGGGAGAGACGCCTGGATGATGGTGTTGGCGGTGGCGGGGTCGGCCCAGTCCTTGCTGCCGTAGACGACCGGTCCGCCCTGGGGGGCGCCGAAGTCGTCGGCGAGATTCGTCCACAGGTAGATGCGGTCGCCGTTGGAGCCCCAGCCCGTGCCCAGCCCGTCGGGCATGTCGGGGATCTGGTCTTTGGCGGCGGCGCGCATCAGCAGCCGGGTGGTGCCGGCCTGGCCGGCGGCCATGACGAGGGCCTTGGCGGTGATGATCTTCTGCGCGAGCACGGTCCCGTCGGTGCTGATGTGGTCGACATGGACCTGCCAGCGGCCGTCCTTGGCCATGGCCACGTCGGTGACGTTGTGCCGGGTGGCGACGGTGACCAGGCCGGTGGCCTCCGCGGCGGCGATGTAGGTGACGTCGACCGAGTGCTTGCCGCCGTTGTTGACGCCCATGGCGCAGTCGCCGTTGGTGTAGGACGGCTTCATCTCGCCGTTGAGTTCGCGCAGCGCGAAGGACCAGTCGATCGGCATGGGGATCTTCGACAGGTCGTAGCCGGAGAGTCCGACGTTGCGGGCGAAGATCCGCGCCGGCTTGTAGGTCTTGCTGTTGACCAGCTCGTCCGGGGCGGTCTGCAGCCGCAGCATGCGCGCGACGCGCGGGTAGTACTCGCTGTTCATGCGGGCGTAGTCCAGGCCCTGGGGCATGGTGGCGTTGAAGACGTCCTCGGAGGGTTGGAGGGTCATGCCCTGGTAGACCAGGGAGCCGCCGCCGACGCCCGAGGCGCAGATGATGTCCATCCCATTGCCCGACACCTGCTCCAGCAGCCCGGTGTAGGGCGCTTCGAATCCGGGGACGGGGATCCCGAAGATCGAGACGGGCGAGCCCAGCCAGAACATCCGCTTGTCCGGGGACGAGGCGTGCGGGAACGTCTCGGCGTTCGGCCCGGTGGGCCACCGGACCCCCCGCTCCAGGACCAGGGACGGGATCCCGGCCTGCGCGAACCGCAGAGCCGTCACACCCCCGCCGAAACCCGAGCCGACGATGACGACGCGGTGCTCCTCGCGCGTCACCGGCACCCGGCGCCGCCTGGACGCGGACGCCCTCGACGATGTTCCGAGGACGGTCAGTCCGGTGGCTCCTGCGGCGCCGGCGAGCATGGAACGGCGGCTGATGGCGGACATGAAGCTCCTAACAAGTGGGGCGGGCTCCAGAGGCCTCGGTCGGGTCACGGCCGGGGAGACAGCGTCGAGCAGTTCGAGGTCGCGGGCTTGCCGTTGAGGCGGTCGGTGAGCCAGGAGATGGCGTCGGCCTGGTCGGTGAGCAGCGGGGCGAAGTGGTTGGTGAGGAGTTTGTCCCCGAGGTTGGACAGCTTGACGGGCCGGTAGGTGAGCTTGGCGCCCTTGGCGCACCAGTCCACGGCCAGGCGGCGCGCCTGGCGGTGCGGCACGATGTCGTCCAGCACACCGGTGGCGACGCGGACGGGGCCGGCCGGCCTGAGCGTGCCGAGCCGCTCTCTGGCGAGGACCTTCTTCGAGGCGGGGCTGGCGGAGATGACCTCCAGGAGCGGCCTTCCGCCGGTGGTCCACTGCCTGCTTTCAGAGAAGGCGTAGCGGAAGATGGCGTCGCCGACGCACATGGTGGACAGGTCCTTGAGCGCGGCACGGCCCTTGGCGGTGGTGTTGGCGGCGATGACCTTCCTGATGGCGGGGTAGTTCCGCGCGAGTCCGTTGATGGACCAGCCCAGGGCTCCGGCCAGGGCGCTGCCGTCGATGCCCTTGATGACCTGGGTGAGGTCGGCCGGAGGGGCGCCCGCGTAGGTGCCGGCGAGGCGGAGTTCGGGAGCGTAGCGGGGCTGGAGTTCGGCCGCGGCCGCGCTGGCGCCGCCGCCCTGGCTGTACCCGTACAGGCCGATGCGGGACCTGTGGCTGAGCGACGTGCGGGGCAGGCGGAAAGCGGCCCGGACGGCGTCCAGCAGCGCGTGCGCCTGGTCGAAGCGTTCGGCGTAGGTGTGGAGGCGGTCGGTGGCGCCCAGTCCGACGTAGTCGGTGAGCACGACGGCGGCGCCTCGGTCGAGGAGGCGGTAGATCGCCAGGCTCTCGTACCCGAAGGAGACGGTCTTGGAGCTGATGACCACCGGGTTCTCCAGGGCCAGCGAGGGCGCGCACTGGTCGCCCTGCCCCATCGTGCCCGACGCCATCGCGACCAGCGGGCGAGGCCCGCGGCCCTTCCACTTCCTGGTCGGTTCGATGTAGGCGCCGGTGACGGCGACCGGCCGGCCGTTGGCATCAGTGGACTTGTACATCAGACGGGTGGCCCTGCCGGGCAGCGGTTCGTCGACGTCGGAGAGGGTGAGTGCGAGCGGGAGGGGCCCGGTCCGGATCAGGGCGCCGTTCTCGGCGGGCAGGCGCTTCGGCGGGTCGTAGAAGGCCGGGATCGCCACGCCGCGGGACACCTCACGGCCGGATGCGGCGGATCCCGGGACGACGGCCAGGACTACGGCCACGGCCAGGCCGGCGGGCAACGCCCGGCCGAGGGACACCGAACCAGACCGGAAAGCCTTCAACTCTCGTCTCCTCCGCTTTACATAGCCGATCGGCTATTCGGTCGGAGGCTAGTCCGAGATCCACTCGCCAAGTAACCCGCCGGTAGGTTACGGAGAGGTAACGTTTATTCGCGGAGCGGATTCCGCTCGGCATCGGCCGAGGTGGGGCAGGAGCCGGCGCGATCGTGCTCGCGCCGGGAACCGAAGCGATCGGATTCGTGGGAGGCGACGGCGGGAGAGCGACGCTCAGGCGGATTTCCCAAGGCGGAGTAGGCGGCGGGCGGCACCGAGCAGGTTGTGGCGCAGGCGATCGTCATCGAAATCGGCTGTGCGGGGGTCGGTGGCGGCGATGATCAGGCCGCCGCTGACCATGAGGGTGCTGACGAGGAGTTCGTCGTCGGGTTCGGGACCGACGAGCAGGAAGCTGATGTGCCGCTCCAGATCCTGCATGGCGGAACTGTCGCGCAGGAGGTGGAGGATGGTGGGGTCGGACTGCATGATGGCCATGAGGTGGCGGTTGTCCACGACGAGATCGACGAGGCCCGCCAGAGTGGCCTCGGAGCGTTCGGAACCGCTCTGCCGACGCTCGGCTGTCTCGATGATGTGGAACAACCGGTCCAGGGCAGGGGCGATGACCGCTTGAACGATCTCGTCCTTGGTGCGGAACTGGTGGTAAACGGCGGCTTTGGTGACGCCGATCTCATCAGCGATCATCTGCAGCGAGGTGCCGCTGACACCATGCCGTGCGAACAGGTCCAACGCGGCGGCCAGTACTCGTTCTCGGGCCGTTCCCGCTTGCTGCCTGCTCACTCGCCGAACATATCAACGACGCCGTTGCATCGATGAACTTCTTTCGCCCTCGGACGGCCGGTGCCTACACGCCGGCGTTTGCGGCCGTGGTCTTCGGCTCCGAACGGGGCCAGGTGCGGTGGTGCTGGTCGATGACGTAATGGTGGCCGTGACGCCAGGTGCCTGCGGCGAGGCGGGCATCCTTGAGATGGGGGTGTTCGGGAGGCAGATCGTGGTGTGCGTGGTCCAGCCGGTCGGGATCGTATGCGGGCCACAGCACCGCGGCTCCGACCGCGGCGACCAGCGCGAGGGCTGCCAGGACGATCGCGGTGAGGGCGAGTCCGGCGCTCGCGCCGAGCCCGCCCGCCAGGGGATAGGTCAGCAGCCAGCAGGCATGGGAGAGGGAGAACCGGGCGGCGAACACAGCGGGCAGATCGGCGTCGGCCGCCGAGCGGCGGATGAGCCGCCCGCCCGGGACCAGGATGGTGCTGCCGGCGGTACCGATCAGCGCCCACACCACCAGCAGCGCCGCCCAGGACCAGGATCCCGGCGCGGCGGACAGGAGCGCCGCACCGCCCGCCAGCACGACGGGCAGTGCGAAAGCGGCCGGCAGCATGACCGTCCGGTCGTCGATCCCGGCCAGCACGCGCGGCAGGACGAGGGCCGCGATCATGGACCCTGCTCCGTAGGCGCCCAGTGCCAGCGAGACCGCTTCGGCGGGCCGGTGGAAGTGGTCGCGGACCACGACCACGGTGTTCACGAAGACGATCGCCCCGGCGGCGGCGACCGCCAGGTCGAGGGCGAGCAGTGCCCGAAGCCGCGGGGTCGCGAAGAACAGACGCGATCCGAAGACCGCCTGGGAGTAGACGCCCCTGGTGCGCTCGGCCGGGGCGGGCTTGGGCAGCGCCGCGGAGAGCACCAGTGCGGCGGAGGCGAGGAAACCGATGGTGGTCCCCGTGAACAGCCGGCCGTAGGAGACCGCGCTCAGCAGCACCGCGGCGAGCACGGGGCTGAGCAGGCTCTCCAGGTCGTAGGCGAGCCGCGACATCGACAGAGCCCGGGTGTAGTCGTGCTCGTCGGGCAGGACGCGGGGGATGGCGGCCTGGAAGGTCGGGGTGAAGGCGGCGGACGCGGCCTGCAGCAGCAGCACCGTCAGGTAGATCTGCCAGACCTCGCTGACGAACGGCAGTACGAGCGCCGCTCCCGCGCGTGTGAGATCCATGGCGGCCATCAGCGCCCTGGCCGGTATCCGGTCGGCGAGGGCGCCCGCCACCGGCGCGATGACGACGTAGGCGATCATCTTGATCGCCAGGGCGGTGCCCAGGACCGCTGACGCGTCGCCTGCGGCGAGGTCATACGCCAGCAAGGACAGCGCCACCGTCGCCAGGCCGGTCCCGACCAGAGCCACGACCTGGGCGAGGAACAGATGGCGGTAGGCGCGGTTGCGCAGCACGGACAGCATCGGCCCCATCCCCATCGACACCAGACGACCAGCCCATGGTAACCAATATGTGCGCATATACGCACATGATGCTGCGGGCACGACCCGGGCCGGGGAAAGAGGGCTCAGTCGTGGGGCGGCAGGAGGCCGATCTGGTGGTCGGCCACGTTCAGCGCCTCGTCGACCAGGCGGCGCAGATGACCGTGGCGCAGCGAGTAGACCACGTGGCGGCCGTCCTTGCGCGTGGTGACGAGACCGGCCAGGCGCAGCTTGGCCAGGTGCTGGCTCACCGACGTCCGGCTCGCACCCGCGGCCTCCGTCAAAGTGGCGACATCGGCCTCACCCCGGCCGAGCCGCTCCATCAGGGCCAGACGGGTGCGGTCGGCCAGCAGGGCCAGGACCGAGGCGGCCACCTCCAGCCGCTCCCCTCCCCTGCCCTGTTGCGAGCCATGCGCATCTGCCATACCACCGCTTCTGCCCATGCGGACATCGTAGCCAGGCGGATTGCGCATATGCGCACATAGGACAACCGGGCCGAGGTGCCGACCCCCTCGATGCCGACCGGTCCGCATGCACGCGATCATGCCTGTTAACCTCGAATCATGACTGCCAGTAGTCGACACGTCACCCAAGGGGTTGATCTCTTTGGGCGCCTCGGTCTGGCTCTGCTGGCGGCGTTCGTCATCGTGCACATGGTGTCCTGCCTGCCCGGACTGCACGAGTCCACCGTGGGCGAGAGCGGCGGTCATGACGTGTCCGTGCCCGCCCACCTCGAGAACAGCGATGCGGCTTCGAGCTGCGAGTTCGACCTGGCGGAATTCCGTGGCGTCCCGATGATGTACGAGGAGGAGCATCACCACGAGGAGCACCATCACGCTTCATGCGCGGACGTCGGTGCGCTGGGGTGGCTGGAGGGCGGCACCGCTTCGGTGCTCGGCATGATGATCGCGATGATGGCCGCCGCGGTCTTGCTCCTGCGGTCGTGGGCAGGCCGCGAAACAGCCGACGGCGGACGCGGGTCTCCACCGGCGGATGATCTGCCCGTGGGCTACTGGATCCGCCATCACCTGCGGGGAGCCATGCTTCCCGCCTGTCTGTGCGTCTCCCGGACGTAAATCGGCCCCTTGGCGCGTGCTCCGCGACGGCGGTCTTCCCGCCGGGCGTCCGCGCGTGCCCGTAAGCCGACTTTTCGTTCCGCTGAATTCAACGTGCCGCCGCGCGGCGCGTATTCAGCCGTGCCTCGGGGGAGCCCGTGATGGAGACGACGAAGAACGCAGTGAGCCCGCTGACCGCACCGCTCGGCGGCAATGAGAACGGCCCGAGACTGTCGGGCCTGGTAGGCCGCACTCCAGTGCTGCGGATCCCGGACCTGCTCACCGGGGAGCGGGGATTCTGGGCCAAGCTGGAGGGGTGCAACCCGGGCGGGATCAAGGACCGTCCCGCCCTTCACATGGTCACCCGCGCCCGGGAGAGAGGAGAGCTGGCGGACGGCGCGCCGATCGTGGAGTCGACCAGCGGCACCCTGGGTCTGGGGCTGGCGCTGGCGGGCCATGTGTTCGCCCACCCGGTGGTGCTGGTGGGCGACCCGGGTCTGGAGCCGGTGCTGCGGCGCCTGCTGTGCGCCTACGGAGTGCGGCTGGAGCTGGTCACCGAACCCCATCCCGCAGGCGGTTGGCAGGAGGCCCGCCAGCGGAAGGTGGCCGAGCTGCTGGCCGCGCTGCCCGGCGCCTACTGCCCCGACCAGTACAACAATCCCGACAACGTCGGCGCTTACACCGGTCTGGCCGAGGAGTTGCTGGAGCAGCTTCGCCGGATCGACGTCCTGGTGTGCGCGGTGGGCACCGGCGGGCACAGCGCCGGCATCGGCCGAACCCTGCGCCGGTACCTGCCCGACCTGCGGTTGGTCGGGGTGGACTCGGTCGGTTCCACTCTGTTCGGGCAACCGGCCCGCCCTCGTCTGATGCGCGGGCTGGGCTCCAGCATCTACCCCCGCAACGTCGCCTACGACCTGTTCGACGAGGTGCACTGGGTCGGCCCGGCCGAAGCGGTGTGGGCCTGCCGCCGCCTGGCCGGCGCGCAGCTGATCAGTGGAGGCTGGAGTGTGGGCGCCGTGGCACTGGTGGCCTCCTGGGCCGCCTCCCGCATGCCCGCGGGCTCCCGCGTCGCCGCCGTCTTCCCCGATGGGCCCTGGCGGTACTGGAGCACCGTCTACGACGACGACTACTGCCTCGACAACGGTCTTCTGGGGACGCCTGCCCCGACCGCACCTGAAGAAATCACCCACCCCGGCGAACATGAGGTGACCCGCTGGACCTTCTGCCGCACTCCGGCCGATCCGCTCACCTGGCTGCCCCGGGCCGCGGAGGGGACGCGATGAAGAGCACGCTCGCCTCCTTCAGCCGCCCGGCCCAGGTGCTGTTCGTCAACCAGGCCGGGATCAACCTCGGCTTCTACATGCTCATGCCGTACCTGGCCGACCATCTGGCCAACGGAGCCGGGCTGGCCGTCTGGCTGGTCGGCCTCATCCTGGGAGTGCGCAACTTCAGCCAGCAGGGCCTGTTCCTCATCGGCGGCACGCTCGCCGACCGGCTCGGATACAAACCCATGATCATGCTCGGCTGCGGCCTGCGCGTGCTCGGCTTCGGCCTGTTCGCCTTCTCCACCGCCGTGCCCGCCCTGATCGCGGCCTCCGCGCTCACCGGATTCGCCGGAGCCCTGTTCAACCCGGCGGCCCGCGCCTACCTCGCCCACGCCGAAGCCGCCCGCAGGGTGGAGGCGTTCGCCGTCTTCAACGTCTTCTACCAGGCCGGCATCCTGGCCGGACCGCTCGTCGGGCTCCTGCTGCTGCAAGCCGACTTCCGTGCGGTGTGCCTGAGCGCCGCGGCGGTGTTCGCGCTCCTGACCGTGCTGCAGGCCCGCTACCTGCCCGCGCGGTCCGGGGCGGAGAGCGGAACGGACCGGCCCGTGCTGACCGACTGGCGCGAGGCCTTCACCAACCGGCCGTTCCTGCTCTTCGCCGCCGCGATGATCGCCTCCTACGCCCTGTCGTTCCAGATCTACCTCGGGCTGCCGCTGGAGGTGCGCCGCCTGACCGGAGACCAGGGCTGGACGGTCGCGCTGTTCTCCATCACCGCCCTGCTGGGCATCGCCGGCCAGATCCGTCTCACCGCCTGGTGCAAGGCCCGCTACACCCCGGGCCGGGCCATGGCCCGGGGCCTGGCCCTCATGGGCGCCTCGTTCACGCCCTTGATCCTCGTCGACGGACTGCCCGGCGGCGTTCTTCAGATCGGTGCCCTGCTGGTCTGCGCGGCGCTGCTGAGCGCGGGGACGATGATGGTCTTCCCCTTCGAGATGGCCACCATCGCCACCCTGTCCGGAGGCCGCCTGATCGGCACCTACTACGGCGTCTACAACCTGCTGTCAGGACTGGGCATCCTGGCCGCCAACCTGCTCACCGGCACCGCGTTGGACGCCGCGCGCCGCCTGCGGGCACCCGGCCTGCCCTGGCTTCTCCTGCTGGCCTTGGGACTGCTGTCGGCCGTCGCTCTCAGCTCCATGGAGCGCAGAGGACGGCTCGCACCGGCACCCGTCCGGGCCGCGGCATGAGCCCGCACGCTTGATCTCGGCGGGTGCCGTGTGAGCGGTACCCGCCGAGCGGTACCCGCCGAGCATGCGGTCATTGGCCTTCTTCGGGAGCCTCGGGCAGCCAGTCGTCGGTGAACCTGCGCGCCGTCTCCAGGTCGAAGTCGTCGCACAGCAGTGTCTGGAAGAGGTTGACGGCCTTGAACGCCTCACGCTGCCCCGGGGCCGGCCCGGCCACCACCCGCTCATCGCCGGTGACGAAGGCGCGCAACGCCGCCAGTTGGTCGGCCGGCAGATCCGGACGGTAGTGCACCACGACGAGATGCTCGCTGAGCATGCGGCCGAAGCCCTCCATCGGGACGGTCTGCGACGGCTCGTAGAAGTCCTTCGCGGGGCGCTCCCCGGCACCGGGATAGGTCTCGGTGCGGATCCGGACCTGGCAGCCGCCGAAGGCGGTGAGCTCTTCCTCCTCCTCGGTGGCGTCCAGGACGCCGAAGGACAAGAGCACCGCGGTGACCAGCCCGATCGCGGCCAGGACGCCGTGCGCGGCCTTGCGGGTGTGGGCCCAGGGCACACGGCGGCTCCACGCGCTGCCGACCCACACCATCAGCCCCAGGGCCAGCAGCTGCCCGACCTCCACCCCGATGTTGAAGACGATCGTGCGGGCCAGCCGGTCCCAGACGCCTTCCGGCAGACCCGCCTCCTGCAGACGCGTCGACAGGCCCAGACCATGGACCAGCCCGAACCCGACCACGCAGGCCGCGAACCAGCGCCAGTCCCGCGGTCGGCCGATCAGGCCGACCACGCCGACGAACACCAGGCTCAACACGATGACCACGTCCACCAGGAGCGGGTCGAGCCGCCATTCGGCCAGCGTGGCCACGATCAGCGTGGTGCTGTGGCCGAGGGCGAACAAGGAGATCATCTGCGCGGAGCGCCGCACCGTCCCGGCCAGCAGCACCACACCGGCCACGAACAGCAGGTGGTCCCATCCGCCCAGCATGTGGAAGAGCCCCGACCAGAAGAACGACCGCACGCTCTCACCGGTCCCGCTGACCCCGTGCGCGTAAGCCGCCGCGGGTACCACGGCGACCAGGACCGCGGCCAGTAGAGCCGCCCCGCCCATCCGGCCCACGACGAGCAGGCCACCACGAACACTCATACGCCACCTTCCGGCCGAGAACAGCCGACACCGTGCCCGAGAGACAGGCACGGTACCGGACAGGTCGGTCCACGGTTCGCAGGTCACCGCTGACAAAACCGTCCACTACCCCTAAGGTCGGGCGCATGATTCTGGCGGACCACAGCGCGACCGAGGCCATCGCCCTGTTCATCCCGGCCCTGGCCATCGTCATCGTCATCGCCGGCGCCGTGATCCTCGACCGGCGGCGGGCCGCGGCCGAGCCGGGCGAGAACGACACGGACGACCGGGCCTGACGTTCTGAGCATCGAGTTCGTCGCTTGCAGAACGCCTCTCCGACGCCCCTGCCGGGCCGGCACCCGAGCAGCTCAGCACCAGCGGCGCCTTCGTCTCCCTCACCGCATCGCGCGGCGGCCCCTCGGGACAACTCATGATCAAGTCAAGCTCGGTCCCGGCCGGCTTCCCGCGCCACGCGCTCGAGCCGATCCCGATAGTCCTCCCACCAGGCCTTGTCGCCAGACGCCATGTTGTCGTTGCCGGCCCGCACCCCCACAGCCCCGTCGATCAGTTCCCGGACGATGTCGGCGTGACCGGCGTGACGGTCGGTCTCAGCGATCATGTGCACCAGGATCCGGTGCAGCGTCACCTCGCTCTTCCCGGCCGACCAGTGCGGCACCCGGCCGATCGCGTCCAGCGCCAGCGCGTCGATCGTGGCATCGGAGTGCGTCCACGCCCGGCGATACAACTCGGTGATCTGGTCGCGTGACTCGTCGGCGGTCGCCCACATGTCCGCGTTGAGCTCGGCGCCCTCGGCGAACCAGGGCATGACTTCGCCGGACGGCCGACCGAAGGTGTCACCGAAGTAGATCAACTCCATGCTGGCCACATGCTTGACCAGTCCCAGCAGATTGGTGCCGGTCGGCGTCACCGGGCGACGAATGTCGTAGTCCGAGAGCCCCTCCATCTTCCACAACAGGGCGTCACGCCCGACCTGCAGATAACGCTGAAGGTCCGCCTTGGGATCCGATCCGGTCATGCAGGGAAGTCTGCCACCTTGCACCCGATCGCCGATCGTAGTCGTCGTTGGTGCTGTCGCTGTCAGTCGGTGAGGCCGTGGCGGAGGGCGAAGATGACGGCTGCGGCCCGGTCTCTGAGGTCGAGCTTGGTGAAGATGCGGCCGATGTGGGTCTTCACGGTTCCTTCGGCGATGTTCAGGCGGGCCGCTATCTCCGTGTTGGTGGCGCCGGCGCCGATCAGGGACAACACTTCGCGTTCCCGCTGCGACAATCCGGCGGCCGGGGCCGTATCCGTCGTCCGCCTCTGGCGCGGGTCCGAGCGGTAGGCGTCGAAGATCTGCGGCACCACGACGGGATCCAGCCAGCCCCTCCCCGCGGCCACCGCCCGCGTCGCCTGGATGATCTCCTCACCCGGCGCGTCCTTGAGGATGAAGCCGGCCGCGCCGGCCGTGAGGGCGGCGGCGACGACGTCCGGGTCGTCGAACATCGTGAGGACCAGCACCGCGGGCGCCTCCGGCCGAAGGCGCAGCAGCCGGGTCGCCTCGGCGCCGTCCATGCGCTTCATGCGCACGTCCATGAGCACGACGTCGGGACGGTCCCGCACGACGGCCCGCTCGACCTCGTCTCCGTCGGCGCACTCCCCCACGACTTCGAGGTCGGGTTCGCCGTCGAAGATCCGGATGAGCCCGGAGCGCACGAGCTGCTGGTCGTCCACGAGCAGCAACCTCGTCATCTGGCGGCCCTCCCCACGGGGATCGTCGCTCGGACCGTCCAGCCCGAGCCCTCCGGCTCGGCCCGCAGGGTGCCGCCGAGCGCCGCGACCCGTTCCCGCATGCCGACCAGGCCCAGGCCGACGCCCGCCGAGCGTCCCCCGGCGGCCGTGGGGCCCTGATCGGCGACGGTCACGCGGGCGAACCGCTCCCCGACGTCCACGGTGACGGACGCGGCCGCACCGGGCGCGTGCCGCACGGTGTTGGACAACGCCTCCTGCACGACACGGAAGATCGCGAGTCCGGTCACGGGGTCGACGGCGTCCAGGTCACCGCGCGTGGTCAGGTCGACGGCGAGGCCGCCGGAGCGGAGTTCACGGACGAGTCCACCGATGTCCTCGGCCGTCGGAAGCGCCCTGTCCATCGTGTCGTCCGCCCGAGCGGGGTCGCGCAGCAGGACCAGCCCGCGATGGACGTCGCGCACGCTCTGCCGGCCGGCTCGTTCCGCCTCCTCCAGTGCTTCGATCGCCGCCCGGGTGTCGCCCCGGGAGGCGGCGAGCCGGGCCGCGCCGATGTTCAGCAGCGCCGCGCCCAGCCCGTGCCCGACCAGGTCGTGGACCTCACGGGCGATCTTCCGGCGTTCCTCGGCGACGGCCTCGCGATCGAGCCGCAGGCGCGCCTCGTAGAGCATGCCGTGGACCCTGAAGACCGAGCCGAGCAGGAGGAACCCGACACCCCACAGGAGCCAGGCCGGCCAGAGGGGGAAGTCCCCGGTGAGCAGGTGCCGGGCCGGGGCGAGCGCGAGCGTCACCGGCACGCACCAGGCCAGGTCGCGGCCTCCGCCCAGGACGACCAGGTGGATCCAGACGGGTGCCGCGGCCACCGCCAGGGCACCGTCCGCGTAGCTGCCTTCGGCGAACGGGAAAGGACGGAACCCGCCGGAATCGCCGACGGCCGTCGGAGCCAGGAGGAGCGGCATCAGGGCCGCGAGCGCGAGGAACGGCACCGACCCGGCCGGAGGCCGCCACGGACGCGCCGCCTGCAGGACCCACACCAGGATGAACCCGGTGATGAGCGCGGTCCGGGCGACGGGAAGGGGCGAGAGGGCAACGGCCAGAACCGCCCATGCCACCCCCACCAGGGAGATGAACCGCAGCAGAGGTCGCGGAGGGGCGCCCTTCAGGAAAACGGCGTGAATCCGTTCCACGGCTAGATCCTAGGCATCTCATGACCGCGCCGTCATCGGACCGTGGTCTGATCGCATCGCACCACGGTGGCAGCGGCACGGACGACCGGCGGCCGATGCGGCGACGCCCGTCCGCCGCCCACACTGACGTCATGAGATTCCAGGCGCTGAACCGGATGGTGCGGATGTCGGCGCTCCCGCTGGGCATCGCCCGCCGGGCCGGGCTCGCGGGCGGGCTGAAGGTCCTCGGCAGGCTGACCGACGAGTCCGCGTTGGAGCTGCACGAGCAGACCGCCGACCAGCTGTTCGAGATCCTGGGCGGCCTCAAGGGCGGGGTGATGAAGTTCGGCCAGGTCCTCTCGGTGTACGAGGCCGTGCTGCCGCCTTCGATCTCCGCCGTCTACCGGGAGCGGCTGGCACGCCTGCAGGAGGCGGCCCGGCCCGAGGGCCTCGACATGGTCCATCGCGTGATGGAGCAGGACGTCGGCCCCGACTGGCAGGACCTCTTCGCCTCCTTCGAGTTCGAGGCCGCCGCGGCCGCCTCGCTCGGCCAGGTGCATCGGGCCGTGTGGCGCGACGGCCGCCCCGTCGCGGTCAAACTGCAGTACCCCGACGCCCGGGAGCAGCTGCTCGGCGACCGCGACCTGCTCGTCTTCGCGATGCGCTGGTTCACCTCGCTCGTGGCCCCCGAACTCGACGGCAGGACGCTGGCCGTCGAACTGATGGACCGGATCGCCGAAGAGCTCGACTACGCGCACGAGGCGTGGGCGCAGAGCACCTTCCGCTCCGCCTTCGCCGACGATCCGGACTTCCACATCCCCGAAGTCGTCCTGCAGGACGGCCGGGTCCTGGTCTCCGAGTGGATCGGCGGTACGCCGCTGGCTCAGATCATCTCGTCGGGCGGCCAGGCGGAACGCGACCGCGCCGGCCTGCTGCTCACCCGCCTCATGTTCTCCGGCGTCCCCCGCTGCGGCCTCATGCACGGCGACCCCCACCCCGGGAACTTCCGCCTGTACGACGACGGCCGCCTGGGCGTCCTGGACTTCGGCGCCGTCCACCATCACCCGCCCGGCACCGAGAGCCCCCTCGAGAAGTGGATGCGCATCCACCTCGCGGAGGACTCCGAAGACCTGCTGCGCGTCCTGCGCGAGCTGGAGTTCCTCCCCTCGGACGTACGCGTGGACGCCGAACGGCTGAAGGCCCTCTTCGCCCGGACCGGCGCCCCGGTGCACACCGACGTCTTCAGGTTCGACGCCGCCTATCTGCGCGACACCTTGGGCGGACTCACCGCCTCGATGTCCGTCGGCCTCAGCCTGGCCTTCCCTCCGAACCTCGTCCAGGCCCAGCGGGCGCTCGGCGTCGCCATCGGGGTCCTGTGCCAGCTCGAAGCCGAGGTCCCCTTCCTGGACGAGGGAATCCGCTGGCTCAGCCCGACGAGCTGAGCCGAGGCCCCGTGCCCTGCGGACTCACCGGACGGCCCGGCGCACGCGGGAGCTCACCAGGTGGCCCAGCACCCGCCGTGCGGTGCGCACAGGGGCGTCGCCGAGCAGCATCCGAGCGGCGGTGCGCAGAGTCGAGGCCGCCGTCGCCGTCGAAGACCACCCGGACTGGCGGGACGAGGAGGCGGGCCGTTACGATTCGCGCTGGTGCGCCGGGAAGTCTGGTCGGCAAGGTCCGATTCAAGCGATCCCGAAAGGCCCCCGATGGCGCTGCTGCTGGCGTTCTCCGCCGTCCTCCTCCTCGCCGTGCTCCTGTCGAGCCTGGCCCATCGCACGGTCCTGTCCACGGCCGTGGTGTTCCTGGCCGCAGGCTTCCTGCTCGGGGACGGCGTCACCGGACTGGTGCCGGTCGCACCCGGGGACGACGTCGTGTCGACGCTGGCGGAGCTGGCGTTGTTCGCGGTGCTGTTCAGCGACGGGATGCGGGTGGGCTGGAGCGACCTGCGCACCGCGTGGCGGCTGCCCGGCCGGGCGCTGGGCTGGGGTCTGCCGCTGACACTGCTCATCACCGCGGCCGCGGCCCACTGGCTGGTGGGGCTCGGCTGGGCCGAATCGCTGCTGATCGGCGCGGTCCTGGCCCCGACCGACCCGGTGTTCGCCGCCGCGCTGGTCGGCAACGACAAGGTCCCGCCCCGGCTGCGGCAGCTGCTGAACGTCGAATCCGGCGTCAACGACGGGCTCGCGCTGCCGTTCGTCGTGGTGTTCCTGGCGGTGGCGGCCGGCAGCTCCGACCTGCACCTGGGCGAGCTCGGCACGGAACTGCTACTCGGCATCGTCATCGGCGTCGCGGTCCCGTGGGCGGCGATCATGCTGGAGCGCACCCGCTTCTTCGCCGCCTCCACCGCCTACGAGCCGCTCAACGCCGTGGCGATCGGCCTGCTGGTGCTGGCCCTGGGCAAGGCCACCCACGGCAACCTGTTCCTCGCCGCGTTCGCCGCCGGCATCACGGTGGCGACCTTCGGAGAACGCCAGCGCGAGTCGTTCGAGCACTTCGGCGAACTGATCGCCGAGCTGTTCAAGCTCGCCGCGCTCCTGCTGTTCGGCGCCCTCGTCACCCCGCAGCTGCTGGGCTCGATCGGCTGGGCCGGCTGGGCCTTCGCGATCATCGCTCTCGTGGTCGCCAGGCCCGTGGCGATCTGGGCGTCGTTCCTGCGATCGGGCCTGACGGGCCGCGAGCAGGCCGCGGTCATGTGGTTCGGCCCCAAGGGCTTCGCCTCCGTCGTCTACGGCCTGCTCGTCCTGGAGTCCGGCATCGTCGAAGCCCAGCCGATCTTCGCGCTCGTCGCCGTCACCATCGCCCTGTCGATCCTGGCGCACTCCTCGACCGACATCGTGGTGGCCCGCTGGTTCGACGACGAACACGAGACCCCCGTCTGGTACGGCAAGGTCCGCGACCGGCTGGCCCGCACGGACCCCGGCGACGGAGAGCACCGGTGACGGGCGGCATGCTCTGCG
This sequence comes from Actinocorallia sp. B10E7, assembly GCF_039871655.1. Lineage (NCBI taxonomy): Bacteria > Bacillati > Actinomycetota > Actinomycetes > Streptosporangiales > Thermomonosporaceae > Actinocorallia > Actinocorallia sp. B10E7. The sequence goes on from NZ_JBDPLZ010000008.1 coordinate 73,711, forward strand.
CCTTCCCGCCGTCGCCGTGCTCGGCCCACCGGACCGGCAGGATGTTCGGCCTGCTTTGATGTAGACCGGTGAGGTCGGTGGGCGGGGGCTGTGCGCGGAACGAGCAGGGGACAGGGACTGACCGGGTTGTTTCGCCACCCGGGGCAGGCGATCGTCGGTGGTTTCGCCGCAGCCGTGCTGGTCGGCACGGGGTTGTTGTCACTGCCGGTGGCCGGCGAATCCGGCGCCTCGGCGGGAGCGCTGACGGCGTTGTTCACCGCCACCTCGGCGGTGTGCGTGACCGGTTTGGTGGTGGTCGACACCGGGACCCAGTGGTCGCTGTTCGGCGAGATCGTCATCATGGGGCTGATCCAGGTCGGCGGGCTGGGGATCATGACGCTGGCGACGCTGTTCGCGCTCCTGGTGTCGCAACAACTGGGGTTGCGGACCAGACTGCTGGCCCAGATGGAGACCAAGACCCTACGCGCCGTCGACGTGCGCCGCGTCGTGCGCGACATCGTGATCTTCAGCCTGGCCTGTGAGACGGTCCTGGCGGTGGTGTTGGCGCTGAGGTTCGCGCTCGGCCACGGCGAGCCGGGCGGGCGGGCCGCCTATCTCGGGGTGTTCCACGCGGTCTCGGCGTTCAACAACGCGGGGTTCGGACTATGGCCCGATAACTTGTCACGGTTCGTCACCGACCCGTGGATATGCCTGCCGATCGCGGTGGCGGTCATCGTGGGCGGGTTGGGCTTCCCCGTGGTGTTCGAACTGGCCCGCTCCTGGCGGCGGCCCGGCACCTGGTCGGTGCTGACCCGCGTCACCCTCGCCGCCAGCGCCGTCCTGCTGGCGGCGGGCACGTTCGTCTTCACCGTCGTCGAGTGGGACAACCCCGCGACATTGGGCTCTCTGCCGGAGCCGGCCAGGATCCTGGCGGGGTTCTTCACCGCGGTGATGCCGCGTACCGCGGGGTTCAACAGCATCGACATCGCCCAGATGCGCTCGGAAAGCTGGCTGACCACCGATCTGCTGATGTTCATCGGCGGCGGCAGCGGCGGCACCGCCGGCGGCATCAAGGTCACCACCTTCGGGATACTGGCTTTCGTGATCTGGGCCGAGTTGCGCGGCGAGAGCCAGGTGAACGTCGGCCACCGCCGCCTGGCCGGCCCGGTGCAGCGCCAGGCTCTGGCCATCGCGCTGCTGAGCGTGGGCCTCATCATGGTCGGCACGCTCACGCTGCTGATACTGATGCCGCATACGCTGGATGAGATCCTGTTCGAGGTGATCTCGGCGTTCGCCACCGTCGGCCTGTCCACCGGCATCACCGCCGACCTGCCCTGGGCCGGCCAGATCATCATCATCTCTCTGATGTTCATCGGACGCGTCGGACCCCTCACTCTGTTCTCCGCCTTGGCGCTACGCGAACGCGCCCGCCACTACGCGTTGCCCGAAGAGCGCCCCATCGTCGGCTGACACGCTCCCGCCCCTCCACGACCGGGGCCTTCTCGCTCAGCGCGTTCGTCCAGCCCTCGGGTGGCAGGACACGGCCGGAGAAGACGCGAGATCAGCGGTCGGCGTGCCGTCCGCGGCACCCAGGCGGGTGGGCGCCGGACCGCTCGGGTGTCGCACGATCCGCCGGTGATCTACGATGGGCGCGGATCTGCTGGGAGGCTGGATGGCCGTTCTCATCCGGGCCCGGGACGTGCCCGCGACCGAGCGGGCCGAGGCGTGGCTGAGCATCGTGTGCGACACGTTGGGGCCGCTGGACGTGCGGATCGATCCCGACGCGCCACTGCACGGGCAGATCGAGGCCGCGCAGCTGGGGCCGCTGGGCGTCGGCCGGATCCTGACCTCGACGCCGCACACCGTGCTCCGCACGCCCGGCCTGATCCGGCGGGACGCGCCCGAGCTGTACCGGGTGGTCATGGCCGTCTCCGGAACCGCCCGCCTCACCCAGGACGGCCGGTCGGCGCGGCTGCGCGACGGCGACATGACGATCTACGACTTCGCCCGGCCTTACGAGCTGGCCTACGACTCGGCCGTGGAACTGGCGGTGTTCAGCTTCCCCCGCGCGCTGCTGGCCGTCCCGTCGGACGCGGCCTCCCGGCTGACCGCCGTCCCGATCCGCGGGGACGCCGGGACGGCGGCGCTGACCGTCCCGCTGCTGCGCCGGGTGGCCGAGGACGTCGAGACCTACCAGCCCGCCAGCGCCGCCCGGCTGTCCACCGTAGTGATGGACCTGCTGACCACGACGCTCGCCGAACGCGCCTCCCAGACCGCGGCGCTGGCCCCGGAGACCCGCGCCGACGTGCTGCTGCGCCACGTCCACGCCTTCGTCGAGCGGCATCTGGGCGACGCCGACCTGAGCCCGGCGACGATCGCGTCCGCCCACCACGTCTCGCTGCGCTACCTGCACCGCCTGTTCGCCTCCCAGGACACGACGGTGGCCGCGTGGATCCGGCAGCGGCGGCTCGAGCGGTGCCGCCGGGACCTTTGCGACCCGGTCCTGTTCGACCAGCCGGTCAGCGCCATCGCCGCACGCTGGGGGCTGCCGGACCCGGCGCACTTCAGCCGGCTGTTCCGGCAGGCCTACGGCATGCCTCCGGCCGAGTACCGCAGGACCAGCCTGCTTTCCGCCTTCTGAGACGGACGCGGATCGTCAACCGCACGTCACCGGTGTGCAAGCCGGGCCGCCCGGCCGACCGGCAGACTCACGACCACAAGGCCGATGACGGCCCGAGGAAAGGAAGACACCGGATATGTCCACCACCCTGTTCGTGAACCTGCCCGTCAAGGACCTCAAGGCCTCCCTGAAGTTCTTCGCCGCGCTCGGCTTCGAGTTCTTCGGCATGACCGACGACATGGCCTCCGTGGTGATGAGCGAGCGCACTCAGGTCATGCTGCTGACCGAGCCCACGTTCGCCGGCTACGCCCGCAACGAGGTCGCCGACCCGGCCAAGACCACCCAGGCGATCCTGGTGCTCGGCCTGGACGACCCCGAGCAGGTCGACGAACTGGTCGACAAGGCGCTCGCCGCGGGCGGGACGGCCGTGGGCGAGGCGGTGACGGCGGGCGGACGCTACCAGCGCGGCTTCACCGACCTCGACGGCCACCACTGGTCGGCGCTGTGCCTTGCCGGCTGAGATGACCGCGGTCCTCACCGGCACGGTCACCTCGGCCGACGGAACGACGATCGTGTTCGACCGCTGCGGGACCGGGCCTGCCCTGGTCCTGGTCCACGGCGCGTTCACCGACCGGTCCCACCCCACCTTCGCCCACGTGGCCGCCGCCTTGGCCCCGTGGTTCACGGTGGTCAACTACGACCGCCGCGGCCGCGGGGCGAGCGGGGACACCCGTCCCTACGCCGTCCAGCGGGAGGTCGAGGACCTGACCGCGGTCATCGCCGCGGCGGGCGGCTCGGCGATGGTGTTCGGCGGCTCCTCCGGCGCGGCCCTGGCCCTCACCGCGGCCGCCCGGACCGCGGCCGTCACCCGGCTGGCCCTGTGGGAGCCGCCCTACCACGTCGACCCGACCGCGCCGTCCCTGCCCCGCGACCTGGCCGCCCGCCTTGCGGACCTGGCCGCGACGGGACGGCGCGCCGAAGCGGTCGAGCTGTTCATGACCCGGGCGGCGGAGGTCCCCGCGTCCGCCGTGGCCGCGCTGCGCGCCGACCCCTCCTGGGCCGCGATCGAGGGCCTCGCCCACACCCTCGCCTACGAGGCCGAGGTGATGGGCCCGGGAAACGCCCTGCCGACCCGGACCGCCGCCTCGCTCAACACGCCCGTTCTCGTCCTGAACGGCGGCGCCAGCCCGGCCTGGATGCGCAACGCCGGCGTCGCGCTCGCCAAGGCCGTCCCCGGCGCCGCCCACCGCGTCCTGGACGCGGAGACCCACAACGTCTCGCCCCGCGCCCTCGTCCCCGAACTGCTCGAGTTCTTCGCGCGGGGCTGAACGGGAGGGAAGCCCGTCGGCCTCTTCCCTCCCGTTCAGCCGTGTGTTCCACTTGCCTACCGCGGACCGGATCGCACAGATGAGACTCGAGTCTTGTCATACATCATCCGAAATTCGTATGGTGTGTGACAGCCGCAGGGATGTTCCGCGTCCAGCGCCGTGAGCCCACCACCGCCCACCGCTGATGCCCGGCACATCACCAGATGCGACACACCCCAGAGAGGACGAACACGATGAAGACCAAGGCCGCGATCCTGTGGGGACAGAACGAGAAGTGGCAGATCGAGGAGGTCGAGCTCGACCCGCCCAAGGAGGGCGAGGTCCTGGTCAAGCTCGTCGCCACCGGCCTGTGCCACTCCGACGACCACCTCGTCACCGGTGACATTCCGATGCCCCTCCCGGTCATCGGCGGCCACGAGGGCGCCGGCGTCATCGTCCAGACCGGCCCCGGCGTGACCGAGGTCGCCGAGGGCGACTCGATCGTCTTCAGCTTCATCCCCTCCTGCGGCCGCTGCTCGTACTGCGCGCGGGGCATGCAGAACCTGTGCGACCTGGGCGCGCACCTCATCAACGGCCCGCAGCTGGACGGCACTTACCGCTTCCACGCCCGCGGCCAGGGCATCGGGCAGATGTCCCTGCTGGGCGCCTTCGCCGAGTACACGGTCGTCCCGATCGCCTCGGTGGTCAAGGTCGACAACGGCACCCCGCTGGACAAGGCCGCCCTGATCGGCTGCGGCGTGCCCACCGGTTACGGCAGCGCCGTGCGGACCGCCGAGGTCAGGGCGGGCGAGACCGTCGTGGTGCAGGGCATCGGAGGCATCGGCGCCAGCGCCGTCCAGGGCGCCCGCATCGCCGGGGCGCGCCACATCATCGCCATCGACCCGGTGGAGTTCAAGCGCACCAAGGCCCTGGAGCTGGGCGCCACCCACGTCGCGGCCAGCGTCGAGGAGGCCGGGCCCCTGGTCGTCGAGCTGACCCGCGGCAACATGGCCGACTCCTTCATCATCACCACCGACCGGGCCGAGAGCGCCTACATCTCCCCGGCCCTGGACCTGGTCACCAAGCGCGGCAAGGTCGTCGTCACCGCCGTCGCCAACTTCGCGAACGCCGACATGAGCGGCAACCTCTTCATGCTCACCATGCTGGAGAAGCAGATCCGCGGCTCGCTGTACGGCTCCTCCAACGCCCACCACGAGATCCCCCGCCTGCTGGAGCTCTACAAGACGGGCCAGCTCAAGCTCGACGAGATGATCACCAAGGAGTACACCCTGGAAGAGGTCAACCAGGGCTACGAGGACATGCGCAACGGCACCATCCTCCGCGGGGTCATCCGCTTCTGAAGCCGACCCGGTACCGGTACATGACCGGCGGCCTGCGGCGGGACGGGGCCCGCCGCACCGCCGTCGTCCTAACCGATGGAGGGGGCGACCCACCGGGTGAGGTAGCGGGTGAGCTCCTCGCCCGAGCGCGGAGGGCTGCCCGGGTCGATCACCAGGGACTGGATGATGCGGAGCAGGTACTCGGCGAGTTCACCGATGTCCTGCTCGCTGTAGCCCATCGAGGTCCAGTCGATGGGGAAGCGCAGCAGCATGGTGCGGCCGAACTCGATCGCGGTCGGGGAGGTGACCCCGACGGTGAAGAGGTCCGCTCGTTCCACGGCCAGCAGGGGGGAGAGCCGGGGGTCCTTCGGCAGGTGCTCCAGCACGTAGACGATGGACGCGACGACGATCTCCTTCGGGTCGCTGAAGGACCTGCAGTGCTCGGCGACGCGCTCGATGAAGGGTTCGGCCGCCGCCGTGGCGCTCGCCAGCAGGAGGTCGGTGGTGCTGGGGAAGTGCCGGTAGACCGTCTGACGGGTCACGCCCAGCTCCGCCGCCACGTCGGACAGGCCCGTCTTGGCGACGCCGTAGCGGTCCAGGCAGCGGTTGGCGGCCTCCAGGATGCGCTCGCGGGCCTCCTGCTCGGTGCGCGGGGGCCGTCCCTTCCATCCTCTGCCTGCCATGGGGTCCAGTTTGTCAGCCGAAGCTCGGGTTGCACAGATGAGACTCGAGTCTTGTCATACATCATCCAGAATTCGTATGGTGTGTGACAGCCGCAGGGACGTTCCGCCTCTCCTGCGATCCGGATGGGAGCCCGCCGATGACGTCCGTGTCCTCGTACGAAACGCAGTCGCTGACCGACCCGGCGCTGTACGACGAACCCTGGGGGTTCTACGCCTGGCTCCGCAACGAGCACCCCGTCTGGTTCGACGCCGGCACGGGCATGTACGCGGTGTCCCGGCACGCCGACGTCATGGAGGTCTCCCGCAACCAGGAGTACTTCAGCGCCGCCCAGGGGGTCCGGCCGGTCGACGTGGTCCCCCTGTCCATCGTCGCGATGGACGACCCCGAGCACGCGCGGCAGCGCCGCATCCTGTCCCGCGGGTTCACGCCCCGCCAGGTCAAGCAGCTCACCGAGCACGTCCGCGAGCTGACCAACAGCGTCATCGACGAGGTCGAGGGGTCGGGAGAGATCGACTTCGTCAGGGACCTGGCCAGGCACGTGCCGCTCATCGTCATCGCCGAACTGCTCGGCCTGGACCCCGCGCTGGTCGACGAGCTGTACGAGTGGTCCGAGGCGATGATGGGCGGCGAGGGCCAGACCGACCTGGAGAGCCCCGCGATCATCCGGGCCGCGGAGGCGTTCGAGCAGTACACCACCCTGGTCTCGAAGGTGATCGAGCAGCGCCGGCAGGAGCCCCAGGACGACCTGCTGTCGGTGCTGACCACGGCCTTCGACGAGGGCGAACTCGACTACGACGAGCACATGAAGGCCCAGATCGACGGGCTCAGCAGCATGGAGGAGCTCAGCGACCAGGAACTCCTGATGTTCTGCGTGCTCCTGATGGTCGCCGGGAACGAGACCACCAGGAACGCGATCGCGGGCGGGCTGCGCGCGTTCACCCTCTTCCCCGAGCAGAAGGAGCTCCTGAGCCGGAACCCGGAGCTGATCGACGGCGCCGTGGAGGAGATCGTCCGCTGGACCAGCCCCGTCCTGAACTTCGCCAGGACGGTCGTCAAGCCGGTCACCCTGGGCGGGGTGGAGCTGCAGCCCGGAGACCGCCTCCTGCTCCTGTACCAGTCGGCCAACCGGGACGAGACGGTGTTCGAGCAGCCGGACGAGTTCCGCATCGACCGCCACCCCAACCCGCACCTGGCCTTCGGGAACGGCACGCACTACTGCATGGGCGCCAACCTCGCGCGCATGGAGATCAAGGTGGTGTTCCAGGAGCTGTTCCGCCGCCTGCCCGACATCGAGGTCGTCGACGCCGCCACGGCGCCGGAACGCAACCCCTCGGCCTTCGTCGCCGCGATGAAGCGCATGCCCGCCCGCTTCACGCCCGTCGCCCCGTAGGACGCGCTCGTACCGGCCGGCGCGGGGTCCCTTGAAGGACACGGCCGGCCGGGACCTACAGTTGACCTGTTATGAGCGGCAGAGGGAGACTCCGCATCTACCTGGGCGCCGCCCCCGGCGTCGGCAAGACCTACGCCATGCTCAGCGAGGGGCGGCGCCGTCGGCAACGGGATTCCGACGTCGTCATCGGGTTCGTGGAGCACCACGACCGGCCGAGGACGCGGGAGCTGATCGACGATCTCGAGATCATCCCGCGTAAGGAGATGGAGTACCGGGGCGCCCGCTTCACCGAGATGGACGTCGACGCCGTCCTCCGGCGCGCGCCCGAGGTGGCCCTGGTGGACGAACTGGCTCACACCAACGTGCCGGGCAGCCGCAACGCCAAGCGCTGGCAGGACGTCGAGGAGCTGCTCGAGGCGGGCGTCAACGTCGTGACCACGGTGAACGTCCAGCATCTGGAGTCGCTCAACGACGTCGTGCAGAACATCACCGGAATCGAGCAGCGCGAGACCGTTCCGGATTCGGTGGTGCGCGCCGCGGACGACATCGAGCTCGTCGACATGTCGCCCGCCGCGCTGCGCCGCCGCATGGCCCACGGCAACATCTACGCGGCCGAGAAGATCGACGCCGCCCTGTCCCGCTACTTCCGTGTCGGCAACCTCACCGCGCTGCGCGAACTGGCTCTGCTGTGGGTCGCCGACCGTGTGGACGAAGGACTGGCCCGCTACCGCGAGCAGCAGGGCATCGAGAGCACCTGGGAGACGCGGGAACGGATCGTCGTGGCCCTCACCGGGGGTCCCGAGGGCGGCACCCTGATCCGCCGTGCGGCCCGCATCGCCGCCCGCAGCGGGCGCAGCGACCTCGTGGCCGTGCACATCGCCCGCGGCGACGGCCTCAGCGGCGGCTCGCCGGAGGCCCTCGCCCGGCAGCGCGCCCTGGTCGAGAGCCTCGGCGGCACGTACCACCAGGTCGCCGGGGACGACGTCCCGACCGCGCTCCTGGAGTTCTCCCGCGGGATCAACGCGACCCAGATCGTGATCGGCACCAGCCGCAGGCCGAACTGGCAGTACGTCTTCGGGCCCGGCGTCGGCCGGACCGTCACCGACCTGTCCGGCGACATCGACGTGCACATGGTCACCCATGAGGAGTCCAAGAAGGGCAAGCGGCCGCGCGCCGCGAAGGCCTCCGCCCTGGGCCGGCGCCGCAGGGAGGCGGGCTGGGCGGTGGCGGTGGCCGGGCCGGTCCTGCTGACGCTGCTGCTGAAGGCGGTCGGCGGGAGCTTCACCCTGGCCTCCGACCTCATGCTCTACCTGTGCGTGGCGGTGGGCGCGGCCCTGGTCGGCGGGCTGTGGCCGGCGATGGCCGCGGCCGTCGCCGGTTCCGTGCTGGCGAACTGGTTCTTCACCCCGCCGGTCCACACCCTGACCATCGCCGACCGCGAGAACGTCCTGGCCCTGCTGCTGTCGGTCCTGGTGGCGGGCGCCGTCTCCGCCGTGGTCGACTCGGCCGCGCGCAACCGGCGGGCCGCCGCGGAATCACGCGCGGAGGCCGCCACGCTGAGCCTGCTGGCCACCAGCGTCCTGAAGGGCGAGTCGACCCTGCCCGCGCTGCTCCAGCGCGTCCTGGAGACGTTCGGCCTGATCGGGGTCTCCCTCCTGGAGAGGGGCCCGGACGGCTGGACGGTCTCGGGGTGCGCCGGAGTGCCGTGCCGGACTCCGGACGAGGCGGATCTGCAGGTCAAGGTCGATGACGGCCTTGTGCTCGCGCTGCGCGGCCAGACCCTGCCCGCCTCCGACCAGCGCGTCCTGTCGGCTTTCGCCTACCAGGCCGCCGCCGCCCTGGAGCGTCTGCGCCTGGTTCAGGAGGCATCCCGCGCCCGGGAGCTGGAGGAGGCCGACAGGGTGCGGCTCGCGCTGCTCGCCGCCGTCTCCCACGACCTGCGCACTCCCCTGGCCTCGATCAAGGCCTCGGTCAGCAGCCTGCGCTCCAAGGACGTCGTCTGGGATCCCGAAGACGAGGCGGAACTGCTCGCCGCCATCGAGGAGTCCGCAGACCAGCTCAACGGCCTGGTGGCGAACCTGTTGGACATGACCCGGCTGCAGACCGGCGCCGTCCAGCTGCTCCGCAGGCCCATGGGGCTGGACGAGGTGACGCTGAAGGCCATCCGTTCCTTCCCCCACGATCGGATCGAACTGGAGGTCCCCGAGACCCTGCCATGGGCCGACGCCGATCCCGGCCTGCTGGAGCGGGCGGTCGCCAACGTGGTGGAGAACGCGCTGAAGCACAGCCGGGCCCCGGTGCGGATCTCCGCCAGCGAGCTGGGAGCCCGGCTGGAACTGCGGATCATCGACCGCGGCCCCGGTGTGCCCGACGCCGACAAGGAGCACATCTTCGTCCCGTTCCAGCGGTTCGGTGACGCGCCCAGGGGCATGGGCGTCGGCCTCGGCCTCGCGGTGTCCCGCGGTCTCACCGAGGCCATGGGCGGATCCCTCACCGCGGAGGACACGCCCGGCGGGGGCCTGACCATGGTCTTCGATCTTCCGGTGGCCCCGACGGGGGATGCGGGATGACCCGGGTCCTCGTCGTGGACGACGAGCCGCAGATCGTCCGCACGCTGCGCATCAACCTCAAGGCCCGCGGCTACCAGGTGGACGCCGCTCCCGACGGCCGGACGGCCCTGGACCTGGCCGCCCGGTACCACCCGGACCTCGTCGTCCTCGACCTGGGTCTGCCCGACCTGGACGGCGTCGAGGTCATCCACGGGCTGCGCGGCTGGCTCGACGTACCGATCATCGTCCTGTCGGCCCGGCACTCGGCCGCGGAGAAGGTCACCGCGCTGGACGCTGGTGCCGACGACTACGTCACCAAGCCGTTCGGAATGGACGAACTCCTGGCGAGGATACGCGCCGCTCTCCGGCGGGCCGTCCCCGCCTGGGCGGCGCCCGTGGTCACCACCGCGGATTTCACCGTGGACCTGGCTGCCAAACGCGTGACCAGGGACGGGGCCGATGTGCGGCTCACTCCCACCGAGTGGCACGTGCTGGAGGTCCTCGTGCGCAACCCGGGACGTCTGGTCAGCCAGCGGCAGCTCCTGCGCGAGGTCTGGGGACCGTCCTACGAGACCGAGACCAATTATCTGCGCGTCTACATGGCTCAGCTCAGACGCAAACTGGAGCCGGATCCGCCTCGTCCCCGGTACCTCATCACCGAGCCGGGGATGGGTTACCGCTTCGCCGAATAGCCTCCCGCCGGACCAGGGGGCCGCTCCAAGGCGGACGCGGAGCGGCCCCCTGGCCATGGGCGTTCCTTCTCTCAGCCCTTGAACGGGGCCGTCTCGTCGAGCGCGATGTTGAGGGTGAGGACGTTGACCGCCGGTTCCCCCATGAAGCCCAGGGAACGGCCGGTCGTGTGCTCCTTGATCAGCTTCTCGATCCGCTCGGCCGGGACGCCGCGGGCGGAGGCGACTCGCGGGGCTTGTAGTTCCGCCCATTCCGTGGAGATGTGCGGGTCCAGGCCCGAGCCGCTCGCGGTGACCGCGTCGGCGGGGACAGCGGGGCTCTCCGGGGCGTCGCCGCGGATCGGCACGATCTGGCCCTCGCTGTAGTCCTGGCCGTAGGTGTTGCACTCGACCTCGACGCCCTTGTACTCCGCGACGAACGGGTTGGCGGGGCAGGCCTCGTTGATGCTGACGACCTTGGTGGGGCGGGAAACGACGCCGGTGGCGTCGCGGGGGCCGATCACCGACAGGACGGCGCCGACGCCGCTCTCGGTGCAGTACGGGCGGGAGCCCTCCACGCCGTCGAGGCCGCCGAACTTCAGGCTTCGGGCGCAGACGGTGGTGAGAAGCGACTCGCGCGCGTTCTCGTCCTCCTCGCCCGCCTTCACGAGCGCGGGGTCGGGGAGGGTGTCGACGACGTCCTCCATGCCGCGGTTGCTCGCGGAGGTGGCCATGGGGTCCCAGCCGTCGCCCGCGTTGGACTCGCGGACCTGGAAGTACTGCTTCAGGGGGTTGCCACCGGAGTCGAGGAAAGGCTGGCCGATCAGTTCGCTACCGACCCTCCTGCCGTCGACCTCGACGTACGACCCGTCGGCCTTGTCCTTGAGGCCGGGAAGCTGGGCCACGGCCGCGATGGCCAGTGGGTAGGCGGCACCGCACAGGACGGTGAAGACCAGCAGCGCTCTGAGCGCCGCGACGTGCTGGCGCAGCCAGCTCGGAAGAGTACTCATCAGGAGATCCCCGGAATGAACTGGATCAGCAGATCGATCAGCTTGATGCCGACGAATGGGACGATCACCCCGCCCAGGCCGTAGAGGGCCAGGTTGCGGCTCAGCAGCTGTGAGGCCGAGCTGGGCCTGTACCGCACGCCGCGCAGGGCCAGCGGGATGAGGGCGATGATGATCAGGGCGTTGAAGATCACCGCGGACAGGATCGCCGACTGGGGGCTGGACAGACGCATGATGTTCAGGGCCTCCAGGCCGGGGAACAGCGTCACGAACAGCGCGGGGATGATCGCGAAGTACTTGGCGATGTCGTTGGCGATCGAGAACGTGGTCAGCGCCCCGCGGGTGATGAGGAGCTGCTTGCCGATCTCGACGATCTCGATGAGCTTGGTCGGGTCGGAGTCCAGGTCGACCATGTTCCCGGCCTCCTTGGCCGCGGAGGTGCCGGTGTTCATGGCCACTCCCACGTCGGCCTGGGCGAGGGCGGGGGCGTCGTTGGTGCCGTCGCCGGTCATCGCCACCAGCCGTCCGCCCTCCTGCTCGGCCTTGATGAAGGCGAGCTTGTCCTCCGGTTTGGCCTCGGCGAGGAAGTCGTCGACGCCCGCCTCTTCGGCGATGGCCTTGGCGGTCAGCGGGTTGTCACCGGTGACCATGATCGTCTTGATGCCCATGGCGCGCATGTGGTCGAAGCGCTCGCGCATGCCCTCCTTGACCACGTCCTTGAGGTGGATGACGCCCAGGACCCGGCCCCGGCCGTTCTCGACCTCTCCGACGACCAGCGGGGTGCCGCCGCTCGCGGAGATGCCGTCCACGGCGTCGCCGAGGGCGGGAGAGACGACCCCGCCGTGCTCGCGCACCCAGTCGGCGACCGCGGACGCCGCGCCCTTGCGCAGCTTCCTGTCCTCGACGTCCACTCCGGACATTCGGGTCTGGGCGGTGAAGGGCACCCATTGCGCATGGGCGAGCTCGCCGGGGTGGCGCTCGCGCAGCGCGTAGGCCCGCTTGGCGTGGACGACGATCGAGCGCCCCTCGGGCGTCTCGTCCGCGAGGGAGGCCAGCTGCGCCGCGGAGGCCAGCTCGTCCGGGGAGACACCGCCGACGGGGATGAAGTCCGAGGCCTGCCGGTTGCCCAGGGTGATGGTGCCGGTCTTGTCCAGCAGGAGGGTGTTGACGTCGCCGGCCGCCTCGACCGCCCGTCCGGACATCGCCAGGACGTTGCGCTGCACCAGGCGGTCCATGCCCGCGATGCCGATCGCCGACAGCAGGGCCCCGATCGTGGTCGGGATCAGGCACACCAGCAGGGAGACCAGCACGATCCCGGTGACCCCGTTCCCGTCCAGGGCCGCGGTGTCCGGCACCCCGGGATTGCTGGTCTTGGCCCAGACGGCGAAGGGCTGCATGGTGGCGGTGGCGACCAGGAAGATGATCGTCAGCGCGGCCAGCAGGATGTTCAGCGCGATCTCGTTCGGGGTCTTCTGCCGGGAGGCGCCCTCGACCAGGGCGATCATCTTGTCGATGAACGACTCCCCCGGCCGCTGGGTGATCTTCACGACGATCCGGTCGGACAGCACCTTCGTGCCGCCGGTGACCGCCGACCGGTCGCCGCCGGACTCCCGGATCACCGGGGCGGACTCACCGGTGATGGCCGACTCGTCCACCGAGGCGATGCCCTCGACGACGTCGCCGTCCCCGGGAATGATCTGCCCGGCCTCGACCACCACGACGTCGCCCTGCCGGAGCTCGGCCGCGGGGACCTCCTCCTCCCGGCCGCCGACCAGGCGGCGGGCGGTGGTGCCCTTCTTGGCTTTGCGCAAGGTGTCCGCTTGAGCCTTGCCTCGGCCCTCGGCGACGGCCTCGGCCAGGTTCGCGAAGATCACCGTCAGCCAGAGCCAGACCGCGATCAGGACGGCGAAGACGGTGCGCTCACGGACGGCCAGGACCGTCGACCAGACCGCCCCGATCTCGACGATGAACATGACGGGATTGCGCCACATGACGCGCGGGTCGAGCTTGCGCAGCGCGTCCGGCAGCGAGGTGAGCAGCGTCTTCGGGTCGAGCATGCCGCCGGTGCCCCCGGTCGATGTCCGCGGGGGCGTCTGCGGGGTCGTGGACATCAGTGGATCCCTTCTGCCAGCGGCCCGAGGGCGAGCGCCGGGAAGAACGTCAGGGCGACGAGGATGAGCGTGACCCCGGCGACCATGCCGACGAACTGCGGCCGGTGCGTCGGGAGCGTGCCCGCGGACACGGGGACGGGTGTCTGTCGGGCCAGCGAACCGGCCAGGCCCAGGACGAAGATGATCGGCAGGAACCGGCCGAACGCCATGCACAGGCCGAGCGCGATGTCGTAGAACCAGGTGTTCACCGTGAGCCCGGCGAACGCCGACCCGTTGTTGTTCGAAGCGGACGTGAACGCGTAGAGCACCTCGGAGAAGCCGTGGGCGCCGGGGTTGTTCATGCTCTGCCGCGGTGTGTCGAAGGCCATCGCGACCGCGGTGCCGATCAGGACCAGCGCCGGGGTGACCAGGAAGTACAGCGACGCGAACTTGATCTCGCGGGCGCCGATCTTCTTGCCGAGGTACTCGGGGGTGCGCCCGACCATGAGACCCGCGACGAACACCGTGATCACCGCGAGGATCAGCATGCCGTACAGGCCGGAGCCGACCCCGCCGGGCGCGACCTCCCCCACCATCATGTTCAGCAGCAGCACGGCGCCGCCCAGGCTGGTGTAGGAGTCGTGGAAGGAGTCCACCGCCCCGGTGCTGGTGAGGGTCGTGGACGCCGCGAACATGGCCGAGTCCATGACGCCGAAGCGCTGCTCGGTGCCCTCCGCCGAAGCCCCGACGGCCTCCGCGACGGTGCCGTGGTGGGCGACCTGGGCGGCCGTGGCGGCGGTGATCGACAGAACGGCCAGGACGGCCATGACGGCGACGATCGCGTAGCCCTGCTTCTTCTGGCCGACGAGGCGTCCGAACGTGCGGGGCAGCGAGAAGCTGATCATCAGCAGCAGGAAGATCTCGACCCAGTTGGTCCAGTTCGTGGGGTTCTCGAACGGGTGGGCGGAGTTGGCGTTGTAGAAGCCGCCTCCGTTGGTGCCCAGTTCCTTGATGGCCTCCTGAGAGGCGACCGGCCCGCCGGTGATGGTCTGCGAGCCTCCGGTCACGGTGGTGACCGTCTGCGGATCGGCGAAGTTCTGCACGACGCCGCCCGTCACGAGGACGATCGCGCCGATCACCGCGATCGGCAGCAGGATCTTGAGGACGACCCGGGTGAGGTCCACCCAGAAGTTGCCCAGCTCCTCGGTCCTCCTGCGCGTGAACCCGCGGACGAACGCGACGGCGACCGCGATGCCGACCGCGGCCGACACGAAGTTCTGGACGGCCAGGCCGCCCATCTGGACCAGGTAGCCCATCGTGTTCTCACCGGAATAGGACTGCCAGTTGGTGTTCGTCACGAAACTGACGGCGGTGTTCCAGGCCACGTGGTCGGGCACGGGATCGAAGCCGAGGTCGAGGAACAGCCTGTCCTGCAGCCGCTGGAACCCGTAGAGGAACAGGATGGAGACCAGGGAGAACGCCAGAACGCTCCTGGCGTAGATGCTCCATTTCTGCTCGGAGTCGGGGTCCACGCCCATGGCCTTGTAGATGCCGCGCTCCACCTTGTTGTGCCTGGTCGAGCCGAGCACCCGGTACATGTGGTCGCCCAGGGGAACGTGCACGAGGGCGAGAGCGACGAGCAGGGAGACGATGAAGACGACTCCCGCGCCGGTGGAGCCCATCTAGAACTTCTCCGGACGCAGGAGGGCCACCACCAGGAACACGATCAAGCCGACCGCGAGGATCAGCCCGACGACGTTGTCGGGACTCACAGGCGTCCCACCGCCTTCACGACGAGGCCGAGCACCGCGAAGACCGCGATGGTCAGCGCTATGAGCACGAGGTCTGCCATGGCTGTTGTCCTTCTCCTCTGCGAAAGGTCCGATGAACGCCGGCACCGGGCAGCAGCCGAAACCGCGTCACCTGTGCCGTCATGAAGCGAACACCCGATTTCCGGCTCGCCGGAGTTCCTTAACGCCTTCCATACGCAGAACCCGGGCATCTTCACGGAGCTCATACACGGACGCTGGAGCGAAACGGCTCCATGGCCGAGGCCGCCGCCGGCGGAGCGGCCGGGACGCGGTCCAGGGTCAGACCACCGCCTCGATGAGGCTGTGGAAATAGGCGCGGAAACGCTTCAGGTTCCGGGGATCCGAGGGGCCGGAGGAGGCGCCGGGCCCGGTCTGCAGGCCGGTGTGCACGTAGCCGTACACGAGCCACACCGCGCCGTGGGCCGCCAGTTCGGCGTCCACCTCCGAACGCGCCACGGAGCGCACCGCGTCCGCCATGGCGGTGAGGAGCGGGACGGAGTAGCTCTCCTCGAGGTCCGAGACGTCCGCCGCGTCGGCGAGCCAGCGGTGCATCCACAGGGAGGGGAGCTCGGGGTTCTCGAGACAGAATTCCAGGAACGCGTCCGCCAGGACGTGGAGGCCCTCCACTCCCGGCGGGATCTGCGATCCGATGCTCTCCAGGAATTCGTTCTCTGTTTTCCGCAGGGTTTTCAGCACGGAACGGTAGATCTGTTGTTTGGTGCCGACGGCCCGGACGGAATCCATGGGTATTCCCACCGCATCGGAGATCATCTGCATCGTCGTGATGTCGTAGCCGAGCTGCGAGAACAGCTTTCCGGCCACGGCGATGACCCGCTCACGCTCGTCCGGTGGCGATATTTCGTTCATGGCAGAAGAGATCTCCAGGTGCCGGCTTCCACCTCACTCTCACACCCTCTTTTCTCCCTTGCATCCCCGGGAGACCAAAATTCGGACGAGGATCCGTCGGGCTTGACCGGTTTCCGGCCATCTGCCGTCAGCGCGTCGGCGTGCTCCGGGACAGGTAGGGCGAGTACTGGCAGCTCGCGGAGGCGAACTGTCCGCTGCTGGAGCGCTCCTGGACCACCTCGCCGTCGATGCTGATGCGGCAGCGGACGGTTCCGGCCTCGAGCCCGGTGGTCCCCGTGACGTACAGGTAGTTGAATCCCCCCGCCTCGAACTTCTCGTTCCACGGGGGCTTGACCCGCTGCGAGGACGAACCGCCTTCCGGGTGCATGTACATGACCGTGACCTGGGGCGCGTCCCCGGTCACCGTGTAGGCGATCCGGTGGCTCTTCGGCGTGGTCGGCGAGGGCGTCGGCCTGGGTGACGAGACCGCGGGCAGAGATCTCCTGTTCTCGGCGGACGCCTTCCGGTCCGGCAGGCCGCCGGTCACGGCGAGGACGGCGACGATGCTCGCGACCACCGCCGCCGTCAGCGCCACCCCCACCGCGATCAACGCTTTGGAGGGCAGCGCGCTCTGGTGGGACGCGCCCGGCGGAAGCGTCGTGCCCTGGCCGGGCGGCGGAAGAAGACCGACGCCGGGAGGCGGCGTGACCGGACCCGGCGGCGGGAGGACACCGACACCGGGGAGCTGTGTGGCCGGGCTCGTCGCAGAGGTTTCCCGCAGGTAGGACGCGACGGTGGCGGCGTCGGGCGGGCGCTGGTCCATCGGCTTGGCCAGCAGGGAGAGGACGAGGCGTTCGAGCCGCTCGGGCACCTCCGGGCGGAGGGCTCTGACGGGCGGCGGGGGTTCGTTCAGGTGCGCGTACAGCAGACCCGGCAGGCCCGAGCCGGGGTCGAACGGGGGAGCTCCGGTGAGGAGTTCGTGCAGGACGCATCCCAGCGCGTAGAGGTCGGACCGGAAGTCGGCGGCCTGGCCGCGGAATTGTTCGGGAGCCATGTACAGGGGGGTGCCGATGGAGCCGCCGTCCTGGGTGAGCCTGGTGGTGGCGTCGGCGAGGCCCGCGATGCCGAAGTCGCAGAGTTTGAGGCGTCCGTCGTCGAGGACGAAGAGGTTCGCGGGTTTGATGTCGCGGTGGACGATTCCCCGCGAGTGGGCCGCGGCGAGGGCGTCGGCGAGCTGGAGGGCGAGGTCGACGGCCCGGGGCACCGGCAGGCCGTCGGGGTTGCGGTCGATGACCGCGCGCAGGTCCTCGCCTTCGAGGAGCTCCATCACCAGGTAGGTGAGCTGGTCCTCGTCCCGGCCGAGGTCGAAGAGGACGGTGATGCCGGGGTGCTGGAGCGCGGCCGTGGCCTCTGCTTCCCGCTCGAAACGCGCCAGGCCCTTTTCGGCGACGGCCAGTTCCGCGGGCAGCACCTTCACCGCGACCGGGCGGCGCAGCCGCTGGTCGACGGCACGCCAGACCTGGCCCATGCCGCCGCGCCCGATCAGAGCCTCCAGCCGGTATCTGCTGCCGAGCTCTCTTCCGGCGGCCAGCCCCTGGTCGTCCTTCACTCAGGCCTCCACCACAGCTCGTCCTCCCGCACCGGCCGCGCTTCCTCGAGCCGGGTCCGGGTCACGGCCTCACCACGGCCGCCGATCTCGGGTCCTGGAAGCGTCCTGTCGGCGGTCCCCGATCACGGGCGCCCATTATGCTTTCAAGTAAACAGCATTGTCTATGTTAACCGGCGCAGCCGGGCCGCCGCGGAGCGACGACCCTGCGACGCCCGGCGCTTCGCCGGCTCAGACCCGCGGCTCCGGTTCGGGGTCGCGCGCCCCGGCGGCCGGCGCCCGCGGGGAGGGGACGGTCTCCCGGCCTTCCAGCTCGACCTTCGGGAGGAGCCCGGCCAGGGGCGCGGGGAGCCACCAGGCGCGGGCGCCCAGGAGCTGCATGACGGCCGGGACGATCAGGCAGCGGATGACCACGGCGTCCAGGAGGACGGCGGAGGCCAGGCCCAGGCCGAACTGCTGGAGCATGCGGGTGGGGCTGAGGACGAACGCGGCGAAGACGACGATCATGATGGCCGCGGCGGCGGTGATGACCTTGCCGGTGGCCGCCAGACCCGCGCGGACCGCCTCGGAGTGGTCGCGGGTGCGTTCCCATTCCTCGTGGATGCGGGAGACGAGGAAGACCTCGTAGTCCATGGAGAGGCCGAACACGATCGCGAAGATCATGACGGGGAGGTAGGCCTCGATGGGACCCTCGGGCACGCCGAACCAGCCGTGCTGGAAGACCAGGACGATGGTGCCGAGCGCGGCTGCCACCGACAGCAGGTTCAGGACGGCGGCCTTGACGGGGATCAGCAGCGACCGGAAGACCACCAGGAGGAGCAGCGAGGACAGGCCGACGACGACGGCCACGAACAGCGGCATGCGCGATGCGACGGCGTCCGCGAAGTCCTGGGCGGCGGCGGTCGGCCCGCCGACGAGGTAGCGGGCTCCGTGCTCTTCGGCCAGCGGCGGCAGGACGTCGTCGCGGAGCAGGTGGACGAGGTCGGCGGTGGCCCGATCCTGCGGGGCGGTCTCGGGGAAGGCGATGAGCGTGTGCAGCTTCCCGTCCTCGGTGGGCCACGGCGGGACGGTCGCGGCGACGCCGTCGGTCCGCTCGAGGACGGTCCGCAGGTGCCGGGCCGCGTCCTCGCCGCCCTGGACGACCAGGACGAGCGGGCCGTTGAAGCCGGGCCCGAAGCCTTCGGCGAGCAGGTCGTAGGCCTGCCTCGTGGTGGTCTGCGGCGGGTTGTTGCCGGCGTCGCCGAAGCCCAGGCGCAGGCCCAGCGCCGGTGCGGACAGCGCCAGCAGCGCGATGGCGGAGATCAGCAGGGCGGTCAGGGGGCGGCGCTGCACGGCGCCGGCGAGCGCGTGCCAGCGGCGTCCTTCCCTCCTGCCCTTGGCCTCGGCCTTGGCCGCGCTCCTGCGGACGTGGCGCTGGATGCGCCCGCCGAAGAACGACAGCAGGGCGGGGAGCAGGGTCAGTGAGGCCCCCATGGTGACCAGGACGGTCAGTGCCACTGCCAGCGCGACTCCCTGCAGCGAGCCGAGGCCGAGGACGACCAGGCCGAGCAGCGCGATGATGACGGTGCACCCGGCGAAGAAGACCGTCCGGCCCGCGGCGTCCAGGGCGGTACGGGCGGCGGTCCGCGGATCGTCGCCTTCGAGGAGCTGGTGCCGGTACCGGTAGAAGATGAGCAGGGCGTAGTCCACGCCGACGCCCAGCCCCACCAGCATCATGATCGGCGGGGTGAAGTCGGCGATCGTGAAGGCGTGGGACGCCAGGGTGATCAGGCCGAGCGCGCCGCCCACCGCGAAGATCGCGGTGACCAGCGGCACCGCCGCCGACAAAAGCGAGCCGAAGAGCAGGACGAGGACGACCAGGGCGGCCAGCATGCCCGCCCCTTCCGCGGCCCCGCCCGACTCCTCCTGCACGGCCTGCACGGGGTCTCCGCCGAACTCGACGCGCAGCCCGTCCCCCGCGATCGCGCTCGCGGTGTCGATGAGCTCCTTGACGTCCTCCGCGGGCACGTTCTCGGACTTGGAGTCGAGGGTGACCGAGGCGTATCCGATGGTGCCGTCCTCGGACAGCGCGCCGTCGTACGGGCCGCGGACGTCGGTGACGAAGGGCAACCCGCGCACCGTCGCGAGCATCTGCTCGACGCGCGGACGGTCGCCTTCGAGCCCGCGGCCGTCCTGGAAGACGATCTGGACGCCCGCGCCGGCCTGCGCGGCACCGTGCCGCTCCATCAGTTCCAAGGCCGCCTGCGAGTCCGTGCCCGGAAGCGAGAAGTCGTTCTGGTAGGCGCTGCCGACCGCCTGCGAGCTGACGGTGACCACCGCCACCGTCAGCACCCACAGGAGAAGGGCGCTCCAGCGGTGCCGCTGGGCCCAGGACGCCAACCGGCCCGGCAGCCCGGCCTTCGTCTTCGAACGTGTCGCCATGGTCACCGGCCCCCCTTCCGCAGCGAGATCCGAACGGCCGCGAGGCAGCCCAGCAGCGCGCAGACCGCCGGCACCCCGACGATCAGGACGACCGGTTCGCCGTCTTTGGCCGGTGGACGTCCGAGGAGGGCCGCGAGGAGGGCCGCGGCCACGTCGAGCAGGAGGAAACCGGCGGCTCCGCCGCCGAGCAGGCCGACGGTCCCGGCCCGGGCATGGGCTTGAGGTATGTGCATGCCGTCCAGCGTCGGCGGGCGGCTCCTTCCCGGGCATCGGCCTGGAGCCGTCACCCCGTCTGCTCCCCCGGTCGTACGCGCCTGCCCGCGGATACTCCGGGAGTCAGCCGCCGAACCAGCCCGGCCGCACCATGCCGGACTCGTAGGCCAGGACGACGAGCTGGGAGCGGTCCCGGGCGTCCAGCTTGGTCAGGATCCGGCTGACGTGGGTCTTGGCGGTCGCCGGGCTGAGGACCAGTCGGGCGGCGATCTCGTCGTTGGTCAGCCCGGCGGCCACGAGCTCCATGACCTCGCGCTCCCGGGCGGTGAGGACGTTGAGCACGGGAGCCGGCCCCGGCGCCCGGACCCGCCCGGCGAACTCGGCGATGAGCCGCCTGGTGACCGACGGGGTGATCAGGGCGTCGCCCCGGTGCGCCACTCGCACCGCGTGGAGCAGTTCGTCGGGGTCGGTGTCCTTGAGCAGGAATCCGCTGGCTCCCGCCCGCAGCGCGCTGTACACGTAGTCGTCCAGGTCGAAGGTGGTGAGGATGACGACCTTGACGCCGTCCAGCCGCGGGTCGGCGGTGATGCGCCGGGCCGCTTCCAGGCCGTCCGTGCCGGGCATGCGGACGTCCATGAGGACGACGTCCGGGCGCAGTTCCCGGCAGGCGGCCACGGCCTGGTCGCCGTCCCCCGCCTCGCCGGCCACCTCGATGTCGTCCTCGTCCTCGAGGATCGACCGGAATCCGGCGCGCACCAGACGCTGGTCGTCGGCCAGCACCACCCTGATCATCGGTTCGCTCCGTTTCCGTGGGGAAGGCCGGCCCGCACCGCGAAGCCACCACCCGCGCGGGGACCGGCGGTCAGGTCGCCGCCCAGGGCGCGGGCGCGTTCGCGCATGCCCGTGATGCCGTTGCCGGACGTGTACTCCGCGGGACCGCGCCCGTCGTCGGCGACCTCCACCGTCACCAGCCCGGGCCCGTACTCGACGCTGATGACGACCTCTCCCGCTCCGGCATGGCGCGTGACGTTGGTGAGGGACTCCTGGATGATGCGGTAGGCGGCGAGGTCGACCTCGGTCGGCAGCGGAGCGGGCTCGCCGCTGACGCGTGTCCGCACGTCGAGTCCCGCGACGCGGGCCGACGC
The DNA here is from genome assembly GCF_039871655.1 of Actinocorallia sp. B10E7. Classification (NCBI taxonomy): domain Bacteria; kingdom Bacillati; phylum Actinomycetota; class Actinomycetes; order Streptosporangiales; family Thermomonosporaceae; genus Actinocorallia; species Actinocorallia sp. B10E7. Next base: position 95,387 of record NZ_JBDPLZ010000008.1, read on the forward strand.
CACCAGGTCGCCCATCCGCTCCAGGCCCGCGACGGGCGCGGTGGGCGCGTCCTCTCCGGCCCTCCGGAGCAGCCCCAGGGTGGCCCGCAGCTCGCGCAGAGCCTCCCCGCTGGATTCCCTGACCGCCTCCAGGGCCTCCTCGGCCTGCGCGGTGCCGCGCTCCGGATGCCGGGTGAGACGGCGCAGCGCCGCCGTCGACTGGACGTTGATCAGCGACAGGTGGTGGCCGACGACGTCGTGCAGTTCACGGGCGATGCGCAACCGTTCCTCGGTGGCCGCCCACCGTTCCCGTTCCAGCGTGTACGCCTGGCGGCTGTTGCGCAGCCAGCCGGTCGCGACCACCGCCACCAGCCAGCCGGCCAGCATGAAGAGGGCGACGCCGTTGACGTCCTCGCTCCCCGACAGGGTCCCGATACCCGTCCCGATCACGGCCGTGGAGGCCAGCCCGACGGCGGCCCGGAGATGCCCCTCGGCCGCGACCCGGTACAACGCCACGACGAACGCGCCCATCAACGGCCCGTCGATGCCGAGGATGTAGTAGCCGATCGTGGCCGCCAGCACGAAGACGGCCACGGCGACCGGCCTGCGGCGGATGAAGCACAGCGCTCCGCACACCACGGTGATCAGAAACCAGCCCAGAGCCGCGACCGCCCGGGATTCGGTCCCCGACCCGATCAGCGATCGCAGGCTTCCCAGCCCTACCAGGACGAACACCAGGGCGGCGACCATGCCGTCCGCTCTGCGTCCCCAGGACCGCCCCCGCAGACGGAGGACACCGTTCACCATGCGAGCCAGCCTACGAAGTACCCGCTCGCACGGCTTCCTCCTCACGGCTGATCCCGTCCCGGCGGCTTGTCGACCGCAGTCGTACGAGGCCGCACGGTCTCGTGGTCGGTGACGGCCGTGGTGCGGGCTTTTCCGGCCGGTGCTTCAGTGGGCGCAGCCGAGGTACTCGTCGCGGCGCCAGAACATGGCGGCGAGCATGAGGGGGAACATCGCCACGTGGGCCAGGGCCATCAGGGACCCGCTGTCGATGACGTCCAGCCACAGCAGCGGGAAGAGCGGCAGGGCCGGGGCGAACATGACGCCGCACATCTCCAGGGTGGCGGGCCAGGAGTGGCCGCGGTAACGCATCACCGCGGCCATGCCGACGGACATGTCGAACGCCATCAGCAGGAAGGCCTGCTCGGGGTCGCGGGTGTGGGAGAAGCCGATCCCGACGGCGCCCAGGAGCAGGCCCAGGACCGCCATTCCGGCGAACATCGCGATGATCATCTCAAGGTAGTGCCAGGTGAAGCGGAGCCATCGGCGGCGGGGGGTCGATGCGATCTGAGTCATGACCTCACTGTGTCGCCGCGCCCGCTCCCGGCCAACGCGGGAGGATGTACCGGTCCGGAAACTTGGGCTGTCCGTCCTCCCGGCATAGGGTTTCTCCATGGCCGGACGACGTGTCGTCGTCGTCGGATACGACGCGGCGGAGCTGCTCGACATCGCCTGCGTCACCACGAGTCTGATCAGCGCGAACCTGTACGGCGCCGCACCGTTGTACGACCCGCGCCTGGCCACCCCCGGGGGGCGCCCCATCACCTGCTCCACCGGTCTGACGCTCCAGGCGCAGGAGCCCCTGGAACGTGTCGTCGGGCCGCTGGACACACTCGTGGTGTCCGGAGGGATCGGGCATGAGGCCGCCTCCCGCGACCGGGTGGTCGTCGCGCACGTCCGCCGCCTGGCGCGCGAGAGCCGCCGTGTCGCCTCCGTGTGCACGGGGGCCGCGATCCTGGCCGCCGCGGGGCTGCTCGACGGCCGGCGCGCCACCACCCACTGGCGGGCGGCCGACGTTCTGGCCCGGCGCCATCCGGAGGTCGTCGTCGACCCGGAGCCGATCTTCATCCGGGACGGGCACGTCTCCACGTCCGCCGGTGTCACCAGCGCCCTGGACCTCACGCTCGCCTTCATCGAGGAGGACCACGGCGCCGAGGCCGCCCGCCGGGTGGCCCGGCATCTGGTGACCTACCTGCAGCGGCCGGGCAACCAGGCGCAGATGAGCGTTTTCACCGCCGCCCCGCCGCCGGGGGACGGCGTGGTCGGACGGGTGGTCGACCACATCATGAGCAGCCTGGACTCCGACCTGACCACCGCCGCGCTCGCGGCGCGCGCGGGCGTGAGCGAACGGCATCTGACGCGGTTGTTCGTGAGGCACCTCGACCGGACCCCGGGCCGGTTCGTGCGGCGGGCTCGTACCGAGGCCGCCGCGGCCCTGCTGGTCTCGAGTCCTCTGCCGGTGGCCGCCGTGGCGGCCCGCTGCGGTTTCGGGACCGCCGAGGCCTTGCGCCAGGCGTTCGTCGCCCGCTACGGGGTCTCTCCCTCGCACTACCGCTCGACGCAGTCCTCCGCCCACGGCGGATGACGCGCCATGACGAAAGGGCGCACGGCGTGTGCCGTGCGCCCTTCTCCGGTTCACGGCCCTCGGGGTAGGCCGGACCCGGCGGTGGTCAGTACATGATCACGCCGCGCAGGTTCTTGCCGTCGCGCATGTCCTGGTAGCCCTGGTTGACCTCTTCGAGCTTGTACGTGGTGGTGATCAGCTCGTCGAGCTTGAGCTTGCCCTCCTTGTACAGGCGCAGGAGGCGGGGAATGTCGCGGCGCGGGTTGGCGCCGCCGAAGATGCCGCCGACCAGCTGCTTCTGCATCAGGGTGAAGTCGGCCAGGTTGAGGGAGACCTCGTTGGAGGCCATCGAGGCCACCGAGGTGACGACGCAGCGCCCGCCCTTGGCGACCATCGTCATCACCGGCAGGATCATCGCGCCGTCGGCCACGCCGGTGGTGATGATGACCTTGTCGGCCTGCTGGCCCCAGGTGATCATGCCGACGAGCTCGATGGCCTCCTCGACGCTGGCCGCGGTGTGGGTGGCGCCGAACTTCAGCGACTCGTCCCGCTTGAACTGCACCGGGTCGACGGCGACGATGTGCCGCGCGCCGGACATCGCGGCGCCCTGGATGGCGTTGATGCCGATGCCGCCCACGCCGATGACGACCACGGTCTCGCCGGGCTTCACCTCGGCCAGGTAGACGGCCGAGCCCCAGCCCGTGGTGACGCCGCAGCCGACGAGCGCGGCCTTGTCCAGGGGGATGTCGTCGTCGAGCTTGACGCAGGAGGCCTCGTTGACGAGCGTGTACGGCGAGAACGTGCCCAGGCAGCACATCAGGCCCAGGTCGGCGCCGTTGCTCTTGGCGTGGTGGCGCGCGGTCAGGTCGCTGATCTGGCGGCCGAACAGCAGGAACGCGCCCATGTCGCAGAGGTTCTGCCGGCCGGCCGCGCAGGAGGGGCAGCGGCCGCACGACGGGACGAAGCTCAGCGACACGTGGTCGCCCGGCTGGAGGCTGGTGACCCCCGGCCCGACCTCGACGACCTCGCCGGCGCCCTCGTGGCCTCCGATGATGGGGGTGATCGACGCGCCGGTCTGCTCGATGATCTCCGGCGGGAGTGCCATGTCACCGGTGACGATGTGCTCGTCGGAGTGGCACATGCCCGAGGCCGCGAGCTTGACCACCACCTCCCCCGCCTTGGGCGGGTCGATGACGATGTCCTCCACGCTCCACGGCGTGTTCGTCTCCCAGAGAATCGCGGCTTGAGTGTCCACTTGTCCTCCTCTTGTGGAAGGCCTGGTCGAGCGTCGTCCCGGCGCCGACCGGACAGGAGTGGATACCGCGGTCGGCGGAACGGCCGTGCGACGGCCGTCCGGCCCGGAATGACGGCCGCCCTGCGCTCTCCTTGGGTTCAGTACGTCGCCAGCGAATCGAGGGAGGCTCCGGTGACCCGGTGCCGCGCGCCGATGGCGGCGATCACGATTCTGCTGGTCAGAGCGAAAATAAGTGGTTACTTCGAGGTACGCAATGCGCTCAGACGCCAGCTAGATTGATATTTTGCGCCAAGGCATGGAATATCAGATGTGACCGGAGTCATAGTCGGCTTCCGGGCTTGAGGCGAAGGGACCGGATGCGGACCATAGGCGTTCTGGCGCAGCTCGTACGGCTGGCGGCCGAGCACGGGGTGGACGCCGACCGCTGCCTCGCCGGCACAGGGCTGACCGAGGCCGACCTCGCCGACCCCGAGCGGAACGTCGTGCCGGCCCAGGAGATCGGCGCGGTGGCCAACCTGCTGGAGGCCTGCGAGGCGCCCGGGCTCGGCCTGATCGCGGGCAGCCGCATGCACTTCACCGCCTACGGCGTCTGGGGGCTCGGCATACTCAGCTGCCCGACCGTGCGCGACGCGGCGGACTTCGGGCTGCGCCACCTCGGTTTCCTCTCCGGGGTGACGGAGATCCGGATGGAGATCGACGTCCCGGAGTACCGGTTCGTGCTCGACGCCGACGGGCTCCCCGAGAAGGTGCGGACCTTCTTCATCGAACGCGACATGGCCGCGCTCCTGACCCTGCACCGCGAGACCACATCGACCCAGGGGATCCCGCGCCGCCTGCACCTCACCCGGCCTGCCCCTCCCCGCGTCGACCTGTACCTCCAGACCTTCGGGATCGAGCCGGTCTTCGCCGCCGACCGCGACTTCATGGCTCTGGACGCCGACCTGCTGGACCAGCCTCTGCCGATGGCCGACGAATACACCCGGCAGTGGTCCGAGCAGGCTCTGCGCAAGCTGGCCCACCGGCGCCGCGCGGGCGGAGAGTCCCCCCTCACCGGTGCCGGCGAAACGAAGGCCGCCGGCTTCCGCGAACAGGTCCGCGCCGAGCTGCTGCGCACCCCCGTCCTGACCCTCGACGAGGTGGCGGCCCGGCTGTCGGTCAGCCCGAGGACCGTGAACCGCCGGCTCGCCGCCGAGGGCACCTGCTACCGCGGGCTGCTGCAGGAAGTGCGGGCGCACCTCGCCGAGCGCATGCTCACCGAAGGGCTGCGGACCAAGGACATCGCCCGGCGGCTGGGCTACGCCGAACCCGCCGCCTTCATCCACGCCTTCCAACGCTGGAAGGGCGTCCCGCCCGGCCGCTACCGGGAGAACATCTGACAGCCGCGACCGGGGGACATACCAGAGGAAACGCATTCAGCCGGAGAAAACGCATTCATACGACACTAGGGAGCGTCTACACATAAGCTCATTTTTACAACAAAACACTATTCGGGTGGAGGGTGCGCGGTGACGGGAACGACCGAACGGCCGGAGGAATGGGCCTCGCGGGGGATCGACATCACCAAGCCCAGCATCGCGCGGGCCTACGACGTCGTGCTCAGGGGCAAGGACAACTTCGAGGTCGACCGGGCGTTCGTCTCCGAGATCACCAAGGTCATCCCGGAGATCTACGACGTCGCCGCCTACAACCGCCAGGTCCTCGGACGCGGCGTGCGCTTCCTGGCCGAGCAGGGCATCCGCCAGTTCCTCGACCTGGGTTCGGGGCTCCCCACGGTGCAGAACACCCACCAGGTCGCCCAGTCCGTCGCCCCCGACTCCAAAGTCGTCTACGTCGACAACGACCCCATGGTTCTGGTCCACGGGCGGGCGCTGCTCGCCCAGAACGAACGCACCTCCGTGGTCACCGCCGACCTGCGCGACCCCGCGGCCGTGCTGGGCGACCCGGGCGTCACCAGGCTCATCGACTTCACCCGGCCGGTGGCGATCATGATGGTGGGCATCCTGCACCACCTGCACGACGACGAGGACCCCAAGGGCATCGTCGAGGCCTACCTGGACGTGGCCCCCTCCGGCAGCCACCTGTTCGTCACCCACTTCTGCGCCTCCAGCCAGGAGGCCCGCGACGCCGAGAAGCAGTACCTGGCGATGCTGGGCACCGGCAGGTTCCGCACCGTCGAGGAGATCACCGCCTACTTCGACGGGCTGGAACTCCTGGAGCCCGGCGTCGTCCCGCTGCCGCTGTGGCGTCCCGACGGTCCGGTCCCGGTCGAGTCCGACATGTCGATCGGCCAGAGGCTCATGTACGGCGGAATCGCCCGCAAGCCCTAGTCGACGGTGAGGACCACCGGCCCGATGCGTTCAGAGGCGGTGGTCCTCACCGTGGCGGGCTGCCGACTCCTACACGCGTTGCGAGACGGGGCCGGTGCCCGCGCCGAAGACCCCGGCGTTCCAGAGGGAACGGACGTAGGCGACCAGCTGCGGACCCACCGAGCGCAGCCCTTCGCGGTCGTTCTCCGCGGCCAGGGGGGTCGTGAGGGCGACGGTGGCCGCGACCAGCATGTGGCAGGCCAGCAGGCCCTGCTCGTCGGTGACGCCCAGGACCTCGGCGTGGAGGGCGACCATGGCCTCGTGGATCCCGCTCCGGTGGGAGACCGCCCCCGGCCCCGCGGCATAGACCTCGACCATGCACAGGCGGGCGTAGGCCCACTCCGCCTCGATCATGTCGAAGTAGGCGCCGAGAGCCCGCTCGTAGCGCTCCACCGGGTCGCCGCCCGTGCCGGACGTCCCGATCGCGTCCGTGATCCAGCCCAGGAGCAGTTCGTTCGCGCGGTCCAGGGACGCCGTGAAGCAGTCGAGCTTGGAATCGAACAGCCGGTAGAAGCTCAGGCGCGACACCCTCGCGCGCTTGAGGACGTCCTCGACGGAGGTGCCCGCGTACCCCTCCTCGGCCATCGCCTCGGCCATCGCCCGGCACAGCCGCTCACGCTGCAGCCTCGCCACCTCTTCCAGAGGCAGCGCGTTCCGCCCTCGGGGCAACCGGCGTGGCGTCGACATTCATTCATTTTAGAGCAGCCGGTCACACTCGCGGACACCCCGCGTCCACTGCCGCCGACCACAATATGCAACCGATCCATCACGAAAGCGGATAGATACGAAAGGGTGCGCTGCCCGTATACTCCCCGCCCGAATAGAGCTTTTTACAGTAAAAGCTGCCGTTGGGGTCATACCCCTGCCCGAGCTGCGAAGAAGCCGGGCGCCGGTGGTCGGCGGACCGAAGAGAACGCCTGCCGGGGGCCGCCCGGAAGGCCGATCGAGGGAAACGATGTCGGATTTCTGGGGAGAGAGCGGCAACGGCGGCGGCTTCTGGGGGAACGAGGGAAGCGGCCGCGGGCGCGGAGGCAGCAGATCCACCACGGTCGATCTGCCGGTGCGGGCGGAGCCCCCCGCCCGACGCCCCGGCAGGGGACGGCGGCCCAGGAGGGCGCGGCGGCTCAGCGGGGCGGTGACCGTGATGGCGCTGCTCATCCTCGTGGCCTCGCTCGGCGGAGGCGGATATTTCGGCTACACCGAGCTGATGACCCGGCTGGGAGCGCCGGACTATTCCGGTCGGGGGTCCGGGAACGTGACCATCGAGGTGGTGAAGGACGACTACACCGCCGATGTGGGGCAGACGCTGGTCGAGGCGGATGTCGTCAAATCCGTCAAGGCGTTCGTCCAGGCCGCGGGAAACAGGCTCGAGGGGCTCCAGCCCGGGTTCTACGGCATGAGGCGGCAGATGTCCGCCGCGGCCGCGGTGGCGCTGCTGCTCGATCCGAAATCCAGGACCGGGGTCGTCGACGTGCCCCCCGGGAAATGGGCTTCGGAGATCTACGCCCGGTTGTCGAAGGCGACGGGGATCCCGGTCGCGAAGTTCAAGAAGGTCGACCCCCGTTCGCTGGGGCTTCCGGCCGCGGCCGAAGGCCGGGTCGAGGGATACCTGTACCCCGGACGGTACGACCTTCCCCCGGACGCGACCGCGGCGCAGCTGCTCAAGATGATGGTCTCCCGGTTCAAGCAGGAGGTCGGGAACGTCGACTTCGGCCGGGGCGAGGACGTCGGGCTCACCCCTTCCGAGGTCGTCACCGTGGCCAGCCTCATCGAGGCCGAGGCGGGACGGCCCGAGGACTACCGGAAGATCTCACGGGTCATCCAGAACCGCCTCGAGGACGGCATGAGGATCCAGTTCGACACCGCGCTGCTGTACGCGTGGCAGAAGCGGACGCTCGACGTGCGGGAACGGCACCAGGGCATCAAGTCGCCCTACAACCTCTACCTCCACGACGGGCTGCCGCCCGGGCCCATCGGCAGCCCGAGCGTCGCCGCCATCGAGGCGGCCCTGAACCCGGCCAAGGGCAAGTGGCTGTACTTCGTGGCGACGGACCCCGACAAGCGCCTCACCGAGTACGCGGTGAGCTACAAGGACTTCCTCAAGCTCAAGGCGAAGTTCGAGAAATGGCTGGAGGACAACCCCCAGCCGAGGGGCTGACGGGGCCGCGGACTCACCCGAACCAGGTGCGGGACCTGCTCGACCTCGCCAGCGACATCACCCATTCGGCGAGCTCCACCAGTTCCCCGCGGGTCCGGTCGGACAGGTAGAGGACCTCGTCGTCCAGCGGGTCCATCATGACGTTCTGCAGGAGCTGGTACTGGTACTCGATCTCCAGGAGGGTCTGGCGGGCGGTGTGCTCGCGGATCTCCTCCACCAGCGCCGGATGCCGGGTCCGCACGATCGCCCTGCCGAGTGCCAGCGCGAACTCCTCGGCGTCCGGGCGGGTCCAGCCGAGCAGCGCGAACGCGTGCCGGATGCCGTTCAGCAGGCGGACGGCCCGGTCGCCGTCGAGCCGCCAGCCGGACAGGGTGAGGTGGTCCACCACCTCCTCCAGCGGGGTGCGGCGGTCGATCGCCTCGGCGCAGAGCCTGGCCACGAGTTCGGGTTCGGCTTCCGGCCTCAGGCCGGTCAGCGTGAGCGCGACCTCCTCGGCCGCCAGGTACGGCAGGCGGGCGAGGGCCCGCCTGCGCCAGGACGCGTACCGCCCGTCCTCGCTCAGGGCCGGTTCCGCGGACCGGCCGGCGAGGAGCACGCGCGCCAGGTCCGGCACGTCCTCGTGGACGGAGGCGAGCCCCGTCACCGCGGCCACACGGCGCGGGTCCGACTGCCAGGGCCATGCGCGCAGGTGGGCGGCCAGCCGCGCGGCGACGGGATCCGCCATGCCGGGGAGGCCGCAGACCAGCTCGAACGCCTCCTGGTATCTCGGCCAGTCGCCGGCCGCCGCGTCCTCCAGGTGGCGGGGCGGGTGGCCCAGCCACATCAGGAGCCCGTCGAGCATGCCCTGGTCGCCCGTGTGGACGGGGTCGAGCCCGGCGAGCTCGGCCGCCCAGAAAGCCCGGTCCGGCAAGGCCCCGCGTGACAGGAGCACGGCGAACGCGGGCAGCACGCCCTCCAGCCGTCCTCCGGCCGCCGCCGTGCGCAGCAGCGTCGTCAGGCAGCCCGGTCCGCGGGCGACGATCCTGGAGAGGGTGCTGGTGTCCACGGACGCCCCGTCCTCGCGCAGCACGCGGAAGAAGGGCAGCAGGATCTCCGGGGGGACGAACCGTTTCAGCCGCTCGTACCAGCCGTCCGTGTCGGCCTCGGGGTCGGACGCGAGCTGGTGGAACAGCTCGTACAGCACCGGCCCGTTGTCCGCCAGCGCGCTGAACGTCAGCGTGTACTCGGCTTTGCTGCGGGTGCGCACCAGACGCGCCACCGCGGCCTCGCCGCCCGGGGCGCCCTCCAGGCTCTTCTCGGGGTCGGGGCAGGTGACGAGCCGCGCCAGGAACGCGTCCGCGAACCCGAGCCGTTCGGCCGTCCAGAGGTAGCGCACCGTCTCGAGTTCGGGTTCCAGCTGCCACAGCTTCGTCCGCGCGGCTTTGGCGAGCGCCTCGAAGTCTCCCCCGGCCTCCGTCCAGAGCGGCTCGATCACCATGAGGTCGTCGACGCGGCCCCGGATGATCAGCTCGTTGAACAGGTACCGGCGGTCGTCGTCCGAGGGCAGTTCCCGGAACCTGCCGGACGAGAAGAGCCGGTGCAGCAGGTCGTAGGAGAGCCGCCCCTCCCGCGCCGCACGCGACACCGCATCCGGCATGTCCATCTCGTCCAGGATCTGGAAGGTCTCGACCGCGTCCGTCCCGGCGAGCGGCTCCGTCCGGCCGGCGAGGTACTCCACGATCGCGGACAGCGGCCGTTTCTCCATCAGCTCCGACAGCCGCCGCAGATACCCGCTCGCGGCCACGGCCTCGACGGGCGGGGACGGCAGCCGCCAGTCCAGTTCCGCCGAGCCGGGACGGCGGCGCCGGGCGAAGGCCAGGGCGACGTGCCCGCTGTCGCCGTCGTCCCAGGTGCTCGCGACGAGGCTCATGCGACGGCCGTAGGGCAGCAGCGCCGCCACCGCGTCGAAGAACGCCAGCCTCTCGTCGAGGGAGAGCTCCTCGGCGCGGGTGACGGTGACCGGGCCGTCCAGGAGGGAGGACGCGGCGGCCGCGACCCTGCCGAACCCGAACCGCTCCACCGAGGCGGCCTGCTCTTCCGCCGAGGTTCCGGACAGCTCGATCCGCAGGGCCCCGCCGTCCCGGGGAGGCTCCATCGCGTGGAGCGCCGCATACAGCGGCCGATAAGTGATGCCGCCATCAGAAAGGACCGCGTACGGAACGGAGAAGTGCCGACTGAGCGGAATGGGACGCCCCACGGCGTCGATATCACGCGACCACTCGTGGAATGTCAGGCCGAGATGGCCGTCGCGGACCCCGCCGAGCACGACCCGGAGCGACGAATCCGGGCTCTTCCCGTCGGCCCCGCGCACGTCCGGGGAGAACCGCGAGAAGACCTCCGCGAGGTCGCCCGCACCGGGCACCGGGCCACCCGAGGCGAGCACCGTGTACTCGTCGTGGCTGGCGCGCAGCGCCCAACCGACCTCCGCCCGGACCACCTCAGCTCCTCGGCTCCGCCCCCGGAACCACCCCCTGGTGAATTCTCACCCTAGTCCCTGGAATCTCGTTGATCCACTCCCTTCTGACCATCGCCGAAAAAGCGGTGACCGGCGAGTTTCGGGCGCTCTCACCGCCTGGGAAAGAGGACCCGAAACTCGCTTCCGACCGGAGACCGCAATTGTCCGCCGCCGAATTCGCGCTTTAAGATCACGCGGTCGGCAGGGCGGGGAAGACCGGACCGCCGCCGAACATGTCCCGGGGAGAGACGGGGACTCCGCCCTCGGGTTCGGGGATTCCGTACTCGCGGGCGGCCTCCGCGCTGATGACGACCTGGCCGGTGCGCTCGTGAACGGACGGGTCGGCGGCCAGCGCGGCGATGACGCGCCCCTGGAGTTCGGGGGTCTCGGTGTCCTTGATGGAGACGCCGAAGACCGTCTCGCGTCCGCTGGCCAGGAGCCGCTCGGTGCGGATCAGGCCGGGCCACAACGACAGGACGGTGACGCCGTGGGGCCTGAGTTCCAGGGCCGTGTCGTGGGTCATCTTGTCCAGGCCCGCCTTGGAGATGCCGTACAGGGTGGAGTGCAGGTAGGCGCGGGTGCCGACCGAGGAGATGTTGACGATCATGCCGCTGCCGCGTTCGACCATGCCGGGAGCGGCGGCGCGGGTGGCGACGTAGTGGGCCCGCAGGCCGATGCCCACCAGGAGGTCCCAGTCGGAGAGGGGCCGCTCCCAGAAGGGCTCGGGGCGGGAGTAGTCCATGGCGGGGCCGGCCCAGGCGTTGTTCACCAGCAGGTCCAGCCCGCCGTGCTCCTCCCCCACCCGCTGGATCAGGGCTTCCACCTGGGCGTCGTCGCCGTGGTCGCAGACGATCGCCCGGGCCCGGCCGCCCGCCTCCTCCACCCGTCTCGCCGTGCGGGCGAGCCTGGCCTCGTCGCGGGCGGAGACCACCACCGTCCAGCCCGCCTCGCCCAGGCCGACGGCGATGCCCTCGCCCACTCCTCGGCTGCCGCCGGTGACCAGCGCGACCCGTCCGCCGCCGCTCGCGGCCCGTGCCGGGCTCACGCGAAGGCTCCCCGGATCGAGAAGCCCTCGGGCAGCGGCCGGGTGAGCTGCCACAGCACCTTCACGTGGGACGAGCGGATCAGCCACCGCCCGTCCTCGACCTCGTAGCGGTCGTCGTATTCGATCGCGCTCACCTTCTCGGTGCGCTCGACCCGGTCGACCTGGCGGAACCTCAGCGTCCACGCGCCCTTCGCGCGTCCGTCCCCGAGGAGTTCGATCACCGGGTGCACGGCGTGGTGCATGTCGAGCACGACGTACCGTCCGTCGTGCTTCGCCAGCGCCACCTTCCGGTAGAGGTCGGTGAGCAGGTCGGCCCCCTCGAAGGCCCCGGCGGGCCCGTAGTCGATGGAAGCCCCCTCCGCGACGAAGCAGTCGCGGAGGGTCTCGGCGTCCTTGAGGTCGCAGGCGCGCAGGTACCGGTGCTTCAGCGCCTTGATGGCCTCGACCGCCTCCAGCGCGGCGACGCGTTCTTCCAGGGTTCGGACGGACGGGGCGGGGGCTGCTCGCATGGGCTCCTCCAGCGGTGGACTCGCTCGACCGTCCAGTAGAACCCGTACGGGCACCGCCCGCACACCGCCCTCCCGGTCATCGGGAGGAGAACACGGCGGCGTGCTCCTCTACCCACTGCGCGAAGGTGCGGGCGGGGCGGCCGGTGACCTGTTCGACGGTGGGGACGACGGTGCGGCCCGCGGGCGGGGGGTCGGCGTGCCAGCCGATCACGAAGTCGACGACCTGCTCGGCGTGGCCCGCGGCCCGCATCCGTTCCTTGGCCTGTTCCTTGGTGAGTTCGACGTAGCGCAGGTCACGGCCCAGCACCCGGCCGAGGACGCGGACGCGGTCGACGGTGGTGAGCACCTCGGGGCCGCTGATCGGGTAGACGGCGCCGTCGTGCCCGTCCTCCGTGAGGGCCACCGCCGCCACCGCGGCGATGTCGGCCTCGTGGACGACGGCGGCGGGCTCCTCCGGGAAGGGTTCGCGAACGAGTCCCTCCTCCCGGACCAAAGCCGCCCAACCCAGAGTGTTGGACATGAACTCGGTGGGTTCCAGGCGGGTCCACGCGAAGTTCCCCTCCTCCAGCGCCGCCTCCGCCGGTCCGCTCTGCCCGTTCCACAGCACGGTCACCCTCCGGACTCCCTCCTTCGCCGCCCGCTCCAGGATCTCGGGCGCGGCGGCCAGGGGGCCGTTGTCGTCGCCGCCCAGCAGGTGCAGTCCGGTGACGCCGGAGAGGGCGTCCCCCCAGGTCTCCGGCCGGGTGAGGTCCCCGACGACGCGCTCCACGCCGGGCGGCAGCTCCGCCTCGGGGTTCCTGGTCAGGGCGCGGACGTTCCGGCCCGACCCGAGGAGTTCCGCCATGAGGTGACGGCCGACGTTTCCGGTGGCTCCGGTGATCAAAAAGGTCATGAGCCCGACGCTAAAACTTGAAGTCCACTTGAAGTCAACGCCTTTGAGCGGATGGCGTCCCGACCGGGCGTGAGATACCCGTAAATTTCCTACCACGTCAGGGCTTGGGGAGTTTATGCTCGCCGCGTGACAGAGGAAACCGCGCCCCGGGGCATCGACCCCTCCCTCCCCTCTCCGGCCCGGATCTACGACGCGATGCTCGGCGGCAAGGACAACTACGCGGCCGATCGGCAGGTCGTCGAACTGCTGCGCGAGATGTACCCGTACGCGGAGGCGACCGCGCGGGAGAACCGGGCCTGGCTGGGACGGGTCGTCCGCCACCTGGTGGAGGAGGCCGGCGTCCGCCAGTTCCTCGACATCGGAGCGGGGCTTCCCACCCAGGAGAACGTGCACCAGGTGGCGCAGGCCGTCGACCCGGGCTGCCGGGTGATGTACGTGGACAACGACCCCATCGTCATGACGCACGGCCGCGCCCTGCTCGCCGGGGCGAAGAACGTCACCGTCGCCGAAGGCGACCTGGCGGACGTCGGGACCATTCTGGAACGGGCCCGCGAGGCGCTGGACTTCACCCGGCCCGTGGCCGTTCTGCTCAGCGCCGTCCTGCACTTCTTCACCGACGATCAGGACCCCTACCGGCTCGTCGCACAAATCCGCGAAGCGCTCCCCTCGGGCGGTTACCTCGCCGTCTCCCACGGCACCTCCGACATCGAACGCGACAATTCCGAGGCCCTCGCTGACGCCTATTCCCAGCGGGCGAGCAGCACCCTGTTCCTTCGGGACCGCGCGCAGGTCACGGCGTTCTTCGAAGGCTTCGACCTGATCGATCCCGGTGTCGTCTACGCGGGCCACTGGCGTCCGCTGCCGGGCGTCGAGCCCCGCCCGGTCGAGCAGGCCCCCGTCTACGCGGGCCTGGGCCGCCGCCCCTGACACCGCGCCGGTCGCCGGGCGGTGCCGGCATCGGATGTCCGGGGCATCGGTGGGAGAGTGTCCCCATGACGCACTCGCCCGCCGATCTGCTGTTCACCGGTGGCCCCGTCCTGACCATGGACTCCGCGCGCACGCGGGCCACCTGCCTCGCCGTGCGCGACGGCCGGATCGCCGCCGTGGGGCACGACGAGGTCAAGGAGCTGATCGGGCCGCGCACCGAGGTCGTGGACCTGCGGGGGCGGCCGCTGCTCCCCGGTTTCCAGGACGCCCACATCCACGCCGTGGCGGGCGGGGTGGAGCTGGGCCAGTGCGACCTGACCGGGACCACCGACCGGCGGGAGTACCTGCGGCGCGTCCGCGCCTACGCCGACGCCCACCCCGAGCGGGAGTGGATCATCGGCAGCGGCTGGTCCATGGAGAGCTTCGACGGCGGGGTGCCCACCCGGGACCTGCTCGACGCGGTGGTCCCCGACCGGCCCGTCTACCTCGTCAACCGCGACCACCACGGCGCCTGGGTCAACAGCCGGGCCCTGGAACTGGCCGGGATCACCGCCGACACCCCGGACCCGGCCCACGGCCGGATCGAGCGGGACGCCGGAGGCTCCCCCGGCGGCATGCTTCAGGAGGGCGCCATCGCCCTGGTCACCGGGCACATCCCGGAGCCGACCGGGCAGGAGTACCTCGCCGGGCTGCTGCGGGCCCAGGAACTCCTGCACAGCCTGGGCGTCACCGCCTGGCAGGACGCCATGCTGGCCGGCACCGACGGCTACCCCGACCACTCCGGCGCCTACCTGGCCGCCGCCCGCGACGGCCTGCTCACCGCGACCGTCGTCGGCGCGCTGTGGTGGACCCGGGGGCAGGGGACCGAGCAGATCCCCGCGCTCCTGGAGCGGCGCGATCGGCTCACCCACGGCAGGCTGCGCTGCGACACCGTCAAGATCATGCAGGACGGCATCGCGGAGAACTTCACCGCCGCGATGACCAGCCCCTACCTGGACGCCTGCGGCTGCGCCACCGCCAACAGCGGCATCAGCTTCATCGAACCGGAGGCGCTCAAGGAGCACGTCGTCTCACTCGACGCGCTCGGCTTCCAAGTCCATTTCCACGCCTTGGGCGACCGGGCCGTCCGCGAGGCGCTGGACGCCGTCCAGGCCGCCCGCGAGGCCAACGGGTGGCGTGACACCCGTCCGCACCTGGCCCATCTCCAGGTCGTCCACCCCGACGACGTCCCCCGGTTCCGCGAGCTCGGCGCCACCGCCAACATCCAGCCGCTGTGGGCCGCCCACGAACCGCAGATGGACGAGCTGACCATCCCGTTCCTCGGCCCGGAACGCGCCGCCTGGCAGTACCCGTTCGGCGGCCTGCTCCGGGCGGGGGCCACCCTGGCCGCGGGCAGCGACTGGCCCGTCAGCAGTCCCGACCCCCTCCAAGGCGTCCACGTCGCGGTCAACCGGGTCGTCCACGGCCACGAGGAGAAGCCCTTCCTGCCCGAGCAGGCCCTGGATCTCACCGCCGCTCTGGCCGCCTACACGGCGGGCAGCGCTTACGTGAACCGTCTCGACGACACCGGCAGCCTGCGCCCCGGCCACCGCGCCGATCTCGTCGTCCTGGACCGTGACCCCTTCGACGGCCCCGCCGAGGCCATAGCCGAGACCCGGGTGGCCCTGACCTACGTCGACGGGAGGCGGGTCCACGCCGCTCCCGACGCCTGAGGCGTCAGGCGGCCCGTCCGTCCGGCGGGGTCAGCAGGCGGTCGACGACGGTGTGCAGGGTGGCTCGGAAATACTTCACCGCCGTCGGGTCGTCGACGCGCGCCATGCCTTTCTCCGGAGCCAGGAGCCCGGTGCCGAGGAACCCGTTGATGCACCACAGCGTGACGCCCAGGAACGCGTAGGGGCCCAGGTCCGGGGGCACCACGTCGCGGATCCGTTGGGCGGCCAGCTGCATCAGGGGCCGCATGTAGCGGTCCTCCACGTCGGGGATCTCGGCGGCGTCGGCCGCCCAGCGGTGCGTCCACAGCGCGAGGAGCTGGGGGCTCTCCACGTAGAAGTCGAGATAGGCCTCGGGGATCCGGTGTGCCGCCTCCCGGGCCGGCATCGGGCTGTCGACGATCTCCTGCACCTTGACGTACTTGGCGTCGAAGATCCGCTTCATCACCAGCATGTAGAGGTCGCGTTTGCCTCCGGTCAGCTCGACGACCCTGGAGGTGGGGACGCCGAGGGCGTCGGCGATGGTGTCGAGGGAGGTCAGGTCATAACCGAGTCCCGCGAACAGTCTGGTGGCGACCTGGGCTACCTGTTCCGCCGTAAGCTCCTGCTCCATAGTCTCCCCAGCCTATGAAGCGAGTCACTAATACCGACATATAGCACTTAAACAGAGCTTCAAGACATTGCAAGATATGGCCCAGTACGGACGGCGGGAACCCGCCGAGCGAACCATCCGGACATATAGGTGAATAGCGGATTATCTTGCTCGGGACGAGCCCTTAGGCTGGTGGGCATGACTGCGATGGTTCCCTCACGTACCGCTCCCGACCTGTCCTACCTGCTGGACCACACCAGCCACGTGCTCAGGACGCGGATGGCCGCGGCGCTCTCCGAGCTCGGGCTGACCGCCCGCATGCACTGCGTGCTCGTGCACGCGCTGGAGGAGGAGCGCACGCAGATCCAGCTCGCCGAGCTCGGCGACATGGACAAGACCACCATGGTGGTGACCGTCGACGCCCTGGAGAAGGCCGGGCTCGCCGAGCGGCGCCCGTCCGGCACCGACCGCAGGGCGCGGATCATCGCGGTGACCGAGGAGGGCGCCGAGATAGCCCACCGCAGCCAGGAGATCGTCGACGGCGTGCACCGGGCCGCCCTCGACTCCCTCCCCGACGAGGAGCGGGAGATCCTGCTCCGCGCCCTGAACCGGCTGGCCGAAGGCCACCTGGCCGCTCCGGCCGACGGCCCGGCCCTCAGCCGGCGCGCCCGGGAGCGCCAGAAGTAGGCCCCTCCGGCCTGTTCCGGCCCCCGAGGCCGGGAGAACCGCCCGGGAAAGGGGTGCCGGTATCGCTAGATTGCCGATATGGGCGATCTTCCCGAGTATCTGGAGTTGCGGGAGCTGGGCACGGGATCCCAGGGACGGGTCGTGCTCGCACGGCACAATCCGTCCGGGCTGGTCGTCGCCGTCAAGTACCTGCACGGCGCGGACGCCTCGGCCGTCGAGCGGTTCCGGGACGAGGCGGTGCTGCTCCAGCGCGTCGGCGGCCCTCATGTCGCGGCACTGCACGAGTTCCGCGAGTTCCCCGGCGGCGCCGCGATCATCATGGAGGCGGTGGACGGCACCTCGCTGCGCGCCCTGCTGGACGCGCACGGTGCCCTGACGCCCGAAGCGGCGCTGACCGTCCTCAAGGGCTCGCTCCTCGGGCTCGAATCCGCGCACCGGCTCGGCATCGTGCACCGCGACTACAAGCCCGCCAACGTCATCGTGACGAGTGAGGGACAGAGCAAACTCATCGACTTCGGCGTGGCGGTCTTCGCCGGCAGCCGTGGCGGCTCGGGGACACCCGCATACATGGCGCCCGAGCAGTGGACGCGGAATGTCAGCACTCCCGCGACGGACGTGTACGCCGCCACGTGCGTCTTCTTCGAGTGCGTCACAGGGCGCCGCCCCTTCCGCGAAGGCCTGCTCGCGGACCTGCACCGATGGGCTCCGATCCCCGTGGAGGAGGTCCCCGAGCCGCTGCGGGGACTGGTCGCGCGCGGCATGGCCAAGGAGGCGTCCGAGCGGCCCCCGTCCGCGCAGAGTTTCGTCGCCGAGTTGGAGGCGGCCGCCGCCACCGCGTACGGACCGGACTGGGAGTCCCACGGACGTGCCGTGCTCGGCGGCATGGCGGCCGGAATGCTCGGCGGCGCGGCACTGTCCGCGATGGCGGGGACCACTACGGCGACCACCGCCGCCACCACGGCGGGGACGGGACTGGGCTCCACCGTGCTCGGCGGCGCCTCCCTGACCGTCGTCGGTGCCGTCCTCGGCGTCGCCGTCACGGCGGGCGTGGGGGTCTTCACGGTGCAGAAACTCACCGGAGACAAGCCGTCTCCACCGCCCGTGGTCACGGGCTCCGCTCCACCGAAGCCGTCTCTCGCCTACATGACGAACAGCGCCGTCATGGTCAACGGCCCGGACGGACGGTCCAGGAGGATCACGTCACTGTCCGGCCGGGCGCCCGGATACTCGCTGGCCTGGTCGTCGAACGGAGAATGGCTCGGCTGGACGACGGCCCCCGCGGGCACCCCCCACCGCGAGGACAGGCTCCATCTGGCGTCCGTCGGCGGAGGCGAGGTCCGCTCCTGGACCTGCCCGGACGAGTACTGCGGCAAGATCGATTTCCGGGGCGACCAGCTCGTCCTCGTCCCCCTCGACTCCGACGCCCGGCCTCGGCTGCTCCTCTACCCGCATGACGGCGGGGATCCGGCCGGGCTTCCCGTCACCGGCCTGCCCAAGGACCCCTACCTGGACAATTACGGAATCCCCAACCTGGAGGCCGCCACGGAGGACACCGTGATCCTCTCCCACGGCGTGGGCACCAGCGCTTACGGAGGACCGGTCGCGTACTACCGCGTCTCGGAGACGGGCCAGGCCACGAAGCTCTTCGACGACGGCGGCAACGTCGCGCCGCGCGGAACCCGGGTCACCCCGGACGGGAAGACCCTCGTCTATACGGGCGCCCGACGAGGCGGCTACTGCGAGCATTATGAGAACGTCGTCTTCGCCACCCTGGCCACCGGCCGGGTGGAGACCCCCCAGATGCCCTCCGGCTACGTCACCGTCAGCGGCGTCTGGCACGACGCCTCGGGTGTCGTGCGCGCTTCCTTCCTGCCGAAGGAGAGGACGTGCCCGGACGTCGACCCGGCCGTCCCGGACCGTCCCGCCGTGTTCGAGTTGCGGGCGGGCGCCTGGGTGCCCGACGGCCGATCCGTCCTCGACTCCGGGTTCTCCGAGGACGGTTCCGAGGCCACGCTCACCGGGCGCATCCCGCCCGGCACCCTCACCGTCTCCCGGGACGGGAAGACGACCACGGTGAAGGACGTCTCGCTCTTCGCCTGGTCCTCGTGATCAGGAGAGGCGGCCGACCCCCGCGTAGAAGTGCACGCGCTCCAGCAGCGAGGGGGCGACGATGCTGTCGGGGCGCCACAGGGGCAGGTGGACGAGCCCCGGCTCCACGAGCTCGAAACCGTCGAAGTACTCCAGGATCTCGGCGTGGGTGCGCGGCACCAGGGGCGCGGTGGCCTTGTTGTAGATCGCGCGCAGCGCGACGCCGACCTCGGGTTCGGTGAAGTCGAGGGTGCAGTGCGAGATGACGAGGTGGCTCCCCCGGGGAAGGGCGTCGCGCAGCGTGCGGACGATCTTTCCGGGGTCCTCCTCGTCCTTGATGAAGTGCAGGATGGCGACGAGGTTGACGGCCACCGGCTCGCCGAAGTCGATGAGCGCCTTCACCTGCGGGTGAGCCAGGATCTCCCGGGGTTCGCGCAGGTCGGCCTGGATGACGGTGGTGGTGCCCTGGCTGTGCGCCTCCATCAGCGCCCGCGCGTGGATGAGGACCATCGGGTCGTTGTCGATGTAGACGACGCGGATGGAGGGGTCGATTTCCTGCGCGACCTGGTGGGTGTTGCCCGCGGTGGGAATGCCGGTGCCGATGTCGATGATCTGCTTGATGCCGCTTTGCGCGAGAAACCGCACTGCGCGTCCGAGAAAGGCGCGGTTCGCCTGTGCCGTGACCTTCATATCGGGCGCGGCGGCGATCGCGGCGTCGGCGGCCGCCCTGTCCGCAGCGAAATTATCCTTTCCGCCCAGGTAGTAGTCGTACATCCTGGCCGGGTGCGCGACCGTGGTGTCGAGGCTCATCGGTGCCCGATCGCTGCTGATGGACGTGAAGTCCCACTCAGATCCGGACTCGCTCACGGAAGCCTCCCCGATGGTCGCCGAAACCCAGAAGGAGATCATATGCCGTGCGGCTCCGTGACGCTTACACAAACAGAGTCGATTGCCGCGAACGAAGTCAACGGGACAAGTCGCATAAGTCCAGCGGCCGTCAAGTTCCCGAAAAAGAACGTTCCAATAATCCGCCCAGCAGCGCCACCGCGTTCTCCACGGTCTCCTCCGGCGGCGACCCGGCATCGACGACGCCACCCTGTTCATCCGGACGCAGCGGTTCCAACGCCTCGAACTGGGACTCCACCAGCGAGACCGGCATGAAATGCCCCGTACGCCTCGCGACTCGCGCCGCGGTCGTCTCCCTGTCGACGTCCAGGTGCAGGAACCGCACCCCGGGCCCTGCCTGGCGCAGCACGTCCCGGTAGCGGTACTTCAGCGCGGAGCAGGACACCACACCGCCCCGGCCGCTCCGGAGACGCTCCGCGATCCACCCGGCGATGGCGCTCAGCCACGGACAGCGGTCCTCGTCGTCCAACGGCAGCCCCGAGGCCATCTTCGCGACGTTGCCCGCCGGATGGAACTCGTCGCCTTCCGCGTACTCGACGCCCAGACGCTCCGCCAACATCCGTCCGACGGTCGTCTTGCCGCTTCCCGAGACACCCATCACCACGACCACGGGTCGTGTCCGCTCCACGTCCATCCACCCATTCTCAGGTGCGGCGGAGGTCGCCGCGGAGGACCCTGTGGACGAGGTCGTCGCCGAACTGGCCGTAGCCGGTACGGGCCCAGAGGGTGGGGACGGCGTAGTACGGGACGGTCCTGCCATCCACCTGGTCGGGCAGGGACTCGGGGGCGCGGTGGTCGCGGACGGCCTTGGCGCAGGCGCGGCAGGCCTGGACGCGCAGGCTGTCGCGGCTGCCGAGCTCGCGCCAGACGACGGCGCCCGCGGCGTCGCCGTGGAGGGGGTTGAAGAAGCAGAGCGGGCTGTGCGGCGCCTCCCGTCCGCCCGAGGCCAGGGCCCGCGCGGAGTCCAGGGCGTCGCGTCCCCGGTCGACCAGGACGAGGGCTCCGGCCAGGTCGGGCACCCCGGTGGCGGAGTCGAGGGTCTTGGCCGCCGCCTGGTAGGCGTCCAGGGCGAGGGTCATCAGGTCGTGGACCCGGGAGGCGTCCGAGTCCAGGTCACTTCCCTCCAGGAGTTCACCGAAGGCGATGACCTCGCGTTCGGCCCGGTCGCGCAGCTCGGCCCGGTCCGCCTTGCCCGCCGCGGTCAGGATCTCGCGCGAAAGGAGCAGGGGCCGCTGCTCCCTGAGGACGCGGGCCGAGCGGCGCCAGCGCCACACCGCCAGGCCGGTGACCGCCGCCACGCCCAGGACTCCCGCGACGACGGGCGTGGGGATGAGCTCGGCCGAGTCCGAGAGCTCGATCGAGGGTTCGGACCTCGGATGCTCGATGGCCTTCTCGTAGGCGGCCCGCCCGCCGCCCGCGGCGACCAGTTCGACCGCTTCGATCAGGTGGTCCGCCAGGGGCGCCTCGTCGAACTCGGACAGGAAGAACGGGACCTGGACGGCGTACTCGGAGTCCCGCCGCTCCTCTTCGGTACCGCCCCATTGGCGGGCTTCGAGCTGAGGGCTGTAGGAGCCGAGGCTGATGTAGACGCCGTCGCGGCCGAGCCGGTCGTGGACCACGGTGAGCAGTTCCTCGGGGTCCTCCCAGGTGCCGCCTTTGACCAGTGGCACCAGCACCACGAAGACCGGCATGGGCGCCGCCTCGATGCGGGCCAGCAGGACCCTGCGCTTGGCCGCGGGCAGGGCCGCCTCCAGCGACGGGTCCGCGTAAACCGGCGAACGGCGCAGCGCTTCGGCGATCTCCGTTCCGGGAGAGGGCTCAACCGACACCGAAGGACTCCAGAACTCTCTCGGCCAGGTCCTGGCCTGCGAAACCGCGCTTCCAGCGGCCTTCCGTCCCATGATGGGCGTGATAGGGATGCCCGTCGGGCATCTTGAGCGTCCTTCGGCGGCGTGCGTCCGGGGCCGCGTCCGCGCACGCCCGACACACCTTGCCGTTGGGCATGCCGCTGACCGCGCGCTTCGCGACACCCGGACCGTGCAGCGGGTTCACCCGGCACGGGACGAGCGGACGGGTCAGCCCCTTCTCCAGGACCTCACGGCCCTGCCTTGCCAGCACGATGACCCCGACGAGATCCATCGCCGCGGCGGCGTCGTGGGTGCCCGGTTCGCGGCCGACCTCGTCGGACAGGAGCAGGGCCGCGTCATAGGAGCGCAGGGCCGCCAGCCTGCCCGGCGCCCCGTCGGGGGGAGGCAGCAGCGCGGCGAGCAACGCCAGCTCCTCGTCGGCCTGGGCGCGCAGGTTCTTGGTCCGGACCCGGACGGAAGCGGACGGAGGCCGTTTCCAGAACCCGTAGGCCACCCCCGCCAGCAGGAGCACCACGAACAGCGCCGCGGCGGCGAGCGGGCCGACGAGAAGCAGACCCGCGAAGAAAGGACCCCAGATCGCCGGCTCGCGCGCTGGTTCGTCTTCCGCGCCGAACGGATCGGCCGTGGAGTAGAGACGGGGTGTGTCGGGCTCTCCGGACGGCGCTTCGACCACCTCGATGAACGTCTTTTCGATCCTCGAAGGAAGGTCCGCGAAGGGTGCCTTCCAATCGGCGGGACGGGTCAGTTCCCGGGGGATGGTGCTGTATCCGAGGTCGCGCGGGACCTGGAACGGTACGACCTCCATGTCCCCATAGTGGTCGACCATCAGGTAGAGGCCGTCCTTGCCGAGCTGCTTGTGCAGCCCGTGCAGGAACACGTCGTTGTGGCCTTCCGACTCGGATTCCGACGTGTTGGGGAGCAGGACCACGAACACCGGCGTGCCGAGGCGCTTGCCCGTGTCCTTGATCGCCGTCTTGATCCGCTTGCGTCCCTCGCCGTCGAGCGCGCCCAGGAGCTCCTCGTCGACGAACAAGGGGTTCTCTTCCAACGCGGTGGCCACCCGGTCCAGGCGGGCGAGCGCGTGCGGCGGATCGTCCGCGGAAGCGGGTCCTCCCGGCAGCAGCAGCGCCAGTACGGCCACAAGCCAGAACGCCGCCGCCCTCACTTGCGCTTCCCCTTCCGCAGGACGTTGAAGACCAGCAGCGCGATCAGCGGCAGACCGCTCAGCGCCGCGCCGATGCCGAGCGCCGTCATCTCCGTCCTGTCGCGTTCCTCGCTACGGCTTCGGTACTCCGATTCCGGGGCCTCCCGCCGTGCCTCGATCCGGGCGTTGACGTCGGGCGCCCGCAGGATCTCCACGAACCGCTCCACGTGCCGCGTCACGCCCGCGTCATAGGGAAGTTCCGACTGCGCCGTGGACCAGGCCCGTTCCACGGGCCGCGCCCCCCCGTACTGCCGTGCCGTCCCGTTCCCTCGCGAGTTGGTCACCAGGTAGATGCCGTCCTTGCGCATCCGGTCGTGCAGCAGGGAGATGAGCTCGCCGGGCTGCTCCCGACCCGCGCGGGTGGACACCTCTGACGTCTCCACCACCACGAAGAACGGCTCTCCCAGCGCTTCCAGAGTCTTCTCGATCCGTTCGGCGGCGCCCTCCGGGATCGCCCTCGGCTCGTGGTCCGTCACCTGGACGGGGTCCTTCTCCAGCCGCTGCGCCAGCAGGTCCGCCCGGCTCGGCCCGGGCTCCGCCCAGGCCGGAACAGAACAGAACAGCCCAAAGATCAACAAAGACAGTAGAAAACCCACCAAGCGCCGCACGAGAGGCGAGTCTAACCAGGCGGCTCAGACCAGGCCGATCTCCTCGCGGAGCGAGGCGAACTCACAGGTAGTTGCCGATCGGCGGATCATCGTCCGGCGCGGACGCCCGGGACCGGCCGCGCTGACGCCGCAGCGCCTGCGCGACCGTGGACCGCGAGACGTCCCGTCCGAGCATGGACGGGACCCGCGCCGCGACGTCGTCGAGCTCGGTCACCCCCTGGCCGACGAGCGCGGCCACCGCTCCCGCCACGGTCCTCACCGGTGGCGGAGCCGTCCCGTTGGCCTGTCCCGCGGTCTGCCTCTCCCCCTGCACCACCCGGGACAGGTCGGGTGCGAGCGGCCGGGGCAGCCGGTTGGCCGGCGAGCGGCGCGGCTTCGCGACCATCGGCCGCTGCTCCGCGGACTCCCCGGCCTCCTCGGAAGTCCTCTTCTCGTGGACCGGCTCCGGAGCCGGAGCCGGATCGGGCCGGGGCGCGGGTGCGGGCACGGCCCATGGCGGAGGAGGCTGCAGGTCCAGCAGGCTCTCGGTGTTGTAGAGCACCGAGAGCCGCCCGACGAGGATCTCCTCCGGAGTCTGCGGCCTGCTCGGGTCCGTGCCCAGCCCCGTCAGCTCGGTCGCCCGGTCCATGGCCTTGTCCAGCCGCCGCAGCGCCCTGGCGTAGGCCCGCCGGTTCCCGCCGTCCCGCGCCACCCGCGCCTTCTTGGCGGCCAGCGCCAGCTGCATCAGCCGGTGCTGCGCGCCCACCTCGGAGGCGGTCCGGTCCGTCGGGTCGGCCAGCCCGAGCTTGATGAGGATCCGCTCCGGGGTCAGCGTCCAGTTCAGCCCGCTCCGCCCGGTGCGCCGGCGCCGTTCGAGCTGCATCTCCCGTTCCCACGCCCAGGCCGCCGCGAGCGGCACCGACAGCCGGAACAGGGTCTCCCCGAGCCCGTGGGCGTGGGTGGCGGCCAGCAGCGCGGACAGGACGGTGAACGCCCACATCGCGATCCCGTCGATGCCCGCGTTGTACTTCTCCCGCATCGACGACTTGGCCCGCAGCGCCGACCCCAGCACCATGATCTCCAGGAAGGCGAAGAACACCACCCGCAGGACGGGCGGCACCTCCACCGAGTCCCTGAAGAACACGTACATGCCCTGGGCGGACAGCCCGGTGGCGATCGCCGCGCCCAGCAGCGTCACCACCCGCTGCCCCTCGACCTTCCCCCGCCGCACCGCCAGGCCGATCCGGGCCGCCCCCCAGCCCACCAGCAGCACGACCACCAGCACGCACACCGCGATGACCGCGGCCTCCCCCGGATGCCGTTCGAACGCCTCCAGCAACTCACCCACAGCCGCCTCGCCCTTCCATCGGTCACGAGTCCGGACAGACCATGGGTCACCGTAGCGACAACCACCACCCAAGTGGACAGAACCCCACATAATCGACGGCCCATCGAGACGGCCTCCGACCGCGTCCGTTCATTCCAGACGCCAGCGCCGGTGCGGGGAACGTCCGTGATACGACGGCGGGTCCTCCTCGTCGGTCAGGACGAACACGTCGTTGGGCCCGGCCCGGTCCGCCTTCAGGTGGTAGACGCCGAGCATCTCCCCGGGCCTGTCCTCGACGAAGATCGCCTCCTGCTCGGCCCGCCACCGCGCGGCCCGTCCGGAGCCGACCCCCACCACGTCGACGTTCTTCTCGAACACGCGGCCCTCTCCCAGGAGGTCGGCCCTGACCTGGCCGCTCACCGTCTCCCCCAGCGCCCACCGCCCCCGGAAGTCCTCGTACCGACTGACCAGCAGACCGACGGGTTCTCCTCGCGGCCCTGGGCCGGTGTCCAGGTACCACAACGCCGAAGCGTCAGCCGTCACCGCGCCCAGCGCGATCCGAGGATGCTCCCCATCGGTGAGCAGGACCGCGCACTCCCCGCTTTCGACATCGATGATGTGGAAGTCCCCGTCCGGGAATCCGTTGCCCATGCCCGTCCCCCCTCGTTCACGTCGCCCTCTCCGCCGTTCATTCCCGCCGTACGGCAGGGACGTTCCACGGACGGTGCTTCTTCGGGGCGGCGATTCCGGAGAGACGGCTGTTCGACGCGGGCTCGCCCTACGCCTTCCCCTTCCGCTGGTTCACGATGAGGCCGGTCAGCCCGATGATCGCAACGGGGGCGAACACCAAGGACAGGACGGGGATCTCTCCGAAGACGCCGATGAGGTTGCCGACCACGCCGACGAGGTAGCGCGCACGCAGCCGTCCCCCGTCGGCCAGCTCGACGGTCACACCCTCGTCCTGTTCGAGACCGGCCACCGCGCAACCGCGCCGGACCTGCGCGCCCAGTTCGATCTCGTGTTCTTCGAGCAGGTGAACGATGACCGGCTGCGGAATGCCCAGCAGATAGGCGTGCGCGGAATCCAGGCCCTCGGGCGCGGGCTCGGTTTCTTCTCCAGAACGAGTACCCGCACATCGTGCAGCCGCAGTTCGGCGGCCAGCATCGCACCGGCCGACCCGCACCCGGCAATGATCACGTCGAACGTGAAGGGCGCGCGATCGGCATCGGTGACCTGCGAAGAATGCATAGGTGTTGCCTTTCGGAGTGCCTTGTCAGCAAGGCGCTCCCGGCGACACCTATGTCAATCGCCCGACCGTGACGGCAGGGGGAGCACCCACATCGATACAGCGTTCATGGGTCTCACCTCCTCGGGCGGTGTCACGGTCGACTGCAAGCTACAAACCCGAACATCACCCCGTCCAACCCTTTTCCAGCCACTTGAGCACGGCTCCGAACGGGCCCCGACGATTGCAGGGCAAAACCGGCGCGAGCAGGCTCCTTGCGCAGGGGCTTCGTCATCGGCATCAGTGGGTCGAAACCCCTGTAGAGGAATATCCGGAGCCGTTGACAGCCTGATCTTCGGATGATGCCGTGGAGGGATGAGTGAGAATCTCTTCGCCGACGAGCTCATCAGGCAGGCGTGTGACGATGTCTCCGCGCGGTCGGGCGGGAATCGATTCGTCGAGCTGCTGGAAGCCGGGGAACTGCCGAGAGAACGGCTGGCCTGGCTGGCCGGGGAGGAATTCCGGATCGTCAGGAGCGACCAGCGGAGTTTCGCACTGCTCGCGTCGCGTTTTCCCGACGGTTCGGCGGGAGGCCTGTTCCTGGGGCTCGCGCAGGGAGAGGCGCGGGCGTCGGCCCTTCTGCTGGAGTTCGCCGCCGCGCTCGGCTGGGACGGCAAGAAGCTCAGGGGCTATGCGCCGCTGCCGTTCGCGCAGGTCTATCCGGCCTATCTCGCCTGGTGCGCGCTCTACGGGACGCGCAGCGCGGTGGCGGTCGCGATGGCCGCGAACCTCGACGAGTGGGGCGGCTACTGCGGGCGGATCGCCGACGCGTTGACCTCCCGGTACCGCCTTTCAGAGGAGGCGGTCGGCTTCTTCCGCTTCTTCGCGACGCCCCCTCCGGGTTTCATGGAGCAGGCCGAGGCCGCCGTCGAGGAGGGCCTGGAGGCGGGTGAGGATCCGGTCGAGGCGTTGCGGGCCGCGCAGGCGCTGCACGTGTACGAGACGGCCTTCTGGGACGCTCTCGTCACCGGCCTGGACTGACCGCGAAAACCGTTCAGGGAAGCCCTCACAAGGTATTTTCCGCATTTTTCCCCCTCGCGGGGATAGAAGTCCCGCAAGAGGGCAGGGTTAGATCGTTCACCATGTTTGATCAAGTGGTCGACACGGGACGATATCCCCTCACCGAGGCGGGCAGTGCCGCATGGAAAGGCGTGATCTCCCAGGTCAGAGCCGAATTGGCCGAGACCGGATGTTGTGTCCTCAAGGACTTCGTCCGGCCGCAACTGGAAGAGACGCTCCGCCGTGAGGGCGCCGAGGCGGCCCCCCGCGCGCACTACGACGTCGAGACCGTCAACGTCTACAACATCGCGGTGGACGAGGACCTCCCCGCCGACCATCCGGGACGGGTCGAGTTCCAGCGGGGGAACGCCTTCGTCGCACGCGACCTCATCCCCGAGGACGCGGTCGTTCACCGGCTCTACACCAGCCCGGTGTTCCAGCGTTTCGTCGCCGACTGCTTCGGCCTGGAACGGGTCCACGAGCTCGCCGACCCCCTTTCGGGCCTCTGCCTGAACGTCGTCCGCCCGGGCATGGAACACCCCTGGCACTTCGACACCAACGAGTTCACCGTCAGCGTGCTGACGCAGTCCCCCGACTCGGGCGGCGTCTTCGAGTACTGCCCCGGCATCAGGTCCGAGGAGTCGGAGAACTTCGACGACGTCCGCGACGTGCTCGACGGCCGGGGCGAGCGCCTCGTCCGCCGGATCACCCTCAGGCCCAGGGACCTTCAGCTGTTCAAGGGCAGGTTCTCCCTGCACCGCGTGAGCCCCGTGGAGGGCGGGACCGCACGGCATTCGGCGATCTTCGCCTACAGCGAGCGCCCCGGGGTCATCGGCAGCGTCTCCCGCACGAAGCAGCTGTTCGGCCGGGTGCTCCCCGTCCACCTGGAGGCCGGACGAGCCGTCCGCGGCGACCTCCTGCTCGACTGAAGATCTCCCGCCCGTCCGCCTGGGGGACGACCCCAGACCCCCGAGAGCAGTCAGCCGATCCTCGCTCCGCCGCGGTCGTCCGACTGCCCGCACCACCAAGGAGGAATGCGAGACCTTGCGCGTCGACAGCACCGGAAAAGTCTCACTGGATCACATCTACACCGAACCTGATCCCCGCGCTTATTTCACCACCCTGCGCGGGCTCGAATACCAGGTCCCGCAGGCGGCCAAGCCCCACTTCGAGGCGCTCATCGACGAGTACCGCCGCACCACCGGAGTCGCCGTCCCCCAGGTTCTGGACATCGGCTGCTCGTACGGCATCAACGCCGCGCTCGTGAAATACGACGCCACCATGGACGATCTGTACGAGCGTTACTGCGACGCTCCCCCGACCCGTGAGGCCGTCCTCGCCCGCGACCGGGAGTTCGTCGCCTCCCGCACCTCCCGCGACGTGCGTTTCACCGGCCTCGACGTCTCCGGGCCCGCCCTCGAGTACGCCTTGGCCGCCGGTTTCCTGGACGACGCCGTCCACGCCGACTTCGAATCGGCCGACCCCACCGACGAGCAGCGCGCGAAGCTCGCGGACATCGACCTGGTCGTCTCCACCGGCTGCCTCGGCTACGTCGGTGAGAAGAGCATCTCCCGGCTCATCGAGGCCTTCGACGGGAGACGTCCCTGGATGGCGCACTTCGTCCTGCGCATGTTCCCGTTCGACCCGATCGAGGAGACCCTCGCCGAAGCCGGCTACGAGACCGTCCCGGCCGAGGGATTCTTCCGCCAGCGCAGGTTCGCCACCGAGGAGGAGCGCACACTCGTCCTGGACCGGCTGGCGGAGATCGGCCTGAGCCCGCGTGGCAGAGAGGCCGACGGCTGGTTCTATGCGCGACTCTTTGTCTCCCGTCCCCGCGAGGAAGCTCGCCCCGCCCCCACCCGGATAGAGGAAAAGTGACCAGCAGCAACGAGACGCCCGCCCGCACCTTCGCCTTGGAGGACGGGCTGCCGCGAGTGCCCCTGCCGACGCTCGACCACACGTGTGAGCGGTTCATCGAGTGGTGCTCGCCGCTTCTGACCGAAGAGCAGCTGGCCGAGACCAAGGCCGCCGTGGAGGAGTTCCTGCGCCCCGGCGGCGCCGGCCGCAGACTGCACGCCGCGCTGGAGGAGTACGACGCGCAGGAGGGCGTGCACAGCTGGCTCGACTTGTTCTGGCCGTCCCGCTACCTGGGCCGCCGCGACAGGATCGCGCTGAACGCCAACTTCTTCTTCCTCTTCGAGGAGTCCCCGCTGGGCCAGGTCGACCGCGCGGCGCAGCTCGTCACGGCGGCCGTCGACTACAAGCTGCGCCTGGACGGCGAGCGCGTCCCGCCGGTCCTGCGGCGCGGACAGGCCCTGTCGATGGAGCAGAACAAGTTCCTGTTCGCCACCACCCGTATCCCCGGCGCCGAGCAGGACACCGTCCGCGCCCCCTACTCGGAGGCGGAGCCGGGCCCGTCGAAGTCCAGGCACATCGTGGTGTTCCACCGGGGCAACATGTTCCGGATGGAGGTCCTGGACGCCGAGGGCCGCCCCTACTCGCGCGCGGACCTCGTCGCGGGCGTCCAGGCCGTCCTGAAGGCCGGGGAGGTGCGGGCGGAGCGGGACACGTCCGTCGGGCACCTCACGACGATGGCCCGCGCCGCCTGGGCGGATGCCCGCGACCGGCTGCTGGCCTGCGACCCGGCGAACCCGGCCTCGCTCGAAGAGGTGGAGTCGGCCCTCTTCTGCCTGTGCCTGGAGGACTTCGCGCCCTCCACCACGCTGGAGGCCTGCGACCAGCTGCTGCACGGCGACAGCGGCAACCGCTGGTTCGACAAGGCCGTCTCCTTCATCGTCTTCGAGGACGGTCAGGCGGGCATCAACGTCGAGCACTGCGGCCTGGACGGCACCACGATCCTGTCGTTCGTGGAGGACGTCCTGGCCACGCAGGCCGAGACGCCGTCGCTGGGCGCCCCGCCCGTCCGGCCGGTGGAGTTCACGCTGGACGACACGCTGCGCGCCGACGTGCGGGAGGCCGCCGACGCGTTCGCCCAGTACGCCGCCGACACCGCGACGACCACCCTGTCGTTCCCGGACTTCGGCACGTCCCGCGCCAAGCAGCTGAAGATCTCCCCGGACGCGTTCGTCCAGATGGCCTACCAGCTCGCCCACAAGCGTTCCAAGGGCATCACCGGCGCGACGTACGAGTCGATCGCGACCCGGCACTTCAACCGCGGACGCACCGAGGCGATGCGCGTCGTCACCCCGGAGATCCTGCGTTTCGTCTCCGTCATGGACGACGCGTCGGCCGACAGGGCGTCCCGCCGCGAGGCGTTCCGCGCCGCCGCCGACAAGCACGTCGAACGCGCCAAGCAGTGCCAGGCCGGTGACGCCCCCGAGCAGCACCTGTGGGAGCTGCAGTGGATCCAGCGCCGCCGCGGCGCGGAACTCGGCGTCACCGAGCATCTGTCGCTGTACGACACCCCCGGCTGGACGGTCACCCGCGACGACTACCTGAGCACCAGCTCGGCGCCGTCCGTCAACATCCAGTACTTCGGTTTCGGTTCCACCAGCGACAAGTGCATCGGCATCGCCTATGTCCTGCTCCCCGACCGTTTCAACCTCTACCTCAGCACCCCGCAGCCCGTCGCCGCCGCGATGTTCGACTTCGCCGACCATCTGAAGACCGCCGTCCAGGAACTCGAAGAGCTTCTGGCCGACGGGTGACCGCGTCCCCGGGCGGCCCTTCACCGGGCCGTCCGGGGCGCGTCAGCCGGCGATGTCGACGCCGTAGTGGCGGGCCAGGCCCGCCAGGTCGTGGTCGTAGCCCTGGCCGACGGCGCGCAGGCGCCACAGGCCGTTGCGGCGGTAGAGCTCGGCCAGGAGCAGGGTGCGTTCGGTGGTGGCGGCGTCGAGGGTGGCCTCGGCATGGGGCGCGCAGGCGCCGGGGATGACGGACATCTCCACGGCGCCGACCGTGCCGAAGGTGGCGGGGCCGTCGATCGCGGCGGCGATGACGACCCCGCGCACCTGGAGGGGCAGCGCCGCGAGGTCGACGGTGACGGACTGCTCCACGGGCCCGTCGACGGACAGGCGGATCGAGCCGTCGGGGGTCTCGGGGGCGCCGTAGAAGACGAAGTCCTCGTCCGCGCAGACCTGTTCGTCGCCGTCCAGGGCGAAGGCCACGACGTCGATCTCGCAGGTGGTCCGCTGCGCCCAGGTCGCGCCGATCGTCCAGACCGGGGCGTCGGGCAGGTCGATGGCCGCGCCGCGGGTCAGGACGCGGGTCGCGGGGCCGGACGGGACGGCCCGCGGGTCGCGCAGCCAGGACGGCGGGTGGACCGGCAGGCCCAGGTCCTTGATCTTGCCGAGGCGGCGGTCGTTCTCTCCGCCGTCGAGCATGAGGACGTCCGTCACCGTGCGGGAGAGGTTGACGCTGACGGCTCCGCCCAGATCGGCGACGCGGGCGCGGGCTTTGACGGCCTCGGCGTGCGGCCCGCCGAGCACCAGGACCCGCCGTCCGGTGAGCGGCCCGGCCGGGACCGGCACCCTGCGGGCCTGCGGGGGCACCCGCGCCTCGCTCTTGATCGACTCGCCGGGCTGGACGTGCTCCAGCAGCCGCAGGAACGCCGCCTCGTCGATGACCGGGACTCCGGCGGCCCTGGCCCGGAGCACCTTGCCCGTCTCCGCTTCGGGCTCGTCGGTCACCAGCACGCTGGTGTGCCGGCTGACCGAGCCCATGACGTTGAGCCCCGCCGCGGACGCCCGGACGGCGAGCTCGGTGCGCGGGGTCGGCGTCTCGCCGCTGAAGGCGACCTTCATGCCCTGCACGAGCGGCCCGACCAGCGGTCCCGGGTTCCGGTAGAGGCAGCGGATCTTCGGGATGCCCGGGGCGTGCGGCGTGTTGCGCCGAGGCGGGCACGGCACGAACGGCAGGCTCAGCCCGAGCCGGGACGCGGCCTCCAGCGAGCCGCGCAGCACGCCCGCCAGCATGCGGGTGTCGCTCAGCGCGTCGTGGGCGGTGAGCGCGGGCACGCCGTAGTGCCCGACGAGGGTGCCCAACCGCAGGTCCGGGGTGGGCGGCGCGATCCTCCGGTTCAGCGCGAGCGTGCACAGCCGCCGTTCGATGGGCGGCGCCATGCCCGCCTCGGTGAACTCCCGGGCCAGGAAGTCATAGTCGAACTGGGCGTTGTGGGCGACCATGACCCGCCCGTCCAGCATCTCCGCCACCCGGGGCATGACCCGTTCGAACGTGGGCGCCCCGCGCAGCCGTTCGGCCGTCAGCCCGTGCACCTCGACGGGCCCCGGGTCGCAGCCGGGGTCGAGCAGCGTGCTGAACTCCCCGGTCTGCCGCCCGTCGCGGCCGACGGTGATCACCGCCAGCGAGAGCACCCTGTCGCGCGAGGACCGCAGCCCCGACGTCTCCACGTCCACCAGCGCCCAGTCCTGCGCGTATTCGCCCGTCACCGAGGGGAGCCAAGTCACCACACCCGGAGCGTATCCACCGGCGAAGCCCCGGGCGCCGGTTCTCCACAGCCCGGTACCCGCCTGTGCCCCGACCGTCGCCGAGAGCCCCGATACGTCAACCCGAGGTTGACGCAGCGGGGATCGTCAACCTATGGTTGACGCATGACGAACCCGATCGGAATGACGAACCCGGTACGGCTCGACGAACTCATCGACGCCGTCAAGAAGAGCGACCCCGACGTGCTGGAGCAGCTCTCGAACGCCGTCATCGCAGGCGACCACCTCGGCGAGGTCGCCGACCACCTCATCGGCCACTTCGTGGACCAGGCCCGCCGCTCCGGCGCCTCCTGGACGGACATCGGCCGCAGCATGGGCGTCAGCAAGCAGGCGGCCCAGAAGCGCTTCGTCCCCAAGACGCCCAAGTCCGAACCCAACGACCTCGACCCCAGCCAGGGCTTCAGCCGCTTCACCCCCCGCGCCAAGAACGTCATCGTGGCCGGGCAGAACGAGGCCCACTTCGCCAACAACGCCGAGATGGTCCCCGCGCACCTCGCCCTCGGCCTCCTGCACGAACCCGAGTCCCTCGCCGCCAAGGCGATCGAAGGCCAGGGCGTCACGTTCGGAGCCGTCCGCGAGGCCGTCTCCGCGACCCTGCCCCCCGCCTCCGAGCAGGTCCCCGAACTCATCCCCTACGACGTCAACGCCAAGAAGGTCCTGGAGCTCACCTTCCGCGAGGCCCTCCTCCTCGGCCACAACTACATCGGCACCGAGCACATCCTCCTGGCCCTCCTGGAACACGAGAACGGCACCGGCCCCCTCACCGGCCTCGGCCTCACCAAGGAGGCCACCGCCCGCCTCGTCACCGAGGCCATCAAGGCCATCACCGCCCAGCACGGGCAGTAAGGAACTCCTCGGCGAGGCTCTCACCCCGGGCGTCGAGCACCCGCCCTCCGGTGCGGTCGGCGAGTTCCCTCATCTCGGACTCGCCGGCCCCGCCGACCAGCACCGGGTAGACCGGGACGGCCCGAAGCCCGGGGGCGAGCGCGGCGCGGTGGCGCAGGAATCCGTCCAGGTCGCGGCCCCGGCCGTTCGACCCGTCGGTGATCAGGATGACCGAGACGACACGGTCCTCCTCATGGAATCCCCCCAGCTCGCGGTAACCGGCGACGAGCGCGTCGTAGATCGCGGCCTCCCCCCGGGGAACGAGCCCGCCCATCAGGGCTCTCACCTCCCCCTCCACATTCGCCGGGGCCCACCCGGACAGCCGGATCTGCCGCAGTTCCCCGGGACGCGCCCCGAACGGCACGAAGATCAGATGCATGTCTCCGACAGCGGGCGTATCGGCCAGCGGAGCCCCGGCCAGCCTCACCGCGGCCTCACGCAGCCGCTCCAGCCTCACCCCTCGCATGGAGCCCGAGACGTTCAGCAGGAAGAGCATTCGCGCGTCATAGCGATACCGCCCCAGATAAGCATCGACCAGCCGGTTGACGACGTACTGGTCCTCGGGCACGTCGAGCGGTCTCAGAACGGGACCGGCGAGCGCCCCGGGCGGCTCGACGCCGGGAGCACCCGGACGCCTGTGCGTCAGTTCGGCGATCCTCCGCTGGGTGTCCCCGGCGAGCAGAAGGCCGGTGAGACGGGAAAGCCTCTCGCCCGCCTCCCGCGTTCGGGGCTCCAGCAGGGGACGGAGCGTGTACCGGGCGGCGACCGCCCCGTCGGGCCGGACGGGGACGAGCCGCTCTGCCAACCGCCCTGAGGCGTTGAGCCGGGCTATCTCCGACTCGTAGGTGAACAGGCCGTCCACCTTCTCCCCGCGTTCCCTCAGGAAACCCTCGGCCAGCCGCCATCGGTCGGAGCGGTGGAGTCCTGTGCCGTGGAGAGCCCGTGGAGCCCACCCGCCGCCGGGTAGACGTCCCGGGCGGACAGCGCGCCGACGGCCCCCGACAGTCCTGTCGCCGCCGACAGCACGACGGCCCGGCCGCTGAAGGAACTCTCGGGCGAGCTCATCCCGAAGGTGAAGTCACGGTCGCGCGCTACCCGGACGAGTCGTTCCCAGGTGACGCCTTCCGTCCAGCCGAAGTCTTCGGCGAGTGACTCCCGCAGCCCCAGCAGCACGGGCGACGACATCACAACGGTGCCCGCGCCCAGCACCCGCCTCCCGGACTCGGGATCCGTGTGCGACCAGACGGCGTCGAAATCCGGCCTCGCCCCTGCGACACGCCGGGCGATCCGTGCGTGCTCCTCCACGAGCAGCTCGACCGGAACCCCCGTCTCCCGGGTGAACTCCTCCAGCACCGGCCGCAGATCACCCAGCTCCGGAACCGCGAGGATCCGCAGCGGCTCGGCCCTGGGCCTCCCCCAGATCACGACCACCGCGGCCACCACCACGACGACGGCCACAAGCCCGCCGACCCGAACGCGACGCCCCCTCAGCCGCACGCGCATACCTTTCGGCAGGCCCCGAGCGCATCCGAATCACACCAAGGTAACTCCCTCCGCCCGCCCCGAAAAGATCGGAGCGGGGGAGGCCGGACGAACTCGGGTCACGGCGTCAGGTCGCCTCCGGCCAGGCCCTGGTAGCCGAGGTTGATGAGGGTCTCCCCCGCTTCGTGCAGGGTGCTGAGCGTCCGCTCCAGTTCCCGGAGCCTCCGGAACGCCTCGCCGTAAGGCCGCTGCGCGCCCAGGGGAAGGCGGGCGACGGCCGCGCGCCTCACGTCCGAGCGCGAGGTCGTGGTGGTGGAGGAGCGGGCGAGACCCGCGGCGCGCAGGAAGCAGGCCAGGAAGAAGGGGTCGCAGCGGTCCGGTTCGGGGCGGAGCACCTGGGTGTGCGGGCCGGCCGCCGTTCCGCCTTCGGTGACGACGTGGACCTCCAGCCTGCGCGGGCTCAGCGCCACGACCACGTCCCCCGGCTCCAGCAGGACGAGCCCAGGAGCGTCCTCGGTACGGCCGGACGGGCCCCTGCCCAGCACCACGTCCTTGCCCATCAGCACCGGGATCTTCCCCGACCCGGTCTCCATCCGCATCGGCGGCTGCCTCAGGGAGACGGCTCCGCTCTGCAGGAGCTCCGCCATCGTCGTCATCGGCAGTTCGCGTGACTCGTCGGTGAGCGTCCGCAGGGCATCGGCCGCTTCGCGCACCGCGTCGATCAAACCGGTGAGCCCGTCGCGGGCCGTCAAGAAGTCCAGGCCGCGCGCCACGGGGCGGACGAGATGCCGCGAAGGCGTCAGGTCGACGGTGTCGTCGAGCAGCTCGATGATCGGAACGCCCCGGGCGAACTCCACTTCCGGCTGGCTCTCGCGCGCCACCGCCTTCCACGCCTTCAGTGCGGGCTTCTGGAAGTCGTCGAGCTCTGTCAGGTCCGCCAGCAGCACCAGGGTGGGCAGCGGGTCGCCTTCCGCGGGGCGGCGCAGCAGCCACAGGTGCGGCGCCGCGGGCGAGCCCGCCGCCATGCCGGCGGGGAGCTCGAACACCGCCCTCAGCGCGCCCGAGCGCAGCAGCTGCGAACGGATGCGCCGGCCTGACCGGCGATCGGCGGCGGCGGCCGGCATCAGGACCGCGGCGTACCCGCCCGGCTTGGTGTGCCAGAGCGCATGCTGTACCCAGGCGAGTTCCGACTCCCCTCGCGGGGGAAGCCCATAAGTCCACCGGACGTCCCCTGTCAGCTCCTCGTATCCCCAGGAGCGCTCCCCGAAGGGCGGATCGCACAGGACGACGTCCGCCTTCACATCGGGAAAGGCGTCCGCGCGCAGGGAGTCACCGGCTTCGAGTTCGGCTTCCACTCCATGCAGAGCCAGCCGCGTCTCGGCTATCCGGGTCGCGACCGGGTCGATCTCCTGGCCGAAGAGGCGTTCCGCACCCGCCTCCTGCGCGGAGAACAGCAGCGTCCCCGTCCCGCAAGCCGGATCGAGCACCGTCGCGCCCCGCACTCCGGTGAGCGCGACCATCAGCTTGGCGCTCTCACGACGCGTGGTGGCCACTCTCCTCGAGTGAGCCTCCAGGTACCGATCGACGACGAACTCGTAGAACTCAGGCGCCTTGCCGTCCTTCACCAGCCCGGCCAGGTCCGCGGAGACCCCGTCGAGCCGTACGCTCTGCTTCTTCTCGGCAAGGAATTCCCCGACGTCGGCGACGGCCTCCGCGAGCGACAGGTCCTCGGCCACCGACCGGAGCCGCTGCCAGATCCGCTCTTCGAGCGGAACCTGCACTCCCTTGCCGCGCCGGTCCAGCCACTCCTCGACCTCAGAGAGCGCGAACTGCGGGCTGCTCGCCGTCCCGCCCACAGGCTGGGGAAAATCGTCATACCGCCGCCGCCAGTTGCTGACCGCGGCCCGCCCGTACCCGGTGAGCCTCGCGATGTCAGCCGCTGTCACCGTGGCGGCTTCGCTCTCGTTCTTCACACTCTCTCCAGCGTCCCAGCGGCCTCCAGCGTGACAAAGGTCCAGATGCCCGACCTTTTCTCTCCCGCCCGCCCGGCGCCCTGAAATTCTCCCAGGTGATTGAAAGTTCACAAAGACTGTTTGTGTACCAGGGTCACATTACCTCTCGCACTCCGAGAGAGCGCAAGACCCGAAGATCACAAGAATTATGACGGACTTTCGCCTGATAAGAGACAGTCTGCCACCCAGGAGGCGCACCTGCCCGTCCCGCACGATCCCCTCCCGAGATCTGATCACGTTCCCTGCGGACGTTCTCGATCCGCAAGCCGCACGGCTCTGAGCACTCATGGCCATGGGCAGGGACACGGTGCCGGTCTTCTCACCGCTGTCACGGCCGAACACGGTGTAGGTGAGGTCGCCGTCATAGGACTGCCCGAGGGAGTGGATCTTGGTCTTGGTGAAGGCGAACCACGGCCTCACCTGGTTGAGGTAGCCGCCGTCGGTGTGTTCGTGGTTGTACACCCCCACGGCACCGCCGCCGGACAAGGCGAAATGGAGATTCCGTGCCGTCGACTTCGGGTTTGCGAAACCGATCCCCTGGTCCATCTCCCTGGTCTTCAGCGCGCGGGAAGATCCGTCGGCGTTCACGAGGACCGCGTATCCGGGTTTGCACACCCCCCCACATCCAATATTTCCAATGATCACCCATATGATGGTCTTTTATTGGAATCAAATGCCTCAGGATTGAGGTATGGAAGAACGACCAGAGCAGAGGACCCTGCAGAATCGACTGAACGAAGCAGCCTTGCCCATTTTTGCAAATATGGGGTACGACAGCACGGATAATGAAATGATCGCCAATGCTGCCGGCGTTTCCCGCCAGGAGGTCATCGCGGCGGGAGGCCGCAGGCGAATATATCTTTCGATAGTCGAAGACTTCTACCGCGCACAACTGGAGATGCTGGACGAGGTCGCCGCCTCTTTCGTTCCCGACGAGGCCGGAATCCACATGCTCCTCGAACGCATGATGGAATTCTATCTGGATCATCCGGACGAGATGGCTCTCTGGCAGCAACGCTATCTCCATGACGCCGCCGACATCGCCGACATCGAAGCCAAATACCGGGTGTCCGTCTTTCAGCGCACCGCCGATATCTTCGGGCCGGAACTCACCTCTCGCGCCGATCTTCAAATCCTTGCCAATATCACCAGCTGGAGCTTTCGCGGATTCATGACCGAAGGGATCATTCAGATCGGCGGAGGACCGATACTGCGACCTGAAGACCCGGAGGGCCGCGCCAGATTCCGCTCTTATCTTCACTATATGACCAAGCTGCTATTCGATGGAGCAGGCCAGCACAAGGGCGTCTGATCTCCACTTTCCGCTGATCGAGCCGCTGCCGCCCGAGCCCGGCACGCGCGTCTCCCGTCATGCCGCCGTGCCCCGGGCCAGGAACACCTCGTCCGCGAGGCCGACCGCCAGCGCGAGTTCCGCCCGGTAGCCTTCGACCTCCGTCTGGGTCGGTGAGCGCCTGCTGCAGCGGCCCGCCGTCCCACCGGCTCCTCGTAGGGCGATGGCCTGCTCAGCGGTCGGCTTTCAGCTGGGATTCGATGGTGGTACGAAGTTCGGAGGAGTCGTCGAGGGAGGCGGCCAGGGCCTTGAGGAAGCGGGGGGTCTCCTCGTCGGTGAGGTCCAGCCCCCCGGAGCCGTCGTAGTGCTCGTCGAGGCTCTGCCCGTAGGAGTCCGTGGTGGTCCGGGTGCCCAGGAAGGGATCCAGGACGGCGGGGAAGAAAGGCCAGTCCTGGATTTGCCGGGCGGTGAACTCCAGGGGGTCGCCGGCGGAGAGGGCGAAGGGGCAGCCGTCGCCGTCATAGGCCGAGTAGGAGACGGCCAGGCCGGGGCGGATCACGCCTATGTAGTCGTAGTAGGAGCCGTCGCTTATGCCGCCGCCCAGGAAGGAGTAGGTGGCCGCCGCCAATTCCCTGGACAGGAGGAAACGGGACTCGTACGGATCGCTCGCGTCGATGGGGAGGACGGTCCAGGCGCCGTCGAGCGGGGCCGCCAGGTAGGGGACGTCGTTGATGGTGAGGTGGAGGGGGCGAAGGCTCGAGTAGCGGCTGAGGGCCTGCTCCAGGGCCTCGTAGACGTCGGGGTCGCCGAGTTCCTCGTCGTCCAGGGCCTTGGGGAGGTCGCCGGTCAGGGTGAGGTGGTCGGCTACGAAGTCCGGGGCGTCGGTGGTGATGGAGACCGTCTTGCCCGCGGGGACGGTGAGGAGGTCCGGGCGGACGGCCAGGATCTCGGCGAGGTCCGTGGTGGGCAGTGAGCGCAGGCTCCCGTCGGCGAGACGGACGAGGGCTCCGCCTTCAGGACTCCGGTGGATGGTTCGGCGGGTGGGAGTGTCCGATTCCAGAGAGCCGATGCGGATCTGGAGGAGGGTGTCCAGGCCTGAGAGGAGCGCGGGGCCGCCGTCCGCGACGAAACGGAGATAGGCGTCGACGTGGGGGCGGAGGCTGGAGTAATCGCCGAGGCGTTCGGCCACGAGAGCAAAGAAACGCGGGAGTTCCTCGGGTTCCAGGCTGAAGTGCCATGAGCCTTCCAGGTGTTCCAGTTCGCGGCCGTAGTGGTCTTCTTCTGGGCCCTCCAGGTCGAGGTAGCGGCCCAGCATCGCGTTGATGACCGGCCAGCCGGCGGTCTCCTCGACGGTGAACTTCAGCGGGTCCCCGGTGGAGAGCCGGACGCGGGAGTCCCCGCCGTCGTCCATGCGCTTCCAGGAGATCGTCAGGCCGGGACGGAGCGTCCCGACCGTCCTGTCGTCGGGGAGATTGTCCTCGTAGCCGCAGGAGAGCGTCGCGTAGTCCCGGGTCGTGCGCGGGGCGTCCCCTTCGATGGGGACGGGCGTCCATCTGCCGTCGAACCACGTGACCAGGTACGGGACGTTGTTGATCCGGAGGGAGACGGGCTTCAGGTCGGAGAAGCCGCAGAGCGCCCCTGCCTCGGCGTCCCCCAGGTCGCAGTCCGTCTCGTCCGGCAGGTCGCCGGTCAGGATGAGGTGGTCGGCGACGAGGCTCGGCACTCTGGTGGTGATGAAGATCGGCTCACTGGCCGGGACGGTGAGGACGTCCGGGCAGGCGGCCAGGATCTCGGCCGGGTCGCTCGTGGGGACGGGGAGCAGGCTCCCGTCTGCGAGGCGGACGAGAGCGCCGCCTTCACGGGTCAGGTGGACGGTGCGGCAGAAGGGCTCCTCGCCCTCCTTTGAGCCGATGCGCGCCTCCAGCAGGACGGGCAGGCCGGAGAGTGCGACATGCTCGTCGATGCGGCGGGCCAGGGGGCTGCCGTCGGGGAGGCGGCGCCGGAGGATCGGGAGGAAGCTCTTCGCGTTCCCCAGCCAGCGCGCGTCGGCGTCCTCGTACCCCTGGAGTTCCGCCTCCCGGCGGCCCGCCCTGCCGCCGATGAGGCCGTCGACCACCAGCGGCAGAAGCGGCCAGGACGCCACGTCGTCGGAGGAGAAGACCTCGGGGTTGATGGAACGGCACGCGCGGAACCTCATGGTGCGGCGGGAGGGGTCGGCGCTGTACGTCCAGGAGGCCAGGACGCCCGGACGGACGACGGCGATCTCCCGGCGCAGTTCTCCTTCCGGTCCTTCCGAGCAGGTGGCCACGGCCAGCGTCTCGATCGCCTTCGGATGAGGGCCGTCCAAGGGCAGCAGGATCCGCTTGCTTTCGAGTTCGGCGAGGCCGTGACGGACGCCGTTGATGCGCAGGTCGAGGGGCTTCAGTTCCTCGTAGACGCTTTCGGAGGTGTCCGCGTGCGGGCCGACCAGGCGGATGTGGTCCCTGACCTCGTCGGGGTGGTCGCATTCGATGTCCACGGAGGCCGCCATGAGGAACCCGAGTTCCCAGTCGCCCCGGGGGAAGGCGGAGGCCCGGAGAGTCCTGCCGGTACTGCTGAGCATGGGTACGGACTCGGGCACTCCGGTTTCGTGGATGGTGTGCAGCATCAGCTGGTCGCCCTGCACGAACAGCGCGCGTTCCTTCAGTCCCTCGGCCGTCCGTATGGAGGCGGCGAGCACGGTGCCTTCCGGCATTCCGCGGACGTTTTTCCTCCACCCTCTGCCGAACAGCCGGCTGCCTTTGTAAGCCCCGACGAGCCGCCACGGCCCTGCTTCGTCCGGCGGCGTGCGCGCCCCGATCACCGGCTCGGGCCCACCGTAGGTACGCACGGCGTACCGGTCTTCGTCGAGGTAGAAGGCCAGCCCGAAGCCGCGTTCCAGCACCCGGTCGTAGTCCGCGAGGACGGGGGCGAGGCCGTCGTCGGCGGGCAGCCGCCTGAACCCGTGGGCTCGGAGGATCAGGGAGCGGGCACACGGCTTGTCCGAACGCACAGGCAAGAGTCGGCCTTTCGGGTCTGTCGCAGAGAAACAGGTACATTATATGTGTACAGACTTCACGTATCCAACGGGCCGGGGGAAGGAGACATGCGGGCGCCGGTCACCCCTTGAGATCGAGGGGACCGCGTCCGGCACGGTGAACGTGGGCGCGGAGATCGTCGTGGTGGACGTGCCGCACGTCGCCCTGGAGGGGGTCGGCTGTCAGCCGACGGAACGGGGCACGGCCTCCCTAAAAGCACTTTGTGACGTTAGGGTTAGCCGAAAAGGCGTGAGTCGAACATATTGGACTGCAATGGAAGACAGCTCCACAGGCGGCGACGGGACAAGCCGCGAAAAGGTCTTGCTCCAAAGCTCCTGGCACCGTTCCATGCTTCGGCTCATGGCCCCCCTCGGCGCGATACTGATCGTCTTCGGAGTGGTCACCTGCGCGCAGGCGCCTTACTTCTTCGACCTTCTGGGCCTGGCCATCACCGCCGTCGGCGTCTTCGCGCCCCTGAGGTACGCGCGGTTCGGCAC
The DNA here is from genome assembly GCF_039871655.1 of Actinocorallia sp. B10E7. Taxonomy (NCBI): domain Bacteria; kingdom Bacillati; phylum Actinomycetota; class Actinomycetes; order Streptosporangiales; family Thermomonosporaceae; genus Actinocorallia; species Actinocorallia sp. B10E7. The sequence goes on from NZ_JBDPLZ010000008.1 coordinate 137,359, forward strand.
GGAGCTCTCAGCTGCAGGAGTGCGGAAAAGGCTCTTTCTCCGCAGGGGGAAGGTCTTTCCCTGGTCGCCGATCGCCGAGATCGACATCACCTCGACCGCCGGGAGCCATCATCCGCGCCTCCGCCTGACGTCCGGAGAGCGGATCTCCCTGCACGCTCCCAGCACCATGCAGGGCGTGGATGCGGAGTTCACCGAGAAGCTGGCGGTCCTGCATGCCTGGTGGAACCGGTACGGGGCACCCGAATCCCCGGAGAGTCCGGCTTCGTGATGCCTGAGATCGCACCGCCCGGAGGGTCAACAGAACTGACCTTTGTTTGCCCTGCGCGATCCGGCCTCCCCGTCGAAGGTGATGGAACAACAGGCGGAACACGCGGGGCCCCAATTCACGGATACTCGTCGCGGGTCCGGATGGAAGTCAAGCCGAGATCCGCCAGAACGGGCACCAGCCTGGCGACGTACCAACCGTTGTCCGTGAATTCGGAAGGCGGCTCAGAGAGCATCTTCGGTTGATGTACCGGTAGAAAGGAGATGACCTTGCCACCGGGCATGAACATCAGATTTCCGCCGGTCTCCCCCGCAGGGTGCCACAACCGGACGGCCGCCGCCTCGTCCGAGGCCAAGGTGTTCTCAATCTCCTTGAGGACCGAGGGAAGCGCCGCCTCTCCTGCCGTCTTCCATTCGTAGTCGTCCACCATGTAATGGATCTCGGATTCCGGGGCGTAGCTCCACCCCCCTTGCCGATCAGGGCGAGGACCATCATCTGACCCGCTGAATCGATCACCGGGGTCACGACGGCGCGGCCCTGGACTGGAGTCATCATGAGCGAGTACCACAAGATCTTCATCCGCACGGATGTCGACGTCGAAACTCTGGTGGGAGACCTCTCGTTGGCCGTTGGAGCCGAGTTGAGAGAGCTGGGAGGCCCCGAAGCGTCCTGCGGCGAATACGCTTACGGCGGCACGATCGGCGACCATGTCATCGAGATCATGCTTCAGCACGAGTATGACGAAGACTTCGGAATACCCTTTCCCGAGTATCCCGTAGAGGTGACTTTCCGCAACATCCACAGCGATAAGGAGCAGGAACGGGTGTTCGCGGAGTCCGTGCTGAACAAACTGGGCGAGAAAGGTTGCTCGGCGCTCCTCGTGTTCGGCTTGAGCAGATTGCTGGGCCGCCGCCCCTGAGCCCTTTCAAGCCGGACGGTCATCGTTCGATGGCCGTCGCGACCCGGCATGGTGTTTGCTTGTCACGGTTGTCATCGTCGTGGGAAACGGAGGCTCGGGTGCAGGCCGGTTTGGAGCTCGCCGGACGGTACCGGCTGGAGGAGAGTCTGGGCCGGGGCGGTTTCGGGGAGGTGTGGTCGGCCGAGGACCTGCTGCGCGACCGGCGGGTGGCCGTCAAGCTCCTGTACCGGGAAGTCGCCGAGAGCAGTCCGGTGTGGTTGAGCAAGTTCCGGCAGGAAGCGAAGATAGCCGTACGGTTGAACCATCCGGGTATCACCTCGGTCGATGATTTCGGGGAATACGACGGGCAGTGGTATCTCGTCATGGAGTTCCTCGAAGGCAGGAATCTCGCCGAGGAGATCGCCGACCATCCGCAGGGGCTGGAGATCTCCCGGGTCCAGGCGCTGAGCGTCCAGATCGCCGATGCCCTCGCGGCGGCCCATGAGCACGGCATCGTCCACCGGGACCTCAAGCCCGGCAACCTCGTGCTCCTTCCGGGGGACCGCGTCAAGGTCTGCGACTTCGGCATCGCCCATATCGCCGAGGCCACCACCACCCACACCCTGATGGGCCAGCAGGTGGGCACTCCCGCCTACATGGCGCCCGAGCAGTGGCTCGGCGACGACGTCGACCACCGCACCGACCTGTACGCCCTCGGCGGCATCCTGTACACGCTGCTGACCGGCCGTCCCCCGTTCCGCGGCACGTCCGTCACGACGCTGATGGGCCAGCATCTCAATCTGGAGCCGTCCCCGCCCCGCGAGCTGCGCCCGGACACCCCGGCCCACCTCGACCGGCTCGTCTTGGCCCTGCTGGCCAAGAACCCCGCCGACCGTCTCACCGGTCGGCAGCTCCTCGACGGCTTGAACCAGGCCGTTCCGCCTCCACGGGCCGAGGCTTCGACGCAGGAGTCCCCGGCCTCCGCCGACGTCTGGGAGCCGGTCGACACCGACGCCCGGAAGATACTCGACACAGACGCCCAGAAGATGGTCGACACCGGCGTCCAGAGGATGGCGTCCGGCGACCTCCAGTCCGCGCGTGAGCTGCTCGAATCGGCGGCCCGCACCGGCCATCCCGATCAGGCATTCCTGGCGATGATCCACCTGGGCGAACTCGAGGAGAAGCTGAGGAACCTCCCGGCCGCCCAGGGATGGTATCTGCGGGCCGCCGACTCCGGCCACCCCGAGTGGGCCCCGCGGGCAATGGCCTACCTGGGCATCCTGGAAGCGGAGCGGAGGAACTTCGAGTTCGCTCGAAGCTGGTATCAGCGCATGGTCGACTCCGGCCATCCCGACCAGGGTCCGAAGGGGATGGTCAACCTGGGTCTCCTGGAGGAGAAGTCGGGGAACCTCCCGGCCGCCCAGTACTGGTACCTGCGGGCCGCGAACTCCGGGCATCCCGAGCGTTCCTTGGAGGCGATGGCCTATCTGGGCGCGCTGGAGGAGGACCGGAGGAATCCCCTGGCCGCCCGGGACTGGTATCGGCGCATGGTCGGCTCCGGCCATCCCGACTACGCGCCCGAGGCGATGGTCCACCTCGGCGCTCTGGAGGAGGAGCAGGGGAACCTCCAGGACGCCTGGGGCTGGTATCAGCAGGCCGTCGGCACCGGCCATCCCGAGTGCGCGCCCGAGGCGATGGTCCATCTGGGTCTCATGGATGAGAGGCAGGGAAACATCCAGTCCGCCCAGGGGTGGTACCAGCGGGCCGTGGACTCCGGCCACGCCGACCAGGCCCCGCAGGCGATGATCCACCTGGGCGCTCTGGAGGAGGAGCAGCACCGCTTCCCGGCCGCCCAGTACTGGTACCTGCGGGTCGCGAACTCCGGCCATCCCGAGTGCGGCCCCGAGGCGATGGCCTGCCTCGGCGCTCTGGAGGAGGAGCAGGGGAACCTCCCGGCCGCCCGCGACTGGTACCAGCGGGTCATCGGCTCCGGCCACCCCGCGTGGACCGAGCAGGTGAGTGGCCGGCTGACCGCGCTCGAGAAGCGCGCGAGAACAGGCCCGGGCCGAAGGTGGTTCTCCGCCAGATAGTCGACGCCCTCTGCCCGGCTGTTCTCCGCGCTGGGCGGCCTGCGTCTCGTCGGCGAAGCGGAACGCCACGGACAGGCGCCCCAGGCCTTCCAGCACACCGGCATGCCCTTCTTCGCCCCGGCCAAATATGCAACCTGTGACTTAAATCACCTATTCCTCACAAAACCCCAGCATCAGAAAAGTCCCCCCAGGTCAGACCGGTGAAGCCGGCCCCGCCTCTTCGCGGCCGACCCTTCTGGATCTTGCGGACGAGTTCCCATCCGTGGTCTTGTTCACCCGCCAAAGATCCTTACAAAAGCGTCGATTTCCATCGAGCCGACGGAGGAGTTCTGCATGAGAGCGGATCTGGTCAAGAACGCCCGGAGGGGCCGGGACATCCCCCGGCCCCTCCGGGCCGTGATCATCATGGGAATGTCCTTGTCGGTACTGTCGGGCTGCTCTTCGAATGACTCCCCCGGCCCCTCCACACAAGAGGAATCCATAGCCTGGAAACTACCGGACAAGCCTTACCCCAATGTCCGGGACCAGATACACGCGCTTTTCGCAGGCCAAGGGACTCGTCTTTCCGCTATCGAGGAACTGATCTGGCGCTGCATGCGGGCGAAGAACCAGATGTATGTGAAGATCCCACCGTTGGAACGGGATTCCAATCCCACGATGACGCCTCCCGAGTACGGGCAGAGCGTCGCCGAGGCACGTCAGGGGTATCCGGACAAGACCGCGGAGGAATCGTCCCGGCCCGACCCGTACCGGGACCAGACCGACGCCCAGCAACAGGCTTGGGGCGAGGCCTTCTTCGGTCCGGAGTCCGCACCGAAGATCCGCGTCACGCTACCGAACGGAGAGCAGATCGAGACCTCGTCCCAGGGGTGTCTGGCGGAGTCCCAGAAGCAGGTCTACGACTCTCTGGAGGAGATGCTCAAGACAGAGAACTTCGCGGCTTCTCTGCCTCCCGAAGCACTCAAAAGAGCCGCCGCCGATCCGAAGCTGCGCACGCTGAACGCGTCCTGGTCGTCTTGTATGACGGAGAAAGGGCAGTCCGGTCTGAGTGATCCGGGAGCCGCCAGGGCCAGGGCCGCAGGATCTGGGGATGGTGTCTCCGTCGCTGTGGCCGACGCCGAGTGCGAGGAGCGGATGGGTTATGCCGAGCAGCGTGAGGAGCTTGAGGACCGCTATCTGACGGCGGCGCTCATGCACTACGAGACCGAGGTGACGGCCCTCCAGGAGACCAACCGGGCCGCGCTGACAAGAGCTCGGAAGATCCTGGGGTCGTGACGGCGTGCCATCAGCGCCTCCCGGCGTTCCATCCTGCTGCAGTTCCTGCTGGAGAGTTCCTTCCTCGGCCTGGTCGGCGGCGTCATCGGGGCCGGGACGGGCCTGGACCTCACCGTGGGCATGATCGCCGGTCTCTGCCCCGCGGCCCGAGCCGCCCGCATAGAACCCATCGAGGCCCTGTCCTCCTGACCGTCCGGGGCCTCACGGGGCATCGCGCGAGCACCTCGCCTTCACGGAACCTCGATCGAACAGCCGCGACATAATCTCCGCATGGCTGACGAATGGCCCGCGCGGGAAGGGATACGGGCGCTGCTCGACGAGGCAGGCCGCACGCATCGGATCGCCCGCGGGTTCATCGACGAGCACGACCGGGCCGTCGCCGCCGTGCGGGCCGCCCTCGACCCCATCCGCGAGCACGCGGCACGTGACGAGCTGGCCCGGATCCCGGTCGCCCGGCTCAAGGACGTCACCGAAGGGCGGCTCCGCCTCGGTCCCGTCGAGCAGGCCGGGTACTCCACCGTTCTGGACGTCCTCGACGCCACTCCGTACGCGCTGCAGTTGCTGCCTGGCGTGGGCGTCCAGACCGCCACCCAGCTCCATGCCGCCGCGCGCCAGATCGCCGCCGCGGCCGCCGAGACCGTCTCGATCCGCCTCGACGCCGACGACCGCAGCCCCGAGGCCACCGCGCTGGTCACCGCGCTCCATCCGCTGGTGAACGCCGGTCCCGGCCTGCCTCGGGCGATCTCCGCCGCCCGTTCCGTGGCCGAGACGATCGAGCCTCTGCTGGCCGCCGCCGCTCCCGCCCGCAGCCGGCTCCGCCGTCTCTTCGCCGGACGGCGCCGCCGCGAGGAGGCCCGCGCCGCTCTCACCGCCCTCGCCGGGCTCCGCGCCGACCCTGAAACCCCGCGACTCGTCTTCGACGCCGCCCTCGACCTGGGACGGCCGCCCGTCGACGGCGTCAGCGCGTGGATCGACTTCGAGATCCAGGCCCCCGCCTACTACAGCGTGCTCATCGAACTCGCCGGCGCCCGCCCCGACCGGGACCGCGCCGAAGGCTTCCTGCCCCACGAGATCGCCGAACGCGTCAACGCCCAGCCCCTCGACGACACCCACCGCCGCGTCTCCCTCCGCGGCTACCAGGAGTTCGGCGCCCGGTTCGCGCTCGCGCAGCGCCGCTGCATCCTGGGCGACGAGATGGGACTGGGCAAGACCGTCCAGGCCGTCGCCGCCCTCGCCCACCTGCGTTCCGAAGGCCACACCCGTTTCCTCGTCGCCTGCCCGGCCAGCGTCCTCGTCAACTGGATCCGCGAGATCGAGTCCCGCAGCGCCCTGCGCGCCTACCGCGTCCACGGCCCCGACCGCGACGCGGCGCTCGCCGAATGGGGCCGGACCGGCGGCGTCGCCGTCACCACCATCGACGGCCTCCACGCCCTGCCGGTCTCCGACGTGGCGATGCTCGTCGTCGACGAGGCCCACTACGTCAAGAACCCCGCCACGCGCCGCGCGAAGGCCGTCGCCGCCTGGGCCGACCGTGCCGACCGTGTCCTCTTCCTGACCGGAACCCCGATGGAGAACCGGGTGGAGGAGTTCCGGAACCTCGTCGCGATGCTCCAGCCGGACCTGCGGGTCGACGACGGCGACACCATCGCCGGAGCGCAGGCGTTCCGGCGTTCCGTCGGCCCCGCCTACCTGCGGCGCAACCAGGACGACGTGCTCACCGAGCTGCCCGAACTGGTGCACACCGAGGAATGGGAGGAGTTCAGCCCCGCCGACCTGGCCGTCTACCGCCAGGCGGTGGAGGCGGGCAACTTCATGGCCATGCGCCGCGCCGCCTACGCCGTCCCCGAGACGTCCGGGAAGCTCGGACGCCTGATGGAGCTGGTCGCCGAGGCCCGCGAGAACGGCCACAAGGTCGTGGTGTTCTCCTTCTTCCGCGACGTGCTGACGACCGTGCACACCAGGCTCCCCGACGCGTTCGGCCCGATCGCCGGAGACGTCCCGGCCACCCGCCGCCAGGAGATCGCCGACCTGTTCACCGCCCGCCCCGGCCACGCCGTGCTGCTGGCGCAGATCCAGGCGGGCGGCGTGGGCCTGAACCTCCAGGCCGCCTCGGTCGTGATCCTCTGCGAACCCCAGCTCAAGCCGACCGTGGAGAGCCAGGCCGTCGCCCGCGCCCACCGCATGGGCCAGGTCCGCCGGGTCCAGGTCCACCGCCTGCTGTCCCCCGACAGCGTCGACGAACGCATCCTCGCCCGGCTCCGCCGCAAGAAGGCCCTGTTCGACGCCTACGCCCGCCGCAGCGACCTGGCCGAAGCCGCCCCTGAGGCGATCGACCTGTCCGACCCCTCCATCGCCCGCCGGATCGTCGAAGAGGAACAGCTCCGCCTCGCCGCCGTTTGAGCCCGCGCGCCTCCGGCTGCCCCTTCGGAGCCGGGTCTGCCGGAGGCGCGTGGTGGGCGTGCTCGGGCTATCCGGGCTGCTTCGCCCGGTTGATCGTGTCGAGGAGCAGCCGGGCGGCCGTGGACGCGCCGTCCGTGCGGATCGTGCCGGCGAGGCCGGAGGCTCGGGAGCGGGTCTGGGGGGCCAGCGCCGTCTCGAGGGCGACGGACAGGGACTCGGTGGTCGGGGTCGGGCCGTCGAGGACCGCGCCGACGCCCAGGTCGGTGACCCGACGGCCCCAGTACGGCTGGTCTACCAGCTGAGGGACGATCACTTGAGGGGCTCCGGCCAGGGCGGCCTTCGTCGTCGTGCCCGCGCCGCCGTGGTGGATGACGGCGGCCACGCGGCCGAACAGGGCCTGGTGGTTGGCCTCACCGACGGGGAAGCAGTCGTCCCCGTCGTCGATCAGGCCCAGGTCGGCCCAGCCTCGGGAGACGATGGCGCGGCGCCCGTGAGCGCGGATCGCCTCGATGGCCACCCGGGCCGCGTCCTTGGAGGTGTTCATGGACATGCTGCCGAAACCCACGTACACCGGGGGTGTTCCGGCGTCCAGGAAGGCCATCAGCTCGGGCGGGAGCGGACGGTCGTCGGGGACGATCCACGCGCCGGTCTGCACGACCTCCAGGTCGGCCGGCCGTCGCCAGGGTGCGAGGGTCGGGTCCGCCGCCAGCAGCGGCCGGTCCGTGAAGACGTAGTCCCGGACGCTCTCCACCGGGGGCAGCCCGACCGACGCCTGGTGGGCGTTCAACGGCCCGCCGAAGATGATGTTCATGTTCTCGCGGTCCAGCTCCCACAACACCCGGTTGTCGGTGAGGTCCTGCGGGAGCGGCCGGCCCGGATACGAGAACGGCCGGTGGTGAGGCGACGGCAGCATTCCCGGGAAGTAGGCCGTGAGCACGTAAGGGATGCCCATCTTCTCGGCGACCGACCGCGCGGCGGCCGAAGCCGGCATCAGACCGGTCGCCACCACCAGATCACACCCCTCGGCAGCCGCGGCGACCGCCTCGTACTGCGCGGCGAGCAACGCCGCCACGGTCTCCTGGAAGTTCTCCACCGGCCGCGGCCCGGCCCGCTTGATGAACTCACGCACCGGCACCCCCGCCGGCACCAGCGTCACCCCGACCCCGGCCAGCCGCTTGGCGAACTCCTCATCCGGCGGCGCGCACACCCGCACCTCCACCCCGAGCTCCCGCAGCCGCACCGCGAGCGCCGCCATCGGCTCGACATCCCCCCGCGACCCGTAAACCGACAACAGAACACGCATTCCGCGCCCCCCTTTTTTTGGTGTCCGGCCTGAGATCCTGCACCGAACCCCGGGTCTTGTGGCAAGCCCCCCTGTGCGCTATAGCTTGGAAGTGGAAGGCCGCTCTCCTTCTTCTGGACGGTCCTTCCGTACGGCGGCCGTAAAAGACGTCATCGCCATCTGCGGGCCATTAATACCTGACGTCGCAGACAAGTCGGCTGGTGGCCTGCGCCTGGAATTCGTCGGCGAGCACGTCCTCGGGAGTCACCGCAGCAGCGAGCGGTCGGTGGGGGCCAATCGCAGGTGTTGCGGAGTTCGGGCCCATCGCTTCGAAAAGGCCGGTAGGACGCCGTCGCGCCAGGCTCGTGAATGCCGGAGGCGGTTCAGGTGGTCGGCGAGGTGCGCTTCGTCGGGGAAACGGGCGAACCAGACGAAGACCTCTTCGTTCGTTCGGACCGGGAGCGCCGGGAAGGTGTTCGTGGCGTGTTCGGACTGGAGGTGGGCCAGGGGTTCGGCGCCGGTCGCGGTGAGGACGGGCAGGGCGCGGCGTTCGAAGAAGTCGAGGAATGCGGTGTCGAAGGGGTCGTGGGCGTACCAGATGGTGGCGAGGATGAGGGACGGGGGCGACGACGCCGGGGCGCCGGGGGCCGGTCGGGGGACGGTCGGCGCCGGGAACCCGGCCTGCGCCGAGGGCGGGCGCAGCAGCAGGACGTCGTCGGAGTCGATCATCGTCGCGTTCGCCTTGTCGCGGTGTGCCCGCCAGACCGGGCCGCCGTAGAAGCTCTCCAGGGCCTCAGCACGGCGTGGCATGTCCGCGAAGCCGCGGAGCCAGACGAAGCGGTCGGGGTCGTCAAGGTCGCGGAACTGGCCCAGGACGCTCATGCCCGCCGCTTCCTGGGGTTCGACGAACTCCCGGTCGAACAGATCGATCAGGACGTCGCGCCGTCCCGGGTGCAGCGTGTACTGCCGCAGTTCGACGACCGGACACCGTACGGCTTCCACCCTTGCTCCTCTTCAGTTGATGGAACATATTCTGTTACAACAAACGATGCGACGGTCCTCCGGCACTGTGATCCGTCGGTCAGTTCACCAGCGTCTCGCGCAGCACGTCGGCGATCGACGTCTCCGCCAGCTCCCGCCGCATGGCCCGCTCGGCCCGGCCGTAGACCTCGCTCAGGGCGGGCCGGATACCCCGGCCGACGGGACACTCCAGGTTGGGTTCGGTGTGATGCAGGCCGAACGGCGGCTCCGTGTCGACGGCGTCATGCACCTCGAGGAGGGTGATCTCCTCCGGCGCGCGGGCGAGACTCCAGCCCGCACCGGCGCCGCGGCGCACCTCCACCAGGCCGGCCCGCCGCAGATCACCGAGACTGCGCCGGATGATCACGGGATTGGTGTTGACGCTGGCCGCGACCTGATCCGAAGTGAGCACCTCCCGCCCACTCCGCCGCGCCAACGCCAACCACGTCAGCACGTGCGTCGCGATCGTCAGTCGACTGTTCGCCGCCATCACACCCCCTCACTGCAACAGCTTCTGTTACAACTACCATCGCGGTCAAGCGCGGGCGGAAGCGTGGCCCATGACCGGGCCGAACGGTGTCTGAAGACCCCGAGAGTGCTCAGGCGAGCTTCTGGGCGACCTGCGTCGCGGTTCTCTCCGCGAACCGGCGGCTCTTCTCCTCTCCTGCGCCGGTGAAGTGGAAGATGATGTCGGCCTGGTAAGCACCGCGTCCGACGCGCAGCAGGTTGCTGAACTTCCCCGCCTTCAGGCACGCGATCTCCTGGACGTCGGGGATGCGGTCGCATTCCCCGCTCTTCACCTGCTCCAGGATGTCCGTGTGGACCGTCTCTCCGGTTCCCATCGAGGGAATGGCGCTCACCCGGACGGTGAGCGAGGAGATCCCGGATCCGCCGAGTTCTGTTCGTTTCTCGCAGGAGACGCTGTAGTCGGTCTTCGACTGGTCCGCCACTACGAGCGTTCCGTTTCCCAGCAGCCCGGGCTCCGGGTCCTCCACCAATGCGCAGGCGTCGGGCAATGAGATCGGCTCGTTCACTCCGTCCGGCTTCTCCTGAACGTCGTCGGGGCCGCTCGTCGGGTCCGACGGCACCTGAGATTCCGAAGAGCATCCCGCCACCAGCGACGCGGCCAGCAGAACGCCTGCCATCCACCTCATGTCACATGCCCCACACGTTATCGGCCACCGAGGGAGGGGAAGCCAATCCCGCAGAGCCGCTCGACAGGTTGAGGAGGGTGGTGTTGAACTTGCCGCTGATCTGGATGAATCCGTCCACCCGCTGCTGGATGTTCTCCGTCATCTCGTCGAGGGCGTCCAGCATCGGCTTCAGGAGCAGCAGAAGCGAGGCCCCGAAAGTGGCCCCCGCCGCCACGACCGCCACGACTTCCTCCCAGTCCAGGCTCTTGAAGAAGGAGGTCACCGCCTGCGCGCAGTCGAAGATGAAGTTGACGCACTCCCGGTAGGTGTCCAGCACCGTGTTGTAGAAGGTCGCGGTCTCCTTCCCCAGGTCGATGAGCACATTCTGGTTGCTCGCCGTCGTCGTCTTGAGATCGGTGAAGTAGGTGTTGAAGGCCGTGTACGCCGGTCCTTCCCACCCTTTCTCCCCCGCGGTGATCCCCGCGACGGCCTGGTGCGCGAGGCCCTCCTCCGACCACGCGTTGTTCATCCCCGTCGCGGCGCCCCGCCAGGCCCCCACGGCCCTTTTCACGTCTTCGGGATTCCCGACCATGTCGCGCACCAGTTGCAGGGCGGCGCGGGCGGCGTCGTGGTGGAGCCTGATCGCCCACTTGGCCACGGTGGCCGCGGCCTCCACCGGGTAGGCCACCGGCTGGCCGATCCCGATATCAGGAACTTTAGGCGGGGTCATCTAGCCTCCGTGATGGGTCGGGGATTTCTTTATGTCGGCGGACAGCGGCCTCAGATGGGGCCGAGGTAGTCGTTCTCCTTGTACTTGGCCGAGCTCTCCTTCAGTTTCGTGGAGACGCCCTTCACCGAGGTGGCACCATCTCGCAACGTCTTCTGCGAGCCCGTGACGACGGCGTTGTATCCAGAAACGACCCCTTTCCCGAGGATCCCCAGGGAAAGCGGTTGGAATTGCCCGCCGCCGAGGGCGGTCACCGCCGCGGTCCACTGCTGCGCGGCGTTCCCCACGTGTTCGGACGCGGTCTGCATCGCCTCGTAACGTACTGCGAATCCATCCTGCGGTGACATGATCAGCCTTTCAGCAGGTCAGCCGCCGGAATTCCCGGCGGTCTCCGAGGAACCGCTGATCGCGAGGACCAGCCGTTCCGCCAGCCGTTGACGCCCGACCAGCCGGGCCGCCCTGTGGTCGAGTTCGACCTTCAGCAGCCTGCCCCTCCCGTCGAGGACCACTTTCCCCAGGCCGCCCTCGATTTCCCGCTCGATCACCGTGTCGGCCTTGGCGGCCCTCTCCACCTCGGCGAGTTCGGCTTCCCGGATCTCGACGAGGGAGTTGATGGATCTGACCTTCTCGTCGATCATCTCGGCCCAGTCGATCTGGTGTTCTCTCATTCCGCCCGCTCCATGGCCGCCTCCATGACCTTGGTCCTGGCCTGCTCCACGGCTTCGACGACCTTCTCGCCGACGATGCGCAGATGAGGCCCCTTGTAGAGGTCCTCGGAGATGTCCATGGAGATCAGCCGGCCCGTCCCGTCCATGGTCACCGAGACGCCTCCCGCCTCGGCGGTCACCCGTTCCCGAGCCAGAACGGCGCGCTTCTCCTCGAGTTCCCGGAGAAAACGGGTGCTGGCGTCGCGGGGAGCGGCCATCCTGCGGAGCAGTTCTTCCAGCTCGTCATTGGGCGCGGGTTTCCCGGCCCACCGCGGAATACGCGTCTCCGCCCTCTGCCCCTCCCCGCCGAAGAGCAGCGGTGTGTCCGTCTCCTCCGGCGTCCCGTCCGTCGCGGGCGGAACGGGAGAGGGCGGCGCCTCCGTTTCGTCGGCTGCCAGGCGCTCCAGCGCTTCGGCACGCGATCGGGGCGCCAACGGAGTACTCGTGTTCAGCAACGCGTCGAACTTCGAGGTTTCTTCGTCGGACACGCCGGTAAAGTAGCCGCCACGTGATCACAAGTCAAACTTGTCCGATAAATCAGGGCTATCAAGACATGGGATACCAACGCATCACCAGGCCCCCTTCGCGCCGGAGGACCCACTACCCGGAAATCCCGAGGACGACTCGCACCTGAATCGGGTCACCCGAAATCACTTCCAGCGACTCCATGCGTTTTAGATCGCAATGTGTTCTCATGCCATCCGCTGATCCGCCTCAGGTCTCACATCTGCGCGGCGGGGCGCGCCGTTCCGAGGTGGTCAGGGGCAGCTGCGGTCGAGGAAGTCGGCTATGAGGGGGGCGATCTCGGGGAGGTGGGTCTCGAGGGCGAAGTGGCCGGTGGGGAACAGGTGGAGTTCGGCGTCGGGGAGGTCGCGGAGGTAGGCGCGGGCTCCCGGTTCGGGGAAGAACGGGTCGTCGGCGCCCCAGGTGATGAGGGTCGGCGGGGTGTGGTCGCGCAGCCAGGACTGCCAGCGGTCGTAGCGGGCCAGGTTGGAGCCGTAGTCGAAGGCGAGGGCCAACTGGGCTTCCTTGCGGCCGGGGAGGTCGAGGAAGTGCTGGTCGAGAGTCCAGCCGTCGGGGGCGAGCGCGGCGGGGTCGGGGACGCCGGTCTCGTACTGGCCGCGGGTGCCCTCCAGGGTGAGCAGGTCGCGGATCGTCTTCTCGGCGCCGGGGGTTTCGGGACGTAGGGCGATGAAGTCGCGGGCGCCGTCGGAGAGGCCTTCTGTGTAGGCGTTGCCGTTCTGGATGACGAGCCCTGCGATCCACTCGGGGTGGCGTTCGGCCAGCCGGAAGCCGACGGGCGCGCCGAAGTCGAACATGTACGGGACGAAACGGGTCAGGCCGAGCCGTTGGACGAAACCCTCGGTGATGTCGGCGAGGCGGTCGAACGAGTACGTGAAGCCGGCGGGGGTCTCGGTGTGGCCGAAGCCCGGATAGTCGGGTGCGATCAGGCGGTAGTGCGGGCCGAGCACGTCGATGAGGCGGCGGAACTGGTGGGAGGCGGACGGGAAGCCGTGCAGGAGGAGCAGCACCGGGGCGTCCTCCCGCTCCGGTGAGGACTCTCGGTAGAAGACGCGGACGCCTTCGACGTCGAGGTGGCGGTGGGCGACGCGGGCGATCTGGGGAAGCGACATGACTAATGCCTTTCTTTCCTGTAGATGCATTAGATATAACGGCCGATGATCTAACGTGTCAACCATGCGAGGTACCATTAGTGCCGTGAGCGACCTCATCCCGCTGACCGGAGAACCCCTGGCCCTGGACCTCGTCAACACCCGTCCGGCCGTCGGCGACCTGCTGGTCACCCCGCAGGACCTGCGTGTCTGGCTGGAGCTCCAGGCCGAACGGTTCTCCGAGGCGCGGGAGTTCACCGCCGCCGGGCCGGACGTCGCCGACCTCGTCTCCGTCCGAGCGGTCCGGGACCACACCGCCCGCGCCCTCGACCGCGTACGTCATGGCGATCAACCGGAGACAGGCGACCTGGAAGCCCTCAACCAGGCGCAACGCGCCGCCCCCGCCATCGCCGAGCTCGGCTGGAACGGCGAGGCGGTGACCTTGACCCGCCGCCGCACCGGCCCGCCCGAAGCGCGGCCGGCGTCATGGCTCGCCGAAGCCGCGGCCGAGTTGCTGGCAGACCCGTCAGTCGTCAAGATCCGCCAGTGCGAGGCCGACGACTGCGTGATGCTGTTCCTGCCCGCCCACCCGCGCCGCCGCTGGTGCTCGGCCGCCCGCTGCGGCAACCGCGTCCGCGTCGCCCGCCACTACCAGCGCCACAAGCCGCCGAGCGGATGATCACGTCGTGGTTCCGCCTTCAGGAATTAGGCTTGCCGTGCTCTGGTCGCGGCGGCGGTGAAGCCCCCGTCGCGTGGTGAGGGAAGGCGGAGGCGAGCGCGTGGAGATCCGAAGGCCGCAGGGGCGTACGGTTCGGGTGGCGGCGGGTGTCGGGGCCGTCGCGGCCGCAGGGGTGACCGTCGTGTTCGCGACGGTCGGCGATGGTGTCGACGCCGAGGCCCGGGGGGTGCGCGGTGCCGTCCTCGAACACGGGCACACCGCGGTCTGGGTCCTGCTCACGGCCGCGCTCACCATCACCGCCGTCGGCCGAGGCCCCCGCTGGCTGCCGCGCACGATCGGTTACGCGAGCCTCGCCGTATACGCGGGCTTCCTTGCCGCCCTCATCTTCGGGGCCGGATAGCGGACCTCCCTCGCGGTCGCCTCAGTCAAGCGGAGAGGACCTCCACCGCTCTGCGGCCGTTCAGTGCTCGACCAGGGCCGACGGGCCGAGGAGGACCTTGAGGTCGCCTGCGAAGGCGCCGTTGTTCAGGTCGACCTTGTAGTCGGGGAGGTCGAGGAGGACCTTCCGGCGGTTGAGTTTCTCCAGCAGGATGTGGACGGGGGTGTCGCCCCGGTGCGTGCGGAACATCTGCTTGAGCTCGGAGACCAGGGCCCGGTTGACCCTGTCCTCACGTAGCGCGATGACGATGGGTTCGCGGCCTCCGTCCTGAGGGACGTTGGAGATGTCGAGGAACTCGATGGCGACGGCGTTGAAGCTGACGCTGGCGTCCTCTCCGCTGTCCCGGATCCGGATCTTGCCCGTGACGGAGACCACGAGGTCGGGAGCCAGGTTGTCCCCGTAGAGCTGGTAGGTGGCGGGGAAGCAGGGCACCTCGATCGACCCGTCATGGTCTTCGATCTTGAGGATCGACCAGACGTTGCCCTGTTTGGTGACCTTCTTGTCGACGCCGGAGATGATCCCCGCGATCCTGATCTCGCCGCGCTCGCGGTCGGCGTCGCCGTTGAGGATCTGGGCGATGCTGTAGTCGCGGTTGCGTTCCAGGACTCGTTCGGCCCCGTTGAGGGGGTGGTCGGACACGTACAGGCCGAGCATCTCCCGCTCGAACGCGAGCTTGACCTTCTTGTCCCACTCGACGGGCGGTACGACGACGTTGAAGGCGTCATTGCCCGCGTCGGCGTCCTCGAAGGCCCCGAACAGGGAGTCCTGCCCCATCGCCTCCTTCTTCTTGACGTCGATGACGGAGTCGATGGCCTGCTCATGGATCTGGTGCAGTCCGAAACGGGGGTGTTCGAGGCCGTCGAACGCACCCGCCTTGATGAGGGACTCGATGGTCCGCTTGTTGCAGACCACCGCAGGGACCTTGGTGAGGAAGTCGTTGAAGTCGTTGAACTTCCCGTGCTCCTCGCGCGCGGAGATGATCCCGTGGATGGGGCCCTCGCCGACGTTCTGGACCGCGCCGAGACCGAAGCGGACGTCGTCTCCGACGGCGGCGAAACGCAGGTTCGACTCGTTGACGCAGGGCGGCAGGACGCGGATCTTCATGCGGCGGCATTCGGCGAGGTAGACCGCCATGCGGTCCTTGTTGTTGCCGACCGAGGTGAGCAGCGCCGCCATGTACTCGGCGGGGTAGTTGGCCTTGAGGTAGGCGGTCCAGTAGGAGACGAGTCCGTATCCGGCGGTGTGGGACTTGTTGAAGCCGTAGGAGCTGAACGGTTCCAGCACGTCCCAGACGGCCTTGGCCATCTCTTCGGTGTAACCGTTTTCCACCATTCCGGCGGAGAAGGTGGCCCATTGTTTGTCCATCTCCTCCTTTTTCTTCTTGCCCATCGCGCGACGGAGGATGTCGGCGCCGCCGAGGGTGTAGCCGGCCAGCTGCTGGGCGATGGCCATGACCTGCTCCTGGTAGACGACCAGGTGGAAGGTCGTCCCCAGGATCGGCTCCAGCGCGTCCTTGAGCCCCGGGTGGATGGGGGTGATCTCCTGCTTGCCCTCCTTGCGGAGCGCGTAGTTGACGTGCGCGTTCGCGCCCATCGGGCCGGGGCGCCCGAGCGCCAGGATCGACGAGACGTCTTCGAACCGGGTCGGGGCGATGAGCTTGGTGAGGTCCCGCATCATCGTCGAGTCGAGCTGGAAGACGCCGAGCGTCTCGCCGCGGGCGAGCACCTCGTAGGTCTTCTTGTCGTCCAGGGGGAGCTTGAGCATGTCGAGCTCGATGCCGCGGTTGAGTTTGACGTTCTCGACCGCGTCGCCCAGCACCGTCAGGTTGCGCAGGCCCAGGAAGTCCATCTTGAGCGCGCCCATGTTCTCCGAGCTGGGCCCGTCGAAACCGGTGATGCGGGCGCCGTCGTCGGGCCGCTGGAAGATCGGCATGACGTCGATGAGCGGTTCGGACGACAGGATGACTCCGGCGGCGTGCACGCCGGTGCCGCGGGTCAGTCCCTCCAGGCCGAGCGCCGTGTCGATGATCTTCTTGACGTCGGGGTCTTCCTCGTAGAGCTTGCGCAGCTCCGTCGCCTCGGCGTAGCGCTCGTGCTTGGGGTCGAAGATGCCGGTGAGCGGGATCTCCTTGCCCATGACGGCGGGCGGGAACGCCTTGGTGATCTTCTCCCCGACGGCGAAGGGGTAGCCCAGGACGCGTCCGGCGTCCTTCACGGCGGCCTTCGACTTGATCGTCATATAGGTGATGATCAGGCTGACGTTGTCCTCGCCGTACTTCTCGGTGACATAGCGGATCATGTCACCGCGCCGACGCTCGTCGAAGTCCAGGTCGACGTCGGGCATCGAGATGCGTTCGGGGTTGAGGAACCGCTCGAACAGGAGGCTGTGCTCGATCGGGTCGAGCTCGGTGATGCCGGTGACGTAGGCGACCATGGAGCCGGTGGCCGATCCTCGGCCGGGCCCGACCCAGATCCCGTTGTCCCGGGCGTACTGGCAGATGTCGGCGACGACGAGGAAGTAGCCGGGGAAGCCCATCTCCTCGATGACCGACAGCTCGTACTCGATGCGCTCCTGCACGTCCGCGGGCACCGGGTCGCCGTAGCGGCGGACCGCGCCCCTCTGGCATTCCTTGCGCAGCCAGCTCATCTCGGTCTCCCCTTCGGGAACCGGGAACTTGGCGGCGAGGTCGCGGTGGGCGAAGACCTCGTCGTAGGGCTCGACGCGTTCGGCGATCAGGAGGGTGTTGTCGCAGCCTTCCTTCCACAGCGTGTCGTGGTCGAGGTCGCGCATCTCCTCGGCGGAGCGGATGTAGTAGCCGCTGCCGCTGAACCGGAACCTGTCGGGGTTGGCGATCTGGGAGTTGGTGCCGACGCACAACAGCGCGTCGTGGGCGCTCGCCTGGTCCTCGGTGACGTAGTGGGAGTCGTTGGTGACCAGGGGCGGGATGCCGAGCTTCTTGCCGATCTCCAGCAGCTGGGAGCGGACGGCGGTCTCGATCAGGATGCCGCCGTGGTCCATCAGCTCCAGGAAGTAGTTCTCCTTGCCGAAGATCTCCTGGTACTTCGCGGCGTGCTCCAGGGCCTTGTCGAACTGGCCGAGCCTCAGCCGGGTCTGGACCGCGCCCGACGGGCATCCGGTGGTGGCGATGATCCCCTCGTGGTACTGGTCGAACAGCTCGTCGTCCATGCGCGGGTACTTCTTCATGTGGCCTTCGAGGGAGGCCAGCGAGCTGATCCTGAAGAGGTTCCGCAGCCCCTGGGCGTTGTAGGCCCACATGGTCTTGTGCAGGTAGGTGCCGCTCGCCGACACGTCGCCGCCGACGCCGGTCTGCTCGTTGAACTTGCGCTGGTGGGGCTCGCCCCAGAAGACGGGCTTCTTGTGGAAGCGGGACTCGGGGCTGACGTAGCCCTCGATGCCGATGATCGGCTTGATCCCCGCGCCCTTGATCTTCTTGTGGAACTCGTACGACCCGAACAGGTTCCCGTGGTCGGACATGGCGATCGCCGGCATCTTCAGCTCAGAGACCCGGTCGGCCATCTTCCCGATCTTCGCCGCGCCGTCCAGCATGGAGTACTCGGTGTGAACATGCAGGTGCACGAACGAATCAGCCACAGTCGATCTCGGCCTTTCGGGGTCGGGCGGGCGGTGTCCCAACTCTATCGAGGCGACGCGGCAGACGGCCTCAGTCCCACGAGACCGCCATGATCACGTCGAGACCGGGGCGGGACGCGGATCATGGGATCAGCGGTTCTCCCGGCTCCTTCCGCCGCCGGACCCCGCAGAAACAGAGGTCTCGCTTTGGGCAAAGACTCGCCCGTGGAGTGGTGACGGAAGCGGAGGCCGGGGAGGTCACCCGAGAGCATCGTTTTCCATGCTCTGAACTCCGGCCCCATCGGGTGTTCGCGCGGCGATCGCACCTTCGCCGGGGTCGGGGCGGACCGGTCAGGAGAAGCGATGGTCGTCGACCCGGAACTGTGGCAAGAAGGCGAACCTTCCCGCCGCGAACGCAAGGGGCGGCGCGGTGGCCTGGCCATTGTGGCCTCTTTGCTGTTCCTCATCGTGGTGATCGGCGGGGGCTGCTACTTCGGCTACTCCAAGCTGCAGGGGCACATGCCTCCTCCGGACTACTCCGGGCAGGGGACGGAAGTCGTCACCGTCGAGGTGGTGAAGGGCGATTCCACCGCCGAGGTGGGCAGGAGGCTGCGGGAAGCGGGGGTCGTCAAGTCCGTCAAGGCCTTCACCATCGCGGCGGGCGAGAAGCTCCAGACGCTTCAGCCGGGGTTCTACCGGGTGCGGAAGCGGATGTCGTCGCAGACGGCCGTCGCCGCGCTGCTCGATCCGAAGTCCAGAATCGGCGTCGTGCACGTTCCCGAGGGCAGGTGGGCCTCGGAGATCTACACGCAGTTGTCGCAGGCGACGGAAATCCCGGTCAGGGAGTTCGAGAAGGTCGATCCCGCTTCGCTCCGGCTTCCGGAGCCGGCGAAAGGCGAGGTCGAGGGGTATCTGTTCCCCGGGCGTTACGACCTGCCGCCGGACGCGACCGCGAACCAGCTGCTCGGCATGATGGTCGACCGGTTCAAGCGGGAGACGCAGAAGGTCGACTTCTCCCGGGGGAAGGAACTGGGGCTCGACCCCGGTGAGGTCGTCACCGTCGCCAGTCTGATCGAGGCCGAGGCCGGGCGGCCCGAGGACTACCGGAGGATCTCCAGGGTCATCCACAACCGGCTGAAGATCGACATGCCGCTCCAGCTCGATCCGTCCGTGCTGTACGCCCGGCGGAAACGCACCATCGACGTGCGCGAACGGCATCAGAACATCGACTCGCCCTACAACCTCTACCGCCGCAAGGGCCTGCCGCCGGGGCCGATCTCCAACCCGGGGCTCACCGCCATCGAGGCCGCCATGAACCCCGCCGACGGGAAATGGCTCTACTTCGTCACCACGAACCCGACCGAACGCCGCACTGAATTCGCGACGTCCTACAACGAGTTCCTCCGGCTCAAGGCGAAGTTCGACCAGTGGCTGCGGGAGAACCCCCAGCCGCAGAACTGAGGATCAGTAGGGCTTGGTGATGGGGCCGCTGGTGCCCCACGCGTCGTAGGCGGCGCTGTAGAAGGAGCGGTAGACCGATTCTCCGCCGTTCACCTTCGTCTGGAGCTTCAGGTCGGAGCCGCCCATGGGGTTCGCCGGGGGCGCTCACCGCGTCAGCACGAGGGCCAGGTCACCCGGCACGCAGGGTGTGCCGGTCAGGGACGAGCACGCTTCGAGGCGCCTTCCAGCCCGGCTCCACGCCGACCCGGGTTCGACACGGGATGAACCGGAGCCGGCGGGAGCCGGGCCGTGGACGGACGCGGAGGTCAGGAACCGGTGCCGCTCGACGCGTCCGGCTCACTCGACGCGTCCGGCTCGCTCGGGATGATCTGCGTGTTCGCGGTCTTCTGCTTGCTCTCGGCGTCCTTCGCACCGGCGCCGCTCTTCGTGTTCTCCAGGTCGAAGAGACGCACGTCGTGGTCGTAGGACCCGTAAGGAGTGGTGGCCTTGATGCGGGCCCAGACCTCCTTCTCCCCCTTGAGGTACAGCCGGGCGTCGCCCTTGGCGACGCTGAGCTCGAACGGAACGGTGACCCCTTCCTTGAGGGCGCCCTCGGCCTCCCCGAGCGACGCGGGCCCGGAGAGCGGGACCTGCATCGCCGCCGAGAGCTCGGTCTTCGCGCCCGTCGCGTCGATGCCTCCCCTCAGCTGCCAGATCTCGAAGTGGTACTCGAACCGCTGCTCGCCCCCGACGGTCTTACGGGTCAGCACCCCGCCGTTCTCGACCCGGGTGACGGTCCCCCCGCCCGGCGGCTTCCCCGCCGACTCCCCCGCCGCGGGCGCCGGTTCCCCCGGAGGCCCGGCGTTCGCGGCGGGCACGGCGAGCAGGCTCAGCGGAACGGCGACGGCCAGGACGCTTGCGAAACGGAGAGTTCGGAGCACGTGCTTCCTTTCCCGAAAGTCAAACGATCTTGGTCGCGTCCCTCCCTACCCGCCGACCCCTCCCTCCCAGCCCTCCGAACCTTAAAGATCGTTCACGGCTCCCGGCGGGGTCTCGCCGCGCCCGCGATCCGAGGGCCCGAGAAAGTGACCTCCGGGGCCTCGAAAAGTGCCGAGAGGACCTTCCATGGGCAATGGCTTCCGCGATATAGGGGGCCACTTGTCCGTCGACCGAAATTCCCACGCGGCATGTTGCTCAAGCGTCAACAAACCCGTTGGCAACGACTCCGTGATCGACGGTCAGGTAAGTCGGCGATGGCATGGAGGATACGGAGTGTGAGCATTTCCCCTGTCAATCAGATTGGAAGTGCCCCTATTTTCCGTAGTCTGTCCGTTATGCCGGTGAAGTGATCCTGGAGGCTCTAAGGTCGTCGTCTACAAGTGCGAATCCGGGGAGAACCGCATGGACTTGCCGCGTGTCCTGGGTGTGGACGCCTGCAAGAAGGGCTGGGTCGGGGTCTCGGTGTCGGAGGACGGGAGGCTGACCGCCTACCACGCTCCGGAGATCGACGAGCTCGTCGCCACGGTCGAACAGGACGGCAAGGTCGACGTGGTGGCGGTGGACGTCCCGATCGGGCTGGCGGACGCCGGACGCCGTCAGGCGGACGTGCTCGCGCGCAAGGAGGCCGGGCCGCAGTGGTACTCGGTGGCCATCGTCCCGGTTCGGGAGGCGCTGGAGAGCGAGAACCTCACCGCGGCGAAGGAGGCGAACCTCCGCCTCGCGGGTGAGGGCTTCACTCCCCAGGCGTTCTCCCTCAAGACCAGGATCCTCCAGGTGGACCGGTGGG
The DNA here is from genome assembly GCF_039871655.1 of Actinocorallia sp. B10E7. Classification (NCBI taxonomy): domain Bacteria; kingdom Bacillati; phylum Actinomycetota; class Actinomycetes; order Streptosporangiales; family Thermomonosporaceae; genus Actinocorallia; species Actinocorallia sp. B10E7. Next base: position 158,704 of record NZ_JBDPLZ010000008.1, read on the forward strand.
TGCGCGAGGCTCAGGTCCAGGTCGTCGAGGTGCATCCCGAGGTGAGCTTCGCCGCGCTGGCCGGCGAGCACCTGCGTTCCCGCAAGTCGTCCTGGTCGGGCTCCCACGAGCGGCGGGAGCTGCTCGCCCGGGCCGGGATCATGCTGCCCAACGAACTCGGCGACCCCGGCCTGAAGGCGAACGTGGGCGACATGCTCGACGCCGCCGTCGCCGCCTGGACGGCCCGCCGCGTCGCCCGGGGCGAGGCCCGCGCCCTGCCGGACCCGCCGGAGACCTTCAGCGACGGCCTCTCCTGCGCCATCTGGATCTGAAGGGACCCGCCGGCGGGCGGGTCAGAGCTTGGCCAGTTTGGCGTAGGGCGCCGGGATGCGGCGGCGTTCGGTGCCGAAGTCGACCACGACGTCCACGTCCTCGTTCACGGAGGTGACGCGGCCGAGGCCGTACTTGTCGTGGCTCACCAGGTCGCCCACGGCGTACTTCTCGAGCGGCGGCGGAGGCGGCGGAGGGGCGAAGGGACTGGTCGGCAGATGCCTCGGAGTGGAGCGTGAAGATTTCATCCTCTCCAGTATTCGCCGAAAAACCGTCCAGCGGGACCCAAAAGACCCAAAGATCTACCTCGAACCCGAAGAACGGCCCTGGCACGGGCCTCCCTCTCGCATCTGGAGGGAAGCCCGCAAGGGCCCGCCGGTCAGGCGGCGTCGAAGTCGGTGGACGGGGTGCGGCCGAAGCCCGACAGGAGGGTGGCCCGGTCGTAGTACTCGAGCCATTCGGTGACGAGGCCGTCCTCCACGGCGAGGACGCCCACGACGGGGACCTCGGTGTGGCCGTGGGCGTTGTCGAAGACGTCGCGGCGTTCCAGGAAGACCCGGCCGTTGATCACACCCATGGCGTGGATCTGCAAGTCCAGGTGGGTGAGGCCTTCGGCGAGGAGGGCCAGGCGTTCACCGATGGCCTCCCGGCCCCGGAGGGGTTCCTGCATGACGCTGTGGAGGACGCCGTCGGGGGCGAACAGGGAGACGATCCCGTCCCAGTCCATGGTGTTCCAGGCGTCGACCATCCGCTGGACGACGCGCAGTCTCTCTTCGTCGGTCACGACAGCTCCTGACGCAGGTCCCGCTTGAGGACCTTGCCGATCGGGTTGCGGGGCAGGGACGAGCGGAGCTCCAGCCGTTCGGGGAGCTTGAAGGACGCGATGCGCTGCTCGCGGAGGTGGGAGACGAGGTCTTCCAGGGTGGGAGTGGCGCCTTCGGCGGGGACGACGACGGCGCAGACCTTCTCGCCGAGGATGTCGTCGGGGTAGCCGACGACGGCGACCTCCGCGACGGACGGGTGGGCGGACAGGAGGCCCTCCAGTTCGGCGGGGGCGATGTTCATGCCGCCTCGGATGACGAGGTCCTTGGCGCGGTCGACGTAGCGCAGGAAACGGCCGTCCTCACCGGCGATCTCGAAGACGTCGCCGGTGCGCAGGTAGCCGTCCTCGTCGAAGGGGCTGGCCAGGTTCTCGCCGTCGAGGTACCCCGGGAAGATCGTCGGGCCCTTGATGCGCAGTTCGCCGGGCACTTCGGGTTCGGTCACCTCCTTGCCCGTGGCGTTGTCGACCAGGCGCACGCTCACCCAGTTCGAGACGCGGGACGTCCAGTCCACGCCGGGGACGCCGTAGCGCGGGAAGTAGCGGGCGCGCTGCTCGGGGTCGGGCACGTCGTGCGGGTCCGTCAGGAGCGCGATGCCCTCGTTGGAGCCGAAGAAGTTGATGACCCCGATGCCGTACTTCTCCTGCCAGCCGCGCACCATCGCGGGCGGCAGCGGCGCCGAGCCGGAGCCCAGGACGCGCAGCGAGCTCAGGTCGGTGGCGGCGAGCAGTTCGGGGCGGGCGAGCAGCATGCTCAGCAGGGCGGGCGGGGCGACGGTGTACGTCGCCTTCTCCTCCGCGATCTGCCGGAGGAACGTCGGCAGGTCGAAGGGGTGGTGCTGGACGAGCACTCCCCCGACGCGCAGCCACGGCAGGAACATGCCATTGATGCCGGCCATGTTCACCATCGGGAACGGGTTGAGCAGCACGTCGTCGGCGGTGAGGCGGGGCGCGTCGACGGTCGCCCAGCAGATGGCCAGCCAGTCGTAGTGGGTGCGCGGCACTCCCTTCGGGGTGCTCTCGGTGCCGGACGTCCAGCAGATCGTCACGCAGTCGTTCGGGTCGGCCGGGTGCTCCGCGGCGTAGGCCTCGACGCGTTCCCGTGCCCCTGAGACGGGAACGACGGCGACGGCGCCCTCCGGAAGCGACTCGCCGTAGGCGAAGACCGTCCGCAGCCGCGGCAGGGAGGACCGCACGTCGCAGACCTCCCGGACGGGCGAGCGGTCCCCGAGGCGGTCCACGGTCAGGTACGCGTCGAATCCCGCGAGCCGTCCCAGTTCGGTGACCTCGTGCTCCCGGTACTGGGCGGGCAGCGGCGAGACGACGGCGCCCAGCCGCCAGCACGCCAGGTAGGCGGCGACGAGCTCGACGGTGTTGGGCATCTGCAGGCCCACCACGTCCCCGGCGCCGACTCCGTGCGAGAGCAGCACGTCGGCGAGGCCGGTGACCTCCTCGTCCAGTTCGCGCCAGGTGAGCCGCCGGGGCGGCGTGCCGGTCAGGTCCGCCTTGTTGGCGGGGTCGACGACCGCGAGCCGGTCGGGGTCGGCCGCCACGCGGGCGCGGAACAGCCCGTCCATGGTCTCGTCGCTCCACCAGCCCGCGGCGGTGTACTCCGCGACGCGTCCGGCGGGGTGCAGTCCTCGGTTCCCCATTCGGGTCTTCCTCTCCTCGTCCGTGAAAAAGGGGGAAGGCGGGCCGGCGCCATTGCCGGCCCGCCGTGCTGCGGGGGTCAGTTACCGGAGATGTCGATGACGTCTCCGCCCGCCTCGAAGGTCTTCTTGGAGGCCGACCAGGTGAAGGGCTTGAAGCCCGAGATGCCGAGGGAGTTCTCGACGCTCATCGTCCACTTGACGCCGTCGATGAACATGGGCGGCGCGTAGGACTGCGTGCGGGCGGCCTTGATGATCCCGATCCGGCTCAGCCCGTCCGACGACGCGGCGGCCTTGGTGAAGGCGTCCACCATGAGGTCGCCGATGGCCCAGCCGTTGACGGTGTAGCTGTTCAGCGGCGCCTTCACGCCGTGCTTCTCGGCGTTGGACAGGTATTCCTTGACGGCCTGGTCGTCCTTGTAGAGCGCGTTGCCCGGGTCCTTCAGCCACACCATGATCTGCTGGCCGTCCGCGGCGTCTCCCGCGGGCGCGTACAGGGTCGCGCCGTCCACGCAGTTGGCGGGCTGGACGAAGGTCTCGGGCTTCCAGCCGGACCGTCCGACGGCCTGGGTGAGCGCGAGGCAGTCGGTGGTGACGCCCGCGTCCACGAGCACCTTCGCTCCGCTTTCCTTGAGCGTGGTGACCGCCGCGTTCGGGTCGGTGAGCGGAGCCTCCTTCACGATGGTGATATTGGTGCCCTTGATCGCCGCCTTGAAGCCGTTGGCGTAGCTCTGGCCGGATTCGGTCTGGTTGGCGGCGAGCGCGACCTCCACCCCGTCCGGGTACTTCTTCTTGAGCTGCTCGACGACGGCCTTCATCTCGACGCCGCCTTCGGGCAGGTACTCGGTCGTCCAGGGGAAGTTCTTGGCGTCCTTGTACTGCGGCACCGACGCCTGCCCGAACAGCAGCGGCACGCACGCCTCGTTCTGGTCGTCGGCCATCGCGTTGACCTGCCCGGCCCCGAAGGTCTCCAGGACGTGGACCCCGTCCTTCTGGATGAGCTCCAGTCCGTTGGCCTTGGCCTTCTCGGGGTTGAACGCGTCGTCCTTCGAGATGATCTCGAGCTTGACCCCGTTGACGCCGCCCGCCTCGTTGGCGACGGCGAACCGGGCGCGCATGCCGTCGATGACGGCGCCGACGGCGGCGGCGAGCGGGCCGGACAGCGGTGCGCTCCAGCCCACCTTGAGCGTGCCGGTGATCTTCTCGGCGGCGGCCTTGGGGTCGGCGCAGTCGGCGGCGGAGACGATCTCGCCGGAGGCTCCGGTGTTCTCCTCGTCGGAGGAGCCGCCGGTGCCGCAGGCCGACAGCAGCAGCATCGCGGAGACGCCGAGGGCGGTCAGGTGGGTCCTTCTCATGGGGTGTCTTCTCTCTTCTGCGGGGTGGAGGCAGGGGGTTCAGAAGGGGCGGAGGGTGAGGAGGGCACGACGCGCACCACGCGCCGCAGCGCGCGGCCGAGGACCCCGACGACTCCCTCGGGCATGAGGAAGACGATGAGGATCAGGACGGCGCCGAAGATGATCCCCGACACGTGCCCGGAGGCCAGGTCGGAGCTGTAGTAGGGGATGAAGACGACGGCGAGCGCGCCCGCGACCGGCCCGTAGAGGGTGGCCGCGCCGCCGACGAACAGCCCGGTGATGAGTTCGATGGACTTCAGGAGGGTGAAGGAGCCGTCGGGGGACAGGGCTCCGACGTACATCGCGAACAGCCCGCCGGCCAGGCCGGTGACGGCTCCGGACAGCCCGAACACGATGGTCTTGACGGAGGCGATGTGGACGCCGGAGGAGGCGGCGGCCAGTTCGTTGTCGCGGGTGGCGATCATCGCCATGCCCGTCCGGCTGCGGGTGAGGTTGCGCACCAGCAGCAGGACGACGATGAGGGTGACGGCGCTGACCCAGTACAGCCAGACGCCGCGCTGCCCGAGGGCGAGGCCCGTCCACTCCGGCGGGGCGAGCTGCCGGGACCGGATGACCATTCCGGCGGCGCCGCCGGTGAGGTCGGCGAACCGGCGGACCAGTTCGGGGAAGGCGACGCCGACGGCGAGGGTGACCAGCGCCAGGTACAGGCCGCGGATGCGCAGGGCGGGCAGCCCGACGAGGAAGCCGAGCACGAAGCACAGGACGGTCGCGACGGGCAGGGTCAGCATCGGCTCGACGTCGTAGGTGACGATGAGGATGCCGGTGGTGTAGGCGCCGAGCCCGAAGAAGGCCGAGTGCCCGATGGACAGCAGCCCGGTGTAGCCGGTGGCGAGGTTGAGGCCGCTGATCGCGATCGCGAAGATCAGCACGCTGGTGAGCTGGCCGACCCGGAACGGTTCCTGCCCGGCGCCCCACAGCAGGACGAGGGCGGCGAGGGCGAGCCCGCCGAGCTGCAGCGCCCGGTGCTGCGCCGAGCCCTGGACGATGGCCAGGCGTGGGGAGGTCACAGTCGCTCCATCTGCCGGGTGCCGAACAGGCCGGTGGGCTTGAACAGCAGGATGAACACGATGATCACCAGGGCCGCGGTCTGCGGGAGGGTGCCGCCGACGAAGTCCACGTAGCCGGTGATCATGGCCTCGAGGAGGCCGATGGCCAGGCCGCCGACGACCGCTCCGACGGGGCTGTCGAGCCCTCCGAACAGGGCGGCGGCCGAGGCATAGATGAGGATCGGGAACATCGTCGTCAGCCCGAGCTGCTGGGACGACAGGGGTGCGATGAGCACGCCGGCGAAGGAGCCGATGATCCCGGCCAGGCCCCAGCCGAGCATGAGGATCCGGCCGGTCTTCACCCCGGTGAGCGCGGCGGACTCGGGGTTGTCGGCGACGGCCCGCATGTGCAGCCCGATCCGGGTGCGGTTGAACAGGAAGAACACCGCGCCGATCAGGAGGATCACCACGAGCCAGACGCCCAGGGCGTCGAAGTACAGGCGTGCTCCGCCGACCGTCGCGTAGTCGTCCTGTCCGGCGGGGAACAGGCTCGGCATGTTCTTGTTCTCGGAGTTCCAGATCAGCCCGGCGAGCGCGTTGAATCCGGTGAACAGGCCGAGCGCGACGATGAGCGTGGCCATGTCGTTGCGTTTGCGGATCGGCCGGATCAGGGTGCGTTCGGTGACCGCGCCGAGGACGAACCCGACGGCGGACGCGATGATCGCGGCGACCCAGACGGGCTGCCCCTGGACCGTCAGCCACCAGGCGATGTAGGTGGTGAACAGCGCCATCTCGCCCTGGGCGAAGTTGATGGTCCCGGTGCCGCGGAAGACCACGACCAGGGCCATCGCCATGATGGCGTAGACGGCGCCGTTGGTGACGCCGTCGAAGAGGCGTTCGAGGAAGATGTCCATCGGCGTCCCTCACAGACCCAGGTAGGCGCGTCGGATGGACTCGTCTTCGCGGAACCGTTCGGCCTCTCCCTCGGCCACGACCCGGCCGACCTCCAGGAGGTAGACGCGGGAGGCGAGGTCGAGGGCGAGGTCGGCGTTCTGCTCGACGAGCAGCAGGGCGGTGCCCTGCTCGCGGTTGATGTCGCCGAGGATGGCGAACAGCTCGGAGACGATCCGGGGCGCCAGGCCCAGGCTCGGCTCGTCGCACAGCAGCAGCTTCGGGCGGGACATCAGGGCGCGGGCGACGGCGAGCATCTGCTGCTCGCCGCCGGAGAGCGTCCCGGCCTCCTGCTTGGAGCGCTTGGCGAGGATCGGGAAGACCTCGCACCAGCGGTCGATGTCGTCGCGGATGCCTGCCTTGTCGCGGCGCAGGGCCGCACCGACCCGCAGGTTGTCCAGCACGGTGAGGTGGGAGAAGGTCCCGCGCCCTTGCGGGACCAGGCTCACTCCGCGCGCGACGACCGCGTCGGGGCCGAGGCCGTCCAGGGGCTCGCCGTCGAAGACGATCGTCCCGGTGTGGGGGATGAGGCCGCTGAGCGCCCGCATCGTGGTGGTCTTCCCGGCTCCGTTGGCGCCGAGCACGACGACGACCTCGCCCGCCTCGACCGTCAGGTCGAGGCCGTGCAGGACCCTGGCGGGGCCGTAGCCGGCGGTGAGGCCGGCGACTTCGAGCAGGCTCATGACGCACGCCCCAGGTAGGCGGCGATGACGCGTTCCTCCGAGCGCACCTCGTCGGGCGTCCCGTCGGCGATGTCGCGGCCCGACTCCATGGCCACGACGTGGTCGCAGATGCCCATGACCAGGCCCATGTGGTGTTCGACGAGCAGCGCGCCGACGCCGCGTTCGCGGCGCAGCCGCTTGATCAGCTCGCCGAGCTCGTCCACTTCGGCGTGGGTGAGCCCGCCCGCGGGCTCGTCGAGCAGCAGCAGCCTGGGTTCGGCGGCCAGCGCGCGGGCCAGTTCGACCCGCTTGAGGGTGCCGAAGGGCAGCCCGTGCGCGGGCAGGTCGGCGACGCCGGACAGGTCCAGGTCGGCGAGGATCTCGCGGGCCTGGGCCTCCAGCCGGCGCTGGGTGCGCCGGGCGGCGGGCCAGCCCAGGGTGGAGGCCGCGAAGCCCGCCGGGCTGCGGGAGTGCGCGCCGACCAGGGTGTTCTCCAGGACGGTCAGCGACGGGAAGAGCGCGAGGTTCTGGAAGGTCCGGGCCACGCCGAGCCGGACGATCTTGTCGGCGCGGGTGCGGAGGAGGTCCGCTCCGCCGAAGGAGATCGAGCCGGAGTCGGGCCGGTAGATCCGGGTGACGCAGTTGAACAGGGTGGTCTTGCCCGCTCCGTTGGGGCCGATGAGACCGCAGATCTCGCCGGGCGCGACGGTGAGCGACACCCCGTCCAGGGCGGTGACGCCGCCGAACTTCAGGGTCACGTCCGAGATCTTCAGTTCGGGGGGTGGGGTGTCCGTTGCCATCCGGCTGGGCTCCTTACGGGTAACACTTCAATTAGCAGTGTGTTGCCGGTCACAGGACTTGCTACAACAAAAAGAGTCACCTCGTCAACGGGTGGTCATTTCACTCTCTTAGTTGTAGCTTGACTGAGACCCGGATCACCCCACCGCCGAGGAGGCAGAGATGAGCGACCGGAACGACGCGGTAGGCGCCCTGCTCGACAAACAGGAGATCCACGAACTCCTGACCCGCTACCTGCGCGCCGTGGACCGCGGAGACGTCGAAGGCGTGCGGGCCTGCTACCTGCCCGGCGCCACCGAGGACCACGGCGGCGTCTTCACCGGCACCGCCGACGACTACGTGACGAGCGTCAGCGCCGTCGTCTCCCATCCGCGCTCGCGGACCATGCACTGCATGACGAACGTGCTGGTCGAGCTTTCGCCGAACGACCCGGACCTCGCCCAGGCGGAGTCGTACGTCACCACGTTCAGCGCCGTCCGCACCCCCGACGGGCAGCTCGGCCACTGCTTCGTCGGAGCCCGGATCATCGACCGCCTGGAGCGGCGCGACGGCCGCTGGGGGATCGCGCACCGCGCCCTCGTCTGGGACTGGTCCCATGACGCGCCGGCCACCGAGACCTGGCTCTTCGGCATGCTCATCGGCGACCCGGCCGACCTCACCCGAAGCGGGAAGTACCCGAACGACCCCGTCTACACGACCCTGAACGGAGCCGGCGAATGATCCAGATCGAGGGCGTCACCGCACTGGTGACCGGAGGCAACCGCGGCATCGGACGGGCTTTCGTCGAAGAACTGATCGCCCAGGGCGCGAACCGGGTCTACGCCGCCGCGCGCAACCCCGACGACGTCGACGCCGAACTGCGCGAACTGGGCGCGGTGCCCGTACGGCTGGACGTCACCGACCCCGAACAGGTACGGGAAGCCGCCTGGAACTGCGCGGACGTCTCGCTGCTGATCAACAACGCGGGGCTGTTCGCCGGACAACGGCTGATCAAAGCCGAGGATCCGGACGCGGCGCGCGCCGAGATGGAGGTCAACTACTTCGGGGTGCTCGCCATGACCAGGGAGTTCGCCCCGGTACTGGCCGCCAACGGAGGCGGCGCCATCGCGAACGTGCTGTCGGTGGCGGGCATGGTGCCGGCCCCCTTCATGGGCGGCTACTCCCCCTCCAAGGCCGCGGCGCTGTGGCTGAGCACGATCACGCGGGCCGAACTGGAGCCGCAGGGCACCTCGGTGACCGCGCTGATCGTCGGATCGGTCGACACCCGCATGGCCTCGCACGTGGACGGGCGGAAGGAGGACCCCCGGGACATCGCCCGCGCCGGGCTGAAGGCCGTCAAACGCGGCGAACACGTCGCCGACACCGACTGGATGGCGATCGACGCGCGGGCCCGGGTCGCCCGCGACCCCTCCGGATACGAGCGCCAGATGGCCCGGATGCTGCACGTCCCGACCCTGCGGACCGGCCGATGAGCGGGCTCGAACTCATCCAGGCATCAGCCGCCGGACACCGGCTCACCTCCCGCCCCCGCGAGGTGCTGGGACTGCCGCCCGGCTTCCCCGACCCGGCGCTGGCCGACTGGGGGATGGTCAACGAGGTCCTCAACCTGGGCCGGACATACCTGGAGTTCCTCGCTCCCTCCGGGCCTTCCTCTCCCCTGACCCGATTCCTGGCGCGCGGAGAAGGCGGATACGTCGTCGCGATCCGCGTTCCGGACACCGACGCGCTGGTCGAGCGGGCTTCACAACGCGGAGTGCGGATGGTGCACCGGCAGGAGTTCCACGGCGCGGACATCGTCCAACTCCACCCCGCCGACCTGGGCGTGATGCTCGAAGCCGACCTCCTTCCCGCAGGAAGGCACTGGCACTACGACACCTGGGACGTGCCCGAACGGCCCGATGACGCTCCGGCCGGGGATCTGATAGCGGTCGACGTCGCGGTGGACTCCCCCGAGGAGAAAGCCGGGCTGTGGGCCTTTCTGCTGGACGCCCCGCAGGCCTCCGCCACGTCCGTCCAGGTCGGCTCGGGCCTGGTGCGGTTCGTGCCCGTCGCCGGACGTCCCGGGCTCGTCGCCGTCGACCTCCGCGCTTCCGAAGCCGCCGAGCACGTGCTCTCCGGACTGACCGTCCGTTTCGTCTCCGAGGAGGATTCGTGAGCATCCGGGTGATCCAGTGGGCCACCGGCGCGATCGGCAAGACGACGCTGCGCGCCGTCCTCGACTCCCCCGAACTTCAGCTCGCGGGCCTGTTCGTCTACGGCGACCGCAAAGCCGGACGCGACGCCGGGGACATCGCCCGCCGCCCCCCGACCGGCGTCATCGCCACCCGCGACCGCGAGGAGATCCTCGCCACGCAGGCCGACCTCGTCATCCACACCCCGCGCCTGCAGGTCCCGTACGAGACGCACGACGCCGACCTGTGCGCGCTGCTCCGCTCGGGAAAGAACGTCATCACGACGGCCGGGCACCACTTCCCCCGCGCGCACGGCGGCGAACGGGAGCAGATGTTCCTGGACGCCTGCCGCGAAGGCGGAACCACGCTCTACGGCGTCGGCATCAGCCCGGGCGTGATCGGGGAACGCATCGTCCTGGCGCTCACCGGAGTGTGCCTGGAGCTGGAGCACGTCGGCATCGACGAGGTCCTGGACGCCAGCCGCGTACCGGACCCCGACTTCGTGTTCAACGTCATGGGCATGGGCTCGGACCCCGCCCGGATCGACCTGACCGCCGGCGAGCTTCCCGCCCTCTACCAGAAGCTCTACTCCGAGACCCTCCTGTTCATGGCCGAACGGATGGGGCTGCCCGTGGACCGGCTGGAACCCGACCACCACATCGAGCTCGCCACCCGCGACCTCCAGGTGCCCGCAGGCCTGATCGAGAAGGGGACGGTCGCCGCGACGGAGTGGCGCTGGCACCTGGTCAGCGAAGGACGCCGCGTCCTCAGCCTCTCGATCGTCTGGACGATGGACCCGGAACTGCCCCGCTACGCCGGACGCGACCACTGGACGGTCACCGTCACGGGCAAACCCGGCATGACCATGACCCTGAACCTCATCGAGCCGGACGAGCCCGGCAGCCGCACCACCGCCGGCCAGTACATCACCGCGGGCCCCGTGATCCGGGCGATCCCCGAGGTGCTCGCCGCACCCCCCGGCATCTTCGAGCCTCCCGTCTTCGCCCCCTTCACCTTCGGAGGCGCCCGATGACCACCCGTCTCGACGCCCACTACGCCCTGCACGCCGACGGCACCCGCGTCGAACGCCTGGCCGACATCCTGCGCCGGCGCGCCGCCGCCACGCCCGGCCTTCCGGCCGTCATCGAGACCGGCCGCACGACGACGTACGGCGAACTCGACGCACGCGCGTCGCAGGTCGCACAAGCACTGCTCTCCGACGGCGTGAAACCCGGAGACCGCGTCGCCTACATCGGCGCTAACGCACCATCGTTCCTGGAAGTCCTGTACGGCGCCGCGAAGACCGGCGCCATCGCCACGGCCGTCAACAACCGTCTTCACCCCGATGAAGTGGCTCAGGTCCTCAACGACGCCGAGCCCTCCGTACTGGTGCTCGGGGCGGGCGACGCGCGGCTCGCGCCCGCCCCGGGCACCGTCCCGTCCCTCGTCCGCGTCGTCACGCTCGACGGCGCCCCGGGCACGACGCCCTACGAGTCCTGGCTGTCCGGCCGCCCCGCCGAGGACCCGGGCGCGCTGCCCGACCCGGAGGACACCGCGCTGATCTTCTACACCTCCGGCACGACGGGCCTGCCGAAGGGCATCATGCTGAGCGGCCGCAATCTCGGCCAGGCCCTCGCCACGATGCACTACGACATCGACCTGGACGAGACGTCGGTGGCCATGGCCCCCATCCCGTACTTCCACGTCTCGGGCTTCGGCCTGGCGATGGTCGCCGCCGTCAACGGCGGCGCCCTCCTCCTGGAGTCGGCCGCCGCGCCGGAGGAGCTCCGCGACCTCCTGATCCGCCGCCGCGTCTCCCACGCGGCCCTCGTCCCGACGCTGATCCAGCGGCTGGTCGCCCTCCCCGGCATCGAGACCGAGGACTGGAGCGCCCTGAAGTACATCGTCTACGGCGCCTCGCCCATCCCCCTGCCGGTCATCCACGCCGCGTCACGCACCATCGGCTGCAAGTTCCTGCAGAGCTACGGCCTGACCGAGTCCACCGGCGGCGTCACCGTCCTGAGCCCCGAAGACCACTTCCCCGAGCCCGGAGAAGAACGCCGTCTCACGTCCGTGGGCAAGCCCATGCTCGGCGTGGACGTATGGGTGGTGCACCCCGAAACCCTCGCCGAACTCCCTCCGGGCGAACGGGGCGAGGTCGTCATCGGCGGAGGCCACGTCATGCAGGGCTACTGGCGCAACCCGGAGGCCACCGCGACGGCCCTCCTCCCCGACGGCCGACTGCGCACCGGCGACGGCGGCTCCTTCGACGAACACGGCTATCTCTACCTCCACGACCGCCTCAAGGACATGATCGTCAGCGGCGGAGAGAACGTCTACCCGGCCGAGGTCGAGAGCGTCCTGACCGCGCATCCCGCCATAGCCGAGGTCGCCGTCATAGGAGTTCCCTCCGAGAAATGGGGCGAAGTCCCCCACGCCGTAGCCGTCTTGGCCCCCGGTGCCTCCACCACCCCGGCCGACCTCGTCACCTGGGCCCGAGACCGCCTGGCCCACTTCAAATGCCCTGCCGACGTCACCTTCGTCGAAGCCCTCCCCCGCAACGCCTCCGGAAAACTCCTTAAACGCGAACTCCGCGCCTCTTACGACAAAAAGAATTAACCCGTATCCATCGCGCACGAGGCCAGGGCTCTTCTCCTTCGGGAGAACCCCGACCTCGTCACCCTCTTCTGCACCCGCCTCGGCATCAAGGTCCCCGACGGCTGCAGACCCGTCCTCGGCTCCGAGGACTGCACCATCACCACGCCTGTCGAGCTGACCCGCGACCGCACGATCAGATTCGTGTCCGAGGCCGGCGTCACCGAACTCGCCGTGTGCTGCGAGATCCAACTCCGGATCGACGAGAGCCGCCGCTGGGCCTGGCCCCTCTACCTGGCCAAACTCCGCTTCGACCTTAAATGCCCCGTCGTGCTGCTGGTCCTCACCCCGGACCCGGCCGTCCTCCGCTGGTGCGCCAAGGGCTTCCACCTCGGCCACCCCGGGCTCATCCTGTGCCCCCTCGGCATCGGCCCCGACGACATCGACCGCATCACCGACCCGGAAGAAGCCCGGAACAACCTGGAACTGGCCGTCCTGTCCGCCCTCGCCCACGGCGACACGCCGCAAGGGCTGGCGATCCTCGACACGGTCGTAGAGGCTATGAACAGCGCCGAACTCGACAAGGCCTGCTGCTACACGGAACTTCTGCTCTCAGCCCTCAAAGGCGACGGCAAACACCACCTGGAGCACCTGATGATGACCAAGGACTTCGAGTACACCAGCGACTTCGCCCTCCGCCTCATCGCCCAAGGCGAAACCCAGGGCGAGGCCAAAAGCATCCTGCTCTTCCTGAAGGCACGTGGTATCCCCGTCACTCAGCACGCCCGCGACCGCATCCGCGCCTGCACCGACCCGCAGCAGTTCGAACGCTGGATCGAGCGCGCCGCCCTCATCGAGAACATCGACGAACTCTTCGCCGAGGAGGGTTAGCGGGGTGTTCGTGTGCCGGGAGGCCGGAGGTCTCCCGGCACACGAGCGGGTCAGCCGACCTGGCGGTCGGTGTTCTCCCACCAGGGGCGGCGGAGTTCGCGCTTGAGGATCTTGCCGGAGGCGTTGCGGGGGAGGGCGTCGGCGAAGGTGACGGCGGTCGGGCACTTGAAGTGGGCGATGCGGTCGCGGAGCCAGGCGATGAGCTCCTCGCCGGTCACGTCGGGGGTGCCGGGGCGGCGGACGACGACGGCGTGCGGGGTCTCGCCCCACTTCTCGGACGGGACGCCGATGATCGCGGACTCCAGGACGGACGGGTGGGCGGCCAGGACGCTCTCGACCTCGGCCGGGTAGACGTTCTCTCCGCCGCTGACGATCATGTCCTTGAGGCGGTCCTGGAGGTAGAGGTAGCCGTCGGCGTCCATGTATCCGGCGTCGCCGGTGCGCAGCCATCCGCCGGGCAGGAACGAGTCCCCGGTGGCCTTGGGGTTGCGCCAGTAGCCCGTGGTGACGCACGGGCCGCGGACGACGACCTCGCCGACGACGTCGGGATCGGCGGTCTCGCCCGTCACGAGGTCGACCACGCGCACCTCCATGCCGGGCACGGCGTTGCCGGCCGAACGCAGGCGGCCCTTCACCGGGTTGTCGAGGCGGTGCTGGTCGGGCATCAGCATCGTCGTGACGCCGATCGTCTCGGTCAGGCCGTAGGACTGGAAGAACTCCGCCTTGAAGAGCTCCACCGCGCGGGCCAGCAGCGGCTCGGAGATCGGGGAGGCTCCGTAGACGATCTGGCGGAGCGCCGAGAAGTCGGCTTCCTTGGCGGCCGGGAGCTCGCAGAGGATCTGGATGACGGCCGGGACCATCGCGGTGTGCGTCACCTTGTGGTTCACGAGTTGGTCGAGCATGGAGAACGGCGTCGGCTCGGCCGTCTGCACCAGCGTGCCGCCGTTGTCCATCGTCACCAGGCACCATCCGGCGCCCGCGATGTGGAAGTACGGGATGGGGACGAGGCTGACGGGGTGCCCGCTCATGTCGAAGCACGCCCCGAACAGCTCCACCGCGGCGGTCAGGCCCGCGGCGGTGATCTGCACGCCCTTGGGCCGCCCGGTCGTGCCGGAGGAGTACATGAGCACCAGCAGGTCGTCTCCGGAGACCTCGCGGCGGGGGTCGACGGGCCGCCCGCCGGAGAGCCACTCCTCGTACCGCTCCCCGGTGATGATCAGGGGGACGTCCAGTCCGGTCAGCGTCTCGGCGTGCTCGGGGCCTGCGACGACCAGGGAGACCTCGGCGTCGTCCAGGATCCAGCGCATCTCGTCGCCGCTCAGCCGGAAGTTCAGCGGCACCAGCGCCACCCCGGCCTTCGCCGCGCCGAACAGCAGCTCGAAGTACTCGGTGGCGTTGCGGTTGACGTAGCCGACCCGGGAGCCGACGGGGAGGGCCGCCAGCAGGTCGGCCACCCGGTCGGAGCGCTCGGACAGCCGCCCGTAGGTGATCTCGCGGCCTTCTCCGGTGACGGCCAGGGTGTCGGGGGCCTTCGCGGCCGTGGTGCGCAGGAGGTCGGGGATGGATGACGGCATTGTCGGGGGTGCTCCTCTCCCCGCCGGGTGGCGGGCCTACGGATCAGGTGCTGTTCTCGACCAGCACCTCGGTGCCGCGCAGAACGCCGGCACAGTGGTCGCAGGTCAGCTGGACCTGCAGGTCCTGACCGCACTCTCGGTGGGTGTAGACCAGCGCGGGGCCTTCGGCGGCCCGGAACCAGCGCTGGCCCCAGTCGATCGCGGTCATGACGACCGGGTAGAACGCCCGGCCTTTGTCGGTGAACTGGTAGCTCTGCCAGTCGGCCCGTTCGGCTCCCGGCGTCTGGGTGAAGACGCCCAGCTCGCAGAAGACGCGGAGCCGGTCGGAGATGATCGTCGGCGGGGCGCCGAGCCGCTGCTCGAAGTCGCGGAACCGGTGGGCGCCCTGGAAGGCGGCGCCCAGCAGCGCCGCCGACCAGCGGTTGCCGATCAGCGCCATCGTCTCGGGGAACATGCCGGCCCCTTCGGCGGACGCCGAGCGGCGGCGGGTGGTGGCGGCCGGGACCGAGCGGCTCCAGGTGCCGCTCGGCCCGAATCCGCCGAGGACGTCACGGGCTTTGGCGGGTTTCCCGCACGCGGCGCACGTCAGCGTCGGAAGGAACGTCTGCCCACAGGTCTTGTGCACCATCCGGGGCAGGCGTTCGGGGTGCGCGGGGACCCATTGGGACTCCCACGCCCAGATCGTCAGCAGTACCGGCCACAGGTCTCGCCCGCGTTTGGTGAGGACGTACTCGAAACGTTTGGCCTTCTTCTGGTATTCGACCCGTTCGAAGATCCCCATCTCGGTGAGGACGGTGAGCCGCCGGGTGAGCACCGCGTGCGAGATGGGGAGTTCCTGCCGCCAGACCCCGTATCTGCGGACACCCAGCATCGCGTAGCGCAGGATCAGGAGGTTCCACTCGTCTCCGATGAGGCCGAGGGTCAATCCGACCGCGTTGGTGCCTCCCGCCGGAAGCCTGGTCGGCCGGTCCGGCGGGTGGACGAGCTGCTGGGTCTCCCCGGGGGACGGGGCTGACGGCGGGTTGGTCAAGGAGCGCCTTTCAGAGGCCGACTGCCGAGGCCGCGGAGTCCGCGTCCGACCAGCCGGGGATCGCCGAACCCGGGGCCCAGGTGGCGTGGGTGCCGCTGGAGATGCGCTCGGGGAGCCTGACCCGGGCGATCGGGCCGTCGGCCAGCCGGGACGCCTCGAAGATCAGGCATTCGGAACGATCTTGGTTCATGTCCATGGTCAAGGTAACAACGTATCCGTCATCCTCGCTCGTCGCCCCGACTCTGGGAGCCATCGCCGGCTCGCTGCCGTAGACGCCCTCCGGCAGCGCGCAGCGTTCCTCCGCCCCCGTCACCACGTCGTGCCGGACGAGGCCGTTGAACAGGAACCAGCCGTCCAGGCCGGTGGCGGCGTACGCATACCGGTAGGGGCGTCCGCCGTAGCGGTTGTTCATCACGCCGAACTCGGTGATGGACTCGGAGAGCCGCTCTTCCTTGCACTGGCCCGTGACGAGGTTCAGCCGCCACCTGTGCAGGCGCGTCTGCATCCGGTCGAGCGCGAGGAAGCGGAACATGCGCTGGTAGAAGCTGCCGTCGCCGGTGTCCTTGGGCTCCGGGTCGCCCTGGAAGAAGCCGTCCAGGACGATCTCGTCCCCGTCCTCGTAGGCGTTCACCCAGTGCAGGACGTACGTGGGGTCGGCCTCGAACCACTGGATCTTGCCGCCGCCCCTTCGCGGCAAGACACCCAGCCGGGTGGGGAGCTCGGGGTGGAAACGGGACGCGTACAGCCCCTTCTTCATCAACTCCGGCTCCCAGAACAGGGGGCAGTCGTTGAGGATGGCGTAGTTCTCGGTGAACGCCATGTCGTGCGGAAGGCGGGGGCCGGGCAGCGGTACTTCGACGTAGTCGACGAGCCTGTTGTCGGCGTCCACCCGGCCGTAGTGCATGAACGGCGCGTCGGTTCCGTAGTCGAAGAACAGCAGTTCGCCGTTGTTCTCGTCCACCTTGGTGTGCGCGGAGACTCCCCAGGCCGGGAAGTCACCGTTCCAGGTGGTCTTGCCGAGCGTCTCCAGGGTGAGCGGGTCGAGCCTGTAGAGGTCTCCGCACTGGTAGAAGCTGGTGAGGGCGACACCCGCGTGGACGACGACGTCCGTGCTGGAGGCGTCCTTCATGCGTCCGCGCGCGCCCCAGCCGTCCTGGCGGATCGACTTGGCCGGACGTTCGGCGATGCCGGCCCACAACGCATGGCCCGCCTCCCGTTCGGCGAGCAGCCCGTCGGTCTGCACGAAGCGGTTGCGGTAGAACGCCTTGCCGTCACGGAAACCGACGATGTGGATCATGCCGTCGCCGTCGAACGGGTGGTAGCGGCCGTCCAGGGCCGGGTGCACGGGGTTCTCGGTGTTGCGCAGGTAGACGCCGTCCAGGTCCGCCGGGATCTCGCCTTCGACTTCGAGGTCGTCGGCCTTCCATTCGGTGGTCTGGGGCCGCCACGGGCCTGTCCGGTACGGGTGGTCGTCGTCTGTAGGCAGGGTGGAGAGCACCCGTCCCAGGACTTCAACGTCCATGGTCAATCTCCTTAGTCGGTGCCGTCGGTTCCGATGACGAAGCTGACGACCGTCGTGGTGCTGCCGCCGATGTTCAGGGTCGCGAAGCGGTTCGCTCCGTCCACCTGCGTGTCGCCGGCGGTACCGGTGACCTGGCTGGACGCGTCCACCAGCATGCGCACACCGGTCGCGCCCACGGGGTGGCCGCCTCCGATGAGCCCGCCGCTGGGGTTGACGGGGATGCGTCCGTCCTTCTCCAGGTCGCCGTTCTCGACGGCCTTCCAGCTCTCACCGGGGGCTGTGATGCCGAAGTGGTCGATGGCCATGTACTCCGACATGGTGAAGCAGTCGTGCGTCTCGATGCCGTCCACTGCGTCCACGCCGGGGATCCCGGCGCGGCGGAACGCGTCCTGGACGGCGTCGCGGACGTGCGGGAGGGCGTATTCGGCGTCGCGTGAGCGGTCAAGCTTCTGCTGCAGCGGGAGGCCTGCGGTGCTGTGGCCCCAGCCCTGGATGCGGGCGAGTCCCCGCAGTTCGGGGCGCTTTTGCAGGTAGCGCTCGCTGACGAGGACGACTCCCGCGCCGCCGTCGGTGACCTGGCTGCAGTCGTGGCGGCGCAGGCGGCCTTCGACCAGCGGGTTCACCCGGTCGTCGGCGCTGAAGCTCGCCTCGGTGACCTCCCAGGCGCGGGTCTGGGCGTTGGGGTTGGCGCGGGCGTTGCGGAAGTTGAGTTCGCCGATCGCGCGCAGGTGGGCGTCGTCGATGCCGTAACGGCGGTCGTATTCGTCGGTCAGGGCGCTGAACATGTACGGCCACATGAACTTGGCGTCCTGGCCTTCGTGGCCGACCCAGGCCGCGGCGCCCAGGTGCTTGGGGGCCATGTCGCCGGGGACGGTCTTCTCCAGTTCCAGGCCGAGCACCAGCGCGACGTCGTAGCGGCCGGATTCGAGGTCGGCCATGGCGGAGAGGACGGCGATGCCGCCGGAGGCGCATGCCGCCTCGTGACGTGACGACGGGACGCCCCACAGTTCGGGGATGACCGTCGCGGGCATGCCTCCCAGCTGTCCCTGCCCGGTGAACAGCTGGCCGAAGGCGTTGCCGACGTGGATGACCTCGATGTCATCGGGTTCGAGGCCGGCGTTCTGGAGTGTCCGGGCCGTCACCTCCTCGGTGAGGTCGGAGAACTCCCCGCCGGTGCGGCCCCAGTTGCGGGCGAAGTCCGTCTGGTAGCCGCCCAGGATCGACACGGCTGCGGTCATCTCTGGTCCTCTCCTCAGCTCGCGGCCCCGGATCGGGGCCACCCTGGGTTCTTACTACAACAAAGAGAGTAAGTCGTCAATGACAACCTCTCTACCCGCCCAGCACAGCAGCGGAAAACCCGGAGATCAGGCCTTGCCCCCGCCGAGGGCGTCAAACTACATTTAAAAGAGTATCTAAACGGAGAAAGGGGACATCACATGGCCGAAGCCCTGGTTCTGGACTATGTGCGTACTGCCCGGGGCAAAGGCTCCAAGCGGGGATCACTGCACCAGGTGAGCCCGGTCGACCTGGTCGTCCGGCTCCAGCAGGCCCTGGTGGCGCGCACCGGGATCGACCCCGCCCGCGTCCAGGACGTGACCGTCGGCTCCGCCTCCCAGGTGGACGAACAGGGCGCCGACCTGGCCCGCACCGCCACCCTGCTGGCCGGATGGGGACACGGCGTCCCCGGCGGGACGATCAACCGGTTCTGCGCCTCCGGTGTCGACGCCGTCGCCCAGACGGCCGCGCGCATCCGCGCCCAGGACCTCTCCCTGGCCGTCGCGGGCGGCGTCGAGAGCGTCTCGCGCGTCCCCATGTTCAGCGACCGCGGACCGCTGTGGACCGACCCCGAGACGATCAGGCGCATCGGCTCGGTGCACATGGGCATCGCCGCGGACCTCAACGCCACCCTCGACGGGTGGACCCGCGAGGAACTCGACGCCTACGGAGTGGAGACCCAGCTCAAAGCGGCCCGGGGCTGGGACGAAGGAGTGCACGCGCGCTCCGTCGTCCCGATCGAACTGCCCGACGGGTCCCTCTTCGCCCGCGACGAGCTGATCCGCCCCGACACCAGCGCCGAATGGCTCGCCAAACTGCCGTCCGCGTTCGCCGGGCTCGGCGCCGAAGGCCAGGACGCCATCGCGCTCGCCGCCCACCCCGAAGCCGGCGAAATCGACCACCTGCACACCGTCGGCACCTCCCCCGCCCTGGCCGACGGGGCCGCGCTGCTCCTGCTCGGCTCCCCCGAGACCGCCGAGGCGCTGGGCCTGCGCCCGCGCGCCCGGATCATCGCGTCCGCCGTCGTCAGCACCGACCCCGTGATCATGCTGACGGCGGGCCAGCAGGCGGTCGAGGCCGTCATCGCCAAGGCCGGCCTGACCCCCGCCGACATCGACGTCTTCGAGTTCGCCGAGGCGTTCGCGGCGATGTGCCTCAAGTTCCGCCGCGACCTGGACGCCGGACCCGACCGCCTCAACCCCAACGGCGGCACCATCGCCATGGGCCACGCCTTCGGCGCCACCGGAGCCATCATGACCGGCGGCTGCGTGGAGGAACTGGAACGCCGCGAAGGCCGGTACGGAGTCGCCGCGGTCAGCGGCGCCGCCGGACTGGGCGTCGCGGTCCTGATCGAACGGATGAACCCTTGAGCACCTCCCTCGACGGACAGGTCGTCGTCATCTCCGGCGGCGGCCGCGGCCTCGGCCGCGCCTTCGCCCTGGACCTCGCCGCCCGCGGCGCCCGCCTCGTCATCAACAACCGCAACCGCGTCGTGGACGACCAGGGCCTCGGCCCCGCCGACCACGTCGTCGCCGAGATCAAGACGATGGGCGGCGAGGCCGTCGCCGAACACGGCGACGTGGCCGACCCCGCGACGGCGTCCAACGTCGTACGGCTGGCGCTGGACACCTGGGGACGCGTCGACGCCTGCGTCACCAGCGCCGCCGTCAGCGGCCCCGCCATGTTCCACAAGACCGCCCCCGAAGCCTTCGAGACGGTCATCCGCACCAACGTGCTGGGCAGCTCCCAGATCGCCGCGGCGTGCTCGGCCGTCATGCGCGAACAGCGCCACGGCCGCATCGTGCTCGTCTCCTCCGCCGCCGGCCTGCACGGCGAACCCACCGTCTCCGCCTACGCCGCCAGCAAGGGCGCCCTCATCGCCCTCGGCAAGACCATCGCCGTCGAAGGCGCGTCCCGCGGCGTCTTCACCAACGTCCTGCTGCCGTACGCCACCACCCAGATGACGGACGCCGGCATGGATCCCCGCTACCGCGAAGTGATGGACGCCGCCGCCGTCGCCCCCGTCGTCGCCGCCCTCGTCTCCCCTTCCAGCACGCTGAACGGGCAGGTCATCGTCGCGGCGGGCGGCGGCCTGCGCGTCGCGACGTCCGTCGAATGGGGCACCGTCCCGCTGACGGAGAACACCGACGACCCCGCCGAACTCGCCTCCCTGCTGGAGCGGAGCCGCAAGGGACCCGCCCACGAGTACCTCCACGCCCAGGACGGTTTCCAGGACTTCGCCAAGGAGCTCACGACGTGACCCTCGCCCCCCTCCTCGTCAACCTGGGCGTCACCGCCCTGGCCGTGGCGCTGACGATGCTCGCCACCATGGCCGTCGCCCTCCGCACCCGCGTCTTCAGCGCCATCGACGTGGTGTGGGGCCTCGGCTTCGTCGTCATCGCCGCGGTCTCCTACGTCACGTCCCTCCTGCAGGACGCGGGCGACTCCTCCGTACGCCTCGTCGCCCTGGCCCTCACGGCCGTCTGGGGCCTGCGCCTCGGCCTGTACATCTACAGCCGCAACCGCGGCCACGGCGAGGACCCCCGCTACGCCGCCCTGATGCGCAAGAACGAAGGCCCCGTCGTCCCCTTCGTCATCCGCAACATCTACTGGCCGCAGGGCTCGATCATGTGGATGGTCTCCCTGCCCGTGCAGTTCGCGATGTACCAGACCACCGGCGTCACCGTCCTCACCTACGCCGCCGTCGCCGTGTGGCTCGTCGGCTTCCTCTTCGAGACGGTCGGCGACGCCCAGTTGTCCCGCTTCAAGGCCGATCCCGCCAACCAGGGCAAGCTGATGGACCGTGGCCTGTGGGCCTGGACCCGCCACCCCAACTACTTCGGCGACGCCACCGTCTGGTGGGGCCTGTTCCTCCTGGCCTGCTCCCACTGGACCGGCCTCCTGACCGTCGTCGCCCCCGTCCTGATGACCCACATGCTGGTCAACAAGAGCGGCAAAGCCCTCCTGGAACGCCAGATGTCCCGCCGCCGGGGCCCCGAATACGCCGCCTACGTGGCCCGCACCAGCGGCTTCTTCCCCCGCCCTCCGCGCCGCGCCTGACCCGTCCGGGCGTCCCGCCGATCACCCGCGGGACGCCCGGACGGCGCAAAGCATCCGGCATCGCCCCTACAGTTACGTTCGTGGAACGGGCTGAGATCGTCGTGAGCAAGTCGCTGGAGCTGGACGGACTGATCCGGACCGGAGAGCTCCTGTCCCGGAAGGGCGGCATGCTGACCGTCCGGTGGGACGACGACGGCAGGGAAGAACAGGTCAGGATCAGCTCCACGACCACCTTCATGCCTCCGGGAAGCCTCCGCCACCAGGCGTTCGTCGACCCGGCCGCGCTTTCCAGGCGCCTGGGCGAGGACCCGCTCGCGCTGGTGGTCCAGCTCCTCCGCGAGAACGGCACGCGGCTCAAGGCCCCCGACATCAAGAGCCTGCTCGGCGGGTTCGGGCTCGACCCCGCCGACGTGGACAAGGCCTGGCGCCGGGTCCAGAGCAGGCTCGCCTCCCTCGAGGAGGTCGCGGTGAGCAAGGCCGGCTACCGGTGGAAGCCGCAGAGGCACCACGCCCCGGCACCTCCCGCCCAGGACGCGCCCCCCGCCCCGGAAGAAGAGCCGACGCCCGCGCCCTCCCTGCTGGACTCCGTGCTCGGCTCCTCCTCCCCCGCCGCCCTCCGCGAGCACCTGAAGACCCCTCTGGCGGTCGGTGTCCGGCTGGGCAGGCTCTCGGAGTCCGAACTCGAGCTCCTCGTGGAGTCCGCGCCGGACGGCGCCGAGCACGCCGTCCGCAGCCTGCTCCTTGCCCGCCCCGGTCACGACCAGCCCCTCGAACTGGTCGGCGGGCTCTCCCCCGCCGACGTCGACGCGGTCCTCACCCGGGCCGCGGCGGAGATCCGAGAGGACGACTCCTCCCAGCGTTCCGCGCTGTTCTTCCTGCTCACCAGGGCCCTGCGGCTGGGTGCTCTCGCCCGGACGAGCCCGCGCACCACGGTGGAGCTGCTGGCACCGATCGCGCTGAAGACCGACCTGTCGAAGGACGACCAAGCCCTGATCGCGGACGTCCTGGGCGTGCTCCAGGGGGTCTTGAGGTCGGCCTCCCACGAGGACCGGGCGGCGGTCGATCTCCGCCGTCTCGCGGCCGTCGCCGCCGCGCTCCCCTTCGCCTCCGGAGGGACGGGACGGGCCCCGTTCCTGGCCACCGTGTTCAAGATCTGGCCCGCCCAGCGGACCGACCGCGTCTGGTGGACCGGCGCCGCCCCCTCGGCCCTGAACGAGTGCGAACCCCAGCTCCGCCAGGTCTTCGAGGACCCGGACGTCAAGGACCGCGTCCTCGCCCCCCTCATGGCCAAGGAGATCGCGGACGTCGCCACCCGCCCGCACCTGACCAGGCTCCTCGGCCTCCCCGCCGCCCTCGTCGAATGCCTTCCCCCTTCGGAGGTGGCCGCGGCCCTCCGCCGCGTCTCCCACACCGACCCCTCTCTGGCCTCCTGGCTGAACGCCCTGGACTGAGCGGCCCGTCCCGCCTTGGCGATATGCATTCCACCCGCCCGGTGATCATTTACTTTGCCGGGCATAGCGTGAAATGAGCTGCCGAGGCGGGAGGAGCCCATGGTCGAGGTACGGGCGTACAGCCCGGGGACCCCGTGCTGGGCGGAGCTCGCCACCCCCGACCCGGAGGGGTCCAGGGCGTTCTACTCGGAGTTGTTCGGCTGGGCCTCCTACACCGTCTCCAGCGACCGGTTCGGCGACTATACGATCTTCACCCTCGGAGACGTCCAGGGCCCGATGGTGAGCGGCCTCATCGGGCTGGCCGACGAGTCGGAGAGGCCGTCATGGACGTGCTACTTCGCCACCGACGACGTGGACGCGACCGTCGAGGCGGCGCGCTCCGCGGGCGGCCAGGTGTACCTGGAAGGCACCGACATGGGCCACACGGGCCGGACGGCGATGCTGACCGACCCGGAAGGGGCCGAGTTCAGCCTCTGGCAGGCCTACGAACTGATCGGCGCCGAGGTGTCCGGCGCGCCCGGGACGATGTGCTGGGTGGAACTGGCCTGCCGCGACCTCCGGACGGCCCTCCGTTTCTACGACACGGTCTTCGGCTGGAAGGGTGTCAGCCGCCCCCGCGGCGACTTCCCCTACACCGACTGGGAACTCTCCCAGCGCCCTGTAGCCGGCATGGTCCTGATGGACGAACGGTGGCCCGCCCACTACCCGCCCCACTGGAGCCCCTACTTCGCCGTCGCCGACTGCGACGCCTCCGCCGCCAGGGCGGTCGATCTGGGCGCCCGGATCCAGCTCCCGCCCGTCGACACCGAGATCGGCCGCTTCGCGATGCTGACCGACCCGAACGACGCCCGCCTGGCCGTCCTCGCCCCGCCCGGGTGATCGGCTTCAGGACCGGATCGATGATCGGATTCCTCACCCGCCCCCTGTAGCCGGATCTCAGGGATCAGGCGATGGTGACGCCGTGGGCCTGGGCCAGCGCGGCGAGGCCCGCGGGCCAGCCTTGGCCGACGGAACGGAGGTTCCAGGCCGGACGACCACCGACGGTGTGCCGGTAGAACTCGGCGACGACCACGGCGCGGGCGTTCGGATCCGGGAACACCGGAAGGGTCCAGAAGCCGGTGGCGGAGCGGAGTTGCAGGCCCGCGTGGGTGAAAGCGGCGCAGGTGAGACCTCGGGCGGCGTCCACACTGACCGACAGGATGACATGGTGCAGGTGAGAGGGCAGCGCCGCCAGGTGGAACTCCACCCGTTCGACGGTGTAGTGGCCCTCCGAGGCTTTGCCGAGCAGGCGGACCGCGCCTTGGGCCGCGGCGGGCTGATTGTAGAAGACGAAGTCCGTGTCGCCGGTCACCCGATGATCGGTGCCGGTGAGCAGGATGCTGAGATCGGCGTCGGTACCGGCGAAACCGAAGGGTGGCGATGACGTTGGAGCCCATGCTGGTGAGCCACCAGAGGACCCGGTCGCGTTTCGTGAGGTTCTTCAACGTCGGGCGTCCGCCGGGCGTGAGGCCGGGCATCTGGTCGGGCAGGGTGTCCAGGTCCTGCTGGCGCATCAGGACGGACAGCACGCCGTCCCGTACTCCCACGGCGCATCCGGCCGCCGGGTTGTCGGCGAAAGCGGCGTCGACCGCCTCGCAGACGGTCTCCTCGTCGTTGGCGGTGAGGTCCTGCCACCACTGCGCCGCGGACACGCGGAGCCGCTGGTGGATCTGCGCGAGCCGGGCCTGTTCCGCGTCGAGGTAGGCGGACGCGTCCTGCTGGGCCCGTTGACGTGCCGCCGCACGTTCCGCTCGGGCGAACACGCCGATTCCCTGAAGGTGGAAGGCGGATGCCTCCGCCAGGACCTGCTCCGGGTGGAGGGCGGGCGGCGGAGGGATCACGGGAGGCCGCGCGGGCGGGAATTCCTGGAGATGCACGCTGGTCGTCTGCCGCCGCAACTCCTGTAGCCGCGCGATCAGCGCGTCTTTTTCGGCTTCCTGCTGCGCTCGTTCCGCGGCCCGTCTAGCCCGCTCCAGTTGCGCGGCGGACGGCCCGGCCGAACGTCTGCGCGGCGCGTTACGCCGTCCTCCGCTCAGCGAGGTCGACGCGTAGAACGGCCCCATCCCGCTGGAGAGCCGGGTACCGCCGGATCCCACGCTGAGCCGCGCGATACGCGGCCCGGCGGACGCGCGGACGCCCCGTGTCGAGACCCGCACGCTCAGCCCGGGCATACCCACCCGGAATCCGAAACCCATCCGGCTTCCCCTCTCTCTCCTGACCTTCTGTCGCCTTTCAGGGCCTCAGGAGCAGCTTCCTTCCTTCTTTCTCCGAGCAGCCAGTTGTTCCAGGGTGAGGCCCTTGCGGTAGTCGGCGAAGAAGTCGTCCTCCGGCATCCATTTCCAGGCGCCGTCCTCGTACACGAACGTGTAGGAGTCGAGGTGGGTGATGTTGAGGACGGGCAGGGTCCGGGAGGCTCTGACCTTCGCGGTCGCCTTGTCCTCGGCCAGCTTCACGGACTTGATCTCGAAGGGGACGCCTTCGGCGATCGGGACGCAGGCGGCGTGCAGTCCCACGTAGTAGTCCCGGGGGACGACCTCCTTCGCCTTCTTCGTCCAGGTGTCCCAGGAGTCGCCGTACTCGCCCGCGGAATAGGAGTCGAAGGTCTCGGCCGCGGCCTCCTCGGCCGCTGCGGCGGTCTGCGGCTGGGCCGTCGGGGACGGCTCTTCGGCGACCACGGGATTCGAGGCGGGCGGCGCGGAGACGACGGTCTCTTCGGAGGAGCCGCACCCGGCCAGGAGTAGCAGCAGGGCCAATGACGAGGGAACACGCATGAGGGTCTCCGAGCAGCGGGGGATCCGGGCTCGCCCGACCTACTCGGAGAGCCCTCATGCGTAAACTAGCATGCTTTAATAAATGACTGTGTATCCAGCTTTCAAAGCCAAACGATGGTCGGCCTCCGGCGCGGCCCCGCATCGCCCCTCCCCGTCCTGTCCTCACTCGGTGTCCAGGGTCTGGAGGAAGTGCTCGATCGCCCGGTGCCACTCGTCGGGGCGTTCGGCGCCGATCAGGTGGCCGGAGTCGATGGAGACGCCTCGCGCGCCGGGGATGGCGTCGAGGAGTTCCGCCGAGTGGGCGGGGGCGACCAGGGTGTCGGCGGTGGTCGCGACGACCAGGGTCGGGACCGCGATGCGCGGGAGGTCGGCCCGGACGTCGATGCGCTGGACGAGGTCGACCTGGTCCGGAGCTCCGGGCGGGGGCGGGGTGCGCAGCGTCTCGACGAGACGGGCGTAGTCGTCGGACGACAAGGCGGACAGGCCGGCTTCGCTGCCGCAGAAGAACGCCAGGAAATGCGCCAGCGACTCCTGGTCCCCTCGTGCCAGAAGCCCCGCCCACAGGGCGCCGGCCGACTGCATGGAGGTCCTGGCGTGAGCGAAGCCTGCGGTGAGGGCCAGCGCCCGTACGCGCTCGGGGTGGCGGGCCGCCGCTCGGATCGTGAGAGGGACGCCCAGCGAGTAGCCGAGCATGGCGAACGACGCCAGCCCCGCGTCGACGGCGGTCGCCACGAGCCTGTCGGCCAGGTCGTCGGCCGACAGCGGGGTCGCGGCGCGCGGAGCGGGCCCGGTGCCCGGGTAGTAGGGGGCGACCACCGTGTGGCGGCGCGCGAGGTCGTCGATGAAGGGGAAGTTCAGTTCGGGGCTTCCTCCCGCGCCGTGGGCGAGGAGGAGGCCGGGGCCGGTGCCCTTGACCAGAGCGGGAAGGGGTTCGGCAGCGAGATCGTTCGTCCTCATGGCGCAGGACGCTAAACCCTGACATCAATGTGAGAGTCAAGCCCCGTTCCGGGGTTGACCTTGACGCCGGTGTCAAGGGTTAGCGTCGGTGACGGCCGTCGGCTGGGAGGGGTTCATGCGGATCGGAGAGCTGGCCGCGCGGGTCGGGGTGAGCACCCGGGCGCTGCGGTACTACGAGCAGCAGGGGCTGATCTCGGCGCGGCGTGACACGAACGGGTACCGGGAGTACGACGAGTCCGACGTGCGGCTGGTCGTGGAGATCCGGTCGCTGCTCGCCTCGGGGTTCTCCCTGGAGGACGCCCGGCCGTTCGTGGAGTGCCTGCGCGCCGGGAACGAGGCGGGCGGCTCCTGCCCGGAGTCCGTCGCCGTCTACCGGCGCAAGCTCGCGGAGATCGACGCCGAGATCCGCGCCCTGATCAGACGCAGGGCCGAACTGACCGAGCAGCTGGCGGGCGTGTGCCCCGGCTGCGTCCTGTCCCCGAAGGAGAGACATGATCACGTTGACGACGGAGAACTTCGAAGAGCAGGTGCTCCGCGCAGACAAGCCGGTACTGGTCGATTTCTGGGCGGACTGGTGCCCGCCCTGCAAGATGATCGCCCCGATCCTGGAACAGCTTGAGGCCGAGCTCGGCGACCGCCTCACCATCGCCAAGATCAACGGCGACGACCACCCCGAGATCACCCGCCGCTACGGCATCCTCGGCTTCCCCACCCTCAACCTGTACCGGGACGGCGAGGTCGTCCACCAGATCGTCGGCGCCAAGCCCAAGCGCCTCCTGATGGCCGAACTGGACGGCCGCATCTGAGCCCGTCGCGTCGGCCCGTCACCTCAGGGTCTTGGGCTCGTAGGCCAGCAGCGCCCAGATGATGACCACGTCGAGGACGATGATGAGGATCGCCCACCACGGGTAGTAGGGGATGAAGAAGAACTGGGCGAGCGCCTGGAGCACCACCACCACGAGGGTGGGCCAGCGCGCCCAGCTCTGCCCGGTCAGCAGGGCGATGCCGACCACCACGACCAGCGCTCCGAGGAGCAGGTGGATCCAGCCCCACGCGGTGGTGTCGAACTCGTAGATATAATTCGGAGTGAGAACGAAGAATTCGCTTTTGAGGATGGCGGCGAGTCCGGCGAAGATCCCCCAGAGCCCGTTGATGATCAAAAGAATCGCGGCGAAGAGCACGAATCCCGTCGCCGTGGACTGACGTCCGTTCACCTGGTCTCCTTGAATCCGGTTTCTCGTGGTCTTCACGATTTCCCCACCCCCCACCGGCTCTGACCTCGGCCCGGGCGATCTTTGCCTCGGACCGAGGGATATTTGTGACGACCCCGAGGATGAGCCTTTGACTCAGTAGTGACCGTTGTCACCGTGGTTTGACGGTTCGCGGGGGTACGGCGAATGACGTACCCGTATGAAGCGAAAGGAGCGAGCATGACCACGCAGGCTCGAGAAGATGTGGTCGATCTGCTGCTGAAGCAGCATGACGAGATCCGTTCACTGCTCGACACCGTCGAGAAGAGCAGCGGCGAACGGCGGAAGCAGAAGTTCGACGAGCTGCGACGCCTTCTCGCGGTGCACGAGACCGCGGAGGAGGAGGTCGTCCACCCCTACGCGCGCCGGAAGTTCGGCGGAGGCGACGCCGTGAACGAGCTCCTCGACGAGGAAGAGCAGGGCAAGCGGTTCCTCCAGCGGCTGGAGGAGGTCGACACGGGTTCGTCGGACTTCCTGCCGCTGTTCCGTGAACTGAGGGCCTCCATCGAGGCCCACGCGCAGCACGAGGAGCGGTCGGAGTTCCCGCAGCTGCGCATCAAGGGCTCCGAGAAGGAGCTCACCGGCATGGCCACGCTGGTCAAGGCCGCTGAGGCCGTCGCGCCCACGCACCCGCACCCGGGCGTCGAGAGCCAGACCAAGAACCTCGCCCTGGGCCCGCTGGCCGCGGTCGTCGACCGCGCCCGGGACGCGATCCACAAGGCGCGCGGCTGAGCCGCCGTTCAGGGGCGGGGCCCTCGGGGGGCTCCGCCCCTATGCGTGCGTCCGCTCGTAGATCCCCCGGATGTAAGCGGCCTGCCCGACGTGCTGGAGGTCGTCTTCGATGACGCTGACGAGCCGGACGGCCATCGTGACGGGCGGGTCCCAGTTCTCGTCGACGATCCGTGCCAGTTCGGGCTCCTTCACGGACTGGACGAAGTCCTCCGTCTGGGCGTGGACGGCGTCGTGGTAGCCCAGCAGCGTCTCCGCTTCGGCCTTGACGGAGGCCACCTGCTCGGACGTGTGCCCGTATCCGGTGTCGTACGGCTCCAGCGGAAGGCGGAACCGTTCCGCCCAGCCTCCGGACGTCCAGATCTGCTCGGTCCCGATGATCTCCGAGACGTGGTCGTCCTGCACTCGGGTGAGATGCCAGATCAGCCACGCGATCGAGTTCGCCTCCTCCTCCGGACGGTAGGTCAATGCCGCCGTGTCGAGCCCCTTGACGGTGGCGTGCACGCTCTCCCGGACTCGTCCGAAAGCGTCGACGAGTAGATCCGCGCTGGTCATCGGCTGGCTCCTCCTGGCTTTCGGCTCCCGAAGACGATGCCTTCCCGGTCGGCGGTACCCGCACACATGGCCACCGCGCACCCATTTCGGATGCGGCTCCTCGGGTTCGTCCACAGCCGTCACCATCTCTTGACTCTCTGTGATGTCATGAGATCAGTGACACGGATCGCTTCGAGAGGAGGCCCGTTATGCGGCAGAAAGTGATCTGGATCCTGGTCTCCGCGGTCGGTGCCCTGGCCTGGACGGTGCTCGCCCTGGCCCGGGGCGAGCACGTGTCCGCGGCCTGGATCCTGTTCGCGGCGCTCGCCTCCTACGCCATCGCCTACCGGTTCTACGCGCGGTTCATCGTCCACCGGGTGCTGCGGGTGGACGACACCCGCGCCACCCCGGCCGAGTTGAAGAACAACGGCATCGACTTCCACCCGACGGACCGGCGCGTCCTGTTCGGCCACCACTTCGCCGCGATCGCCGGGGCCGGCCCCCTGGTCGGGCCGGTCCTGGCCGCCCAGTGGGGCTACCTGCCCGGCACCCTGTGGATCATCCTCGGCGTCATCTTCGCGGGCGCCGTCCAGGACCTGGTGGTGTTGTTCTTCTCGATGCGCCGCAGCGGCCGCAGCCTCGGCCAGATGGCCAGGGACGAGATCGGCCCCGTCGGCGGCGTCGCGGCGCTCGTCGGCGCCCTCTCCATCATGGTCATCCTGCTGGCGGTGCTCGCCCTGGTGGTGGTGAACGCCCTCGCGAACTCCCCCTGGGGCACGTTCTCCATCGCGATGACCATCCCGATCGCCCTGTTCATGGGCTTCTACCTGCGCTACCTCCGGTTCGGCAAGGTCATGGAGGTCTCCGTCATCGGGGCGGTGCTGCTGGTCCTGGCGGTCGTCTCCGGCAGGTGGGTCGCCGAGTCCGGCTGGGCCGACGCGTTCACCTGGTCCCCCGAGACGCTGACCCTGGCCCTCGTCGGGTACGGCTTCGTCGCCTCGGTGCTTCCGGTGTGGATGCTGCTGGCCCCCCGCGACTACCTCAGCGCGTTCATGAAGGTCGGCGTCGTCGTGATGCTCGCCGTCGGCATCGTTGCGGCCCTGCCGGACCTGCGCACCCCGGCGTTCACGTCCTTCGCCTGGAACGGCGACGGGCCCGTCGTGGCGGGCGCGCTGTTCCCGTTCGTCTTCATCACGATCGCGTGCGGCGCGCTGTCGGGCTTCCACGCCCTGGTCGCCAGCGGCACCACCCCGAAGCTGGTGGAGAAGGAGTCCCAGATCCGGGTCATCGGCTACGGGGGCATGCTCACCGAGTCCTTCGTCGCGATCATGGCGTTGATCGCCGCGTGCATCATCGACCCCGGCCTGTACTACGCGATGAACATGCCGGCCACGGCCCTCGGCCCCACCCTGGAGTCGGCCTCCCGGGCCGTCACGGACCTCGGCTTCACCGTCACGCCCGACCAGCTGGCCGCCACCGCGGCGTCCGTCGGCGAGAGCACCCTCGTCGCCCGGACGGGCGGCGCCCCCACCCTGGCGGTGGGCATCGCCGAGATCCTCGCGTCGGTCGTCGGCAGCAAGGCGTTCTGGTACCACTTCGCGGTGATGTTCGAGGCCCTGTTCATCCTGACGACCGTCGACGCGGGCACCCGGATCGGCCGTTTCATGCTCCAGGACACCATCGGCAACGTGTGGAAGAAGTTCGGCGACATCAGCTGGAAGCCCGGCCTCTACCTCTCCAGCGCGGCCGTCGTCGGGGCCTGGGGCTACTTCCTGTGGGCCGGCGTCAAAGACCCTCTGGGCGGCATCAACCAGCTGTTCCCCCTGTTCGGGATCTCCAACCAGCTGCTCGCCGCCATCGCCCTGATCGTCTGCACGACGCTGCTGATCAAGACGGGCCGCGCCAGGTACGCCTGGGTGACGATCATCCCGCTCGCCTGGGACATCGCCGTGACGCTCACCGCCTCATGGCAGAAGGTGTTCTCCAGCGACCCGAAGATCGGCTTCTTCGCCCAGCGCAACCTCTACCAGGACGCGCTCGACGCGGGGAAGACCTCCCTGGGCAACGCCAAGTCCGTCGACGCGATGGAGCGGGTCGTGTTGAACTCCACGGTCGACGGCGTGCTGGCGGCGTTCTTCGCCCTGCTCGTCATCATCATCCTCGTCGACGCCATCCGGGTCTGGGTCTTCTCACTGCGCCGCCGGGTGAAGACCACCGAGGATCCGTACATCGAGTCCGAGCTGTGGGCTCCGTCCGGGCTGATCGCCACCGCCGACGAGCGCCGGCGGATGAAGGCGCCGTCATGAACTGGCGTTCCTTCTGGAAGCTGCTCCGCGAACTCACCGGGGACCGCGCGTACGAGCAGTACCTGGAGCACCGCGCCGCCGCCCATCCGGGTGAGCCGGTGCTGCCGGAGAAGGAGTTCTGGCGCCTGCGCACGGACTTCCGCCCGCCTTCCGGCTGCTGCTGAGCCGCGTTCGCGTCCCCTTTCCCGTGGTCTTCTAGCTCTTGCGCGGTAGTGCGGTATCCGTAGTAGTGTGCACGGCATAAGGAGGTTTTTCGGTGGACACCACACAGCTCCTCAAGGGGGTGCTCGACCTCGCCGTCCTGGCGGTCCTCGACCGGGAGGACAGCTACGGCTACGACGTCGTGCGCCGTCTCCGCGAAGCCGGCCTGGAAGACGTCGGAGACGCCTCGGTCTACGGCACCCTGCGCCGCCTCTTCAAGGCGGGCGCGCTCAACTCCTACGTCGTGCCGTCCGAGGAAGGACCGCACCGCAAGTACTACGGCCTGAACGCCTCGGGCCGCGCCACCCTCGCCGACTCCCGCAAAACCTGGACCTCGTTCGCACAGACCATGGACACCCTCTTGGAGAGTCGATGATCACCACTCCGGTCTCCGACTACGCAGCGGCCGTCCGGGCCGCCCTCACCGACGTCCCCGAGCCGGACAGGTCCGAGCTCCTGGAGGACCTCGAAGACCACCTGACGGAGGTCGCCGGCGAGTCCGACGAGCCCCTCGAGGCCCGCCTCGGCACCCCCGAGTCCTACGCCGCCGAGCTCCACGCGGCCTACCTGCAGCGCCCCGACCAGCGTCCGGCCTCCAAGAAGAAGCCCGGGCTCGTCCGCCGCCTGGACGCCCGCGTCGCCGCTTTCCACACGCGCGTCGGAGAACGTTACCCCGGCTACGAGACGGCCAGGAACGACTTCCGTCCCGCCTGGTGGCTTCTCCGCGGCTACCTGGTCGCCCTCGCCTTCTGGACGTTCTGGACGGGCAACCTCCACCACGTCCCGTGGAGCACCAGCGAATGGCTGCTCCTGCTTCTCTCGATCGGCGCCTCGGTGTTCTTCGGCTACCGGATGCGCGACGGCAGGCGCTCGTACGTGCTGGTCCTCCTCTCCCTCTGCGCGGGCTTCGTCGCCGTGGTCGCCGCCCTCTTCGGCCTGGCGGTGAGCGAGAACGGCGGCCCCTCTCCGTCGTTCGTCGACCCCGTCGACTACCAGTCGAACAGCGAGCTGGCGAACGTCTACCCGTACACCAAGGACGGAAAGCCCCTCAAGGACGTCCTCCTCTACGACCAGAACGGCCGCCCCGTCCAGCTCCCCTACGAGCTGTACGGCTACCAGCTCGTGCCCGGCCCGACCCCGCAGATCCCGAACTCCTACCCGCTGTCCATCTGCAACCCGAACATGTATCTGGACATGGAGGAGCCCACCCTCGTCCCCCGCTGCTCCTCCCCGACATCCGAGGCCCTTCCCTCGATCACCCCGGCTCCGGCGATCCCCCCGACCGACGCGCCGACCGCTTCCCCCTCCACCCCCGAAGCCTCCCCGACCTCTCCCTCTCCCAGCTCCTCCCCGACGGAGTGACCTCCCACCGGCCGCCCCGGAGGCTTCTCCTCGAACCGACCGCAAGACCGTCGCCCGTCCGGTCAGAGCCGCTCCAACGGCCCTGACCGGACGGACCTTGACACCGTGTCCTCCCCGAAGGCCACGGCATCCCGCTCGGCCGGACCTCAGCTCCGGTCGTCCACGAAGTCGTCGGCCATGCCGATCAGGGCGGACGTGGCGGCACTGATCCGCCGGTGTTCGGCCGTCGCCACGTGCAGCGCCCACTCCAGCGACTGGTCGGTGACGGTGAGGGCCTTGCAGCCGGCGGCCTTCGGGACGGTCCTGGTCGGCAGGATCGTCACGCCCAGGCCGTGGGCGACGAACTCGGCGGCGGCGCTGACGTCGGTGGCCTCCATCGTGATGACGCGTTCGACTCCGGCCGCGTCGAACGCGCGGTCGTTGGCGGTCCGGTTGCCGTATCCGAGGGGGTAGTCGATGAAGGACTCGCCGACCGTCTCGGCCAGAGTCACCGTGTCCCGCACGGCCGGCGGGTGGTCGGCGGGCACGACGAGCACCTGCGGGACGCGCAGCAGCAGCCCCGACTCCGCCACCGACACCCGCCCCTTGTCGCTGACCCACGACGCCCTCACATCGTCGCATTTCAATATATGTCGGTTGGTGATATATATCTGCCATGACATCTTCACCACTGCGGGAGCCAAGCTATTTGATCTTGCTTGCGCTGGCTCCCGAGCCGCTGTACGGGTACGGGATCATCGCCGCTGTGCGCGAGCTGTCCGATGAGCGGATCAAGCTGGGTACGGGCACGCTCTACGGGGCGCTGGACCGGCTGGCCGCAGACGGTCTGGTCGCGCTCGACCACGAAGAGGTCGTCGACGGCCGGTTCCGCCGCTACTACAAGCTGACCGGTGAGGGTCGCGAGGTGCTGAACGCCGAGACGGAACGACTCGCCGAACTGGCCGCACGAGCCCGCCGGCGCCTTGGCCTCCCCCGACCCGCGATCAATCTGGCTGGATGATGAACACCCCTTTTGAACAGCGCTGCGACCTTCTCCTGCGCAGCTACCCTCCCCGCTATCGCCAGATCCGCAGAGACGAGATCCTCGGTACCCTCCTGGACGCGGCCGAGCCGCACGCCACAGCGCCGTCCGTGCGCGAGTGCTGGGATGTGATCCGAGGCGGAATCGCGACCCGGTTGCGCGAGCGGCCTCCGTTCCACCGCTGGCTCGCCTACCGCCTGATGGACATCCCTGTTCCCTACCGCTACCGGATGTGGGTCCGCGACGACGCCCTGGGCCGCTTCCACATCCTGCGCAG
The DNA here is from genome assembly GCF_039871655.1 of Actinocorallia sp. B10E7. NCBI lineage: Bacteria > Bacillati > Actinomycetota > Actinomycetes > Streptosporangiales > Thermomonosporaceae > Actinocorallia > Actinocorallia sp. B10E7. The sequence goes on from NZ_JBDPLZ010000008.1 coordinate 193,310, forward strand.
CAACCTCGGTCACCTGGTCTTCATGTACCTCGTCATGCTCGCCACATGGGCCTGGATGGCATTCACCTCCGGCGATGCCGCCCTTCCCGCGATGTCGCCGACCGCTTGGACGATTCTGGCGGTCGGTGCGGTCATCACGGTGGTGAACCCCTTGTTCCATCAGGCGTTCCGCCGCCGCATCCTGCTCAAGCACGACTTCGACGAAGACGGCAGAGCCCTCGGCTTCGAGCAAGCCCAGCCAGAACCACCATATGAATCAGGTCCCGCTGACCGACTCCCGCACGAACGATCCGACCGGCCGGAGTGACCTTCGAGCGGCAAGAGAGGCTTCAGCTCCGCCCGACTTGCCTCTCCCCGTCACCGCATGACGCATCTGGCGTTCCCGGCTGGCAGCGCCACCGTCTACCAGATCCTCGACCGCGTCATCGTCCCCCAGCCCAGGACCCCATTCCGGACTGAAGCGCGCTCAGGCTGACCGGGCCGACGTGCTGCCTCCGCTCGCCTGCCGCCGCTGTGCTCTCGACCGGTTCCTGTCCGTCCTCATTCGTACAGTGGGTCTATCAGGACGTGCCGACCGACGGTGATGCCTCACCGGCCGGCGGCTCCGGCTCTGTTCACCGCGGCGGCGTCGCCCGCCGCCGGACGAGGGGGAAAGCACGCATGGCACCTCGCATCGCCACCGCCGACGCCGTCGGGCGCGACCAGCTCCTGGACTTCCTCAGGCCCCGGCACCGCTGCCTGCTGTCCACCGTCCGCGCGGACGGCGGCCCGCAGCTCTCCCCCGTCACCTGCGGGGTGGACGCCGAGGGGCGGATCGTCGTCTCGACCTACCCCGAACGGGCCAAGACCCGCAATGCCCGGCGCGATCCGCGGGTCTCGGTCTGCGTCCTGTCCGACGACTGGAACGGTCCGTGGGTCCAGGTCGACGGCCGGGCGGAGGTCCTGGACATGCCCGACGCCCTCGAACCGCTGGTGGAGTACTACCGCTGCATCTCCGGCGAGCACCCCGACTGGGATGAGTACCGCGCGGCGATGCGCCGCCAGGACAAGTCGCTGATCCGCATCACGATCGAACGCTGGGGTCCCGTCGCCACCGGAGGGTTCCCGCCCCGCCTCGCCCAGGACTGAGCGTCCTCACCCTCAGGCGACGGGAAGGAGACCGTCGAGGTCTTCGCGGATCTGCTCGGGGGTGACGGTCGGCTCGTACCGGCGCAGGACCTTGCCGTCCCCGTCGACGAGGAACTTGGTGAAGTTCCACTTGACCTCGTCGGTGCCGATGGCCTCGGGGCGGCTGTTCTTGACGTGCTCGTACAGGAACCCGTGGCCGGGGCCGAAGTCGCCCGGGGCCTCGGCCCGCAGGTGGACGAACAGCGGGTCGGCGTCCGGGCCGTTGACGTCGAGTTTCCCGAAGACGGGGAAGGTGATGCTGAAGTTCGTCGAGCAGAACTCCTGGATATCCTCGTCGGTGCCGGGCTCCTGGCCGCCGAACTGGTTGCAGGGGAAGCCCAGGATCTCCAGCCCGCGCCCCTGGAACTCGCCGTACAGCGCCTGCAACCCCTCGTACTGCGGCGTCAGCCCGCACTTGCTGGCGACGTTCACGATGAGCACCGTCTTGCCGGAGAAGTCGCCGAGGCTCCGGTTGGATCCGTCCGCCGTGGCCACTTCGAAATCGTGTACGCCCATGAGTAGCTCCCGCTCCCTAGACAGACTGGTCTGTCTGATTATGGACGAGAGCCTAAAGAGCCCATCTCTCATCGTCAACACCGCACCGGGAGACGGCGCTCAGGCGATGCCTCCGTTCGCGTACACGACCTGCCCGTTGATCCAGCGTCCCGGCCCGGCCAGGAAGGCGACGACCTCGGCGATGTCGTCCGGGGTGCCGAGCCGTTCCAGCGGCGGTTGCGCGGCCATCCGGGCGACGGTCTCCTCGTCCTTGCCGCTGAGGAAGAGTTCTGTGGCCGTGGGGCCGGGAGCGATCGCGTTGACGGTGATGTCGCGGCCGCGCAGCTCGCGGGCCAGGATGAGGGTCATCGCGTCGACGGCTCCCTTCGACGCCGCGTAGGCCGCGTACGTGGGCAGCCCCAGCCGGGTGACGCTGGTGGAGAAGTTGATGATCGCGCCGCCCCTCCGGACCCGGCGGGCCGCCTGCTGGTCCACGACGAACGTGCCGCGGATGTTGGTGCGGTGCATGCGGTCCAGGTCTTCGAGGTCGAAGTCGGCCAGGGGCGCCAGGATCATGACGCCCGCCGCGTGGACGACGACGTCGACGCCCCCGTACTCCCGTTCCGCGGCGTCGAAGAGCGCCGCGACCTCGGTTTCGTCGGCGACGTCGGCCCGCACGGCGATCGCGGCCCCGCCGGCCTCGGTGATCTTCGCGACGGCGTTGTCCGCTTCGCTCTTGCCGCCCGAATAGGTGACGACGACCGCGAACCCGTCGCCCCCGAGCCGTTCGGCGGCCTCCCGCCCGATGCCGCGGGAACCGCCGGTCACGATCGCGACGCGCGGTGAGGTGGTCATGATGCCCTCCAGTGCAGGATCGGTGCCGTCGCCCCTCAGCATCCGCCGCCCGGATACATCACGACAAACGAATTATTTTGATGATCATCATTCTTTTCGATGCGTTGCTACCTGGTCAGTGGACCAGGCTCACAGCCGTGCAAGGCACCGAAACGCTTCTCAGCGATCCGCATCAGCGCGGTGAGGTCTTCCCGATAATCACGGCCGTCCCGCACCCTGCTGACATCAAGACTCAGCCACGGCTCCATGGTTCCGCATCGAAAGTGCGCGATCACGTAGTACGGCCGATCGTGGGTGTAGCCGGGGGCATAGGCGATGAACCCGTATCCGAGTTTTGCAGGAAGCCGCCCGCGTTTGTAGTCCCGGTACTTGGCTTCCTGCCGCAGAACCGTCTTACGTCCTGCTCTCTTGTTCCAGCTGATTCCAAGCGGTCCTGCGGGACTACCGTCCCTGACCAGGCAACCGCCTTGCTCTGCAAGCCATCCCTCCGGATACTCCGAAAGCCCATCTTCAATGCCCGTGATGTTCTCTAGTGCAGCCTTTGGAGTAAGTCCACACCAGTACGGAGCAGAGTCTGCTACTGGCTGGGTATCCGGAACCGCTTGCGTTGAGGACCCTACAGGCTTGGGATCAGCCGATTCTGTGCTGCACTGCGTCGTGACGAGCAAAGCCCCAAATATCGGCCCTATTAGCTTGCCTTTGCGGAGCAAAGACGACTTCATTCCCGCCCTCCGGCTTCCGCGAAACTACGCACAGCTCTGTCATGCGCTCTTTCAATAGCTTCGTTGACTCCGCTGCCTGCTTCGGGAACAGGGACGTCGCGCTCCTTGCACCACCGGTAGAAAGCCTCAGCCTGAGCCTGGTCCCAAGTGGAAGGCGGAAGGATCTCCCCACCTCTTTCGAAAGGCCAACCCGCTACATCCTCCGAGTCGTGCTCCAAGTACGAAACCGTGGAGGAGAGCAGCATCTGGTTGACGAGGTCGCGCATGCGGTCTTCGTCGCTGACCCGGTGGTTCTCGGTGTTCTCCTTCTCCGTGTTCTCTCCGAACCGCTGCACCAGGTACTTGCTGATCTCGTCGAAGACCTTCGCCCCCGCGGGCCCCGTGATCTCGGGCGGGACTTTGAAACGGCTCAGGTAGGCGGTCGGGTCGACCAGCCCCAGCCCGAAGTCGATCTTCGCTTTGAGCGAGGCGTTGACCTTGTCCTCCTGGACTTTGAGCGCTTTCATCGTCTCGGTGCGCAGGGCGAGGAGGCGTCCCAGCGCACTGGCGTCCATCGCCAGCCCGATCTCTCCTTCCCGTCCTTTGCTCCGCTGGTCGTCGATCCACAGCCTCAGGTGCCCGACGTGGGCTTTGAACAACGCGGTGTAGGCGGCGTCGTCGGTCACGGTGTCGGCGATGACGGCCAGGAGCAGCCGCGTCTGCTCCCGCGATCCTCGCGCGATGTGCCCTGAGTCCTCTGCCGCGTAAAGCCTCGTGGAGACGTGGTCGAGCTGGGTGATCAGAAGGTCGCCCATCGCCGCCCGGAGCCCCGACAGTTCGTCGAACGTCTCCCGGTCACTGATCTTCAGCCCGCCGGCCTCGTATTTCATCAGCTTCAACTGGTCTGCTCCCAGCACCCGCACGATCTCGTCGAAGAGTTCCCGGGACCGTTCGTCCTCCCCCGACGCGGCGGTTCGAAGGACGTGCCCGAGTGCCGCCCCGTGGTCCGTGCCCGCCCATACCCGGCGACGGTCATGCAGCAGATAGCGCAGGTTGCTGGAGGTCTCTCCGGCGGGCGTGTAGTCGAGCAGGATCTGCGCCCCCGTTCGCGACGCCCCGGCAGCCATGAGCAGCCCTTGCAGGTAATGCCCCGGCTGCTCGCCCTCGCTATTGAAAGCACCCGACGCGTAGATCCCCGCGGCGTCCGGCACGGCCCGCCAGGAGGAAATGTCGTTCTGGCGTTCATGCGCGAGCATGTCCCTCCCGACCACGCGCATGAACGCATCCGAGTACTTCACCGCGCCCGGGGCGGAGCCGAGGATCGTGCCGAGCCCCTGATATCCGAAGTACCGCGGGTGGCTGTTCTCGGGAGGGAATCCGGCCCTCCCCGCGGCGGTGAGGGCGGTCAGGAAATCGTCCCCCATATATCCCGCGCTCAACGGCCGCGTCCCGTCGGCGAGTGCCCGTCCCAGCAGTTCCATGGCCGCCCGGGTGTCGGCCGTGTTGGCGTCCAGCATCGCGCCATGCCGGTTGGCGTCGGCTTGAAGCGTCCGGGTCAGCCCGAAAGGGACGTTCAGCACTCCGACCGCTCCGAGCCTTTCGAGCAGCCCGCGCGCGAAGTAGGGATCACCGGCGAACTGCTCGTAGTTCCGCAGCGACCGCAGCGCTCCCCTGTCCCCCGCCGTGGCCTGTTCGAACAGATCCGCCGCCTGATACCCGCTGATCTGCGCCTGCTGATCGGATCGCCCGTCCGGCAGTCGGACGAACACCCCGTCCACCACGCTCAAAGCCGACCTGGGCTGCTGCGCGTCGAGGTCCTGCGCGAGCCGATGACGCCGTCGAAGGTCCGGCCCCACCTCACGGGCCCATTGAGCGACCCGGGAGATCTCCAGTGCGGGCCCGGTATCCGCCCCCGCTGAGGCCAACGCGGTATAGAGGCGCCGGGCGAGCCGCTCCAGATCGTCCTCAGAACGGCTCATTGCCGTGGTGAGCTGCTCGAACATGCTCAACTGCACTCCGCAGACCCCGGGTTCCAGCCACCCGTCCCCGCTCACCGGACGACGCCCGCCCCGCTGCCGACCCCCGGCCTGCGCAGCGAGTCCACGGCCTTCTGCAACTGCGTCTGGAGCACCTGCCGGTTCCGTCGCAGTTCCCGTTCGAAGGCCCGCGCGGACGGCCCCACCCAGGCCTTGCCGTCCATCAGCCGCACGGGGGTGTCGAACTGCCGCCAATGCCGGTCCGACATCTCCTGCACGTCCGCGAGGATCATCCGCAGCCGAAAGTCGTCTCCTGCCACAACGCCCCCGAAGCTTCCCGGACCCGACCAGTGAATGGCCAACAGTAATCAAGCCATCACCGAGGGAAAGGGACTTGCGTGCGTCGAGACGAGACCGAGACGAGCCTTTGAGGAAGAAACAAGAACGAACCGGGCGCATCACAACCCGTCGGACGTTTCCCGCTCAGTCGTCTTCGAGCCCGGCAACGACGGCGAACGAACTGAGTCCGCGCAGGCTTCTGCGGTTACCGCGGATCTCAAGGTCTCCGGTGGCACTGACCTGCAAGCCCTGGGCATGAGCGTTGAGTGCACGGACGTAGTCCTCTTTCGCGAGTTCCACTCGCACTCTCCTAGGAATACCGGTGTCGTCGTCGACGCCGAGGATGACGACCTCACCCGGCCCCGGCCCGGTTTCTCGGAAGAGACGAATGACGTGCCCTGTCACGGTCACTCCGGTGCGAGGCTGTCTGGTCCTCAGGTAATCGGCTGCTTCTCGCAGAATCCGCTGCTGTCCCGGCGTGATCCTCAGCAGTTCTGGCGGGGTGGGTTTTCCCGCACGTGGGGACAGCGCGAACCTGACCTGGTAGGGATCGTGCTCAGGTCCGCCGAGTCCGCCGAGAGCGGCCAACTCCGTCGCGTTGACGAAGCTCTGGCGGCCGAACGCGGTGAGGGGTTCGGTTCCCTCGCACACGGCTTCGGCCAGTTGCCGGGCGTGGCGGGCAGCGGTCATCATCCGCTGGGTGACTCGTCGGCCGAACGGCTCATGCACGGTCGGCACCAGCTGCTCCTGGCCGTCCATCTCCCTTTGGGCCTGCGGCTCCGGAAAGCCGTCTTCCAAGGGAAGCGACAGTGAGAGGACGAAACTGCCGGGCTGGGTCGAAAAGCGGGCCCGATCAGCGTAGACCTCGGCACGTCGAGACCTCCGGGACGGGAGGACCAGCGGTTTCCCCTCGAGCGAGGACGCTGACGCCACCACCAGCGTCCACAGCGAACTGATCGCCGTATGGGCCAGCCCCAAAGGCGCCTCACCGGACGGAAGGTCCGGCGTGAGCCGCACCGCGACCGTATCGGCACCGCCGATGGCGATGTCCTCCAGCACCTCTCGTGGGAGACGGCGTTCGACATGAGCGATCGTCTTCAATGCCTCTTGGACACGGTCTGAAAAGTCGAGGACGTGCTCCTTGACCGGCAGAACGACCTGGATGCCGTTCACGGGTACGCCAGGCCGCCACAGCGTAGTGCGCTCATCGTCGTCCTCAAGCGTCCAACCGGAACCACGCAGATAGGAGGTCAGTTCCGTCAGCCCAGGAGTCGTCACGGCTTCCCTCTCGCGAGCACCTTCCGACATGTTCAAAGTAGCTCCCACACATCGAATTCAGGCACGGGTGTGGAGCTCCTGACCCCGTGCATGCCCATCATCCGCGTCAGCCCCGACCCGTCCAAGGTATTTGCAGCCGGCAGACGAACTGCTTGCGTGCTCGAGTTACCCGACTCCGGCAGGCCTTCGAGCGATACCCAGGCGCCGCGCCCTACGAGAAGCGTCCCGTCGGGGTACGTGCGGATCCGCTCCCCGTTGTCCGCCAAGCCGATCACTGCGAGGACCCGCCGGACGGCGTGGTCGTCCCTCCGTAGGACGTCATAGGTATCGACGTCGAGATCGTAGCTGTAGTCGCCGTCCGGCAATTTGCGCAGATCAGTGGTCGTCTTGACCTGTACGAGAACGGACGGGTTGTAAGTCCCGTTCAGCAGTCCCCGATACGACAGCAGCACGTCGGCTTTCTGCAGATCGAGTGTGGTCGGGCGGCCGTGCAGGATCTCGCATGCCGCAGCTACCGCCTCCAGCCATGCTTCGCCGAAGTCGCCCTACAGCAGGTTCCGTTCCTGAATCCGCACTCGAGTCATCCTCGCGGAAGTCGAGCATCTCTGCAGGTAGAACCATTTGAATGCCCTGGAAGCGGCGCCGAGGAGCAAGAAACCCCGTAGCGGAGCACGAAGATGGTGATCACTCACTGCTGCTGGACTGCCGAGAGGTCCAGTGCGCGCTGCACGGTCATGATCGTGGCGACCGTCGCACAGATTGTGGGTCTTGCCAACGGCCCTGGTTAGGGTGAAGCCATGGCCACCACCGACGCACACCGCCCGCCGGCCCGGCTGCGGGACACCCCGAGCTGGCTGATCACGCAGATCGCCATCCACGCGGCCCGGCTGTCGGGTGAGGCTTTCAACGCGACCGGCTGCCGGCGCTACCAGTACGCGCTGCTGGCGGCCCTGGAGGAGTTCGGCCCGGCCAGCCAGGCGGAGCTCGGCCGACGGTGTTCCATCGACCGCAGTTACGTCGTCGAGGCCGTCAACGACCTGGCCGACAGGGGGCTCGCCGTCCGGATCCCCGACCCCGCCGACCGGCGCCGCAACATCATCACCATCACCGAGACCGGCGAACGGGAATTCCACCGGATCGGCGGGGAGCTCGACAAGGCGCAGGACGAGCTCCTGGCCCCTCTCTCCCCCGACGAGCGCGAGCAGCTCACCCGGTTGATGGCCCGGGTACTCGACCATCAGACGCGTCGCTGACGGAACAGAGACCCGCGGCGCGTCGTTCGACGGCATCCGGGCTCTGAACGAGGTGCTCGAGGGAGGCTCGTGGCGGACATGGTCGCCGTCCTTGGCGGCTTGTTCTTCGTCGTGGGCGACGTCGACAGGTAGCGAACCGCTCGTCCGTTTTGCGCGTCTGACGGGCATGAGCGATGTGGTTGAGGCGAACTGGTACGAGACCGAGCAGCCGGAGCGGCCCCGCGGGAAGCGGCGCTGGGCGGTGGTGGCGGTGGTGTCCACGCTGCTGGTGGTCGTGGGGGTCATCGCGTTGTTCGCGGGCTTCGTGGGTGCGAGCGAGGTGCCCGGCTGCGGCGGTGGCTGATCAGGGCCTGAGCAGATAGGGCAGGTGCGCGGTGAGGAAGCGCCGGGGGAACTCCTCGCGTAGCCGCCACAGGCCCGCGTCGATCACGAAGTGCGCCATCGTCGCGCCGAGGAACGCGCCGTAGAGGGCGCGTTCCCAGGCGTGCGGTGAGCCGTGAAGGTGGGAGGCGAGGTTCAGCAGGAGCCCGCCGACCAGGGCGATGACGAGCATCGTCGCGACGCCGAGCGGGCCGCCGCCCGGACGCGGCGTGACGGCCACCATCCCCACGATCAGCAGGTACTGCAGCCCGTGCGCGACGATCAGGCCGGCGACGGCCGCGTACGGCGCGTCGAGCAGGAAGACCGGCGTGAAGAACAGCAGCGAGCCCAGGTACATCGCCACGAACGCGGGCGGCCGGCTGCCGCGGCGGTACAGGCCGTAGAGGCCGAGGCCGATCCCGGCGAGGAAGACCGCGCATGCGACGGGGAACACCCGCGCGAGATGGGCGTCGTGCAGGGCGAGCAGATCCGGCCTGGCCAGTAGCGCGACCGTCCCGGCGATTCCGGTGACGGCCACCGCGTTGCGTTCTTCGCGCGACAACGATCCGGCCCGCAGCGCGCTCGCCGCCAGCGCCGCCATCCCCAGGTTCTGCTTCTGGAAGTGGAAGAACTGCCAGGCGAAGAAGGCGTACAGCGCCCAGCGGAAGGCCGGCTCCGACAGCGCGGCGGCGACCGCGGCCGTCCCTGCGACCAGCGCCAGCGGGACGATCGCGTACCGGCCGAGGTGGGCACGGGCGTGGGAGCGGATCTCCGGCAGCGTGTAGAACCACCCGGTCGCCGCGACATGCATGGAGCTGCCCAAGAACAGCAGCCCCGTCAGCGCCCGTCCGGGATCGGTCCCGGCGGGCGGCGCCAGGGCGATCGCGACGGCGAAGGCGCCCAGCGACAGGAGCAGCGTGCCGTAGAGCCAGGTTCCGCGCAGCCGCTGCAACCGCAGGTCAGGGGTGGTCATAGACACTCAGACGCGCCCGAACCGGTCACGGTTCGCCGAGAGGCGTCAGCCGTGACCCCCGGGATCCGGCAGCGCCACTCCAGGCGGAAAGTCCCGTCAGCGGGCCGGTCCCCGGAAATCGAGGCCGATAGTTCGTTCTGATGTCTCCGAGCGGGGAGTTCGTGCTCGAGAGAGAAGGGGTTTTCGGGGTAGTGGCGTAGCCGTTGAGTCAGGAGCCTGGCGGAGGGCCGAGGAGGTCCCAGCGGTTGCCCCAGGGGTCGGTGAAGACGGCGACGCGGCCGTAGGGTTCGTCGCGGGGCGGGACGACGAAGGGGACGCCCGCGGCGGTCAGGCGGGTGTGGGAGGCGGCGAAGTCGTCGACGCGCAGGAAGAACGCGACGCGGCCCGCTGCCTGGTCGCCGACGGCGGCGGACTGGCGGGGACCGTCGGCGCGGGCCAGGACGAACCCGGTGCGTGCGGCGGGCGGGCGGACCACGACCCAGCGTTTGGGGCGGCCGTCGTTGGTGCGGGCGGGGCTGTCCTCGGCGAGGTCGAACCCCAGGACGCCGGTGAAGAACGCGATCGCCGGATCGTAGTCGTCGACGATGAGCGTCACGAGGTCGAGATGCACGAGGGCAGGCTAACGGGACTTTTGGTGTAGCGCTTGAGGCGGCGTGGAAGCCGGTACTCGGGCGGCCCTCCACACCGGCGGACGTGATCGGAATAATGCAGGCATGTCCGCCTCCTCATGGTTTCGTGGGTGTGTGTCGCTCGGGGCGGTGCTCGCCGGGGTGGCGGCGTGCAGCCTGGATGTGGCCGAACCGGAGCCGGAACCGCGGGAGGGGCCGCCGGCGAGCTGGTCGATGCAGGGCCCCACCGGGATGAACACCGCGGTGATGATCGGCCGTGTCCTCGTCGTCCGCAACGACGAGGAGATGTTCGGAGCCGACCCCGAGACCGGCAGGAAGCTGTGGAGCTTTCCCTCCGCAGGCCTGCGCGTCAGCGGTGATCTAATCGTGCTCTTGGAGAAACACGATCGGATCAAGGCGTTCTCGGTCGCCGACCCGGCGACGGGCCGGATCCTGTGGCGCAAGGATTCCCTCAGCGGGCTCCGGGTCGCCGAGGACGCGATCTTCACCGTCACCTGCCGAAAGGACGACGAGTGCACCACCACCCGTCATGACCGGCGCAGCGGTGAACCGCGGTGGAACGTCCGCAGCAGCGACGCCTGGCTGGGAGAGGACGGCATCGGGGCACGGCTGCCGTTCGTACCGGCCACCGGCTCCTACCTGCCCGCCGAACTCCATGAGGACGACCAGGGGTTTTCCGTGGGCGCGCGCGACGCGAAGTCCGGCCGCCTGACACGCGGCCGCATCACCAGCGGCTGGCACGAGGTCGTGGTCGGCCGGACCCTGGTGTCCTCCGAGCACGACCCGCCGGACGGCGACGACCGCTGCACGGTCACCCTCACCGCGGTCAACGTCGAGTCCGGGCGCAAGAAGTGGAAACGTGAGGTCTTCAGCGGCCGAGAAGCCCACGGAGGCTGCCGACATTGGCTGGCCGACGCCCAGTCAGGGCAGTACTCGTTCATCGGCGCGGGCAGCCGTATAGCGGCCAGCACCGAGGACGGATACCCCCAGGTGTTCGACCTGGAGGTCGGCCGTACGGTCTGGCGCGGTGACGTCAAGGGAGTGCCGATCGACGGAGACGGCCGCACTCTCCTGGTCCGCCAGCACGCCGACCAGGGAAGCCTGACGCTGCTGGACTTCGCCACGGGCCGCCAACTGTGGACGGCACCCGACCCCGGGCTGGAAGGCTCATCGGCGAGTTGGCAGACCGCTGTCACCGGCCGTCTCGTCTCAGTCAGCGGCGCCGTCGGAACCCGCCCCCACGTGCTGGTCTACCGTGTGGAGGACGGTCAGCGCCTGGGCCGGTTCCCCGGCTGGCTCCAAGGACTCGGGGAGGACTGGGCCGCCATCGGACACAGCCCCCACCGCCCGGTCGTCGGCAAGCTCCAGTTCGACTTCATCCGGTTCTGACCCGCTGAAAACGGCACGGGCAGCAACGTCGCCTCCCGGGCTGCCTGGTCGACGGATCGAGATCGCCATGCCCGGCAGGTCGTGGACACCGCGAGCCGTACGTCCGTCGTCCTCTTGACTCCGGAGGTACGAGTCAGCCTGTCGCGGGGTTCTTCGCGGACTGGAACATCTCGTTCGTCAGCGACAGGAAGGCCTCTTCGGGATCCCGCCCGTCCAGCAGGCCGTCCAGGTTGTGGGAGAGCAGCAGTGTCGCGAAGCCGTGGGCCATCGACCAGGCCGCCATGACGCCGATGGCCGGGTCGTCGCTGTAGCCCTCCACCGCCGTGTGGAGCTGGTTGCGGGTTCGTTCACGGGCCGCGAGGAGTTCTGGGTCGTCCGGGCGCAGGAGTTCCGGGCGGAACATGACCTGGAAGTGCGCCGGGTGCGCGGCGGCGAAGCGCACGTACTGGAGGCCCAGGTCGCGCAGGCTTTCCGCCTTCTGGAGGGTGGCGGCCAGGAGGCCGTAGCCCTCGACCGCGATGGCGGTGAGCAGGCCCGCGCGGTCTTTGAAGTGGTGTGCGGGCGCGGCGTGGGACACGCCCGCGCGCCGGGCCAGGTCGCGCAGGGACAGGGCCGTCGGCCCTTCGGCGGCGATGACGTCGAGAGCCGCGGCGAGGATGGCCCGCCGCAGGTCTCCGTGGTGGTAGGCGCGCTCGGTGGTCATGGTCAGCAGATTACGCGCAATCTAGGCATTGACAAGTTTGCCCGCCGAGCGCAATCTAGTCATTGTCAAGATGTACGGATCGTGGAACGAGGGATCATGGGTAACGGAAACGGACTCGCACGGCGGATGTGGCACCTCCTGGAGCCCCTGCACGCCATCGTCTACTACGCCCCCGAGGTCTTCGAAGAGATGGAGGCTCTCGGTTACGACACCAGCGAGCGCTGGCCGAGTTACTTCGCCTTGCGGGCGTCACCGCTCGGGGCACCCGGACCCCGCCAGGTGACCTCCGCGTTCTACAGCTTCAGCCCGCGCATGGTCGCCGAGCACGTCCCCGCCGTCTGGGACGTCGCCGCACCCGAGAAGGTACTCGCAGCCCGGACCTGCGGCGTCGACCGGATGTACCGCGCACTCCTCGGCGAGCGGATCGAAGGATCTGACCTCGCCGAGGCCGCCGGGCTCGCCCGCTCGGCAGCGGAGGCCGCCCGCACCGAGGGCCGCCCGCTCGCCGCCGCCAACGCCGAACTGCCCTGGCCCCGGGAGCCGCACCTTGTGCTGTGGCAGGCCGCGACGATCCTGCGCGAGCACCGGGGCGACGGCCATCTCGCCGCCCTCCTGACCGCAGGCCTCGACCCCGTGGAGTCCCTGGTGTCGTTCGCCTCGATCGGCGCGGCGCCAGCCGAGGTCTTCGCAAGCCGCGGCTGGAGCGAGCCCGAGTGGATGGCCGCCCGCGAACGGCTGGTCGCGCGGGGGTTCATGGACGCCGACGGCGCGGCGACCGACGCGGGCCGTGGCCTGCGCGCCGAGGTCGAGCACCGCACCGACGAGCTGGCCGTCGCCCCCTGGCAGGCGCTCGGCGATGAGGGCACCGCGCGGCTCGCCGAGCTCCTCGGTCCGCTCTGGGTGGAGGCCATCGGCTCGGGAATGCTGCCCTCTGAGAACACGCTCGGCATCGGGAAGATCTGACGTCTCCGCCGTGCAGCCGATCGACCGCTTGGCGGCCACTCACGTCCGTCCTCTGAGTCTGGCGGCGAGCAGTTCGCGTGCACGGGCAGCGTTGCGCTTGTAGCCGTCGGGGTCGGCAGGGCCGGTTTCGGGCACGCGCCGGTCCCACGGGGCGTCCTGAGGCGCGTACCGGAACGGTTCGCTTTTGACGGCGGCGGCGACGTAGCGGACGGGGTCGCGGACGTCACGGCCGTCGAGGATCTCGCGGCGCACCCTCGAAGCCCATGAGCGCTTCACGGACCGTCCGGTGTGTTCGGCGAGCAGCTCGATGATCCGGTCTTCGACGATCTCGTTCAGGTCGCTCTTCTCCTCTTCGGAGCGCGCGTCCACCGAGGAGAGATGAGGAGACTCTGAGGGGAGATGAGGAGAAGGGTCCCCCGCTGGGGGGAGCACTGAGCCCTCAGCGGGGGACCACCGGGGACCAGGCGGGGGACCACTGGGGGCCGACGGGGGGACCTCTGCTCCGGAGTGGTCCCCTTCCCGGGAGACCTCTGAAGAGTCGTCTGCGCCCGAGTGGTCCCCCGGCGGGGAGACCACCGGGTCGAAGACCGGGATCCGGTAGGTGGTCTGGTGCCCCTCGTAGGCGAAGACCGGACGCCCTCGCCTGTCGACCAGAGGCCGACCGTTCTTGACGATCTGGACGCGCAGCTCGATGCCCTTCTCGGCGAGCTTGCCCAGTACCTTGCCGACCTGCTTCGTGCCGGCGAACCCGGTACGGCGCGCCACGATGTCGAGCAGGTCCCTGCCGAACGCCTGCCGGGTCATGTCGTTGGCCTGATCGGCGATCTCCAGCACCACGAGCCGTTCCCCGCTGGACAGGCTAGGGGGAAGGCGGTCGGCGATCTCGCGACGCAGCTTGTAGCCCATCACCGGCCTTCCGCAGGTCGGCCGTCCGGGCTCACCGAGGGTCCGCCTCTCCGGTGCTCGTCGATCCGCTTCTCATCATCCGACCAGCGGTAACGGCGATGGCATCCCACCCTGTTGCGGGCGGGGCCTCCCCCGTTATGTGCCCGGTCGTCGAGGGCGCGCAGGAGGACCTGAAGGTGCGCGGCGGCTGCTTCCGAGGTGGCGAGCCCGCGTGCACCACACATCCTCTGTGCTCCTCACGCTCAGTACAGGTCTGTTGAGCACAGTAATCCGAAGCGTTGAACTGTGTCCAGCAGAGAGCTAATGTGCTGCTGTGACACAGAGATCGGTTCATAGGCTCATAGCCGCACGAATCAAGAGGCTGCGGAACGAACGGGGATGGTCCGCGGCAAAACTCGCCGAGGAGATGACTGCGGCTGGAGTGCGCTGGGACCGGTCGATCGTGGCGAACTTCGAGAACGGCCGCCGCTCCTACGTGACGGCGGAGGAACTGGTCGCACTGGGCGAGGTGCTGGACGTCGCACCAGCGGCACTGCTGCTGCCACCCGACACGGATTCGGTCGCCGAGGTGGCGATGTTCGCCGGCCAGATGTTGCGCGGCCCCTTCCGCCTGGAGATCAACGCCGACGCCGACGGAGTGACCGACTGGACGCTCGGCGGCAGCAGCGCCCGCAAGGTCGACAGGAGAGGCGAGACCGAAGCCAGCCTTCGGGGGCTCAACGAGCGTGACAGCGGGGGATGAGCCGACACATCAAGGATCTACGGGTCACCGAAGTGGGCGTCTCCCGCAGCCAGCGCGTCGGCCCCGAACGTCTCGCACGACAAATCCGCAGCCTTGGCAAGCCGCCGCCCAGCGTCAGTCCTGCTTTTTGAGCCCGGACGCCAACCGCGCGAACTGCCGTTGAGTCAACGCGAGGTGCCCGAGGCTAGGGTTCTTGGAATCCCGAATACCCACGCTCTGCGGGAAACGTGCCAGCTCGACACACAACTCATCGTTGATCGCGCCGCTGTAGGAGCTCTTACGCCACCGAACCGCCATACCTGGACTCCAACACTCGCTGGATGATCCTCCGAGACTCGTCCTCGGAGGCTGCCTTCTGCCCGATGCAGTCGAACTCGAAGACCAGATCCCGGACTTCTCCGGGCGCCTCCACCAGCCTGCCACCCCTACGCGCCCCGATATAGGCGAGATCTCGAACATTCAGGCTGATAATCCGCATTGGCCCGTCCTGGCCTAGATGCGCACCCGAATACCTCGGGACGATCCGCACCGAGACGTTCGGGCGCCGACCGAGTTCCAGCAGGTACTCGAGCTGCTCCCGCATCACCTCGCGTCCGCCGACCTCAATCTCCAGGACGCCTTCGTCCAGCAACGCCCAGAGACAAGGCGCCGGCTCCCGCTCCAGCAGGGCCGTCTGCCTCTTCAGCCGAGCTGTGACGCCCATCTCGACGTTGGTGGCGGCGCTCTCCTCCACCAGCGCCCGGATGTACCTCTCCGTCTGCAGCCCGATCGGGACGACCTGCCCTTGGTAGATCCTGATGATCCGAGCCCGTGCCTCGTAGTCGGCGTACTGCCGCTGCCACTCCGGGTCATGCCCCATGCAGGCGAAGTACAGGAGCGTCTGGAGCAGAACACCCGTCCCGTACCTCTGGTCCAGCAGCGCGGCCTGCCGCTCGTCGATACGAAGCCTCCCGGCCTCGATGTTCGAGACCGTCGACCGGGCGGCGTTGATGATGGCCCCTACCTGCGCGAGGCTCAACTCGTTGAGCTCCCTCAGATAGCGGAGCTGGAACGCGAGCAGATGCCAGAGCGAGAGCCTCGGGTTCAGCGGATCACGCTTCTTGGGCACGCACCCTCCTTGTTTCTGAGTTCAGAAGGCACAACGGAGCGTAGCCATCCGATGCGATTCTCGTGATGGAATCAGCAAACCCGCTCTTGGGAGACCCGCGTGAGAACCATGACCGACGGACTGAACCTCCGCCTGCTCGCCTGTCCCACCGCCGCCCGCCTCGCCCGCACCCTCATCACCCGCCGCATCACCCAGTGGGGCTGCACCCACCGCCTGGACGACGTCCTCCTGGTAGCCAGCGAACTCATCACGAACGCGAGCAAGGCCGCCCCCAACTCCCGCATCAGACTCCGCCTCAACCACAACAGCCAGGGCATCCTCATCTCCGTCTGGGACCCGGCCCCCGCCCTCCCCATCGCCAAGCCGGCCGCCGAACTCACCCTCGAAGCCCTCGACGCTTCCCCGAACACCTGGGACAACGGCGGAGGCTGGGGGCTTCCCCTCGTCCTGGCGCTCTCCTCGTCCTGCGGCCACCACCCCGTCCCGTCGGGCGGCAAGTGGGTCTGGGCCTCTCTCGACGCCTGACCCGCCAAGCCCCGACGATCGATTTCTTTCACGAACCTCTTGTCTTCAGATTCGCCATCGGTCTGGTCGATCCTCTTCCAAAGAGGCATCGGCCAGGCCTTTCTCATTCTCAGATCGAAATCCGCCATGTGAAGATAATCGGCTTTCCGAGACCGATCTCCTCTCCGGCTGCCCCCGGCCGGTCCGCTAATCTGCCGGAAACGTCATAAATATTCGACTAGTCGGAGTGGCGAGTCTCCCAGGGCTCGAACCGGTGCTCTGTCGAGGCGGCGGAAACTGAGAGGTGGCGGTCTCTTGTCGCATCCCCCTGCGGCCCCTCGACTGGTAGGACGGGACCGCGAGCTTTCACGCCTCCTCGATGAGCTCGGCCGGAGCATCACACAGGGCGCCAGCGGTGTCGTCGTCGTACGAGGCGAAGCCGGTGTCGGGAAGAGCAGCCTTCTGACCTCGCTGGCCGATCACGCGGTGAGCCGCTACTCAGAGACAGGACTCCTCGTCGGATACGGCCAGGCCATGCTGAACTCCCTGGCCTCGGACTCCTTTCAAGCGGTGCGCGAATGCCTGCGCTCACTCACGCTTTCCGCCGAACGCTCCGGCTCGAGGGACCTGCTGAACCGTGTAGCCGACTCATTCCGCCTCCACGCTCCCGACTGGGTGGAATCCGTCCCGGTCGTCGGCCACCTCCTGGCCGCAGGTATCCGAACCGGGAGATCGATAGCCGACAACGGTAATCCCGCCCCAGAAATGGACAGCCGACTGGATCAGCTCATCCGATTGGTAGAGGACCTCCTTTCCCGGGGGCCGCTCCTGCTCGTCCTGGACGACCTGCACTGGGCCGACACTGCGACAATCGATCTGCTCATCACGATGACCCTCAAAGTCGAAGGTCCCCTACTGCTCGTCCTGGCCTACCGGCCCGACAACCTGCAGACCGGTGACGGCGCCGAAACCCATCCGCTCAGACGAGCGGTGTTCCGTCTTCGCCGCTACCGCGCCGACTGCCTTGAAGTCGACTTGGAGCCGCTCTCCGCTCGGGAAACCGAACAGCTCATCCGCCAGGTAGGAGGATCAAGGCTGCCCGCCCAGTCTGTTTCCCAGATCATCCGGCTCAGCGCCGGCAACCCGCTGTTCGCGGAGTCCCTGGTCCGCTTGGGCGAGCAGGCCGTGGCCGCACACGCTGGAACTCCCAGCCAGATCACAGCGATCCTGGACGAGCGGCTCTCCTTCCTCAGGCCATCCGACCAGCGCCTTCTCGAAGCCGCCGCCCTGATCGGCTACAACTTCGAAGTCGAATACCTCGCCCAGCTCGCCCGAGCCGACATCGATGACGTCTACGAACGTCTCGACGTCCTCTTCACCGAGCACAGCCTGGTCCGTCCTGCCGAACCCAGAGGAAGCTTCGACCGGTACACCCTTCATCATCCGCTGCTCGCCGAAGTGCTGCGCCAGCGCGCTTCGCAAAACGGCCCCCGATGGCGCCGCCAGCACCAGAAGCTCCTAGAGGCGCTGGAAGCCGAACATCCCTGGGATGACGAACTCCAAGTACGGGCAGTCGCCATCGCCGTCGCCGCCGGCAACCGTGCCAAAGCCGCGGCATTCGCCGCCGCGGCATGTCGTCGGCAGTTCACACTCGGCGCTGTATCGAAAGCCAAGGAACTCGCCGAGGTCGCGGTCGAGCAGGCACGCGGAACCGCACGAACACTCGACACCCTGGAGCTACTGGCCGAATGCCTCGCTGCCGGAGGCAACCACTTCGACGCGGCAATCACATGTGCGACAGCCGCCGAACAGCTGCGGTCCCACTCCCCTGACACGGAGCGGGAAGCCAAACTGCAGCTGCTGTGGGCACGGAACCTCAGGATGACCAACAGCTGGGCCGAATGCCGTGCGCTCATCGACCAGCTGGCGGCCTCCAGCTCAGGCCCGAGCGAGACCTTGGCCCAAGCCCTGATGTTGCATGCGGAAATCGCGCTGTGCGGCCCCGTCCAAGATGTTGAACGCTGCATTCAGCTCTGCGACGTGGTCGCGGAGATGAGCATGGACCCTGAACTCCAGTCACGGGCATATGGGCACCGCGGTCTCGCTCACCTGGCGGGATACGACCCCGTCGCCGCAGAACAGTGGCTGAACAAGGCGATCGAAGTCGCGCGCGAGAAGGAGCACCCCTACGCCGAGTACGAAGCGGTGCATTGGCTGAGCAAGAAAGCCATGGCCTGCCTCGAACTCGACCGGGCCTGGCGCCTCCTGGAGGAACTCGCCCGGAACTCCAAAGCCTCCGGCGTCGCGAGCGAAAGCCCTTGGCATCTACGCGACTCCAGCCGGGTGCTCGGACTTCAAGGACGTGTTCCCGAGGCCGCTCAGACCTTCTCTCACTACTACGACTCGGGGTACACCCACGCGGGTGGGCGAGCGACGACGACCCTGGCCTGCCAGCTGCATGAGCTGGAGCAGTTGTACGGGCGCCGTGCGGGGGACGCCATGCTCAACGGACTGACAACCGCATGCGATCGCGAGATGGTCGACCCTGAACGCCGAGAACGACTGACCCAGCACCTCCGCGCACTCGCCTCCCGCCCACCGACTTGGCAGCCTGTGCCTTTCGCGGTCAGATGGCTGGAAGCCCCCCAAGCAGAAGCCGAGGCCGCCGACGCGATCTTCCGGTTCGATGTCGCAGACCTTCCCCGGCTGCGTTCGCGCCTCCGAGCCGAGGGGTAGCATCCGGACGTGAAGCCCTCGGCTCAGGACGACTTCTTCCTCGCCCCTGACTTGGTGCTCCTCAACCATGCGTCCTATGGCCTGGCCTCCCGACTGGTCACCAGTCACGCCGACCGGATACGGCAGCAGATCGAATCAGACCCCACCTTCTTCCTCGGCTCGCACCTGACCGAACATCTCCGGCAGGCGACCCAGACAGCGGCGGCGGCTCTGAACCTGGCTCCCGAGAACACGGCACTGTGCCCGAATGCCACCTCGGGTGCGGCCGCACTGATCAGTTCTCTCCCACTAGCCGAAGACTCCGTGGTCGTAGCGCTTGAGACCGAGTACTCCTCGATCCTGCGTGCCTGGGAAGTCGCATGTACACGGGTCGGCGCCACGATGATCCGGGTTCCCGTACAGCTCCCCTTCGAAGGCCCGGACCAGCTTCTTTTCTCACTTGAGGCCCTTGTCCCAGGCCCAGTCACCTACCTTCAGATGAGCCTGGTCTCCTCCTCGTCGGCTATCCATTTCCCTGTCACCGACATAGCCGACTGGGTACACCGGCGCGGCGGCCGCCTCCTCCTAGACGCGGCTCACGGCCCGGGCCACGTGCCCCTCGAGCCTCTGTTCTGGGGTGTCGACGCTGTCTTCGGCACGCTCCACAAGTGGTTCCCCACCCTGAGGCCGGTCGGCTTCCTCTGGCTACACGAAAGTCTCGCTCCTCACATCAAGCCAGCAGAGATATCACTGAGCTGGGACTCTTCGGATCTCATCGAGCGCTTCTCATGGCCTGGCACCTTCGACCCCGTACCGCGGCTTTCCCTGGACACCGCCGTCAAGCAGTGGCGTTCATGGCATGAACAAAAGCTCATCGAGCAGTGCCAGGAACTCGCCGATCACGCAGTAGATCTCCTGACCTCGGTCGGAGCACGCCCTACCGCGGCCCCTTCCCATCTCCCACCACGTCTGCGCGGATTCGTCATAGACGGCTTGTCCGTAGCTGATGTCAAAGGCCTCCTCCAGGAAGCAGGAGTTCGCACCTGGGTAGGACCGGGCACCGCCGGCGAATGCATCCTCCGGCTCTCCACCCACATCTACAACGACGCGAGTGATGTCGAAACCGTAGCTGCCCAGCTCAAGGAGGCTCTGTCGTGAGGATTCCCGAGATCCCCGAAAGCCTGGTCAAGGCAATCGTCTTCCTACGCGGCGAAGAGAACGGGCACGCCTGGCTGAGAGAGCTCCCAGAGCGCATCGGTTTCTACTGCCGACAGTGGAACCTGCATCCAGAGAGCATCGCCGAAGGCGGAGCCATGTCCTGCTGCATCTTCTGTACCACCAGCAGCGGCACCCCAGCAGTCCTGAAGATTCCCGTCGACGAAGCAGCCGGCCTGAACGAACTGCGACTCCTCCAGCACTGGAGCACGTCCGAAGCCACTCCCCAGATCCTCGATCAGGCCAGCGACTCAGGCGTCTTCCTCATGACCCGCATCCTCCCCGGCACCACCGCCTGGGCCACCGCGGACCACACCGACTCACAACAGTTCGGCGCGCTCCTCGACCGTCTCAACCACCCACTCCTCCCCCAAGCCCCGCCCCTGAAAGACATGGCCGAGATAGCAGAGATGCGCCTCGACTGGGCCCGAGACCGCTTCGCCGACCCCCGCTACGCCAACGACGTCGCCAACATCAAAGACGCCGAACGTGTCCTGGACGCCCTTCTCCAGACCACAACGACCCGGCACGTCCTCCACGCCGACCTCCAGGCCAAGAACATTCTCCGAGGCCCCGACCGCTGGTACGCCATCGACCCTTTGGGCGCCTCAGGCGACCTCAACGCCGAAGCCGCCCTCTGGATCGCCATCCAAGACGGCCCCACCACCACCGAAGCCCGCCTCATCGGGCTAAGCGCGCACCAGGCCCTTCACCCTGACCGCCTCAGGGCGTGGACCTTCGTTCTCTCAGTGGCCGAGTACCGCCCATACCTCCCTCCCTCCGCCAAGAGGATCGAGAAGTTTCTCGCAAACGCCGACACAGACCAGCTGATCAACCTGCTGCTCTGAACAGAGCGACAGACCGCTTCCGAAGGCTGACGGGGTCTACCTGGGGAAACTCTGTTCAAGCCACCTAAGGAGAGACTCCACAGTGGTATGGCCTTGCTGCCGGAGGACCTCAATAATGTCTCTCCCGCAGATGAGCGCTATCGGGTGTTTATCCTCGTGTATCTCCTCTTGAACCTGCGTATTGAAGTAGGAGGTCGTGACAAGGACGCCAAAATTGCGATGCCGGAGCCTAGAGATGAGCCGTGAGACCTCTCTGACGCCCACCGAGTTTTTCCCAGAATAGCACTTAGCCTCTAGGGCAAAGTCAACCGCGATTGGGTTCGCTGTCGGACCAAGCATGTAAGCACCGATGGCGTCACGTCCACCATCCCTGCTTGGCCTAGTAATGTCGACAGGACCCGTACTAGGCGCAATCATGCGCCAGATAGCTACGGCACATGCTTCAAAGTCATGTTCGCGATCTCGAAAAAACTCACGAATCTGCTCCAGCATTTCTTTGCCGACAGAGCTAGTAGGCAACTGATCTTCACGAGACCTAATAACCGAGGTAGATGGCGCTAGAAGAGATGCGTAAGCCCGGCCTTCCACCCAAGTTCGCCAACTAGCAGGGCATCCACCTTCAAGTGAATTACCACCATTCAGCAAGTGCTGGATCCACTCCCGGGAAACCTTAGCCTCATCGAGCACTGTGAAGCGAGCACGATAGTTCTGGAACCTTCGACCGGCCGTCGTGCGCCAGATCGCAACTAGCTCATCATCAGCCATCATCGTCGGTCCTCCTGGAGCCAGTAGCCCCCTGAAGCGAACCGACCTCCCCGAAGTAGAGGCCTTCTCGAGCAAGAGAAACGGGGGCACTTTTGTGGCCCGGTCTCCAGCCGTTCCGTGAGAAGCCATGAAGACATCTCTGAGCAGCAGGTTGCCAGCTCGAGGGGTGTCATGCAGATCCCGTCCCGGAGTCCGGTTATCCCCGTAATACGTAAACGTACCCGTCTGCAGATCCAGGTGGTCTGGCCAGTCCACCTCGCCACCGCTCGTATAGAGCACAGCCAACCGGACGGCTCCCTTCCTGGGAGATCCCGCGTGCCGGAAGCCTCCCTGGTTGCCAACCCCGGGAATCAGCTTCGAGATCGGATCATCAGCGGTAGTCCCGTTACTCCCGCCCATGTAAACAGCATCCACGATCAGGTCCGCACTAGCCAGGGCATCAAAAGCAATACGGTGCTCGACAGAGTCAACAACGGCCATATGCAAGACATACCAGGAAAAACCGATATTTTGTCCAGATTTTTCAGTAGCTGCTCTCTGCTCAGAGCGAAATCACAGCTAGAGCCAGACATGATCTTGTAGCTGCCAGGACAGCACGCTTTAGGGCTATCCACACTTCAAGAATACGGAATATAGAATGAGAATGACAGGAAAATTGACACAGCCACATTAAGAAAATTTGAGTCTATTCACTTCCCTTTTTATATCACGCTCCGAAGCCAAATAAACGACACCAAACCTATCCGCAGGTAGCAGCTCAATAGATCTAAAGCTAAACCCAGGGATGGCATTCCGGAGAAGATCCTCTGGCCTCTTCTTCCTTCCCCTACTACCACCCCCTTTAAATTTTCTATTCCCTATGTAAAGGCTCAGGATGGTGCGATCCCACCATGCATCAACTCGAAATAGCGCATCTGCAAGCGGGTGTGACCGAACATCCACTTCATGCATCCGAAGGCTGGCGACCAGGTGAACTTCACGAATGAATGAGTAATAAAAATTCCCGATACGCCAGCGCATAGCATTGTGTGCTTGGACGTAGCTCCAGCCTGCCCTCTTTGCCTCCTCCACCTTCTCGATAGCCGGCATCCAGAGCATCTCCCGGGCCTTGGGATCTTCCTCACAGAAAGACTGAAAATGTTGCCAGGTGAAAACTTCCCCGATCTCCTCAAGAGCATAGTGCAGGACATGAGTGACGGCGTAATCTGGCTCCCAGTCCACGATGGATCCCACCATCTCTCCTTCTCGCCGTTTAATATCCCCTAGCGCATGGTTTCTTGGATCCTTATTCTTCCGGATTCGATCAATGTCAGCAGGGGTTACACGGTAAAGAACCTTGGTCTTGTGGCCGAGCACATGTGGAACAACAGTATTACATCGGTTTCTGTCTTTCTTCCAAGAAGAGAACTCCTCTTCGGTAGCCCGAGTAACGTTGAACAAAGAGAGAACTTCGGCGGCGGTGGTCTCCATGGAGGCTCCAGTTCGAGGGGTAAGTTGGTCTAGAACAGAGCATATGACACACCTCCGACAATCTGTCACTATCACCACCGTTCTTCACGCCGGAACCCAAGCCAAGGGTCGCATGCCACTGACCTGCGAGAATGTCAGTCGCCAGCTACGCAGCCAGGCAACGCTGACCTTGCGACCAGCCACTCTAAAAAATTGATCTTGCTAACCCGCCATTGCAACATTGGCTGCGACTCTCATGATCATCTATTGCCTGAAGGGAAGAAAGTGCTAACCTCTCGAGGGTGGTAACTCCTGAGAGCAACGATGCTGAACTCTCCATAGTTGAAGCTCACTTGAAATCTATAGATTTTTCCGGAGTCAGGATCGCGCAGGTTCTGAGACGTACTTACGACATGCTGCTGGACGGGCAGCACACGGGCAGGTACCGGTGGGATCAGCTCTACAAAACTGAGAAGACACACTTCGGCACCCTGGTCGAGATCAACTTGCAGCGTGAGTTCAGTTTCACGGACGGCCAGTCGATGGACTTCGCGATAGAAGGCATCGACGTCGACTGCAAGTTCTCCCAGGTCCCCGGAGCATGGATGATCCCTCCCGAAGCCAACGGGCACCTTCTTCTTGGACTATGGGCCAGTGACCAGCAGGGCCTATGGGCAGCAGGGCTGGTCCGAGCCGATGAGGCTGTGCTGACTTCACCGAGGGGGAATAGGGACAGGAAGCGGCAGCTAACGAAGGCAGGTAAGGGATCGGTCAGATGGCTCTTTAAGGACATGCCGCTTCCTGAGAACGCATTGCTCCGTATCGATCCTGTTTCTGCTGGGAAAATCCTCGACCCCTCGCTCTCTGGCCAGCAGCGAGTCAGTATGTTGTTCCGCCTTGCACAGGGCCGCCTGATCAGCCGTAACGTCGTTGCAACAGTCGCCCAGCAAGACGACTACATGAAGCGTGTACGGGGGAACGGCGGGGCTCGGTCCAAGTTGCGGCCCGAGGGCATTGTGATCCTCGGCCAATACAGCAGCCATGGGGACATAGCGAGGGATCTAGGACTTCCCGTTCCTGGACGAGGAGAGTCACTCAGCGTCCGCTTGGCGCGCCGCCAAAGCCACCACGGCGACCAGCCGTTCATCACGCTGGATGGCCAGGACTGGGTGATCGCAGGTCCTGCCGACCCTCCGGAGCTGGCCCCGCTGCTCCCTAAGGTCTAGACCCGGCACATCATTCCTCATCAACCTGCTAGTTCTGTCAGACCACAGGGGTAACGTCGAATCACAGTTCGATGGAGGCTTGATCAACAGCGGCGGCAACAGCCGCGACAGCGGAAGGGAGTGGCTCGTGTTCCCACAGCCGGACCACTTGCCAGCCGTTCGCTGTGAGGGCAGCATCCGCAGCGCGATCGCGCTCGACGTTCCGGCGCAGCTTAGGAGTCCAGTACCACTCGTTCGACGTCGGTTCACGGCCGTGCTCTGGGCAAACGTGCCAGAAGCACCCGTCAACGAAGACCGCGACCTTGCGAGCGGTGAACACGATGTCTGGCCTTACGCGCACACCACCCGGAAGATCGAGACGGAAGTCCTTCCGATACCGGTAGCCTCGCGCGTGGAGCGCTTTCCGCAGCGCGATCTCCGGCTTGGTATCGGTCCGGCGGTTTGCTCGCATGTTCCGCGACCGGCCCGCGTTTGCTGCGGCTGGATACGTAGGCCGTGGGTCCGCAGCTGCTCCACCAGCGCTGTCTGTCTTAGACATGATCTAGCCGACATCCCTCGATTCGCCCTGCTAGGGCTGTCATGAGAGAAGATACCGCTATGACTTCTTCCTCGCAGGGCACTCAGACACCACGAGGAGGCCGCGTGCACGATCTTGAAGTAGTGGAGATCTGCGCCGGTGCAGGGGGACAGTCACTCGGTCTAGAGCGTGCCGGATTCAGGCACCGACTAGCAGTCGAGCTAGACACAAATGCCTGCAACACGCTTAGAGCAAACCTCGCCCATCCAGAGGTCGTGCGCCAGGGAGACGTTGCAGATCATGAAGTCTGGGACCCCGCCGAGCACGAAGGCGTTGACTTGCTTGCAGGCGGGGTACCGTGCCCCCCCTTCAGCATCGCCGGCAAGCAGCTCGGTGCCACCGATGAGCGCGACTTGTTCGCCTGGGCCGTCGAGCAATGCGAGATCGTCAAGCCGCGGGCCCTGATGCTCGAGAACGTTCGAGGCCTGAGCATGCCTCGCTTCGCTGCATACCGCCAGCATGTCCTCGACAGGCTCATCTCGCTGGGATACGTCGGTGAATGGAAACTCCTCCATGCATCCGACTTTGGGGTATCCCAGCTCCGACCCCGATTCGTTCTAGTCGCGCTCCAAGAGGAAGACGCCTCTTACTTCCGATGGCCGGCGCCTCACCCGGAAAAGGCTCCCACTGTGGGAGAGGTTCTCTACGACCTCATGGCCTCTAAAGGCTGGCCAGGAGCAGAGGCATGGGCAAAGAAGGCAAACAAGATTGCCCCCACCATCGTGGGTGGTTCAAAGAAGCATGGCGGGGCCGACCTCGGCCCAACTCGTGCCAAACGGGCTTGGGCAGAAATGGGTGTCGATGCTCTTGGCGTCGCTGACGAGCCTCCCGGCAAAGATCGCCCCATCGACTGGACCCCGAAGCTGACCTGCGAAATGGTAGCTCGCCTTCAGGGCTGGGACGATGGCGAGTACAAGTGGAAGTTCACTGGCAAGAAGACCTCCACCTACCGCCAAATCGGCAACGCGTTCCCGCCGCCCGTCGCCCGAGCGATTGGCGAAGCAATCGTAGCTGCCTTCAACCATGAGGGAGAGCCAGAGGAACGGATCATCCCCTCGGTCGATCCGATCTACCAGGCTCTACGTGATGCTGACGACTATCTGACCCCAGCTCAAATCGCGCGGATCGCCAGACGCCAACTTCCGCTAGAGGACCTTGAACGGCATATCAGTATCCTCAACCGTGATTTCGAGATCGATACTCGCCAGTCGAAGTCCGGCCCTTCTTACAAACTCCTTTCTTTTAAGGCTTTCACAGGCCAAGAAGACCATGTTCGGCACGAGGCATTCCAGCTAGCCTTGCCAACAATTAGTTGAACTAGCGCCTTGGCGTCCTCACTCAACCAAGGATGCAGGGGTACAGTTTATAGATCTGTACCCCTACATCCTTGGCGGCGGGGAGCTCCGGTGGAGAAGCCTCAGGGGATGTTCGACCGGGACCATGAGTGGGGAGCGCTCACCAGGTTCATCACCGATGAGCAGCCCGGAGCGACCCTCGGCGTGGTCTCCGGGCGGCGGCGTCAGGGCAAGACCTTCCTCCTCGACGCGGCCTGCCGGGCCGCCGGGGGCTTCTATTTCGGGGCTACTGAGGCCGCCGACGCCGAGTCGCTGCGCCGGATCAGTGCCGCGCTCACCGAGCATGTCCGGCCGCCGAGTCCCTACCACTTCGCCCATTGGGCCGAAGTCATCGACGCTCTCTTCGCCCTTGGCTCTGAGCGGCCGGTCCCTGTCGTGATCGACGAGTTTCCCTGCCTCGCCAAAGCCAATCCCGAGCTGCCGTCCATCCTCCAAGAGGCCCTGCGCCCTCTGCGCGACCAGCGTGTCGCTTCACGCACCCGGCTTCTGCTCTGTGGCTCGGCTCTGACCTTCATGGGCAAGCTCCTGTCTGGCAACGCGCCGCTGCGCGGCAGGTCCGGGCTGGAACTGCTCATCCGTCCTCTCGATTACCACCTCGCCGCCGACTTCTGGGGCATCACCGACCCGCGGCTGGCTTTGATGGTCCACTCGATCGTCGGAGGCACGCCCGCTTACCGGCGCGAGTTCACTCGCGGTGACTCTCCGTCCGGGCCTGAGGACTTCGATGACTGGGTCGTCCGCACCGTCCTCAACCCCGAGACGCCGCTCTTCCGTGAGGCCCGCTATCTACTCGCCGAAGAACCCGACCTGCGTGACACCGCCCTCTACCTGTCCGTCCTGGGGGCCGTCGCCGACGGGAACGCCACTCGATGCGGCATCGCCGGCTACCTGGAGCGCAAGGCCACCGACATCGCGCATCCCATCAACGTCCTCGAAGACGCCGGGCTGCTCCACCGCGACGCGGACGTCTTCCGTGAGAACAGGCCGACCTACCGCATCACCGAACCTCTGATCGGCTTCCACCACGCCATCATGCGGCCCGTCTGGGACCAACTGGAACGCCCCGGCAGCGCCCGACGGGTCTGGCAGGCCAGCCGCCGACGCTTCGTCAGCAACGTCCTCGGCCCGCACTTCGAACAGATCTGCCGGGAATGGACCCTCCACCACGCCGACCCTGACCTGCTCGGCGGGCTACCAGCCCGAGTCGGTCACGGAACCGTCCACGACCCCAAGGCGCGCACCGGCCACGAAGTCGACGTCGCCGTCGTCGGTATCGCCGACAACGGCAAGCCGCCCCTGCTCGCCATCGGCGAGGCCAAATGGAACGACACCATGGGAGCCGCCCACCTCCAACGCCTCCACCACATTCGCGATCTCATCGCCCAGACCGGCCGCTACGACACCACGCACACCAAACTGCTCTGCTTCAGTGGAGCGGGATTCAACGACAAGGCGTATGCCTCAGCCAGCGCCTCCCCCGACATCCACCTCATCGACCTGCCCACCCTTTACGGCCGCGACCGGCCGTAAAGGGCTCGGGCCGTTCACCCCTCCCCCAGCAGGAGGGGACGGACGAAGACCGGTGCCTGGGGTCCGGCACAGCACTCGCATTCATCCGGTAGGCCAGTGGTGTCGCAGTCGGAGACGCGTTCCAGCTCCCCGGACGGCATGGTCAGCCGGTACGCCCAGGTCGGTCCTTCGATCCTCCAGTTCGAACCGGCTGGTATGAGCAGGTGGTCTTCGTCCTCCCAGAACATCTTGGAAGTCTCGGCTCCTGCCGGAAGACGAAGAACCCTCGGTAGGGACCGGGAGTCGGTCAGGTCGAAGAAGGTGATGGCCGGCGGATCGTCGTGGGCGAGGTAGAGCGTCCTGCCGCCAGGGGCCATACGGACGCCACGGTCGATGCTCGCGTGGTAGCGGTCGCCGCCGGACTCGATGACCACAAGCCCGTCCGGCCGTAGGGCAAGGGTCGCGCCGCTGAGCGGGTCGACCTGTTCCACGTCCCGAGGAAGAGCTTCGGGTTCACGGCCGGGTCTCCAGCGCCAGGTCGTCGGTGGGCCGGGTGTGCAGCCGTGGAAGTAGACGCAGCCGTCGAACACTCCGACGATCTTCACATGCCTGGCGGCGGGGTCATGCGGAACGGAGGCGCGGGTTCCGTCGACCAGGTCGAACGTGTACAGGTCGCTTCCGTTTTCCGCGGCGATCGTTCGTTCGTCCAGAAGGAACAGCGGCGTTCCGTACTCGGACACGGAGCCGATCTCGTCCAATCGGCTGTCGGGCCGGAGAAGGTTCAATTCCTCCTCACCCGGGCCGTGGTCGTGCAGGATCAGCCCGTGCGGGGTTCGGGATATCCGTATCGGGGCCTCGTGCCAGAGATCGATGAAACCGCCCGGGCAGGGTTCGCCGTACTCCGCCACGATTTCGGGTTCGCCGTCCCGCCAGACGACCAGCCGGCCGTCACTTCCGAGCATTCCCGCTCTCGGTGGAGGACCGACCGGATGAGCACCGGCCGCGGGTACGGCGATGAGGTCGATCGTGTCGTCGGGAGCCATCCGGAACCCCGCGACGGCATCAACGGAACCGGCGTTCGCGACCGCCGTGCGAATGTCCTCTGCGGAGACCAGAAGGCAATCGGCCGCATCGGCGACGGAGACCGATTCACGAGCGCTCCAAGCCAAGAGCGAGAAGACGTCGGCTGCCAGGGCCTCATACCGCAGATAGTCATCGGCGCCGCTCAGCGCCCTGGTCGTGGCCAGGCGTGGATCCAGCGGAGGAAACTCGTCGGCGATCCGGAATTCACCGGCTTTCTCCGAGAGGAGACCGACGGAGACGAGCAGCGGAAGGGCTGACTCGACTTCTGCGATGGCTTCCTTCTCCTCCAAGAAGTCCGGGCGGGCTCGGAGTCCGTCCAAGACCTGCTCGGGCCGCACGGCTCGGCCGTTCTCGGCGACCCGGCGGGCGACGCAGAAGACCCGCCACACAGGAGCAGGCAAAGCGGCCTTCCAACCGGAAGACCTCGCGCGAACGGCTGGAGTGCTCCTCACCAGCCGCAACGGTGGTTCGGCGGTATCCGACACCCGCCAGAACCGGAGGCACCAGGCCCCAGCAGAGGCCGAAACCCTGACTCGGTACAGTCCGGGACCGTCCAACGCCAGGGATTCGTTGGGGAAATCATCCATGCTCTGCCAGACCGAGCCGCTACGGCAGAGATACGGGGTCTCCAGCACATCGGACCAAGCCTCATGATCGGCCATCGGCGAACTGTCGTGGAACTCGATCCTGAGATCGACTTTCGCCTCCGCCGGGTTTCCCTGCAACCATCCCGCGCCGGCACGCACGAACGTCCCGCTCTTGTGCAGCGGCCCGATCCCCCGTTCGAGTGACCCTGCGGACGCGTGCTCGTTTCCGTCGGGGAAGTCCTCGACACGAAGTCCGTACAGGTCCACCGGGTGCCGCTCATCATGGAGGGCGCGTACCAAGGCCACACCCAGAAGATAACGATCAATCGCGTGCGGCCGGGGACTTGTTCGCCGAGATGCGGCCGCTGATCTGCGCGCTCGGAATGAGGATCTCTTAATACAGGCCGGCTTATCCTGCAAGGCGTGACCGTGATCTATGTTGTCGAGGGTTCGCAGGTCGGAAGTCTGGAAGACTTCTGGCGAGTGGTGGGCGAGGCCATCGGTTGCGGTGGCTACTTCGGGAAATGCCTGGACTCCTTCGTCGACTGCTTGCGGGGCGGGTTCGGGACACTTGATGATGGCGACTACGTCATCGAGTGGCATGATCACGAGATCTCGAAGCGGAACCTCGGCCACGCGGAGACCACTCGGCAACTCGAGCGCTGGTTGCAGCACTGCCATCCCAACCACAAAGTCAGCATGCAGGCTCGTCTGGCGGCCGCCCGCAGACGTGGTCAGCGAGGTAGATCATGGCGTGCACTGACGGAAGGCCTCCCAACAGCTCACTTCCCGAGCCTGCGTGGTGGCTTGAGAATCCCGAGCTCTGGCCTCTGCTCACGTTCGAAGCCGGCCATAGTGAGGACGGCGGGCCCATCGACCTGGCGGCCGGGGATCGGCGGCAAGTGCTTGAGAGCCTGGCCCGCTGCCCTGGCCTCGCCGATCTGGAGTTCGCGCGTTTCCTACTCGTCCAGGAGACGCATGCGCACGGGCACTACTGGGGCTTCTGCCACAGCATCGAGATCGCCGCGATTCTGGTCGCCGAGCACCGCCGCGTCCAGGACGTCTGGCTTCTTTGGGAGGCGGTCCACAGGAGCTTCGACACCCTGGGAATCATGCCTCACCGGATCGTCTACGCTGCCGGCGTCGAACACACCCTCCAGTACGTCGCCGACAGTGACCATCCTCGGCGGGACCTCCTGCTCGAAGACCTTCGCCGGATGGCCGACACCACCGACGAGCAAGTCGCCCGGCTTCTCGCCGACCGTCGGCGTCACCACGCGTCGGGGCGGTGACGAGCACTGTGTCCAGGTCGTCGATCGGAGCACGCTGACATGACGGAACGGATCCTCGGCGAAAGCGAGTCGGCCTTCCTGCGGACGCTGCGCCGGGGGCAGATCGTCCAGGGGACGGTCATCGAGATCGCTCATTTCGGAGTGACCTTCGTGGACATCGGCGGCTTCACCGCCATGATCAACATTCCCGAGATCTCCTGGCGATATATCGATCACCCCTCCGACGTCGTCGCCGTCGGGCAAGAAGTCACCGCCGAAATCCTCGACGTCGATTTCGGGCGCGGGCGCGTGTCCCTGTCTCTCAAAGCGCTCCAGGACGACCCGTTCCAGGAGCTCCAGCAGCGGGTCGGGCACGTCGTCACCGGTCCTGTCACCAAGGTCGTGCCCTTCGGGGTCTTCGTCCGGGTCGAAAACGTGAAGCACGGTTTCGAGGGCTTGTTGCCCCGTTCCGAACTGGGGCAGAGCACCGTAGAGGTCGGTGACCTTCTCACTGTGCGGATCGCCCAGGTGGACGTCACCCGCAGACGGATCGCGCTCACGCTCCCGTCGATGGGCGGCCTTGGGGAAGACCGCAAGGACCAGCCGTAACAGGCGCCCGAGATCGGCCAAGGGCGGCCGCGCATCAGCGGGCCGACCATCGCGCGGCTGCGGTCTCATGCAGGCCGAGCTGCCGGAATTCCGCGGGCGTAACGCTCCGGGGGGCCATCCCCCGTACGAGGACTCAGGTCAGCACCATGGGACAGCGCATGTGCGATCCGTAGCGTCAACGGCATGCGGATCCTTGGTGCGAACTTGACGATCCTCACCCTCCTCGCGGTCGCCCTGGCCGGGACGCCGGCACGCGCGGCGGCGACGGAGTGCGGGGATCTGCCAGGACTGCGGGCCGGGTTGAACCGGCTCATCACCGAACAGGGCCTCGCGGGAGCGGCCGTCGAGGTCGACAACCCCCGTTGCGGCAGATGGACGGCGTCCGCCGGGGTCGCCGACCGGCGCATCGGACGGCCCATGCCCGTCGACGAGCGGTTCCGGATCGGCAGCATCACCAAGACGTTCACGGCCGTCGCCGTGCTCCAGCTCGCCGCCGAGGGACAGGTCTCGCTGGACGCGTCCGTGGACTCCTACCTGCCCGGCCTGGTCCAGGGCGCCTACGACGGGCGGCGTATGAGCGTCCGAGACCTGCTCCGGCACACCTCCGGGCTGCCCGACCACGCCGACCTGCCCGAAGGCGAGCAATGGCGGTACCGCACGTTCCGGCCGGCCGAACTGGTCCGACTGGCGCTGGCGATGCCGCGCCCGGAACGGACCTGGCACTACTCGACCACCAACTACGCACTCGCCGGAATGATCGTCGAGCGGGTCACCGGACGGCCGCTGGAAGCCGAGGTCGAGCGGCGCGTCCTGCGGCCGCTGGGGCTGTCCGGCACGTACTGGCCGGGGGACTCCCCCGCCATTCGGGGCGCGCACCCGCGCAGCTACACGCTGGTCGAACAGAACGGCACGCCCATCCGGATCGATGGGACGAACTGGAACATGTCGTACGGCTGGGCGGGCGGCGCGCTCATCTCCACCCTGCCCGACCTGAACCGCTTCTTCGACGCGCTCCTCGACGGCCGCCTCCTGCCCGCGCCCTGGACGGCGGAGCTGACACGCACCATCCCCGCCGACGAGGAGCGGCTGGGCGCCGGAGCCCGGTACGGGCTGGGCGTCATGTCGCTGCCGATGAGCTGCGGCGGCCACTGGATCGGCCACGGCGGCACCAGCCCCGGCGGCTTCCGCGCCTGGACCGCCGTCAACCCCAACGGACGGCGCGTGTCGTTCGTGCTCAACGAAGTACCGGCCACCGAACAGGCCGAACTGGACTTCCGCGCGGTCGTCGACACCGCCCTGTGCGAGGAGAACCGATGAGGAAACTGATCACCTTCACCGCGCTGGCCGCCGCCCTGACAGGTATTGCCCCCGCACCCGCGAACGCCTCCGAACCAGCCCTGCGCTGGGGAACGTGTGTGACCGGGCCCGACGACGAACAGGGCCGGGAGCTGGAGAAGGCCGGAGCCGAGTGCACCAGGCTGGACGTCCCGCTCGACTACGTCGCCCCGCATGGACGCGAGATCAGCCTGGGCCTGTCGCGCATCAAGGCGACCGGCCGACGGATCGGCACCCTGATGGTCAACACCGGCGGGCCCGGCGGGCAGGCCGTGACCGACCCTCCGTTCGTCCGGGACGCCATGAAGGACGTCGGGACCCGCTACGACATCGTCGGCATGGATCCGCGGTTCGTCGGACGCAGCACCCCGCTGGACTGCGGCTGGCCGACCGGCACCTGGATCCGCTCGGCCGGCCTCACCCGCGCCTCCTTCGACAGGCAAGTGACGTTCCAACGCGACCTCGCCCGGCGATGCGCCGACACCAACGCGTCCGTCCTACCGCATGTCACCACCCGGAACACGGCCCGCGACATGGACGCCGTCCGGACCGCGCTCGGTGAGGACAAGATCTCCTACCTGGGTTACTCGTACGGCACCTACCTGGGTGCGGTCTACCACGAGATGTTCCCCGGCAGGCTCGACCGTTTCGTCCTGGACAGCGCGTTGGACCCCGACCGCTACGACAACCGGCTGCTCAAGGACGCCTTGGAGGCCAACGACCAGGCCCTCGAGGAGTGGGCGGCCTGGACCGCCGCGCATGACGACCGCTACCACCTCGGCCGCACCCGCACCGCCGTACTGGCCACCGTCCGACGGCTGGTGCGGTCGGCGTCCCGGGAACCGCTGCGGGTCGGCTCCTACCGGATCGACGACACCCTGCTTCCAGTCATACTGATCAACCTGATCGCCGACGACCGGGACCCCTTCCGCGAACTGCTGGCCGAAGCCGTCCAGACCTTCGAGCAGGCCTCCCGGCACCGGCCCTCCACACCGCCGGACGGGCTGCGCGACATTCTGGACACCCTCACCACGTCCGCCGAGTCGCACTACGGCAGTGTCCAGGCCTCGATCCTGTGCGGAGACGTCGCCGTTCCCCGCGACCCCGAGGTCTACTGGCGTGACGTGCGGTCGACCCGGCGCCGTTCCCCGATCCTGGGCCCGGTCGTCGAGAACGTCGTACCGTGCGCCTTCTGGAGCAGCGCCCCCCGCGAGGTGCCCACCCGCATCACCTCCGACGCCCCCGCCCTGATCGTCAACGCCCGAGGCGACACCCGCACCCCCCTGGCCGGCGCGCAAGCCCTGCACACCCGCTGGCCCGGCTCCCGCATGATCACTCTGGACGCCTCCGTCCACGGCGTCTTCGGCAACTACGGCGACACCTGCGTCGACACCCTGATCATCGACTACTTCCGCACCGGCGCCCTCCCCGCCACCGACCGCACCTGCCCCTCCTGACCGTCCTCCCCCGCTTGGACGACCCCCTGCGGAGGACCCGGTGGGGGTCGTCCGCAGGCCGGGCTTACGGTGAAAACAGCGCAATGCAAGCGATTCTCTGCTTCGGGCGAGGAGGCCTGGCGTGGGTGCGAAGCGTGCTGTCGTGGTCGGGGGCGGGATCGGGGGGCTGACAGCCGCTGCCGCCCTGCGATTGCGGGGCTGGGACGTGATCGTCTGCGAGCGGGCGGCGAGTCTGGACCCGGTGGGGTCGGGGCTGAGCCTGGGACCCAACGCGTTGCGGGCGCTCGACGCCATCGGGGTGGGGCAGGCCGCTCGGGGACTCGCCGCCATCGACGGAGTGAGCGGGATCCGGCGTTATGACGGACGGTGGCTGGTGCGTGCGGATGTGACGGCGCCGATGCTGAAAAAGTACGACGACCTCGCCGTCATCGCGTTGCGGTCCGAACTGGTCGATCTGCTTCTCTCCCGGCTACCGGAAGACACCGTCAGGACCTCGACGGCCGTGTCGGCCGTGGAACCGGAGACCGGGACGGTCACCACCTCTGAAGGAGCGCTCGAGGCCGACCTGGTGGTGGCGGCGGACGGCGTGCATTCAGGCATTCGGAAGGCGCTGTTTCCCGATCATCCGGGGGCTCTCTACTCCGGGTCGACCACTTGGCGATTCATCATTCCGGAACCCGGACACGGCTTTCGGACGACCGAGAGCTGGGGACACGGAGACGTCTTCGGGATCATGCCGTTGAGCGGTAAGCGGATCTACTGTTACGCGAGTGCGGTGGCGTCGGCCGGGCAGACCTTCGAAGACGAACGGGCCGAGTTGCTGCGTCGGTTCGGTTGGTGGCACGCGCCGATTCCAGATCTCATAGACGCGGCCGAGCCTGGCGAGATCCTGCACAACGACGTCTACTGGATCGCGGAACCGCTGCCCGCCTACCACGTCGGCCGGGTCGCGTTCCTCGGGGACGCGGTGCACGCCATGTCCCCGAACCTCGGGCAGGGGGCGTGTCAGGCCATCGAGGACGCGGTCGTGCTCGCGTCCCTCGCCGACCAACCCGACGGACTCGCCCGCTACACCGCCGCCCGCCTCCCCCGGACCCGCATGGTCGTCCAGAACTCCCATCGGGTCTCCCGAATGGTGGGTCTCCGCTCACCATGGGCGACGAGATTGCGTGACACGCTCATGTGGGGAGTCGGCCGGCTCGGTTCCGCGGCCGTCATCAGGCAGACCGCGCCGATCTTCGAGTGGAGCCCGCCGCGGCTTTCGATACGGTGAGGTCCTGGTTCTCGCGCGGCGGGGGCTCTCAGTCGAGGAGCCTGGAGAGCATGGCCGAGATCTCGGGCGCCACGGATCCGTCACCGGTGAGCCAGGGGGTCAAGTCGGCTGCGCAAGGTCGGCGGGCGATGTAGACGTGAGCGCTGCGGCCGGTGACGTCGGTCAGGTGAAGAGTGTCCAGGGCGGTGATCTTCGGGCTCTCGTAGTCACCGCAGGGCAACCGCTTCTCCGGACGTTTCACGACGTTCAGACCAGTTCTGAGGGACTCCAAATCGGTGCGGGCATCGTTCTGGGAGCGCAGGACCAGCCGTCCACGATCGTCGGCCGTATAGCGGCAGGCGCGGACCACCGCGAGGGGCGACGGCAGCTTCGACACGTTCGAGTACCCCGGCACATTCTCGTAGAAGTCGAAACCACGGACGATGTTCGGAGCGGGATGGTCGAGTCTCCGAGTACGCACGTCGGGCTGCCTCGGGAGACAGGCGGCGGGCTCGATCGTGGACGGGTCGGAGGAGGTGTGCTCTGTGCGCCACAGGCGGGCGAACTCGCGGGTGAGCCGGGCCGCGCCCGAGCGGATCGCGTTGTGCGTGCTCACTTCATCGCGGTTGAACTCGAATGACATGACGGTGCGCCGCCCGTCCGGGTAGTGCAGCACCAGATTGACCGGCGCATAGTCGATCAGGAGCGAGGCTCCGCCATAGTGCGCCCTGGGCAGCCCTCCCAGGATGCGCTGCAATTCCTTCACCCCCTGAGTGATTTGGAGCGGCCGGTGCCATCCGGCCCCCTCGAAACCGGTCGCCTGGCAGAGCAGGGCATGGTCGGCACCATCACGTGCGAGGTTGCGCCGGTAAGCCGGCGCCCAGCCTTCGAGGGACGGCCAGTCGAATTCGCCGGTGGCTTCGTACGGTTTGGCAGGACAACCCGAGGCGCCGTAATCGAGCATCGGGCCAGGAGGTTCTTCGTCGATGCGGCTCGTCGCGACGAACGCACCCAGCGTCGACAGGACGACCGTGGCCGCGATGGCCGTCCGTTTGAACCGCATGAGGAGCCCCCAACCGCCAGCAGAATGCACCCCAACGGGGCATATGAGATTAGCGCCGAGTTCCTCGGGCTGTGGATGAACAACGGGTGCGCGCTGGTGAGCAGGGACAATGGGCGAATGCGTTATCGCGTCCTCGGCACGACCCAGGCCATCCGCGAGGACGGCTCGGCCGTTCCCCTCGGCGGGGCGCGGCGGCGTGCGCTGCTCACCGCGCTCGCGCTGGAACCAGGCCGGACACGGAGCGTCCCGGAGCTGGTGGACGACGTGTGGGGCGCCGAGCCGCCCGCTGACGCCGCCGGGGAGTTGCAGGTGCTCGCCGGTCGGCTGCTGAGAGGGCTCGGGCAGGACGCCATCTGGTCGGACGACGGCGGCTACGGGCTCGTCGCCGACCCGGACGACATCGACGCGTACCGCTTCGAACGGCTGGCGGACGAAGGGGCCCTCGCCCTCGCGGACGGCGACGCGGAGAAGGCGTTCACGCTGCTGGACGAGGCTCTGGCCCTGTGGCACGGGCCCGCACTGGCCGACCTGCCGGACGGTGCGGGGTGGAGCGCGCACTGGGAAGCCCGCCGGTCGGCCGCCCTCCGAGCCCGATTGACGGCAGGGCTCGCCCTCGGCCGCGCCGAGGAGATCCTTCCCGAACTGACCGCGCTGTGCGTCGAACACCCCCTGGACGAGCCGCTGCACATCCTGCGGTTGCGGGCGCTGCGTGACGTGGGGCGGCCCGCACAGGCACTGGCCGCATACGACTCCGTGCGGCGCGCCCTCGCCGACCGGCTGGGCACCGAGCCTGGCCTCGAACTGCGCGCCCTGCACGCGAAGTTGCTGCGGCCCCTACCCGAACCCGAAGGCCCGTCCAGGCCGGAACCTCTCACCCGGCCTGGGAACCTCCCTGCCCGTCTCACCAGCTTCGTCGGACGCGAAGACGAGCTCGCCGCCATCCGCGACGACCTGGCCCGGCACCGGCTGATCACTCTCACCGGCACGAGCGGCTCCGGCAAGACCCGGCTGGCCCTGGAGGCCGCGGCATCGGAATCTGCTGCCGGAAACCGGCCCGACGGCGTCTGGACCGCCGAACTCACCTCCGTCGAGGCCGGTGCCGACGCGACGGCCGTGGCGGCGGCCGTCGTCACCGCGCTCGGGGCGCGGGACACCGCACTCGGGGCACGGCCCGGCACAGGTCCCGAAGAGCTGCGGGCCTCGGCTGAGCAGGTCTCCGAGGACCCGCGCGTCCGGCTCATCGAACACTGCGCCCACCGGCGGATGCTGCTCGTCCTCGACAACTGCGAGCACGTCATCGAAGCCGTGGCCGAACTCGTCCGCCGGCTGCTCGCCCGCTGCCCCGGGCTGAGCGTTCTGGCCACCAGCCGGGAACCGCTGAACGTCCCGGGAGAAGCGGTGCGTCCCGTGGAGCCGCTGCCCGTCCCGGCTGCCCTGCGGCTGCTCGCCGAGCGCGGCGCCGCCGCCCGGCCCGGCTTCCGCGCCGAGGACGACCCGGTGTCCTGCGCCGAGATCTGCCGCCGCCTCGACGGGCTGCCGCTCGCCATCGAACTGGCCGCCGCCCGGCTGCGGCTGCTCACCGCACGCCAGATCGCCGACCGTCTCGACGACCGGTTCCGGCTGCTCACCGGCGGCAGCAGAACCATGCTGCCGCGCCACCGGATACCGCGCGCGGTCGTCGACTGGTCCTGGGACCTCCTGCCCCCCGAGCAGCGGACCGTGCTGTCCGCGCTGTCCGTCTTCGCGGGCGGCTGCGACCTGGAAGCCGCCGAGGCGATCTGCGGTCCGGGAGTCCTGGAGACACTCGGCGCCCTCGTGGACGAGGCACTCGTCGTCGCCGTGCCCGACGGGCCCGGCGGGCAGACGCGCTACCGCCTCCTCGAAACCGTCTCCGAATACGCCGGAGAACGGCTCGACGAATCCGGCGGGCGGCAGGACGTCG
This sequence comes from Actinocorallia sp. B10E7, assembly GCF_039871655.1. Lineage (NCBI taxonomy): Bacteria > Bacillati > Actinomycetota > Actinomycetes > Streptosporangiales > Thermomonosporaceae > Actinocorallia > Actinocorallia sp. B10E7. The sequence goes on from NZ_JBDPLZ010000008.1 coordinate 231,909, forward strand.
AACGTCGGCACCTCGTCCACTTCCGCGAACTGGCGCGCAACACCGACCCTCTCCTGCGCGGGCCGCGCCAGCTCATCGCCTTGGAGCGGCTGGAAACCGAGTACGAGAACCTCCGGGCGGCGCTGCGCCGGGCGATCGCGCTGCGCGATGAGCAGGAAGCGCTGTGCTTGGTCGGCTCCCTCTGCTGGTACTGGTCGCTGCGCAAGTACAAGACGGACGCCCGCACCTTCTCCGCCGCGACCTTCGCCCTAGGACCCGACCCCTTCGCCGCTCCGGTGCAACCAGCGCCGCCGCTCTACGACAGCTACACCGACAGCCCTCCCCCGTGGACACCGGAACTGCTGGAGGAGGCACGGCGCGGAGCCCGTCTCATCCACCTGGCCAACAGCGACGACGGACGCCCCCAACGGACGGCCGGCGCGACCGGACCGACCCTGCGCGGGATCATCAAGGCCTACCGGCCGGGACTGCCCCAAGTGTGCCGGGTACCGGGATTCCTCTGGTTCCACGCCCTGCTGCTGGCCGGAGACCGGCAGCGGCTGAACGGAGCCCTCGACGCCGCCGTGCGGACCTGCCGCGAACTGGGCTACGACTGGGAACTCGGGCTGCTGCTCCAAAAACGCGGCGACAGCGCGGAGACCCGTCAAACGGCACGACGGGACGCCGACGAGAGCCTGGAGCTCTTCCGGCGCGCCGGTGACTCCTGGGGGACGGCCACCGCCCTGTCCTGCCGGGCCAAGGCCGAGGAGGACCACGGCGAGTACCGTGCCGCGGCCGCGGACTACCGCGAGGCGATACGGGAAGTGGAGCTGCTCGGCGCCTGGGCCCAGGTGGGGCCGCTCCGCGCCGGCCTGGGAACGGTCCTCGCGGAACTCGGCGAATGGGAGGCCGCGGAACGTCTCCTCCACGAAGCCCTACAGGAGACCCGCAGACACGGCCTCACCGAGACCATCCCCTACACCCGGATACGCCTCGCCCGGCTGCTCGGCAGGACGGGGCGGATCGATGAGGCGCGCGGACAGCTCGACGCGGCCCGCGAGGAGTTCACGGGCCGGGCGCCCACGCTCTTCGAAAGCGCCGCGCTGGGCGTCGGCTCCTGGCTGGACAACCTCGACGGCCGGTACGGCACCGCCTTGCAGAAGGCCAGAGTGGCGATGACCGGATCGGACGACCCGCAGGCCTACACCCCCCTGGTGAACGCCGCCCGGGCACTGGCCGGGCTCGGCGGCGCGGAACGGGCGACGGTCGCGGCCCGGCTGCTCGGCGCGTACGACGCGCTGCTCCCGTCCGACGGCCTCACCTCGACCATCGAACGTGAAAGCAAAGCGGACGCCGAGCGGGACGCCCGGAGCGTCCTCGGTGACGCCGCATACGAGGACGCCCATGCCGAGGGCGGCGGCCTCACCGTCGAGGAGGCCGCCGCCCTGGTCTGAACCCGTGCCCAGGAGGCCGCCTCGCCTTCACCGCGGACCGGTGTCCCCTTCTCCTTCGTCAAAGGCGGCGGATCCGCCTTGCCGGTGGGCGGCGAGCAGGAGAGCCGCGGTGGAGCGCGCGGTCTCGGCCGCGTGAGCGTCGCGGTCCAAGTGAGCGGCGGTGATGGCGCCGTCCCACAACTGCACCAGAGCCGCGATCAGGACATCGTCGGCCGACGGTCGTTCCAGCAGCCGACGAAGCAGGTCCGGCAGCCATTGCCGGTGGTGGGCGATGACGGCCTGGATTCCCTCATGGTGGGGGTACTCGGCTGCGGCGTTGACGAACGGGCAGCCGCGGTAGGCCGGGCCCGCCAGGTAGTCGTGGAAGATCTCGAAGAGCGCCAGCACGCGCCGGGCCGGGTCGTCGGCGCGCGTGTGCACGCGGGCTTCGACGTAGGCGCGCCAAGTATCGGTGCGGCGGCGCAGGTAGGCGGCGACCAGGTCCTCTTTGGTGCGGAAATGCGCGTACATGGTCGAGCGCGAGACCTGGCTCTCATTGATCACCCGGTCGATGCCGACCGCTCGGATGCCTTCGGCGTAGAACAGCGAGTCGGCGGTGGCCAGCAGGCGCTCACGCACCGGCGAGGGCTTCTTGTCCGTCTTCACCCCACCAGTATCGAACCGAACGTTCTGTTTGACAAACCGGGCGATGCGTCTCTAGCGTCACCTCTTGAATCGAACCGATCGTTCTGTTCGATCTGAGTTGAAGGAGCCCTCATGTCACGCGTGCCCCTCATCGACCCGGCCACCGCCACCGGCGCCGCCGCCGAGCAGCTCGCCGCCGCCCAGCGGACCATGGGCGTCACCCCCAACATGGCCAAGGCGATGGCCAACAGCCCCGCCGCGCTCAAGGGCTTCCTCGGCCTGTTCGGCGCACTGAAGCAGGGCGTTCTATCGGCGGCGCTGCAAGAACGCATCGCGCTGGCCGTCGCCGAGGCCAACGGCTGCAGCTACTGCCTGTCGGCCCACACCATGGTCTCCCGCAACGTCGTCGAACTGCCGGAAGAAGAGATCGAGGCGGCCCGCCGCGGCCACAGCGCCGAGCCGAAGGCCGACGCCGCGCTGAGCCTGGCACTGGCCATCACCCACAACCGCGGTCCGGTGGAGAAAGAGGCGTTCGACGCCGCCCGGAAGGCCGGGCTGAGCGATGAGGAGATCGTCGAGGTGATCGCCAACGTCGCCCGCAACATCTTCACCAACTACGTCAACGAAGCCCTCGAGGTCGACGTCGAGTGGCCGCTGGTCACCCCGTTCGCCCGCACCTCCGCCTGACCTCGGGCGGCGGGGCGGGACGGGTGCGCGCCGGAACGCGGTCCGCACCCGTCCCCTGCCGAGCCGAGCCTCGTGCGGATGGAGCGCTGGGGAGATCTGACCCATTAGAAGATCTTTTGTGGCAGTGTGCCGGTCATGATCGAGCATGGCGTGCGTGTCGCGGTGGCGGCTGTGGTCCTGGGGGCCTCGGTGATTCCGGCGAAGGCCCTCGCCGCGCCGGGGAAGCCGCTGAAGCCCGTCTGGACCACCAGGCTTCCGGCGTCCTCCGACTTCATGGCCATCGTGGCCCCGGACAAGAAGAATGTCTGGGCGTTCGGCGGGAACAACGCGAACTCTCCCCGGGACAGGCCTCTGGTGTACCGGAAGAGCGGAGCCGAGTGGAAGCCGGTCGAACTTCCGCGCGGGCTGGGCGGCTACATTTTGAAGGCGAGCGCGTCGTCCGCCGACAACGTCTGGGCGATGGGCGAGGACCCGCACAGCCCGCGAAGCACGACCTTCCTGTTGCGCTGGGACGGTAAGCGTTGGCGCGTCGCCAAGCGCTGGGAGCGCCAGCAGCACGCCTCCATCGTCGCCACCGGCAAGCGCGGAGTCTGGGTGTTCGACGAGGAGCGGGCTCGCGCGCTGCGCTTCGACGGGCGGCGCTGGCGCCAGGTCAAAACCCCGGTCGCCGTCGTCGGCGCCGCGGCCCAAGGCGAGAAGCTCTGGGCATGGGGCCACGACAAGGACTACCGCTCCAAGATCGTGCGCTTCGACGGGCGGCGGTGGAAGACCGCCCACCCGGGCTCGCTCCTGCCCGAGCCGGCCAAGCAATCCATCACCTACTTCGATAGACCGGTCATCTCAGGTAAGAACGTCTGGGTGACCGGAGTGCATATCCACGACTTCCAAGACGACACGCAGAGCCGGGAACCTCTTCTGCTGCGATACAAGAACGGCAAGTGGAGGAAAGAGAAGATCGCCCCGTCCGCCGGGATCGCCCGCGACCCCAGATCCGATGGCCGCGGAGGCCTTGTGTTCCTCACCTACAAAAACGTTCCCGGCCGGGGAAACGACCTGGTGCACGACCTTTTCCTCACCCGCCTCACCGCCGAAGGCCGCTGGAGCCAACGCCGCCAGGGCCGCATCGTCAACGAGAGACCGTGGATCTCCGACTACGCCCGGCTGCCCGGCACCCTGCGTCTCCTCGTCGTCGGCTACGTCGAACGGAAGAACGGCAGCGACGCCGCGGTCTTCTCCCTGTCCTGAGAACCGGGCCGAGCCCCGTACAGCAGGGCGTCACTCGATTCGGAGCAGGGAGACCATGCCGGCCAGGCCCTCGTCGCCGTGGCCCTGTGCCACCCGGCGGCTCATCAGCTCCATGTAGGGGGTGAGGAGCCGGGGATCCACGGACTGGTCCTCCGCCGTGACCAGGAACGTGTCGTTGGCCGCCGTCATCATGGCGAGGTTGGAGGTGACGCCCTCGGTGTAGTCGCCGCTCGCCAGTTGCGCGGCGATGCCGTGGGCGCTGCCCGCCATGGCGCCGAGCCATTCCGCGAGCAGGGCCGCGAACCTCGACCGGTCGAGGTCCTTCTCCTGGTCCATCAGAGCGAAGGCATGGGTGATGCCCGCGAACATGCCGGTCATCGCGCTGAGCAGAGCGATGTCGTGCAACGCCGCGTGGCCCGGGTCCTCGCCGACGAACTTCGCTCCGGCGGGAACCTCCAGGAGTTCCCGGTGGCGTTCGAACAGCGCGAGGTCCCCGCTGTAGAGGACGTAGCCGCCGGTTTCCGGGTGGCCGATCATCGGGGGGACCGCCATGATCCCGCCGTCCAGGAAACGAGCCCCGCGCTTCTCGGCCCATCGGGCGCGCTGCCGGGCCTGGGCCGGAGTGCTCGTGGTCAGGTTGACGACGTCCTTGCCGTTCAGGTCGACGCCGTCCAGGACCTCGTCCACGGAGGCGTCGTCCAGCAGGCAGAGAATGACGGGACCGTCCGTCGAGGCCACCGCCTCAGCCTGGGTGGCCGCCACCCGGGCGCCCTCCTCCACCAACGGCCCGGCCTTTTCCGGGGTGCGGTTCCAGACGGTCAGCGGACGCCCCGCGGCGAGCCAGGCACGGGCGAGCGCGGTACCCATGTCGCCGAGGCCGAGAAGAGTGACGGGGGTTTCATAAGCGGTTTCGGTGTCCATACCGATCAGCGTCGTCCGCATCCGGACCATGATCAAGTACGCACCTTTTTGTAGGTGGGCACCTTAAAGTAAGTGCATGAGCAGGCGGGACACATACGTGTGCGGCATCGACGCGGCGATCGACGTGGTCGGCGGCAAATGGAAGGTGCTCATCCTGTGGGCGCTGGGGGAAAGCCCCCGCCGGTTCGGTGAACTGCGGCACGACCTCCCCGGCGTCACCGAGAAAGTCCTCACCTCGCACCTGCGAGAACTGGAGGCCGACGGCATCGTCTTCCGGGAGGAGGCGTTCGAGGGTGCGGTACGCCGCGTCACCTACGCCCTCACCCCGCTCGGAGCCTCCCTCAACGAAGCACTGGAGCCCCTCGGCGACTGGGGAAGGAAACACCTCCTCGGCGGACGGAACACACACGACGACGCACTCGACCGCTCGCACTGAGAGGAGCAGGTCATGCCGGGATACATCGCCTTGCTGCGCGGCATCAATGTCGGCGGCGGCACCCGGATCGGCATGGCGGCTCTACGGGAGCTGTTCGCGGATCTGGGCCATTCCGAGGTGAAGACATACCTACAGAGCGGCAACGTGCTCTTCACTTCCGACCGGCCGTCCGAAGGCCTGGCCGGAGAGCTCGAAAACCGGATCGCCGCGGATCTCGGCGTCAACGCCCGCGTCCTGCTGCGCACCGGAGACGATCTAGGGCGCGTCTTCGCGGGCAATCCCTTCCTCGACCGTGAATCCGACCCGGTCAAACTGCACGTGACCTTCCTCGAAGAGACGCCTACGCCGGAACAGGCGGCCAAGCTGGAGAGGCCGTCGGGCGAGACCGCCGAGTTCTCGTTGGAAGGCCGGGAGGTCTACCTCCACTGCCCGGACGGATACGGGCGCACCAAGCTCAACAATGCTTTCCTCGAACGCCGCCTCGGCATCGCCGCGACCACCCGGAACTGGAAGACGGTCACCGCCCTCCGCGACCTCGCGACCGGCTTGGCGGGCAAGTGACGTCCGATTCCGGGCGCGGCAGGCCGCAGGTCAGGTGACGGGGACGATCTCGGCGGTGAGGAGCCGTCCGGCCTCGATCGTGAGGAGACCGAGAGTGCCGTGAGGCTGGCGACGCCGGTCGGTGGGCGAACCTGGGTTGAAAACACGCAGGTCGCCGTCGGCCTCGTTCCACGGAATGTGGGAGTGACCGAAGACGACCAGGCCGGCGTCGGGGAAGCCGCGGCGCAGACGGGCGAGACGGCCCTTGGAGGAGCCGCTGTCGTGGATCATCGCGACACGCAGACCGTCCAGGTCGAGCTCAAGCCGCTCGGGCGCACCCCAGGCGGCAACGTCGGGACCGTCATTGTTACCCAAAACGGCATGGACCGGCGCGTAGGCGGCCAACTCATCAAGAACCTCGACGGTACAGACATCCCCGGCATGCAGGATCACATCAGCCGTGCGCAGATGCCCGGCGACCGCAGGCGGACAGGACCGCCAGCGCCGCGGCGCATGCGTGTCGGAGATCGCGACCACCCTCACCCGACCATCCTCCCTCATAGAGGACCACAGCTCAGCGTGCGCGCCGCCGGCGCAAGCCGGTACGCGGCCACCTGATGGCCGAAGGGCCGCGCTGCACCCGTCCGGCGCGGTCCTGACGTCCTTGTGGATCTCTGGAGTGCCGTTACCCTTTTCGCCTTCTATTAATCTGCGCGCACTTCTTCTGGCATATATCGGCCATTCATCAACCGGGGTGGTGGGGCGCGCATCCCATCTATTGGATCGCTTGACGCCTCCACCGCGCCGGCGATCTACGGAACCGTCTCGGTTCCGCGGGGCGTGATCTGGATTTCCGGGTGAGCCTGAGCGATCCCGGCGGTCTTGTCACGCATCCGCAGCCCTTACAAAGCATGATGTAAGGAGTCGCTCATGCGACGTTCCACGACCTCGGCGGCTCTGTCCGCGGCCCTGATCGCAGGGCTCATCGGCACCGCCTCCCCCGCCACCGCCTCCTCTGGAACGACGAGCCTCGTCGTCGAGGACACCATCGTGCGCGAGAGCACGATCCCGAGCACGGAACTCATCGCGCAGGCCGAGCGCGAGGGAACCCCCTACAGCGCCAAGGAGGTCAGGGCCCTCAAGAAGTCCTCGTGCCGCAAGAAGGAGTACAAGCGGGGCCTGCGCGCCAGGAAGAAGGGCCGCTGGCTGATCTGGGTCAAGCTCCGGCTCGACTGGTGCTACGACGGCTACCAGGTCACCTCGGCCAGGTACCGCGCCCAGAGCTACAGCTACGACCGCTACACCTGGCGCTGGCGCGGCTGGGGCAAGAAGAGGTTCGAATTCACCGAGGACGGCGGCTCCGTCATCGCCGAGGTGAAGGCCAAGTTCTACTACACCGGCAACCGAAAGGTCTACAAGCCGCACATCGGAATATGGGGTGCTTTCGACGGCTCCTCTGACTGGTGGGGCTGGAGATCGTGATGTCAACTCGTGAAAGCGTCGTTTTCGAGAAGTAAAAGCAGCCTCGGAGCCGATGCCTTTCTTTCCGCCGGCGCGGCTGAGCCGCGTCGGCGGTAGCCCGTCACGGCCGCCGGGGAGCGGGGTCCAGGGCGGAGAGAAGACGCCCGGTCTCCCGCACCAGGGTGGGGAGCGCCTCGGACGGGGCGGGGTGGCGGGCGAGGAGCATGCCGGCCTCGCAGACGGTGCCGAAGAGCAGGTGGGCGGAGACCGTCACGTCCGACGTCGCCAGGCGGCCTTCGGAGTGGGCTGCTTCCAGACCCGTCCTCAGGACCCGGAGGACGTAGGCGTGTTCGATCTCGCGGACGGTCTCCCAGCCGAGGACGTGAGGGGCGTCGAGGAGGACGATCCGGCGGAAACAGGGGTCCAGGCAGTGTTCGAGGAACGTCCGGATGCCCTGGCGCAGGGCCTGCCAGATGTCGGAGTGGGCGGCTGCGACCGCCTCCAAGCGGGTGGTGACCCCCTGCTGCTCCGCCACGAAAGCGGCTCTGAACAGGCCTTTCTTGTCCTTGAAGTGGTGGTAGAGGGCGCCCTTGGTGACGCCCGCCCCGGCTGCGACGGCGTCCAGGGACGTGGCCGTGTAGCCCGCTTGGCCGAAGAGGGTGCGGGCGGTGGCCAGGAGGGCTGTCGTGGTGGCCTCGGAGCGTTCGGCCTGGGTGCGTCGGGGCATCTCTGAATTTTCCCTCCTTGATTTACATACTCAAGGTATGTAAGTGTTGATTCGAACAGGCGTGCGAACCCGGGAGGGGATGGGCATGAGGAGTTCGGTCATCGCGGTCTACGGGGCCACCGGGCACACCGGGAGGCTCGTCGTCGAGGAGCTGCGGAAGCGGGGGCACGAGCCGCTTCTGGCGGGGAGGGCTCCGGGGCTTCCCCGTTCCGTCCCCGCGGACGACCCCGCGGCCGTCCGGGAACTGGTGCGTGAAGCCGACGTGATCGTGCAGTGCGCGGGGCCGTTCTCGAAAACGGGCCGGGTCATCGCACGGGCCGCCGCCGAAGCGGGATGCCACTACGTCGACCATGCCGTCGAGTCGCATCACGTGCGGTGGATGTTCGACGAACTGCAGGAGACCGCCCGGCGTAACGGGGTCGCCATGCTCCCGGGGCTGAGCTTCTACGGAGGGCTCGGAGACCTGCTGGCCGGAGCCGTCACGCGGGGGATGGACGACCTCGACCGGGTGACCATCGCGTACGCCGTGTCGGGATGGCGGATGACCACGGGAGCCAAGAGCACCGCCGAACAGCTCTTCGCCGAGACGGAGCGGATCACCTTCACCGACGGGAAGCAGCACGTCGGATACGTCGAGCCGCGGAACGTCGTCTTCCCGTTCCCGCCGCCGGTCGGACCCCGCACGATGATCGCGCCTCTGCCGTCCTGCGACGTCGTCCTGGCGCAGCGGCACGTCCGAGCCCAGAACATCGAGGCGCAGCTCACCGCGCACACGTTCACCGAGGAGCAGGTGTTCGCCAGTGAAACCGCTTCCTCCGAGGAGCGGGCGTCGTCGGAGTTCATGGTGGCCGTTCAGGCGCTCGGTAGGGAAAGCGCCGCCGGACAGCTCATCGGCAAAGACCTGTGGCTGGCGGGAGTCCATGCCTCGGTGGAAGGAGCCGTGCGGCTGGCCGAAGGCGGCGTCGGAGCAGGAGTCCGCAGCCCGGCCGAGGCGTTCGAGGCGGAGCCGTTCCTTCGGCGGCTGGAAGAGCTCGGAGCGTTCGCCCTCCGGCTGCCGGGGAGGGTCTGATGTTCCTCGTGACGGGTGCGGCGGGCGGCGTCCAGGGCTCCACGGGACGGCTCGTCACCGAGATGTTGCTGGCCCAAAAGCAGCCCGTGCGGGCGTTCGTGCGCAGAGATGACGAGCGTGCGCAGCGGCTGCGTGAGCTGGGAGCGGAAGTCCACGTCGGAGATCTGCGAGAGATCAACGACGTGCGGCCCGCGTTCCGGGGCGTGCGGCGGGTGTTCTTCACCTATCCCGTCACGGCCGGGCTGCTGGATGCGACGGCCGCCTTCGCCGCGGCGGCGCGGGAAGCGGGCGCCGAGCGGATCGTGGAGGTCTCGCAACTCGACGCGCGGATGGACGCGCGGACGCCGCGGATGCGCCAGCACTGGCTGTCCGAGCAGGTCTTCGACTGGGCCGGAACAGAGACCGTCCATCTCAGGGCGGCCGTCTTTCACGAGAACCTGACGGTCCTGGCGGCGCTGTCCGGGTGGCGGGAACTCGCCGTCCCGCTCGGGCCGGAGACCACCCGGGTGCCGCTGGTGGCGGCCGAGGACGTCGCACGGGTGGCCGCCGCGCTCCTCCTCTCCCCCGACGCGACGGAACCCGTCGTCCATCTGACGGGCCAGATGCTCGCCGTCGGAGAGGTCGCCGGAGCCCTCCGGGAGACCCGGAACCCGTCCCTGGAGTACATCGACGCCGATCCGGAGCAGTGGCATCGCGACCTCCTGGCCGTGCTCGGCGACCCGCACACCGTGGAGCATCTCTCGGCTCTGTGGGAGATCTTCCGCACCACCCCGGAGCATCCGCTCTACCGCGTCACCGACACGATCGAACGCCTGGGAGGCCGGCCGCCCGTCACATACCGGGAGTTCCTGCGGAAGTCCTGAACGTCACCCGCCTGCGGACGCGGCGGCGGCGCCTCCGGCGGCCACGGCAGCGATCATGGCGCCTTCGAGCTGCTGGATCGCCTTCTTGACGGCCTCGCCGATCTCGCCGCCCTCGTGGAGCTCCTCGACCCGGCGCTTGAACTCCTTCTTGTCGAGGTCGGGGAAGATCGCCCGGTTCATGCGGCTCGCCTGGACGATCGCGAGCAGGGTGGCGGTGTGGGCGTCGGCGGAGGCTCCGTTCAGCACCGCGGTCAGGCGGACACGCAACTCCTGCTCGGGGAGCGGGTTCGCCTCGGGGTGGCGGGTGACGGGGATGAAGCCCAGCACGCGGTGGTGGTCCTCCCGCAGGACGCCCTGGGCGACCAGCCGTTCCAGGAGGCGCCGGCGCAGGCCGGACTTGAGCTTGTTGACCCACCACTGGACGCGGCGCGGCTTCTCCTCGACCATGCGGGCGAGGACGGCGTCCTCCTCGGGGGTGCCCAGGGGCGTCGGGTCCAGCACGACGACCTCGTCGCCCTTGCGGCCCGCGAGACCGATACGGCCCGCGATGAGCAGGTCCCCCAGGACCGCTCCGACCAGGCCGCACTCGACGTACATCACGGAGACGACGGGCTTGCCCTTCTCCTCGTGCAGGGCCAGCAGCAGGAAGTCCTCGGCGAGGGTCATCCGCACATCCTCTCTCACGTCCGTCTCGTCACAGATCAGAGGGAAACCTGCCCCGTCGGGTTCCCGCCACTCCTCTACATGATCCATCAGGCGGGAGCCCGGACACGGGAAAGCGCCTGCCGGACCCCGACCGACAGGCGCTTGCACGTGGCGCGGCGTCAGCCCAGGTCGAACTCCTTCGCCGCGTCGGAGGTGAAGGGCTCGCCGACCTGGACCAGGCCGCCCTTGGCCTTGCTGCTGGGCTGCTGGACGATGGACTCGCGGGTCCCGACCTGGCCGGGCTTGGAGAAGTCCAGGACCGGCATGAGGCCCTCGCTGTCGAACGCCGACTGCGTCTGCAGGGCCTTGTAGATGCCCTCGCGGGTCAGGTCCTTGGACTCGCAGGCCTTCTTCAGGGACTCGCCGAAGACCTTCGCCGAGACGTAGCCGAACGTGGCGCCGCCGTCGAAGACGTCGTTCGGGTACTTCTTGGCGTAGGCCGCCACCAGCTTGGTCATCCCGGGGGCCTCCGCGCTGGCCGGCTGGGTGGCGCTCACGTAGTAGAAGTTGGCCTCCAGGGCCTTGGCCGCGGGCGTGCCCAGCAGCTGCGGGCTGAAGCCGGGGTTGTTGGAGACGATCGGGACGTTGAAGCCGCCCGCGGCGGCCACGCCCGCCAGGGACGCGGACTGGCGGGGGCCCGCGCTGATCAGGACGGCCTTGATGCCTTCGGACTTCAGGGCGCTGACCTGGGAGGTCATGTCGTTGTCGGTGGGCTTGATGCGCAGCTCGACGACGGTCAGCCCGGCCTTCTCCGCGGCGAACCTGGCGCCGGCCAGGGCGCTCTCGCCGTACTCGCCCTCGAAGTAGACGTGGCCGATCTCGTCGCCCTTCTTCAGGCCCTTCTCCTTCACCAGGAAGTCGACGCCGTTGATCATCTCCAGCTCGTAGGTTCCGCCGACGACCTGGACGTAGGGGACTTTGAGCAGCTGGGACGGCCAGGCCGCGGGAATGGTCAGCAGCTTGTCGGAGGCCACGTTCTTGGCGATCGCCGACATGACCGGAGAACCGATGACCTGCGAGAGGCCCGCGACCTTCGGCTGCAGCTCGGTGTAGGCGCCGACCGCCTTCTGGACGTCGTAGCCGTGGTCGCGGACGATCAGCTCGACCTTGCGTCCGCAGACGCCGCCCGCGTCGTTGATCTCCTGGAAGTACAGCTGCTGCGCCTGGGTGATGCTCTTGCCGAGGGTGGCGTAGACGCCGGTCAGGTCGGTGAGGGCGCCGAGGGTGATGGTCTTCTCGGAGACGCCGGGGCCGGTCTTGACGCCGTTGGCGTCGGTGCCGCCCTCGTCCGTCGTGGACTTGCTGCTGCATCCGGCGGCGGTGACGGCCAGGACGGCGAGGCCGATGGCGAACTTGCGGAGTTTCACGGGGTGGTCTCCTTGCGGGGGGTGAGGGAAGGGACACGCAGACCGGAGAGGCCGGCGGGCAGGAAGAGGACGATGAGGACGACGGCCGTGCCGTACAGGTAGCGGGCGGCGTCGGAGGGCGCGACGCCCTCGCCGCCGGCCGCCGCGACCAGCGGGAGCGAGTCGCTGTAGCGGGTCAGCAGCTGCGGGAGGAGCGTGACGAAGGCGGCGCCGACGATCGCGCCGGTCACCGAGCCGAGACCGCCGATGACGATCATGGCGAGGTATTCGAAGGCCAGGAGGACCCCGAAGTAGTCCGGCACGGCCCGCTGGAACGCCAGCGCCAGCAGCACCCCGGCGAGCCCGGCGTACATCGACGACAGGGTGAACACCGCGCCGCGCATCCGGGCGACGGGCACACCGAGCACGCCCGCGGCGATCTGCTGGTCGCGGATGAGGTTCATCGCGCGGCCGGGACGCCCGCGCAGCACCCCGTACGCGAACCACGCGGCCAGGGCGAGCAGCGCGAGCCCGAGGAACCACAGGCGCTCCAGCGCCCCGAACGGCACGCCCAGGACGACGAGGTCGGTGGAGCCGTCGAAGGGGAGGCCGAACAGGTTCATCGGCTCCACGGCCCGGCCGTTGTACCCGCCGGTGACCTTCTCGAAGTTGAACAGCACATGCTGCCCCACGAAGATCAGCGCCAGGGAGGCGATGCCGAGGTACACCCCGGACAGCCGGCCGGAGATCGGGCTGAACGCCAGCCCGGCCAGCCCCGCCAGCGCGACGGCCAGGACCGCCGCCAGCGGCGTGGGCAGCCCCAGCCCGGACACGTGCCCGTCGGACTCCCCGGCGAAGTACACGTAGCCGTACGCGCCGACCGCCAGGAAGAACGAGTGGCCCATCGACAACTGGCCCGTCGAGCCGGTGAGCAGGTTCAGGCCGATCGCGCCGATCGCCGCGGCCATCACGAACAGCCCGGCCTGCAGCCAGAACATGTCCAGGTAGAAGGGAGGAAGGAGCAGCAGGAGGAGGGGGAGCCAACGCGCCTTAGACACGGGAGACCTCCCGGGTTCCGAAGAGGCCGGAGGGCCGGACGAGCAGGATGACGATCATGACGACGTAGGGGGCGACGTCGCCGAGGCCGCGGCCCAGGAACGTCAGGTCGTTCTGGTATCCGCCGACCAGGGACTCGGTCAGGCCGATGAGCAGGCCGCCGACCAGGGCGCCGGTCATGGAGTCGAGCCCGCCGAGGATCGCGGCGGGGAAGGCCTTCAGCGCCACCAGGGACGTGCTGCGGTCCAGGCCGGGCGTGGGGAAGGCCGCGATGAAGACCGCGGCCACGGCGGCCAGGGCCCCGGCCACGCACCAGGCCGACATCGAGATGCGCCCCAGGCGGATGCCCATGAGGGCCGCCGTCTCGGAGTCCTCGGCCACCGCCCGCATCGAGACGCCCCAGGGGGTGTACTTGAACGCGGCCAGGAAGCCCGCGATCAGCACGGCGGCGACGACGAGCGCGGCGATGCGCGTCTGCGCGATCGTGATGCCGCCGAACTGGAACACCTTGTCGCCCCACGGGTCGCCGAGCGCCAGGACGGACGTGCCCAGGCGCCGGCTGAGCTCGGCCGTCAGGACGATGTCGATGCCGATCGTCGCGATCGCGATCACGTCGCGGCGTGCTCTGGCCCGCCGCAGGAGGATGAACTCCACGAACGCGCCGCAGGCGGCGGCCGCGATGATGCCGACGGCCAGCGCCCCGACGAACCCGAGGTCGTCATGGAGGACAGCCGTCACGTAGCCGCCGAGGAGCAGCAGGGACGCGTGCGCGAAGTTCACCACCTCGGTGGCCTTGAAGATGACCACGAAGCCGAGCGCGATGAGCGCGTACACGGCGCCGAGGCTCAGCCCGTTGATGAGCAGTTCCAACAGCCTCGTCATGAAGAAGCCTCCTCTCCCAGGTAGGCACGTAGGACCTCCGGGTTGTTCTGAACCTCGGCGGGGGTGCCGGAGGCGATGCGCTTGCCGAAGTCCAGGACGGTGACCTCGTCCGCGAGGCGCATGACCATGCCCATGTCGTGCTCGACGAGCAGGACGGAGATCCCGAGCGCCTCCCGTACGGCGACGATGTGGCCGGCCATCTCCAGGCGTTCGGTGGCGTTCATGCCGGCCACGGGCTCGTCCAGCATCAGAAGGCGGGGTTCGCCGCACAGGGCGCGGGCCAGTTCGACACGCTTCTGGGCTCCGTACGGGAGGCCGCCCACCGGGACGTTCAGGTACTGGGCGACGCCCACGAAGTCGGCGATCTCCCGAGCGCGTTCACGGTGCTTCTTCTCCTCGCGGCGGGCGCTGGGCCACCGCAGACCGGCCCGGACGATGCCCGTCTTCATCAGCCTGTGCCGGCCGAGGAGCAGGTTGTCCTCCACCGTCAGGGCCCCGGACAACGCCAGGTTCTGGAACGTGCGGGAGATGCCGAGCGCCCCCACGCGGTGCGGGGACATCGTCGTCAGCTCGCGCCTGCCGAAGTGCACGCTGCCCGACGTGGCCTTGTAGACGCCCGACAGGACGTTGAAGCAGGTCGACTTCCCGGCTCCGTTGGGGCCGATGACGGCGTGGAGCGTCCCCGGAGCCACCGTGAAGCTCACCGAGTCGAGCGCGACGAGCCCGGCGAACCTGACGGTCAGGTCCTTCACCACCAGTTCCGGCACCCCGCTCATCCCTCCCACCTCGAAAGGGCGCGGTGACCGGTGAGCACCGGGGCGGGTTCGTCGACGACGCCCAGGTAGCGCCGGCGGACCTCGTCGCTGGCGGCGAGTTCGGCGGCGGGGCCGCGCAGCGCGACCTCCCCCACGTCCAGCACGTAGGCGTAGTCGGCCAGCCGCAGCGCCAGCGCCGCGTTCTGCTCGACCAGCAGGACCGAGGTGCCCTGCTCGTTGATCTCGATGACCGTCCGGGCGATGGTCTCGGCCATCAGCGGGGCCAGGCCCAACGTCGGCTCGTCCAGAAGGAGGACCTTGGGACGCGCCATGAGCGCTCGGCCCATCGCCAGCATCTGCTGCTCGCCTCCGGACAGCAGGGAGGCGCGCTGCTTGCGGCGCTCGGCGAGGACCGGGAACAGGTCGAAGACGCGCTTCTTGGTGGACTCCGGAGCGTGGAAGCCCCCCACCTTCAGGTTCTCTTCGACCGTCATGCGCCCGAACACACGGCGCCCTTCGGGTGCCTGAACGATTCCTGTGGCGACGATGCGGTGCGCGGGCGACGTGTTCAGGCTGACGCCCGAGTACGTGATCCTCCCCGAGGAGATGACGCCCCCGTGAAAGCGCAGCGTGCCGGAGATGGCACGCATCAGCGTCGTCTTGCCCGCGCCGTTGGCACCGAGGACGGTGACGATCTCGCCTTGCGGCACGTCCAGGGAGACCTCGTGCAGTGCGCGTACGGCACGCCCGTAGGAGACCGTCAGGTCCCTCACGGACAGAGCCGCCTGCGCCTGCACGGCCGGCGTTTTCAACATGATCCTCCTCACAAACAGTGAGAGGAGAATGCGCCCTATGCCCCGTTCCAGGCGATAGGCGTCGGACCTGGATCCGAGGTGCACGATTGGGCGGACGCACAATCGCCCACACCGGACCGCGTCGCCTTCCTGCGCGTGCCCCGGCCCCCCGCCCCCGGTATTGGGCACATGCACAACAAGAACACCGAGCCGCGTGCGACGGGCCCATGGACCCCGGGAAACCGTTGCGCCAGCATCGGGGCAATGAGCGAACCTCGGCTTCACACGTGGCTGGCGGAACGGCTCCCCGAACTCACATCACGGCTGTCGGAGGAGCTGCGGCGGCGGGTGCCGTTCTACGAAGGGCAGCCGCGGGACGTCCTGGAGGGGCCGCTCCGCCAGGCGATAGAGGCGAACCTGCGCATCTCCCTGCTGATCCTGCGAGAACGCCGCACGTTCACCGCCGACGAACGGGCGGAGATCATCGCCTGGTCCGCCCGCAGAGCAGAGCAGGGAGTGCCCCTCGAAGCCGTGCTCACCGCCTACCACCTGGCCGTCGAGCTGTGCTGGAAAGCCCTCATGGAAGAAGCACGCCCCGACGAGGCCGAAGAGCTGGGCGCCCTGGGACTCCACCTGTTCGGCTATCTGCGCGCGGCCGTCCCCGCGGTGACCTTGGCGCATGTGCAGCGGCACGGAGAACAGCAGGAAGCACGCCGCGCGATGCTCGACGCCCTGCTCTCAGGCGCTCCGGCCCACGATCTGACGGCCAAGGCCGGCATCCCCCTGGCCGCCTCGTACGAGGTCCTCGTCTTTCGCGCCGTGGAAGACGGAGACATCACGTCTTCACAATCCGCGTTGGACGCCTATGCCGAAGCGCGCGTGCTGGCCAGATTCGACGGCGGCACAGGCATGGCACTGTTGCCCGTGCGCCCCGATCTACGTCTGGACGAGCTCGTATCAGGAGTCGTCGCCGCTTCAGAACACGCCTTCACGGTCTCCGCGGCCCTGGCCGAAGGACCGGAATCCATTCCGTCAGCGCTGCGGGAAGCCACCGAAGTGGCCGAACTCGTCACCCGTCTAGGCCGTCCGCCGGGCCTGTACCGGATGGCCGATGTGCTGCTGGAGTACCAGCTCGCACGTCCGGGCAACGCCCTGGCGCAGTTGGCGGCCAAGCTGGAGCCGCTGGACGACCGCCCCGAACTGATGGAAACCCTCCGCGCCTACGTCCACAACGGTCACAACCGCCGCCAGACCGCCCTGGACCTCCAGGTCCACCGCAACACCCTCGACTACCGGCTGCGCAACATCGCCGCCCTCACGGGCCTCGACCCGGCCGGGGCCGAGGGATTCCGGCTGCTCGCCGCGGCCCTGACCGCCCGCGCCCTGCGCCGGGACCCGGACAGTGGGACTGGAAGAGAACAGATATCCGGAACGTCGCCAAAGTGACCTCTGGCGGCCCCAGGTCCGTTGTGCCTACGCTGGGGACGAATTATCGAATCAGATTCGGAGATCCCACCCATGAGCAAGCGCGCCGCGATCAGGATGACAGATGAGGAACTCGCCGACTTCCTGGCGAACGAGCGGAAGGTCCAGATCGCGAGCATAGGCAAGGACGGCGCGCCCCACCTGGTGACGATGTTCTACACGCTGTGGGAGGGCAAGATCGCCTTCACCACCTACAAGAGCTCCCAGAAGGTGCTCAACCTCCAGCGCAACCCGGTGATGACCTGCCTGGTCGAGACCGGCACCGACTACAACGAACTGCGCGGAGCCAGCCTCACCGGACACGCCCGCATCACCGACGACCCCGAGATCCTCGACCCGGTCGGACAGGCCGTCGGCCACCAGATCATCGGCCTCGAGCCCCCCGCCGACCTCTCCCAGGCCGACCCCGCCGTCGTCGAGGGAATCCGGCACATGATGCGCAAGCGGGTCGCCGTCATCCTCGAACCCACGAAGATCAGTTCCTGGGATCACGCCAAGCTGGGCTGACGGCGAACGCCTCCGGCGTGTTACCCTCCAGGAGAGGCACAGGTTCTTCCGCTTTCCAGCGAGCTGCCTTTCTTCTCGGCCCTTCGCCGATCCCCGCGCACTCCGCGCTTCCTGCCGCACCCGAAGCTCTTTCGCGTGCCGTCTCTCCTGGAATCACATGACCATCACTGAAGAAAAGACCCTTCAGACGGCTCTCCTCCCCGTGACGGGGATCCTCGCCGTCTCAGGCGACAACGCCTACGTCCGGGTGGACGGCTACACGCCCGGACCGAACGACGTACAGGTGCCGCTCGCACTCGTCCGGAGGCTCGCCCTGCGCCCCGGCGACCGTGTGACGGGCACCGCCAAGCCCCAGGGCCGGGGCGGCAAAGCCGTCCTGGCCACGGTGGACTCCCCGCCCCGACGCGGCCGCCGGGACTTCTCCCGGCTCACCCCCGTGCACCCCGCCGAGCGGCTGCGCCTCGGGCCGGGCCGGACCGGCCGGATCATCGACCTGGTCGCCCCCATCGGCAAGGGCCAGCGCGGACTCATCGTCGCCCCACCCAAAGCCGGAAAGACCATCATCCTTCAGGAACTCGCCCAGGCGATCACCCTGAACCACCCCGAATGCCACCTGATCCTGCTGCTGGTGGACGAACGCCCCGAAGAAGTGTCCGACCTGCGGCGCAAGGTGCCGGGCGCGGAACTGGCGGCCTCCACGTTCGACCGGCCGCCCGCCGAGCACGTCGCCGTCGCCGAACTCGCCGTCGAACGCGCCAAGCGGCTCGCCGAGCAGGGCCGCGACGTGGTCATCCTGATGGACTCCCTCACCCGGCTGGGCCGGGCGTACAACCTGGCGGCCCCCTCCAGCAGCAGGATCCTTGCCGGAGGCGTCGCGGCGGGCGCCCTCTACCCGCCGAAGCGGTTCTTCGGCTCCGCGCGCGCCCTCGAGGAGGGCGGTTCCCTCACCATCCTTTCGACCGCGCTGGTGGAGACCGGCTCCCGCATGGACGAGGTGTTCTTCGAGGAGTTCAAGGGCACCGGCAACATGGAGCTCCGCCTGTCCCGCAGGCTCGCCGAGCAGCGGCTCTTCCCCGCCATCGACCTCGCCGCCTCCGGCACCCGCCGCGAAGAGCTCCTGCTCTCCCCCGCCGAACACGAGCTCACCGGCCGGCTGCGCCGCGTCCTGCACGCCCTCGACGACCGCCAGGCCCTCGAACTCCTCCTGGACAAGCTCAAGGAGACCTCGTCCAACGCCGAGTTCCTGGCCCGGGTCGCCCTCCAGACGTCGCCCTGAACCGGTTCGCCCCCTTCAGCGTCGCCGGAGCGTTCCGGGGGCCGCCGGATCAGGACCGATCCGCCAGGACCTCCAGGATCTGCTCGCCGTAGCGGTTGAGCTTGTTCTCGCCGACGCCGGTGATGCCCGACAGCTCCTCCAGGCTGGAGGGACGGCGGGAGGCGATCTCGCGCAGGGTGGCGTCGTGGAAGATCACGTAGGCGGGCACGCCCTGCTCCTTGGCGCCGGCGGCACGCCAGGCGCGCAGGCGCTCGAACAGGGGCTTGGCTTCTTCGGCGAGCTCCACCGGGGCTGCCGTCCGCGCCGTCTTCGCCGCCTTGGCGATCTTCGCGGGGCGTTCGGGCTCGCGGCGCATCGGGACCTCGCGGCGGCGGCCGAGCACCTCGCCGCTCGCCTCCGTCAGGACGAGGGTGCCGTAGTCGCCCTCCACGCCCAGCAGACCATGGGCCAGCAGCTGCCTGACGACACCGCGCCACTCCGCCTCGCGCAGCTCCGCGCCGACGCCGAAGACCGTCAGCTCGTCGTGCCGGTACTGCTTGACCTTCTCGGTCTCCTTGCCCAGCAGGATGTCGATGATCTGACCCGCGCCGAACTTCTGGTTGCGCTCGTTCTTCAGCCGGTAGACGGCCGAGAGGAACTTCTGCGCCGCGACCGTGCCGTCCCAGGACTCCGGCGGGGCCAGGCACGTGTCGCAGTTGCCGCACGACTGCCCGCCGCGCTCGCCGAAGTAGGCCAGCAGCTGGGCGCGGCGGCACGAGACCGTCTCGCACAGCGCCAGCATCGCGTCGAGGTGGATCGTCGCCGCGCGCCGGTAGGCGAAGTCGCCGTCCGAGGACTCGATCATCTTGCGCTGCTGCACGACGTCGGCCAGCCCGTAGGCCATCCACGCAGTCGACGGCAGGCCGTCGCGCCCGGCCCGGCCCGTCTCCTGGTAGTAGCCCTCGATCGACTTCGGCAGGTCCAGATGAGCCACCAGCCGCACGTCCGGCTTGTCGATGCCCATGCCGAACGCGATCGTCGCGACGACCACCAGGCCGTCCTCCCGCAGGAAGCGGGACTGGTGGCGCTCCCTGGTCGCGGCGTCGAGACCCGCGTGGTACGGCACTGCCGCGATCCCGTTGTTCGCCAGGAAGTCGGCGGTCTTCTCCACCGAGGCGCGCGACAGGCAGTAGACGATCGCCGCGTCGCCCGGGTGCTCGCTGCGCAGCAGCTCCAGCAGCTGCTTCTGCGGGCTGTTCTTGGGGACGATCCGGTACTGGATGTTCGGGCGGTCGAAGCTGGCGACGAAGTGCCGGGCCTCCTTCAGCCCCAGCCGTTCGGTGATCTCGGTGTGCGTGGCCTCGGTGGCGGTGGCCGTCAACGCGATCCGCGGCACGTCCGGCCAGCGCTCGTGCAGCATCGACAGGCCCAGGTAGTCGGGCCGGAAGTCATGGCCCCACTGGGAGACGCAGTGCGCCTCGTCGATCGCGAACAGCGCGATCTTGCCCTGGTCGAACAGCTGGGCCGTGGACTCCAGCTGCAGCCGCTCGGGGGCCAGGTACAGCAGGTCCAGATCTCCGGCGCGGAACGCCCGCTCGACCTCGCGCCGCTGGTCGAGGTTCTGCGTGGAGTTGAGGAAGGCCGCCCGCACGCCCAGTGCCCGAAGGGCGTCCACCTGGTCCTGCATCAGCGCGATCAGCGGCGAGACCACCACCCCGACGCCGGGTCTGACCAGCGCCGGGATCTGGTAGCACAGGGACTTGCCGCCGCCGGTCGGCATGAGGACCAGCGCGTCGCCGCCGGCGACGACATGTTCGATGATCTCCTGCTGGCCGGGCCGGAAGGAGTCATAGCCGAAGACGCGCTTGAGCGCGTCCAGTGCGTCCTGCACGCCGGGGGAAGTCACCCGGCCAGTCTATGAAGCCGGGGCCGCTCCGCGGGCTGGACCTGTGGACGACTCAGAGGTTGTCGAGCATCCTCTGGAGTTCGTCGAACGTGATGTATCCGTCGTGGTTGAGATCGGCACGCTCGAATCGCTCCTGCGTCTCGGCCTTGCTCCAGACCAGGCCCAGTTCGTCCAGGACCAGCGTGAAACCGACGAGGTCGAGCCGGCCCTTCTCCTGGGCGTCGACCGTACGGAAAGCGGTGAGCAGGCCTTCGACTGTCAAAATGGAGCTCCCTTCCTTGTCTAGATCATCGAATGATGACACAGGCTGTGACGATTCACACGGTAGAAAGGGTTCCCTTTCGGGGATACGTCGCGCATGGACCTGGCCGAAATCGACCGTCGGGCGTTCGACAACGTGGCAGCCGCCAGGTTGCGGGGGCTGGAATCCGTGCTGCCCAGACTGTCGAAGATCGCCGATCACGGGGTGCTCTGGTTCGGTCTGGCGGGGGCTCTGGGGCTGACGGGAATTCCCGCGCTGCGCCGGGGGGCGTTGCGGGGAGTGATCGCGATCGGACTTGCGAGTCCCTCGATCAATCTCGTCGGTAAACAGTTGTTTCGGCGCCGTCGGCCTCTCGTTCATAACGTGCCGCCGATACGGATTCACCGGATCCCCTCCTCCCACTCCTTTCCCTCCGGGCACTCGGCTTCGGCCGCCGCGTTCGCCACCGCCATGCTCCTGGAAGCACCTAAAAGGGTGTCTCTGCCCGTTCTCGGACTTGCGGCGTCCGTCGCTTTCAGCCGGGTCTACACCGGCGCCCACTATCCGGGGGACGTGCTGGCGGGGATCCTCTCGGGCTCCGTCGCGGGACTGACGACGCGGCTGCTGTGGCCTGTCCAAATACCCGCCCACGTGGCGAACCTCGACCGGGTGATCGAGCACAGGGACCCCTCGGGCGCGGGCGTCGTCGTGGTCTTCCACGACGAGGAGGACGCGGCGGACCTGCGGAACGAACTGCCGCACGCCGAGTTCACGGACTGCGAGGGAGACCTGGAGGGAAAGCTGGAGGAGGCCGCGCGGCGCGCCAAGATCCTCGCCGTCTGCGGGGGCGACGGCACGGTCAGCGCGGGGGCCGCGGCGGCGCTGCGCCACGACATCCCCCTCCTCGTCTTCCCCCTGGGAACGCTCAACCACTTCGCCAAGACACTCGGCGTGGAGACCGTCTCGGACGCGCTGGACGCCTACTGGAGCGGCAGCCTGGCACGTGTGGACGTCGCCACGTTGAACGACGTGCCCTTCCTCAACACGGCCAGCTTCGGCGCCTACTCGGAGCTGGTGGACAGGCGGGAGAAGCTGCAGAAGCGGCTCGGCAAGTGGCCCGCCCTGGCCGTCTCGGCCTTCCGGGTGCTGCGGCGGGCCGCTCCGGTGAACGTCATCGTCGACGGGATGCCCCGGCAGGTGTGGCTCGCGTTCATCGGGAACTGCGAGTACGGCATGCGCGGAGCCATTCCGACCACACGCGACAACCTCACCGACTCACTCCTGGACGTCCGTCTGGTGTCGGTGAGGAAGCGCTTCCGGCGGCTGCGCGCGCTGGCGGTCGTCCTGACGGGTCACATGTGGCCGCTGTCCGACTACGAGTCCTGGCTCGCATCGTCTCTGACGGTCGAAGCGGGCACCGACCTGCGGGTGGCCCACGACGGCGAGACACAGGACGCCCGGCCGCCTATCGTCTTCGGGAAGCACCCGAAACGGCTTGCCGTCTTCGTGCCCATCTGAACCGTGTGCGCGGGGGTCGCCGGACCCGGGGGGAATAATTTAAACTTCAACTTGTTGAGGCTGGTATCAGGTCACCTCAGCGTCACCCGAGCCAGAAGGAGGGCCTCATGCCGGCCGTCACCGTGGAGAACCCGCTCACCCTGCCCAGGGTCTCCGTCCCCGACCCCGTCAACGACACCCCTCGGCCGGTGATCGGCGTGACCAACGCGCCCAAGGGCTTCGAAGGCGAAGGATTCCCCGTCTACCGGGCCTTCGCCGGCGTGCACCCCCGCCACCTCGACCCGTTCATCATGATGGACCAGATGGGCGAAGTGGACTATCAGCCCGGAGAGCCGAAAGGCACCCCCTGGCACCCCCACCGCGGCTTCGAGACCGTCACCTACCTCATCGACGGCGAGTTCCACCACCGCGACACCGCCGGAGGCGGCGGCGAGATCGGCCCCGGCGACACCCAGTGGATGACCGCGGGCTCGGGCCTGCTGCACATCGAGGCCCCGCCGGAGCACCTCGTCATGAGCGGCGGCCTGTTCCACGGCCTGCAGCTGTGGGTGAACCTCCCCGCCAGGGACAAGATGATCGCGCCGCGCTACCAGGACATCTCCGGCGACCGCATCACCCTGCTGACCACCCCCGACGGCGGCGCGCTGCTGCGGGTCATCGCGGGCGAACTGGACGGACACAGCGGCCCCGGCTCCACCCACACGCCGATCACGATGATCCACGCGACGGTCAGCCCCGGCGCCCGCCTCACCCTGCCGTGGAACCCCTCGTTCAACGCGCTGGCGTACGTGCTGTCGGGACGCGGCACCGTCGGCACGCAGGACCGTCCGATCAAGGACGCGCAGCTCGCGGTGTTCGGGAAGGGCTCCAGCATCACCCTGGCCGCCGACGCCCGACAGGACTCCAACAAGTCGGCCCTCGACGTCGTCCTGCTCGGAGGCCGGCCGATCGGCGAGCCCATCGCGCACTACGGCCCGTTCGTCATGAACACCAAGGCCGAGCTCCAGCAGGCCTTCGAGGACTTCCAGGCCGGCCGCCTCGGCGTCATCCCCGCCGACCACATCTGACCTTCCGCACGACGAAGGCCGCTCCCCCGAGTACCGGGGAAGCGGCCTTCGTCGTGCGCCAGCTGAAATTCGTCCAGAAGCGGTAGTGGTGGTCCTTCACGAACTCCGTTCGCTTCCAGCCTCCCGAAGTCAGTGACTGCACGTACCGCTTGTCCGCCGCGTCACGGAAGCTCGGCCAGTCCGTACTGCCCGACTCGGCGAAGCCCACCCAGGCCCCGATCAGCCGCTCGGCCAGCCGCTCCTGCGCGTCCGTCCGCTTCTCGAACAGCTCCATGTCGAACAGGTAAGCCAACTCCGCCGTGTGCTGGGCACGCGGCTCGAAGCCGGGCTCGGGGTAGCCTTCGAACCAGGGGGTGTCGGCCTCTGCGAACTCGTACACCTGGGTCGGCGTCCACTTCGACAGCAGCCGCGCGGTGTCCAGCGTCGGCGCCGACCACGTCGAATCGGTCCTGACCGCGGCCAGCGCCTCGCCTGCCGAGGGGAAGGCGCTCAGCGGGTAGCGCTTCAGCACGGCGTCGGTCTTGGCACCGAACCGCTCGCGGACGGCCGGCTCGTAGGCCGCGGGCTGCATCGGCTTCCCGGACGCCAGTTCCTCGCCGAGGACCATCCCGCGCTCCTCGTCGTGGTTGACCCCGATGAGCACCGGAACCCGGTTGAACCTCCCGGTACGCAGCGCCTTCTCTGGCGCCATCGGCAGCAGGCGGGTACCGGTCACGGGCCGTGGCTCGTTGAAGGGCCCGTAGGCCTCCAGCAGCTCGGCCGCGGACTTCTCGCGCAGACACGCCGCGGTGTCGGTCTCGCAGCCCACCTCCTTGATCACCCGCTCGCTGTCGGCCTCGGCCTCGGCCCTGGTGCGTGAACCACCCGTCGCGCACGGAGCGCTCTGTACGACAGCCCAGTCGAACAGCCCCGTCGACAGGGGTGAGGCGAGGTGGCCGCACACAGCGAACCCACCGCCGGACTGCCCCATGATCGTCACGTTCCGCGCGTCGCCGCCGAACGCCGCGGCGTTGGCGCGAACCCAGCGGAGCGCGGCCTGCTGGTCCTCCAGGCCGAGGCCGCCCGAATCCTTCAGCGAGGGGTCGGACAGGAAACCCATGACGCCCAGCCGGTAGTTCATCGAGACCACGACCGCCCCTGCGGCGGCCATCCGTTCGGGCCCGTACATGTCGCCGGTGCCGTACATCAGGCTGCCGCCGTGGATCCACACGATCACCGGGAGTTCGTCCTTGGCGTCGGCCCGCGTGGTGACGTTCAGGTAGAGGCAGTCCTCGTTCTCGCTCGGCACCCCGATCGGGTAGCCCACCGGCTGCACGAGAAGGGGTACGACCGCACCAGCGTCCGCGACATCGCGACCGCGGCGGGCGTCAGCATGGCCGCCATCGGCTACCACTACGGATCGCGGGAAGCGTTGCTCAACCAGGCGCTCTTCGCCCTGCTCGACGAGGAAGGCTCCCGCACCGGACGCGCACTCGTCCCCCAGGACGGCGACTCCGCGGCGGAGGGCTACGGGCGTATGTGGGACCACCTCATCGAGCAGTTCCACCAGCGTCCGGACGTGTGGGTGGCCTCCGTGGAACTGTTCATGCAGGCGCAACGGCGGCCCGAACTGCGCGCCGCGCTGGCGGAAGGCATCAGCCAGGGATGGCGCGGGATGGCCGGAATCCTGGAGAGCACACCCGAGGAGACGGTCTCCGACCGCTCCGCACGAACGCTCGGCATGATCCAGACGGCGCTGGTGTCGGGCGTGATGATCCAGTGCCTCAGCGACCCGGACAACGCCCCCACCTCGACCGAGGTACTCGAAGGCCTACGCGCCCTCATGAAGATCCTGGACGCCCCTTAGCCGCTCGGAGGGCCGGCCGCCTCGGCGTCATCCCCGCCGACCACATCTGAATCCGGATCCGACGCGATCCCTCTCACGGCGAAGGCCGCTCCCTCCGTAACGGGGAGCGGCCTTCCGGTGTTCAACGGGTGAGGGCCTCGGCGATGACGGCGCGGTGGGAGGGGCGGGCCTTCTCCCAGCGGCGTTCGCCCTCGTCGGTGAGGGCGACGAAAACGCCGCGGCGGTCCTGGGGGCACATGGAGCGGCGGACCAGGCCCTCCTTCTCCAGGCGGGCGACGGCGCGGGAGAGGGCGCTCTGGGTGAGGTGCACCTCTTCGCTCAACTGCTGAATGCGCAGGCCCTTCTCGCCGCCGTCGCGACCGTGCCCCGCCTTGTCGTCGGCGAGGCGATCGAGGATCTCGAACTCACTCATGCCCAGGCCGTGCTCGTGCAGCGCCTTGTCCAGGCGGCAGGACAGCACCGCGACCTGGCGGGCCAGCTCGCGCCACTCCTCCACCTGTTCGCGGACTTCGCTCACGCGCCGCACAATACCATGCGACCGAATCTTATGCACGCGCATTTAATGCTTGCACATTGAATGCGTGTGCATGTAACTTCTGCCCCATGATCTCTCACGGCAGCGTGAACGAGTCCTCTGATACGCGTTCCTCCCAGGCCCGATGGTCACCCCGCCTCTGGGGCACCCTCCTGGTCCTGTGCACCGTCCTCTTCCTCGACGGCCTCGACATCTCGATGGTCGGCGTCGCCCTCCCCGCCATCCAGGCGGACCTGGGGCTCTCCACCGCGACACTGCAATGGATCGTCAGCGGTTACGTCCTGGGCTACGGCGGGCTGCTGCTGCTCGGCGGACGCGCCGCCGACCTGCTGGGCCGACGGCGCGTGCTGCTCGTCGCGCTCGCGGTGTTCGCCGTGGCCTCCGTGCTCAGCGTGTTCACCGACAACGGAACCCTGCTCATCGCCACCCGGTTCATCAAGGGCGTGGCCGCCGCGTTCACCGCCCCCGCGGGCCTTTCGATCCTGACCACGACCTTTCCCGAAGGGCCCGTGCGCAACCGGGCACTGGGCATCTACACCGTCTTCGGCGCCAGCGGCTTCTCCTCAGGCCTGATCCTCGGCGGCCTGCTGTCGGAGTTCGACTGGCGGGTGGTGTTCCTGCTGCCCGCGCCCCTGGCCCTGGCCGCGCTGGTCGCCGGCCACTACCTCATCCCGCGCGGCTCCGAGCGGGACGAGGGCGGCTACGACCTGCTCGGCGCGGTCACCTCGACCGGCGCGCTGCTCCTGCTGGTGTTCACCGTGGTCAGCGCGCCCGACGCGGGCTGGGCCTCCGCGCGGACCCTGGGCTCCTTCGCCCTGGTCGCCGCCCTGGCCGCCGCCTTCGTGGCCGTCGAGCGGCGGGTGGCGCACCCGCTGGTGCGGCTGGGCATCTTCCGCAACAGGCTGCTGGTCAGCGCCAACCTGTCGGCGATGGCGGTCTTCGGCTCCTACGTCGCCTTCCAGTTCCTGGTCGCCCAGTACCTGCAGAACATCCTGGGATGGTCGCCGCTGGAGATGGCGCTGGCCCTGCTGCCCGCCGGGCTGATCGTGGCCTTCTCCGGCTCGACGATGGGCAGGCTGATCACCCGCTACGGGCCGGCCCGTCTGATCACCCTGGGCATGGCGTCCTTCATCGCGGCCTACGCGCTCTTCCTGCGGGCGGACGCCGAGCCCCGCTTCGGCACCGTCATCCTGCCCACCGCCCTGCTGCTGGGCGCCGGCTTCGCCCTGGCCTTCAGCTCGCTGAACTCCCAGGCGACCGCGGGAGTGGCCGACCACGAGCAGGGGCTGGCCTCCGGCCTGGTGCAGACGTCCTTCCAGATCGGCGGCGCGGTGGTGCTGGCCGTCACCACGGCCGTCGTCTCCGACTCCCCCGTCACCCGCGGGGAGATGCCCGGCAGCTTCCGTCCCGCGCTGCTCCTCATCACCGCCGTCGCGGCCCTGGGCCTGATCAGCGCGGTCCGCCACTGGTCCCACCGCTTCCCCGGCGAGGAGGAGGTGCGGGAGGAGGCCCGCGAACTCGAACCCGTCGCCTGACCTTCCCGTCCCGGGAGCCGTCCGCCGGAGTCCGAATCCGTCGCGCGTCCTGCTCCGTCGCCCCGCGGAGCAGGACGCGCCCTCGTCACAGGTGGGTGGTGACCCAGGCGGCCAGGTCGCGGGCGCAGGACTCCACCGAATCCCGCCACGTCATGGCCGCCTCCTCGTCCGCGGTGTCGCTGACGTGCTTGACGAGCCGGACGGGGACGCCGGCGGCACGGGCCGCGGACGCCACCGCGTAGCCCTCCATGTCCACGAGGTCGGCCTGCGCGGCCAGGCGCGCGCGGACCGTCTCGGACGAGACGAAGGCGTCGCCGGTGGCCAGGACCGGGCCCTCGGGCCTCAGATCGAGGGGAAGGCCGGTGGGACGGCCGGTCAGCGCCTCGAGCGTCTCGCCGTCCAGGTCGTGCTGCAGGACCCGGGAGATCTCGTGGGTGCCCTTGATCCCGGGCTTGAGTGCGCCGGCCGTGCCCAGATTGATGATCTCGGAGGGGCGGTGGGAGGCGAGGACCCTCGCCACGGCCACCGCCGCGTTGACCTTCCCCATGCCGGTGAGGAGGAGTGGAAGGCCGTGATTCAGGTGGACCGCTTCCTCCTCGGCGGCCATGACCAGGAGGGGACGGTCAGGAGCGATGATTCCGGTGAGCCGCATACCCGCACGGTAGCGCCCCCGCCCCGCTTCGTCAGCGCTCCCCGAAGAAGTGCTCACGAGGGACCTCCAGGAACAGCGCGGCGGCCTGGACGACGACCGGGCCGTCCGGGGAGCCGAGACGGCCCTCGCCCTGAAGGTAGATCTTGCGGCCGTCGACACCCGTGCACCACGCCTTGAGGTGGACGACGCTGCCGACCGGCACGGGGAGCCGGTAGTCGGTCTCGAGCCGACCCGTGACCGCCATGCGCCCCAGGCTCCAGGCGGCCGTGCCGAGGATCTCGTCCATGGCCGTGGCGAGGAGGCCCCCGTGCGCCAGACCGGGCGAGCCCTGGTGGTCCCCGGTGACGGTGAAGTTCCCGTAGACGGCCTGACCGTCTTTGCCCGTCCGCTCGAACCTCAGCCCGGACGCGTGGTCCTTGCCGCAGCCGAAGCAGCCCTCGTAGACACCGGTGCCCAGGAGGTCTTCCGGGTTGAGGTTCTCGAGCCGCTGGTCCGGCACGGAAGCGTCCGGAGGAGGGGTGGTGGCGGGCGAAGCGGTCATGACATGCCTTCCTACAGATTCCACGGCATATTACTTTCGCGTAGTTGGACAAAAGGAACAGGCATCCTGTGTTGTGCGTCATAGCGTCGGACGCCGTCCACAGAGCAGTCTCTGAATGTGCCTTATCGCTTTCGTCCGGATCCGGGGGGTGCGTAGAGTGACGCGCGGCGGAGGTGACGGGTGAACCGGGATCAGATGGCACAGGGCCTCGACGCCCTGGGGGACGCCCTCGGGGCGAGGCTCGCCGCCATCCCCGGCGCGCCCAAGACCGGCCTCGAACTGCGGGTGCGCTGGCTGCTGGCCACCGTCGTCACCGTCGCCAACGGCATCGGCGGCATCGTCGTACTGATCTTCGTGCTCGTGCTGCTGCCCAACCCCGACGAAGTCGACCAGGCCCACCGGAACGTCGACCTGATCAACCTGCTCGCGTTCCTGGCCTACCCGGTGGTCGCGGGGCCGATCGCGGTGTGGTGGGGACTCAAGGTCTTCGCCCCCGTACGGCGACTCGTCCAGGAACAGAGGAAACCCGACAGGGAACAACGCCACGCGGTCCTCCTCGGCCCCGCGCGGCTCACCCTCATCCAGGCCGTCCTGTGGGGGGTCGGCACCGTGGGGTGGACCGCCTTCAACGCCACCTACGGCCCTCTGATGGCCCTCAAGGTGTCGATGACGTGCCTCCTGGGCGCGATCACCACGATGGCGACGGTGTACCTGCTCGCCGAACGCCTGCTGCGTCCCGCGGCGGCCCTCGTCCTGGCCACGAAGCCCCCGCGCGAACACCTGATGTCGCGCGTGACGACCCGCGCGATGCTCGCCTGGGCGCTCGGCACGGCGGTCCCGCTGCTCGGCCTGGTCGTCATCGCGATCGTCGCCCTCACCGACCCGAACTTCGACCGGTTCGAAGTCGCGCGCTCAAGCCTCGGCCTGGGCGTAGTGGCACTGACGGTCAGCTTCCTGGTGACGTACGAGGCGGCACGGGCCGTCGGAGACCCGATCAGAAACGTCCGCGACGGCATGGCACGGGTCGCGAAAGGCGACCTCGACACGAGCATCACCGTCTACGACGCGAGCGAGCTCGGGCAGTTGCAGGCCGGATTCAACAGCATGGTCACGGGGCTGCGCGCACACGAACGGCTGCAGGATCTCTTCTCCCGCCACGTCGGTAGCGACGTCGCGCAACTGGCGCTCAACTCCGATATCTCACTCGGCGGCGAGGTCAAGGAGGTCGCCGTGCTCTTCGTCGACCTCGCCGGATCCACCAAGATGGCGGCCGAACGCCCCCCGGACGAAGTCGTCACACTGCTCAACCTGTTCTTCGGCGTCGTCGTGGACTGCGTGAACCGCAACGGCGGGTGGATCAACAAGTTCGAAGGCGACGCCGCACTCGCCATCTTCGGCGCCCCCACACCGCTGGAGCAGGCCGGCGGCCACGCCCTCGCGGCCGGACGGGAGATGGCCACCCGACTGCCGCTGGAAGTGCCCGAGGTGACCGCCGGGATCGGCGTCTCCGTCGGAACCGTCGTCGCCGGATACATCGGGGCCGAGCAGCGATTCGAGTACACCGTCATCGGCGACCCCGTGAACGAGGCGGCACGGCTCAGCGACCTGGCGAAGACGGCCTCCCCCCTGCGGATCCTGGCCTCCGCCGAGGCGCTGGAGGACTGCGACCCGCTGGAGGCCTTCCGCTGGGAGGCGGGGCAGGCCGTCACCCTGCGCGGACGCCCCGAGCCGACGCTCCTCGCCCACCCGAGAACGGCCGACGAGCCCGAACCGCCCCTTCCGGAGCTGATGGCCAGGGCCCGCGGCCAGATCAAACGGCGTGCGCGGCTGTTCCCGCTGTTCTCCCTCTTCTCCGCCTCGCAGCGGGACTCCGACTCCTGACCTCACTCAGAAGGACGCGAACCAGCGGACCGCCTTGGCCGTTCCGGCGAGGTTCGAACCCAGGTGAGGCGAGCCCCCGTAGGCCGTGGCGGGCAGCCTGCGCAGAGTCGACTTCAGCCAGGCGTGGCACGAAGTGCTTCCGGCCTGGTCCACCTGCTCGTCGCGGGGCTCGTAGTAGAGGCGGACGGGCACCTCGGGCGCCCAGTTCCGGCAGATCGTATCCTCCTCGCGGAGCGCCTTCGCGAACCTTCCGGAAGGCTTCTCCAGCAACGCGAAGCCTCGTGGGGTGAGCAGTTCGGCCAACGTGTCGGGGAGCCCCTGGAGCATGACCTCACCCGGAGTGGAGCCGTCGAAGTACTTCTCCACACGGCTCGCGTACGGCTGCTTGAAGACCTCTTCGGGACGGTCGTAGATGGAGGCCTTCCAGTTCCAGGAGACCAACAAGTACGACGTATAAGCCACCGCCAGCTTCGGCGGCGTCTTGCCCTTGAGCATCGACGGGAGCAGCACTCCCTGGATGTCGTACGCGCCGCTGATGGGGACGACGGCACGGAGACGGAACCACTTCTTGCCCCTCTGGAGCTCACGGGCCAGACCCAGCGCGGCCGAAGCACCCTGCGAGAAGCCCGTCACGAAGACGTCGCGGCGTGCCGTACGGCCCTTGCGCGGCAGGAATTCGCGGGCGGCACGGAGCATGTCCAGTGAAGCGGTGGTCTCGGTACGGACGTCCATCCACGGGTGCGTACCGGGGCCCACACCCAGCCCGAGGTAGTCGGGAGCCGTGGTCGCGAAGCCTGCCGTCCCATAGGTGAGAGGAGCGCCCTGCACGAAACCGTCCCCCGGAGAGGTGGAGGGGGCGTCAGGGCGGTAGTTCGTCGTTCCATGGGCGTAGGAGACGAGCTTGAGGCGCTTGTTCTCGCTCCTCGGAACGACCAGGAGGCCGCTCGCCTTCGTCGGCTTCCCGTACCCGTCCACCGTCCGGTAGACGAGCCGGTAGGTGTCGACGCCGTACTTGACCTTCTCGGAGTCGAACCCCTCGGTCTTGAGCCGCTTCTTCACCTGGGCGGCGGTGTAACTCTTGAGCTTCTTCGCGGACAGCAGCTCACCCCGCTCCCGCACGGCCCCAGGCTCCTGCCCGGTGCCGGGCTCCCGCCGTTCACTCGCGACGGCCCCTGCCGGGAGCAGCGCCCCCAAGGCGACAGCGGCCGCCGTGACCGCCGCCACTTCCCTCACCGGTCTCATGCGTCCTCCTGGAAGTCGACCGGCCCTCAACTTCCTTCACCGGCCGCCGACCGCACATCACGCCCGGGGCAGGCCCCTCTTCTGCCCCTTCCGGGGGGTTTCCCTCCCTCTCTCGAGCGAGCCGCCCGCCCGAGAGGAGTCGGCGAGCCCACTACCCGGACTTGTCCACAGGCGGTTAAGCGATCTTGTTCGGGACGTCGCATGCTGGCGCCATGGACATCCACCTGACTTTCACCAGGCCGCAGGAGCACGAAGGCCGACAGGTCTGCGAACTCGACCTCTCCGCCGACAAACTCGTCATCGGCGACGGCACCTTAAGAGCATTGGACAAGGGCGCCGTCGTGGGTGAGATCTCCCTCGGAGACCTCGCGGTGATCGACCTCCCGGCCCGCCGCTCCGTCACCGAGCTCCGCAAACGCCACCCCAACGCCTACACCCCGTGGACGCCCGACGAGGACGCCCGCCTCCTCGACCTCATCGGCCGGAACGAGCCCCTGGAGTCCCTCACCGCCCAGTTCGGCCGGGGCAAGAACGCCATCCTCGGCCGTCTCTTCAAGCTCGGCGTCTTCACACCCTGACCGCGCGAGAGGTGGCTCCTGCCCCCTGGGAGCCACCTCTCACCTCACCCGCCCTGCCGAGGCGGCCACGGCCGTCAGTCCTCGGCGAGGGAGGCCAGAAGGCCGGACTCCGCGGGGGAACGGCGGCTGGGCGGAAAGCCCAGGAGGGTCTCGGCCAGGGCGTCGTTGCCGGAGTAGGCGGCGTCGGCGTCCAGGAGGGCGGCGCCGTCCCACAGGACGAGCATGGTGGAGACGGTGTGGGAGGCCTTGTCGCTGTGCATGTCGTAGTGCGCGGCCATCGGGACGGACGAGTAGGAGGCCCACAGGTCATGGCCGGTCATGAAGGCGTCCAGGTCGAACTTCACGGTGAGGCCGAGGAGTTCGGGCTTGTAGCGGTCGTCGATGCCGGCGAACGCCTCGTCGAGCGCGATCATGCGGGGGCAGGTGTCCTTCGCCGACGAGTAGAGGGCGTTGGCCGCGGCGAACAGCGGCAGGTGGATGGCCGCGGACTTCTCACCGCCCGACATCTGCGAGTGCTTGGCGCGGGTCAGCGTGACCTCCTCGCCGTGGGGCTCGGCCAGGCGGAGCTGGAACTCGAACCACGTCCGGTAGTCGACCACCGCCCGCAGCGCCTCCAGGTAGCTCGCCCGGGTGTGCCGGGCGCGGTGGGCGCGGATCATCTCGCGGAGCAGCCCCCTCAGCTCGGCCAGACCGTCGGGGCCGAGCGCCTCCGCGTCCCTGGTGAGCAGGTTCGCGACGGCGCGCTGCCGCTCGTCGAGCTTGTCGGAACGCACCCAGCGGATGCCGACGGTGCTGCCGGTGGACATCGGGCGGGAACGGGTGTCTGCGTCCATGCCGCGCACCAGCTCCCTCGCCAGCTGGACCCTGTCGTGGATCTGCTGGGCCAGGCTGCTGAGCAGCTCGTCCTCCAGGACGGTGCGCTCCCGCTCGTCCAGCAGGAGGCCCTGCTCGACCAGGCGGCCCGCGATCCGGTCGGCGAACGCGGGGACCGGGCCCCGGCCCTCCACGTCGACGACCTGGACCGTGACGACCTCCCCGGCGTCCAGATCCAGGCGGTAGTCCTCCTCGCACTGGTCCAGCGCGTCGCTGAACTCCTTCAACGCGTCGGACATCGCGTCGCGTGTCGCCTTGCGGGCGTTCTCGCCGACCGGGCGGCCCGCCGGGAGCGCGGCGCGGTAGGCGTCGAGGATCTCCGCCGCCGCGGGCGGAAGCACCTCGCGGACCGCCTCCTGCGGTTCGCGGCCCGCGACGATGAGCTCGACGGTGCGGGCGCCGAGTTCCTCGGCGGAGGCCCAGTGCTCCGGCCAGAGCGCGGCCGGCTCGACGCCGAGGACCTGCCTCAGCCCGGAGCGGGTGAACGGGGCGAACGCCGCGAGCTGCTCCAGCAGGACGTCCCAGGCCTCGGCCAGCGCCAGCTCCCCGTGCTCGGCGGCGGCCCGCGCCTTGACCAGCGCGTCGTGCTCGGCCGCGACCACCGCCTCGTGGCGGGCCCGCTCCGCCCCCGCCTCCCTGATCTCCCGCTCGGTCTCCTCGACCTGCCGCAGGATCTCCTTCAGCGAGGAGCCCAGCGCCTCCGTGCGCGCCGCCAGCCGCTCCTCCAGGACGGCCAGCGACTCGCGCCGCTCGGCGAGGGACTCCTCGTCCTCCCGGTCCTGCGCCTCCAGCCGTTCGACGGTGTCCCAGCGCGAGGCCAGGTCCCGTTCGAGTTCCGCGATGTCCTCCCGCTCGCGGGCGAGGAGCTCCCCCGCCGCCACGAAGTCGTCGACCGCCCGCGCGACGGCGGCCAGGCCCTCCTCCGTCGCGGGCAGGTCCCGTTCGGCCGCCGCCTGCCGCACCCGGCGCTCCGCCGTCTCCATCGCGGTGGCGGCCTCGTCCAGTACCCTGCGCGCCGCCGAGGCGCCCTCACGGGACTGCCCGAGCAGCACCGCTCCGCGCTCCACCTCCTTGAGCGCCCGCAGCACCGGCTCGACGTCCGGCAGCGCACGCCGCGCCGCCGACAGGTCGTCCAGCACGCCTCGCAGCCGCTCCTGCTCGCATCGGACGGCCTCCTGCTCCGCCTTCAGCCGTCCGGCGGCCGCGTCGCACGCCTCCAGCCGGGCCCGTCTCCGCTGCGCCCGGTAGGTGGCTCCGATGTACTCGGGCCTCTCCTTGGGCCGGGTTCCCGCTCTCACCCCGAACGCGAACTGCCCGCGCAGGCTGACGCCCGGCTCCGCCGGGTCGTCGCCGTCGACCAGCGCGACCGACGCCAGCACCGCCTCGATGGCCTCCACCGGCACGGCCTCGTGGCTTTCGGCCAGCAGTACGTCCGCCAGCGACCGCCCCCGTACCGGCTCCCCCGGCAGCAGGAACCCGTCCGCCGTCCGGGCCTCATAAGCCCGCAGTGTCTCCTTCACGTCCGGATGCACCCAGGCCGTGAGGATCCCCGCCCCGTCCAGGGCTCCTTCGAGCCCCGCCGCCTCCTCGTCGCTCAGTCCGTCGGCGAACCGCACCAGCTGCCAGAAGGCCGCCCCTTCGCGTCCCTCCCGCTCGGTCCCCGCCGCGACCGGCGGCGCGTCATCCCGCTCCGCCGCGATCTCCGCCCGTTCCTCCGCCAGCCCGCGCAGCCCTTCCGCGACGGCCTCCGCCCGCGCCCTGAGCTCCGCCACCCCTGTGATCGTCTCGGTCCGGAGCTCTTCGGTCAGCTCCGCGAACGCTTCTCCCAGCGTCGCGGCCCCGGGCTCCCCCGCCCGTTCCAGGACTTCCGCCAGCGGCTCCGACGCGATCCCGGTCGCCCCGCCCCATCGGGAGACCCACTCCTTCAGTCGCGCGGCGGCCCGCTCACGAGCCTCCCGCAGCGCCTCCTCGGCTTGCGCGACCTCCTCTTCCCCGCGCGAAAGCCGCTCCCGGGCCTCTCCCAGCCCGTCCTCGGCTCTTCGCCACGCCTCCCGGGCCTTCTCCGACTCCGCCAGGTCCTGGCGGACCTCGGCCACGTCCTCCCGCCGCACCGCGGCCCGGGCCCGAACCGAGTCCAGCTCTTGCCTCCACCGAGCCTCCGCGGCGTCAGCGGGCCCCTCCGTGTCCCCTTCTGGGGAGTTCTCAGCCCGCACCGCGCGGAACGAGGCGGGTTCGGTGTGGATTCGGGCGGTGTGGGCGGCTTCCGTGAGGTCGGTCCGGTGGTGGGCGAGGGCGGTGCGCCTGGCGGTGAGGCGGGTGGCGGCGGACTCGGCTTCGGCGCGGAGGGTGGAGGCGTGGCGGCGGGAGTTGGTGAGGCGGGCCAGTTCCTTCGTCAGGTGGTCGGTGGTCTCGGTGATCTGGTGGCGGAGGTGGTCCAGGTCGGACTGGGCCTGGTAGGCGTCGTGCTGTTTGAGGGTCTCCAGGCGGGTGGTGAGTTTCGTCAGGTGCTCGGCGGCGGTGTCCCGGGACAGCTCGGCGGCCTGCTTGGCGGCGGCGGCCCGGGCGGCCTCGGCGACGGCGCGGCGCAGGGCGGTGCCATGGGTGACGGCCTGGACGGTGCGGGCGTCGACGCGGTCCAGGTGGAAGCGGGTGTGGACGCGGAGGTACTCGCGGTAGTGGTCGAGGAAGACGCGGACGGCGTCGTTGGCGTGGCTCAGGTCGTCGTGGAGCCGCTGGACGGCGGCGAGGTTCTCGAAGTCGCGGGCCGCCTGGTCGACGAGCGCCTCGTCCACGGGGCTGAGGCCGGACGTCAGGGTGGCGGAGACCTTCGCGGGGTCCAGGTCCTTGGCCAGCAGGGGGCGGCGGAGCGCCAGCAGCAGGTCGAGCAGCTGGTTGTAACGTTCGCGGCCCAGCCCGAACAGGCGGTTGTCGATGAGCTCGCGGTACTCGGTGGCGGTCTTGGCGTACGAGCCGGGCTCCAGCGCCTCACGGAGGCGGCGGTCGGTGAGGGGGCGTCCGTCCACCGTCAGGAGGCCGAAGTCCACGCCCAGCCGCTTGGACGTCACGTAGAAGGAGGTGACGACGCCGTCCCGGTGCCGGTGGGCGCGCAGGCCGATCACCAGGGTGACGGTCTCCCCGGACGGGGCGAGGAACTCCATCCACACGTAGCCGTGCTCGGACTCCTGCCCCCGGTACAGCAGGTTCGACTTCATGGTCCGGTTGTCACCGGAGAACGGGTCGAGCCGCCGCGCGTCCGCCACCCCGTCGAGCACGAACGGGAACAGCACCTCCAGCGCCTTGGTCTTCCCCGAGCCGTTGTGCCCGCGCAGCACCAGCCGCCCGTCGGCGAAGACGAACTCCTCGTCGACGTAGTCCCACAGGTTGATCACTCCCGCGCGCGAGGGCTTGAAGCGGGTCATGCGGGTGTTTCCTCCAGGCTGAGCTGCCCCCGCTCGGGGAGGGCGAGGGTGATGTTGCGGTAACGGAAGGCCGCGGGGAGCACGAGGACGCCGCCGGGCGCGCGGCGGAGCAGCCGCAGGTCGGAGAGGAACGCCACGGCGGCGGCGAGCAGGCCGGACGGATCGGACTGCCAGACGCCGGTGAAGGACGCGGCCCCGAACTCGGCGTACAGCTCCTTGATGACCCCGTCCAGCCGGTCCTGCGGGACGAACCACAGCTCTTCGGGCTGGGCGGGGGTGAGGGCGGGCCTCGTCTCGGGCGGTGTCCAGGCCAGGCCGGTGACGACGCCGTGCTCCGGCAGCGCCGCGTCGATCCGGGCGAGCAGGCCCTCCCCGGCGGAAGCCGCGGAGGCGTCCGGGAGGGCGAGCCTCTCCAGGCCGCCTTCCTCCACGAGGTCGGCGATCGCGGCCAGGATCAGCCCGGCCGCCCGGTTCACCGCCCCGCCCTGCCCGGGGAACGGCCGGTCGGTGAACCGTCCGGACGCGTCCGCGAGCATGACCCCTTCGGCACGGCACTCCACGCCCAGCCCGGTGAACCGGGCGAGCTCCTCCGCCGCGCGGGGCAGGACCTCGGCGAGCTCGGGCCGCACCTCGGAGAAGTACACGACCGGATGCTCCACGAGCAGGCGCCGCGCCTCGCGCATGACGTCCGGCATCCCGGTGTGCAGCAGCCCGGCCGCGCTCGTCAGGTGCTGGACGGGACGCGCCGGCTTGAACAGCACCGTGCAGATCTCGTGGTCGATGTCGTAGAGCGCGTCGCCCGTGCGGTCGTCGCGCGCCCACGCCTCCAGCGAGCCGTCCGACAGGCGCAGCGCCCCGTGGTCGACCAGCCAGTCGATCGCGTCGACGAGCGCGGCCTTGTGCGCGGCCACGGTGGGCTCGAACCCCAGCCCTTCGACGCCGTTCGCCATCGGGGTGACCAGCCGGACGAGGTCAGCGAGGCTGATCTCCACCCGGGAGCGCTGGAACGTCGCCAGCACCAGGCACAGGTACGCCAGCCGCCGCCGGTCGAACGGCTTGCGGTTCTTGGCGAACAGCTGCCCCTGCGTCGCGTCGAAGGCGTCGAGGCTCCGCACCAGCCGCACCATGTGCGTCGTCGCGATCAGCTGGTATCCGAAGAGCTCGCGGAAGTCGTGGACGAGCCGGTCGGACCAGGGCAGCACCTGGTCGAGCACCCCGGGGCGGGGCCGCGTCGCGGTGATCAGATCCCGGGTCAGGATCTGGCGCACGGCCCGCTGGTAGTCCCCCAGGTCGGCCGGTTCCACCGGGTCGGGCGTGTCGGTCACGTCAGCCGACCTCCAATCGGAATCCGGGAAGGTGCAGTGTGCCCGCTTCGGTACGCACCGTAGACCCCGCCTCTGACGGAATGAGCCTGAGCTCCACGGCGTCGTCCGCGCCCGCCCCGTGGGAGACCCTCCCGGCGACGACCGTACGGGCCTCCAGCGCCCTGGTCAGCAGTTTCAGGACCACCCGGGTCTCCGCCTCGTCCAGCACCCGGTCGTGGGCTCCCCGCCGGACGAGCGACGCCGCCGCGCGCTTGTCCACGGACCGCTGCTCGAACTGCGTCTTGCGCAGCTCCGCCCGTATCCCCCGGTTGACCTTCACCGGCTGCGGCAGCCCCTGGGTGGGCGCCTTGCCCGTCCGGAAAAGGCTGATGGACAGCTCGATGCCCGGCGCGTCCCACCAGCTCGCCCGCGAGGAGATCTGCTCGTCGTCGTCATGTGCGCCCCCGAGGTGTCGGGCGGAACGCAGGTTGAAGGCCGCGGACATCAATGCGTGCGCGGCCTCGTCGTCCGGCGTGCGGAAGACCCATTCGGCGAGGTGGCGCAGCTGCGTGGAGCGGTTGACGCCGCCGCGCTGCGCCTCGGTGATCTGCCTCAGCAGCGCGATGACGGCCGAGACCGCCGTACGGGTGGCCTCGCGCAGGTCCACGGCCTTGGAATCCTGCGGGGAGAACCACTCCCGCAACGACGCCCAGCGCCGCTGCCAGTCCTCCATCTTCTCGCTGGTGAGGAGGAACAGCCGCTCGTCCGCGTCCGCCGCGCGCGACAGCAGCGTGTAGACGCCGGTCTCCTCGACCTCCTGGACGGCTTCGGCCAGCCGGGGAAGATGTCTGTCGAGCTCCGTCATGAAGTCGCTCATGTGCGTGAGCAGGGAGTTCTTGTAGGCGAGGAACGTCTCCGCGGACGTGTCCGTGGAACGGATGATCTCGCCCAGCGTCACGTGGAACTGCGCCGACCGTCGCGCCATGTCCTCCATCGCCGCGTCCAGGCGGCTGATGCGCCGGTACACCTGGTCCCGGTCGCCGTCGCGGTTCGCGACCGCGAGTGCCCTCAGGTCGTCGAGGACGTCGGAGAACACGAGCTTCGAGAGGTTCGCGTCCCGGGCGCTGGCCGCCAGCACCTGCTCGACGGCCGTGTAGGCCCGGTACCCCAGTTCGCTGAACTGGTAGACGGACTGACGGTTGCGGTAACGCGCGAGGCTTCCCGCCCGAGACGCGTCCTCCAGCCTGTGGACGACCCCGTCTTCCGCCAGCGCGTCCAGCCTGTCCCGCAGGCTCCGTTCGTCGAGCCTGTCCCACGTGCCGCCATCCCCCTCGCCGAGGACTCCTTCGTGCGCGATGACGAGTTCGTTCAGCGCCGCCGCCACCTGCTCCGTGTGCACACGCACCTGGTGCACCGAGCGGAGCCTGTCCATCGCGCGCAGCACCCACAGGTACGCCAGGTGGTCGTCACGCCGCGTGAAGTTGAACAGGCGGAACCGTTCACTGATCGCGAGCTCGTTCAGTCCGTCACGTCCGCTTTGCTTCCCCGCATCAAGCGTGCCCCGAGCTTCCACCCGTCAAGGGTGCACCATCTCCGCACGTGGTCGTGCTGACTCCGGGCAGGCTGGGCGGCGGCCGAGAGTGTCGGTGGAGGGTGGGAGGGTGAGGCCATGGATCAACGGATGCTGGGAAAGGTGCGCGCTCTGCTGCAGAAGGCGGAGTCGACCGAGTTCCCGCAGGAGGCCGAGGCGCTCACCGCGCGGGCCCAGGAGTTGATCGCGCGCTACAACCTGGACGAGGCCCTGGTGGAGGCGGGGCTCGGCGGGACGCGCCCGGACGGCAGGCCGGTCGCGGTCACCCACCCCTACGCGGGCCCCAAGGCGATGCTGCTGCACGTGGTGGCCGAGGCGAACCGCTGCCGCTCGGTGTGGCACCGCGAACGAGGGGAGGCGACGGTGCTGGGCTTCCCCTCGGACCTCGTCGCGGTGGAGTTGCTGTTCACGTCCCTGCTCGTCCAGGCGACGTCCGCGATGCTCCAGGCGGGCAGCCGGCAGGACGCGTCGGGACGGTCCCGGACGAAGTCCTTCCGCCATTCGTTCCTGTCGGCGTACGCGCTCCGCATAGGCGAACGTCTCAGAGAGGCGACGGAACGCGTGGTGAAGGAGAACGCGTCAGCCGATCTGAGCCCGGTCCTGGCGTCCCGCAACGCGGCGGTGGAGCAGTCCGTCGCGGAGCT
Source organism: Actinocorallia sp. B10E7 (assembly GCF_039871655.1). NCBI lineage: Bacteria > Bacillati > Actinomycetota > Actinomycetes > Streptosporangiales > Thermomonosporaceae > Actinocorallia > Actinocorallia sp. B10E7. Next base: position 272,073 of record NZ_JBDPLZ010000008.1, read on the forward strand.
CTTCCCCAAGCTTCGCCGCTACCGTGGCGGCGCTCCCACCAACACGGACGGCTGGCTGCACGGCCGGGCCGCCGCCGATCAGGCCGCTCTCGGCCACGGTGAGCTGTCGGACCGGCGGCAGGCCGAGGGACGGGGATAACATCGAACCGTGGGTAATCAAACGAACACCGGGAACTACCTCCGTGTCTCGCTCGACCTGATGGTCGAGGTCACCGACACGGAGGCGCTGCAGAACGCGGCACTCGCCGATCTGCGGGCACGTGACCTGGACGCCGAGGAGCGGGAGGCCCAACAGGACCAGATCATCGCCGACGCCACCGGTGCGACGGCCCTGCGCTGGCTGATCAGCCCGGACGACATCCTGGGGCTGGTCGACCGGATCCTGGAGATCGACCCGGTCGAGGCGGTCCTGGAGATCAGCGAGTCGGAGGGCGTGCTCTCACCGGAGCAGAGCTGACGGGCGTCAGGCCCGCTTCAGCCTCCACACGGTCTTGGAGACCAGGTCCGCCCGCTTCACCGTCTGCCGGATGGTGAGGGTCCTTCCCTTGCAGGTGTAGCCGGCGGCGCGCGGCACCACGCCCATGTCGCCGTTGCGGCGCACCTCGCGGGGCACGTTGAGCTTCTGCACCACCATGCCGGAGGTCACGGTCAGCGTCGCGTCGCCCTTCGCGCTCTTGGGCTTGCCGATGATCCGGCCCTTGGCCGAACCGGTGATCTTGTTCTTGATCGTGAGCTTCTTGGTCAGCGACAGCGTCGCCTGGGTCGGCACGCCCTTGACGGTGCCCGAGCCGACCAGCGGCTTGGAGCCGGTGAAGTCGTAGGTGGCCTTGCCGTCCTTGGCGAGCTTGAGCTTGATCCCGCTGCCGCCCTTCAGCGCGAACTTCAGGTTCTCGCTGTCCAGGTCCGCGTTGGCCGAGGTCACCTTCCAGGAGCCCGTCCAGCATTTCGGCGCCGCGGTGGCCGCCGTGCCGGTCATCGCCACCACCGTCGCCGCACCGAGAATGAATGTCCCGGCCGCTGCCGCTGTGCGCATGTCGTCTCCTCAACGTGTCTTGTTCCCGGCGCACCCTAGGGCAAAGCGGATGGGCAGAAAAGAGCAATGAGACCATGAGTTCGTGGACGGTACGGAGCAACTGATCACCGCGGCGATGGACGCCCAGTTCACGGACGACCTGCGGAGCCGGGACACCTCCATCGCTCTTCTGTCGGCGGACGGCGCGGCCGAAGGGCGGCTTCTCGCCGCGTTGGAACGCGCGGTCCGCGCCGCCGCGGACCGCGGCTGGCAGCCGGAGGACCTCCGCCGCCACCTCACCCGCTTCCACTCGCCCGCGCACGCCGCCCTGCTGGACGCCGACGGGCTGGGCGACCGCGACCGGCTCACCGCCGTCAGCCGGCTCGTCGACGTCCTGTGCGAGCTCCGCCGGCTGCCGAAGATCGCCGTGCTCTCCCGTACGGCGGCGCCCGCCCACCCCGCTCTCGAACGCGTCCGCGCCCTGCTGGCCAAGGCGGAGTCCACCCAGTACCCCGCCGAGGCCGAGGCCCTGGTGGCCGGCGCCCAACGGCTGATGACCCGCCACAGCCTCGACCAAGCGGCCCTGGAGGCTCCCGGCGACGCTCCCACCGGCGTCCGCCTCCCCGTGGAGGGCCCCTACGAGGAGGCCAAGGCCACCCTCCTGCACGTGGTCGCCGAAGCCAACCGCTGCCGCGCCGTCTGGCAGTCCGACCTGGGCTTCTCCACGGTCCTGGGCTACCCGGCCGACCTGGAGGCCGTGGAGCTCCTCTACACCTCTCTCCTGCTGCAGGCCGACACCGCGATGCCCAAGAACGGCTCGAAGAAGCGCTTCCGCCAGAGCTTCCTCACCTCGTTCGCCCACCACATCGGCGAACGCCTGGCCCGGGCCGGCGAGGACGAGGTCACCGAGGACCTCCTCCCCGTCCTGGCCCGCCGCGACCAGGCGGTCGACACCGCCGTGGAACGGCTCTTCCCCGCCGCCAGAACCGTGCGGGGCCGCAGGATCCAGGACCTGGACGGGTGGGAGCAGGGCCGCCGTGCCGCGAAAGAGGCCGATCTGGCCTGAGCCCTTTATTCACCCGTTACGCTCGCACGATCTAGGGTGGGCCCGTGACCTCTGCACCGCCTAAGAAGTCGTTCTTCCGTGAACTGCCGTTCCTGCTGGTGACGGCGGTCGTCCTCGCTCTGTTGATCCGTACGTTCGTCGTGCAGTCCTTCTACATCCCCTCCGGGTCGATGGAGAAGACGCTGCACGGCTGCGAGGACTGCACGCGCGACAGGGTGCTGGTCGAGAAGCTCGGCTACCACTTCGGCGACCCCGAGCGCGGCGACATCATCGTCTTCCACGGCACCGGCGACTGGCCCCGTGAAGACCTGATCAAGCGCGTCATCGCCGTCGAGGGCCAGACCGTCGAGTGCTGCGACGCCGGCCGCGTCACGGTCGACGGCAAGCCGCTCGACGAGCCCTACGTCTACCAGGACGACCACCGCTCGTTCGGTCCGGTGAAGGTCCCCGAGGGCATGCTGTGGGTGATGGGCGACCACCGCGGCGGCTCCGCCGACTCGCGTGACAACGGGCCCGTCCCGGTGAGCTCGGTCGTCGGCCAGGCCCGTGTGATCATCTGGCCGGTCCCTCGCTGGAACTGGCTCTGACCGCCTCCCCGCGGCGTCAGCGTTCGAACCACCAGTGGGTGACCTCGCGTCCGCCCTCGGAGTCGAGCCTGACCGTGCGCTTCAGATGGAGCGCGGCGGACGTGCACGTGTAGGCGACACGTCCGACGGGGACGATCGTCGCCTGTTCGGTGCGGACGAGCGGGGCGACCTTCTCCGTCCGGCTGGACCGTTCGGGCTTCCTCTGCACGGTCTTCACCCGTGCCGTCCCGGTGGCCGTGGAGCGCTTCACCGAGACCTTCCCGCCCTTCCATGACGCCTTGTGCCTGAGCACCTGGCGGTAGAGGGCGCTCTCCGCGATCGGCACGCCGTTCGTGCGGCCGCTCGTCACGAGCTTCGCGGACTTCACGAAGTCGTACGTGAAGGCGCCATCGACGGCGATCTTCACTTTCGTCCCGCCCATGCCCTGGGACTTCAAGGCGGTGTCATAGACCTTCGACACCGCCTTCTTCTGGTACTTGGCGAGCTTCCAGAGCCCCACCTGGCATTTGGGCGCCGCGGTGGCCGCGGTGGCCGGAACCGTCACCGCCATCGGAAGCAGCGAGAAGACCACCACGGCGCGCAGCATCATGCGTTCTCCTTCAGCGGACCCGCTTGGGACGGGCCTCACGACGACGCAGAAGAACTTAGCGTTTCCGAGGGACTCAGGGCTTGGATCTTGCTCTGTCCGTACCAGAGGACGGACAGGAGGACGGCCGCGACGGGCCACGCGTTCAGTTCGTTGGGGGGCACTTCGGTGATCCAGCCCTGCAGGACGATCCCCGCGTACGTCGCGGCCACCGTGAGCAGTGCGCCCACGACCGGCACCTCCGGCAGGAACCGGAACGCCAGGTCGATGGTGACGGCGCCGGCGAGCAGGAAGAACGGCATCGCCGAGTGCGGGAAGTCCATGACGTCCAGGAGGAGGCCGGAGACGACCCGGTAGGCGAGGTAGGCGGCGGCGATGCTCGTCGCCGTCCACCGCATCCCGACGGTGCGGCGGGCGAGGACGAGGACGAAGATGGTCCCGACGGCCGTCCACAGGGGGTACACCCAGAAGGAGACGGGCTGCGCGAACTTCTCCACCATCGCGGTGTCGACGGGGCGCTTCATCTGCTCGGCCGCGAACTTCAGCAGGCTCGGCTCGGCCTCCGGGCTGCCTGCCAGCCAGGCCTTCAGTCCGTAGACCCCGTACTCCTGGTGAAGCGCCGGGAAGTGCCAGTTCTCCAGGAAGAAGGCGAAGAAGACCGCCCGGGTCACTCCGCTGGAGACCTTGATCAGGCCGATGAGCATGAGCGCGGTGCCCAGGTAGAGCAGCGCGTGCGAAGGGCTCCAGCTGGTGATGTCGAGGCCGTTGACCTGGTGGTTCACCACGTCCACCGGAATGGCGATCATGAAGATGGCCATTCCGGTCTCGATCAGCCGCTTGGCCGTCTTGTCGACGCCGAAGCCGGTGTACCAGTGCACGCCGACCAGCACCATCGCGATGACCGTCCCCGCGCTGTTCAGCAGGTGCGGGGGCGCGAAGTCGTCGCGCAGCCATTTGAAGTGCCAGGAAACGTCCCAGGACGATCCCACCATCTTTAGAGCAAACGCGACAATCCACGCTCGATAGAGCAGTGAAGCCAGATCTTCCGGGGTGGGGCGCCCGGGCTTTCCCCTGGTCAGGCTACTGACCGAAACCTGCTCAAACATGGGCGCAATAGTGCCGCTATCTGGGCTCTTGTGACAATGGTGAACTTCCCGGGAACTCCAGGCGTCAACCCGTCGTCAGATGTCACATACGCCCTGTAGGGAGGTGAGAGCGCTTGTCTCCTCGCATGACCGCCACCCAGTTCCGCTGCCTCCTCGCGTGCCTGCCCGACCCCCTGACCGCGCGGGTCGTCCGGCTTCAGCGCTACGTCCTGGTCTCCCTCGACTGCACCGGATGCCAGGAAGTGGGAGTCCTCCTCAAACTCGCCCTCCTCTCGGCCCGGGCGGGAGACCTCCCCGCCGCCGAGACCGTACTCCACCTCGCCGAGCGCACCCTGCGCGCCCTGGCAGGCCACGACCATACGTTCGCGCCGCCGCGCATCACCCGCCTCCACCGTCCCCGTCCCCGGCCCGCGCGGAGCGCCGCTGCTCCGTCGCCCGGACCGGCCCTGGCGGGGCAGGTCGCGCGCTGGACGGGCACCCGGCCGCTGGTCGCCGCCACCGACGCCTCCTGGAAGCGCGGGCACGGCGGCATGGGTTTCCTCACCACGGACGGCCGCTGGGGGATCGGCGACTGGAAGGTGGGCCCTCAGGACCCCACCGGCCCCTCGAAGATCATCATCACCGAGCTGCGAGCGGTGCAGCTGCTCCTGTCGACGGTCGAAGCGCGCGTCGAGATGACCGTCCTCATCGACAGCCTGCCCGCACTGTCCTATCTGTGGCGCTGGCAGTCCGGGGACGTCTCGGCGCTGCCGCCCGGGTACGAGGCGCCGCATCTGCGCCTGCTGGCCCGCCGGGTCGCCGACCGCCCCCGCCTCAGATTCCAGCACGTCAAGGGGCACAGCGGCCACCTCCTGAACGAGGCCGCCGACTCCCTCGCCGCCATCGCCCGCCGGCGCGCCCCCGGCTTCGACGTCGAAGCCCGCGCCTCCGACCTCGTCGACTCCTTCCTCACCAGCTGGAACCAGCAGATCTCCGCCTGACGGCCCGGCACGGGGTGTGGACGGACCCCCGTCCTGTCAGTGGTGCTCCCTAGGCTCCCCGACAGGACGAGGGTCTGGAGGAGAGCATGGGCGCCTGGGGTTACGGGCCGTTCGACAACGACGGCGGGATGGACTTCATCGGAGAACTCGCCGAACGGCCGGCCGAGGCGGAGGCCGTACTCCGCGAGGTGATGGCCGGGGCCAGGGAGACGGACTACCTGGACCGGGACGACGCCTCGGCGGCGCTCGTCGCGGCCTGCCTGGTGGCCGACAGGTTCTCTCCCGGGCTCATCACCGACGTCAACGGACGGGAGTACGCCGACCGGCTCGTCTTCGCCCCGTCGGAGGAGCTGCGGGAGCTCGCGGCAGGGGTCTTCACCCGCGTCTACCAGCCGGCGGACAACGAGTGGTACGACCTGTGGGACGAGGCCGACGCCCTGCCCCTGGTCCACGCCGAGCACGACCCGTTCCAGCTGGCCCTCGCCCCGCGAGGGAGGTGAGTGCCGTCGTCTCACGACGATCCGCCGCCCGCCGGACCGGGGAGCTCAGTAAGGAGAGGTCGGCTGCGGGGGCTTGAGGGTGGGCCACCAGGCGGCCAGATCGTCGCGGTGATAGGTGGCGTCCAGGGCCAGGGAGCCGGGGATGAGCGGGAACCTGCGCCCCGGGGGCCAGGACTGCGGGTGGGACTGCGGGTCCAGGACCACGACCCGGGTGTCGCCGAGGACGGAGATGTCGGCGGGGACCCCCTCGTTCCAGATCTGCTCTCCGTGCGCGTCGGTCAACCGCCACCAGCCGGTGACGGGCGGGGTGCCGGGTTCGACCTCTCCGGTGGTGAAGCAGCGGACCCAGCGGGGGTCGGGAGGCGTACCGGGCAGGGAGCGGCCGACCAGGGCCGCGGCCAGCAGGGTGTGCAGCTGGAAGTTGTCGCCGACGCCGTGGATGGTGACGGACCAGCCCTGCCGCGTCGGGCGGTCCAGGATGAGGAGTTCCTCGCCGTCCAGCATGCGCCGCAGGTCGCGGACGTGCTCCAGGTCGGGGCAGTACTCCACCGCCCGGTCGACGATGTCGTCGTGGTCGCGGACGGCCGCGCGGGTCGCCGGCGAGTAGGTCAGCAGCGTCACGGCGCTCTTCGCGAAGTGCGGAAGGGCGTACCAGCACTGCATCGGGATGCGGGCGCGCTCGCCCATGAGCTGCCTGGCCCGCTCCCAGATCCGCTGGTTCGGCCCCTGCGCGGGGTCGGGGAGGTCCGGTCCCCAGGCCTCCGCGAACGTCACGGCCCCCGCCGCGATCCCGCTGAGCCGTTCGACGACGGGAATGCCGTCGACGTCCACGCCCTTCTCCGCCAGTGATCCGGCCAGGGCGGCGAGCCAGCCGCCCCGCTGCGGCATGACCTCGGCCGACGCGTCCACCAGGAGATGGGCCGCCGAGATCGCCTCCTCCGGCCCCGCGGCCCCGATCTCCTGTCTGGCCTCCCGCAGACTCTGCCCGAAGTCCGCTCCCCCGCCCCGTGCCGCTTCCACCACCCGTTGACAAGTATGAAGCAACATAAACATCAATCTACTAGGGAATAACGCCAGCAATTGGACGAACCCCCTACCCCAGCAGGGAATCCCCCCTTTACCGACACCTCCAGGCGCCTCGAAGTTCACGTCCGCCGCGCCCTTCCGGACCGTCCCGTGACGCACCAAGGGCCTGCCGCACGCCCTCCCCCGGCACACGGGCCCCGGGAATCCCGCAATGGCCCGTCACCGCCCACCCGCGAAAACCGGACGGCTTCTCCATTCACCTCTCCACTTTCACCGACGGCTTCCCCATCCCACGGAAAACTTACGAAAACCATGCCGAGCGGGTAAACTCCACGAAAATTCAGCTCCGAATTCATTCCCTCGTGCGGGCCGCGTGAGCGTGGGTCATGTTCGTGCGACCCAGATCGTTCGAAGCCCTGCGGAATTCCGATCCGACGGCGGCCCTTGGACCGTACCGGCGGCGGCTCGAGAGCGAGGCCCGTCTCCTCCGGCTCCGCGTCTTCTCCGGTTCCCCGGGCCGTCCGCTTCGAGGCCCCGTCCCTCCTCCCCCGCCGCACCAGGCCCGACGACCGGAACCGGAGAACGGACAGCGCATACTAATGACATATTCGCCGGTAAAATATGTCAATGGACACAGGCGATACCGGCCGACCGCCGAGGAATGCGCCGGAGACGGGTTCCGACAAGGGAAAGGTCAGGAGAATGCGACTCGCACTGGCACTGGGGGACATCGCCGAGGCCCGGGTGGACGCGGTCGTCAACGCCGCGAACTCCTCCCTGCTCGGAGGGGGTGGGGTGGACGGCGCCATCCACCGCAAGGGCGGCCCCGAGATCCTCTCGGCCTGCCGGGAACTGCGCGCCTCGCACTACGGGAAGGGCCTTCCCACCGGACGGGCCGTGGCGACCACGGCGGGCCGCCTGCCCGCCCGGTGGGTCATCCACACCGTGGGCCCGGTCTGGTCGCCGACCGAGGACCGCTCCGCCCTGCTGGCCTCCTGCTACCGCGAATCCCTGGGCGTCGCCGACGAGTTGGGGGCGCGGACCGTGGCCTTTCCCGCCATTTCGGCGGGAATCTTCGGCTGGCCTGTGCGGAGCGCCGCCGAAATCGCCGTGGAGACCGTGAAGAACACCCCCACAAAAGTAGCCGAAGTGAGTTTCGTACTTTTCACTCCCGACGTTCTCGAGGCCTTTACTTCCGCTGCCGGGGATCATTAGGTTCCAGGCATGAGCAGAGAGATCCCGCCCCCCTCAGGCGACGAGCAGACTCTCCTGGCCACGTTCCTCGACTGGTACCGCGCCACTCCCGCGGTGAAATGCGATGGACTCACCGAGGAGCAGGCGCACCGGCGCGCCCTGCCGTCCTCCCCTTCGATGAGCATGGCCGGCCTGATCAACCATCTGCGCTGGGTGGAGTTCATCTGGTTCGAGCACCGCCTGCTCGGCCACCCCGACATCTCGCCCCTCAGGAAGGGCGACGCCCCCGATCCCGAGTTCGCCGTGGGCGACCGGACCCTCGCCGAACTCCTGGCCGAGTACGAGGAGCAGTGCGCGCGCTCCCGCAAGGCGGTGGAGGGCCTGTCCCTGGACACTCCGACCGCTCTGCCCGTCCTCGGCGGCACCCCGGTCTCCCTGCGCTGGGTACTCCTCCACCTGATCGAGGAGACCGCCCGCCACGCCGGCCACCTCGACGTCATGCGCGAACTCCTGGACGGCACCCGAGGGGTCTGACCTTCTCCCCTTCCCGCCCAGGTCAGACCCCCTTCACCCCCCTGCGGGGAATCCGAGTTGGCAGCAGTCCTCCGCATGGCCTAAGCTTTTCGTCGTTGCCCCGGAGCGAAAGCGCAAAGCACCGGGAGCAGCACCAAGGTCCTGTGGAGCAGTTGGAGTGCTCGCCACCCTGTCAAGGTGGAGGTCGCGGGTTCAAGTCCCGTCAGGACCGCTCTCCCTTGCACGGCCAGGTAGCTCAGTTGGTACGAGCGACCGCCTGAAAAGCGGTAGGTCGGCGGTTCGACCCCGCCCCTGGCCACCAGATCAGAGACCCGATCCGCTTGCTTCGGACCGGGTCTCTGGCTTTTCGCCTGACTGTCTGCCTGACTACGCCTCTTCGATCTTGCCGGGGAAGATCCGATCCATGGCCGTCGCGCCGTCCTCGATCACCAGCCGGATCTGGTGACGGTGGACCAGCTCGGTCACCGCGGTTCCCTTGTGGCCGACCAACCGGGAGATGTTCTCCAGGGGCACCCCGGAATCCGAGAGCAGCGAGACGAACGTGTGCCGAAGCTCACGCGACGTCAACGCACCTCATCGGACGTCCACGTACGCCCTGACCCTGGCCACCAGTGGAAAGGCCCAATCCGGGTCATTCGGATTGGGCCTTTGGTTTTTCGGTGTACGGGCAGGGGAAATCCGTGAGCGCCTCCCCGTCGCGTCACAGGGTCGGATAGTCGGTGTAGCCGCGGTGGTCTCCGCCGTAGAAGGTAGACGGGTCAGCGGTGTTGTAGGGGCCGTCGGCCTTGATCCGCTCAGGTAGGTCGGGGTTGGCCAGCCACAGCTGGGCCAGGCTGATCGCGTCCGCCACGCCGTCGCGGAGTGCCGCCGCGCCCGCTTCGGGGGTCGCCGGGCCCTCGTGGCCTGCCGGGTGCGGATTGAGGATCAGCGTGCCGGGCCACTCGGCGCGGAGCCGCTCGGTGAGGTGCCGGTCGGAGGCTTCCATGACGTGCAGGTAGGCCAATCCGTACGGGGCCAGCGCGCGGACGAGCGCCGTGTAGAGGGTCTCCGGGTCGGATTCGGAGATGTTGTTGTAGGTGGATCCGGGCGACACCCTGATCCCGACCCTCTCGGGGCCGATCGCGTCGACGACGGCCTGGACGGTCTCGACCGCGAACCTGATGCGGTTCTCGACGGGGCCGCCGTAGCCGTCGGTCCGCAGGTTGGTGTTGTCGGCGAGGAACTGGTGGATCAGGTAGCCGTTGGCGCCGTGCAGTTCGACGCCGTCGAAGCCCGCTTCGATCGCGTTACGTGCCGCGTCGGCGAAATCCCGCACCGTCTGGGCGATGTCATCGAGGGTCATCCCACGCGGCGTGGGGTGGTCGAGCATCCCGTCCAGCGTGTACAGCTGCATGCCGGACGCGACGGGTGAGGGGGCGACGGGCAGCGCGCCGTCCGGGTAGAGGGCGGGGTGTCCGATGCGTCCGCTGTGCATGAGCTGGACGACGATCTTGCCTCCCGCGGCGTGCACGGCGTCGGTCACCCGCCGCCAGGCCTCGGTCTGCTCGGCCGAGTGCAGGCCCGGTGTGTCGGTGTATCCCTGGCCGAGGACCGACGGCTGGGTGCCCTCAGTGATGATCAGGCCGGCTCCCGCGCGTTGCGCGTAGTACTCGGCGGTGAGCGCGTTCACGAGACCGCCGGACGCGCGGCTGCGGGTCATCGGCGCCATGACCAGCCGGTTGGGCAGGGTGAGCTTTCCCACGGTGAGCTGCTCGAACAGGTTCTCCACGAGATCCTCCGCTGTTGGGCTTGTCGGCCTTTCGGCCCCACAGTCCGAAAACTAGAAGCGAAGGAATACGGAGCGAATCCGTAAAGTTTCGGAGGTTGGTTACCTATTCTCGGGAGTTCAGGCCATGTCCCACACGCAGGAGACCGAGCCCCGCCCCATGTGGGAGGCCGGCCCGCTCCACGGCCGGGACGCGGAGTCGGCGGCGCTCGACCGGCTGGTCGCCGAGGCGAGGGAGGGCCGCAGCGGAGCCCTCGTCCTGCGCGGCGAACCCGGGATGGGCAAGTCCGCGCTCCTCGACCAGCTGGCCTCCGTCCCGGACGCGCGCGTGCTGCGGGTCGGCGGCGTCGAGGCCGAGACCTCCCTGGCCTGCGCCGGCCTTTTGCAGTTGCTGTGGCCGTTGCAGGACCGCATCGACACCCTGCCGGAGCCGCAGGCCGAGGTACTGCGCGCGGTCGTCCTGGGCGGTTCCCGTGTCGCCGACCGGTACACGACGGGCTTGGCCGTCCTCACGCTGCTCGCAGACCTGGCCGAGGACCGGCGTCCGCTCCTGTGCCTCGTCGACGACGCCCAGTGGCTCGACCAGGTCACCGCCGACGCGCTGCTGTTCGCCGCCCGACGCATCGCCGCCGAGGGCGTCGTCATGGTGTTCGCCGCCCGCGACGAGGGGTTCGACGCCCACGGCCTGCCGGAGTGGCGGCTCCCCCGGCTGGACCGCGACGCCTCGGCCCGCCTCCTCGCCGGGTACGGCCTGGCTCCGGGACGCAGGAACGCCGTCATCGACGAGGCCGACGGCAATCCGCTCGCGCTCCTGGTGTTCGGCCACGCCCGGAGGCATCCCGTAGGAAACGGCGCCCCGCACCTGTCGATCGCCGACCGGGTGCTGGCCGCCTTCCGCGCGCGGATCGCGGCCCTCCCCGAGCGGACCAGGCTGATGACGCTGATCATCGCCGCCGAGGGCCGCAGTGACTCCCCCGGCCTCCTGACCGCGGCGGGTTCTCTCGGCGTTGGGCTGGAGGACCTGCAGCCGGCCGAGCAGGCGGGACTGGTCGCGGTGGACGGCACCGCGATCGCGTTCCGGCATCCGCTGATCCGCACCGCCGCCTACCAGAGCGGCGTGCTGGCCCAGCGGGTGCTGGCGCACCGGGCGCTGGCCGAGGCCTCGTCCGACCCGGACTGCCGGGCCCGGCACGGGGCCGCCGCCGCGACGGGCCCGGACGCCGCCGTCGCCGAGGAGCTCGAACAGGCCGCCGAACGGGCCAGGACGCGGGCCGCCCCGGCCATCGCGGCCGGTCTCTACCGGCAGGCCGCCGACCTCACCCCCGACCCGTCCGGCCGGGCGCGCCGCCTCGGCGCCGCCGCCACCACCGCGCTGGAGTCCGGGGACGTCGACGAGGCCGGTGACCTGGTCTCCCGCGCGGAACGGCTCACCGGCGACCCCGCGGCTCGGGCCTGGCTGGCTCCCGTCCGGGCCGCGGTCGAGTTCGAGCGGGGCGACCCGGTCACGGCGGCGCGGATCCTGATCGAGCACGCCCCGGACGCGCCGCCGGACACGGCCGAGGGGATGGCGCGGACCGCCGCGACCTACGCGTGGTTCTCCGGCGACGCCGCCTCTGTGAGGGAGGCCGCCGCCCTGCTGCCGCTCGATCCGGCCGTCCAGGGCATGGCGTTCGTGGTCGACGGCGACCATGGGAGGGGTGTTCCTCTGCTCGTAGAGGCCGCCTCGCGTGCGGGCGGCGGCATGGCGGGCGTGTACGCGGCCGCGTTCGTGGGCGACGACGAGACGATGCTGAGTCTGGTCACGGCGGAGGCGGAACGCTGTCGACGGGAGGGCCTGATCGGCGCGCTGCCCGAAGTGCTACAGATGCTCGCCCGGTCTCAGGTGCTGGAGGGACGGCACCGCGACGCGGAGGCCTCCGTCGCCGAGGCCGAGGCCATCGCCTGGGATATCGGGTTGCGGCGCCGCGTCGGGCGGCTCGAACTCGTGCTGGCCAGGATCGCGGCCGTCGAGGGCGACGCCGACCGGTGCTTCGGGCTGGCCGAGCCGACCGTCGACTCGGGTGTGTCGGCGAGTTGCGTGCTGAGCCTGCTCGATCTGGGCATGGGCCGCCACGAGCGGGCGCTCGACCGGCTGGAGGCGGCCTGGGCGGGGCCCGGACGCCACATGACCGCCCTGCTCGCCTCGACGGGAGATCAGGTCGAGGCGGCCGTGCGTCTCGGCGTCCCGGAACGTGCGGCCGAACCGCTGCGCTTGTTCCGGTCCTGGGCCGAGGCCGTCGGACAGCCGTGGGCGCGGGCGATCGCGTCGCGCTGTGAGGGCATGCTCACCGGCGAGGAGCAGTCTTATGCGGATGCGCTGGCACTTCACGGGCAGAGCGGACGCCCCTTCGAGCGGGCCCGTACGGAGCTGGTCTACGGCGAGTGGCTGCGACGCGCCAAGCGGCGTACGGAGGCCCGGGCCCATCTGCGTGCGGCGTTGGAGGTGTTCGACCGGCTCCGGGCCGCCCCGTGGGTGGAGCGGGTCCGCGGCGAGCTGGGCGCGAACGGCGACGCGCCGGCGTCGGCACCGTCCGTCTCGACCCGTGGTTCCGAACTGCTGACACCGCAGGAGCTCCAGGTCGTCAGGCTCGCCGCCGAGGGCTTCAGCAGCCGGGACATCGCCGCGCGGCTCTTCCTCAGCCGCCGGACAGTCGAGCACCACCTCTACAAGGCGTATCCCAAGCTCGGAGTGCGGTCGCGCGGCGAACTCGTCCGGCTCGACCTCGGCACGCTGAGGGTCGCGGGGGGAACGTCGGTGTAAATGACCTCGATTGGTCGCGGCGCGGCAGGCCATGTGAACATGTGCTCTGCCGAACGGGGTTGGATGCCGTTGTCGGTTCCGAGGAGGGCTGGGTCGGTGTCCCGTACCGAAGTCAGCGGCGGATGCCGGTCGAGGGCGGGGAATTCACGGCGAAGCGCACGTGGCAGTGCGTTGTGGAGGATCTTCGCGGTGGTCGCGTGGTCTGCGCTGGGGGTTCCGACCGGTCGCGCAGTCGACGGCCGCGACCCGGTCGCGGCCGGTGGCCCCATGGAAATCCTGGTGCCTCAGTGCGTGTTTTAGAGCTGATCGTTGAGGTCTACCGGGTGTATTCCAGGGGCCTTGGTCCGGTGCGGGTGGCGGGGCGGCCGCGGGCGATGCGGCGGCTCATCTGGTCGATGGCGGCCCAGCGG
>NZ_JBDPLZ010000009.1:0-243113 GCF_039871655.1 Actinocorallia sp. B10E7
GGGCGGGAGGGGTGGGTGTGGTGAGAGTGGGGGTCGGGGAGGCGGGGGTGGCGGAGGTGGGCGGGGTGGAGACGAGGTGGCGTTCGACCTGGACGGATTGTTCGCCCAGGCCGCCGAGGGTGAAGTCGTCCCAGGCCTGGAGGGTCTGGGTCTCGCGGTTGAAGTAGAGGAGGCTCAGTTCGATTTTGGTGGGGTTCTCGTGTTCCAGGGAGCGGAGGCCGGCGCCGCCGGTGCTGCCCTGGACGAAGAGGCGGGTGCCGTGGGGGAGGAGTTCGGTGGCGCGGCGGTGGGAGTGGCCGGAGAGGACGAGGGGGGTGGTGCCGTCGAAGGCCTTGGCCTGGTTGCCGTCGTGGATGACGGCCAGGTGCGGGGGTTCGGGGACGCCGCGGAGGGGGGTCGCGAGTTTCTCGCCCTCGGCGTGGAGGGCTTCGGGGGACATGGAGTCGTCTTCGGTGGTCTTGTCGGGGGTGAAGCGGGGGTCGCCGGCGCCGTAGATGCGGAGGCCCTTGACGGTCTGGGTGGTGTTGTCGAGGACGATCGCGTTCTTGTTCTTCGCCACGGCCTTCTGGGTGCCGGGGGAGTCGTGGTTGCCGCGGATGAAGACGTAGGGGACATCGCCGAGGGTCTCGATGTTGTCGGCGAAGCGGTCCTCGGCCCGGGAGCCGTGGTCGGTGAGGTCGCCGCTGTCGATGATGACCTCGGCCTTGAACTGGGTGGTGATGGAGCGGATCACGTCCCAGGCGATGGGGTTGAGGTGGATGTCGGAGACGTGGAGGACGCGCAGCGTCGACGGGTCGGGTTCGTAGATCGGCAGGGTGCTGGTGGTGGCGTACAGCTCGGAGACGTTCCCGACGAGTTTGGCGAGCATGCCGCGGTATTCGTCGAAGCGTCGCACGACGGTCTGGACGTCGCCGACGAGCTGGGGCGCGTTGGCGAGGAGGCCCGTGTAGCGGGGTTCGGCGACGGAGGACGGGCGGAAGGTCAGCCAGGCGGTGACGCCGAAGGCCGACAGCGTCACGGCGGACGCGGTCAGGGCGGCGAGGGCGGGACGCCAGGCGCGGTAGGCGAGCAGGGCCACGAGGAACGCGAGGGCGAAGCCGGTGAGGGCGCCGCGGACCGCCATCCAGATGAGGCCGTGCCGGAGCTGGTCGGTGATCGTCTTGGAGAGCGCGTCGATGGCGTTCGGGTCGTTGATGAAGGTCTCGGTGGCGGACGGGCGCAGCTGGCTGATCTGCGCGTTGAGGACGACCGGCCCGCGGTGGGAGTCGAGCCGCAGGGAGCCGAGCGGCGGGACGTCCACGACGGTGCCGCCGCTCCACGACAGGGAGAACGACAGGGACGCGTCCGCGGGGCCGACGGGGGTCTGGATGCGGCCGCCGAGCAGCAGCCCGGCCAGGGCGCCGGCCACGCCGATGAGGACGAGGGAACTCCAGCGGGCGGTCCGGCGGTTGAAGAGGCGGTGGAGGAGGCGTTTCATGATCGAGATTTCCGCGGCCGGGTTCGAGGAGCTGGTGTCGGAGGCACTGGACACGATTCCTCCGGAGTTGACGAGGTTGATGAAGAACGTCGTGGTCGTGGTGGTGGACAGTGCCCCCGAGGAGGGGCTGCTGGGCCTCTACACCGGTATCCCCCTGACCGAGCGCGGCGACTGGTACGCAGGAGTCCTGCCCGACCGGATCGAGATCTACCGTGAGGAACATCTCGCTTTCTGTGAGGATATAGACCATCTGCGAGAAGAAATCGCCGTGACGGTCGTCCATGAGATCGCGCACCACTTCGGGATCGACGACCGGCGTCTTCACGAACTCGGATGGTGACTCGCAGAAAAGTACGTTCGGTCAACGCTCTGCAACGCTACGTGATTTGATGAGGGGGTCAGTCGAGACTCAAACGCCCTTAGAGAGCGGGGTATGGGTAGGCACAGACGGCCGCCGGAAAGGCAGGCGACGTACCGCGAGGTGTTCGCCGTCGTGGAGTTCCGCCGCCTGTGGTCCGCTCAGACGCTCAGCTCGGTGGGTGATCAATTCGCCCAGGTGGCTCTGGCCGTCCTGGTCTACGACAGGACGCAGAGCGCGCTGCTGACGGGTCTGGCCTACGCGCTGACGTATCTGCCGCCGATCCTGGGCGGCCCGGTGCTCAGCGGTCTCGCCGACCACTTCCCGCGCCGCCGGGTGATGATCGTCTGTGATCTCCTGCGGATGCTCCTCATGGGCCTGATGGCGCTGAGGGAGACGCCGTTCGCGGGCCTGTGCGTCCTGATCTTCCTGACGGTGCTGCTGGGCGCGCCGTTCACCGCGGCCCGTGCGGCGCTGCTGCCCGACGTCCTGAGCGGCGACAGGTACGTGCTGGGCGCGGCGGTCAACAACATGACCCACCAGGCCACCCAGATGCTCGGTTTCGTCGCGGGCGGCGCGCTGGTGGCGGTCGTCGGGACGCGGGAGGCGCTGGCCCTCAACGCGTTGACCTTCCTGCTGTCGGCGCTGGTCCTGACGGGCATACGGAGGCGGCCCGCGCCGGAACGCGCGCATGAGCGGCTCCGCCTCTGGCGCGGCACCAAGGAGGGCGCGGTGCTCGTCTTCGGTGATCCGGGGCTGCGGAGCCTGGTGGGTTTCGCCTGGTTGTGCTCCTTCTACACGATCCCCGAGGGCCTGGCGGCGCCGTACGCCGCGACGTACGGGAAGGACGCGCTGTACGTGGGCGTCCTCATGGCCGCGATGCCGACGGGGATGGTCGTCGGCAGTTTTGTCTTCTCCCGGTTCGTCCGGCCGTCCAGCCGGATCCGGGCGATGGGCTGGATGTCGATGTTGTCGTGCGCGCCGCTGGTCGGCTGCGCGCTGGCGCCGCCGTTCGAGGTGACGGTGCTGCTGTGGGCGCTGGCCGGGTGCGGCAGTGCCTACCAGTTGGCCGCCAACACCGCTTTCGTCGCCGCGGTCCCCGCAGTCGGCAGGGGGCAGGCGTTCGGGCTGGTCCAGTCGGGCATCCTGGCGGGCCAGGGCCTGGGCATCCTGGCGGGCGGCGCGCTCGCCCAGGTGATCGGGCCGGAGAAGGTGGTGGCGCTGGCGGGCGCCGCGGGGCTGGCCGCCGCGACGGCGGCGGCGATGGCGTGGACGCAGGTCCGCGGCCAGGTGGTGGCGGCGGTGTCCGCACCGGCGCGGCAGAGCCGGGTCAAAGCCTCGCTCTGAGGTCGTGCGCTGTTTCCTTCCGCTTCATGGCGAGGATTCCTCCGACGAGCACGATCGCGGCGGAACTTCGAATATTGGAGCGTGCCAATGACCCTCGACCGACGTGACGTCCTGCGGGCCGGGCTGCTGGCGGGCGGCGCCCTCGCGCTGCCCGCGGGCCTCGCCTCCCCCGCGTTCGCCAGAAACCGGCCCGCGATCACCCACGGCGTGCAGACAGGCGAGGTCGCCGGCGGGCGGGCCCTGGTGTGGGCGCGGGCGGACCGGGCGTCCCGGATGCTGGTGGACTACAGCACCCGGCCCGACTTCCGGGGCCACCGGACGGTCCGCGGCCCCTGGCTGACCCCCGACACCGACCTCGCCGGACGGGTGCGACTGCGGGGTCTGCCTCCCGGACGGGAGGTCCACTACCGGGTCAGGCTGGACGACGGGCGCACGTTGTCCGCCCCGGAGACCGGTTCGTTCCGCACCACCCCGCAGCGCGGCCAGGACGTGCGGTTCGTCTGGGGCGGTGACCTGGCGGGCCAGGGCTGGGGCATCAACGAGGCGTTCGGCGGCTACCGCATCTTCAACGCGATGGCGGCGGTGGAGCCGGACTTCTTCCTGTGCAGCGGCGACTGGGTCTACTCCGACGGCCCGCTCGTCGAGTCCGTCGCGCTTCCGGACGGCACCGTCTGGAAGAACGTGATGATCGAGGAGAAGGCGAAGGTCGCCGAGACGCTCGCCGAGTACCGCGGCCAGTTCCGCTACAACCTCATGGACGCCAACCTGCGCGCGTTCAACTCCCGCGTGCCGATCGTCTACCAGTGGGACGACCACGAGGTCCGCAACAACTGGTACCCCGGCCAGATCATCGAAGACGCCCGCTACACCGAGAAGAACATCGACGTGCTGGCGGCCCGCGCCAGCCGTGCCGCGCATGAATACCTGCCGATCGACCCGCAGCAGACGCTCTACCGGAAGGTCTCCTACGGCCCGCTGTTGGACGTCTTCGTGCTGGACATGCGGTCTTTCAAGAACAAGAACACCACGAACCTGGAGACGGACGGCCCCGGGCTGCTCGGCGAGGAGCAGACCCGTTGGCTGACGCGTGAGCTGCGCGCCTCCAAGGCGACCTGGAAGGTCATCGCCAACGACCTTCCGATCGGCTTGATCGTGCCCGACGGCGCCAACCAGGAGGGTGTGGCCAACAAGGACGGAGGCCTGCCTCTGGGCCGTGAACGTGAGATCGCGTCGGTCCTGCGTGAGGCGTACCGGCACAACGTGACGGGCATCGTCTTCCTCACCGCGGACGTCCACTACACGGCCGCCCACTACTACGACCCCGCGAAGGCGTCCTTCAAGGACTTCGCGCCGTTCTGGGAGTTCGTCGCGGGTCCGTTCAACGCCGGGACGTTCGGTCCGAACACCCTTGACGGGACGTTCGGCCCCACCCTGGAGTTCGTGAAGACGGGCCCTCGCGTCAACGCCAGCCCCGCGGAAGGCGCCCAGTTCTTCGGTGAGGTGGAGATCGACGGGCACACGAAGGCGTTCACCGTGCGTCTGCGCGACCTGAACAACAAGGTTCTCTACACCAAGACGCTGACCGCCTGAGTCCGCGTCACGGCCTCCCGCCCGTCCTCCGGGCGGGAGGCCTAGGTCAAAGCCTTCTCCTTCCTCCGCTTGTCACGTTGAGCGCGGCCCTCCAGGGCGCGATCTTGTTCGTGACCTCGAGCCTGGAGCATGCCGATGACCCTTGACCGACGTGACCTCCTGCGGACGGGCCTGCTGGCGGGCGGAGCCCTCGCTCTGGCGGGCGGCCCGGCGTCAGCCGCGCCGGCCCGGCGCCGGCCCGTGATCACCCATGGGGTGCAGAGCGGCGAGGTCGGCGGCGGCCGGGCCGTGGTGTGGGTGCGGGGGGACGTCCCGTCCCAAATGCTGGTCGACTACGGCATCCGCCCGGACCTCAAGGACCACCGGACGGTGGCGGGCCCCTGGCTGACCCCTGAGACGGACCTGACGGGACGCGTACGGCTCGACGGACTCCCGCAGGGTGAACGGATCCATTACCGGGTCAGGCTGGACGACGGCCGCGTGCTTTCGGCTCCCGGACTCGGCTCCTTCCCCACGGCTCCGGGGGAGAGGAAAGGCATCCGGTTCGTCTGGGGCGGTGATCTGGCGGGCCAGGGCTGGGGCATCAACGAGGCGTTCGGCGGCTACCGCATCTTCAACGCGATGGCGGCGGTGGAGCCGGACTTCTTCCTGTGCAGCGGCGACTGGGCCTACGCGGACAGCCCGTTGAAGGAGACCGTCACGCTGCCCGACGGCACTGTCTGGCGGAATGTGATGACCTGGGAGAAGGCGAAGGTCGCCGAGACGCTCGCCGAGTACCGCGGCCAGTTCCGCTACAACCTCATGGACGCCAACCTGCGCGCGTTCAACTCCCGCGTACCGATGCTCTACGACTGGGACGACCACGAAGTACGCAACAACTGGTACCCCGAACAGATCATCCACGACTCGCGTTACACCGAGAAGAACGTGCGCGTACTGGCGGAGCGGGCACGCCGTGCCGTCCGGGAGTACGTGCCGATCAGCTCCGCGTCGACCATCTACCGGAAGGTCTCCTACGGTCCGCTGCTGGACGTCTTCGTGCTGGACATGCGGTCGTACCGCAACAGGAACACCCCCAACCTGGAGACGTACGGTCCCGGCATCCTCGGGGACGACCAGACGCGCTGGCTCATCCGGGAGCTGCGCGGCTCCAAGGCCGTCTGGAAGGTCGTCGCCAACAGCATTCCGCTCGGCCTGACGGGCGCCAAGGGCACGGACCAGGACGGTGTCGGCAACCGGGACGAGGGCCAGCCGCTCGGCCGTGAACGGGAGTTCGCCGCGATCCTGCGCGACGCCTGGCTGCACGGCGTGACGGGCATCGTCTTCCTCACCGCGGAGGTGCATTACGCGGCGGCCATCTACTACGACCCCGCGCAGGCCGCCTTCAAGGACTTCGCGCCCTTCTGGGAGTTCGTCGCGGGCCCCCTCAACTCGGGGACCTTCCGGCCCACCAGGTTCGACTCGACGTTCGGGCCGAGCACGGTGTTCATCAAGGGCGCTCCCCGCCCCGGCGCCGGTCCCGCTGACGGCGCCCAGTTCTTCGGCGAGGTGGAGATCGACTGCGAGACGGAGGAGCTCACGGTGAGGCTGCGGGACATGGAGAACGCGGTGCTCCACACGCAGACGTTGTCGACCCGGCTCTGACCGCGGCCTCCCGTGCGTGTGCGGGAGGCCGCCGGGAGGGTCACGGCTTCTTCTTGAGGGCGTCCGAGGCCTTGTCGATGGCGTCCTTGACCTCGGGCTTGTTGAACCAGCGCTGGGCGGGGGACTGGTCGGAGTCGTCGGCCGGGATCAGGATCCAGGCGAGGACGTACAGGAGGGGGACGGCCAGGCCGATGCCGATGATCCCGCCGATGACGGAGACGCCGGCGACGGCCAGGCGGACGATGTTGAGGTCGAGGTTGGTCTGCGCGGCGATCGCGGAGCAGACACCGGCGAGCATCTTGTTGTCCATCTTGCGGTGCAGTGTGGCGGTCATGGGTTAAGAGTGCCCCCTCGAGGGCCTTATCCACATCGGGGAGCGGCCCTGAGAACGCCCTGAGTTCGACCCCTGAGTAAATTAGCGGCGGTAACCAGAGGGAGGCTCGGGATGGACGTTCTACGGCTCGACGATCAGCTCTCCGACGAGGAACGGATGGTCCGCGACACCGTCAGGGCCTTCCGCTCCGACTTCGTCGACCCCTACGTGGCCGACTGGTTCGAGAGCGGGGCGCTGCCCGTCCGGGACCTCGCGCGGGAACTGGGCAAGCTGGGGCTCTTCGGCATGCACCTGAAGGGCTACGGGTGCGCGGGGACGAACGCCGTCTCGTACGGGATCGCGTGCCGGGAGCTGGAGGCCGCCGACAGCGGGCTGCGCAGCTTCGTCTCCGTCCAGGGGTCCCTGGCGATGGCGGCGATCCACAAGTACGGCTCGGAAGAGCAGAAGCAGCGCTGGCTCCCGGGCATGGCGGCGGGCGACCTCATCGGCTGCTTCGGGCTCACCGAGCCCGACCACGGCTCCGACCCGGGATCGATGAGGACGTACGCGCGGCGTGACGGGCAGGATTGGATCCTCAACGGCGCCAAGATGTGGATCACCAATGGGTCGGTGGCGGACGTCGCGGTCGTCTGGGCGCGCACCGAGGAGGGGATCAACGGCTTCCTCGTCCCGGCGGGCACCCGCGGGGTCACCCGCACGGACATCAAGAAGAAGCTCTCGCTGCGCGCCTCCGTCACGTCCGAGCTGGCGTTCGACGAGGTACGGCTGCCGGCGGACGCGATCCTGCCCGAGGCCAGAGGGCTCAAAGCACCGCTCGGCTGCCTCTCGGAGGCGCGTTTCGGCATCATCTTCGGCGCCGTCGGCGCGGGACGCGCGTGCTACGAGGCCGCCGTCGAGTACGCCGGGTCCCGCGAGCAGTTCGGCAGGCCGATCGCGGGCTTCCAGCTCACTCAGGAGAAGCTCGCGCGCATGGAGGTGGCCCTCGGGCAGGCGGGGCTGACGGCTCTGCACATCGGGCGGTTGAAGGACGCCGGGAAGGTCACCTCCCAGCAGGTCTCCTTCGGCAAGCTCGCCAACGTCCGGGCCGCCCTGGACGTGGCCCGCTCGGCCCGGACGATCCTCGGCGCGAACGGCGTCACGCTGGAGTACCCGGTGATCCGGCACGCCAACAACCTGGAGTCCGTCCTGACCTACGAGGGCACGGAGGAGATCCACACGCTCGTCCTCGGTGAGGCGATCACCGGTATCCCGGCCTACCGCTGACCGCCTTCGGCGTCGGCGCGGCGGCGGGCCTCCTCGTCGAAGGCCGGCGCGTAGTACGGCATGACGCCCGGCGCGTTCGGGCCGAAGAGCGGAGGTGTCACGGCGGGCTCGGCGGTGGACGAGGCGGGCGTGATGACGGGGTCGTGCGTGGACGTCACGTATTCGTCGAGGTTCTGGGGGATGCGGGCTATCTCGCGTTCCTCCCACGCGGCGAGGATCGCGGCGGCCACGCGCAGTTCGGCCTCCGCCGTCATCGCCCCGAGTTTCCGCGCGGCTTCTTCGCGTGCCTCCACCACCGCACGGGATTGGCTCAGCTGTGACGTCTGCTGCAATTCCAGCGCCTGTTCGTGCGTCTCAGCCTGGATTTTCCCGGACGTGACGCTGCGTTTGGCGTGCTCTTCGGCGAGCTGTTCGTAGGTGTTCGGCGGCCCGTACAGCTGCAGGACCTTCACGAAAATCGGCAGGCATTCGATGACGGTGAAGAGCAAGAACAGCAGAATGCGCCAGAGGCCGAGTGTGAAATCACCGGTCGAGGCGCGGTTGAGCGCGTCCAGGCGCACCAGAAGGCCGGTGTTCCCCTCGTTGGCCTGCTCGAAGGCCGCCTGCTCGTCCGACTGGATCTTCCGCAGGTTCTTCAGCTGCGTCTGGACGCCGGGGAGCGCCTCGTTGGCCTCTCGGAGCGTCTGCTCTCGGCTCGTCTTGGAGGCCGAAGCGAGCTCGTCACGGCGGTCCTTGATCTGCCGGTCGATCTCCCGGATCTCCCGTTCGGCCTCGCGCTGCTTGGCCCGGAAGTTCTCGTAACGCGGGCCCGCACCGGACTTGCGGCTCCCGTTCTGGCACTTGTCGCCCGTCAGTTCGCACGTCGCGGCGTCGGCGTTCTCGTCCCGCTTCTTCTCCAACGGCTTCAGCCGCTCCCGGAGCGCGACGATCTGCGCGTCCTCCTCGGGGTTCACGACGGTGCCGCCACTGGCGATCGTCTGGAGCAGCGCGGTCTCCTGCTTCTCCAGCGCGTCGATCTTCCGCCCGACCTCGCCGCCGGTGAGGTCGCCCTGGAACCGCTCGGTCTGCTCCTGCCGGATCTTGTTGATCTCCGTCTCGATCTCGGGCTGGAAGATCCGCAGCACCAGCGGCGTGGAGATGATGAACCCGAACAGCAGCGCCATCAGCAGCCGGGGCAGCGCCACCAGCCAGGCCCGGTTCCCGCGCTGGATCGACACGACCAGCCAGCGGTCCAGGTTGAGGATGGCCAGGAACCACACGAGCGAGATCGGCAGCGCCGCGTACCAGGGCGCCCGCAGCGCCATCTGCAGCGCGAAGAACATCGACACCCCGGCGAGTGTCGCCGTGGTCAGCACGGCTCCGCCGATGCCCTGGTACTTGGCCCGGTCTCCGGGCGTCCGCTCCAGAATCGCGGGCTGTGCGCCCGACAGCCAGATCAGCGGGTGTCGCTTCATCACCGATCCCGTTTTCGTAGAGGACGAGGCAGAGCGAACACGGCTTTGGGCAGGAGAGGGGAGGAGATGCGGACGGCCAGACCGCGCAGTAGTCCCTGCGGCGCCGTCACCTCGACGAAGGCTCGCGGTACCGATGCGTCGACTCTCGGCATGTGCAGTGTGCCGATCCGCGGAAGCGGATAGTCGTCAGGCAGGGGCATAAGCCATCCAGCGGTCATTTGCCACAGCAACAAACTTCAGCACCATAACAGGGCGTGCCTCTCGCGGGGAGACGCCGAGAGGTGAGAAAACGGGACGCCCGTTCCCCGGGATTCAGGGGAGGAAGATGCCGTACTCCCGGATCTCCGGGGTGAGGTGCGGCGGCAGCGCGGCGACCGCGGCGAGTTCCTCGGCGGAACTGAAACCGATGACCTGCGACCTGACCTGCACGATGTGCTCGGCGAGCTCCGGAGTGACGCCGGTGATGGCGGTCAGGACCGGGGCCGGGACGTGGTTGACGTCGATGAGGCCGCCGTCGTCGTAGTGGCGCGGCAGGTCCGGACGGCCGATGCGCAGGTCGCGGGCGAGCACCACGTCGCGGGCGTGCTCGCGGGCCTGCCGGCGCAGCTGGCGGCGCATGTTCGCGATCGCGATGGCCTGCGCGTTGCCGTTGAACCGGTTCACGGGGGGAGGCGCGAAACCCGGGTACGGGATGCCGCCGCCCTGGGAGAGGCGGCCCTGCTCGTCCACGGACAGGACGGTCCGCTTCTCCTGCTCGACGACCGCCAGGACGATCCAGATCGGCAGCCACAGGCCGCACAGCAGGAAGGTGATGAGCGCGTGGGCGGCGTGGTTGGTCTGGCCGCCGCGCACGAACACGACCTGGTTGCCGAACCTCGACTCCAGCCGCCAGCCCATCGCCACGTGCTGGCTGATGACCGAGTGGAGGATGGCTTCGATCCGGTCCTGGGACAGGCGCTCGGGCTGGTAGCCGGTCATGCCTGATGAGACGTACGGAAGTTGCCATTGGTTCCAGAAATGCGGCGTCCGTCGTTCTCAGGTGGCGGCCTTCGCGGCGGCCTCGATGACCGAGACGGTCAGGGCCGGCCGGGAGCGGAAGACGAGATGGGACGCCTTCGGCGCGGTGAAGACGCGGGCGCGCGCACGCCCGGCCATGAAGCGCTGCATCCTGGGAGGGACCGCCTTGTCCCGGCCGGTGACCAGGTACCAGGACGGGATCGAGGTCCAGGCCGAGGCGCGGCTCGGCGCGCGCAGGGCGGCGGCCGTGATCGGACGCTGGGTCACCGCCATCACGCTCGTCACGGATCGCGGGAGGTCGGCGCCCAGCGCGGAGCGGAACGCGGCGGGATCGAGGTAGAAGTCCACGCCGCCGCCCGGGATGGGACGCCTGATGAGCGACCTGGACGCCGTGGCGCCCGGGTACCTGGCGTCCAGCGCCGCGGCGCTCTCCCCCTTCTTCGGCATGAGCGCCGCGATGTAGACCAGCGCCTTGACGTTCGGGTGGCCGACCGCCGCGTTGGAGATGACCATTCCGCCGTAGGAGTGTCCGACGAGCACGACCGGGCCCTTGACCGTGCGCAGGACACTGCTCACATAAGCCGCGTCTCCGGCCAGTTCTCGTAGCGGGTTGGCCGGCGCGAGCACCGGATAGCCGGCCTTCTTCAGTCCTCGGATCGTGGAACTCCACCCCGAGGCGTCACCGAAGGCCCCGTGCACCAGGACGACGGTGGGCTTCCGCGGAGCCGCGGCCTCCGCGGGGATGACGACCGGCATCGTCAGGACCAAGCCGAGCACGGTGGCGAGATGAACGCGCATGCCGGATTCATCCCCGCGAACGGGCAGGGGAGGCCCTAGGGAAGATCCCGGAAAGTCCAAACGTCCGGCGTGCTGACATCCGGTCGACGGCAAAGTGTGATTTGCCCCATTGAAAACCTTTGTCGGGAATCGGGCGTCCAATGAGCATGGAGAGACGTGCGTTCTTGGGGGCGCTCGGTCTTGCCGGGATGGTGACGCCGTTCGACGGCGTCGCGGCTTACGCCGGCGGCAAGGCGAGCGGGTACGGAAAGTTGCGGGCGGTCGAGGACCTGCGTGACGGCAGGGTGCGGCTGCTGCTTCCGGCCGGGTTCAGGTACCGGTCGTTCAACGCGACGGGATCCCGGCTCAGCGACGGGCATGTCACGCCCGGCAAACACGACGGGATGGCGGCCTTCAAGACGGTGAAGGGCCAGGCCGTCCTGGTGCGCAACCACGAGGTGTTCGGGCCCGTGGGAGCGTTCGGGGACAAGGACAAGGCGTACGACCCGATGGCCGGCGGAGGCACGTGCACGCTGCGCGTCACCAACTACGGGAAAGTGCTCGCCGGCGCGGTCAGCCTGAACGGGACCATGGGCAACTGCTCCGGGGGAGCGATGCCCTGGGGGCGCTGGGTCACCTGCGAGGAGACCGTCAACGGCCCGGACGTCGGCAACGACCACACCGGAGCCGACAACTCCCTGCTGAAGGAGAAGCACGGCTACATCTTCGAAGTCGGGATCGGAGAACCGATCCTCTCCGCAGGCCGGTTCGCGCACGAGGCGGCCGTATGCGACCCCAAGACGGGGGCCGTCTACCTCACCGAAGACGACTTCAACCACGCGTCGGGCTTCTACCGCTACCTGCCTCCGCGCAGCCCGCTGAGTGCGGGACGCATCCTGGACGGAGGCCGCCTGCAGATGCTCGCCGTCAAGAAGAAGCCGCGAGCGAAGCTCTACAAGCACCAGAAAGCCGGAACCGCCTACGACGTCACGTGGGTGGACATCGACGACCCGAACCCGACGTTCACCGGCAGGCCGTCCAACGACGAGGCCATCCAGTACGTGGCGAAGCAGGGACACGCCAAGGGCGGAGCACAGTTCGCCCGGCTGGAAGGCGCGATCTTCCACAAGGGCGTCGTGTACTTCGTCTCCACCCAGGGTGGCGCCAAGGTCACCAAGAAGGGGCCTTCCGGGTTCGGAGACGGGCGCGGCCAGGTGTGGGCGTACGACACCCGCAGCGACCGCCTCAAGCTGATCACCGAGTCCACCTCGCGGTCCCGGCTCGACCTCCCCGACAACATCACCCACAGTCCTCGGGGCTCCCTGGTGCTCTGCGAGGACGGCGACGGACGGAACTTCGTCCGGGGCCTCACCAGGAAAGGCCAGGTCTTCCCCTTCGCCCAGCTCAAGCCGATCAAGGCCGACCCCGGAGCGGAGTTCGCCGGCGCCACGTTCAGCCCGGACGGCCACACCCTGTTCGTCAACGTCCAGTCCGCGGCGGGCATGACCTTCGCGATCTGGGGCCCGTGGAGGCGGGGCCCGTTCTGAGCCGATGGTGATCTTGACTAATCTGTGGCTGTGAGCACTGAGACTGTTTCCGGCGCGGTAGCCGTCGGCCTTGCGACCATTGCCGAAGACGGCACCGTGCTGGACACGTGGTTCCCCGCTCCCGAACTCGCCGCGGAGCCGGGCCCGGCCGGGACCGTCGTCCTGGAGGGGGACGCCGCGGGTGAGCTGGCCGGGGCCGTGCGGAACGACGCGCGGCGGGGCGTGAAGGTCGTCGCGGTCCGGACGACCATCGCCTCCCTGGACGACAAGCCCGCCGACGCGCACGACGCGTACCTGCGGCTGCACCTGCTGAGCACGAGGCTCGTCAAGCCGCACGGGCTGAACCTGGACGGGATCTTCGGGCTGCTGGCCAACGTCGCCTGGACGTCCATCGGCCCCACCCCGATCGACGGGCTGGACGCGGCCCGGCTGGCCGTGCGGGTCGAAGGCGGCCAGCTGGCCGTCTACGGCATCGACAAGTTCCCGCGCATGACCGACTACGTCACCCCGACCGGGGTGCGGATCGCCGACGCCGACAGGGTCCGCCTCGGCGCCCACCTGGCGTCCGGGACGACCGTCATGCACGAGGGGTTCGTCAACTTCAACGCCGGGACGCTCGGCTCGTCCATGGTCGAGGGGCGGATCAGCGCGGGTGTCGTCGTCGGCGACGGCAGCGACATCGGCGGCGGCGCGTCGATCATGGGCACGCTGTCCGGCGGCGGCAAGCAGGTCATCTCGCTGGGCGAGCGGTGCCTGCTGGGCGCCAACGCCGGGGTCGGGATCTCCCTCGGCGACGACTGCATCGTCGAGGCGGGCCTGTACGTGACCGCGGGGACGCGCGTCACGCTGCCCGACGGCTCGATCGTCAAGGCGCTGGACCTGTCCGGGGCGAACAACCTGCTGTTCCGCCGCAACTCCCAGTCGGGCGCGGTGGAGGCGATCCCGCGCTCGGGCACCTGGGGCGGGCTGAACGAGATGCTGCACGCCAACTGAGAACCGCGATCGGGCGGGCGCGGGCCGGACGGTCCGCGCCCGTTCGCGTTCAGCGGCGGCCCCGCAGGAAGATCGCCTCGGCGAAGGCGAGGTTCTCTATCTCGGACGGGTCGACGCTCTCGTCGGCCGCGTGGATGAGGGCCCGGGGCTCCTCGACGCCCAGAAGCATGATCTCGGCTTCGGGGAAGCGGCTCTGGAGCGCCCCGCACAGCGGGATCGAACCGCCCTGGCCCTGGGCGGCGACCTTCCTGCCGTACGCCTCGGTGAGGGCCGCGGTCATCGCGGAGTAGGCGGGGCCGTCGGTGCGGGCGAGGAACGGGCGGCCCAGGGACTGCGGCGCGACCTCGACCTGGGCGTGCCAGGGGGCGACGGCCTTCAGATGGGCGGTCAGCGCCTCGCAGGCCTCCTGCGGGTCGATGCCGGGCGGGACGCGCAGGTTGAGCCGGGCCCGCGCCGAGGGCTGGACGGCGGCGACGGAGCCGGCGACGGGCGGGCAGTCGATGCCCAGGACGGTCAGGGCGGGCCTGGCCCACAACATGTCGGCGATCGTCCCGGTGCCCGTGACGGCGACGTCGTCGAGGATCCCGGCGTCCTTGCGGAACTGGTCGATGGGGTACTGGGCGCCGTCCCAGCGCTGGTCGCCCGGCAGGCCCTGGACGGTGGTGTTGCCCGCCGCGTCCCGCAGGGTCCCCAGCATGTGGACGAGCGCGGCGAGCGCGTCAGGGGCGGCACCCCCGTACACGCCCGAGTGCAGGGCGCCCTTCATGGTCGTGACCGTGACGATCACGTTGGCCTGCCCGCGCAGGCACGTGGTGAACGCCGGGACGCCGACGGCGAGGTTCCCGGTGTCACCGATCACGATCGCATCGGCCTGGAAGAGCTCCGGGTTCCGGTCGAGAAGCCGCTCCAGCCCGCCGGTGCCCTGCTCCTCGGACCCCTCGATGACGACCTTCACCCCGACGCCGGGCTCCGCCGCCCGCAACGCCGTCAGATGCATGACGATGTTGCCCTTGCAGTCGGCGGCACCCCGCCCGTACCAGCGCCCGTCGCGTTCCGTCAGCTCCCAGGGAGGCGACCGCCACCCCTCTCCGGGCGGCTGCACATCGTAATGCGAGTACAACAGCACGGTAGGGGCCCCTTCAGGCCCCGGCCGGTGCCCGATCACGGCCTGGCTCCCGTCGGGCGTCTCGTACAGCTTGCAGGGCACCCCGGCCCCCGTGAACGCGTCCGCCGTCCACTGAGCCGCCCTCAGGCACTCCTCGGCGGGAAAAAGCCGAGGATCGGCCACCGACCGCATCGCCACCAGCTCGGCCAGATCCCGCCGAGCCCGCTCCATCAACCCGGCAACCCGCGCACGCACCCCGAACGCTCCCCCCGAAGCCGAACCCCCGATGCTGCGGCCCTACCCGGCCCCGTCCCGGCCAACCCCGAATATCGGATGCGGCCAACCGGGTTGAGATCGGTATGATGCACGATGGGTCGCTAGCTCAATGGCAGAGCTCCGGACTTTTAATCCGTAGGTTGTGGGTTCGAGTCCCACGCGACCCACCACCCTGATTAGGGCAGGAGCCGGATCCGGCTCCTGCCCTGATCGTTTCGGTTGCGGTCGCCGTTGCACTCGCCTGGTTGATCAAGCCCAGAGAGCGTCTCCCATGCGCTGCATGGCGCTGTTCGTGAGGTTGTTCGTCGCGGATCTTGACGAAGAAGGGGTCGAGGAGTTGGAGGGGCACTACACGCTTCTCCCGTTCTCGGAGTACCCGATCGACGAGAAGCCTGGAATCCGCTGGCTCGCTGGTCAGGACCTGCTTCTCCGCGAGGGCGGGCGCATGACCTTGCTGGCGAGAGCCTGTACCGAAGAGGCTCTCGGCCGGGTCCGTGATCGGATTTCCAGCGATTGGCTCAACGGCTACTGAAGCGCTTCAGGGCTTTCGCTCGGCCGAGGCGAGCCCGTGACAGCTCTGGGCATCACGGGCGGGGGCTGGGGGCGGGACTTACGGAAATGTGCATCCCGGGTGCTGGGGACGCTGTGAGCGAGCCCGTCACCGTCCTGCCCGGCTTGGAATCCATTGTCACGCCTTGGCCCACGAAGTCCGCGTAGACGGCGGCCACATCCCGCACGGCATCGCCCCCTTCCACGCCGCCCTGCAAGCCCATGCCTAGCCCGTTGCCGACGACGGCGAAGGCGAGAAGCCCTCCGACATGATCAGGAGACGGGCATGGTCACTGTCGTTCAGCTCCTAGGGGCAGAAGCGCTGGCCTCCCGTGGGCCTTGGGAGGTCTATGGGAGGCCGCGCGTTGCGTACACCACCGGCGGTGGCGGTGGAGTCCGGCACCATCCGGCAAGTCGCTAGTGCATCTAACTATGCAAACGCGCTCCAGGCCCTAGCGGGCGGGAAGCGAAGCTGTCTAACGTGTTGCGCCTTCCTCTACAGTAGAGGTAAGCTCTACGTCATGCAAGCGGCACTCATGGAAGACCGTTGGGGCATCCCCTACGATTGGCGTGTGGATGAGCGCGTCGAGGACATGCAGAAGGCCATCGACGCCATCACCGAGATCGAAGACCCGCAGGTCCGCGCCCGCGTTGTCACCGAGGCTCTCGACCTCATCCACACGGCGAACAGCACCCTCGCCCGCCTCCGCCGCGAGGACATCCAGGCACTCAGAGCCGTCGGCATGAGCTACCGGAAGATCGGCGAAGCCATCGGGATCCACTTCACCCGCGTGAAGCAGATCGAGACCGGTGCCCCCACCGGATCAGCCCGCAAGCGGGCCGCAGAAGTGCAGCAGAAGCCCGAGAGCTAGCAGCCCGGCCAGCGCCCGCTGTCCGGAACGCTGGCCGACTTAATTACTTAATTACGCGCCTCTGCGCTATTTCCACGGTTATTCGACCCGGTGGTTTCCCATGTCTGAGAACACGTCCGGCGTGTCCGCACGCGGGCGCCCTATCGACACCGCGCCGCTGCCCGACTGGGCGCGACCGTACTTCACCCCCGACCAGCTCGGCCTCGACCGCGGCCTGCTGTGGGTCCTGCTCGTCTACAAGGCGCGCACCCTGGGCGACTCCGCAACGAACGTCGCCCAGCGCTACTACGTGCACAGCATCGGCAAGCCCAAGAAGGTCGCCTGGCCGTCGCTGCGTTCCCTGGTCGGCGACCTCGAGCTGAGCATCAACACCGTCCGCGGTGCGCTCGCCAAGCTCGAGGCCGACGGGTGGCTGGTGAAGGCCCCCAGCCCGTCCAAGAGCCAGGGATACGCCCTGGCCTGGCCTGACCGGGACTGCCTCGCTCCGACCACGGAGGGTCCTGCCCAGTGCGGGCAGCCGACGAAGACGGGCGGATGGTGTACGCGCCGCGCTGGCCGAGGGACCACCACCCCAGGCGAAGGGCCGTGCGTCGAGCACGGGGGGACGCCGAAGAACGGCAAGCCCGCCGCTGCGTATCAACCGCTGATACATGGGGGCGAGCAGGAAGAGGCCGGAACGTATCAACCGCTGACACACACGGACGCCCCCGGCGAGGCAGCTGTGTATCAACCGCTGACCGGCGATGTATCAACCGCTGACACTCCTGCGTATCAACCGCTGACACCTGCCGTATCAGCGGCTGACACCGAGTACGTAAGAGAGTGCGTTACAGGAGTTCATCAAGAGAGTGATGAGGGTTGCCCCCCGTCACTCGCTGAGGTGGAAGTCCCCCCGCCGCTCGAGCCGAAGGAAGATCAGGATTGTCGGCGAGGAGAAGGTGAGGGACCAGAACCGGCAGCGGCTCAGCGGCCCTCACAGGCCCCGACACGCCCCGGTGCACCCGAACCGACCTGCCTCGAGCCGGACACGCCACATGCGCAGCCACCGGCCCGCACAGCCGCAGAAGAAGCCCGCGCTGCTGCTCGAGCCGGAGTCACCCGGGCGAAGGCCAACGGGCCCAAGACGACCGCGCGCAGAGCGTCGTGACGCCGGACCCGACCACTCATTTTTATTTGATTGCGGGAGCGCGCACTCTCGCCCCGCAACAGTGCGGACAGGCCGCCCATTGTTGATTGGTTGTAGCGCGCAGTTATAACTGCAGGACCTTCCGCACCGACCTTTGGCCGCGGCCCAAGCAGCCCAGCCGCCTGGTCCAAGGAGCACGCCTCAGGGAACCGAGCGGAAAGCGTCGTAAGCCGAGCATCACCACACACCAGGTCGCTACCGTTCCCCAGCGGATACAGCAGACCAGATCGCAACCGCAGCCCTGATCGTCAGCACCGGATCGCTCGGCGTCGCCGTATGGGCACTCGTCTACGCCAGCAAGTCCGCAAAAGCCGCCCGCGACTCAGCGGACGAAGCAAAGAACCTGAGGCAGATCGAAACGGACCGGCATCACACCGAGCTGGCACCCAAGCCGATCGCGCCCCTGTAGGCGGATGTAGAGGGCGACGCACACCACCAAAGCCTCTTCGCGACGTTCACCGTTGAAGGTGTCGGCGCCTACCGAGCCCAGGCCATCGCCATCACTGCCACCGGCTCATGCACGCCACTCACCCTTCCTCCGTTGATCCGCCCCGGTCAAGACGTGCGACTGCACATCGAACACTGGCCGACAGGGAGGGAAGAGCCCAAGACCCAGGAAGTGCTGTTCAAGTTCTGGCCACCCCTCGAGGCCGACGACGCAGACCCGTGGTCCTGCCACTGTGACAAGCCGACCGGCGAGACCATGGACGGACCCGGCCACTGGGAGCAGCGCGTACAGGTGGAGTACTACGACCCTCGCGTCAACAGCGGGTGACTCACTCGCTACTCAGCCCAAGTCTGGAGAGTCACAGTTCTTTCTCTCAACCAGTCGTACGAGACGCCCACCCGTTTCACCGGCACGACAGCACCGTCACGGCCATGATGCTGGGATGCCCAATGAGTCTGAGTCCCGTAAGGGCCCCGCACTTGACCGGATGGCTGGTAACGCCGCGAACAGCATCGCTGCCGTAGGCCTCGTCCAAGCAGGATTTCCTGCCGACGTCGCGACGGCGATTGGAGGGATAGTCGGCCCGCTTGGGGAGGAACTCAGCTACGCCCTCAGGACCAGGGCTGTACGCCGCTCAGAGAGACTCCAGCGCTTCTTCGACTTCGCCGTTGCCGACGAGAACCTGACCGCTGAAGAGCTCCTTCAGCAGATCACGTACGACGATCTTAAACTCGAGCTTCTCGCCCGAGCCGTCAACGCTGCAGTCAGCAGCACCAACGAGACCCGTCTCCAAGCCCTCGCCCGCGCCTTCGTCACCGGCGCCCTCGCTGCTGACGACGCTGCTGTCGACCAGAGCCTCCTCGTTATCGATGCTCTTGGTCAGCTCGATGTACCTCACTTCCGCGTTCTGGCGATCCTTCTGACCAAAGCACCCCAGCACTTCGATAAGGACTTCGAGGAACTCCACTACAGCTGGTCCGACAAGCAGATTGCCGAACATGACCCCGGCCTCGCTACGACTGTCACTGCGTTGACCGCCCGGCTTAACAGTCTCGGGATGGTGTACGACGAAGGCCACGGTAGATACGGGGGCGGTGCCGCCGTGCTCTGGACTCTGACGCCCTTCGGGAAAGCATGCGCGGACGAACTTGCACGGATCGGCCAGGAGCCCTGATACACGGAGCACGGGACGGCTCCATCCCGCCGGGGCGGAGCTCCATTGGACGCAGGACCCGCTCGAGCGAGGGGCAGGATGACCAGGCCGTCGCCAGACCGTCACACCGCCGCAACCTAACCCCGATCGAGGTACTCCCGAGCCGCGGCTACATCCCCCGGGTTGAAGCATTCCGGCGCACCAGCGATGACCCGAGCCCACAGCCGCCCTTGATACTCCGCTTCCGGAGACCGCGCATCCTTGATCTTCAATACCCGCTGCTGGAAGGACTTCGCGGCCCGGAGGTCATCCGCACACGCCTCCGCTTGCCGGTCCTTGCCCTGGGGAAACCCGTTCCACACCACGTACCCGGTAGCAACGACACCGATCACAGCGAAGACCACGACCAGGCCGATACCGACCACTCTGCCAACAGTCGCTGGCCATCTCCAGCGAGGACGAACGCCAGCTGCTTCCTCGCCCCGCTCCTGCTCGCCCTCATGGGCAGCCACCTTCTCGACGTCCATGCCGCGAAAGTAGAGCCCGAACCATGACACACCGCCCGGAAGCAGAACATCGTGTCCGGGTCGTGAAGCACTAGAGACATCGACCGACAGAAATGTCGTTAGCGACTGTGAGAATGCTCCGGTCCTCCCGCAGGCTGATAGCGCGGGCGACGCTGAAGACACGCTGGGGGCAGACGGCGCAGTCATCGCCGGGGAGGCAAGCGCGACCTATGTCAGGCGGGACGGGTACCGGACCCCGGAGCCACCCGCGAACCACGAGGGGCAATGCATGAACCACGGGCTCAACCTTCCTGAATACCTCGCCGAGCGATACCACCGGCTGGAACGAGCTGACTACGCCGATGTCGGCGTAGAGCTCGGCATGTTCCATGCGTGGGCATCTCAGCAGCCCCTGCTGCAAGGCATCCTCGAAGAAGCCGCGACCGCAGAGGAAGACCTGGATGTCGAGGCGTTCATCAACCTGCTGCGCACCAACCGCACCTTCTACTGGACGAGCAAAACCGAAGGTGGCCGGGCCACCCTGATCTGGAAATGGATCGAACACGCCCTCGAACAGGACAAGACAGCCAACGACCCCTCGAAGTTCACCCTTGGATGGACTAACGGTGTCAGTGTCGAGCGCAACCTCACCCACCGATGGCGAGACTTCGCCGACCGCGTGCTCAAGCCGTTGTTCCAGTACTGGCTCGATCGAATCAACTCGGCAAGCAACACGATCTACGTGCTGGAACGCTATGTCCGCCGGGTCGAGTGGTTCGAGCGTGAGCGGCTCCACGCGGAGGCGACAGCCGACACGCAGAAGATGGAAGAGGTCTACGACCGCGACCTACGGAAGTTCCTCTTCAACGAGGGCATCAACATGCCCTACTCCCAGGCCCAGTCACCTGCCGGCACGTCGGACGTTCTCTTCGGTCTCGACGGCGATGATCCGTTCGTCGGCGAGGTCAAGCTGCTGGACATGAAGGACCGCGGCCGGCGGGAGCTCGGCAAGGGACTGCACCAGGCGGTCCAGTACGCGATGGACCACGGAAAGTCCTTCGCCTACCTGGTCATCATCAACCTGACCGGCCGCGTGCTCGACCTCCCGAACGAGAGCGAGAGCAAGACAGGATTCCCCTTCGTCACAGTGTCGGGCGTCCGTGTCTACCTCGTCCCCGTCCGGGCGCTGCAGCCCCCTGCCAGCGCGAGCAAGCTGGGCAAGGCCAGGCCCATCAAGGTGACCTTCGATGAGCTCGTCGACCCCGACGTCGAAGACGACGACGCTGAGGTCTGAACCGTCAAAGACTGCGGCCCCCCATGGGAGGCCGGGGAGGCCCATGGGAGGCCGCGCGTTCCGTACCCGACCGGCGGTCGCGATCGAGTCCGGCACCATCCGGCAACCGGTTAGCGCGTCTACCAGCGCAAACGCGCGCCGCTGGCGCTATCCATCAGTGTCCGGCAATTCCTCGAATTGACTTTTAATCCGTAGGTTGTGGGTTCGAATCCCACGCGACCCACCACCTGATCAGGGCGGGAGCCGGTTTCCGGCTCCCGCCCTGATCGTTTCGGTTGCGGTCGCCGTCGCACTCGCCTGGTCGGCCAGGCCGTCGATGGCGTTCATGGCCTGGGTGAGGCCGGGGTGGTCGTCGAGGTAGCGGGACATGGCCACGACGACGGCTTCCTCGTACAGGACGGTGCGGCGGATCACCGAGCGGGCAGGCCGAGGCGGGCGAGGGCGCGCAGGCGGAGGTATTCGTCCATGGGGACGACGACGGCGACGGCCTCACCGGCGCGGTGGATGACGTCGTGGTCGTCCGGGTCGGCCTGGTGGATCTGTTCGGCCGTCATGGCGCCGTCCTTCTCGCCGGGTCGGTCAGGAGCCGGACACCACGGTAGCCCAGAGAGGGCGGACGGGATCCTGGGACAGGCTGTGGACAACCGAAATGGCGGGCATCCGGCGGTGATAGGAAGATCCCGGAGGATGTTCCGTGCTGGTGAGAGGTGGTCGCCGTGACTCCGGAAGACGCCGTCAGGGAGCCTGAGCGGGCTCGCGAGGTGTACCGGGGCTCCGTCATCCGGGAGACGGGCCGGGAGGCGGCCGAGGCGGCGTTCCTGCTGGGGGCGCTCGAACGGAACCTCGGCCGGACGATCGAGGCGCGGGCGGCGTTCGAGCTGGCCGCGGCCTCCGGGGACGCCGAGGTGGGCCCGAAGGCCTGGGGCAACCTGGCGGTGCTCGAAGCGATGGACGGGCGGCCCGGCGAGGCGCGCGCCGCGTTCCAGAAGGCGATCGACAGCGGGCATCCCGACCACGCGCCGCAGGCGTTGTTCAACCGCGCGGCGTTCGAGAGAAGGCAGGGCGAGACGGAGACGGCGCGGGAGCTGTACCGGCGGGCGGTCGAAAGCGGTCACCACGAGCACGGCCGTAAGGCGCTGATCAACCTGGGGAACCTGGAGTTGGAGCAGGGACGGCTCGGCGAGGCCGAGGAGCTCTTCCGGCGGGCCGCCGAAAGCGGCGATCCCGACACCGCGGAACGGGGCCGGGCCGGGTTGCGGAAGATGAAGGAGTCCCACCCGTCGTACTTCGACAGCCCGCCGCCCTACACGGGCGCCGACCTGGAGTTCCTCCGCAGGCACCTGCCCGTCGACCCGGAGCGGATCGACCGCGCCCACTGGGCGGCGGGACGCGCCGGATACGGGCACGGCCCCGTCGAGATCTGGGCGGGGGACGAGGAGCACGTCGTCTACCTCGACCCCCGGTACGCCGCCGACTTCAAGATCTACATGTTCCTGAAGGAGCGTTTCGGTCTCGACGCCGCGCCGAAGGAGCCGGAGACCCCGCCGGAGAGCGAGTTCGACGCGGCCTGCCGGCGCGGCGAGAAGATCGACGCCCTGCTCTGGGAGAACAGGCCGGACGAAGCGGAGGAGAAACACCGGGCGGCGCTCGCCGGCTTCCACGCGTCGGGCCGGGTCGACGCGTTCCTCGTCGCCAAGCACGCCCTCGGCCTGCTGTACGCGCTGGTCTCCCAGAAGCGGCACGGGGAGGCGCACGCGCTCTGGACGGGCAGGACGCCGCCGGAATCCGAGCTGTGGGTGCACTGCCTCGAGAGCGGCCAGATCGGCGGCAGGGACTCGGCGTGCTACGCGCTCCTCGGCGCCTACCTGGCGTCGCTGGCCACGGACCGGCACCAGGCGCTCGAGAGCATGAAGCACCAGTCGGCCCTGGCGGTCGAGTGGGCCGTCGAGCACGGGGACGCCGAGGTGTGCAGCAGCGCGCTCAGCAACTGGCGCCTGCACCTCTACGAGATATACGAGGGCGGTGCTCCTCCGTCGGAGACCCGCGAGCTCCAGGACCTCGCGCGGAGAGCCGGGCTGCAGGGCGGCTTCTGGTCGGACCAGCTGTGGTTCCCCCGCCTCTCCCCGTGGCGCGTCGACTGGACGGCCCCGGACGCCGTCACGTCGATCCGCCCGGAAGGAGGGTCCGGTTGACGGCGTGCATTCCTGTTCCGGAGGCGGATTCCGCGAGGCCGGATCATTCCGCTCGGCGCCCGGCAGCAGCGATGGCCCTCAGATCCGGGTGAAGATCCGGGTGACCTTGGTGGAGCTCCCGTTGATTCCCGCCTTGGACTCCATCCTGAGCGTTTTGCCCTTGCAGGTGAACGACGAGGAGAACGGCGTGACCTCGTTCCATGCGCCCTCCTTGTGCTCCTTGGCGAGGTTCCAGGGGCCGAGGTCGATCTTCTGCGACTGGATGAAGATGGTCTGCACGTACCAGCCGCCTCCGGTGGCGGTCTTCCGTTTCACCTTCACCGACCCCTTCGTGGACCCCTTCACCGTCGCCTTGACGTTGAGCTTCCCTCCGTATTCGGCCCACTCCTGCCAGGGCTTCGCGCTCGACGTTCCTCTGGTGTCAGCGCGCATGGACTGGTCGAAGTTGTACGAGATCGACGTCTTGGTGATCGTCAGCTTCGTTCTTTCCAGCCCGTGGGTCGTGTGATTGAACGACTCGCCTTGGAGCTTTCCCCGGGCCACCGACGTGTACGAGGTCAGCGACCATTTCCCGAGCACGCATCGGGTGGCCTTGGCCTCGGCGGGCGAGGCGGCCGCGATCCCCGCGGCGGCGACCGCGCCCACGACGACGAGACGAGCACCCTTGACGAACATGTCAGCCCCCATGATCAGATGATCGGACGATCATCACCCGGTCCACTCGGCGCAGAGCCTCCCATCTCCTCAGTCCCGTAAGCCAGGGACTTCCTCCCCGCCGTCCGGGACTCGGTCCCAGACGACCGGGCAGGACATACGCCCGCGTCCCGGTCACACCCCCGCAGCCTGGCGGTGCCGTCAGGACTGAACACCCCTTGGGCCTCCCCGAGGCGGAGGCCGCAGGGAGGACGCGGAATAAAGAATGACCCTTCCCAGGGGACGCGTTTAAGATCGGGCCCTCTGAGGAGGGCGGATGGGCAGGGTGCGGACGGCCGAACGGCTCGTGCTGCTCAACCTTGCCTTCCTGGCGGTGCTCGGGGTGCTGGGGAACCTGATGTTCTCCAAGCGGGGGCTCGGGGAGACAGGGTGGCCCTTCCTCGTCTGGGGCACGGCGCTCCTCCTCGCGTCGGTGCTGCAGGTGTTCGTCTCGCTGCCGCGGTTCACGGAACTGCGGAGGCGGCGCCGGTGGTGGTTGTACGGGCTCGATCTGCTGCTGTGCTTCGGTCCCGTGCTCACGCCGATGCACCTCCAGACCAACACCGGCTATCCGATGGCCAGCACGCTGCTGCTGTTCCGGGGGCGGTGGCGGTGGGGGGCGGTCGTCGCGCTCTTCGCGGTGTCCGTCTGCGTGGACTTCTTCTTCTGGCCGGGGAACGCGTTCGGGCGGGGCAGGGAGGAGCACGTCGCCTACTGGCTGCTGAACAACATCGGGGTGGGCGTCCAGGTGTACGTGGTGTCGAGGCTGGCCCGGGTCATGCATCGCGTCCACACCACCCGCCGGGAGGCCTCCGAGGCGATCGTGCAGGACGAGCGGGGGCGGGTACGGCGGGACGTCCACGACCTCCTGGGGTTCAGCCTGACGGTCATCGTCATCCGTCTGGAAGTGGCGTTGCGGGCCCTTCGCCGGGGGAACGCGGAGGATGAGCTGCGGACGGCGCACGAGCTGGTCGAGCAGGCGCTGGCCTCGGTGCGGACGGTGGCGGACGGGACGCCGATCACCTCGCTGGCCGCGGAGGCCGCCTCCGCGAAAGAGGCCCTGGAATGGGCAGGGGTGGACGCGAAGGTCGATGTCAAAGACATCCCGGTGGGCGAGGCGGACGAAGCCCTCGCCTACGTGCTGCGTGAAGGGGTCACCAACGTCCTGCGCCACAGCAAGGCCGGCACCTGCCGTATCGAGGCCTCGGCGACGGGCGTGCGGATCGTCAACGACGGCGCGGTGCTCTCCCCGCGGCCTCCGGGGTCGGGTCTGAAAGGGCTCCAGGCGAGGCTCGCGCCCCTGAAAGGAGGTGTCGCCGCCCATCTGAAGGACGGTGAGTTCACGCTCACCGCCACCCTGCCCGGACGGCGGCGGGGACGCCGCGCACCCCACTGGGACAGGCTTGCGCCCCTGCTCACCATGAGCCTGTGCATGTCGGCCCTCACCTACCTGTATCCGGGGACATGGCGGCAGTTCGACACCGTCCAGGTACTGGTCACCTTGGGGTTCGACGCGGCGGTCTACGGGCTGCTGCTGTGGCTGGGCGCCGCCCGCAGGCCCCCGGTGGCCGCGGGGCTGGTCGTGCTGGCCGCCCTTTCGATCCTTCCAGAACCGCTCGGCTGGACGTTGTGGAGCGAGACGTTCGTGGCCGGC
The DNA here is from genome assembly GCF_039871655.1 of Actinocorallia sp. B10E7. Classification (NCBI taxonomy): domain Bacteria; kingdom Bacillati; phylum Actinomycetota; class Actinomycetes; order Streptosporangiales; family Thermomonosporaceae; genus Actinocorallia; species Actinocorallia sp. B10E7. The sequence goes on from NZ_JBDPLZ010000009.1 coordinate 25,730, forward strand.
GGCGCGATCCTCTTCTTCCTGCCGGGCCGGACGGGTCTGGCGCTGGGCCTCCTGTGCGCGGCGGCCGGGACGGCGGCGGGCCCGCTGCCCGACCCGTTCTGGTCGCCGGGCGCGGTGGTGCCCTTGCTGATCGCCTTCCTCACCGACGTCTACGGGCAGATGCTGATCTTCGCCGCGCTGCTGCTGCCCCGGCTGGCCGAGGAACTGCGCGAGGCCCGCACCCACCTGGCGGCCGTCAACGTCGCCAAGGAGCGCGCCCGGTTCGGGCTGCACCTGCGCGACCGGCTCGGCTCCAGCCTGTTCAAGGTGCTGCGCGCGCTGGAGCAGGCCCAGCGGGGCGAGGACGCCGAGGAGGAGCTGGCCAAAGCGATCGCCCACTCGCGGAGCACCTCGCGGGAGATCCGGGCCATCGCCAGGCGGGAGGACGAGGAGAACGAGTGGGAGGTGGAGGGCGCACGCGGGTAGCGTACGGGGGTGAGCGCGACGATCGTAGTGAAGGACCTGGCGGCGGGCTACGGGGACCGGGCGTTGTTCGAGGGGCTCGGACTGGTGATCGCGCCCGGTGACGTGATCGGCCTGGTCGGCCCGAACGGCGCGGGCAAGTCCACCTTTCTGAAGGTCCTGGCCGGGCTGCTCGCCCCCGAGGAGGGCAGCGTCCAGGTCAGCCCCGCCGACGCGGTGGTCGGCTACCTGCCGCAGGAGCCGGAGCGGCGTCCGGGCGAGACCGTCGGGGAGTTCCTGGCCCGCCGCACGGGTGTGGCGCAGGCGCAGCTGGCGTTCGACACGGCCACCGAGCGGCTCGGCGCGGGAGCGCACGGCGCGGACGAGGAGTACTCGGCCGCGCTGGAGCGCTGGCTGGCGCTGGGCGGCGCGGACCTGGAGGAGCGGGCCGAGGAGGTCGCCGCCGACCTGGGTCTGGAGGTCGGCCTCGACCAGGAGATGACCTCGCTGTCGGGAGGGCAGGCGGCCCGCGCGGGCCTGGCGAGCCTGCTGCTCAGCCGCTACGACGTCTTCCTGCTGGACGAGCCCACCAACAACCTCGACCTGGACGGCCTGGCCAGGCTGGAGCGCTTCGTCACGGGCCTGCGCGCGGCGACCGTCCTGGTCAGCCACGACCGGGAGTTCCTGGCCCGCACGGTCGACCGGATCGTCGAGCTGGACCTGCCGCAGCAGCAGGTCAACGTCTACGGCGGCGGCTACGAGTCCTACCTGGCCGAGCGGGAGATCGCCCGGCAGCACGCCCGCGCCGAGTACGAGGAGTACGCCGGCAAGGTCGGCGCGCTCAAGGAGCGGGCGCGCACCCAGCGGGCGTGGATGGACAAGGGCGTCAGGAACGCCCGGCGCAAGGCCACCGACAACGACAAGTTCGTCGCGAATTTCCGCGGGGAGACGAGCGAGAAGCAGGCGGCCAAAGCCCGTCAGACGGAACGCGCGCTCGAGCGGCTGGAGGAGGTCCCCGAGCCCCGCAAGGAGTGGGAGTTGCGCATGGAGATCGCCGCGGCCCCCCGGTCGGGCGCCGTCACGGCGACGATGCGCGAGGTCGTGGTGCGGCTCGGCGACTTCACGCTCGGCCCGGTGAACCTGGAGATCGGCTGGGCGGAGAAGGTCGCCATCACCGGGCCCAACGGGGCGGGCAAGTCCACGCTGCTCGCCGCGCTCCTGGGCCGTCTGGAGCCCGTCGAGGGCACCGTCCACCTCGGTCCCGGCGTGGTCGTGGGCGAGGTGGACCAGGCCAGGCGGCTCTTCGAGTCGGACGAGCCGCTGCTGGACGCCTTCCAGCGCCACCTCCCCGAGCTGACACCCGAGGACGTCCGGACGTTGCTGGCCAAGTTCGGCCTCAAGGCCTCGCACGTCGTGCGCCCGGCCGTCACCCTGTCGCCGGGGGAGCGCACCAGGGCGGCCCTGGCCCTGCTCCAGTCGCGCGGGGTGAACCTGCTCGTCCTGGACGAACCCACCAACCACCTGGACCTTCCCGCGATCGAGCAGCTGGAGTCGGCGCTCGCGCACTACCCGGGCACGCTGCTTCTGGTCACCCACGACCGGCGGATGCTGGAGGCCGTGCACACCACCCGCAGGCTTCACGTGGAGCAGGGCCAGGTCACCGAGCTCGAATAGAAATGAACCGGATTGACTGGGTTCGCGTCTGAGGGGGCGTGAACGAGTTCCTCGACATCGTGCTGGCCCCGCCGACCGTGGTCTTCACCGTGCTCCTGGTGCTGGTCGTGTGCTACTGGGTGCTGGCGATCGTGGGACTCGACCTGCTGGAGACCGACACCGACCTGCTCGGCGCGCTGGGACTGCGCGGCATCCCCTCGTCCTTCGTGATCTCGCTGTTCGTCGCGTTCACCTGGTTCCTGTGCCTGTCGGGCTATGCGTTCCTGGACGAACTGCCCTGGGACGGCGGTCCGCTGGACCTGCTGGTGGTGCCCGCCGCGCTGGCCGGGGGCTGGCTGGCCACCCGGCTGCTGATCAATCCCCTGCGGTACGTGCTGCCCGAGCCGAAGGTGCCCTCGCGCCACGACTTCATCGGCCGGATGTGCGTGATCAGGACCGGCACCGTCACCGAGCACTTCGGACAGGCCGAGGTGCACTCCGAGGACGGCTCCTCGGCTCTGGTCCAGGTGCGCAGGCAGGGCGACGACGAGTTCGTCGCCGGCGGCACCGCCTTGATCTTCGACTACGACGCGGACGGCGAGTTCTTCTGGGTGATGCCCTACGACGCCGCGCTCGACCCCCACAGGAAGGGCCTTTGAATTGGATGCAGTATCGACCGGCCTGCTGGTGCTGATAGGAGTCGTCCTCCTCATCGTCATCGGCGTCGTCTTCGTCATCAGCCGGCTGTTCCGCAAGGTCGAGCAGGGCAGGGCCCTGATCATCTCGAAGGTCAAGAGGGTCGACGTGACCTTCACCGGGGCGGTCGTCCTCCCGGTCCTGCACAAGGCCGAGTTCATGGACATCTCGGTGAAGACCATCGAGATCGCGCGCACCGGGCGTGAAGGGCTGATCTGCCAGGACAACATCCGCGCCGACATCCGCATCACGTTCTTCGTCCGGGTGAACAAGACCGTCGAGGACGTCGTGAAGGTCGCCCAGGCGATCGGCACCGCCCGTGCCTCGTCCCAGGACACCCTGCAGGAGCTGTTCAGCGCCAAGTTCTCCGAGGCGCTGAAGACCGTCGGCAAGCAGCTCGACTTCGTCGACCTCTACACCAAGCGCAACGAGTTCCGCGACCAGATCATCGCGGTCATCGGCACCGACCTCAACGGCTACAGCCTCGAGGACGCGGCCATCGACTACCTGGAGCAGACTCCGGTCGGCCAGCTCGACAGCCGCAACATCCTTGACGCCCAGGGCATCCGGAAGATCACCGAGCTCACCGCGATCGAGCACGTGCGCACCAACGAGTTCCAGCGCAGCGAGGAGAAGGAGATCACCCGGCAGGACGTGGACGCCCGGGAGGCCATCCTGGAGCTGGAGCGGCGCCAGGCCGACGCGGAGATCCGGCAGAAGCGCGAGATCGAGACGGTCAGGGCCCGTGAGGAGGCCGAGACCGCGCGGGTCGTGGCCGAGGAGCGGCTGCGGGCACAGGCCGCCGAGCTGCGCACCGAGGAGCAGCTGGGCATCCAGGAGGAGAACAAGGCGCGGGAGATCGCCGTCGCCGAGCTCAACAAGCGCCGGGTGATGGCCATCGAGGCCGAGCGCATCGAGAAGGACCGCCAGCTCGAGGTGATCGCCCGGGACCGGGCCACCGAACTGTCCAAGATCTCCAAGGACAAGGAGGTCGAGGCCGAGAAGCGCGACATCGCCGAGGTCGTCCGCGAGCGCGTCGCGGTCGAGAAGACCGTGGTCGAGCAGGAGGAGAACATCAAGCGCCTCCAGGTCGTGGAGGAGGCCGAGCGCATGCGCCAGGCCGCCATCATCGCGGCCGAGGCCGAGGCCCAGGAGAACCTCGTCAAGGACATCAAGGCCGCCGAGGCCGCCGAGCAGGCCGCGGCCTTCAAGGCCCGCGAGGCGCTGATCCTGGCCGAGTCCCGCCAGCAGGCGGCCGACCTCGAGGCCCGCGCCATGATCCGCCTCGCCGAGGGCAAGCAGGCCGAGGCCGCCGCCAAGGGCCTGGCCGACGTCCAGGTCCGCGAGCGGGACGCCGAGGCCGTCGAGAAGCAGGGCCGCGCCGAGGCCGCCGTGCTGCGGGAGAAGGCCCTGGCGGAAGCCGAGGCGTTCGAGAAGCAGGGCCGCGCCGAGGCGGTCGCCGAGCGCGAGAAGGGCCTGGCGCTGGCCGAGGCGACCGAGCAGCTCGGCCGCGCCGAGGCGGTCGCCGAGCGCGAGAAGGCGCTGGCCGGCGCGGACGCGCTGCGCGAGAAGCTCAAGGGCGAGGCCGAGGGCCTCACCGAGAAGGCCGCCGCGATGGCCGCGCTCACCGAGGCCAGTCGCGGCCACGAGGAGTTCCGCCTCACCCTGGAGGCCGAGCGGGACGTGCGCATGGCCGGCCTGGAGATCCAGCGCGACATCGCGCAGGCCCAGGCGAGCGTCGTGTCCAAGGGCCTGGAGAACGCCGACATCAACATCGTCGGCGGCGACAGCGTCTTCTTCGACAAGCTCGTCGGCTCGATCGCGCTCGGCAAGAGCATGGACGCCGTCGTCGAGAACGCCCCGCTGACCGGCGAGCTGGTCACCGGGCTGGTCGGCGACGTCCTCGAGCGGGTCAACGGGAAGGCCGCCAAGTGAGTGAGCTGGACGCCGGGACCTACGAGGTACTGAGGTCCCGGCTGACGGCGCAGGCCGCCGAGCTCAAGGAGCGCGCCGAGTCGCTGAACGCCTCCCGCCTGGAGGTGTTCGGCGGCTCGGAGCTCCGGCTCGTGGGCACCGAGCGGATCCGGACCGCCAACAACTGCGTGCCGCGTGACGCCGTCGCGTTCGGCGGGCTGATGCTGTTCGGCTACAACGTCTTCATCGGCATGAAGCCGGAGACGACGGTCTCGGACGTGTTCTCGGCGCACCGGTTCGTCCATGACGGGGACACGTTCAGCTTCACGGACGAGACCGCGCCGTTCTTGGAGGACCCGGCGTTCGTCAAGGATTTCGGGGACCTGTACCGGTACTACCGGGACGCCCGCCTCATGCAGCTGCGGGTCGTGGACGGCAAGCTGCTGGCGGTCTTCCAGACGGGCACGGACCAGCGGGTCCTGCGCTGGGCCGCCGACGGGAGCTACCTCGACAACCGGGGCGAGAGGGACCATGTGTTCCCCCCGCCGTTCGACTTCGAGTGGACCAAGACGACCCGCGCCGACCACGTCCTGGGCGAGCACCCGCACGTGTCGATCGAGGGGGAGGTGTTCGTCGAGACCGTCGGCGGCGACCTCACCGTCAAGATCGAGAACAACACGGAGACCGGCGAGGGCGTCTACAGCGAGCCCGTCGACGAGCCGCTGCAGTCGCTCGCGGACGCCGACATCTCCTACGCCCGGGTGGGGGCTCTGATCCTGCTGCGGATCCGCCCTTACAACGAGACGGTCGTCCGCCACCTGGTCTTCAACACACGCACCAGGGAAGTGCTGCGGCTGGACGGCATCGGGCAGGCGTGCCGGCGGCTGCCGGAGGACCACGGGATCATCTTCCCCGGCGGCTACTACCTGGAGACGGGCACCGCCAAGACCTTCGACACCGTCACCGACGACCTGGAGTACGAGCGGGTCATCCGCTCCGGCAACGGCGAAGACGTCATGTACGTCTTCCACGCGCGTGCGGAAGGCCGCTGGCTGCTGCTGCCGTACAACGTGATCCGCAAAGAGGTCGCGACGCCGCTCGGCTGCCACGGCTACTCGCTCTTCGACGACGGCACGCTGATCGTCTTCCGCGCCGACTCCGACGAGCCGACCCGCTCGCACCCGATGCAGGTGTGGCAGACGCCGTTCAAGTCCGAGGAGAGCGCCCCGGCGGGCACCGGGCCGCTGGAGAAGATCGGCAACGCCGACCTGGTACGGGGTATCTCGGACTGCCTTTCGGTGTCGCGCATGGTCGGCGAGATGGCTCCTTCCGTGCCGGTGTTCGAGGCGCTGATGGCGGCTTGCAGCAGAGCCTTCGACCACTACCACTGGCTGGGTGAGCACGGCCTGGCCGAACCTCTGGCGGCAGTCCGGAACACCGCCGGGCAGGTGCTGGACGAGTTCGAGTCCGTCCAGACGCTCACCGCGCAGGCGGCGGAGGCCGTCGAGAAGGCGGCCACCGAGATCACCGCGCTGGTGCGCCGGGTACGCGGCGAGATGCCGGCCTCGGCGGACGAGTGGGTGCGCCAGCTGGCCGCCCTCCGCGCCCACCAGGGGCACCTGGTGACGTTGCGGGAGATGCGTTACGCCGACCTGGAGCGGCTCGACGCGCTCGCCGAGGGGCTCACCGGGGACCTGGAGGCGGCCGCCCAACGCGCGGTGGCCTTCCTGGGCCGCCCGGACGCCTTCGACGGCTACCGGACCACGGTCGAGGCACTGGTCGAAGAGGCGTCGCAGATCCGCAAGGTGGCCGAGGCCGAGCCGGTGAAGGACAAGCTCGCCGAGCAGGCCGCCGCGCTGGAGACCGTCACCGAGATCGTCGGCTCGCTCGACATCGGCGACGCGACCGTCCGCACCGGGATCCTCACCCGGATCGGCGAGGTGCTCGGCGGGGTCAACCGGGCCCGCGCCACCCTGGACGGCCGCCGCCGGGAGCTGCTCTCGGCCGAGGGCAGGGCCGCGTTCGCCGCCGAGTTCGCGCTGCTCGGCCAGGCCATCACCGCCGCGCTGGCGGCGGCGGGCACCCCCGAGCAGTGCGACGAGCAGCTCGGCAAGCTGCTGCTCCAGCTGGAGTCGCTGGAGTCACGGTTCGCGGAGTTCGACGACCACCTCGCCGAGCTGGAGGTCAAGAGAGAGGACGTCTACGAGGCGTTCTCCTCGCGCAAGCAGGCGCTCCTGGACGAGTGGACGCGCCGCGCGGACCGGCTCGTGGCGTCCGCCGACCGGATCCTGGGCGGTGTGGCGCGGCGGGTGGCGGGCCTGTCGTCCTTGGACGAGGTCAACACCTACTTCGCGACCGACCCGATGGTCGCCAAGCTCCGCGCCACCGCCGACGAGCTGCGTGAGCTCGGCGACCAGGTCCGGGCCGAGGAACTGGAAGGCCGGGTCAAGACCGCGCGCCAGGAGGCCGGACGGGCCCTGCGCGACAGGCTGGACCTCTTCGACGGCGACACCATCAAGCTGGGACGCCACAGGTTCGCGGTCAACACCCAGCCCGCCGAGCTGACCCTTGTCCCGTTCGAGGACCGGCTGGCGTTCACCGTCACGGGCACCGACTACCGCAGCCCCGTCCTGGACCCGGAGTTCGAGTCCACGCGCCCGTACTGGTCGCATTCGCTCGTCTCGGAGAACCGGGACGTGTACCGGGCGGAGTACCTGGCGGCCACCCTCCTGGACGAGGTCCGGACGACCGACGGCCTGGCGGAGGCCGTGCAGAAGGCCGCGGCCGAGCGTTACGACGAGGGCTACGAGCGGGGTGTGCACGACCACGATGCCGCCGTGATCCTGGAGGTGCTCGTCCGCCTGCGTGAAGGTGCGGGGCTGCTGCGCTACCCGTCTTCCGCGCGTGCCACGGCCCAGATCTTCTGGACGCACGGTACCGATGAGCAGAGCCGTAGCGCCTGGCGTACGCGGGCGGCCTCGCTGTCGCGCGCCCGGGAGCTCTTCGGCACTACTCCGGCTCTGACCGCGCTGTCCTGTGAGCTCTCCGAGTCCATCGCGGCTTTCGGGCACGGCGATGACGCGGCGCTGGCGGGGGAGTACCTAGTCGAGGAACTGGCCTCGCCCGGCTTCGTCACGAGTAGGACCGCCCGGGATCTGGTGGACGGCTTCCGCCGTGCCCTGGGTCCGCGCCGCGGCGACTACGACCAGGACCTGCGCGGTCTGAGCGGGCTGCGGGAGCGCATCCAGCTCGTCTCGGCCTGGCTGGCCGCCTACGCCGCCGCCCAGGGGCTGCCGGACGACGACCTGGCCGAGGCCGTGGCGCTGGAACTGTGCCCGTCTCTGGAACGTCAGGACTCCTCGGCGTCGATCCGGGGCGTCGCGGAAGGACTGCTCGGGGTTCACCCACGCATCGCGGAAAGGCGGATGGAGATCCGCTTGGACGAGCTGCTGGCGCGTGTCGGGAGGTTCGACAAGGAGTGGGTGCCGGGTTTCCGCGCCTACCAGAAGCGGCGTAACGAGCTGGTGGAGAAGGAGCGTACGCGGCTGCGTCTCCACGAGTTCCAGCCCAAGGTGATGTCGGCGTTCGTCCGCAACCGGCTGCTGGACGAGGTCTACCTGCCGCTGATCGGAGACAACCTCGCCAAGCAGCTCGGCGCGGCCGGGGACGCCAAGCGCACCGACCAGATGGGCATGCTGCTGCTCATCTCCCCGCCCGGCTACGGCAAGACGACGCTCATGGAGTACGTCGCGTCGCGGCTCGGCCTGGTGTTCGTGAAGGTCAACGGCCCCTCGCTGGGTCATCAGGTGACCTCGCTCGACCCGGCCGAGGCGCCCGACGCGACGTCGCGCCAGGAGGTCGAGAAGATCAACTTCGCGCTGGAGATGGGCGGCAACGTCCTGCTCTACCTGGACGACATCCAGCACACCTCGCCGGAGCTGCTGCAGAAGTTCATCTCCCTGTGCGACGCGCAGCGCCGTATCGAGGGCGTCTGGAACGGGCGCACCAAGACCTACGACATGCGTGGCAAGCGCTTCGCGATCTGCATGGCGGGCAACCCGTACACCGAGTCCGGGCAGCGTTTCCGCATCCCCGACATGCTCGCCAACCGCGCGGACGTGTGGAACCTCGGCGACGTCCTGTCCGGCAGGGAGAGCCTGTTCGCGCTCAGCTACATCGAGAACTCCCTCACCTCCAACCCGGTCCTGGCCCCGCTGTCGACCCGCGACAGGAAGGACGTGGAGCTGCTCGTCCGCATGGCCTCCGGCGACGAGGACGTGCGGCCGGACCAGCTCTCGCACCCGTACGCGCGGGTGGAGCTGGACCAGATCGTGTCCGTCCTGCGCAAGCTGCTGCGCGTCCAGCAGGTCGTCCTGGCCAACAACCAGGCGTACATCGCCTCGGCCGCGCAGTCCGACGGGAGCCGCACCGAGCCTCCGTTCCTCCTGCAGGGCAGCTACCGCAACATGAACAAGCTGGCCGAGAAGGTCGTCCCGGTGATGAACGACGATGAGCTGGAGGCGGTGATCGACGACCACTACCTGGGCGAGGCGCAGACGCTCACCAGCGGGGCGGAGGCCAACCTGCTGAAGCTGGCGGAGCTGCGCGGCACGCTCACCGACGAGCAGAAGGAACGCTGGAACGAGGTGAAGGCCGGCTACCTGCGCACGCTGGCCCTCGGCGGCTCGGAGGACGATCCGGTCATCCGTGCGGTGGGCGCGCTGGGGCTGCTGGCCGACCGGCTGGCCGCGATCCAGAGGACCCTCGACTCCCGGTGAGACGGTGCGTCCAATAAGGTGGGTTTCCTCGCGAAAGGAAGAGATATGGCTGATCTGCGGAACGCTGGAATCGTGCTCGCCGTCACCGGGCTGGCCCACCTCGTCGCCCCCAAACCGTTCGAGCTGATCACCGGGCCGCTGTTCCCCGAGAACACCGGCGACTGGGTGCAGCGCAACGGCGTCACCGAACTGGCGCTCGGCGCGGCCATCGCCGTTCCGCAGACCCGCAGGGTCGGGCTGGTCGGCCTGGCCGTCTACGCCTCTTGGCTGGCCAAGCGGGGAGTGGACGCCTTCCGCAGGTGAGTCACGGACGCAGATGAGCCAGATGCGCGGGCGTGTGGTCGAAATGCCGTAGCGACAGGGACACCGCGAGGATGACGACCACCAGCGCCAGCGCGCCCGCGGCGGCGAGCAGCGGGCGACGCGCCCGTCGCGGCTCCTCGGCGGCCGGGCCGCCCCGCACGGTCAGCGCGTCGATCCGGGCCCCGGCGAAGTCGCAGAGGTCCGGATCGACGCCGTCCAGAAGGAGCTCCCGGACGGCGGTCCGCGACAGGTCGGCGGGCATCTTGAGCTGGGCCTGGTTCAGCGCCGCGCGCCGCGCCGTGACGGCCGGGGCCCGGGCGGAGACCCGCAGCCGGCGCCAGGATCGCGTGGCGTCCATCCCGACCCGGCCGCCCGCCGTGAGAGGGCCGATCCACGCGTGGTCGTGGAAGAGCGCGCGGCTCAGCAGCAGGTGTCGCGAGACCTCGGCGTGCCGTAGGGAGACCACCGAGCGGAAACAGACGTCGCGGAACAAAGCGTCGTTCCCGAAGGCGGCGCGGTCGAAATCGGCGACGCTCTGGAAGACGGCCTCGGTGAAGTCCGCGTCACGGTGCCAGACCGCGTGGCCGAACAGCGCGTCCCCGCCGAACCGGGCCCCGGAGAAGTCGGCGTGCCCGCGGAAAACAGCCTCGTGGAAGGAGGCGTTCCCGACGAAGACCGTCTCGCGGAAGGACACGTTGCCTTCGAAGACCGCCCGGTAGAAGGCCACGCCCTTACCGAATCCGGCCCGGTCGAAGGAGACGTCTCCTTCGAAGACGACGCCGTGGAAGGACAACCCTTCGATCGCCGTGTCCTCGAACCAGCAGCGTCCCAGCCGGATCGTGCCGTCCGGCGCCGTGGCGGCGGCGCGGATCGCCGCCCACTCCTCGGGGCCGAGGGCGCGGCCTCGCAGATCCACCTTGCCGCCTGGCGTCAGGTCCACGTGGGTGGTGTACCCCGCGGGAAGCGGAGGCATGGGGCCGCAACCGGACGTAACGGTGGTACTCGAGGATAGATCGGCGTACCTTCCGGACACCGGAAGGAGCCATCTCGTGGGCCGGACCTTCGTTTCCCTCGTCGCGCTGTTCGTCTCGTTGCTCGTCGCGGTTCCCGCGGACGCCTCCACCGGAGCCGGGAGGTTTCCACCTGGATTCCTGTGGGGGGTGGCCACTTCCGGATTCCAGTCCGAGGGGCACGCGCCCGACAGCAACTGGAAGAGGTACGCCCGCGGGCACGAGGCGTACGGGAACTCCGTCGACTTCAGACACAGGTATCCCCAGGACCTGAGGCTCGCCTCGAAGCTCGGCGTCGACGTGTTCCGCACGTCCGTCGAGTGGGCGCGGATCGAGCCGCGCGAGGGCGAGTACGACTGGCGTGAGATCCGTTACTACGACGACCTCTTCCGGCGCGTCCGCGCGCACGGTATGCGGCCGATGATCACGCTGAACCACTGGGTCCACCCCGGCTGGGTGCACGACCGGGGAGCCTGGAAGAAGGAGCGCACCGTCCGGGACTGGCTGCGGTTCGTCCGCTTCGTCGTCAAGCGCTACGGCGGCGGAGACACCCTGTGGATCACCTTCAACGAGGCGAGCCAGTACATCTTCCACGAGGTCACCGAAGGGAGCCTGCCGGTCTCGCAGGTGCCCGTGATGAGCAGGCATCTGATCCGCGCGCACCGCGCGGCCTACGACCTGATCCACCGGATCCATCCGGGAGCGAAGGTCTCCACCAACGTGGCCTACGGTTCGGTCCTCAACGGCCTCTTCGACGCGGCCGTCTTCAACGAGGTGACGGACAAGCTCGACTTCATCGGCGTCGACTACTACTACGGGGTCAACGCCGAGAACCTCACCGCCATCCATGCGTCCACGGGCCGGTTCTGGGACGTGGAGGCCGAGCCCGAAGGCATCTACTACGTCCTGAGGAACTACCAGCGGCGTCTGCCGAAGCTGCCCGTCTACATCGTCGAGGCCGGCATGCCCACGGACGACGGCAAGCCCCGCAAGGACGGCTACACCCGCTCCCAGCACCTCAGGGACCACCTGTACTGGGTGCAGCGGGCCATGGCGGACGGGGTGAAGGTGATGGGCTTCAACTACTGGTCCCTCACCGACAACTACGAGTGGGGCTCCTACCGGGCCAGGTTCGGCCTCTACACGGTCGACGTGAAGAAGGACCGCGAGCTGCGCCGCGTCCCCACGGACGGTGTCGCGACCTACCGTTCCGTCATCGCGCGCCGGGGTGTCCCGTCCGGCTACGTTCCGGTCAAGCGTCCTGGCTGGTGTTCTCTGGAGGATCCGGCGGCCACTTGTTTCGCGAAGGTTCCCACGCCTCCCGCGCCCTGAGTCCCGCGGTTGGGAGGGCGGTTCGCGGGGAGGAGAGGGGGGGTGGCTATTCTTCGTTCTGACCGGTGGGTAACATCGGCCGAACGGCATTCGGTTTCCTCTAGTAAGGTGTCGCTTATGGAACTGAACGGAGCATCCGCTGTCATCTCCGGTGGTGCGAGTGGCCTCGGCGAGGCCTGCGCCCGGGATCTGGCCGCGAAGGGTGTCAAGGTCGTCATCGCCGACCTGAACGAGGCCAAGGGCAAGGCGCTCGCCGACGAACTCGGCGGCATCTTCGTCAAGACCGATGTCTCGAACGAGACCGAGGTCCAGGCCGCGGTCCAGGCCGCCGTCGACTCCGGTGCGCCGCTGCGCATCGTCATCAACAGCGCCGGCATCGGCTGGGCCACCCGGACCGTGGGCAAGGGCAACGTCCCGCACCCGCTGGACACCTTCGAGAAGGTCATCAAGATCAACCTGATCGGCACCTTCAACCTCATGCGCCTGGGCGCCGCCGCCATCGCGGCCACCGAGCCGGTGGACAAGGACGGCCTGCGCGGCGTGGTCATCAACACCGCGTCCGTCGCCGCCCTCGAGGGCCAGACCGGCCAGGTCGCCTACTCCGCCTCCAAGGGCGGCATCGTCGGCATGAACCTGCCCGCCGCGCGTGACCTCGCCGCCGTCGGCATCCGGGTCAACACCGTCTGCCCGGGCATCATCGACACCCCGATCTACGGCGAGGGCGAGGCCGCCGAGGCGTTCAAGGCCACGCTGGCCGCGCCGGTGCCCTTCCCCAAGCGCATGGGCACCGCGGCGGAGTTCGCCCACTTGGTCCGTTCTCTCATCGAGAACGACTACATGAACGGCGAAGTCGTCCGTTTCGACGGCGGCATCCGCTTCCAGCCGAAGTAGGTCATCATGAGCGACGCAGTTCTGACTGAGGAAGATGGCGGCGTTCTCGTCATCACGATCAACCGGCCCGAGGCCAAGAACGCGATCAACGCGGACGTGGCCAAGGGCGTCGCGGCGGCGCTGGACGTGCTCGACAGCCGCAAGGACCTGGCGGTCGGCATCATCACCGGCGCCGGCGGCACCTTCTGCTCCGGCATGGACCTCAAGGGCTTCCTCAAGGGCGAGATGCCCTTCGTCGAGGGCCGCGGCTTCGCGGGCATCGTCGAGAAGCCCCCGGCGACCCCGCTGATCGCCGCCGTCGAGGGCTACGCCCTGGCGGGCGGCTGCGAGATCGCGCTGGCCACGGACATGATCGTCGCCTCGTCCGAGGCCAAGTTCGGGCTCCCCGAGCCCAAGCGCGGCCTGGTGGCGGCGGCCGGCGGCCTGATGCGCCTGCCCAAGCGCATCCCGTTCCACATCGCCATGGAGATGTCCCTCACCGGTGACTTCTACGGCGCGGAGCAGCTGGCCGCCTACGGTCTGGTCAACCGGATCGCCGAGCCCGGCAAGGCTCTGGAGGCCGCCAAGGAGCTGGCCGCGAAGATCGCGGAGAACGCCCCGCTGGCGCTGGCCGCGACCAAGAAGATCATCGTGGAGTCCGCGCAGTGGTCTCCCGAGGAGATGTGGGCCAAGCAGAACGAGATCTCCGGCCCGGTCTTCGTCTCCAAGGACGCGCAGGAGGGCCCCGCGGCCTTCGCCCAGAAGCGCAAGCCCAACTGGAGCGGAGAGTAGATCTTCTCCCTCTTCACCGGAGGCCGTATCCCCGACGGGATACGGCCTCCGGCCGTTCTCACCTGGGATTCTCTGCCTTCGGCCAGGGCCGGTTAAGGAATTCCTCACGTTTTCCCAGCATTGTCTCTTGTATCGGTCACGAGTGGGCCGGGCTGTTCAAGACGGGGAATCTGGGGGGATTCTATGGAGGCGCAGCAGGGCGTTCCGCAGTGGTGGCAGCAAGAGGAGCAGGCTCCTCGCCCACCGCGGACGGAGCGGTCCCGTGGCCTCCTGACGGTCCGGCAGAAGCTCGCGGCCTTCGCCGCCGCGGCCTCGCTGGCACTGGCCGGCGGGGCCGCGGGGGCGGTGAGCGCGCTGGTGCTCACCCAGGAGCGGTCCGCCGCGGCCGGTCCCGTCTCGGTGTACGGGGCGTCGCGGAGCCGCTCGATCCCGGCCATCGCCGCCGCCGTCCAGCCCTCGGTCGTCTCCCTCACCGCGACCGCGCCCGGCAGCCAGGTCAACGGCTCGGGAGTGATGATCGGCTCCGACGGCGTGATCGTCACCAACGCGCACGTGGTCGAGGGCGCGGACGGGATCACCGTCAAGTTCAGCGACGGCGGCACCGCCCGGGCCGAGGTGGTCGGCACCAGCACGGAGAACGACCTCGCGGTGATCAAGGCCCGTGACGTGAGCGGCGGGAAGACGGCGGACCTGGGAGACAGCGGTTCCCTCTCGGTCGGCGACACCGTGATCGCCATGGGCAGCCCGCTCGGCCTGGACGGCTCGGTGACCGCCGGCATCGTCAGCGCGCTGGGCCGCACCATCGCCGAGACCGACGGCACGACCATCCGCGACACGATCCAGACCGACGCGGCGATCAACCCCGGCAACTCCGGGGGAGCGCTGGTCGACACCCGGGGCCGGCTGGTCGGCATCAACACCGCCATCGCCACCACCGGCGAGGAGACCGGCAGCATCGGAGTCGGGTTCGCGATCCCCGTCGACAAGGTCAAGGAAGTCGCCGACGACATCCTGGAGCGTTCTGGGAACCCGCCGGTCAGGCGTTGACGACTCTGTCGTCGGTCGGACTCTGACGACTCTGTCGTCGGTCGGGCTCTGACGACTCTGTCGTCGGTCGGGCTCTGACGACTCTGTCGTCGGTCGGGCTCTGACGACTCTGTCGTCGGTCGGGCTCTGACGACTCTGTCGTCGGTCGGACTCTGACGGCGAGAGCCGCGCCGGGCCCCTGAGGGCGCTGGGGGGTGGACCTCACGGGGCCCGGCGCCTCCTTTCTCAGGAGGACTGGACGGAGAGCCGGGCGCCGCGTCCCCTGGCCTTCTCGATCTTCTTGCGGATGTTGCGGCTGTAGAACTGGCGCGGCATCGTCCGCAGCGACAGCGGCAGCTTCGGATAGACGATGCGCAGCGCGTTCACCAGCATCAGGAAGCGCCGCTCCCGTGCCGCGTTCCATTCCCAGCCGTACTGGGCGCGCAGCTCCTCGGGCATCAGCCCCGCGGTGAGCAGCCGGATCGCGGCCAGCCCCGGCTGCAGGTGCGGCGGGAGCTTCGGATGCAGCACCTGGTGGGCGACCTGCTTGGAGGCCTCGGTGAGCTCGAACGACTCGATCTGCTTGCGGTAGTAGACGTAGAACTCCTCGACGTTCTGGGGCTGGGCGTCGGCGGGGGCGCCCATCAGCTGCGCGTAGACGCGCGTCTGCTGGTAGAACTCCTCGATCTGGTTGCGGCTGAGGCGGCCGAAGATCGCCTGGTAGAAGCGCACAGCCACGTCGAAGAGGGTGGCACCCACCCACACCTGGGGTTCGACGTCCTGGGCGTCGTAGCCGGGCCCGTTGACGGTGTCGTGCATCCTCCGCGCGAACATGCTGATCATTTCGGCTTCCTCGCGGGTGCCGAACTGGACCGCGTACAGCCACTCCATGGTGTTCTGAAGCCGCCCGAGCGGGTTCTGGAACGTGTAGCTGTGGTCGTAGACGCCCTGTCCCACCGCCGGGTGCGAGGTCTGGAGGATGGAGGCCGCCCCGCCCGAGGCGATGAGAATGCCCT
This sequence comes from Actinocorallia sp. B10E7, assembly GCF_039871655.1. NCBI lineage: Bacteria > Bacillati > Actinomycetota > Actinomycetes > Streptosporangiales > Thermomonosporaceae > Actinocorallia > Actinocorallia sp. B10E7. Next base: position 41,561 of record NZ_JBDPLZ010000009.1, read on the forward strand.
CGCGAGTGATCCTCCGGATGATGTCGTCGTCCTGGAACAACCCGGGTTCACACTGGACGTCATGGCGTCCAGTGTAAGTAAGCACTTGCATACGCTGGATATGACCTACGTCACGTGGTGTGGAAAAAAGGAAACGACTCGGGGCGGGTCCTTGTTGATAATGGGGGTATGCCTGTGACCGGTCCGATCCCGATCAACGGCTCGGTCGCCATCCCCGAGGCCGAGCTCCGCTGGCGTTTCTCCCGCTCCTCCGGGCCCGGCGGACAGCACGTCAACACCAGCGCGACGGCCGCCGAGCTGTCCTTCGACCTGGCGAACTCGCCCTCCCTGCCGCCCCTGCTGAAGGAGCGGGCCCTGGCGAACCTCGGCAACCGGCTGGTGGCCGGCGTCATCACGATCCGGGCCGAGGAATACCGCTCACAGCTGCGCAACCGGGACGCCGCCTGCGAGCGCCTGGCCGTCATGCTGCGCGAGGCCATCGCCCCGCCCCCGCGCAAACGCCGCCCGACCAAACCCTCCAGGGGAATGATCGAACGCCGCCTGCAGAACAAGAAGCGCCGCGCCGAGACCAAGGCGGGCCGCCGCCGCGACTGGTAGCCGCACGGGGTGGGGTGAACCGAACCACCGGTTTCCGTGGTCGCACGATCGATGAGCAAAGCCTTTCCCGGCAGCATCGACGGTATGAAAGACAAACTCCCCTTCAGCCCGGCTCCCTGGCTGCGCACCCTGTACGTCTTCCTCTCCGCCCCGCTCACCCTGGTCTCCCTCGTGGACGGAGGACGCCTGAGACAGAGGCTGGGCGGCCGGCTGCTCGGCGGCGAGATGCCGGCCCGGAGGCTGAGGGGTCTTGCGGGCCTGCCGTTCGACCTGGCCGCGTCGCCGGCCGTCCTCTACGGCTGGTCGGTCGTGCCCATGAACCTGGGATACCCGCTCCGCCCGCTGCTCGGCTTCGACGGCTCGCTGGAGAACGCCTGGGGCGGGCCCACGCTCCTGGGCGCCTGGGCCGTCCACGCCCTGGGCGGGGTGGCCTTCCTGTTCCTCATGCCCTGGGTGGTCGCCGGCGTCGTCGCCGTGCAGAGCAGGATTCTGGGAAGATCCTCCGGGTGAGGTGCGGACGGGCGGGAAGAGAGCTCCTCTTCGTTCTCTCCACCGTGGTGTTCGCGGTCTTCGGCCCGGCCTTCGTGGTGGGCTTCCTGACCCTCGGCACGTTCTTGTCCGTCACGGCGATCGGCGTACCCCTCCTGGCGGCGGGCCTCCTCGGAGCGAGGAGGCTCGGCGGAGTACAGCGCGGGCTCGCCGCCGCCCTGCTGGGAGAGCGGATAGAGGAGCCTCCGCCTCCGAGGGATCTGCCGGGCTTCTACGGCAGGGTGCAGTCCCTGCTCACCGACCCCCACGGGTGGCGGGCCGTCGCCTTCTACCTTCTCCAGCCGCCCCAGGCGCTGCTCCAGGCGGCCACGGTCGTCTTCACCTGGTGCTGGGGGGCGGTGGCCCTGACCCACCCGCTTCAGCGGGCACTCGGCTGGAACCAGACGCGGGAAGGCTGGTCGATCGCCGGATACTCGCTGGAGCCCTTCCCCCGCCCGTTCCTCGTCTCGCTGGCGGGGCTGGCGCTGCTGTGGCTCGCGCCGAGGGCCGTCCGCCTCGCGCTGCTGCCGAACCGGCTGCTGATGCGCTGGCTGCTCGGCCCGCACCGCCCCGCCGCGCGCATCCGGGACCTCGAAGAGAGCCGCGCCCTGGTCGTCGACGAGTCCGCGGCCGTGCTCCGGCGGATCGAACGCGATCTGCACGACGGGGCACAGGCCCGGATGGTCTCCCTCATCATGCAGCTGACCTTGCTGAAGGAGACGGTCCCCGAAGGCCCCGCCCGGCAACTCGCGGCCCAGGCGCAGGACACGGCCTCCCAGGCGGTGCGGGAACTGCGCGAGCTGGTCCGGGGCCTCCATCCGCCGGTGCTGGACCAGGGCTTGGAAGCCGCGCTGGCCGCGCTCGCCGACACCGTTCCGCTCCGCACGGAGCTGCGGGTGGAGGTGCCGAGGCTGAGGGCGGCGGTCGAGACGATCGCCTACTTCTGCGTGGCGGAGCTGCTCACCAACGCGGTCAGGCACAGCGGCGCCGACGAGGCGCGGGTCAGCGCCGTTCTGGACGGCGGCCTGCTGCGCGTCGAGGTGGAGGACGACGGCAGGGGCGGCGCGACGGCGCTGCCGGGTTCGGGACTGTCAGGTCTGCGGGAAAGGGTCGGGGCGGTCGACGGGCGGCTGCTCGTCCACAGCCCCGCGGGCGGGCCCACGAGGATCACGGTTGAATTGCCCGCGAACCGATGAGCGGGGGGAACATGCGTGTGGTGATCGCCGATGACGCCGTCATCCTCAGGGAGGGCCTCGCCCGGCTGCTGGAGGCACGCGGGCTCACCGTCGTGGCCGCGGTCGCGGACGCCGGGGAGCTGAAGCGGGCCGTGGCCGAGCACGCCCCCGACGTCGTGGTCGTCGACATCCGGATGCCGCCCACCCACACCGACGAGGGGTTGCGTGCCGCCCTGGAGCTGAGGCGCGAACACCCGGACGTCGGGATCCTGCTGTTCTCGCAGTACGTCGAGACCCGGTACGTGAAGGACCTCCTGGCGGAGTCCGCGGCGGGCGTCGGATACCTGCTCAAAGAGCGGGTGGCCGACCTGGACGACTTCGTGGACGCCCTGCGGCGGGTGGCGGGGGGAGGGACGGCCCTCGACCCCGAGGTGCTGTCGCACCTGCTCGGCGGCTCCCGCGGGGCCCTGGACGGGCTGACCCCGCGGGAGCGGGAGGTGCTGGCGCTGATGGCGGAGGGACGGACGAACGACGCCATCGCCCGCCGTTTCGTCGTCTCGGGGCGGGCGATCGAGAAACACGTCGCGAACATCTTCGCCAAGCTGGGGCTTCCGCCCTCCGGAGACGACCACCGAAGGGTGCTGGCGGTGCTGAGGTACCTGGAGAGCGCATGACGAAAGCGGCCTCCCGGGGGGAGGCCGCCTTCGCGGGAGAACGTCAGATCTTCGGGTCGGACGGGGCGACCGGGGCCGGGATCTGGGTCGGGATGGGGTCGTCGTCGGCGCCGTAGACGGAGGACGGGGCGGTGCTCAGCGGCTTCACCGGCTTGACCGGCTCGCCGGAGGCTCCAGCCGCCCCGGACACGCCGCTGGAGGCGGACAGGGAGGCCGAGGAGGACGACGGGGCCGAGGGCACCGACGGAGTGGAGGGCACCGACGGAGTCGAGGCCACCGAGGACACCGAGGCGGCCGAGGACACCGAGGACGACGGCGCGGCGGAGGCCGGCACCGAGGGCGCCGAGGACGAGGAGGACACGCTCGAGGCGGCCACCGCGGGGGCGGGGGTGCTTCCGGGGGCCTGGCGGGCGTGCTTGCGCACCGGGGGCTTGCCGGCCGCGTCCTCGACCATCTTCTCCAGCGGGCCCGCCTCGTTCTCGGCGCGGAGCAGGGCGCTGAGGGTGTGGCTGATCTCGGTGAGCCGCTGCAGCGCGTTGGAGTGGTTCTTGGTGACGTGGTCCAGGCGTTCGGTGGCGTCCTCGTTGATGACGGTGGCGCGGCGCTCGGCCTGGGTGAGGGTGCGCTCGGCCTCCAGCCGCGCCCCGGTCACGGTCTGCTCGGCCTCGTGCTTGGCGGCGGTCAGCACCTTCTCGGACTCGTTCTTGGCCGCGTTGAGCACCTGGGCGGCCTTCTCCTGGGCGGCGGCGACGTCGCGCTCGGCCTGGCCCCTGGCGTCGTCGATGATGCGCTTGGACTCGCGCTCGGCGTCGCCCCGGATCTGCTGCCCGGTGCGCTCGGCCTCGGCGACCTTCTCCTTGGCCTCGTCCTCGGCCAGGTTGATGATCTGGCGGAGCCGCTCGCTGAGATCGTCCCCGGTGGGGCGGCGCGCCTCGCGCACCTCGACCATCTCCCGGCGGGTGCGCTCCACGTCGTCCAGGGCCCGCTGCAGCCGGGCCTCGAGGTCCCGGATCTGGTTCTGGTAGCGAATGATCATTTCGTCGACCTGACGGCGGTTGTAACCGCGCATCACGATCTCGAACTGTTCTTCTTTGAGGAGATTGGGAAGGATCTCTGCTTCGTTGCTCATGGTGCCTAAGGGGGTCGGCCCCGTGACCGGGGGGCTGCTGATGTTTCAGAAGGGGCTGGGGTGGACCCCTGATTGCGGGACGTCAGACCCGACTCTGGTCCGGTCCGGCCTGCTCGCGCAACCGGAACGACGGTTCTCGCGAGAATTGGCCGCCGTCCACCACGTGCTCTCACCCGCATAGGCGGGTCTTCCGGTCATGTCAGGCGGAGACTTCCTTCCTGCGGGTACCGGGGAGAGGACGGGATCCGCCTCGGTCCGGGGCGGGTCCGGTAGGGACACCTCCGCTTCGAAGAGACAGAATACGGTCCATGACGTTCTTGGGCGCACTCGGCGCATACCAGCCTAAAGTTCACCCCACCGCATGGATCGCCCCGGGCGCCGTGGTGGTCGGCAAGGTCACCCTCGGCCGCGACTCCAGCGTCTGGTACGGCTCGGTCCTGCGGGCCGACGCCGAGGAGGTCGTCGTCGGGGACGAGTGCAACATCCAGGACCTGTCCTGCATGCACTCCGACCCGGGATTCCCCGCGGTCCTGGAGGACAGGGTCTCCCTCGGGCACAAGGCGATGGTCCACGGCGCGCACATCGAGACCGGCGCGCTCATCGGCATCGGCGCGATCGTGCTCAACGGCGCGCGGATCGGGGCGCGCACCCTGGTGGCGGCGGGCGCGCTGGTCACCCCCGGCAAGAAGTTCCCCTCCGGGGTCCTGGTCGCGGGCGCCCCGGCCAAGGTGATGCGGGAACTGAACGACGACGACTTCGCCGGCCTGGAATTCACCTCCAGCGTGTACGTGGAGAAGGCGAAACAGCACAGCCGGGCCGAGTGGAAATGATCAACGGTCCGGCTTTCCGAAAACAGCCGGACCACTGAACAAGCCGGTCAATTACGATGTCCGGGTGGCATGGGGACCGAATGATTCGCGGCGAGAAGATCTGTTCAGCGCCGCGGAGCGCGAGATCAAGGCGGTGGTCTCCGCGAGCTGGTGGCCCACCGCGAGGGCCGAGCAGCGCGAGCACGCCGTCGCGGGCCGCGTCATAGAGCTGCCCGACGCCACCCGGTGGCTCTTCGGGGCCTGGGCACGCTGGTACCGCAAGCACCCGGGCGACACCCAGTGGTACCTGTGCCCGCCGCCGTACGCCACGTCCGTCCGGCGGTCGGGCAAGACCGCGGGCCCCGAGTCCGGGCTGCCCCCGCACGTCATCCCGCTCGGCCCCGACTTCGACGTCACCGCGCCCGCCGCGCTGCCGTTCTTCGGCGCCGACCTGTCGCAGCTGACCGCGCGGGTCAGGGCCACCGTGGAGTCCGCGGCGGCGCTGCCCGCGGCCGACTTCCCCAGGCCCGCCGAGAACACCCCGCGCTGGCTCGCCGACTTCTCCCCCGACGTCCCCAACACCGTGGCGGCCTGCTGGGGAGTCATGCTCTGGTGCGCTTCGGCCCCCGTCTTCGACGCCCAGCGCGACGCCGACCTCCTCGCCCTGTGGGAGCCCTACCGCACCGCCTCGCTGCCCCGCATCGAGGGGCCGCGCTGGCTGACCCCGCCGACGTTGGAGGAGCTCGTCTCCCTGTACGCCGAAAGGCTGCGCGCGCACAACGTCCAGGCGGCCGTCGTCATCCTGCGCACCATGTGGGCGACGGCCTCGGCGCTGCGCGACGAGCCCCGGTTCACCGCCCGCGCCGACGCGCTGCTGGCCATCCTCAACGTCACGCTGTCGGACCCGCAGCAGGACTACGGCGCGCTGCCGCACGGCGACGCGGCGGTCGCCCAGCTGTGGATCACCCGCTGCCCGCCGAACCTCAGCCCCGGCCTGCGCGCCGAGAGCTCGCCGGGCGACGGCTTCCGTCACCTCTTCTACGACCTGGCCCGGTGCCTGGTGCCGGCCGCGGGCGAGCCGGGCGACCCCACGTTCGTGGAGCCCAGGCTGATCGCCGCCTCGATGCTCGCCGCCGACCTGGCGATCGTCCGCCACGACCTGGTCACCGAGGTCACCCGCTGGCTCGACCCGGAGATCCGCTTCACCGTCCAGGCGATGATCGCGCAGCCGGGCCACCCGCTGCGCCGCCGGTTCTGGCCGATCGACCAGAGGCTGCCGCAGCAGCTGCGCGACGGCACCGCGGGCAACCGCGAAGAGCTGCTGGCCACCCTCTTCGCCGTGGCGCTGGGCTGGTGCCGGCTCGGCGGCGGTATCCCGGCCCGGCCGCGCGGCTTCCCCTCGCCGGTCGCGGTGCTGGCCGAGCTGATCGGGCTGGAGCGGGCCACCGCCACCACCCCCGCCGCGCCGCCGCCCCCGCCCCAGCAGTGGGGTGCGCAACCCCCGCCCCAACAGCAGTGGGGCGCGCAGCAGCCGCCGCCCGTCCCGCCCGGCCAGGAGGCGGCACAGCCTCCCGCGCAGCCGTGGGGAGCCCAGCCCGTTCCGCCGGGCCCCGAAGGGCGGCAGCCTCCCGTACAGGGGCAGCCATGGGCCACGCAGCCGCCGCACCAGCACACCGCCCGCGCGGAGTTCGGTCCGGACGGGCAGCTCATCGTGCCCGGCCAGGGCGAGCGACCCGCCGAGCCCGCGGCGCAGGGGGAGCAGGCGGCGGCGTTCGGCCTCCAGGGCGCGCCCCACCAGACCGGCGGGAGGCGTCCCGCGGCCCAGCGCGGCCCCACCGCGGACGAGCTGGCCGAGCAGGCGGGCAAGGCGTTCGGCAAGGCCTGGGACAGGGCCCGCAGGTTCGGCGGGCGGCTGTTGGGCGGCGGAGCACAGGAGGACGTGCGCTCCACCGGCCCGCTGGGCTTCGACCGGCCCGACGGGCCCAGCCAGCCGCCGATGCCCTCGCCCTCGGGCGGGCCCGCCGACCGGCGGCCGCCGGTGCCCGAGAACGGCACCCGGATCATGTCCGAGACGATGGTCGGCGACTTCCTGGACCACGCTCCGCTGCCCGCCCGGCCCGTCGACGACATCGCCCCGCCCGCGCAGGCGCCCGGCGAGGTGCCGACGGTCACCCGGCGCGGCGTCACGTTCGTGTACGGGCCGGAGGACGACGCCGCGGCCTTCCTCGACGCGCTGCCCGTCCCCGGCATCGCCTTCGCCGCCACCCAGCTGGCCGGGCTGCCCGTCCAGCCCGTCCAGCCCGGGCAGCCTCCCGCGACGATGCTCGACCAGAACGCGGCGGCCCTGCTCGAAGCCTCGGCCACGATGCTGGACGCGCCGGGGGGACCCGCGCCGTTCGACCCGGGGGCCACGATGCTCGACCAGGGCCAGGGCCAGGGCCAGGGTTTTGATCCGCACGCCACCATGCTGGATCAGGGTGCCGGACGGCCCGTGGATCCGCACGCGACGATGCTCGACCAGGGTGCCGGACGGCCCGTGGACCCGCACGCGACGATGCTCGACCAGGGCGGCGCCCGGCCCGCGGTCCCGCCGGCCACCATGCTCGACGGCGCGGGAGCCGCAGGCCCCGCCGGCCCGTCGGGTCCGGCCGCGGTCTCGGTGCTGCTGGTGGGCGCCCCGCACACCGGGCAGCGCCGGTTCGCCCGGATGGTCGCGGAGATCGTCGGCGACGGCCGGCTGCGCATCACCGACGCCGAGGAACTGCGCGGCCTGGCGCTGGAGCGGCTGGCGACGCTCTTCGACCAGGACGGGCCGGTCCTGCTGCTGGAACGGCTGGACGCCGCGGTGATGGACGCCCAGGACCCCCGGGTCTTCCTGCGGACGCTGCGCACGGTGCGGGCCAGGGCCGGCACCCCGATGATCGCGACCTGCGACCCGCGCTCGTTCCGGCACTTCGCCCAGGAGTACCCGGAGCTGGAGCGCACGTTCCGGGTCTTCCGCCTGCCGGAGTTGCGGGACGTCGAGGAGCGCACCACCCTGCTGCGGGTGCTCGCCGACGAGCGGCGGGCGTCGCTGGACACGGTCGCCTGGGACGTGGCGCGGGAGGACCTCATCCGGCTGCGCGGCCCCGGCGACCTGACCGGGGCCCGGCTCGTCGAGGCCTATCTGGAGCGGGCCTACCAGCGCGCGCTGGGCCGGGGCGGCGGGGCCAGGGACAGGGTCGTGCTCCAGGCGCCGGACTTCGCGGGCGTCCCCGAGACGATCGAGCCCGCGCTGCGGCCCGCCGGGGACGTGGACGGCTACCTGGACACCCTGCACCAGATGATCGGCCTGGAGGAGGTCAAGGCCGAGGTGGACCGGCTGGCCGCCGAGGCCGACGAACCGGTCAACCTGGTCTTCGAGGGGCCGCCGGGGACGGGCAAGGCCACCGTCGCCGGGATCATCGGCGGCATCTTCGGTTCGCTGGGCGTCCTGCCGTCCGGGCATCTCATCCAGTGCCGCCCCGAGCACCTGCTGGGCCGCGACGGGCTGGAGACGGAACTGCGCACCGCCGCGATGGTGCAGCAGGCCGCGGGAGGGGTGCTGCTGGTGCAGCAGGCCGAGAACCTCACCCCCGAGGCGGTCGCCGAACTGTTCCGTGGCTTCCGGGAGAACCCCTACCAGCTGGTCCTGGCCGGCCGCGACCTCGGCGGGTTCCTGCGCGCCAACCCCGACATCGAGGCGACCTTCCTGAAACTGGACTTCGCGCCGCCGACCGACCGGGAGCTGGTGCAGCTGTTCGCCCGGCTCGCCGAGGCCAAGCTGTACGTGGTCGAGGAGGAGCTGAGGGTCGAGCTGATGACCCGGATCGCCCGGGCCAGGGAGGACGAGGCCTTCTCCTACGGGCGGACCGTCCACCAGTGGTTCGACGAGACCGTGGCGCGCCAGGCCCGGAGACTGGCCGGGCTGGTCGGCGCGGACGCCATGACCGCGGCGCGGCTGACCGTCCGCGACCTGCCGGAATCCGGGCTGGAGCGCATCCTGGGCGAGCTCAACCAGACGCTGAGGGGCGGGCCGGAGCGGCTCGACCAGACGCTGAGGGCAGACCCGGAGGGCTGAGAGGGGGTTCTTCCGGGCCGCGGTTCCGGGTCTCGATCTGACTACCGGCGGTGCAACGTGAATAGTCCTCGGGTAGCCCGCTTGGGTCATGGGAACCTTTGCGACCGGCCAGTAGCCTGTACGCGGGTGTGGGCCGGATGAACGGAGGTGGACGCGATGCGCCTTTCGGAGCTCGATCGACGTCTGCATGACGACGTGGCACTCGGGGAGATCGAACTGTACGCGGAGCTGCTGAGCGCGGTCGCGACCGCGGAGCGGCAGCTCACCGAGGCCGAGATCGACATCGTGCTGGGAGTGTGCCCCGAGCCGGTCTACGACTGACCGTGCCGGGTCCGAACGTGCCGAAGCCCGCCCGGGAGGAACCGGACGGGCTTCTTCGTTCGAGGCGCGCGGCGGTCAGACTCCCAGGAGCCTGAGCAGCGTGAAGACCAGGGCCGCCATCAGTCCGGCCGCCGGCAGCGTCAGCACCCACGCCATGAGGATGTTGCCCGCCACCCCCCAGCGCACCGCCGACAGCCGCTTGGTCGCGCCCACACCCATGATCGCCGAGGAGATCACGTGGGTGGTGGAGATCGGGGCGTGGAAGCCGATGGCCGCGACGTAGAGGATGGACGAGGCGGTGGCCTCGGCCGCGAACCCCTTCGGCGGGTCGAGTTCGATGACCCGTCGGCCCAGTGTGCGCATGATGCGCCAGCCGCCGGCGTAGGTGCCCAGCGACAGCGCGGACGCGCTGACGAAGATCACCCAGACCGGCACGTGGTCGGCGTGGGCCTGGTGCCCGGTGGCGACCAGGGCCAGCACGATCACGCCCATGGTCTTCTGCGCGTCCTGCAGGCCGTGCCCGAACGCCATGGCGGCGGCCGAGGCGGACTGCGCGATGCGGAAGCCCCGGCTGACCCGGGCGGGCTTGGCCCGCCGGAACAGCCACAGGATGATCACCATGAAGAGGTATCCCAGCGCGAAGCCCGCGAACGGCGAGACGATCATCGGGATGACGACCTTCTCCAGCACCTTGTCCCAGCCGACCGTGGTGGCCGCGGCCACGCCCGCACCGACCAGCCCCCCGATCAGCGCGTGGGACGAGGAGGAGGGGAGCCCGAACCACCAGGTGATCAGGTTCCAGATGATGGCTCCGGCCAGCGCGGCGAACACCACGCCCAGGCCGCTGAGCCCTTGCAGGTCCGGAAGGATGTCGGCGATCGTCTTGGCGACTCCGACGCCGACGAACGCGCCGAGCAGGTTCATGATGGCGGCCATCAGCAGTGCCGCCCTCGGTGTCAGTGCCCGGGTGGACACCGAGGTGGCGATGGCGTTGGCCGCGTCGTGGAAGCCGTTGGTGTAGTCGAAGCCCAGGGCGATGCCGACGACGGCCACCAGGGCGAAGGTCTCGACGGAGGGGCCCAGTACCAGGATGGTGACGGTGCCGGCCACGAGGGCGACGAGCCCGCCGCCCGCCGAGACGTAGGTGCTCAGCCGGCTCTGCTTCTGCTGAGGCTTTTCCAGATCATGATCGACCTGTACCGCGTCGATCAGTTTCTGCGGGTCCTCCCCGGTCATGATTCCTTGACCGCGATGGTCTCGATGGTGTTGGCGACCTGCTCGAACGCGTCGGCCGCGTCCTCCAGGCGGTCGATGACCTCTTTGAGCTTCATCACCTCGAGGGGTTCGTACTCGCCGCCGAAGAGGTGGGCCAGGAGCTTGCGGTAGATCCGGTCGCCCTGGTTCTCCAGCCGGTTGATCTCGATCCAGTACTCGTTGAGCTCGCGCATCGACTTGAGCCGGGGCATCGCCTCGGAGGTCAGCTCAGCGGCACGTTCCAGAATCTCCACCTGGCGGACGACGTCCTGCGGCAAAGTCTTGATCTTGTAGAGGACGACCAGGTCGGCGGCCTCCTCCATGTGGTCCATCACGTCGTCGAGGCGGGCCGCCAGGTCGTAGATGTCCTCGCGGTCGAACGGGGTGATGAAGCTCTCGTTGAGCCGGTGCATGATCGCGTGAGTGCATTCGTCACCCGCGTGTTCGCAGGCGCGCATCTTCTCCGCTACGGCCTCCCGGTCTGAGCCGTCGCTGATGAGTTCCACGAGCAGTTGGGCTCCGGTGACGAGGTTGTTCGCGGAGTCCGCGAACAAGTCGTAGAAGCCGTCTTCACGCGGCGTGAGACGCAATCGCACGTTTCTCTCCTAGTGCGGGAACTATCCGCAGCGATCGTAGGTGTAGTTCAACCGTATGACGAACTTTCACCTGATTTTCTTCGGCGAGTCATCACCTCCTCTCCTGATGGTTGCCGTTGATCAACTCGCGTACACCCCTCCAGAACAGAGTTTTCGCTGGTCAACGCGCCCACGGGACAGGCGATGAGCACCTTATGAGACACGCCGCGCAGACGGCGACAGGGCCCCCACCCCCAGCGGGGTGGAAGCCCTGTGTCTTCGCCGGTACGGGTTCGCCGGTACGGGTCAGCCGAAACGGCCGGTGATGTAGTCCTCGGTCGCCTTCTCCGTGGGGTTGGTGAAGATCTTCGAGGTCTCGTCCAGCTCGATGAGCTTGCCGGGCTTGCCGGTGCCCGCGATGTTGAAGAAGGCGGTGCGGTCGGACACGCGGGCCGCCTGCTGCATGTTGTGCGTCACGATGACGATCGTGTACTGCGACTTGAGCTGGGCGATGAGGTCCTCGATCGCCAGGGTGGAGATGGGGTCGAGCGCCGAGCACGGCTCGTCCATCAGCAGCACCTGCGGCTGCACCGCGATCGCCCGGGCGATGCACAGCCGCTGCTGCTGACCGCCCGACAGGCCCGCGCCGGGCTTGTCCAGCCGGTCCTTCACCTCGTTCCAGAGGTTGGCGCCCCGCAGCGAGGACTCGACGATCCCGTCGAGCTCGCCCTTGCGCTTGACCCCGTTGAGCTTGAGTCCGGCCGCCACGTTGTCGTAGATGGACATCGTGGGGAAGGGGTTGGGCCGCTGGAAGACCATGCCGACCACGCGGCGGACCGCCACCGGGTCGACCCTCTCCCCGTAGAGGTCCTGGTCGTCCAGCATGACCCTGCCCTCGACCCGGGCGCCCGGGATGACCTCGTGCATGCGGTTGAGGGTGCGCAGGAAGGTGGACTTGCCGCAGCCGGACGGGCCGATGAAGGCGGTGACCGAGCGGGGCGCGATCGTCATGGAGACGTTCTCGACGGCCAGGAAGCCGCCGTAGTAGGCGTTGAGGCTGGAAACCTCGATCCGCTTCGCCATTGCTGTTGTTGCTCCGTTCTTCTCTTACCGGATCGAGGTCCTGCGGGCCAGGAGCCTGGCGCCGAAGTTGAGGACCATGATGATGAAGATCAGGGCGAGGGCCGCGCCCCAGGCCCGGTCGACGGCCACCTGGTTGGGGTCGCCCGCCTGCTCCCAGATGTAGGTGGGCAGCGAGGACTGCGCGCCCTCGAACGGGTTGAAGTTGATGACCTTGGTCACCCAGATGGTCAGCAGCAGCGGGGCCGTCTCGCCCATGACGCGGGCGACGGCCAGCATGATGCCGGTGATGATGCCGGTGAACGCGGTGGGCAGCACCACCTTGGTGATCGTCCGCCAGCGCGGCACGCCCAGGGCGTAGGAGGCCTCGCGCAGGTCGTTGGGGACCAGCTTGAGCATCTCCTCGGCCGAGCGCACCACCGTCGGGATCATCAGGACGGCCAGGGCCAGCGCGCCGGCGAAACCGGAGACCTCGAAGCCCAGCACCAGGATCCAGAAGGCGAGGACGAAAAGACCGGCCACGATGGACGGGATGCCCGTCATGACGTCCACGAAGAAGCTGATGATCTTCGAGAGCCGGTTGCCCTGGCCGTACTCCACCAGGTAGACGGCGGTCAGCACCGCGATCGGGATCGACATCAGGCTGGCCAGGGCCACCTGCTCCAGGGTGCCGATCAGGGAGTGGTAGATGCCGCCGCCCGCGTCCCGTCCGCCGACGCCGTTCATCGACTTGAGGAAGAAGTCGCCGCTGATGACCGTCGCGCCCTCGCTGACGATCTTGAACAGGACGCTCGCCAGCGGGATGATCGCCAGGGCGAAGGCGGTGTACACCGCGACGAGGACGATGTTGTCCTTGAGCTTGCGGACGCCCGAGGTCTCGGGGATCGCCGCGCTGCCGGTGCCGCCGTGCCGTGTCTTCAGGGTCGGGGCGCTCACACGAACTCCTTACGCCGGGCCACGATCGCGCGGGCCGCCATGTTGACCACCATCGTGATGACGAAGAGCACCAGGCCGGAGGCGATCAGGGCGCTGCGGCCGGTCGCCCCGGACTCGCCGAAGGTGCGGACGATGTTGGCGGCGAAGGTGTTGCCGCCCGGCTCCAGGATGTGCCAGTTGATGCCCGCGACCGTGGACAGCACCAGGGCGATCGCGACGGTCTCGCCCAGCGCCCGGCCCAGGCCGAGCATCATGGCGCTGATCATGCCGGACCTGCCGTAGGGCAGCACCGACAGCTTGATGGTCTCCCAGCGGGTGGCGCCCAGGGCCTGCGCGGCCTCGATGTGCGAGGTGGGCACCTGGAGGAAGACCTCGCGGGTGATGGAGGAGATGATCGGCAGGATCATGATCGCCAGGACCACCGAGCCGATGAAGAGGGACTGCCCGCCGATGTTGTCGCCCGCGAACAGCGGGATCCAGCCGAGCGCCCCGTTGAGGAACCCCACCACTCCCTCGGAGTTGACCACCAGGAAGTGCAGGCCCCACAGGCCGTAGATGATGCTGGGCACCGCGGCGAGCAGGTCCACCACGAACCCCAGGCCCTCGGCGAGCTTGCGCGGGGCGTAGAACGCGATGAACAGGGCGATGCCGATCGCCACCGGCGTCGCCATGAGCAGCGCCAGCGCGGACGACATGACCGTACCGAAGGCCAGCTGCGCCACGCCGAACCGCGGCGGGTCGCCGTTGGCGTTCCACTCGGTGTCGGTGAAGAAGTTCCCCTCGTTGGCCTGAAGTGCCGGGATGGCCTTCCAGACCAGGAACGCGGCGATCGCCGCCATGATCACCAGGACGAAGACCCCGGAGCCCAGGGCCGCCGTGCTGAAGATCCGGTCGCCCCGCCGACCGGTGCTCAACGCACGCCTCTGCCGCTGCGCCCCGACGGTCCGCGCCCGGACTTCGTCGATGCTGGTCACCCCAGCCCCTCCTTCGGGATCTCTTGCGTGAAGCCCGGAACCGGGCGTGGCCCCGCCGTCCGGTCGGACGACGGGGCGCGGGTGGTCCTCGCTGTTCAGCGCCGGTCTCGGTTCTTTACTTGATGGCGGCGACGGAGGCGCGGACCTTGGTGGCGACCTCGGTCGGCAGGGGGGCGTAGCCGAGGTTCTTGAGGGCGTTCTGGCCCTGCTCGGAGGCGGTGTAGGTCAGGAAGGACTTGACGAACTTGCCCTCGTCGCCCTCCAGGCCGGTCTCGCAGGCGATCTCGTAGGTGACCAGGACGATCGGGTAGGCGCCCGCGGTCTTGGTGTTGTAGTCGATCTCCATGGCGAGGTCGTTGCCGGTGCCGACGATCTCGGCGCCCGCCAGGGTCTTGGAGGCGGTGTCGGCGTTCAGCTCGGTGTACTCGCCGGCGCCGTTCTGGATCTTGGCGGTGGACAGCCCGGCGTTCTCGGCGTAGGACATCTCGATGTAGCCGATGGAGCCCTTGGACTGCTTGATCAGGGTGGTGACGCCGTCGGACTTGGTGCCGCCCTGGCCGCCGGGGGCGGTCCACAGCTTGCCGCCCTCGAACTTCCACACGTCGGGGGCCACGGCGGTGAGGTACTTGGTGAAGTTGTCGGTGGTGCCCGACTCGTCGGCGCGGTGGACCGTGGTGATCTTGTCGCCGGGGAGCTTGGCGCCCGGGTTGTCCTTGGCGATCGCCGGGTCGTTCCAGGTGGTGATCTTGCCGGCGAAGATGTTCGCCAGGGTGGTCGGGGACAGCTGCAGGCCGTCCACGCCCTCCAGGTTGTAGGCGACCGCGACCGGGCCGACGACCATCGGCAGGTTCAGCGGGTTGCCGCCCTTGCAGCGCTGCTTGGCCGCGTCGATCTCGTCGGGCTTGAGCGCGGAGTCCGAACCCGCGAAGGCCGCCTGGCCGGAGCTGAAGGCCTCGATGCCCGCGCCCGAACCGCTGGGGTTGTAGTTCAGGGTCGCGCCGGCGCAGTTGGCCGTGTAACCCTTGATCCACTCGTCCATCGCGTTCTTCTGCGCGCTGGAGCCGGCGGCGTTGACGGTGGCCTCGACGCAGTCGCCCTTGTTCGCGGTCGCGTCGTTGGCGCCGTCGGTGTTGTCGTCGGAGCCGCAAGCCGACAGCGCGAGGGCGCCGGCGAGAATGACGCCACCGAGGGCGGAGAGTCGGATGCCGTTCTTCACGGGGTGTTCCTCCTGATCAGTGCGGTGAACCCCGTGCTAGGTCAGGGAGGTGGGGCCACCGTCTGCATCCGAAGGTAGGAAGCCCAGGTGAACGACTCGGAGCGGTCCAGGTGAACGAAGGATGAACAGGGATGATCGTGTCTCGGAAAAATACCTCGACGGGGTGTGGCCGTCAGGTTAACGAGGTCACACCCGGCCCATTCGGAAGCGGCCGCAGCCCTTTCAGGGACGGCTGTACATGACGTCGGCCCGGTGGTGGGTGAAGCCGAGGGACTCGTACAGGCGCACGGCGGAGGTGTTGCCGGCGTCGACGTAGAGCAGCACGGTCTCCAGGCCCAGGGACTTCAGGTGGTGCAGCCCCGCCAGGGTCAGGGTGCGCCCCAGGCCGACGCCCTGGACGGACGGGTCGACGCCGACGACGTAGACCTCGCCGAGGCCCTCGGGATGGACCTTGGTCCAGTGGAAGCCGACCACCCGGTCGCCCTTGCAGGCGAGGAAGAAGCCCTTCGGGTCGAACCAGGGCTCGGCCATGCGCTGGCGGAGGTCCTCCATCGTCCACTGGCCCTGCTCGGGGTGCTCGGCGAAGGTCAGGCGGTTGAGGCCCAGCCACGCCTCGGCGTCCTTCGGCTCGAAGGTGCGCAGGGTGAAGCCGGCGTGGATCCGCAGGACGGGCAGCGGGTCGTTCAGCGGACGGCGCATCTGGAGCAGGGTGCGCACCGGGGCGAGGCCCAGGCCCGCGGCCAGCTGCGGGGCGCCGGGCAGGTCGCCGTGCGCCCAGATCTTGACCCGCTCGTTCCCGGCCAGCAGGGCGGAGACCAGGATCCTGCCGACGCCCCGGCGGCGGAGGCCGGGGTCCACCACGACCTCGGCGGACTCGCCGTCGGTGTAGGCGTAACCCGCGAGCAGTCCGTCCACCTGGTGGAGATGGTGTTCACCTCCGCCGTGCCTGACGTCGAGCAGCGTCTGCTCGGAGAGGGGGGCCACCGTGTCGTGCTCGGCGGCGCGGGAGGCCAGTTCGAGAACGGCGGCTGACTGTTCGGGGGACAACTCGTGCACGGCGACCATAGATCCCCAGCCTATGCGGCCGGTCAATGGTAGGAGATCACAAGACGGGGGAGATCGTGAGGCCGAGGTTCTCACGTATCTCCAAGTGACAGTGTCGATCTTCTGTCCCTAGGGTCCGGATGGATCCTCCTGCCCCTCTTCAGATCTGCCAAGGATGAGCGAATGCCGCGTAAAGGTACGAAGGTCGTGCTCGCCGGAGCGCTGACCACCGCGATGCTCGCGGTGGCGGCGCCCGGAGTGACGGCCGCGCCCTCGGACAAGGGGAAGAGCGTCCCCGTCCGACTGCTCGCCCTCAACGACTTCCACGGGAACCTCGAGCCGCCCACCGGCTCCTCCGGTCGCTTCGTCGACGAGAACGGCCAGACCGTGGCCGCGGGCGGCGCCGCCTACGTCGCCGCCTGGATGAAGCGGATGACCGACGAGAACACGCTGAAGGTCGCCCAGGGCGACCTGATCGGCGCTACGCCTTTGATCTCGGCCGCCTACCACGACGAGCCGAGCCTCGAGTTCCTCGGGAACCTGGGGATCACCGCCTCGTCGGTGGGCAACCACGAGTTCGACGAGGGGTACGACGAGCTCAAGCGCCTCCTCAAGGGCGGCTCCCACCCGGTCGACGGCGACTCGCCGGCCGGCCCCTGGAAGGGCACGGAGTTCGCCTACCTGGGCGCGAACGTGCTGCTGGAGGACGGGAAGAAGATCCCCGACCTGCCCGGCAACGAGATCCTCCGGCAGGTGCCGCGCAAGAAGCTCGCCGCGCTGCTGAAGAGCCACGGGGTTCCGGCCGTGCCGCCGATCGCGGTCAGGAGGATCAACGGCCAGCGGATCGGGTTCATCGGCGCCGTCACCGAGGCGACCCCGACGATCGTGACCGCCTCCGGCATCAAGGGCCTGAAGTTCGAGAGCGTCGTCAAGTCCGCGAAGTTCGGCTCGCAGCTGCTGAAGCTGCTGGGCGTGGAGTCCCAGGTCCTGCTGGTCCACGAGGGCGACAACGTCACCGCGGGCAGGTCCCCGGACGTCTGCAGCACCGCCGCCGACCCCGATGGCAGCGCGGGTTCGGGCACCGAGATCGCCACTAAGGTGGACCCGGAGATCGACCTGGTCCTGTCCGGGCACTCCCACCAGGCCTACGTCTGCGAGGTGAAGGACCCCTCGGGCGCCACCCGGCTCTACAGCCAGGGCGGATCCTTCGGCCGGGTCATCTCCCAGGTGGACCTGCGGATCGACAAGAGGTCCAAGGACGTCGTCCGCTCCTCGGTGAAGATCGACAACCAGGTCGTCACCCGTGACATCGATCCGGACGACGAGACCGGGCAGTTCGTCCAGACCTGGAAGGACCGGGTCGCGGAGGTCGCGAACAAGAAGGTCGGCGAGATCACCGCGGACCTGGACCGGAAGGCGACCGCGACCGGCGAGACGCCGCTGGGCGACCTGATCGCCGACGCCCAGCTGGCCGCCACCAAGGGCGAGGGCGGCGCGCGGATCGCGCTGATGAACCCGGGCGGGGTGCGGGCGGACCTGCCGTACGCGCCCGACGGCGTGGTGACCTACGGCGAGGCGTTCGCGGTCCAGCCGTTCAACAACCTCATGCAGGTGGTGACCCTGACCGGCGCCCAGCTCGACGCCCTGCTGGAGCAGCAGTGGACGGCGGCGCGCACGGCGGTGCTCCAGCCGTCGGCGTCGCTGACCTACACCGTGACGGCGGCCAACCCGTTCGGGGACAGGGTGTCGGGGATCGAGATCGACGGCGAGCCGGTCTCCGCGACCGGCACCTACCGGGTCGCCGCCAACAACTTCCTGGTGGGCGGCGGCGACGGCTTCTCCGTCTTCACCCAGGGCACGGACCTGTGGAGCGGCCCGATCGACCTGGACGCCTTCACCGCCTACCTCGGCGCCAACTCGCCCGTGGCGCCTCCGGCGACCGGCCGGATCAAGCTCGGCTGACGTCCTGGTCCGGGGGCGACCCCGGACCGGACCGGACCGGAGAGACGGGAAACAGCCCCTGCGCCTCGTCGCGTGGGGGCTGCTTTCCGGACACGGGTGTTCCTACCAGGAGGTAGGAACGTTCCAGGCCCGCGAGGGCGCGGCTACGGCCGCGCGGCCAGCGCCTCTTCCTGGTCGCCGGGCCGGTGGTCGGGAACGAACCGGTAGCCGACGTTGCGCACGGTGCCGATGAGCGACTCGTACTCGGCGCCGAGCTTGGCCCGCAGGCGCCGCACGTGGACGTCCACGGTGCGGGTGCCGCCGAAGTAGTCGTAGCCCCAGACCTCCTGCAGCAGCTGGGCGCGGGTGAAGACCCGTCCCGGGTGCTGCGCGAGGTACTTCAGCAGCTCGAACTCCTTGAAGGTGAGATCGAGCACCCGGCCGCGCAACCGGGCGGTGTAGGTGGCTTCGTCGATGGTCAGGTCGCCGCTGCGGATCTCGCCGGGCTGGTCCTCGGTCTCGCCGGTCGCCGAACGGCCGATCGCGAGCCGGAGCCGGGCCTCGACCTCCGCCGGTCCGGAAGCCTGCAGCAGGACGTCGTCCAGACCCCACTCGGGGGTGAGCGCGGCGAGGCCGCCCTCGGTGACGACGGCCAGCAGAGGGCAGTCCAGGCCGGTGGTGCGCAGCAGCCGGCACAGGCTCTTGGCCTGCACCAGGTCGCGGCGCGCGTCGACGAGAATCGCGTCGGCTGGGGGTGCGTCGATCAGGGCGGATGCCTCCGCCGGTGCGACGCGAATCGAGTGCAAGAGCAAACCCAACGCAGGAAGAACCTCATCTGACGGTTCCAGCGCGTTGGTGAGCAACAACAAGCTGCTCAACGGCCGCCTCCCTCTCTTGCCCTTCCGGGGTGACACGTCCCCTTAAAGACGTCAAGGACCCGGGGGCCTCATCGCCCGGATCCTTCGCTAGAAGCTTATACGAGAGGCTGAAAGGGGCAACGGCCGCCCGACTGATTCATTACGGGCGATACATGAATGAGATCCTGGGGCAATGGCCGAGGGAATGATCAGATACTGGGCCGCGGCGAAGGCCGCGGCGGGGGTCCCGGAGGAGCCGTACCGGGCCGACACGCTCGCCGAAGCCCTTGAGAACGCCAGGATGGCCAGGGGCGAGGAATTCGGGAGGGTCCTGGCGCGCAGCTCGTTCCTGGTCGACGGGCGGCCGGTGGGGGCCCGCCCATATGACGGGGTGGAGCTGACGGACGGCGCGGTGGTGGAAGTATTGCCTCCGTTCGCGGGTGGCTGATCTCACATCGCGAACTTTGCCGGGTAGGTCGTTCGTCTCACACTCTGAACAGTTAGGGGTGCCATGCGTAAATTCCTGATCGTCCTGCTCGTGCTGGCCGTGGCGGGGCTGATCGGCGCCGACCGCTTCGGCGAGACCCGCGCGGAGACGGAGGTGGCCCGCCAGGTCGCGGCGCAGTACCGGCTGCAGGAGCAGCCGTCGGTGGAGATCGGCGGCTTCCCGTTCCTCACCCAGGCGGCCGGCGGGAACTACCAGCGGATCGACGTCGTGATCGGCGACTACACCCAGCAGGGAGTCACCGTCCAGGACGTGCGGATCCGGCTGGACTCCCTGAACGCCCCGCTCTCGGAGCTGCTGAACGGCGACCAGAGCAACGTCCGCGCGAAGACGGCCACCGCCTCCGCCGTCATCCCGTACGGCGTCCTGCAGAAGGGGGTCGCCGACAAGGGGGTGCAGAAAGTGTCACGCGACGGTGACGACATGCTCCTGGAAGGCACCTTCGCGTTCCTCGGCGTCAGCGCCCAGGTCGGCGTGGCGGTCTCCCTCGAGCCCACCGCCAAGGGCATCGTGGTCACCCCGAAGACCGTCCGGGCCTCCGGGATCCAGGTGCCCCTCGACCTGGTGAAACGCGACCTGACCTACACGGTGCCCGTCACCGGCCTGCCGATGGGCTCGCGGATCACCGCGGTCGAGCCCGTGGACACCGGCCTGCGGATCACCGGGACGGCCGAGAACGTCGACCTCAGCGGGGTCACCCCGCAGACCACGGGCTGACCCCGGCGGGCCGTGGCGTAGGTTTCGGCCCATGACCACCGGATTGATAGCCGTTCTCGTCACCCTGGGCCTGGCCACGTTGTTCGGGCTGGTCTGGCAGCGCAGGACGGGACGGCTGAAGGAGCAGGACGTGCGCGGGGAGTGGGACTTCGAGCTGGGCGAGCGGGCGACGCTCGTCCAGTTCTCCAGTGCCTTCTGCGCGCCCTGCCGGGCCACCAAGCGCATCCTCGCCGAGGTGGCGGAGATGGTGGAGGGGGTCCGGCACGTGGAGATCGACGCCGAGTCGCGGCTTGAGCTCGTCCGCGAGCTGAACATCCTCAAGACCCCCACCGTCCTGGTGCTCGACGCCTCGGGGCGGATCGTGCAACGCGCCGCCGGACAGCCCAGGAAGGCCGATGTCATCGCCGCGCTGGGGCGGCTTCCCGGGCTCTGACCCGCGGTCGGGGGGCCCGCCCCTGACCAAACGTGATCATGCGGGCCGTCTCGGTAGGCGAGACGGGGGTGACAGCTCACGAGAAGGGCCGTAGCATCGTCTCCGTGCGTTACTGGACAGAGCAGATGCTGACGAAGCGACGGGCAGTCGACTACTGCCGCGTTTCGACCGCGCTCTGTCGCATGGCCTGAGAACAGCCGTAGCCGCTGTCGCGGGGATTCTTCCCCCGCACCTGTCAGGCGTCCGCACCTCCGCCCCGTAAGGGAGCGTTTCTCCACATGAAAGTCGACCCGCGAGGGCAGCGGCTCGTCGCTGCCATCACCTCGATCGTCTTGGTGGCGGTACTGCTCACCGGGAGCTGGATACTGCTCGCTGCTCAGGCCATGGTGTTCGCGATCGGAGTCTTCTTCGGGCTGCGCCACCATCCGTACGGGCTGCTCTACGCACGCCTGGTACGACCGCGCTTGAGCCCGCCGGCAGAACTCGAAGACGAAGCCCCGCCGCGTTTCGCGCAAGGGGTCGGTCTCGTGTTCGCGCTGGTGGGCGTGGCCGGATACAGCCTGGGGCTCGGGTGGCTGGGGATAGCGGCCACCGCCTTCGCACTCGGGGCCGCCTTCCTGAACGCCGTGTTCGGGTTCTGCCTCGGCTGCGAGATGTTTCTGATCATCAAGCGTGTCATCCCGAAGAACCCTTCCGAGGAGGTTCCGTAAATGAGCCGCAGTGACGTCCTGGTGGACGCCGCCTGGGTCGAGGCCAACCTCGACGCCCCCGGCGTGGTGCTGGTCGAGGTGGACGAGGACGTCTCCGCCTACGACAAGGGCCACATCCGTGGCGCGGTCAAGATCGACTGGAAGACCGAGCTGCAGGATCCGGTCCGCCGCGACTTCGTCGACCGGGTGGGCTTCGAGCAGCTCCTGTCCCGCAAGGGCATCGCCAACGACGACGCCGTCATCCTCTACGGCGGCAACAACAACTGGTTCGCGGCCTACGCGTACTGGTACTTCAAGCTGTACGGGCACGAGAACGTCAAGCTGCTCGACGGCGGCCGCAAGAAGTGGGAGCTGGACTCCCGCGAGCTGGTGACCGACGTCCCGACCCGGCCGGCGACCGACTACCGGGCCAAGGAGCAGGACCTGTCGATCCGCGCCTTCCGCGACGAGGTCGTGGACGCGATCGGCACCAAGGGCCTCATCGACGTGCGCTCGCCCGACGAGTTCACCGGCAAGCTGCTGGCCCCGGCCCACCTGCCGCAGGAGCAGGCGCAGCGCGCCGGCCACGTGCCGACCGCCCGCAGCATCCCGTGGTCGAAGGCCGCGAACGACGACGGCACCTTCAAGTCCGACGAGGACCTGCGCAAGCTCTACAGCGAGGCCGGGGTGAACCTGGACCAGCCGATCATCGCCTACTGCCGTATCGGCGAGCGCTCCTCGCACACCTGGTTCGCCCTGCGCGAGCTGCTGGGCCTGCCCGACGTCAAGAACTACGACGGCTCCTGGACCGAGTACGGCTCGCTGGTCGGCGTGCCGATCGAGCTCGGCGCGCCCAGGTAATCCACAGACCGGTACGACCGACCTCAAGGGAGAACAACCATGTCCCAGGGATGCGCCGCCCCGGCCCAGACCGCTCACCTTCCGGCGACCGTCGACCTCGACAACGAGGCCGTCATCCAGGGCACCGTCGTGCGTGACGGCGACCCGGTCTCCGGTGCCTACGCCCGCCTGCTCGACTCCACCGGGGAGTTCACCGCCGAGGTCGTCACCAGCGAGGAGGGCGTGTTCCGCTTCTTCGCCGCCGACGGCGACTGGACCGTCCGCGTCCTGGCCCCCGGCGGGGTCAGCGTGGACAGCTCGGTGACCGCCAAGACCGGCGAGGTCTCCGGCCTCCAGGTCTCGATCTAAGACCTGGTTGCATCGGAAAGGACCCTGTGGTTTACCCCACAGGGTCCTTTTTGTTTGATTTCTTGCTTCCCGATAGAGGTGTCAGAGGCGCAAGGTAAAGTCACTTTTCATGGCTAACTGGACGCCGCCGCCTTCGCCGCAGCAGGGACCCGATCCCCAGAACGAGGGGGCTCAGCCGGGTCACTACGACCCGTTCGCGCAGCAGCAGCCTCCGCAGCAGCCGGAGTACTCCGACCACACCAACCTGGGCACGCCGCTGATGCAGCCCGGGGCGGGAACTCCGCCCCCGTTCGTCCCGTCGCAACCGGGCGGGCAGATCCCCGGCCAGCAGCCCTTCGCCGGTCAGGGGACACCGCCGCCGTTCATGCCGCAGGGCCAGCCCGGGCAGTTCGGCCAGCCGGGCTATCCGATGCAGCCCGGCGCGCTGCACCAACCGCGCAAGGGCATGAACCCGCTGCCCTTCATCGCGGCGGTCCTGGTCCTGGTGGTCGGCGCCGGCGCCTTCGCCGCCATCAAGGTGATGGGCAAGGCCGAGAAGAAGCGGCGCACGATCGCCGTCCCGTCGGTCTCGGTGGACGTGCCGACCCTGGACGTGCCGACGTTCTCCGCGCCGCCCAGCGTTTCGCCGCCCCCCACCACCTCGGCTCCGGCGAAGACCGTGAGGCAGGTGCCGGGCAACGTGCTGAAGGCGACGATGAAGACCGCCTACGGGACGACGTTCCGCCGGGTCGGCGACGCGTCCGGGCCGTGTTCCAAGGCCGCGCCGACCGACCTGAAGCGGACGCTCGCCAAGTACCCGTGCATCGGAGACTTCAAGGGTGCCGTCTACAGTGACTCCAAGAAGAAGGCCGTCGTCACCGTCATCGTCATGCCGCTGAAGAACGCCGCGGCGGTCTCGGCCGTGAAGAAGTCCGAGGCGTACCCTTATCTCATCAACCCGGACAAGGGCAGCGGCGCGCGCTCCATCGGGAACAAGCGGGTCTCCACCTGGAGCCGGGTCTACGATCAGGGCAATCTGATCGTCTTCTCCATGGCCTACCGCAGCGATCTCGCCAAGAAGGACGCGGGCAACGTCGCGAGCACCGCCGCCCAGCACATCGGGGCCGAGGTCACCGGCGTGCTCATCTGGAGCTGACCACGGTCTGTAAGTGGACTGCGAGCACGGCGGTCCACCTGCGGCTTTCGATGATTGCGTCGCGAATTATGTGGCAATTCGCCACTTTTGTATGTTTTGTCCCTTTGGACCACTCTTCTCTCGCCCAGTAGGGTCAGCCGCGTTCTTTTCGCATTCACGGGGAGCGACGGATGAACCGGGAACCGGATCCCTCACCGCAGTTCGGTCAGGCCCAACCGCCTCAGCCGGGCCAGCCTCAGCCGGGCCAGCCGGGCCCGCCTCCGCAGGGCGCTCCCCAGTACGGCATGCCGCCGGGGCAGTTCGGCCCCGGCGGTCCGGGCGGTCCGGGTTTCCCCGGCGGGCCTGGTGGACCCGGCTTCCCCCCTGGATCCGGTGGACCGGGCTTCCCCGGCGGTCCCGGACTTCCTCCGCAGCAGCCGGGTTCCGGTCCGAACAAGAAAGTGCTGGCGATCGGCGGCGGCGCGCTCGGCGTGGTGCTGCTGATCGGCCTGGTGTTCGCCCTTACCTCCGGCGGCTCGGAGGAGCAGGTCACCGGGCCGCCCCCGATGCCGTCCTTCTCCGACCGCCCCGACCTCGGCGAGTTCCCGAGCGCACCCGCCTCGCCTGCGGCGACCGGCCCGTACACCAAGGTGACCAGCCCGTGCGGCTGGGTGTCCAAGGACACCGTCGCCAAGCTGGTGCCGTTCACCGAGTCGAACTCGGCCACCTCGAAGGACGGTGCGAGCGAGGACAACGCCTACGCCTCCTGCACGTGGGAGAGCAAGTACCAGAAGGGCTCGGCCGAGCAGATCGAGCGCAGCCTCAAGGTGCTGCTGCGGCTGCGCACCTCCTCGCAGTACAAGGACGCCGTCGCCGAGGCCGCCGACGACCTGAAGTACGAGCTCGGGGTGGTCAAGGAGGACGAGAACAAGACCGACGACCTCGGTGACAAGCACGGGGCCGTGACGGTCCCGCAGATCGGCGACGAGGCGTTCACCCACTCGCGCCTGTCGAAACGGAACGTCCAGTACGGCGAGACCGTGTTCCGCGCCGGGAACTACCTCGTCAAGGTCACCTACAACGGCTACGACCACCCGACGAAGAACTTCCTGGACGACAGCAAGGACACCCCGCTGCCGGAGGCGACGGCCCGCCAGGGTGTCGAAGAGGCCGCCACACAGGTCGCGGCGGGTATCAAGGCCTGCACCGACCAGTGCACCGGCGCCCCGGCCGCCCCGCAGACCGGCCCGGAGGACGCGCCGGTCCAGGAGGCGAAGCCGTCGTGGTCCAAGGGCGTGCTGAAGGGCCTGGTCGACCCGTGCGCGCTGGTGAAGCCGGAGACGCTGGGCCGGTTGATCCCCAACGCGGGGATGCAGCGGATCGCCGAGCAGGGCTACACCTCCGGCAAGGACCAGAGCAACGCCACCTGCATCTGGTCCTCTGACAGCTCACCGGATTCCCCGATGCGGAAGATCAGGGTGGGGCTGCGGTACCGCACGAACCTCGACGGAGGCAAGCAGTCCTTCAGGCTTCAGAAGAAGGACGCCGACGGGCGGGCGAACAAGACCGACACGATCGGCATCCAGTACGGCCCGGTGGAGCAGCTGACCGGGGTGGGGGACGACGCCTACGTGCAGTCGGCCGTCACCACGACGCCGCTGGGTCAGGCGCTTCTCATCGCGAGGGTCGGCAACGTGCTCGTCGAAGTCGAGTTCTCCGGCGGGGACGGCGTCAACCCGATGGTCCCGGTCTCCGCGGACACCGCCGTCGCCGAGGCGAAGGCCGTCGCCCAGGACGTTCTGAACATCCTGCGCCCGTGAGCGGGCACCGGATTCGTGCTGGAGGGATGAACAAGTGACGCAGGAGCCGGAATCCGCGCCGCAGGACCGGCCACAGCGGACGAACCGGAAGGCGCTGATGCTGGGTGCGGGAGCGCTCGGCTTGGTGCTGGTGCTGGGAGCGGTGATCGCCTTGGCGTCGGGCGGCTCGGACGTGCCGGACGTGCCGGACGTGCCGGCCGTGTCGCCGCCCGCCGCGAAGGAGAGCGCGGTTCCCACCCCGTCCGGCTCTCCGGGAGTGACCGGCCCGTACACGAAGGTGACCAGCCCGTGCGGCTGGGTCTCCCAGGACACGATCGCCGAGCTGGTGCCCTTCACCCGGTTCTCCTCCGCCGAGTCCGACGACGGGCCCGGCGCGGAGGGGGCCTTCGCGAGCTGCGCCTGGGAGAGCAAGTTCCAGGGCGGGTCGGAGAAGCAGATCTCCCGGAATCTCGAGGTGAAACTGCGGCTGCACGTGGCCTCGGACAGCAGGGACGCGGTCGGCGAGGCCGGCTGGTTCATGGAGTACCAGAGGGGCGTGGCCGGGGAACACGCGAACAAGACGGACGATTTCGGCGATAAGCACGGAGCCGTCACGGCCCCGCAGATCGGTGACGAGGCCTTCGTCAGTTCGATGCTGGCCCACTACAACATCCAGGTCGGAGTGGCTTTCGTCCGTGTCGGCAACCTGACCGCCGAGATCGGATACGAGGGCGACGACCATCCGACTGACGGAATGCTGCTCCCGAACGGGAAAGTGGACGAAAGCAAACGCACCCCCATAGCGGAAGCCGCCGTGCGGGAGGGGGCCGAGGCGGTCGCCGCGCAGATCGCGGCGGGCATCAAATCCTGTACCGACCTGTGCACCGGGCAGCCCGCGGTCTCGGAGCCCGACCGGCAGGAGGACGCCGCGGTCGCTCCCATCGCTCCTTCCTGGAAGAAGGACGTTCTGGACAAGCCCGTCGACCCCTGCGCCCTGCTGAAGCAGGAGACGCTCGGCCGGCTGGTGCCCCGCGGCGAGATGACGCGGAGACTGGACGACGGGTACTACTCGGGGAAGGACGGCACTTACGGCGAGTGCGCCTGGGATTACCCCAAAGACGGTTCCTCGCCGAGGAAACTCCAGGTGGTATTCCTGTACGGGACCGGCGTCTCCCGAGGCAAGGACTGGTTCGAGGCCGCAAAGAATCGGCTGGACGGCCAGGCGAACGGTGATCTGGCCGGTACCCGGTACGGCCCGGTGGAGGCGCTGACCGGGCTGGGTGACCAGGCCGTGGCGCAAACGGGGACCTCCGACCTGAGCGGCGAGGCCCAGCTGTTGATGCGCGTGGGGAACGTGGTCCTCGAGATCTCCTACCTGGGGGCGGATTACACTCCCGACACGGTCCCCCTGCCCGAAGACAAGGTCCTCGCCGAGGCGAAGGCCGCCGCCCAAGACATTGTGAGCATTCTGCGCCCGTGACCGAACCGAACATCGATCCGCTGCTTCCCGAGGACCCCCGCGTTCTCGGGGGATACCGCACGCTCGGCCGGCTCGGCGCCGGCGGCATGGGCGTCGTCTACCTGGGGCTCGGCCCGGACGGACGGCAGGTCGCCATCAAGGTGATCCGCCGGGAGTTCGCGGCGGACCCCGGATACCGTGCGAGGTTCGAGACGGAGGTCGCGAACGCCAGGCGGGTCGCGTCGTTCTGCACCGCCGCGGTGCTGGCGTACGGCGAGCAGGAGGGCATGCCGTTCCTGGTCACCGAGTTCGTCCAGGGCGTCTCCCTGAAGGAGTACGTCGAGAAGCACGGGGCGTTCCCCGCGGCGCAGCTGCGCGGCCTGGTCATCGGCATCGGCACGGCGCTGCTGGCCATCCACACCGCGCGGCTGGTCCACCGCGACCTCAAACCGCACAACGTGCTCCTGGCCGAGGACGGGCCGCGCGTCATCGACTTCGGCATCGCCAGGGCGACGGACTCGGCGAGCCAGCACACCGCCACGGGCGTGGTCGTCGGCAGCCCCGGCTGGATCGCGCCGGAGCAGCTCTTCGAGGGCAAGGTGTCCACCGCCGGAGACATCTTCGCCTGGGGCAGCCTCGTCGCGTATGCCGCGACGGGAAGGCATCCGTACGGCACCGGCAACATGATGGTGCTGGCCGTCCGGGCACAGCAGGGTGCACACGACCTTTCGGGCGTCCCCGGCGATCTGCTGCCCCTGGTGGAGGCGGCGCTCGACCCGGACCCGTCCCGGCGCCCCACGGGAGAGCAGATCCTCACCGAACTGATGGGCGTCGCGGCCGAGCAGGAGGCGCACACCCAGATCAGCTCGGTGTGGACGCCGGACTTCCTGCCCTCCTCGGGGCGGACCTTCACCGGTCTGCGTGCGACGCAGCCGCCGCACCCGCAGGGCGGGACGCTGTCGCAGGGCGGGACGCTGCCGCCGGGCCGGACCTCGCCCCCGGCGCAGCAGCCTTCGGGCGCGACTTGGGTGACCACTCCCGGCTCCCCGCAGCAGCAGGGCTTCACAGCTTCGGTGGCGGCTCCGCTGCAGCCGGGCGCCTACCCGGGAGTCCAGCAGTCGGGGCACACCCCTCCGCCGTTTCCGTCCGCACCGCCGACCGGACGGCCTCAGACGGGCCGTAACCGCTGGATCGTCCCGGCCTCCTCGGTCGCGGCGGTCGCCCTGGTCGTCGGCCTGGGCGGTTATTTCGGCAGGGATCTGCTGGCGGAGGAGGCCCCCGCGACCCGGAATCCGGGCACCTTCGACGCGCTTCCCCCCGGGGAGGAGAGCGGTTCGCTCGCCGTGCCGAAGGACGCGGCCAAGGCCGTGAACGACGCGCTGCCCACCGTGTCGGCGCTCTACAGCTACGACTACCGGAAGCCGGCTTCCTTCGCCGACCGTGACCTGCCCGTCCAGTCGTCCTTCCTCCAGCAGTGGACCCAGACGTATTGGCCGCCGGAGAACCTCAAAAACGCCAAGCTGGACAAACAGGCGGCGGTCCTCCAGCTCTCCTCGGCCGGCGTGATCTCCGCCTCCAGCGACCGGATCGAGGCTCTGGTCTCCGGAGAACGCAAGACGACCGCGGAGTACGGCCCGATCGAGGAGCCCGTCAAAGCGCGGGTACGGCTGGTCAAGGAAGGCGGGAGCTGGCTGGTCGGCGACGTCTCGAACGTGGGCGAGGACCAGGAGCCGGTCAAGGATCCGGGAGCGCTCTGGCCAGGGTCGTCCGGCCAGGCGCTGGCGCAGGCGGCGTCCGACTGCCTGGGCAAGTACCTGACGTTCACATATGAGGACAAGTCTCTCCACGCGAGCACCGTCCGGGGATGCCTGACCGACAAGGCGCTCACCGAGGATCTGCCCGCCTGGCAGAGCCAGGCCGTCCCGGGGATGACCTTCCACGGCACGATCCTGGACACCGCCGTCCAGACCGTCCCCGCCCCCTCCTCCGCGCCGACGCTGCTGCTGAGCACCAAGACGGTCAAGACTCCCGAAGTCGGATCCGGTGAGGTCTACGGGATCATCTGGCGGATGACCATGAAAGAGGTGAACGGCGTCTGGCGCGCCACCAGTATCGAACGGTTGAACAAGTTCGAATGAGATCCGGTGCGAGCCGGGCCGCAGCGGCGGCCGCGGCGATTCTGATGGTTGCGCTATGTCCGGTTCCCGCGCACGCGGCGGCACCGCAGAGATGTGATGTCGATCCCGGCAAGCAGGAGATGGGCGGGGAGCCCTGGGCGCAGCAGGTGCTCAACCTGAAGGCGGCGCATCGGCTGACGAGCGGGCGCGGGGTCGTGGTGGCCGTCGTGGACAGCGGGGTGGACTTCGGGAACCCGCAGCTGAAAGGCCAGGCGGCGGGGGCCGTGGACCTCACCGGGTCCGGGAACGACGACTGCGCGGCGCACGGCACGGGGATCGCGGGGATCATCGCGGCCCGTCAGACGCCGAAGGCCCCGTTCGTGGGGGTCGCTCCGGGCGCGCGGATCCTGTCGGTCAAAGTGGCCGAGGACGCCGAGAACAACTCCGATCTGCTGCTCGCCCGGGGGATCGTCAAGGCCGTCAGGCAGAAGGCGCGGGTCATCAACGTCTCCGCGCAGACGCCGACGGACAGCAAGCCGCTGCGCCAGGCCGTCGCGTACGCGCTGAAGAACGACGTGGTGGTCGTCGCCGCGGCGGGGAACGTCGACCCGAAGAACACCGGTACGGCCAGACCCGCCTACCCCGCGCAGTACGAGGGGGTCCTCTCGGTGGGGGCGGTGGACAGCACGGGCAACGTGACGGCGTTCTCCGACGTCGCGACGAGGGTCTCGGTCGTGGCGCCCGGAGTCGGGGTCACCAGTACGTGGCCCCGCTCGGGATGGTCGTTCACCTACGAGGGCACCAGCTACGCCGCGCCGTTCGTCTCCGGGGTGGCCGCGCTGGTGCGGGCGGCGCATCCCGGACTGACCGCCCCGCAGGTCGTCCGGAGGATCGAGGCGACCGCGGACGGCAGCAGGGGGCTCGGCAGCGGGTACGGGATGGTCAACCCGTTGCAGGCCGTCAGCGCCCAGATCCCCGCGGTCCCGGTGACCGCGGGCCCGCAGGCCGTGCAGATCCCCGCGGCGCCGGAGGAGGACCGGCGGCCCGAGAACATCGCGCTGGGCGTCATGGGCGCCGCGCTGGGGACGGCGGCCGTGGCGCTCGCCGTCGGAACGACGATGCCGCACGGCCGCCGTCGCCGCTGGGCTCCCGGAGGTCAGTCCGCCCGGTAGGCGGTCTGGATCAGCCTGACGCCCGCGCGCCGGTCGACCAGCCGTCCCCGGCCGGGCGGAAGGGCCTCGGGGCGGACGTTGCCCAGCAGCGCGCCCTCGTCCCTGCTGCCCGACATGATGAGGCCGGGGGAGTTCATCTCGCGGACGCGCTGCACGACCGGGTCGTACATGGCGCGGCCCGCGCCGCCGCCCGCGCGGGCGAGGATCAGGTGCAGGCCGATGTCGCGGGCCTGGGGCAGCAGTTCCACGATCGGGCTCAGCGGGTTGCTGGAGGTGGCGACCAGCTCGTAGTCGTCGATGACCACGAACAGGTCGGCGCCCGACCACCAGGAGCGCTCCCTGAGCTGGGTGGGGGTCAGGTCGGGCGGGGGAAGCCGGTTGATCAGCGCGCCGTGGATGCCCTTGAGCAGCGGCTCGGCCGCCGTCGAGGAGGCCGCGTAGCCGATCTGGTGCTCGGTGGCGGCCTCCTCCAGCATCGAACGCCGGTAGTCCAGGAAGATCAGCCTGGCCTCCTGGGGGGTGAACCGGCTGGTCAGGCCCTCCACGATGAGGCGCATCAGGTTGGACTTGCCGCATTCGGTGTCGCCGAAGACCAGGAAGTGCGGGTCGCTGGTGAAGTCGAGCAGGACGGGCGACAGGGAGTCCTCGTCGATCCCGATGGGGATCTTCCGTCCGGTGTCGGCGGGCAGCTCGGTGACCGCCAGCAGGGAGGGCAGCAGGCGGACCTTCGGCGCGGCGGCCCCCGTCCAGGAGGCCGAGACCCGGTCGACGAGGCCGGTGACGCCCTCGGACAGGTCGTCGGCGTTCCGCACTCCGTCCACGCGGGGCAGCGCGGTCAGGAAGTGCAGCCCTTCGCGGGTCAGTCCCCGTCCCGGCGCGTTCTCGGGGACGTTCGCGGCGAGCTTGCGGTCGACCTCGGACTCGTAGGGGTCGCCGAGGCGCAGTTCCAGGCGGGTGCCGAAGAGGTCGCGGATCGACATCCGGAACTCCGACCACTTGTGGGTGGCGGCGACGACGTGGATGCCGTAGCCGAGTCCGCGTGACGCCAGTTCGGTGATCACCTCTTCCAGCGCTTCATAGTCCTGGCGGAGGGTGAGCCAGCCGTCCACGACGAGGAAGACGTCGCCGAACGGGTCGTCGGCGAACTCGCCGGCGGCGCGTCTGCGGCGGTAGGAGTCCATGGAGTCGACGCCGAGCTCGGCGAAACGCCGCTCGCGCTGCTCCAGGAGGGTGGTGACCTCGGCGACGGTGCGGCGGACCCGGTCGGCGTCCAGGCGGGAGGCGACGCCGCCGACGTGAGGGAGCCCTGCGAGCTGGGCGAGGGAGCCGCCGCCGAAGTCCAGGCAGTAGAACTGCACTTCACGGGGTGTGTGCTGGAGCGCCAGCGAGCAGATGAGCGTGCGCAGCGCGGTGGACTTGCCGCTGCGCGGTGCTCCGGCGATGCCGACATGGCCCGCGGCGCCGGACAGGTCCAGCCAGAACGGGTCGCGGCGCTGGTCGAAGGGCCGGTCGACGATACCGACGGCGGCGTGCAGCGGGTGCCTGCTCTCCCTCGGGACGAGCCCGTCCAGGGTGGGCGGTTCGGCCAGCGGCGGCAACCAGATCTGGTGGGGGGCCGGTCCGAGCCCGTTCATCTGCTTGACGATGACGTCGAACAGGGTCTCCTGGGACTCCTTGCGGTCCTCCGTCCGGGGGGCCTCCTGGCGCTCCTCCTCCACGAGGGGAACGTAGGAGGCGGTGTAGGGGACGATGCGGCGCACCTGGCCGGAGGACCCGGACGCGCCGGGGGAGGCCGAGACCTCCTCGGAGACGGGACCCGACACATACGCCGCGCGGAACCGCGTCATCTGCTCGGTGCCGACCTTCAGGTAGCCGTGGCCGGGAGCCTGGGGCAGTTCGTAGGCGTCGGGGACGCCCAGCACGACCCGCGATTCCATCGCCGAGAACGTACGCAGGCCGATCCGGTACGACAGGTGCGTGTCGAGGCCGCGCAGCTTTCCCTCTTCCAGCCGCTGCGACGCCAGCAGCAGGTGGACGCCCAGCGAACGGCCGAGGCGCCCGATCATCACGAAGAGTTCGGCGAACTCCGGTTTGGCCGACAGCAGTTCGCTGAACTCGTCCAGAACGAGGAAGAGGGTGGGCAGCGGCTTCAGGTCCGCGCCCTGTTCCCGTGCCTTCTCGTAGTCGCGCAACGAGGCGTAGTTGCCCGCCGCGCGCAGGAGCTCCTGCCGCCGGACCATCTCGCCGTGCAGCGCGTCGTACATGCGGTCGACGAGGGGGAGTTCGTCTTCGAGGTTGGTGATGACGGCCGACACGTGGTGCAGCTTGTCCATGCCGAGGAACGTCGCGCCGCCTTTGAAGTCGACGAGCACGAAGTTCAGCACTTCGGAGGAGTGCGTCATCGCCAGGCCCAGCACCAGGGTGCGCAGGAACTCCGACTTGCCGGCGCCGGTCGCGCCGATGCACAGGCCGTGCGGGCCGAAACCGCCCTGCGCGGCCTCCTTGATGTCGAGTTCGACGGGGCGCCCGGACGGGTCGACCCCGACCGGGACGCGCAGCCTGCTGCGCGGGGGGCGCGGGCGCCAGGCCGAGGCGAGGTCCACCCGGTAGGGGTCGGCGACGCCGAACAGCTGGGTCAGCGTGGTCGAGCTGGCCAGCGCGTCCTCGGCGACCTCCTCGGCGGCGCTGGCGCGCAGCGGCGTGAGCTGCCGGGCGAGCGCCTCGGCCTGCGGGACGGACACCTGGTCGGGGACGCCGATGCGGGTGGGCGTCTCCCTGCCGGTGTGGTCGCGGGTGAGCATCGCCATCTGCCGGGGCGCGACCCGCAGCCGCAGCGTCAGGTCGTCGCTGATCGGCGGGAGCGCCTCGTCCAGGTCGAAGACCGTCACGCCCTCGATGCCCTCGGCCAGCTGGGTGTCGTAGGGCACGCCGCCGCCGTCGAGGACGACCACGTGGTAGGGCAGGTCCTCCAGGGACAGGCCGCGGCTGAACCGGGGACGGTTCTGGATCTCCAGCAGTTTCTCGAGGTCCGCCAGGTTCGTGGTGATGAGCCGGGCGGGGCCCGCGGCGTCCAGCTCGGTGGGGTGCAGCGCGTGGGGGAGCCACTTCGCCCAGTCCCAGGCGGCGAGCCGGTCGGGGGAGGCGCAGACGGAGATCCGGACGTCGTCGGGGGTGTGGAAGGCGGCCAGGTGCAGGAGCATCGAGCGGGTCAGGCCGCGGGCGGTGTGGTCGTCTCCGCCGGGCACGACCCGGGCGAAGGACCGCAGCGCCACCGCGACGGGCAGGTCGGGGACGGTGGAGTGGGTGCGGGTGAACCGGCCGAGCGCGCCGGCCGTCATCGGCTCCAGGTCCTCGACGGGCTTGCTGTCCGGGGGGATGAGCTCCAGGGCGAGCCGTTGCGGGCCGCGGGCGATGCGGACGTTGACGAAGTCGTCGTCGTTGGGGCGGCGTTCCCACAGGCGGTCGCTCATCACCACGGTGGGCAGCGCCGACGGGTCGGGGCTGCCCCATTCCAGCGCGTCCCGCTGCTCCTTGGCGGCGGTGCGCACCCGGGATCTGACCTGGCCGAGGTAGCGCAGGTAGTCGCGGCGCTCGGCGTTGAGCTTCGTCTTGCGCTCGCCGCTGCCCCGGCCCATCTGGCCCAGCATCATGCCCATCATGGAGACGGCGAACAGGCCGCTGGCCACCCAGGTGAGGGGGCTGGATCCGGGCTGGGCGACCATGAACACCATCGCGCCGGAACCGGCCATCATCGGCAGGTACATCAGCGCCTGGCGTCCGCCGTCGGATACCTGCTCAGGTATTTCCGGGGGAGATTCCAGAAGGATTTCCCCTCGTGGCATTTGAGGCGGTTTGCGACGTTCGCCACGGCGGACCAGCTTGGTGCCCATCGCTGTAACTTCCCCCTCGTCGTCCACCTTTGGTATGAACGGTCATCCTAGAGACCCGTGATCTTAATGAAGCCCCTGTGACTGGAGGAATCTGGTGGAGCTGTGCAGGATCACCGTCGCCGGTCCTGCCCGCCGTATCGACCTGTCCCTGCCTGCCGACGTACCGTTCGGCTCGCTACTTCCGGTCCTGATCCGTAATTCCGGCCCCGATCTGGCCAATTCCGGACTGGCACACGGCGGATGGGTACTGCAACGGCTGGACGAGGCGCCGTTCGACCTCGGAATGACGCCCCAGCACGCCGGAGTCCAGGACGGAGAAGTGCTCTACCTCCGGCCGCAGATGGCGCCGCTCCCCGAACCGGCCTTCGACGACGTCCCCGACGTCATCGCCACCGCCGTCAGGGAACGGCCGGACCGGTGGAGACCCGAACTGACCAGGATCACCGGCCTGGGCGCGGGCGCGTTCATCCTGGTCCTCGGCGCGTACCTCACCGTGACCCAGGGCGGCTCGTGGGCCCCCTACCTCGCCGGAGCGGTCACCGTTCTGCTCCTGGGCGGGGCGGCCGCGGCGTCCCGCGCCGGGGGAGACGCGGGCGCGGGCGGTGTGCTCGGCCACCTCGCTCTCCTGTACGGGTTCCTGGCCGGCTTCCTGAGCCCGGGATCCGGACTCGGCGCCGCCCAGCTGCTGGCGGGCAGCGCCGTCCTGCTGCTGGTCGCGGTCCTGGCCGGCTTCGCGGTGAGCGACGGCCTGTCAGTGTTCGCCGGATACGCCCTGGCAGGGCTGATCGGCGTGCTGGCCGGCGGCATCGGCCTGGGCTTCCCCGACCTCACCGGCGCGGGCGTCGCCGCGATCGTCATCGCCCCCACGCTGGCGCTCACCCCGCTCACCCCCGCCCTGGCCTTCCGGCTGTCGCGGGTGACGCTGCCGCCCGTCCCCACCAGCGCCGAGGACCTGCGCGCCGACAGCCTGATGGTGGACGGCCAGGCGGTGCTCAGCCGGACCGCCGTCGCCGACCGGATCGTCACCGGGGTCAACGCCGGGATCGGGCTGACCGCCGCCGTCGCGATGACCCTGCTGCTGTTCGGCGACGGCTGGTCCCCGCCGACCATGGCCGCGGTCGTCGCGCTGGCGCTGCTGCTGCGCGCCCGGGTCTTCGGCGGACGCGGCCAGCGGCTGTGGCTGATCGTCCCCGGCCTGGCCGGGCTCGCACTGCTGGTCGCCACCCTCAGCGCCGGACTGGACCCCGCGGTCTTCACCGGCGCGGCGCTGGCCCCGCTGGTCGTGACGGCCGCCGCGGTGATCGGCATCGGGCTGTGGCTGCCCGGCGCCCGCCCCTCCCCGGTGTGGGCGCGGATGCTCGACATCTTCGACCTCGCGCTGATCGTCAGCCTGATCCCGCTGGCCTTCGGCGTGGTCGGGCTGCTGGACAAGGTGCGCGGCATGGCCGCGTCGGTGGGCTGATGCTGACCCGCAAGGACCTCGTCCAGGCGCACCGCCTGATGACCATGCGCGCGGGCCAGGCCCTGCTGCTGGCCGAACCCGACAACGCCGACCGCCCGCTGCGCCGTATCGGCATCGGCCTGTTCAGCGGACTGATGGTGGGAGTGCTGCTCGTCGCCGGATGGGGCATCGCCGGACTCATCACCAAGGACGGCTCGATCCGCAACATGGACGAGCAGACGGTCCTCATCGCCAAGGGCACCGGCGCCAAGTACGTCATGTGCCAGATGCAGAAGGACAGGCTGTGCACGGCGGTCAACTACGCCTCGGCGCGGCTGGCCGTCCAGGGCGGACAGGTGAAGGTCCGCACGGTCGCCACCAAATCGCTGTCGAAGTTCCAGCATGGTCCGCTGATCGGCATCCCCGGCGCGCCGGACGCCCTGCCGTCGTCGCTCGTCAGCGCCCCCTGGACGGTCTGCGTCAGCATGGTCCCGCACAACGGCCTGCGCAAACCCGCCGCCTCCCTGGCCGTCGGGCGGGACCTGGGAGGCACGCCCATGGCCGCCGGCACGGGCGTCGTCGTCCTTTCGAGCGGCGCCTACTGGCTGGTCGTGGACGGCGTCAAGATGGAGCTGCCCAAGGCGTTCCTGCGCCCCCTCGCCTCCGACTACCAGCCGCTCCAGGTCCCCCCGGTGTGGCTGAACGGGATGATCCCCGGCCCGCGGTTCCAGGCTCCCGACATCCCCGGATACAGCGTTCGCCGCGCGTCTCCCTCCGGAGGCAAGGCGCGGATCGGCCAGACCTACTTCGTCGAGGCCTCGGGGGTCTCCCCTGAGCAGTGGTTCGTGCTGCTGCGCGAGGGTCTGGCCCCGCTGACGAAGACCGAGGCCTGGCTGCTGGAGAACAGCCCGGGTGCTCCCGCGACCCTCCGCATCTCCCGCGCGGTCGCCAACCGCGCCCAGACCGCGAGGCTCCCCGAGACCGACCTGCCGACCGAGCTTCCCCGCATCGAGGCCTACGACGGCTCGCGGCCGCTGTGCGCCGACTACGCCGATCCCGGGAAGCGCTCGGCGCGGTTGACCCTCGGAGCCACCCTGCCCGCCATCGCCGACCCGGCCGCGGTGGGCGTCCGCAAGGACCGCCTGGACCAGGTCATCATGAGCCCCGGCACGGGTGTCCTGGCCGCGGTCGTCCAGAACGAGGCACCCACGGCCCATGTCCTGATCACGGAGGACGGCCGGAAGTTCCCCGTCCCCACCCAGGAGGACCTCGCCAAACTCGGTTACGAGCAGTCCCAGGCACGTCCCGTCCTGTCCCATCTGATGCAGCTCATGCCGCCGGGCCCCGCCCTGGACGGCCGTGCCGCGGTCCAGCAGGTTTCATGACGCTTCATATCTCCTTGCCGTGACATCAGAAATAACAGTTAGATAACGCGACCTTGGGGTTTTCTGGGGTCAACTGGCAGGAGGAGGCGGAGGTGCGTAGGGTGATCACGCTTTGCGAATCGGAAATTCAACTGCAATTACGGAGGTGACGGGTGGCTCCCACTTCGGGTGCTGATAGGGCCAAAATGGCCCAGGCTGCCTCGCAGATCGAAGACGCGGCCGGCGACATCAAGGGCATGCAGAACAGGCTCAACTCCCAAAAGGGAACGATGATGGCCGGGTGGGAAGGCAACGCCTCCTTCGCCTTCAACCAGGTCTTCGCCCAGTTCGACAAGGCCTTCCTCAAGACGCTCGACCAGCTGGACGAGATCCACAAGAAGCTCGTGGACAACCGGATCCGCTACGAGGCCAACGAAGAGCAGACGCAGGCCGACATCCAGCGTCTGAACACCTTGCTCAACAACTAGGGGAACTGACGTGGCGCCCACCGACTACACCAGGGTCAACTTCCAGTCTCTCGCCGACGGCGTGGAAGCCTTCCGGAAGATCCACGGCGAACTGGACAACAGGCTCGACAACCTCGAGAAGTACCTCGAGTCCAACCTCGCGGAGTGGGAAGGCGACGCGGTCCAGGCCTACTGGGAAGCCAAGCGCATCTGGGACCAGGCCTGCCAGGACGTCGCGAACAGCATCACCGCGATGAGCTCCGCCATCGGCAACGCGAACCAGAACTACCAGGACACCGAAAGCGCCAACCGGCGTATTTGGGGCTGACGAACTCGACAGGCGCCGCCCCCGCCGGGGGCGGCGCTCTGCCGCTCACTAGTCATACGGGGTCAGTACCTTGGGCGAGCAATACCACCCGAACGGCTCGGGCGTCGCGAACGACCTGAGCCGGCACACCGGCAGCAGCGGTCCCAAGTCCACCTGGACGTCGCCGCGGGCCACCGGTGACATCGACGTCGAGCGCGAGCGTCTCAACGGCATCGCGAAGAAGCTCGGCGACGACCTCAAGAAGCTGGAAGCGGACATCGAGAGCTTCGCGTCGGCCAACAAGATCCCCGCCGCGGACCTCGGTATCTCCTCGGCCGCCGGGACGCTCAAGACGTCGTCGGCACGGACGCACAACGCTCTGCTCGACGCCATGGTCAGGCTGCGCTTCGCCTACCTGGGCGTGATCAACGGGCTGCGCGGCACCAGCGCGAACTACCAGAACACCGAAGAAGAGATCGCGGCCTACTTCCGCGGGCTCGGCGTCTAGGAAGGGGAAACGCATGGGCGATGAGGTCAAGCTTCACCGGCCCCAGGCCGTGCAGGCCGGCTCTCCCGCGCCGACGCCGGCGAGCGTCGACATGGAGCAGGTCAAGTCCATCATCAGCGCGGTGGACATCGCGAACGTGACGCAGACCGGCGAGCTCTACCTGAAGATGGCGGCCCGCTTCGACGAGCACGCGGCCAACCTCGTCGCGCACGCCGAGGCCATCGCCGGGATCTGGCGCGGCAAGCCCGCCGACAGCGCCCTCGACGCGATGGCCAAGCTGCACAACGCCGCCACCACGATCAGCGCCAACACGACCGAGGCCGGGAACACCTACCAGTGGCTGGGCACCACGATCCTGCCCTTCTACAAGGACAGCGCCCAGGACATGACGGACGGGTTCGTCCGCACCGACTCCGACGACGAACGAGCCCGCGAACTCCTCGACCGGATGAACGACCGGGTGACGGAGGCCAACAACGGACTCCCCAGCCAGCTCGTCGTCACGCTCCCGGTGGTGGACTCCTCGCCTAGAAAACAGGAAGAGAACTGGCCGGGAAACCCGGTCGCGTCCTCTCCTTACGGACCCTACGACGGGGGGAACGGCCCGAACGGCGACTACGGTTCGTGGGCGCCCGAGCAGTACGACGACGATCCGTACGGCGGGAATCCGGGAGGCACCGGGCCCGGTGGTCCGAGCTATCCGGACTCGGGCGGTCCCAAGATGCCGGGCGGTCCGGGGAATCCCGAGATTCCGTCGGGACCGGGTGGAACCACTCCCAACGGCCCCGGCGGTTCCGGCGTGAACGTCATCGGGAACGACACGGACCTGGCCGGAACCGGGCCGAATCCGGGACCGGGAACCGGCCAGAACCCCTTCAACCTGAATCCCACGGGGCCGGGCAACGGGCTGCCGAGCCAGCCCGCCGGGCCCTCGCCGTACGGCCCCGGTGGTTACCCCGGACTCACCGGACCCGGCGGTGGCCCCACCACCAGGGGGCCGTCGGGGCTCAGCACCCCCCGGACCGGCCTGCCGCAGAGCCCCGGCGGTCCCGGCAGAGGCGTCATCGGCGCCGCGAACGGAGAGTCCGCGCTGGCGCGCAACGCGGCCCAGCAGATGGCGGCCCGAGGTCAGGCGGGTATGCCGATCGGCGGGGCGCGCGGCGGCGGCGCGGGCGGAGATGGCGAAGAGCACACTCGCACCACCTGGCTTTCTGAGGACGAGGAAGTCTGGGGCGGGGACGCCGACGTCCCCCCTGCGGTGATCGGCTGACATGCTCCGCGGCATTTGCGTGACGGGGCTGGCGCTGTCCCTCGTGGCCGGCGCCGGCCCCGCTCGGGCTGTTCCGAAACCACACGGCGACCAGTGGTGGTTCGCCCCGATGGGTGTCCAGAAGGCGTGGAAGCGGAGCACAGGACGTGGTGTCACCGTGGCGCTCGTCGACGGTAAGCCGAATCTCAAGCTCCCGGAGTTCGCCGGAGGCGACATCCGCCATGGCCGTACTCCCGGTGAGGTGGACCCCACCAAGAAGGAATGGGCGAGTGAAAGCCACGGGACCTCCATGCTCGGCTTGATCGCGGCGCAGGGTGGGGAAAGCGGCTACATGGGGGTGGCACCGGATGCCAGGGTCGTCTCGATCAGGAAGAACACCACCGCCGGCCTCAAGGACCTCATAAAGACCGCGATCGACCAAGGCGCGGATGTCGTCAACCTGTCGCTCTCACGCTTCGCCATCGTGCTGAACACGCCCGACGTCGACTGCGATGAGCACGCTCTGGAAGCGGCCGCATACGCGGCGGAGCGGGACGTGGTGCTGGTGGCGGCCGCGGGCAACAACGAGTCCGGGAAGAACGTGCCGCAGGACCCGGCCTTCTGCCCCGGTTACCTCGCGGTGGGAGGCCTGTCCGAACAGCTGACTCCCCGCAAGAAGGCGGTCCATCAGGATTACGTGGCGGTCGCCGCGCCCTCCGAACAGATGGTCTCCTTGCATGACTCCGGTTCCCTGTACAAGGGAGACGGCGGTACCAGCTCCGCCGCTGCCCTCACCACCGCGGCCATCGCCCTGATCCGCGCCGCGCACCCCGACGAGAGCGCCCGCCAGATCGTCTCCCGCCTCCTCTACACCGCCCAGGACGTCCACACCCCGGGCCGCGACGACTACACCGGCTACGGGCTCGTCCGCCCCGACCTGGCCATCGACGCCACCGTCCCCGCCGGCTTCGCCAACCCGGTCTACGACCGCCTGGACGCCCGGCTGCGGCAGAAGGCCGAGGAGAAGGAAGCCCAGGAGAACCCTCCGGAATTCGTCGTGGGCGGTGACCCGAACGTCAAGCGGCGCACGTCCAGCGACTGGGAGATCTACGGCCCCTGGCTCCTCGGCGCCGGCGTCCTCACCCTCGCCGGGGGCATCTCCGGGTTCCTCGTCTTCCGTAGAAGACGCAGGAGCGACGCTCGACCCTCCTGACCGGGGCGGTGGAGCCCGCGGGAGCCGCGGCCGTCAGACGGTGGCGCGGGTGAAGGCGGCGGTGGCCAGGTGGACGGCGGTGGCCTGGGAGGCCTCGGCCAGGAGTGAGGGGTCCACGGCGGTGCCGGCGGCCAGGTGCCGGTCGTAGGGGAGGTGGATGACGGGGACGCCTTCGGCGGCCAGGAGGGCGCGGGAGCGGTTCAGGTCGCCGTCGACGTGCGGGGTGTGGGTGACCATGACGACGAGGGTGCGCTGGAGCAGGTGGGCGTGCGTGCCGCGCAGGAACCAGTCCAGGGCGCTGCGGGTGCTGAGGGCGCCGTCGACGGTCGCGGGGGCGACGAGGATCTGGGCGTGGGACGAGGCCAGGATGCCCTGGTGCAGGTCCGAGGTCAGGCCGGGACCGCAGTCGACCAGGCTGATGCCGAAGTAGCGGCTGAACTCGCCCTGCGCGGTCTGGAATTCCGCGAGGCTCAGCTCGGTCGTCAGGGCGCGGGAGGACGACGCGGACGCCACCCACAGGCGTTCGCCGGCCTGCGTCAGGTAGGACTGCGCCGCCTCCCAGTTCGGCAGCGTCGTCAGCCCCCGGTAGGTGCGTTCGGCG
This sequence comes from Actinocorallia sp. B10E7, assembly GCF_039871655.1. Classification (NCBI taxonomy): domain Bacteria; kingdom Bacillati; phylum Actinomycetota; class Actinomycetes; order Streptosporangiales; family Thermomonosporaceae; genus Actinocorallia; species Actinocorallia sp. B10E7. Next base: position 83,024 of record NZ_JBDPLZ010000009.1, read on the forward strand.
TTCACGCCCAGCCGCAGCGGCAGCGAGCCGAGGCTCGGGTCGGCGTCCAGGACGAGCGTCCGGTCTCCCCGGTGCGCGGCGATCGTCCGCGCGACCAGCGCCGTCACCGTCGTCTTGCCGGCTCCGCCCCGCAGGCTGGTGACGGCGATCCTCCGGCAGGAGCTGACCACCTGCCCCAGGATCCCGGCCGCGGCCTCCTGCTCCCGCACCACCTGCGCGGCCCGCGCACCCACGGCCCGCCGCATCCCGCGCCCCACCCGCCGTGCCAGCGGATCCCCGTGCCGCATCCGCCGCACCAGCTCACCCGCGACCGGATCCACGGACGAGTCCGCCCCCTGAGCCCACGCGACTCCCTCCGTGGGCACGCCTCCCTGCTGTCCTGCGCCCGCATGAGCCCCGTAGGCCTCTTCAGGCACATGCGGCGTGTCGGAGACGGGCGCGTCGCCGTACACGGCTGCTGCGGCTCCGCCCTGTTCCGGGTGGATACCTGCGGAGAAGACCACCTCGGCGGGAGAAACGGCCGCCGCGGGGGCGTGTGGAGTGCCGGGGACGGGCGCGTCGCCGTATACGGGTGCGGCCAGGCCGCTCTGGCCCAGGTAGGCGTCGGGCGTGGAGGGGGAAGGCGGCGCGGTCGGAGCGGGGACGCTGCCGTACGCGGGTCCTGTACCGGGCTCCTGGAGGGGGAGTGGATCGAGAGGGGACGGTGGGACGGGCACGCTCTGCGCTGCGGGGGACTCCGGGCCGGGCTGGGGGCGGGCGGCCGCGGTCACCACGGAGGAGGGGCGGTCGCGGCGGGTGGTGAAGGGAACGGGGGCGACCGGAGAGGTCAGAGGGTCTGCGGGAGCCGGAGCCGGGGCGGGGGGTGAGCCGCCGGCCAGGCCGCGGGAGGGCAGGCCGAGAGAGCGGAGCGTGGAGAGCTGCCAGTCAGGCACCGCGGTCCTTCCCCCAGAAGTGGTGGAAGCGAGTTTAGTGGTGAGTTGTGAGAGTTGTGGGACTAGGATCGGCGCGCTGCCGGATCGGGGAGGGGGCGTCGGGTGTCCAAGGACTTGGTGGTTCTGGGGAGAAGGGAACCCGACGTCGCGGGGGTGGCGGAGGCCTGCGGGAGCGTGTTCCGGGTGAACGGGGCGGGCTGGCCGGTGCAGGTCTTCGACGACGAGGGAAGGCTGGTGCTGACCGTCGAGAGCCCGGTGCCGGTGGAGGCGCAGGGCGAGGTCGAGCGGCTGCTGGGAGTGCGGGCGGACCCGCCGGTGTGGTGGATCGACGTCCGGGCCGCGGCGGACCTCGAGGAGGCGGCCGCCGTCGCGCGCGAGCTCGCCTCGGAGCTGGCCGGGCGGTTCAGCGGCGTGGTCTGGAGCAGCAGATGAGCATCGCCGACGTCCTCACCGCCAAGGCGTCCGTCCTGCTACAGGACCGGGCCGTGGTGCCGCTGCTCGCCTGGATGGCGCCGGAGGGCAGGGCGCTGCAGGTGGTGACGCCGCCGACCTCGCGGTTGACGCTGCCGCTCAGCCTCGCGCTGGTCGGGCCGGACGACCGCTGGGTCGTCGCGGATGGCGACGTCTTCTACGACGGGCTCACCGGCCATCATCTGAGGTGGGACGGCGAGTGCTTCAGCCCCGACCCCCGGGCACAGGGGCACGCTCCGGGGTTCACGGTCAAGTCGGAAGCCGCCACCGGAGGCCAGCTGTTCCTCACCCTGGAGGACCGCGTGTCGTCGGGGGAGCCGCTCGCCGGGGTGCTCGCCCAGGTCTGCCAGGCGGTTCTGGGCTATCCGCCGACCGGCTGGGGACGCAACGAACCCGCCGGCCTGCGCTGGGACCGCGGGCATTTCACCGAGGAGCTGCGCAGCCGGCCGGGACGCGCCGTGGTGGTCTGCTCCGCGGGCATGGTCGCGACGACGTCCGTCATGCCACTGCCGGACGGCTCCCATCTGGAGCAGTCGACGATCGTCATCGGGTTCGCCGACCCCTCGACGGTGCCGGTTCCGCAGATGAGCGGCATCGTCGCCAGGCTGCCGGGGGTGACGGCGGCCTCCGCGCAGGTGCGTTTCGGCCGCCCCGACCTGACCGTCGAGCCGCGCTGGACGGGTGCCCCCGTGCCCATCCAGCTCTGATTCCGGCCGACGACCGGATGAGGCCAGGACGGTGCAGAGGTTCGTCGCTGAAGGGGTGTTTCTGGGGTCTTGTCATACTTGGTGATGATGGTGGTGACATGTGCCTTGAACTTGGGGCAGGGAGACGGCAACCTTCTTACGCTGGTCAGGTAAGAGAACAACAGGGGAGCAGAGGGCGCTGACCTTGAGTCACGTGGCGAGGCGGACGACACGGTGATGGACCGGGTCTACGTCGGCTGGCGTTACGACCAGGCGCACCCGGATCCGGGTCCGGAGCCGCGCCCCCCGTACCCGTATGCCCGGAACGCCCCTACCTGGCTGGAGGAAGCCGAGCAGTACCAGGGCGAGACCCTGCGCAACCGCCCGCTGAAGTACACCGCCGCCGGAGCGGGGATCGGCGGACTGCTGTTCCTCGTCCTGGGATTCGGGGACCTGCTGCAGTGGGCGTTCGCGCTGGTCGGGCTGCTGGCCTGCCTCAGCATCATCGGCATCACCGGCTGGGCGATCTGGCAGGGCGAGCAGGCCATGCGCATCCGCAGACGCGCCGACCGGCAGCGCCGCGAACACGCCCAGGCCCGGCTCGAACAGCGCAGGGCCGAGGCCGAGGACAACTACGCGCTCGCCCGGCGGCAGTGGGAGGCGGCCCGCACCGCCTACGAGAACCAACCGGAATGGCACCCGGTGACGGTCCCGCCCGGCGTCGACCGGGTCGACATCGCCGGCGGCACCCTGGCGGGCTGGGCCGCGGCCGTCACCATGATGGGCGCCGCCCAGCTGGAGGCCGGCTCCCAGGTCACCGTGCTCGACCTGTCCGAGGGCGCGGTCGCCCGCGACCTGCTGCAGCTCCCCGGCGAGGACCCGCTGGTATGGGTGCTGCCAGCCGACCTCGAACGCCTCGACCTCGGCACGAGGCTCGGCCCGTCCGCCCTGGCCGACGTGCTGTCGCTGGTGGTCGGCGCCACCGAGGCCGAGTCGTCGGTGCGGGACACCTCGATCGACAACTCCATCCTGGAGCGGCTCATCGCGGTGCTCGGCGGGACCCCGCGCATCGCCCAGATCACCGCGGCGCTGCGAGCCCTCGCCCAGGTCGGAGACCCGAGGGACGACCTGAAGGCGGGACTGCTCACCGAGGAGCAGCTCGACCGGATCACCACCCTCTTCGGACGCGGCGCCGCCGACAAGGTCGTGCTGGAACGCGCCTGGACGCTGGAGTCGCAGCTGCGCAAACTGGAGGGCCTCGGCACCGACGCGGTGCACCTGCCGCCGGCCCCGCTGCGCGTCATCTCCCTGGACCGCAGGGCCGGCGTGCTCACCAACAAGATCCTCGCCACGTACGTCACGACCGCGCTCACCCACCTGCTCCGCCAGACCCCCGCCCACCGGCCGTGGGGCCGGACCCTGTTCCTGTGCGGGGCGGAGAAGCTCCGCGGCGACGTGCTGGACCGGCTGGCCGACGCCTGCGAGACCACCGGCACCGGCCTGGTCCTCATGTACCGCACGATCCCCGGGCACGTGCGGGAACGCCTGGGCCGGGGCAACAGCGCCGTCGGCTTCATGCGCCTGGGCAACGCCTCCGACGCGGCGGCGGCGGCGGACTACCTCGGCGCCGAACCCCACCTGCTCCTGGCCGAGGCCACCGAGAAGGCCACACCGGAGGAGCCCACGGCCCCCTATTCCAGCACCGTCGCCTACGCGCGCCGCGCCATGGGCGAGCACGCCCTCACCGCACCCCTCACCAGCCCCCGGCCCGTCCGCCCCGCGCTGATCGACGCCATCTCCACCGGCCCCTGGCCCGGCACCGTCGCCGGAGCCGCCGCCCCCCAGCGCACCCGCGAGCTGCGCCCCGAACGCCGCCAGCTCCAGGACCTCCCGCCCACCGCGATGGTCTTCACCCACGCCAACACCACCTATCTGGTGGACGCCAACCCGGGCATCATGACCCTCCCCACCGCCCACCCCCTCACCAGAGGCGAGGACGACGGGGAACCCCGCGGCAGCGTCGAGCTCCCGGCCGACGACCGGCCGTCGGAGACGACCGACCCGTCGTGAGGGGAACGGCGGTCCGCGGCGGCCGTGCCTTCAGGAACTGCGGTCCCCGGAATCGCTGGAGTCTTCGGATTCGGGGGATCCGGAGGAGTCGGGGGCCTGGGCGATGAAGCGGTCGGGCCAGGTGAGGACGGACTCCAACCACGGCGCCCGGAGGGTGGTGGAGAGGTGGTGGAGCCGGTCGCCGGGAGGAAGGCCGACGGAGACGTGGTCGAGGTCGGCCTCGTAGGGGTCGGGCGGAGTGCCGAGGAGGGCGTCGCGGGCTATGGGGCGGTTGGCAGGGAGCGCGGGGGACAGGGGATGGCGGCGAAGAGCGCGGAGACGCCGGCCGAGCCTGGTATCGGCGGACTCGCCGCGGAGTCCGGGCAGGACGTAGTCCAGCGGGGGCGCGGGGTCGCGGGGATCGGGGTCCGGGGCGTCCAGCGGGAAGAGCTTGTCCATCTCGTGCAGCCAGCGCAGCTGGGGGATCACGAAGGCCTGGCCGGGTGAGGCCGGAGCCGTCTCCGTGTCCCCCGCCGAGGAGGCGGCCAGGAGCCGGGCGGCGGCCCCGGCGGCCGCGGACGTCAGGGCGGACGGGTCGAAGTCGGTGCGCAGCGCCAGCGCGCGGCGGCCCACCGAGCGGTCCAGGACGGTGGCGAGCATGCACTCGCGGGTGCGGGGGGCCAGCCGCTGCCAGGCGCGGGCCAGGTCGGGCGGGACGGCGGGCGGCGGGCGGTCGGTCAGATGCGCCAGCACCAGGACGTCGGCCCACAGGCGCAGCCAGGAGAGCTCGGCGTCGGAGGCCAGGAGGTCGGCCTTGCGCAGCTCGCTCAGCGTGCAGGCGCGGCGGGACCGGCACTCGGTTCCGCACGCCACCGAACGGCGGCCCGCGACGGGCGGCGGCGGGCCCGGCCGGGCCTCCTCGCGGTCCTCGCCCCAGGGCACGCGGACGCGCAGCGGCCGGTCCATCCCGTCGGCGAAGACCGCCGCGACCCCGGGGCGCAGCGACACCACCTCACGGGACTGGTCGGGGTCGAGGTTCATCGCCGAACCCACCACATGCCGGTCGTCGTACGCGGGGAGCCGGTGGACGACCTTCAACGCGGTGTTCTTGACCACGTCGGGGATGAGCTTCACCGGGATCTGCTCGGCCACCACGATGCCCTCGCCGTAGGCGCGGATCTCGGCGAGCATCCCGGCGAACAGCTCGACCGCGTGCGCCGAGGAGCCTTCGCGGTGGCGCAGCAGCCGGTGCGCCTCCTCGATGACGATGACGTGCTGCAGGCCCCGGGTGCGGCCCGTGCGGGCCCGCATCCGCAGATGCTCCACCACCCGGATGATGAGCGTCCCCATGAGGAACGCCTTGTCCTCGTCGTTGGCGACGTCCTCGATCGCCAGAACGACGTTCTCGCGCAGCAGCCCGCCTATGTCGGCGTCGTGTCCGCCCTCGAAGAACCGGCCGGCCGAGCCGATGCGCAACGACCGCAGCCGCACGTCGACGAAGCCCTTCACGTCCGACATCAGCTCCCTGCCGTAGCCGACGTCGTCGATGACCTCCATCGCGGCCTGCTGGAGCTGCTCCAGGGTGGGGACGGCGGGGGGCACCCGCGCCCCGGGCCTGCCGCCGCCGGTCACCACGTCCCAGCCGCACGCCTCGTACACCCGCTGCAGCGCCTGCGCGATGATCTGCGGGAACGGCTCCTCGGCGTCGAAGGCCGCCTGGAACAGTGCCCGGATCATGTCGATGTGCGCCTGGACGGGATAGCCGGGCTCGGGCGCCAGCGGATTGACGGACAGCGGCACCGCCGACGGATCCGACGGGTTGACCACCGTCACCGGCGCGTCGATCCGCCCCGCCATCGCCGCGTACTCCGCCTTGGCCGGCTCGATCGCCAGCCACGGGATCCCCGCGGACGTGAGCTGCTCCAGCAGGTGCCGGACCGTCTGCGACTTGCCGGAACCCGTCGCCCCCGTCACGAACGCGTGCCGGTTCAGCGTCTCCAGCGGCACCGTGAAGCGCCCGACCACGCGGTCCTGCCCGTCGAGGACGGAGCCGAGCTCCAGCCCTCCCGGCGGGGTCTCGGAGGTGACGTCGAAGAACCCGGAGTCCAGCACCCGCACTCCCGGAACCTCGCGCCGCGGCAGCCCCGCCAGCGCGGCCAGCACCCCCGCGGAGGAGACGAACGGGAAACCCTCCTCGGCGCCGCCGAGCGTCTCGGCGAGCGAGCCGAAGCCCCGCCCGGTGCGCAGCCGGTACGGATGGTGGCCCAGCTCCATCGAGCCCACCAGGACCGGCGCGACCTGCTCCAGCTCGGCGGGGTTCGCCGCACCCGCCAGCACCCGGACGTTCCACAGCCCCGCCTCGCGGTAGGCGTCGAGCTCCGCCAGCCGCCGCTCGACCCGCCCGGCGTCGTTCTGCTCATCGCGCCGCAACATGCGCAGCTCGTGCCGCAGCTCGCGCAGCTCGGCGTCCAGTGCGGGCTCGGGACACGGTTCGGCCGTCATCAACCAGCCGAACGGCCGTCCCAGCAGGGTCGTCAGCATCGACTCGAACAGCGAGGAGTGCTCCTGGCCCGCCCCGGCGAGGGGCGGCGCCTGGCGGCCCGGACACCGTTTCCACACCATGCGCGCCGCCGCGCGCAGCCAGTCGTCGCCGCACACCCCGCCCCGCGCCCCGTTGGGGAACAGCAGCGAACCGTCACCCGAACCCGCGTTCGTGACCAGCTCCAGCGGAGCCCCGCCGCCCCTGGACAGCCAGCCCACGACGAACGGACGCCGCTGCTGCGCGGCGGACAGCACCGCGGGCAGCACCGTCACGAAATCCCACTCTGCCGAGGAGACCCGCTGCGCCGCAGGGATCGCCTCGATCCGGAACCAGGGCCCGTGCGAGGTCATCACCACCTCATCATGCCGCCGTCCGCGGGCGGATCCGGGTTTTCCACAGTCTCCGCGGTCTCCACGCGACCGGGTGCTCCGGTGGAGGAGAACGGATCAGATGTTCTCGCGGGTCCAGGTCTGCAGGCCCCGCTCGGTGGCGATCGGGTTCCACAGGTCGAGGAACGTCCGCTTGGTGTCGGTCGCCTTGTCGGTGACCTCCTTCAGGCGCGCGGCGGCGTCCTTGTCGCAGCCGTCCTCGTCCTTCAGCCAGGTGAGGGCCTCCTGGTTGGAGTCGATGGACGCCTGAAGCGCGTCGATCAGGGCGTTCTTCACCTCTTCGCCGTTCTCCAGCGAGCCGAACGACAGCCCGTTCACGTCGGAAAGCTGCCCTTCACGCTCCTCGATGACGGTCTCGAAGGCGGAGATGTCCTTGGACTTGTTGGCGCACGTGTAGGTGATGTTCGCCAGCTTCTTGCGGCTGGCCGACATGTCGCTCAGCACGGTGTCGACCGCCTCGGCCTCGGCCTGGGGGTCGCCCGCGGCGTCGGGTGCCTCGCTGTCCGGGGAGTCCTTCTCCGTCTTGGACTCGCTGTTCTGGGACGTGCTCGGCTGGGAGAAGGACTTGTCCGAGTCGTCGTCCTTCGTCCAGAAGACATAGCCGACGACGAGCGTGGCGGTCAGCAGCGCGGCGACCAGACCGGCGATCAGCGGCCCCCGCCAGCGCGGCGCCTCGTCGGGCAGCCACTGTTCGCCGTCGCCGCGGTGAGGCGACCGCTGTTCCGGCGCGGCGTTCCAGGGCTGCTGCTGTCCGCCGCCCCACTGCTGCTGCTGTTGTTGTCCGGGCTCGGCGTCCCAGGGCCGTGCCTCGCCGGGCTGCTCAGCCCAGGGGCGCTGCTGCCGCTCGTCCCACGGCCGCCCGCCGGGCTGCTCGCCCCAGGGCCTTTCGCCGGGCTGCTCCGCCCACGGGCGCTGCTCGCCCCAGGGCCGCTCCTGCGGCTGTTCTGCCCACGGCCGATCCTCGTCCTGGACCTCCCACGGACGGTCGTCCTGCGGCGACCCGGCGCGCCAGCCCTGCCGGACGGGCTCGGGCTGCCAGGGCTCCGGCGGCCAGGGCTCACCGCCCGAGGGCGGGGAGCTCCACGGGGAGACCTCGTCGGCCTGCGGGAGCACGGCATCGCAGCGGGTGCACCGGCCTAGCGAACCGGGAGTCTCACTACGGCATTCGGGACACTGCATCGGCGGCCTCGAGTCGGGGGAAACTTGCAGCCAGGACGTTATTCGCCCCACACATTACCGTGGTCACGGCTCGCGGCCCCGCCCAGCACGTCCGGCGAGGCCCGCGGGACTCCTCAGAAGCTCTGCCGCTTCGCCAGGCCGTACTGCGGGGCGATCTGGTTCCACATCTCCAGGAAGCGGCTCTTGGAGCGGGACGCCTCCGCCGAGAGCGAGTCGCCGCGCTTGTAGTTCGCGCCCTTGAGCGGGGTCTTGCCCTTGCAGCCCTGGTTGCTGCGGGCCCAGGCCAGGTACGCCAGGTCGACGTCGAGCGAGAGCTTGATGGAACGCGCGAGGGCGTTGCGCAGCTTCACGGCCTGGGGCAGCGCGGGGATGTTCAGCCGCTGCGCCCGCTTCCACTGCGCCTGCCGCTGCTGGGCGACCTGCTGCATGGTGGCGACGGAGGCGGGGATGTCGGCGCAGCTGCGGGCCTTCACCAGCGCGTTGCTCAGCGCGACCCGACTCTTGGCGCTGGTGTTCAGCAGGGCCTGCACCTTCCTGGCCTGCTTCACCGCGGCGGAGTCCGCCGGCTTGTTCCCGGCGGGCACCTGTGCGACGGGTGTCTGCGACGGGCCGGTCTCGTCCTTCACGTCGTCCCCTCCGTTGAGGAACACGAAGAGGACGCAGACCAGGGCGACGACGACCAGCGCGGCGACCCCGATGACGAGCGGCTTGTTCTTGGCGCCGCCGTTCGCGGACGGGACGCGGTGCGACTGCGTCATCGGCAGCGGCCCGTCGGGGTCCCACAGGGGCTTCTCCTCGCGGGGCGCGTCCCAGGCGGACTGCTGCCCGAACCCGCCGCCCATCGCTCCAGGCGAGGGAACGGTGGAGAAGCCCTGCTGAGGCCGGCCGTACGCGTGTCCGCCGGGCTGCTGAGCCAGGTAGGGCGGCTCCGAGGCGAGCCCCTGCGGCTGCGCGTAGGGCGGCTCCGAGGCGAGCCCGTTGGGCTGCGCGTACTCGACCTGGACGTACTCGGGCTGCGCGTACGAGAGCTCCGAGGCGAGCCCGCCGGGCTGAGCGTGTTCCGGCTGGACGTACGGAGGCTCGGAGACCGGCGCGTTGGGCAGGTCGTAGGGAGGTACGGACGCGAGCCCGTTGGACTGGGCGTACGGGGGCTCAGACACCGGGGCGCCGGGGTGCGCGTACGGCATGCCCGGGTCGTACTCCCCGGGCCGGACGGGGCCGGGCTCGGACGGGCCCATGGCCGCGAACGTGGAGTCGGCGGGGAAGGCGACGGGGGGAACGGGCTCCGCGGGCTGCTCCTGCCGTGCGTCGTCGAACACGGGGGCGAACGGCCCGGTCTGCACCTGCGGGAAGCCGCCCGACCCGGATCCGTTCGGCGCCTGCTCCTGGGCCGGCCCCGCGAACCAGGAGTCGGGCACGGCCGGCACGGAGGGCGCCTCGGGGGCGGCCGGCTGCGACCAGGCCTGCTGCTGCGGCAGCGGAGTGGGGCCCGAGGGGGTGTCCATGGCCGGGGTCCACCACTCGGTGGCCTCTCCGGGCCGGGGCGCGGCCGGCGCCGGGTTTTCGGGGGCGGGCGCCTGCGGGGCGAAGGGCTCGGGGACGAGGGCCTCGGGCGCCTGGGCGGGGCCGGCGGGCTCGGCGGGCTCGGCGGAGGACCAGGCGCCCGTCGGTTCCTCGGCCGGCTGCCACGGCGCCCGGTCGAACATGATCGTCTTCTCGGTGCTGCTCGTGGGCGCGGCGTACGCGCCGGCGAGCGCCGACAGAGGGGCGTGGCAACGGGCGCAGTGCGATTGCCCTTCGGACGCCGGCGTGGCGCAGGACGGACACTGCATGGCGCTTACCCTTCTCGCAAAGTTCTCCGGTGATTCTGCCTTGTCGCTCCGCTGGGTAGGGGCGCAAGGAAGATTCCTCGGTACAAGTGGCATTTGGGGTGCTTGTCTAGCTGGGCCATCCCAGATAATGCGGTCTTCATCACATTGATACGTTTTGTAGGCGTGGCACAGCGGAACGTAGCTTGGCCGATGGTTCGGTCGGGATCAACACCGTAATGACCGGGCCACCCATTAGAGTCGAGTGCAGTCAGGCTTTAGGGAAAGAGATTCCATGAGTGATCTTCCGCTGCGGTCGCAGCTGGCGGTCGCGCTGGGCCGCACGGCGTCCAAGATGTCGCGACTGGCCGGGCGTGGCGACGGATCGGTGATCGGGGGGAAGATCGGGCTCAAGCTCGACCCCGACCTGCTGACGAGGCTCGCCGCCGACCGCAAGCTGGTGCTGGTGAGCGCCACGAACGGCAAGACGACCACCACCCGGCTGATCGCCAGCGCGATGAGCGGGCTCGGCGAGGTCGCCACCAACGCCTTCGGCGCGAACATGCCCACCGGCCACGTCAGCGCGCTGGCCGCCGCCCCCGACGCCCGTTACGGCGTGCTGGAGTGCGACGAGAAGTACGTGCCTCTGGTCCTGAAGGAGACCGGCGCCAACGTCGTCCTGCTGATGAACCTCAGCCGCGACCAGATGGACCGCGCCGGTGAGATCTGGCAGCTGGCGGGCAAGTGGCGCAAGGCGTTGGAAGGCGTCGACACCCATGTCGTGGCCAACTGCGACGACCCCCTGGTCACCTGGGGCGCCTCCACCGCCAAGCAGGTCACCTGGGTCGCGGTCGGCCAGCACTGGAAAGAGGACTCCTGGTGCTGCCCCGAGTGCGGCGGCCCGCTGGACCGCGAGGGCAGCCACTGGGCCTGCCGCCAGTGCCCCTTCGCCCGCCCCAAGCCCGACTGGATCCTGCACGGCAACCGGGTGACCGCCCCCGGCGGCCGCACCTATGATCTCGACCTGCAGCTCCCGGGCCGGGCCAACCGCTCCAACGGCGCGATGTCGCTGGCCGTCGTCTCCCTGTTCGGCATCGCGCCCGAGCAGGCGCTGCCGCTGCTGGGCAAGGTCGCCTCGGTGGCCGGCCGCTACACCACCGTCCAGCACGAGGGCCGCGACATCCGGCTGCTGCTGGCCAAGAACCCGGCCGGCTGGCTGGAGGCCTTCGACGTGCTGGAGCCGGCCCCCGGCCCGGTCGCGCTGTCGATCAACGCCCAGGGCCCCGACGGGCGCGACACCTCCTGGCTGTGGGACGTCGACTACCGGGTGCTCAAGGGCCGCCCGGTCTGGGCGACCGGCGAGCGCAGGCTCGACCTCGCCGCCCGGCTGGAGGCCGCCGAGGTCGACTTCCGCGTGGTCGACGACATCGAGCAGGCCGTCATGGCGGTCCCGCCCGGCAAGCTGGACGTGATCGCCAACTACACCGCCTTCCAGAACATCCGAACGAGGTACGGCCGTGCCCTCTGACTCCATCAAGATCGTCTGGGTCTACCCCGACCTGCTCAGCACCTACGGGGACCGCGGCAACTGCATCGTCCTGGAGCGGCGGGCCAGGCTGCGCGGCATCCCCACCCGCACGGTCAACGTGCACTCCGACGAATCGGTGCCGGTGGACGGCGACATCTACCTGCTCGGCGGCGGCGAGGACCGGCCGCAGATCCTGGCCGCCCAGCGGCTGCGTGTCGACGGTGGGCTGCACAAGGCCGTCGAGTACGGCGCCTCCGTGTTCGCGGTGTGCGCCGGCTACCAGCTGCTCGGCCACGAGTTCGGCGGCGAGGAGGGCCAGCCCGTCCCGGGGGTGGGCCTGCTCGACATCCGCAGCGGCCGGGGCGAGGTCCGCGCGGTCGGCGAGCTGGCCGGCGAGGTCGACCCCGCGCTGGGCGTCCCGATGATCACCGGGTTCGAGAACCACCAGGGCGTCACCCGCCTCGGTGCGGGCGTCAAGCCGCTGGCCCGGGTCGCGGTGGGCGTCGGCAACGGCGACGGCTTCGAGGGCGCCTACAGCGGGAAGGTCATGGGCACCTACATGCACGGCCCGGCCCTGGTCCGCAACCCCGCGCTGGCCGACCTGCTGCTCGGCTGGGCGGTCGGGCGGCGGCTGGAGCCGGTGGACGACACCTGGTCCGGGAAGCTGCGCGAGGAGCGGCTGCGCGCCGTCCTGCCGGGCTGACGCGACTGCGGTCGAGGCGTTCGAAGAGCCGCACGGAGGTCTCCGTGCGGCTCTTCGTTTCCCCTGTTCCGCCTGGGGTCTCCAGATTCGGCATGTTCTCGGTCAAGCCGGGCACATAGTGGAACCGTCCGGACGTTGATCTCAGTGAACGGTCCAGCACACGGGGAGGACTGCACATGCCCGACAGGCACGAACGCATCCCGGATCACGATCCGCAGATGGGCGACGACGAGCAGGAGTTCCAGGACGAACTGGTGCGTTCCTACGAGGAGGATCCGCCGAGGGACCTGAACTTCACCGTCGAGGACCGGGGCGAGATGGGCATCAGCCGGTGGATGGAGCAGGAGACCCGTACCGGCGAGCGGCTCCCGGAGGAACGCCCCGCCGAAGAGGCAGCGGTGCATGTGGAGACCCGGGCCCCCCGATCGGAGCGGGACGAGGATCAATAGACGAGGGCCTGCGCGCCGTCCCGGGTGATCTCCTCGACGAAGGCGGAGGCGCCCGCGATGCGCACGCCCTCGATGAGGTCGGCCTCGGTGAGCCCGCGCCGGGACGCGCACTGGGTGCACAGGGTGACCTGGCCCGCGGCCAGGATCACCTGCAGCAGGTCGGGGACCGGGGTGGCGTGGGGGAGGTCGGGGAACTCCTCCGCCTTTCCCGGCACCGAGAACCAGGCGGCCTCCCCGGTCAGCCACAGCGAGACGGGGACTCCGCTGGCGACGGCGGCGGCCGCGACGGTGAGGGCCTGGTTGGTGCGCTCGGGGGCCTCCGCTCCCGCAGTTACTTTGATCACCAATGATCGCGTCATGGAGGCAGCCTACTTCCGAGGTTTTTCTGTTCTTCCGGTGCCCGTTGCGGGGGGAAATTTCCTTGATCTCACCATGAAGGATTTGCCGTACGCAGACTCAGAAGGCAGTCTGTGACTGGTCGCGTGATATAGGCGCGGCTCAGGGAAAACACAAGGACTCGGTGCTGTAAGGAGCCTACCGATGACCGAGCAGAACGGCCCGCAGCGGCCGTTGCCAGAAGAGCCGGCGTCGGCCGACCAGCCCGCCGTTCCCGATCGGATCGACCCACCCACCCGGCCCGCGGGAGAGCGGACCGTGGTCTTCGGGGCCCCGCAACTGCGGCCCCAGCAGCCTCCGGCCCAGCCGCCGCAGGTCCCGGCCGAGCCCGCGCCGTCCCTGCCGCCCGTGCCGCCGCCGCAGCCCCTGGAGCAGCCCTCCTGGCAGCAGCCGCAGGCACCTCAGCCGAGCTACCAGCAGCCCGCCGAGCAGCAGCCCTTCGCGCCGCCGGCCGGCTACCAGCAGCCTCCGGCCGAGCAGCCCGGCGCGTTCGCCCCGCCGCAGGCCCCCGGCGCCTTCGCGCCGCCGCAGCCCCCGGCCTACCCGGGCGCGTTCCAGCCTCCGGCCCCCGAGCAGACCGCGCCCTACCGCTCCGGTGACACCGGCGGCTTCGCCCCGGTCCAGGAGACCCCGGGCTTCCCGCCTCCGCAGCAGCAGTTCCAGCCGCCCGCGCCCCAGCAGCCCTACCCCGCCGAGCAGCAGCCCGCCGCGAGTGCCCCGTCGCCCTACGAGACGGTGAAGGAGCCCGCCGAGAACGAGGACCCGTGGGGCACGGCCCCGGTCGCCCGTCCCGACCTCGCGGGGCGGCACCACGCTCCTCCCCAGGCCTCGCCCGCGGCGTTCTCCCCGCCGCAGCAGCAGCCGCAGCCACCCCAGGTGGAGGAGGCCGCGCCGACGGTCTTCGTCCAGCAGCAGCCCTTCCCCGGCGACATCCCGCTGGTGACCAACAAGCCCGCCGAGCCCGAGGCCCCGTCCTATGGGCAGCCCCAGCAGGGCTCGCCGGCGGCCGGCCAGGTGGGCGGCGAGACCAGGTTGGACTTCGACGCCCGAGACTGGCAGCAGCCCCAGGCCCAGCCTCAGCAGCCCCAGGCCCAGCCTCAGCAGCAGGACGACGACGCCACCCAGGCGTTCACTCCCGGCCAGTACGGCCAGCAGCCGCCTCAGGACCAGTACGGCCGGCAGCAGTCCCAGGAGCAGCAGTACGGGCAGGCGCAGCAGCCCTACGGCCAGCCCGGCCAGCAGGCCTACGGGCAGCAGCAGTACGGGCAGGCCCCCGAGCAGTACGGGCAGCCTCAGCAGCAGGCCTACGGGCAGCAGGCCTACGGGCAGGCCCAGCCCTACGGCCAGCAGCAGCCTCAGGAGCAGCAGCAGTACGGGCAGGCGCAGCAGCCCTACGGCCAGCAGGCCTACGGGCAGCAGCAGTACGGGCAGGCCCCCGAGCAGTACGGGCAGGCCCCCGAGCAGTACGGGCAGCCTCAGCAGGAAGCGGCCGCGGAGGGCGGCTCCAACAAGATCTGGATCTGGCTCGGCCTGGTCGCCCTGGTCGCGATCCTCGTGATCGTGGGCGCCTTCTTCCTCTGACGGTCCGGGCCCGACACGCCCGGCGTCGGGGGTGCGGGCGGCGGAGCCGCGTGGGACCCGTATGATCTCCATGACATACGGGTCCCTTCTCTTTTCCCGGACAACAGGGAACTTTCACTACAAAGACCCACGTTCTTCACTTCGTATGGGCCGTGCGCGGGCCGCTTCCGGTGGACCGGAGTCGCGGAACCCGGCTCGCGAAGGTTGCGCCGCAGGCCTTCCGGCCGGTAATGGCTCATTCGCTTTGACCTCGGGTGCAGGGGTAGGTACTCTTTCTCTTCGTGCCCGCACTGCGCGGGCTCGCGTGCGTGCGCTTGAAAGGCGGCCGGAGGCAGCCGGGAAGCGGCGTAGATCACTCCCCCGGCTCGGCTCGGCTCCGCTATGGGAGCCGGACGGGTCACGGACGGCGCGACACGCCCGACCACGGGGGTCGGTGAGACAAGCAAACCTGCAGGTCAGAGGCGTGTAAGCGTGGCTGATCAGGGTTATGCGCGGACGAGAAATTCCGGGTGTGACTCGCGCATACAAAACAGAGCGTGGACAGAGCACGCTCACCCGGTCGCGGAGACCGGGCCCGGTACGACGAAGGAAGACGGAGAAGCGGTGCCCACAATCCAGCAGTTGGTCCGAAAGGGCCGGCAGGACAAGGTGACCAAGACCAAGACGCCCGCGCTGAAGGGGAGCCCCCAGCGCCGCGGCGTCTGCACGCGCGTTTACACGACGACGCCCAAGAAGCCGAACTCGGCTCTGCGCAAGGTCGCCCGTGTCCGCCTGACCAGTGGCATCGAGGTCACCGCCTACATCCCCGGTGTCGGACACAACCTGCAGGAGCACTCCATCGTGCTCGTGCGCGGCGGTCGTGTTAAGGACCTGCCCGGTGTTCGCTACAAGATCATCCGCGGTTCGCTGGACACCCAGGGCGTCCGCAACCGCAAGCAGGCGCGCAGCCGCTACGGCGCGAAGAAGGAGAAGAGCTAATGCCGCGTAAGGGCCCTGCGGGCAAGCGCGTACTGGTCGCTGACCCGGTGTACAACTCCCCGCTGGTCACCAGCCTGATCAACAAGATCCTGCTGGACGGCAAGCGCTCCATCGCCGAGCGCATCGTCTACAACGCGCTCGAAGGCTGCCGCGAGAAGACCGGCAACGACCCGGTCGTCACGCTCAAGCGCGCTCTCGACAACGTCAAGCCGACCATCGAGGTCAAGTCCCGTCGTGTCGGTGGCGCCACCTACCAGGTCCCGGTCGAGGTCCGCCCGGCCCGGAGCACCACCCTGGCGCTGCGCTGGCTGGTCACCTACTCCCGCGCCCGCCGCGAGAAGACCATGACCGAGCGTCTGATGAACGAGCTGCTCGACGCCTCGAACGGGCTCGGCGCCTCGGTCAAGAAGCGCGAGGACACCCACAAGATGGCCGAGTCCAACAAGGCCTTCGCCCACTACCGCTGGTAGCAGCGGCCGGCTGAACCCACGAGAGCAAGGACGCGAGCACCATGGCTGCTAAGACCGGTGTGGACCTTTCCAAGGTCCGCAACATCGGGATCATGGCCCACATCGACGCCGGCAAGACCACGACGACTGAGCGCATCCTCTACTACACGGGGATGAGCTACAAGATCGGCGAGGTCCACGACGGCGCTGCCACCACCGACTGGATGGAGCAGGAGCAGGAGCGGGGCATCACCATCACCTCCGCCGCCGTGACCTGCAAGTGGCCGGTCGACGAGGTCCAGCACACCATCAACATCATCGACACCCCCGGCCACGTCGACTTCACCGTCGAGGTGGAGCGCTCGCTGCGCGTCCTCGACGGCGCCGTGACCGTCTTCGACGGTGTGGCCGGTGTCGAGCCGCAGTCCGAGACCGTGTGGCGTCAGGCCGACCGCTACGGCGTTCCGCGCATCTGCTTCGTCAACAAGCTGGACCGCACCGGCGCCAACTTCCAGCGCTGCGTCGACATGATCGTCAACCGCCTCAACGCGGTTCCGCTGGTCATGCAGTTGCCGATCGGCGCCGAGGCGGACTTCCAGGGCGTCATCGACCTGGTGAAGCTGAAGGCCCTGGTCTGGAACGCCGAGGCCAAGCTGGGCGAGATGTACAGCGAGGTCGACGTCCCGGCCGACATGCTCGAAGAGGCCGAGGCCGCGCAGGCTCAGCTCATCGAGACTCTCGCCGAGAACGACGACGAGATCATGGAGCTGTACCTCGAGGGCGAGACCCCCGGCGTCGAGCAGATCCGGGAGGGCGTCCGCCGGGCGACCCTCGCGGCCAAGCTCACCCCCGTGTTCTGCGGCACCGCCTTCAAGAACAAGGGTGTGCAGCCGCTGCTGGACGCCATCGTGCGCTACCTGCCGTCGCCGCTGGACATCGAGGCGATCGAGGGCCACAAGATGGGCGACGAGGAGACCGTCATCGCTCGCAAGCCGAGCGAGGACGAGCCCTTCTCCGGCCTGGCCTTCAAGATCATGTCCGACCCGCACCTGGGCAAGCTGACCTTCGTCCGCGTCTACTCCGGCGTGCTCGAGTCCGGCTCGTCCGTCCTGAACTCCGTTCGGGACAAGAAGGAGCGGATCGGCAAGATCTACCGGATGCACGCCAACAAGCGCGAGGAGATCGACCGCGTGGGCGCCGGCGACATCGTCGCCGTCATGGGTCTCAAGCAGACCACCACCGGTGAGACGCTCTGCGACGACAAGAACCCCGTCGTCCTGGAGTCGATGACCTTCCCCGCGCCGGTCATCCACGTGGCCGTCGAGCCCAAGACCAAGGCCGACCAGCAGAAGCTGGGCACCGCGATCCAGCGGCTGGCCGAGGAGGACCCGTCCTTCCAGGTCCGCACGGACGAGGAGACCGGTCAGACGATCATCTCCGGCATGGGCGAGCTCCACCTGGAGATCCTGGTCGACCGGATGAAGCGCGAGTTCAAGGTCGACGCCAACGTGGGTCGCCCGCAGGTCGCCTACCGTGAGTCGATCACCAAGAAGGTCGAGAAGGTCGAGTACACCCACAAGAAGCAGACGGGTGGCTCCGGCCAGTTCGGCCGCGTGATCATCACGCTGGAGCCGATCGGCGGCGGCAGCGACGGCTACGAGTTCGAGAACAAGGTCACCGGTGGCCGCATCCCGCGGGAGTACATCCCGTCGGTGGACGCGGGTTGCCAGGAGGCCGCCGAGTTCGGTGTCCTCGCGGGCTTCCCGATGGTGGGTGTGAAGGTCACCCTCCTCGACGGCGCCTACCACGAGGTGGACTCCTCGGAAATGGCGTTCAAGGTCGCCGGTTCGATGGCGTTCAAGGAGGCTGCTCGCAGGGCCGCCCCGACGCTGCTCGAGCCGATGATGGCGGTCGAGGTCACCACGCCCGAGGAGAACATGGGCGACGTGATCGGCGACCTCAACAGCCGTCGCGGCCAGATCCAGGCCATGGACGAGGCTTACGGCGCCCGGGTCGTCAAGGCGCTCGTGCCCCTCTCCGAGATGTTCGGCTACGTGGGTGACCTGCGCAGCAAGACCCAGGGCCGGGCTGTTTTCACCCAGCAGTTCGATTCCTACGCGGAGGTTCCCTCGAACGTCGCGCAGGAGATCATCGCCAAGGCCAAGGGCGAGTAGCTCCGGGCTCCGGCACCACATAGCCAACTGTCAATACGTACGTCAGAATCACTGAGGAGAACCTCGTGGCGAAGGCCAAGTTCGAGCGGACGAAGCCGCACGTAAACATCGGCACCATCGGTCACATCGACCACGGTAAGACCACCCTTACCGCGGCGATCACCAAGGTGCTGCACGACGCCTACCCGGACGTCAACCCGTTCACGCCGTTCGAGGACATCGACAAGGCTCCCGAGGAGCGCGAGCGCGGTATCACCATCTCGATCGCGCACGTCGAGTACCAGACCGAGTCGCGGCACTACGCCCACGTGGACTGCCCGGGCCACGCGGACTACGTCAAGAACATGATCACCGGTGCCGCCCAGATGGACGGCGCGATCCTGGTCGTGGCCGCCACCGACGGCCCGATGCCGCAGACCCGGGAGCACGTGCTCCTGGCCCGCCAGGTCGGCGTGCCCTACATCGTCGTCGCCCTGAACAAGTGCGACATGGTCGACGACGAGGAGATCCTGGAGCTCGTCGAGCTCGAGGTCCGCGAGCTGCTGAGCAGCCAGGAGTTCCCGGGCGACGACCTGCCGGTCGTGCGCGTCTCGGCCTACCAGGCGCTGCAGGGCGACGAGAAGTGGGCCCAGTCCATCCTCGAGCTCATGAAGGCCGTGGACGAGAACGTCCCGCAGCCCGAGCGTGAGACCGACAAGCCGTTCCTGATGCCGATCGAGGACGTCTTCTCGATCACCGGTCGTGGCACCGTCGTCACCGGCCGTATCGAGCGCGGTGTCGTCAACGTCAACGAGGTCGTCGACATCATCGGCATCAAGGAGAAGAGCACCTCCACCACCGTCACCGGTGTGGAGATGTTCCGCAAGCTCCTCGACCAGGGCCAGGCGGGCGACAACGTCGGCCTCCTGCTGCGCGGCATCAAGCGCGAGGACGTCGAGCGCGGCCAGTGTGTCATCAAGCCGGGCACCAACACCCCGCACACCGAGTTCGAGGCCCAGGTCTACATCCTGGGCAAGGACGAGGGCGGCCGCCACACCCCGTTCTTCAACAACTACCGCCCGCAGTTCTACTTCCGCACCACCGACGTGACCGGTGTCGTCAACCTCCCCGAGGGTGTCGAGATGGTCATGCCGGGCGACAACACCGAGATGCGCGTCGAGCTCATCCAGCCGGTCGCCATGGAAGAGGGTCTGAAGTTCGCCATCCGTGAGGGTGGCCGGACGGTCGGCGCGGGTCGCGTCACCAAGATCATCAAGTAAGCAGCACCACATATGTGACCGCGGGGGAGTGCCCCGTTCCGGCGGAAGGTACCCCCGCGGTTGCATATCATTGAACCTTGCCCCACGGCAGGGGCACGTGCGAGTGCGCGAGCACTCGCTTTGACACGTCAGCCCGCCTCTCGCGAGAGCGGGAGGTATAAGCGGGGAGTCCACACTCCTCGCTTGAGCAGCAAAGGATACCGAGGGCACCATGGCGGGACAGAAGATCCGCATCCGGCTCAAGGCCTACGACCACGAGGTCATTGACAGCTCGGCGAAGAAGATCGTTGAGACGGTGACGCGGACGGGCGCCAAGGTCGCCGGCCCGGTACCGCTGCCGACCGAGAAGAACGTGTACTGCGTCATCCGCTCGCCGCACAAGTACAAGGACAGCCGCGAGCACTTCGAGATGCGCACGCACAAGCGGCTGATCGACATCATCGACCCCACCCCCAAGACGGTTGACTCGCTGATGCGGCTCGACCTCCCCGCGGGCGTGGACATCGAGATCAAGCTCTGAGGATCGACATCACATGAGCACCAACAGGAAGGGCGTCCTGGGCGAGAAGCTCGGGATGACCCAGGTCTACGACGATGAGGGCCGGATCGTTCCGGTGACCGTCGTCCTCGCCGGACCGAACGTCGTCACGCAGGTCCGCTCGACCGAGAAGGACGGCTACAACGCCGTGCAGCTCGGCTTCGGGCAGATCGACCCGCGTAAGGTCAACAAGCCGCTTGCGGGGCACTTCGAGAAGGCCGGCGTCACGCCGCGCCGCTACCTCGTCGAGCTGCGCACCGATGATGCCGCCGAGTACACGCCCGGTCAGGAGGTCCTGGCCTCGACCTTCGAGGCGGGCCAGAAGATCGACGTGACCGGCACCAGCAAGGGCAAGGGCTTCGCCGGTGTCATGAAGCGTCACGGCTTCGCCGGTCTGGGCGCCGGACACGGCGTGCAGCGCAAGCACCGCTCGCCCGGCTCCATCGGCGGCTGCGCGACTCCCGGTCGCGTCTTCAAGGGCCTGCGCATGGCCGGCCGCATGGGCTCGGCGCGCAAGACCATCCAGAACCTCACCGTGCACTCCGTGGACGCCGAGAAGAACCTCATCCTGATCAAGGGTGCGGTCCCCGGCCCGAACGGCGGCCTGGTCCTGGTCCGTAACGCTGTGAAGAAGATGGAGGCCCAGTCATGACGAAGGTCAACGTCGAACTGGCACCCGAGATCTTCGAGGCCAAGGTCAACGTCCCGCTGATCCACCAGGTCGTGGTGGCCCAGCTCGCGGCCGCCCGCCAGGGCACGCACAAGACCAAGACCCGTGGCGAGGTCCGTGGTGGCGGCAAGAAGCCGTACCGGCAGAAGGGCACCGGCCGCGCTCGTCAGGGCTCGACCCGCGCGCCGCAGTTCGCCGGCGGTGGCACCGTCCACGGCCCGCAGCCGCGTGACTACGCCCAGAAGACCCCGAAGAAGATGAAGGCGGCCGCGCTGCGCGGCGCGCTGAGCGACCGGGCCCGTGCCGGCCAGGTCCACGTCGTCGGCGCCCTGGTCGAGGGGGACACCCCCCGGACCAAGACCGCGGTCAAGGCGCTGCGCGAGGTCACTCAGGCCACCCGCGTCCTGCTGGTCCTGGACCGCGAGGACGACCTGACCTGGAAGTCGCTGCGCAACGAGCCGAGCGTGCACGTCATCGTCGCCGACCAGCTGAACACCTACGACGTCATGGTCAATGACGACGTCGTGTTCACCGAGAAGGGCTACGAGGAGTTCCTCGCCCACGCCAAGGGGAGTGCGAAGTGAGCAGGATCTACGACCCTCGGGACATTCTTCTCGCGCCGGTCGTGTCCGAGAAGTCCTACGGGCTGCTGGACGAGGGCAAGTACACGTTCCTCGTCGACCCCAGCGCTGACAAAGTCCAGATCCGCCAGGCGGTGGAGCAGGTCTTCGGCGTCAAGGTCGTCGGCGTGAACACGATCAACCGGCCGGGCAAGCGCAAGCGGACCCGCTACGGCTACGGCAAGCGCAAGGACACCAAGCGCGCCATCGTCAGCCTGGCGGAGGGCGAGCGGATCGACATTTTCGGGCCGCAGGCCTAAGGGCTCTGGCACCGAACTGGATGGGATGAACGAAAAAGATGGGCATCCGTAAGTACAAGCCGACGACTCCGGGTCGTCGTGGCTCCAGCGTGGCCGACTTCGTCGAGGTCACGCGCAGCGAGCCGGAGAAGTCGCTGCTGCGACCGCTCCCCAAGAAGGGCGGCCGTAACAACCACGGCCGCATCACCACCCGCCACCAGGGTGGCGGGCACAAGCGCGCCTACCGCCTCATCGACTTCCGTCGGGCGGACAAGGACGGCGTTCCCGCCAAGGTCGCGCACATCGAGTACGACCCCAACCGGACCGCGCGCATCGCGCTGCTGCACTACGCGGACGGTGAGAAGCGCTACATCCTGGCCCCGCAGGGCCTGCGGCAGGGTGACGCGGTGGAGAACGGCGCCGGCGCCGACATCAAGCCCGGCAACTGCCTCCCGCTGCGCAACATCCCGGCCGGTACCGTGGTGCACGCGATCGAGCTGCGTCCGGGCGGCGGCGCCAAGCTGGCCCGCTCCGCCGGTTCCGGCGCGCAGCTGCTGGCCAAGGAGGGCATGTACGCCACGCTGCGCATGCCGTCCGGCGAAATGCGCAAGGTCGACGTCCGGTGCCGCGCGACGGTGGGCGAGGTCGGCAACGCCGAGCAGTCCAACATCAACTGGGGCAAGGCCGGCCGTATGCGGTGGAAGGGCAAGCGCCCGACCGTCCGTGGTGTGGCCATGAACCCGATCGACCACCCGCACGGTGGTGGTGAGGGCAAGACCTCCGGTGGACGCCACCCGGTCAGCCCGTGGGGCCAGAAGGAAGGCCGGACCCGTAAGCCCGGCAAGCCCAGCGACAAGCTGATCGTCCGTCGTCGCAGCAACAAGAAGCGGTAGGAGTCGTCATGCCACGTAGCCTGAAGAAGGGGCCCTTCGTGGACGACCACCTGATGAAAAAGGTGGAAGTCCAGAACGAGAAGGGGACCCACAACGTCATCAAGACGTGGTCGCGGCGCTCCATGATCGTGCCGGAGATGATCGGTCACACGATCGCCGTGCACGACGGCCGCAAGCACGTCCCGGTGTTCATCAGCGAGGCGATGGTCGGGCACAAGCTGGGCGAGTTCGCGCTCACCCGCACGTTCCGCAGCCACGTCAAGGAAGACCGCCGCAGCCGCCGAGGCTGAGCGCAGCAATCAGATGAGAGGAACAGTCATGGAAGCCAGGGCCCAGGCGCGGTTCATCCGCGTCACGCCCAGGAAGGCCCGCCGTGTGGTGGACCTCATTCGTGGCCTGCCGGCCGCGGAGGCTCAGGCTGTGCTGCGCTTCGCCCCCCAGGCAGCCAGCGAGCCGGTCGGCAAGGTGCTCGACAGCGCCATCGCCAACGCCACCCACAACTTCAACCTGCCGCAGGACACGCTCGTCGTGGCCCGCACCTGGGTTGACGAGGGCCCGACCCTGAAGCGGTTCCGTCCGCGTGCCCAGGGTCGTGCGTACCGCATCAACAAGCGCACCAGCCACATCACCGTGGTTCTCGAATCCGTCGAGGACGGCGCGCCGGTCAAGAAGACAAGGAGGGCCCGGTAGTGGGGCAGAAGATCAACCCGCACGGGTTCCGCCTGGGCATCACGACCGACTTCAAGAGCCGTTGGTACGCCGACAAGCTCTACAAGGACTACATCAAGGAAGACGTCGCGATCCGGCGCATGCTCACCAAGGGCATGGACCGGGCGGGCATCTCCAAGGTGGAGATCGAGCGCACCCGTGACCGCGTCCGCGTCGACATCCACACCGCCCGGCCGGGCATCGTCATCGGCCGCCGCGGCGCGGAGGCCGACCGCATCCGCGGCGACCTGGAGAAGCTGACCGGCAAGCAGGTCCAGCTGAACATCCTCGAGGTCAAGAACCCCGAGATGGACGCGCAGCTGGTCGCCCAGGGCGTGGCCGAGCAGCTGTCCAGCCGTGTCGCGTTCCGTCGCGCCATGCGCAAGGCGATCCAGTCCACGATGAAGTCCGGCGCCAAGGGCATCAAGGTCCAGTGCTCCGGTCGTCTGGGCGGCGCCGAGATGTCCCGGTCGGAGTTCTACCGCGAGGGCCAGGTGCCGCTGCACACCCTGCGCGCGGACATCGACTACGGCTTCTACGAGGCCCGGACCACCTTCGGCCGTATCGGCGTGAAGGTCTGGATCTACAAGGGTGACGCCGCCGCGACCCGCGCCGAGCGCGAGCAGCGGGCCGCCGCCCAGCGCGCCGGCGCCGGTGCCGGCGGCGAGCGCCGCGGTGGCGACCGCCGCGGCAGGGGTGGCGAGCGTCCGGCCCGCGGCGGTGCCCGCCGCGGCGGTGGCGAGCGCGCCCCCCGTCAGCAGAACGCAGAGAACACCGCGCCGGCCGCCCCCGAGGCGACCCAGGCGCCTGAGGGGAGCTGAATTCCATGCTGATCCCTCGCAGGGTCAAGCACCGTAAGCAGCACCACCCGAAGCGCCGGGGAATGGCCAAGGGCGGTACGAAGGTGACCTTTGGCGAGTACGGCATCCAGGCTGTCGAGGGTCACTACGTGACCAACCGGCAGATCGAGTCCGCTCGTATCGCCATGACCCGTCACATCAAGCGTGGTGGCAAGGTGTGGATCAACATCTTCCCGGACCGCCCGCTGACCAAGAAGCCCGCCGAGACCCGCATGGGTTCCGGTAAGGGTTCGCCCGAGTGGTGGATCGCGAACGTCAAGCCCGGCCGGGTCATGTTCGAGCTGTCCTACCCGAACGAAGAGATCGCTCGTGAGGCGCTCACCCGCGCCATCCACAAGCTGCCCATGAAGTGCCGGATCGTGAAGAGGGAGGTGGGCGAGTAATGGCGAGCAAGACCGTCGACGACCTGCGCACCCAGCCCGAGGACGAGCTGGTGACCAAGCTGAAGGAATTCAAGGAGGAGCTGTTCAACCTCCGGTTCCAGGCGGCTACCGGTCAGCTGGAGAACCACGGGCGGCTGCGGACGGTCAAGCGTGAGATCGCCCGCATCTACACCGTGATGCGGGAGCGCGAGCTCGGCATCGTCACCGTTGCCGAGGAGGGCGAGAAGTGAGCGAGACCACCGAGAGCACCGAGGTGCGGGGCAACCGGAAGGTCCGCGAGGGCCTGGTCGTCAGCGACAAGATGGACAAGACCGTCGTCGTCGCCGTCGAGGACCGCGTCAAGCACCGGCTGTACGGCAAGATCATCCGCCGTACCACCAAGTACAAGGCTCACGACGAGGCCAACGCGTGCGGCGTCGGCGACCGGGTCCGCCTGATGGAGACCCGTCCGCTGTCGGCCACCAAGCGCTGGCGCGTCGTCGAGATCCTCGAGAAGGCCAAGTAAAACCGGCCACAAGAACTGGAGACTGCGGGGGGTGATGTTCCGCCCCCCGCACTCCCCCTCGGGCCAGGCCCGGGGGCAAATCCACCAGGCTCCACCCCTGGGTGGAGAACCGGTGAGAACCCACAGGAGTTAGAAGTGATCCAGCAGGAGTCGCGACTCAAGGTCGCCGACAACACCGGTGCAAAGGAGATCCTTTGCATCCGTGTTCTCGGTGGCTCTGGTCGGCGCTATGCGGGCATCGGCGACATCATCGTCGCCACGGTGAAGGACGCCCTTCCCGCGGCCGGTGTGAAGAAGGGCGACGTGGTCAAGGCCGTCGTCGTCCGTACGCGTAAGGAGGTCCGTCGTCCCGACGGCTCCTACATTCGTTTCGACGAGAACGCGGCCGTGCTCATCAAGGACGGCGGGGACCCGCGGGGCACCCGTATCTTCGGCCCGGTCGGCCGCGAGCTGCGCGACAAGAAGTTCATGCGCATCGTCTCGCTCGCGCCGGAGGTGCTGTAATGAAGATTCGCAAGGGCGACGAGGTCGTCATCATCGCCGGTAAGTCCAAGGGCGCCACCGGCAAGGTCATCGCCGTCGACCTGAAGCGCGATCGCGTCACGGTCGAGGGTGCCAACCTCATCAAGAAGAACACCAAGGTGGACGCCCAGGGCAAGGGCGGCGGGATCGTCACCGTCGAGGCGCCGCTGCACGTCAGCAACGTCGCCCTGGTCGAGGACGGCAAGCCGACTCGCGTGGGCTACCGCATCGACGAAGACGGCAAGAAGGTCCGGATCTCGCGTCGCACCGGCAAGGAGATCTGACTATGACCGAGACTTCCGTCGAGATCCCGCAGCCGCGGCTCAAGCTGCGGTACCGCGAGGAGATCCGGACTGCCATGCAGGAGCAGTTCGGTTACGCCAACGTGATGCAGATCCCCGGTCTGACCAAGATCGTGGTGAACATGGGTGTGGGCGAGGCCGCCCGCGACGCCAAGCTGATCGAGGGTGCCGTCAAGGACCTGACCGCCATCACCGGCCAGAAGCCGGCCGTGGCCCGGGCCAAGAAGTCCATCGCGCAGTTCAAGCTGCGCGAGGGCATGCCGATCGGCGCGCACGTCACGCTGCGCGGCGACCGCATGTGGGAGTTCCTGGACCGGCTGCTGAGCCTGGCGCTGCCGCGGATCCGTGACTTCCGCGGCCTGTCGCCCAAGCAGTTCGACGGCAACGGCAACTACACCTTCGGTCTGACCGAGCAGGTCATGTTCCACGAGGTCGACGTCGACAAGGTCGACCGGCAGCGCGGCATGGACATCACCGTCGTGACGACCGCCACGAATGACGAAGAGGGCCGGGCGCTCCTGAAGCTCCTCGGCTTCCCGTTCAAGGAGGCCTGAGAATGGCGAAGACCGCTCTGATCGCCAAGGCTGCTCGCAAGCCGAAGTTCAAGGTGCGCGGCTACACCCGCTGCTCCCGCTGCGGCCGGCCGCACTCCGTCTACCGCAAGTTCGGCCTGTGCCGTGTCTGCTTCCGGGAGATGGCGCACCGGGGCGAGCTGCCCGGCATCACCAAGTCGAGCTGGTAGGAAGAACACGCAGATCACGCATGGCGGCCGCCGATTCGGCGGTCGCGGTGCGGATCGCGTACCGTACGTACAACAGACCGGGCGCCCGATTCTCAGATGGCGCCCATGACCACGCTGTAGGTCCGTAGGGTCCCGATGCCCCCCCGAGGGGTGGGCCGGGGCAGCTGGAAACCGCAGTGAGGGAGGGCCAGCAGGCCATGACGATGACCGACCCGATCGCAGACATGCTCACGCGTCTGCGTAACGCGAACTCGGCATACCACGACACCGTGGCGATGCCGTACTCGAAGATCAAGGCGCACATCTCCGAGATCCTCCAGCAGGAGGGCTACATCTCGGGGTGGCACGTCGAGGATGCCGAAGTCGGCAAGAAGCTCGTGATCGACCTGAAGTTCGGGCCGACCCGCGAGCGCTCCATCGCCGGCATCAAGCGCGTTTCCAAGCCCGGTCTCCGGGTCTACGCGAAGAAGGACAACCTGCCGAAGGTCCTGGGCGGACTGGGCGTCGCGATCATCTCGACGTCCTCCGGCCTCATGACCGACAAGCAGGCCGGCAAGCGCGGCGTGGGCGGCGAAGTCCTCGCCTACGTCTGGTAACGGAAGGAGAATCAGACATGTCACGTATTGGACGTCTGCCGATCTCCGTTCCCGGCGGAGTCGAGGTCAAGATCGATGGCCAGCTGGTCACGGTCAAGGGCCCGAAGGGCACTCTCGAGCACAAGATCGCCGAGCCGATCAAGGCCGAGCTCAGCGACGGTGTGATCACGGTCACCCGTCCCAATGACATCAACACGGTTCGCGGCCTGCACGGCCTGAGCCGCACCTTGATCTTCAACATGATCGTCGGGGTGACCCAGGGTTACGTCAAGACCCTCGAGATCCAGGGCGTCGGTTACCGCGTCGTGGCCAAGGGCAGGGACCTCGAGTTCTCCCTCGGCTACAGCCACCCGATCCTGGTGAAGGCCCCCGAAGGCATCACCTTCACGGTGGAGAAGCCGACCCTGTTCAAGGTCGAGGGCATCGACAAGCAGCAGGTCGGCGAGATCTCTGCGAACATCCGCAAGCTGCGCAAGCCCGACCCGTACAAGGGCAAGGGTGTGCGGTACCAGGGTGAGCAGATCCGCCGCAAGGTCGGAAAGGCTGGTAAGTAGTCATGGCTGGCACCAAGGGCCTGTTCCGGAAGGGAACGAGCAAGCGGGCCTCCTCCCGCAAGCGCCGTCACCTTCGGGTCCGCAAGAAGGTCGTCGGCACGGCTACGCGCCCGCGGCTCATCGTGACCCGTTCCACCAAGCACGTCTTCGTCCAGGTCGTGGACGACACCGTCGGCAAGACGGTCGCGTCCGCCTCGACCATGGAGGCCGCGCTGCGCGCCGCCGAGGGCGACAAGACCGCCAAGTCGCGTGAGGTCGGCAAGCTGGTCGCCGAGCGCGCCAAGGCCGCCGGCGTCGAGGCCGTCGTCTTCGACCGCGCGGGCAACAAGTACCACGGCCGCGTCGCCGCCGTCGCGGACGGCGCTCGTGAGGGGGGTCTCGCACTGTGACCCCCACGATTACGTCTGAGAAGAGGAACCACTAATGGCAGCTGCTCCCAGTCGCGGAGGCGGCCAGGGCGGCGAGCGTCGTCAGGGCGGCCGTGACGGACGTCGTGATGACCGCCGCGGTGGCGCCGACAAGGGCACGTCGTACATCGAGCGCGTCGTCGCGATCAACCGCGTCGCCAAGGTCGTGAAGGGTGGTCGTCGCTTCAGCTTCACCGCCCTCGTGATCGTCGGTGACGGCAACGGCACCGTCGGCGTCGGCTACGGCAAGGCGAAGGAAGTTCCGGCCGCGATCGCCAAGGGCGTGGAAGAGGCCAAGAAGAACTTCTTCAAGGTCCCCAGGATCCAGGGCACCATCCCGCACCTCACCCAGGGCGAGGCCGCCGCGGGCGTCGTGCTGCTCAAGCCGGCCAGCCCCGGTACCGGTGTCATCGCCGGTGGCCCGGTGCGCGCCGTCCTGGAGTGCGCCGGTGTCCACGACGTCCTGTCCAAGTCGCTCGGCTCCTCGAACGCCATCAACATCGTCCACGCGACGGTGACGGCGCTCAAGCAGCTGAAGCGTCCGGAGGAGATCGCGGCCAAGCGCGGCCTGCCGATCGAGGACGTCGCCCCCGCCGCCATGCTGCGGGCCCGTGCCGCCGGCCTGGAGGCCGCGAAGGTCGAGGTGACGTCATGACCCAGCTGAAGATCACGCAGATCAAGTCCGTGATCAGCGAGAAGCAGAACCAGCGGGACTCGCTGCGGACCCTGGGCCTCAAGAAGATCGGCCAGAGCGTCGTTCGCGAGGACAAGCCCGAGGTCGTCGGCCTGATCCGCACCGTTGCCCACCTGGTGAAGGTGGAGGAGGTCGAATCATGAGCGAGGCTCTGAAGGTCCATGACCTCAAGCCGGCTCCGGGCGCCAACAAGAAGAAGACCCGCAAGGGTCGGGGCGAGGCGTCCAAGGGCAAGACCGCCGGTCGCGGTACCAAGGGCACCAAGGCCCGTAACACCGTGCCGGTCGGCTTCGAGGGCGGCCAGATGCCGCTGATCCGCAGGGTTCCGAAGCTCAAGGGCTTCAAGAACCCGAACCGGGTCGAGTTCCAGGTGGTCAACCTGGACAAGCTGGCCGAGCTCTACCCCTCGGGTGGCGAGGTCACCGCTGAGGACCTGGCGGCCAAGGGCGCGGTGCGCTCCGGCCGTCCGGTCAAGATCCTCGGCTCCGGTGAGATCTCCGTGGCGGTCCAGGTGAAGGTCAACGCCTTCTCCGGATCCGCCCAGGAGAAGATCATCGCTGCCGGCGGGTCCGTCGAGCAGGTCTGATTCATGCGGAACCGGGGCTGGCCGTCCAACGTTGGAGGGTCAGCCCCGGCTTCGTCTGCTGTTAGCATTCGACGGGCTCCGACTGTGAGCCACGTCATCGTAAGGCTTCGGTCCATGGTGTCTGACCAGGTAGAAACGCGCAGGAGGAATGGTGCTCACCGCTGTCGCTAGGGCATTTAAGACGCCCGACCTGCGCAAGAAGATACTCTTCACGCTCTTTGTGATCCTCATCTTCCGCATCGGGTCGCTGCTCCCGACCCCGGGAGTGGACGTCGGCGCGGTCAAGGCCGCTCTGGACGCGGCCGAGAGCGGGAGCAACAAGAACCTGTACTCCCTGATCAACCTGTTCAGCGGTGGCGCGCTGCTGAAGCTGTCGGTGTTCGCGCTGGGCATCATGCCCTACATCACCGCGAGCATCATCCTCCAACTGCTCACCGTGGTGATCCCACGCCTGGAGGCTCTCAAGAAGGAGGGCCAGGCCGGCACCACGAAGATCACGCAGTACACCCGGTACCTGACCATCGGACTGGCGATCCTGCAGTCGACCGGCATCGTGGCCATGGCCGCCACCGGCAACCTGTTCCAGGACCAGAGCTCCGGGGACCTGCTCTACAACACCGATGTGTTCACCGTCATCACGATGGTGATCGTGATGACCTCCGGCACCGCCGTGATCATGTGGCTGGGCGAGCTCATCACCGACCGGGGCATCGGCAACGGCATGTCGATCCTGATCTTCACGCAGGTCGTCGCGACGTTCCCGCAGCAGTTCGCGAACATCTTCCGCACCAAGGGCGGCTTCATCTTCACGATCGTGATCCTGGTGGGTCTGGCGATCGTCGCCTCGGTCGTGTTCGTCGAGCAGGCCCAGCGGCGCATCCCGGTGCAGTACGCCAAGCGGATGGTCGGCCGCCGGATGTACGGCGGGACCTCGACCTACATCCCGCTGAAGGTCAACCAGGCCGGCATCATTCCTGTGATCTTCGCCTCTTCGCTGCTCTACCTGCCGCAGCTGGCGGGCCAGCTCTGGCCGAACAACGAGTTCCTCGCGAAGTACGTGCTCAAGTACATGCAGCAGGACAACCCGGTCAACATGGCCGTCACCTTCGGGCTGATCATCTTCTTCACCTACTTCTATGTGGCCATCACCTTCAACCCCACTGAAGTCGCCGACAACATGAAGAAGTACGGTGGTTTCATCCCCGGTATCCGTCCGGGGCGGCCCACGGCTGAGTACCTCGACTACGTGCTCACCCGTATCACCGCTCCTGGCGCGCTCTACCTGGGACTGGTCGCCCTCATCCCGATGGTGGCGTTCGCGCTCATCGACGCCGCGAACGACTTCCCCTTCGGTGGCACCAGCATCCTGATCATCGTCGGCGTTGGGTTGGACACCGTGAAGCAGATCGAATCGCAGCTCCAGCAGCGTAGCTACGAAGGATTCCTCCGCTAGTGCGCATCGTGCTGGTGGGCCCCCCGGGAGCGGGCAAGGGAACTCAGGCCCAGTTCATCGCATCCCATCTGTCGATCCCGAAAATCTCGACAGGTGACATCTTCCGCGCCAACGTGAGCGGCGGAACCGAGCTCGGCGTCCTCGCCAAGCAGTACATGGACAAGGGCGACCTGGTACCGGACGAGGTCACGGTCGCCATGGTCCGGGACCGGATCGCGCAGCCGGACGCCGCGGGCGGCTTCCTGCTCGACGGCTTCCCGCGCAACGTCCCCCAGGCGGAGACGCTGCGCGAGATCCTGGCCGAGACCGGCCAGGGCCTGGACAAGGTCCTTGAACTGGTGGTGGACGAGGAAGAGGTCGTCCGCCGCCTTTCCGGCCGCCGTACCTGCGGCCAGTGCGGCCGTATCTGGCACGTCGACTTCGACGAGGGCCGGGACGACGTGTGCGATGACTGCGGCGGTCAGCTCTTCCAGCGGGACGACGACAAGGAAGAAGTCGTCCGGCACCGTCTCGAGGTCTACAAGGAACAGACCGAGCCTCTCGTGGAGTTCTACGAGAAAGAGGGCATCCTCGTGGGGATCGAAGCCGCCGGAACGGTGGAAGAGGTCACCGCGCGTGCCCTCGCCGCGCTCCGTCCGTAGTAGGACAAGACAGGCAGTAGGGGGGACGGGTGTTCAGAAGGCGGATGCGCATCCAGGTGAAGTCGCCTGAGCAGATCGAGCTCATGCGGGTCGCCGGCCGGCTGGTCGGCGAGACCTTGGCGCTGGTGGCGGCGGCGGTCAAGCCGGGTGTCACGACCAAGGACCTGGACCGGCTGGCCGAGGACAACATCCGCGGCAACGGCGGCATCCCATCCTTCATCGGCGTACCAGGACCGATCACCCCCTTCCCGGCCACTCTGTGCACCTCGGTCAACGAGGAGATCGTCCACTGCATCCCCAGGGACGACCGGGTCCTGGAGGAAGGCGACATCGTCTCGATCGACTGCGGTGCGATCGTGGACGGCTGGCACGGGGACGCCGCCGTCACCGTCCCGGTGGGCGAGGCGGCGCCGGACGTGGCGAAGCTGCTGGAGGTCACCGAAGAGTCCCTGTGGCGGGGTATGGCCGCCTGCAAGGCCGGGGGTAACCTCGGGGACATCGGGCACGCGGTGCAGTCCTACGTTCGCTCTCAGGGCCGCTACGGCATCGTGGAGGGCTACGGCGGGCACGGCATCGGCACCGAGATGCACATGGAGCCCTTCATCCCCAACGTGGGCCGCCGCGGCGGCGGGCTGAAGCTGGGTCCGGGCATGGTGTTCGCGATCGAGCCGATGATCAACCTCGGTGAGCCGGGTACCCACGAACTCGAGGACGGCTGGACCGTCGTCACGGTCGACGGCGCGCCCTCGGCGCACTTTGAGCACACGGTCGCGATCACTCCGGAGGGCCCCCAGGTGCTGACGGCACTTGAGGGCTGGCAGGAACGCATCGCACAATTGCTCTAGTAGCAAACATTTCGCCTAGGGGGAGTACGGATGCCGCAAAACCCTGAGATGCGGGCGTCCGACCGCGACCGTGACCAGTATGCGGAGATCCTGCGGGAGAACTACGCCCAGGGGCGCCTCACCCAGGAAGAGCTGAACGAGCGCCTGGATGCGGTCTACGAGACCAGGACCATGGGCGGACTGCAACAGCTCACCGCCGACCTCCCGGCCCAGGACCTCTACGACCTGCCGCTTCCGGCGGCCAAGGACTCTGTTCCCGCGGTGCGGGTCCCGGGGGAGCTGCAGCGCCCGAGCCAGAGCCTGCGGGCCAGTTGGGCCGCCTGGGGCACGGTCAACATGGTCACCCTGTCCGTCTGGCTGATCGTCTGCTTGGCCAACGGCGAGCTGCTCTTCCCCTGGTTCCTGTGGGTGGCCGGGCCCTGGGGCGCGGTACTGCTGGCGAAGACCCTGTTCGGGACACCCGGCTCGCACGACGGCTGAGGGCGGCGAAGGCGCCTCGCGGTCAAGCGGTGGCGCGGACCGCACGGGTGAGCGCGGCGACCAGGGCCCGCGGATCGGGCGCCAGCTCCGGGACGACCTCGCGCAGGGCGAGCCAGCCGTTGACGGCCCGGGTGGTGGGGCCCGCCTCCTCCAGGACGTGGTCGGCGATCCCGTACCAGGCCGCGACCCGGGACCAGCGCCACAGCCGGTGGGTCTCGGGCGGGGGGAAGCCTCCGGGGCCGCGCTGGCCGGTGCTCGCCATCCGGACCGACTCGAAGGTGCGGCCCACCCGCTCGGCGATCTCCCTGAGGGCCAGCAGCGGATCGGCCTCGGCCCGCCGGATGACGACGCCGGGGACCGCCGTCTCCACCCGGACGATGACCTCGATCATCGCCGCGGCCAGGGAGGGGGCGTCCCAGTGGCACCTGGCCTGGCCGGGCCCGGTCACCTCGGCGGCGGACCTCACACAGGCGACGGTGACGTATCCTTGGGTCCGTTCGAACAATGGATCGAGCTCATGCTCGAACACTGGTCTGCTGAGGACCAGTTCGAAGTCATAAGCCGCCATGGTTGAAACGTACAACGCCCGAGCGTGGTGTGAAAGCC
This sequence comes from Actinocorallia sp. B10E7, assembly GCF_039871655.1. NCBI lineage: Bacteria > Bacillati > Actinomycetota > Actinomycetes > Streptosporangiales > Thermomonosporaceae > Actinocorallia > Actinocorallia sp. B10E7. The sequence goes on from NZ_JBDPLZ010000009.1 coordinate 116,441, forward strand.
GGTAAGGGTGGTGGCGGTCGCGCGGCGTCACTCCGTACCCGTCTGATTTCGCAATCGGTGGGGTCGTCGCGTAGACTCGTCATTCGGTCCAGTGTCGGATCGCCATGCTCGCGTGAAGCGAAGCGACATGAACATGTTTCGTGTGGCTGTGGCGTATCCCATCACGTCCCGCCGTACGGCGCAGGACGCGGCTGGACGCCCTGAGAGGCCTCTTCTCCCGGCATCGTCGTGAACGGTGTCGGGGTGCGGGTTTTCAGGGAGGCAGACGAAACCGATCAGCGAAGCGCGGAGGCCATGGCCAAGAAGGAAGGCGCCATCGAGATCGAGGGCGTTGTCATCGAGTCCCTACCGAACGCGATGTTCAAGGTGGAACTCGACAACGGGCACAAGGTCCTCGCGCACATCAGCGGCAAGATGCGGATGCACTACATCCGGATCCTGCCGGACGACAGGGTCGTGGTGGAGCTCTCTCCCTACGACCTGACTCGGGGACGGATCGTCTACCGGTACAAGTAAACGAATCGCCGACTGGGGTTGCCTTTCCCGCTCTGGCAGGCGGGGATGACCCTGCTCAACAGCTAGGAGACCCAGTGAAGGTCAAGCCGAGTGTCAAGAAGATCTGCTCCAAGTGCCGCGTCATCCGCCGGCACGGCCGCGTCATGGTGATCTGCCAGGACCCGCGCCACAAGCAGCGTCAGGGCTGAGGCTCGTTTTTCACGGTTCACACCGCCACAACTGACAACATGCCGCAGTTCGCCACGTCCGAGCGCACAGCACGGATACGGGCGAGTGACCCCCGGTCGGAGGCCGGGGCCCGACCTGGGCAGGGACGGGGCCGCGGCAGGTAGGACCTCCGCCGATCGAAAGGACACTGCCCGACATGGCACGTCTCCTTGGTGTCGACCTCCCGCGCGAGAAGCGCATCGAGGTCGCGCTGACCTACATCTTCGGCATCGGCCGCACCCGTGCCCTTGAGACCCTCAAGGCCACCGGGGTCGACGGCAACATGTGGGTGCACCAGCTCACCGACGCCGAGCTGATCCCGCTGCGCGACTACATCGACGCCAACTTCAAGATCGAGGGCGACCTGCGCCGCGAGGTGCAGGCGGACATCCGCCGCAAGATCGAGATCGGGTGCTACCAGGGCATCCGGCACCGCAAGGGTCTTCCCGTGCACGGTCAGCGCACGCAGACCAACGCGCGTACCCGCAAGGGCAAGAAGAAGACCGTGGCCGGCAAGAAGAAGGCCGGCAAGAAGTAGACCGGCCGGGATCTCACGTCCCGCCCGCCACCGGTCCGATGACCTCTGGAGTAAAGAAGAGCAATGCCTCCTAAGAGCCGCCAGGGCGCGCCCAAGAAGCTGCGCCGCAAGGAAAAGAAGAACGTCGCTCACGGGCACGCCCACATCAAGAGCACGTTCAACAACACCATCGTCTCCATCACCGACCCGAACGGGAACGTGATCGCCTGGGCCTCCTCCGGCCACGTGGGTTTCAAGGGCTCTCGCAAGTCCACCCCGTACGCCGCGCAGCAGGCCGCCGAGAGCGCCGCCCGCCGCGCCATGGAGCACGGCATGCGCAAGGTCGACGTCTTCGTGAAGGGCCCGGGCTCGGGCCGCGAGACCGCCATCCGTTCGCTTCAGGCGACCGGCCTCGAGGTGGGCTCGATCCAGGACGTGACCCCCGTTCCGCACAACGGCTGCCGCCCGCCCAAGAGGCGCCGGGTCTGAGGCCGAGGAGATAAAGACACATGGCTCGTTACACCGGTCCCGACTGCAAGCTCTGCCGTCGCGAGAAGACCAAGCTGTTCCTCAAGGGCAGCAAGTGCCTGGGCGCCAAGTGCCCGATCGAGAGCCGGCCCTACCCTCCGGGTGAGCACGGCCGCGGTCGGACCAAGGAGTCCGAGTACCAGCTCCAGCTGCGGGAGAAGCAGAAGACCCGCCGTATCTACGGTGTGCTCGAGAAGCAGTTCCGCAACTACTACGAAGAGGCCAACCGCAAGGCCGGCAAGACGGGTGAGAACCTGCTCTCGCTGCTCGAGCGCCGCCTCGACAACGTCGTCTACCGGGCCGGCTTCGCCAAGTCCCGTGACGCCGCCCGTCAGGCGATCCGCCACAACCACATCCTGGTGAACGGCAAGCGGGTGAACATCCCGTCGTTCCTCGTGTCCGAGAAGGACATCATCGAGGTGCGCGGCAAGTCCACCGAGCTCACCCCGTTCGTGGTGGCCCGCGCCGAGTCCGAGGCCCACCAGGTCCCGGGCTGGATCGAGGTCGTCTCCGACAAGATGCGCATCCTGGTGCACACCCTGCCCGTCCGTCAGCAGATCGACACGCAGGTCCAGGAACAGCTGATCGTCGAGCTCTACTCCAAGTAAGAGCTCTGCAGCCCCCGAAGAGGCTTCCGGCCTCTTCGGGGGTATGTCCGTTATGTCATGGCCGTCAAATAGCGGTCGGCCCGACAGAAAGCGAGCATCACATGCTCATCGCACAGCGTCCCTCGCTCACCGAAGAGCAGGTGGACGAGTACCGCAGCCGGTTCGTCATCGAGCCGCTGGAGCCGGGCTTCGGCTACACCATCGGTAACTCGCTCCGCCGCACGCTCCTGTCCTCCATCCCCGGCGCCGCGGTCACCAGCATCCGCGTCGAGGGCGTCCTGCACGAGTTCTCCACCGTGCCGGGCGTCAAGGAGGACCTGACCGACATCATCCTGAACCTCAAGCAGCTGGTCGTCTCCTCCGAGCACGACGAGCCGGTGGTCATGTACCTGCGCAAGCAGGGCCCGGGTGACGTCACCGCCGCGGACATCGCGCCGCCGGCCGGGGTCGAGGTGCACAACCCCGACCTGAAGATCGCCACGCTGAACAGCAAGGCGAAGCTGGAGATGGAGCTGACGGTCGAGCGCGGCCGCGGTTACGTCTCGGCGACCCAGAACAAGCAGCCGGGCCAGGAGATCGGCCGGATCCCGATCGACTCCATCTACTCCCCGGTGCTCAAGGTCACCTACAAGGTCGAGGCGACCCGTGTCGAGCAGCGCACCGACTTCGACCGTCTGATCCTGGACGTCGAGACCAAGCACTGCATGCTGCCGCGCGACGCCGTCGCGTCCGCCGGCAAGACCCTGGTGGAGCTGTTCGGCCTCGCCCGCGAGCTGAACGTCGAGGCCGAGGGCATCGACATGGGCCCGTCCCCGACGGACGCCGCGCTGGCCGCCGATCTGGCCCTGCCGATCGAGGAGCTGAACCTCACGGTCCGCTCCTACAACTGCCTCAAGCGCGAGGGCATCCACTCCGTGGGCGAGCTCGTCGCCCGCTCCGAGCAGGACCTGCTGGACATCCGCAACTTCGGTGCCAAGTCCATCGAAGAGGTCAAGCAGAAGCTGCACGACATGGGGCTGTCCCTCAAGGACTCCCCTCCCGGTTTCGACCCGACCGCCGCCGCCGACGCCTACGGCGACGGGGACGACGAGTCGTTCGCCGAGACCGAGCAGTACTGAGAGATCCCGCAGTACTGATTCATTCAAGCTGACCCCAGTACCTGATACGGCTGGGGCAGGAAGGAAGAGCCATGCCCAAGCCCGCCAAGGGCGCCCGCCTCGGCGGCAGCCCGGCCCACGAGAAGCTGATCCTGGCGAACCTCGCCACCCAGCTCTTCGAGCACGGCCGCATCACCACCACCGAGGCCAAGGCCCGCCGCCTGCGCCCGGTGGCCGAGAAGCTGATCACCAAGGCGAAGAAGGGCGACATCGCCAACCGTCGCCTGGTGCTGCAGACCATCCGCGACAAGGGTGTGGTGCACAAGCTGTTCGCCGAGATCGGCCCGCACTTCGCCGAGCGCCCGGGTGGCTACACCCGGATCACCAAGATCGGCCCCCGCAAGGGTGACAACGCGCCGATGGCCGTGATCGAGCTCGTCGCCGAGCAGGTCTCCGGAGTGACGGTCCGCAAGACCGCTGAGGAGCCGAAGGCCGAGCCCGCGGAGACCACGGAGTCCGCCGAGACCTCCGAGGCCGCCGAGACCAAGGCCGCCGAGTAAAGGCACCGCCTCGATTCGGGCCCGTCGTCCTCTCCGGAGGACGTCGGGCCCGTTCGCCTTTGGGACACTGTTCCCGCAGGCATTGCTCTTTCGAGCACTCCTCTTTGGGTCGCTGTTCTTCTCACGTGGGGACGGGAAGCTGTCACATGACGTCGTTGGTGAGACTCCGGCTGGACATCAGCTATGACGGAGCGGACTTCGCGGGCTGGGCGCGCCAGCCCGAGCAGCGCACCGTCCAGGGGGTCGTCGAGGACGCGCTGGCCCGGATCATGCGGCTGGACCCGCCGCCCGTCCTGACCGTCGCGGGCCGCACGGACTCCGGGGTGCACGCGACGGGGCAGGTCGCGCACGTGGTGGTCCCGGCTCCGGCCTACCAGCAGATCAGCAGGGCGATGTCGCGCCGGCTGGCCGCCGTGCTCCCGCCGGACGTGCGGGTGCGCGAGGTGGCCCTGGCCCCGGAGGGCTTCGACGCCCGGTTCTCGGCGCTGCGCAGGCGCTACGAGTACCGCGTCAGCGACGAGCCGACGGGTGTGGCGCCGCTGCGCCGCCGGGACACGGTCTGGCATCCGCGCCCGCTGGACGTCGGTCGGATGAACGAAGCGTCGGCGCTGCTGGTCGGCGAGCACGACTTCGCCGCGTACTGCCGTAAGCGCGAGGGCGCCACCACGATCCGCAGGCTGCTGAGGTACGAGTGGGAGCGCCGGGAGGAGCGGCTGGCGGTGGCGACGGTCGAGGCCGACGCGTTCTGCCACTCGATGGTCCGGGCGCTCGTCGGAGCGGTGCTGTCGGTCGGCGACGGCCGCCGCCCGGTGGAGTGGCCGCGTGAGGTGCTGCTGGCCGGGATGCGGGACTCGGCGGTGAAGGTGGCCCCGGCGCACGGGCTGATCCTGGTAGAGGTCGTCTATCCCGCGGACCACGAACTGGCCGGCCGGGCGCTGGAGACCCGCAGGGTCCGGACGCTCGCCCAGCCGGCGCTGCCCGTGGTCCCCTCGCCTAGCGCTTCTTGAGGGGCTCGTTGACGTAGGCGAGGAAGGAACGGGCCGCCGCGGAGAGCTCCTTGGGCTGCTTGGCGGGCTTGGTGCCGTCCAGGTACTGCGCGTAGGCGTACAGGACGTAGCGCCCGTAGGTGTCCAGGGCGGTGTGGCCGCCGGTCTTGGTGATCGCCTTGGAGTTCTTGCCGGGCAGCGCCACGAACCAGTTGCCCTTGCGTGCAGGGGTACCCGCCTTCTGGACGGCGAGCGCGACCTTCTTGACCGGCATGGCCACGACGCCGACGGTGACGCCGATCTTCTTGTTGCCGGTGACGTACGTCGCGCGGACCAGGCCCTGGCACTTCTGCTTCACCAGGATCCTGGCCATGGCGCCGTTGGCGGCGTAGTCGCAGCGCAGGTTGAGCGACTTGCGGTCCATGACGAAGTCGCGCCCGTCCAGCCGGAGCTTCTTGATCGGGAAGATCTCGCCCATGGTCAGCGGCTCGGGGTCGGTCTTGGCGCTGTCCACGGACGGGGCGGCGGGTCCGGCCGAGGGGCCGGGCGTCGGAGCGGAGGTCGAGGGCTGAGGGGGCGGGGCAGAGGTCTGGGCCGCCATCGGGGTGCCCTCGGGCTTGGAGTCCTTCCCCGCGTCCTCTCCGGTGAGCAGCACGTAGGCGGCGCCGGCGACGGCGAGGGCGGGCACGAGCGCCAGCGCGACGTACAGCAGCGTGCGCTTGCGCCTGGGCGGCGGAGGTGCGGGCAGCGGTTCGAGGGCCGTGGAGGGGGACTGGTGGTCCGCGGGGGGCACGGGAGCCACCGGGGGGCGGGCCGCCAGGTCGACGATGGTCTGGCCGGGGTTCCCTCCGCCGGGCCGGGCCGCGGCCCCGTCCCCGGCGGGCGGGACCCAGGACGCGGGGGAGTCCAGCAGCCGCTGCTCCGCCTGGGCCTGGTCGTGCGCGGCGGGGGCCTGCAGGTCGGTCACGGTCCGGGTGGCGTCCTGCGTCGGTGGGGTGAAGGCCACGGCGGAAGGATCCTCCCAGGAGAGGTCGGTGACGGTGGCGGTGGCGTCCGAGCCGCCACCGCCGTCGTTCGCGCCGGGGCGCAGGGTGGGCGGGACCGCGCGGCGGGTGTCGACCGAGGGCACGCCGGGACCCGCCACCAGGACACCCGGAGGCTCGGTCTCGGCGCCCCTCGGGGCGGCCGAGCTCCACCAGGGTGCGCTGGGCGGGCCCTGCACCGGCGGGCCGCCTGGGGCGGTGGCCGTGGCGGGCTGGTCGGTGCGTTGGCCGATGCTCGGCGGAGCGGAGGGAACCGACGTGGTGTCGGTGGCCTCGGCGCCGGGCGGGCCGTCGTCAGGACCGGACATGGACGTACAGCGTAGTCAAACCAGTAGAGATCTGGAGCCGCCGCCAAGGAATTCAGCGTCCGGGTTTACCTGTCTCGTCGCGAATGTTCAGGGCGGGGCCGAGGTTGCTGCCCACGACCGTGCTCTGCGCGAACGTCTGCGCCGCCTTCTTGTGCTTGGCGGGGATGGCCTTGCCGTCCGGCAGCTGCACCCAGGTCATGATCAGGTAGTGGCCGCGGGTCCAGGCCGCGCCCAGGGCGTCGCCCTGCCCGATCTTGCTGGTGACGCCCTTGGCCGGAAGCGCGACCACGTAGGCGTCCTTCGCCGTCGCGGCCTTGGCGGCCTTGGAGGCGGCCGAGGCGGTGGAGAGGTTGGCCACGCCGACCGTCCCGATCATCTTGCCGCCCGCGGTGGTGAAGGTGGCGCGCAGGAACTGGGTGCACTTGCCCTTGGCCAGCGCCGACCGCAGCGCCGTGCCGCTGACCGCGTCCTTGCAGGAGGACTTCTTGCGGATGGTCATCACATAGGTGATGCCCTTCTCGGTGAAGCGCTTCTTGCGGAAGACCTCGCCCAGGGTCAGCGGCCGGGGGTCGGTCTTGCGGCTCTCCAGCAGGCCGCCCCCGGCGGCGGGCTCGCTCGGCTGCGCGGACGCCGCGGGGTCGCCGTTCTGGCTCGGGGTGGTCTTCGCCGCCGGGACGTCCGACGAGTTCGCCGCGTTCTCCCCGTTCTCCTTCTTGCCGTTGAGCAGCACGAATCCGGCGACCAGCGCGACCGCGACGACCAGGACGCCGCCGAAGATCAGGGGCTTGCGGTTCGCCTTGCCCTTGCCCTCGTCCCCGAAACCGGGAGCGCCTTCGGCCGGCCACTGCTCGCCCGGCCCGAAGCCGTCACCGCCCTGCGGCCACGAGGCGGCCTGCTGCGGGCCGGTGTAACCGTCGTGGGGAGGCTGGCCCGGCTGGCCCAGCGGGGGCATCGGCTGAGGGCCGCTGAGGTCGCCGTAGGGCTGCTGCTGTTCGTAAGGCCGCTGCTCGAAGGACTGGGGCTGCTCGTAAGGCTGGTCGAAGGACTGGCCGTAAGGCTGCTCGTAGGGCTGCTCATAAGGCTGCTGGTCCTGCCAGGCCGGCTGGGGGGAGAGCGACTGCGCTCCGGTGAAGGGCTGTGACGCCAGGGCGCCCTCGGGCGCTTCATAGGAGGGAGGCTCATAGGCCGGCGGGTCATAGGGAGGGAACGCTTGGGTTCCGCCAGGAGCCTCGTAGGGCTGCGCGGAAAGAGCTCCGCTGGGAGCGTCGAAGGTGCCCGCGGAGGGCTGCGGGACGTCCTGGGGCTCGTGCGGGTCGTAGGCCTGGGAGGAGTCGTAGAGGGGCAGCGCGTGGGTGCCGTTGGAAGGCTCGTAAGACTGCTGGGCGGAGTCGTCCCAAGAGGTGGCCAGCGGGCCGCTGGGGCCGTCCAGCGGGCCCTCCGGCCAGCCGGACTGCCCGGCGGAGGTCTCGGGGAAGGCGGAGTGGGCTCCGGTGCCCTGCCCGCTGAAGGGGGGCGGCGCCGAGAGCGGGTCGTCGTTCCACGAGGGCTGTGATTCCGCCCACTCGGGTGCGGCGGGGGGCTGCGGCGGCGCCGCGGCGCTCTCCAGCCAGGAGCCGGACTGGCCCTGCTGCGGCTCGGCGGCCCAGCCCGTGGGGCCGGACTCCGTGCCGTGCCACGAGGCGGCCTCCTGGTCCTCGGACGGCTGCTGCGGGACCGGCGCACTCAACGGGTGCCGGGACCAGGGGTCGGTCTCCGGCGGAGTGCTGTCCCACGGCGGCTGGTCGTTGTCACCCGGATAACCCATGTTGCGGAGCCTATCGGTCGTTTCGAGGTGCCCTTCGGCCCGAGTTCGTCCCACCATGACATGGATGGAGTCTCCGTGCAGCTCATTCGGCCCACAGGGGGAGAGCCATCGGGCATACTGAAGGCATACTGTCAGAGGCAGGATCGGCGCCCGTAGCTGCCCGTACCGTATCCGGAGACACCCGGACGGAGCGGTGATATGCGGGTGCTACTTTGCCCATGCTCCAGAGCTTGGGTATCCTGCTCCTTTGTATGTGTCGGGTTGCCAGTCAGGCATGCACACCGGCACCCGGTCCGGATCATCCGAAGGGCCGATCCCAACAGTCGACAGAAACGAAGGCTTACGCCGTGCGCACGTACACCCCTAAGCCCGCTGACGTGCAGCGTCAGTGGCACGTCATCGACGCGACCGATGTCGTGCTGGGTCGCCTTGCCAGCCAGGTCGCGATCCTGCTTCGGGGCAAGCACAAGCCGATCTACGCTCCCCACGTTGACACCGGTGACTTCGTCATCATCATCAACGCCGACAAGGTCTCGCTCAGCGGTAAGAAGCTCGAGCAGAAGAAGGCCTACCGTCACTCGGGTTACCCGGGTGGTCTGCGCGCCGTCGCCTACAAGGACCTGCTCGAGAAGCACCCCGAGCGGGCCGTCGAGAAGGCGATCAAGGGCATGCTGCCGAAGAACAAGCTCGGTCGCGCGATGTTCGGCAAGGTGAAGGTCTACGCGGGCCCGAACCACCCGCACACCGCCCAGCAGCCGGTGCCGTTCGAGATCACGCAGGTCGCCCAGTAGATCTGGCCTCTGTGCCGGCTCCACCGTCCAAAAAGAGGCCGCTGGGGCGCCCTGGGAGCTCGAGTCAGGGTCCGCCGCCCCGGTTAGAAGACCACACAAGGAGAATCGTGGCTGAGACCACCGAGACGTTCGACGACAACGTCTCCTACGAGGACGTCCCGTCCGAGTACACCACCGAGTCCGCGGTGGAAGAAGAGAACGTCGTGCGGGTGCCGGCCGCGACCGGCCCGGCGTCGGCGACCGGCCGCCGCAAGGAGGCGATCGCCCGCGTGCGCATCGTCCCCGGCTCCGGAAACTGGACGGTCAACGGCCGCACCCTCGAGGGCTACTTCCCGAACAAGGTGCACCAGCAGCTCGTCAACGAGCCCTTCGTCACGCTCGGCCTCGAGGGCCAGTGGGACGTCATCGCCCGCATCAACGGCGGCGGTGTGACCGGTCAGGCCGGCGCCCTGCGCATGGGGATCTCCCGGGCGCTGCAGATCTCCGACCCGGACAACCGCCCCGCCCTGAAGAAGGCCGGCTTCCTCACCCGTGACCCGCGGGCCAAGGAACGCAAGAAGGCCGGTCTCAAGAAGGCCCGTAAGGCTCCGCAGTACAGCAAGCGTTGATCCTCCGGCTTGCTTGACCAGGCGGCGGACACCATGGGAGTGGTGTCCGCCGTTTGGCGTTCCCCCGAGTATGAAAGTGGTCTGTCGTGGGTCGTTTGTTCGGAACTGATGGCGTACGGGGCCTGGCGAACCGGGACCTCACCGCGCGCCTGGCGATGGAGCTGTCCATGGCCGCCGCCCGGGTGCTGGGTGACGCCGGGGCGTTCGAGGGCCACCGCCCGGTCGCGGTGGTGGGCCGGGATCCGCGGGCCTCGGGCGAGTTCCTGGAGGCGGCCGTCGTCGCGGGCCTGGCCGGCGCGGGCGTCGACGTGCTGCGGCTGGGCGTGCTGCCGACCCCCGCGGTGGCCTACCTGACCCGGGAGCTGGGCGCGGACCTGGGCGTCATGCTGTCGGCCTCCCACAACCCGGCCCCCGACAACGGCATCAAGTTCTTCGACCGCAGCGGCTACAAACTCCCCGACGAGATCGAGGACCGCATCGAGGCCAAGCTCGGTGAGGAGTGGGACGCGCCGACCGGAGCGGGTGTCGGCCGGGTCTTCGAGGCGCACGGTGAGATCTCCAGGTACGCCGACCACCTGCTGTCCACGCTGGACGTCCCCCTGTCGGGGATGCGCGTGGTGGTCGACTGCGCGCACGGGGCGGCGGCTGAGCTGGCCCCCGACCTGCTGCGCCGGGCGGGGGCGGAGGTCCTGGAGATCGGTACCGCGCCGGACGGGCTCAACATCAACGACGGGGTGGGCTCCACCCATCTGGACCCGCTGCGCGAGGCGGTGCTGAAGCACGGCGCGGTCCTGGGCCTGGCCTTCGACGGTGACGCCGACCGCTGTCTGGCGGTCACCTCCGGCGGCGAGGTCGTGGACGGCGACCAGATCATGGCGATCCTGGCGCTGGAGCTGCACGAGGCGGGACGGCTGCCGGCCGGGACGGTCGTCGCGACGGTCATGTCGAACCTGGGCTTCAAGCTGGCGCTGCAGGGCCACGGGCTGAGGATCCTGGAGACGGCGGTCGGCGACCGCTACGTCCTGGAGGCGATGCGCGAGGGCGGGTACGGCTTCGGCGGCGAGCAGTCCGGCCATGTGATCATGCTGGAGCACGGCACCACCGGGGACGGCCTGCTGACCGGGCTGCACCTGCTGGGAGCGGTGGCCCGGCGCGGCCGTCCGCTGGACGAGCTGGCCAAGTGCATGACCCGGCTGCCGCAGGTGCTCATCAACGTGCGCGGGGTGGACAAGGCCAGGGCCAAGACGTCCGAGGAGCTGAGGGCGGCGATCCGGGCGGCGGAGCAGGAGCTGGGGGCCTCGGGTCGGGTGCTGATCCGTCCGTCGGGCACCGAGCCGATGGTCCGGGTGATGGTCGAGGCCGCGGCCGAGGACCAGGCCCACGACATCGCGGAGCGGCTGGCGGACGTCGTCCGCACGCATCTGTAGGGGCTTCTCAGGGAACGCGGATATTCGTTTCCGGGGCGGTGCGCGGCTTCGCTAAGCTGGTGGGTTCGCCCATCTTTCGAAGGAGAGCCGAAGCATGCCCGGGGGAGCCGACGTACCGGAGACGTTCGAGACGCTGGAGGCGGAGCGCGCCCATCTGAAGGAGGCGCGTGAGGCCCTCCGCAGGATGCGCGAGCACGCGGAGTCGTTGTCGGCCGACGCGGCGGGCGACTGGGTGTCCCGGCAGGTGCTGGAGTCGTTGCTGGACCAGCGGATCAGGGCGCTCGCCGACCACCCGGACACGCCGCTGTTCTTCGGCCGGCTCGACCACGCGTCCGATGCGGGCGCGGACCTGCCGGAGGCGGTCTACGTCGGGCGGCGGCACGTGCACGACGAGGAGGGGCTGGCGCTCGTCCTGGACTGGCGGGCGCCGGTGTCGCGGGCGTTCTACCAGGCGGGTCCGCGGGATCCGATGGGGGTGGCGCGGCGCCGGCGGTTCGGGTTCGACCGCGGGGAGCTGACCGGGTTCGAGGACGAGCCGCTGGACGGGCGGGAGCTCGGGCCGTCCCGGCTGCTGACCGAGGAGATCGAGAGGCCGCGCACCGGCCCGATGCGCGACATCGTCGCGACGATCCAGCCGGAGCAGGACGTCCTCGTGCGGGCGGAGCTGTCGGACACGGTGTGCGTCCAGGGGGCTCCGGGCACCGGGAAGACCGCGGTGGGGCTGCACCGGGCGGCTTATCTCCTGTTCGTCCACCGGGAGCGGCTGAGCCGCTCCGGGGTGCTCATCGTCGGGCCCAACCGGGCGTTTCTCTCCTATATCGCCAGTGTGCTGCCCGCGCTCGGGGAGGTACGGGTGGACCAGGCGACCGTCGACGACCTTCTCGGGGCTCCGACGGCGACGGAACCGCTTCCCGTCGCCGCTTTGAAGGGCGATATACGCCTTGCCGAGGTGCTGAGAAACGCATTGTGGATGTTCCTCTGCAAACCGGAGACGGGTCTGCTGTTCGTGAAGGGCGGTTCGCGTTACCGCATTCCCGACCACGAGATCAGGGAGCTGGTCTCCTCTCTGCGCGGGACGACGCGTTACGGCGCCGGGCGCCACACCCTCACACAGCGGCTCGCGCACCGTGTGCTGGTGCAGATGGAGCAGCGCGGAGAGGCGCCGGACGACCGTGTCCACGACGCCGTCGCACGGTCCAAGGCCGTCAAGGCGATGGTCGAGCAGGTGTGGCCGAAGATGACGCCGCAGCAGGTCCTGCACAAGCTGTTCAGTGACGCGGAGTTCCTCGCGCAGGCGGCTCGCGGGTTGCTGGACGAGGAGGAGCAGACGTTGCTGCTCTGGGCGAAGGCGCCGCGTTCGCCGCGTTCGGCCAAGTGGACCTCGGCCGACCTCGCGCTGCTGGACGAGCTCGCGGACCTCATCGAGCGCACCGGCTCGCTCGGGCATCTCGTCGTGGACGAGGCGCAGGACCTCTCGCCGATGCAGTTGCGCGCGCTGGGGCGGCGCTGCGCGACCGGTTCGGCGACGGTCCTAGGGGACCTGGCGCAGGGCACGACGCCCTGGGCGGCCCGCACGTGGCGGCAGGTCCTGGCCTACCTGGGGCAGGAGGGCGAGGTCACCGAGCTGACCCTCGGCTTCCGGGTGCCCCGGGAGGTACTGGACTACGCGGTGCGGCTGCTGCCGTCCGTCGCGCCGGGGCTGGCCGTCCCTCGGTCGTTGCGCGGCGGGGCGGGAGCGCTTTCGGTGCGCAGGGTGCGGGATGTGCACGACGCCGCCGTCACCGCCGTTCTGGAGGTGCAGGCGAGGGACGGTTCCATCGCCGTCATCGTCGCCGACGAGCGGCTCGAGGAGCTGGCGAGGACGCTGGAGGACAATGGCGTGGACCATGCCGTCCTCACGCCCGAAGGGGTCGCGGGAGAACGTGTCCACCTCGTTCCCGCGACCCTCGCCAAGGGCCTCGAATACGACCATGTCGTGGTCGCGGAGCCCGCGGAGATCGTGGCCGCCGAGGAGCGCGGCCTGGCCCGGCTGTACGTGGTGCTGACCCGAGCGGTCACCTCGCTGACCGTCCTGCACCACGGGCCGTTGCCCGCGGAGCTCGGCTGACCCGGCTCAGGAGGTGATGTCGAGCTTTCCGACCTTCAGGTGGGCTATCTCCACGGTGCCCGCCTGAAGGTGCTCGACGAGCGCCTTCTTGACGGCGAGCCTGCCGATGGCCAGCGCCCCCAGGGCGACGGCTCCGACGGCCAGCGACCCGAGCGCGGCCGAGCCGAGCGCGGCGCCGAGCCCGACGCGCAGGCCGGCCGCCTCCGCACCTATCGCGCGCGCCCCTATCGCCCGTTCTGTCCTGACCTTTTCTCGTTCAACTTCGGCTTCCATGCTCGGCATTCTCTCCGATGAAATCCCTGCGTAACGATTCGAGACCTGAAGGTTCCCGAAAGGCGGTGGATCGGGTGACTATAGGCTTATGGACGTCGGCGTGAACGCGGCAGGTCCCTTTTCCCAACGAGTGTTGACGCTTACTCGCACGTGGCCGAATGTCACGGTCCAAAAAGCGGATTGCGGCCGCGGCGCGGCCCTGGTGTCCGCCGGGTGCCAGGTGGTGCACCTGCACGGGGGCGACGAGGCCGAGCTGCTGCTGGGCGAGAAGAGCGTCGCCCGGCTGAGCCCGGTGCTCGGTGAGTCGGGCAGGGCGTGGCTCGACGACAGGTCCGTCCGGCTCCGGCTGGACGGGGACAGCGACGTCAGGATGCTGTTGTCGCTGCTCAGCCTCGCCATCAAGGGATGCGTCGACGACGAGTGCCATGGGAACGATCCATGGTGCCGGATCGGCAGAAGCGCGGCCGTCTGCTGAACGGATCGCGGTCAGCAGGTCTTCAGGAAGCCGCCGAGGGCGGTGTGGTCGGCCTTGGTCACCGGCAGCCCGTACTTCTTGGCGACCGTGACGAACATGCCCGCGTAGGTGCACTGGTAGTCGGCCGGGGGTTTCCACTCACCCGGTCCCGAGTCCCCCTTCTGCTGGTTGGGCCGTCCCGAGACGGCCAGCAGGTTGAGGGGGTCGTTGGCGAACTCCGCGCGCCGGTCCGCGGACCACCCGTCCGCGCCCAGCCGCCAGGCCAGGGCGAGGGGGTAGATGTGGTCGATCTGGACCTGCGAGGGCCTGGTGCGGGTGAAGGAGACCTTCTCGTCGCTGTAGGGGTCGTCTTCCAGGGTGCCGGTGAGGACGATGCAGCCGTCGTCCTTCTTCGTCACCGAGACGAGGTCGCGCGCGAGGATGTCGTTGCGGGTGTCGCAGCCGTTGCCGTCGACGTCCTTCCACGGGGTGCCGAACGCCCTGCGGTCGTAGCTCGACGCGTTCCGCTCGTCCTCGATCTTCAGTGAGCCGAGGTCTTCGAGCGCGCCCTTGGAGTCGGTGCCGGAGGTGCCGGGGGTGCGGGAGGAGGAGGGGTCGGGGGAGTCGGTGCCGAGTTCGACGCTGCAGCCGCCGAGCAGGAGGACGGCGCTGGCAGCCAGGGCGAGGGGCCGAAACATCACCGCTCCTACGTTTTCTTGTGGTGTGTCGAGATTATGGGGATTTTAGATTATCGGGAGAGACTGCCACGGCGTCCCCCGATCCGCCACCATGGCGGCATGATCCATCTGAGGTCGATCGTGCCGGACGGCCGGACCGGCGAGGTCGTCGCAGGCCTCACCGACAACCCCGGCGTCACCAATCTCGTCGTGCTGCCCGGAGCCGCCAAGGACCCCGCCGGCGATCTCGTGCTGTGCGACGTGGCACGGGAGGCCGCGGACGGGGTCATCGAGGACCTCAAACGGCTCGGCCTGGGCGCGGACGGCTCGATCTCCATGGACCAGGTGGAGCTGACGATCTCGGAGTCCGCGGAGGAGGCCAGGCGGCGCGCCCCCGGGCACGGCGACGACGCGGTGATCTGGGACCACCTGCACCGCGGGCTCTCCGAGAGCACCCGGCCGACCTGGACGTTCTTCGCCTTCCTCATCCTCGCCACCCAGCTGGCCGGGATCGCCGCGTTGCTGGACTCGCCGATCCTCATCGTCGGCGCGATGGTGCTCGGACCGGAGTTCGGGCCGATCGCCGCGATCTCCAGCGGGCTGCTCTTCCGCCGCTGGACCGAGGTCGGCAGGGCGGCGGGGATCCTGGTGGTCGGCTTCGCCGCCGCAGTCGCGGTGACCTTCGCCTGCGCCTGGGCCGGCGACCTGCTGGGCATCGTGGACGTCTCGGAGCTGCCCAAGGAGCGGCCGCTGACCGGCTTCGTCTACTCGCCGGACCGCTGGTCGTTCATCGTGGCGGTGCTGGCGGGCGCGGCCGGGGTGCTGTCCCTGACGTCGGACAAGTCCTCCAGCCTGGTGGGCGTGTTCATCTCGGTGACCACCGTCCCCGCCGCGGGCAACCTGGCGGTGGCGCTGGCGCTGGGGCACGAGTCGGAGATCCGGGGCTCGGTCCTGCAGCTGCTGGTCAACATCCTGGGCATGATCATTGCCGGGACGGCGACACTGCTCGTGCAATGGTGCGGCACCAGGCTCCTCCTGAAGAGGACCGGACGTCGCTCTCACGGGGGATGACTCAGGCATGCGGGGCTTCTAGCCTGTGCGTCATGCCGATCATCGCCACCCGGGACCTCACCATGAGGTTCCCCGGGGTGACCGCGCTGGACGCGTTGAGCTTCACCGTCGAGCCCGGTGTCACCGGACTCGTCGGCGCCAACGGCGCGGGTAAGTCCACCCTCATCAAGATCCTGCTCGGGCTGCTCCCACCGACCGCCGGCCGGGCCGAGGTGCTCGGGCACGACATCGCCACGGGCGGCGCGCGGATCAGGGAGCAGGTCGGGTTCATGCCCGAGTACGACTGCCTTCCCCCCGACGTCTCGGCGACGGAGTTCGTCGTCCACCTGGCGAGGGTGTCGGGGCTGCCCGCCACGGCGGCCCGGGAGCGCGCCGCGGACGTGCTGCGCCACGTGGGCCTCCACGAGGAGCGGTACCGGCCGATGGGCGGCTACTCGACCGGCATGAGGCAGAAGGTCAAGCTCGCGCAGGCGCTCGTCCACGACCCCCGGCTGGTCTTCCTCGACGAGCCCACCAACGGCCTGGATCCGCGGGGACGCGACGAGATGCTCGCGCTGATCCGGCGGATCGGCGCGGAGTTCGGGATCAGCGTGCTGGTCACCTCCCACCTGCTCGGCGAGCTGGAGCGGATCTGCGACAACGTCGTGATCATCGACGGGGGGAAGCTGCTGAGCTCCAAGTCCGTCTCGGCCTACACCGAGGCCAGCGGCCGGCTGCTCGTCGAGGTGGAGGAGGGCCGGGAGGCGCTCGCGAGGCGCCTGGCCGAGCAGGGCGTCTCCGTCCGCCCGGACGGGCGTCACCTCGTCGTCGACCTCGCCGGGGAGGAGACCTACGACCGGATCCGCGACGGGGTCGCCGACCTGGGCCTCGCACTCGTCCGCCTGGAACAGGCCCGCCACCACATCGAGGAGGTGTTCCGGTGAGCACCGCCATCCACGACATCGGCTACCGGCACTACGACGGTCCGCGCCTTGGCCGCGCCCACACGGTGCGCGCCCTCTACCAGTACAACCTGCGGTCCGTCTTCGGGCTCGGCAGGGGCCCGCGGGCCAAGATCCTGCCCATGATGATGGTGGCGTTCATGCTCCTCCCCGCGGCGGGGGACATCGCGATCCTGTCGTTCGCCAGGACGCCCGAGGCGCTGATCGACTACTCGATGTACGCGTTCTACCTGCAGATGATCATCGCGATCTTCCTCGCGACGCAGGCGCCGGTGATCGCCTCCCGGGACCAGCGGTTCCGCACCGTCCCGCTGTACTTCTCCCGGCCGGTCGGGGCGTGGGACTTCGTCCTGGCCAAGTTCGCGGCCTTCGTCACCGCGCTGCTGCTGCTCGTGGCCGTCCCCGTGACGCTGCTGCACCTGGGCTTCCTGACGATGCGCGGGACGATGATCGAGCACGGCTCCAAGGGCGTGCCGTCGGTGGTGGACCAGACCGGCTACTACCTCGCCGCGCTCGTCGGCTGCCTGCTGCTCGCGCTGGTGCTCTCGTCGTTCGCTCTGCTCATCGCGGCCTTCACCCCCCGGAGGGGCTTCGGGGTCGCGGCGGTCATGGCCGTCTACCTGATCTCCAACGTGGTCGTGCTGATCATCCAGGTGGTGAGCCTGGGGAACGGCGACTACGACCTGGCCGGGTGGGCCAACCTGCTCACCCCGTTCAGGTTGGTCGACGGCGTGCAGGCCCGGCTGCTGGGCGCCGACATCGGCGTCCGCGGCGACAGCGTGCCGCCCGCCGGGTCCGGCCCGGTGTTCCTGCTGGGGTGCCTGGCCGTGATCGGCGGCTCCCTGGCCCTGCTGACGCGACGGTTCCGGAAGGCGGGTGCGTGATGAGCGCCATCCAGATCGAGGACGTCTCCCGCTGGTACGGCAACGTGGTGGCCGTCAACGGCGTCACGATGACGATCGGCCCCGGCGTCACGGGGCTGCTGGGCCCGAACGGCGCGGGCAAGTCCACGCTGATCCACATGATGGGCGGGTTCCTGGAGCCCTCCTCGGGGGGGCTGACGCTGGACGGGGAGCCGATCTGGCGCAACCCGTCGGTGTACCGGCACATCGGCCTGGTCCCCGAACGGGAGAGCGCCTACGACTTCCTGACCGGTGAGCAGTTCATCGTCTCGATGGCCAAGCTGCACAGGCTGCCGGACCCGGAGGCGGCGGCGCGCCGGGCCATCGGGCGCGTCGAGATGGACTACGCGGCGGCGCGTCCCATCGGCACCTACTCCAAGGGCATGAAGCAGCGGATCAAGATGGCGTCCGCGCTGGTCCACGACCCGGCCGTGCTGCTGCTGGACGAGCCGTTCAACGGCATGGACCCGCGCCAGCGGCTGCAGTTGATGGACCTGATCAGGGAGATGGCAGCCGAGGGGCGCACCATCTTGTTCAGCTCCCACATCCTGGAGGAGGTCGAACGGCTGGCCACCCACATCGAGGTGATCGTCGCCGGCCGGCACGCGGCCTCGGGTGACTTCCGGGAGATCCGGCGGCTGATGACCGACCGGCCGCACCTCTTCGCGATCCGCTCCTCCGACGACCGCGCCCTGGCCGCGGCGATCATCGCCGACGGCTCGGCCCGCGCGGTCCGCCTGACCGACCAGGGGCTGGAGGTGGAGACCGCCGACTTCGCGCGCTTCACCCGGCTGGTCCCCCAGCTGGCGAAGAAGGCGGAGATCCGGCTGTGGGAGGTCTCCCCGTCCGACGAGTCCCTGGAAAGCGTCTTCAGCTACCTGGTGGGAAAGTGAACACGACCATCGCTTACATCACGTTCCGCGGCATGCTGGGACGCAGGCGCGCGCTGCTCCTGTTCTTCCTGCCCGCCGTCCTCCTGCTGTTCTCGGTGGCCCTGCGGGCGCTCGGCGACGACAGCCTGGACTCGGCCTCGGCCGTCCTGTGGACGTTCGGCCTGGCCGTCCTGCTGCCGCTGGTGGCACTCATCGCCGGGACCGGGGTCATCGGGCCCGAGATCGACGACGGCCAGATCATGTACATCCTGACCAAGCCGATCTCACGCGCCTCGGTGATCATCACCAAGTACCTCTGCGCGATCGTCCTGATCTTGGCCTTCACGGTCCTGCCGGTCTGGCTGGGCGGCGCGATCATGCTGGGCCCGGGCTCCGACCTGCCCGCCGCGTTCGCCGTCGGCGTCCTGGCCGGCGGCGTCGCCTACGGCGCGGTCTTCGTCGCACTGGCCGTCGTCAGCCGCCAGGCCGTCACCATCGGCCTGATCTACGCCCTGGTGTGGGAGGGCCTCATCGGCACCTTCGCCCCCGGCACCCAGGTCCTGTCCGTCCAGCACTGGTCCCTGGCGATCATCGATCGCCTGACCTCCAGCACCACCGTCAACGCCGCGGTGAGCCTGCCGGTCTCCGCGGTCCTGCTGATCCTGGTCACCGTCGGCGCGCTGACCCTGGCCACCGCCCGCCTCCGCACCCTCACCCTCGCCTCGTCCGACTGACGTCCCCGCCGAAGGCCCGTCCGGGCCGGTCAGATCCGGCGGAGGCGGATGCGCTGGATGGAGTGGTCGGGGGCCTTGTGGAGGACGAGGGTGGCGCGGGCGCGGGTGGGGAGGATGTTCTCGTGGAGGTTGCGCTCGTTGACCTCGTACCAGATGTGGCGGGCGAAGTCGATGGCCTCGTCGTCCGTCTGGGAGCGGGCCTGGTCGTGGAAGTAGGAGCGGGGGTCCGAGAAGCGGGTCTTGCGCAGGGCCAGGAAGCGTTCCAGGTACCAGCGGCGGATGTGCTCGACCTTGGCGTCGACGTAGATGGAGAAGTCGAAGTAGTCGGAGACCGACAGCGAGCCGGTGGGAGGCACCTGGAGGACGTTGATGCCCTCCAGGATGAGGATGTCGGGGGTGCGGACGGTCTGCCGCTCCCCCTTCAGGATGTCGTACTCCAGGTGGGAGTAGATCGGGATCGTCTGCTCCCTGGCGCCGGCCTTGATCCGGGAGATGAAGCGCAGCAGGGCGCGGCGGTCGTAGGACTCGGGGAAGCCCTTGCGGTTCATCAGGTCGCGGCGGACCAGCTCGGCGTTGGGGTAGAGGAAGTTGTCGGTGGTGACCAGCTCCACCCGCGGGTGTTCGGGCCAGCGGGCCAGGACGGCCTGGAGCAGGCGGGCCACGGTGGACTTGCCGACGGCCACGCTGCCCGCCACCCCGATGATGAACGGAGTGGGGCGCACCGACTCGTTCAGGAAGGTGCTGAGGGTGTCGCGCAGGCCGCTGTCACCGGTGAAGAAGAGGTTCAGCAGCCGGGTCAGCGGCAGGTAGACGTCCTCCACCTCGTCGATGCTGAGCGGATCGCCCAGCCCCCGCAGAGCGTCGAGATCCGCTTCGGCGAGGGTCAGGGGGGTGTTGGCCCTCAACTGCTTCCAGGTGTCGCGGGAGAACTCGACGTAGGGGCTGGGAGTGGGCTCCCAGGGCGTGCTCATGGAAGACGAGGGTAACCAGAGGGTGAGGAGGCACAGGTCGGCGGCACCCCTGTACCAGATAGTCTGGCCGCCATGTGCGGAATCGTGGGTTACGTCGGCGGGAAGCAGGCGCAGCAGGTCGTGGTGGACGGCCTGGCCCGGCTGGAGTACCGGGGGTACGACTCGGCGGGGCTGGCTCTGGTGGTGGACGGGAAGCTCGCCACCGCCAAGAAGGCCGGGAAGCTGATCAATCTGCGCAAGGCGCTGGAGGAGGAGCCGCCTCCGGCCTCCACCATCGGGCTGGGGCATACCCGGTGGGCCACCCACGGCGCGCCCAACGACTCCAACGCGCACCCGCACGTGGACTGCGGCGGCCGGATCGCGGTGATCCACAACGGGATCATCGAGAACTTCGCCGAGCTGAAGGCCGGTCTGCTGGAGAACGGGCACGGTTTCGGCTCCGAGACCGACACCGAGGTCGTCGCCCACCTCCTGGAGGAGGAGGTCGGCGCCGGGCGGGACCTGCCCGAGGCGATGCGCCGGGTCTGCCGCCGGCTGGAGGGCGCCTACACCCTGGTGGCGGTCGACGCCCAGGACCCGGAAGTCGTCGTCGGCGCCCGCCGCAACTCCCCGCTGGTCGTCGGCAAGGGCGACGGGGAGAACTTCCTCGCCTCGGACGTGGCCGCGTTCATCGAACACACCCGCGACGCCATCGAGCTGGGCCAGGACCAGGTGGTGGAGCTGCGCCGCGACGGCGTGAGGGTCACCGACTACGAGGGCCGCCCCGCCGAGGTGCACGAGTACCACGTCGACTGGGACGTCTCGGCCGCCGAGAAGGGCGGCTACGACTACTTCATGCTCAAGGAGATCGCCGAGCAGCCGAAGGCGGTCGCCGACACGCTGCTGGGCCGCATCGGCGCCGACGGGCGGCTCCACCTGGACGAGATGCACATCACCGACCAGCAGCTCCGCGAGATCGACAAGATCATCATCATCGCCTGCGGCACGTCCTACCACGCGGGCCTGATCGCCAAGTACGCCATCGAGCACTGGGCCGGGCTGCCCTGCGAGGTGGAGGTGGCCAGCGAGTTCCGCTACCGGGACCCGATCCTCACCCGCTCCACCCTGGTGATCGCGATCTCCCAGTCCGGCGAGTCCATGGACACGCTGATGGCCGTCCGGCACGCCCGCGAGCAGAAGGCCCGCGTGTTGTGCATCTGCAACGTCAACGGCTCGACGATGCCGCGCGAGTGCGACGGCGTGCTCTACACCCACGCCGGCCCCGAGGTGGGCGTGGCGGCGACCAAGACGTTCCTCACCCAGCTGGTGGCCGTCTACCTGATCGCCCTCTACATCGCCCAGGTGCGCGGCACCAAGTGGGGCGACGAGGTCTTCGCCATGGTCCAGCTGCTGGCGACCATGCCGGAGAAGGTGGAGAAGGTCCTGGAGACCATGGAGCCGGTGCGCGAGCTGGCCCGCTCCCTGGCGGGCGAGAGGTCCGTGCTGTTCCTGGGCCGCCATGTGGGCTTCCCGGTCGCGCTGGAGGGCGCGCTGAAGCTCAAGGAGCTGGCCTACATGCACGCCGAGGGGTTCGCGGCGGGCGAGCTGAAGCACGGGCCGATCGCGCTGATCGAGGAGGGGCTGCCGGTCATCGTGGTGGTGCCGCCCCGCGCCAGGGACGTGCTGCACGACAAGATCGTCTCCAACATCCAGGAGATCCGGGCGCGCGGGGCGCGGACCATCGTGATCGCCGAGGAGGGGGACGACACCGTGGTGCCCTACTCCGACACGCTGATCGAGGTGCCGGCCGTGCCGACGCTGCTGCAGCCGCTGGTGGCCACCGTGCCGCTGCAGGTGTTCTCCTGCGAGCTGGCCACGGCCAAGGGTCACGACGTGGACCAGCCGCGAAACCTGGCCAAATCCGTCACGGTCGAATAGAACACCGCGAACCAGCCGCCCGCCCTCTCCGTCTGATCAAGACGAGAGGGCGGGAGGCGGGTCGGTGGAAGACGAAGCAGGTGTGTACGCGCGCGGCGTGACGCGCGCGTTCGGGCCCGTGCAGGCGCTGCGCGGGCTCGACCTGACCGTTCCGTACGGTCAGGTGACGGCGCTGGTGGGAGCCAACGGAGCGGGCAAGACGACCCTGCTTCTGATCCTCGCCACCCTGCTCGCGCCCGACTCCGGGGAGATCAGGGTGGCCGGCTGCGACCTGCGGACGGACCCCGAGCGGGCCCGGATGTCGCTGGGATGGATGCCCGACACGTTCGGGGCGTACGACCAGCTGACCGTCGCCGAGTACCTGGAGTTCTTCGCGGACGCCTACGGGCTGTCGCCCGCGGAGGGTTCCGGGCGGGTCGTCGAGCTGCTCCAGCAGGTGCACCTGCTGGAGATGTCCCGCCAGCCCGTCCACGTGCTCTCCCGGGGGCAGAAGCAGCGGCTGGGGCTCGCGCGGGCGCTGGTTCACCGGCCGAAGGTGTTGCTCCTGGACGAACCCGCCTCCGGGCTGGACCCGCGCTCCCGGATAGAGCTGCGGGACCTGCTGCGCTCCTTGGCCGCCGAAGGCGCGGCCGTGCTGATCTCCAGCCACATCCTGAGCGAGCTGGAGGAGATCGCCGACCGGGTCGTCCTGGTGGACCAGGGGGCCACGGCGGGTGAGCACGAGATCACGAAGCTCACAGCCGAGGCCCAAGGGCTGTGGCGGGTGCGCGCCCTGGAGGAGGAGCCCCTCACCGCGGCGCTGGACGCCAGGGAGGTGCCCTGCCGGACGGTACCGGGGGCGTCCGGCTTGGACGTCGGGCCGCTCACCGAGCGCGAAGCGGCCGTGCTGCTGGCCGAGCTGGTGGGCGCGGGGGTCCGCGTCGTCTCCTACGCGCCGGTCGGGGGCGCGCTCGAATCGGTCTATCTCGCGATGACGGAGGACCGCACATGACGGTTCGGGGAACGCTCCTGGTGGCGCGTCTGGAGTTCCGCACGCGGCTCCGGACCGGGCGCTGGAAGGTCCTGTTCGGGGTGTGGTTCGCGGTCCTTGCCCTGTTCAGCCTGCTGTTGCGCGTCAATCTGGGCTCGGAGGACGCGGACGAGGACGGCATCGTGATGTTCGGGGTGCTGCTGTTCTTCGTCCTGCTGCTCATGATGCTGATCAGCCCGGCGCTGACGGCCCAGTCGATCAACGGGGATCGGGAGCGGGGCCTGCTGGCGCCGCTGCAGACCACCCGGCTGACCCCGCTGGAGATCGCCTCGGGCAAGCTCCTGGCGGCCTGGGCCGTCGGTCTGGCGGTGCTGTCCCTGGCCCTGCCGTTCATCGCCTGGCCCGTCCTGGAAGGCGACGTGAGCCCGGTGCGCGGAATCGTCTGCGTCCTGGTGACGGCGCTGCTGATCGGGGTCGTCTGCGCCTTCTCCCAGGCTCTGTCGGCCCTGGTCGTCCGGAGCGTGACGTCGGCGCTGCTGTCGTATCTGGCGGTCTTCGCGCTGATGTTCGGGACGCTCGTCCTGTTCGTGCTGACGCTGCCGCTCGTCACCACCACGGAGTACCACGAATCCGACCTAAAAGGGACATACTCCGTGAAGAAGGAGCACACCGAGTACACCTGGTGGATCCTCGCGCCCAACCCGTTCGTCATCCTGGCGGACGCCGCTCCGGCCATCCCGCGCAGGCTCGTCTGCGATGAGGGGAGCCGGCTCCTCCCCTCGCCCGACGAGCAGCCCACAGAGAAAGGGTGCTACTACGCCTCCCGGCCCGAAGACGACCCGCTCGGCCCGATCGGCGAGGAAGTCCGCCAGGCACGGGTGGGGGAACAGAAGACCGGCGAGTCGTACAAGGCTTACGAGAAGCGGCTGGAGGACGCGCCCGCCGTCTGGCCGTACGGCCTGGCGGCCAACCTGCTCCTGGCCGCGGGCTCCCTGGCGATCACCGCGAGACGGCTGCGGGCCCCCGCGGCGCACCTGCCGCGGGGAGTACGCGTGGCCTGACCGCCCGAGGGCCCGCGTCCGGCCCTCGTGAAGGGCGGGCCTCCGGGGCGCGGCGGGCCGGTCGTCCACAGAGGGCCGGAGGCGTGGCGAGAGTTCCCGTACGATCGAGGAGTGATCGTTGGAGTGGGCATCGACGTGGTGGACGTGGCCCGGTTCGAGGCTTCGCTGGAGCGGACGCCGCAGCTGAGGGAACGCCTGTTCACCGAGGAGGAGCGCGGGCTCCCCGTGTTGTCGCTGGCGGCCCGCTTCGCCGCCAAGGAGGCGCTGGCCAAGGCGCTGGGGGCGCCGCCCGGACTGCGCTGGACCGACGCGGAGATCCGCAAGGAGCCGTCGGGACGTCCCACCCTGCACGTCAGGGGCACGATCGCCGAGTTCGCGGCACCGCTGGGGATCACCTCCTGGCACGTGTCGCTCAGCCATGACGGCGGCATCGCCACCGCCGTCGTCATCGCGGAGGCGTCATGAGGCACGCGCATTCGGTGGAGAAGGTCCGCGCCGCCGAGGCGGAGCTGATGGCCCGGCTGCCGGAGGGCGCGCTGATGCAGCGGGCCGCGGCGGGGCTGGCCTCGGTCTGCGCCCGGCTGCTGGACCGGGTCTACGGGACGAGGGTGCTGCTGCTGGTCGGCAGCGGCGACAACGGGGGCGACGCGCTCTACGCGGGCGCCCGGCTGGCTCGCAGGGGAGCGCGGGTCACCGCGGCACTGGCCTCGCCCCGGGCCCACGAGGAGGGGCTGGCCGCCCTGCGCGAGGCGGGCGGCCGGGTGCTGTCCTCCGCTCGTCTGCAAGAGCCGACTTCCACGGACGGCGGGGCGGCCGCGGCGTTCGCCGGCACCGACCTGGTGATCGACGGGCTGACCGGGATCGGCGGGCGGGGCGCGCTGCGCGGGCTCTACGCCGCGCTCGTCCGCGCTCTGCCCGAGGACGCGGCGGTGGTGGCCTGCGACGTGCCGAGCGGCGTGGACGCCGACACCGGAGAGGTCGAGGGCGAGGCGGTCCGCGCGGACGTGACGGTGACCTTCGGCACGCTCAAACCCGGCCTGCTCATCGATCCGGGAGCCGCGCACGCCGGGGTCGTCGAACTGGTCGACATCGGCCTCGATCTGCCCGAACCCGACGTGGTCGCCTTCGCCACCGCCGATGTGCGGCTGCCGCGCCCCCTGCCGGAGAGCGACAAGTACCGCAGGGGAGTGGTCGGCATCCTGGCCGGCGGCAGCCAGTTCACCGGGGCCGCCGTGCTGGCGGTCGGAGGCGCCCTGCACGGCGGCGCGGGCATGGTGCGCTTCGCCTCGTCCGCGCCGGTCGTCGAGCTGGTGCGCCGGCGCTGGCCGGAGGCGGTCACCACGTCCTTGCCGTCGGCCCTGCCGTCAGAAGAGCCGAGCCTGGAGCCGGTGGGCCGCGTGCAGGCCTGGGTGGTCGGCCCCGGCCTGGGCGTGGACTCCCGCGCCCGCGGCCTGGTCCACGCCGCCCTGCGGTCCGACGTGCCCGTGCTGGTCGACGCCGACGGACTGAACGTGCTGGCCGAGATGCCGTCCGCCCTCCGCCGGGGGCTTCTGGACCGGGCCGCCCCCACCGTCCTGACCCCGCACGCCGGCGAACTGGCCCGTCTCCTCGGCGCCGACCGCTCCGACGTCGAGGCCCGCCGCCTGGCCCACCTCCGTCGGGCCGTGGACGAGCTGGGCGTCACCGTCCTCCTCAAGGGCTCCACCACCCTGGTCGCCTCCCCCGGCGTCCACCCGGTCCTGGCGAACCTCACCGGCACCCCCTGGCTGGCCACCGCCGGCACGGGCGACGTCCTCTCCGGCCTGATCGGAGCCCTCCTCGCCACCGGCCTGCCCGCGGCCGAGGCCGCCGCCCACGGCGCCCACCTCCACGGCCTCGCCGCCCGCCTGGCCGCCGCCCCCGACCCCGCCCTGTCCGCGGCCCCCATCACCGCCTTCGACGTCCTCACCGCCCTCCCCGCCGCCCTCCGCCACCTCCCCTGACCCTCTCCGCCCGGCCGGCATGCGAGCGCCCGGATCCGCGGCTTCCGGGCCTGCGCCGCCGTTTTCCGAGCCGCGGGTCCGCCGCCGGGTGAACGCGGCGCTGGATCCGCGGACCTCCGGTCCCCGGACCGCTGGATCATGGACGGGTCGGCGTCGCCTGATCAGGATTCGGGGACGGGTTCTTTTCCGGTGCGTCACGAAGGCTTTGCACCGGTGTGATTTCGAAGGGAAAAGCGGTGTGAGCTGGGAGGGAGGCCGGGGGAGGGGCGGAGGTGAGGCAGACTGGGGGACCATGAGGTATCCGACGCGTGCGCTGGTGGAGCTGTCGGCGATCCGTGAGAACGTGCGGCTGATCCGAGAGGCGGCGGGCGGAGCCGAGGTGATGGCCATGGTGAAGGCCGACGGCTACGGGCACGGGGCGGTGGCCGCGGCGGGGGCGGCGCTCGCGGGCGGGGCCGGGCGGCTCGGGGTGGCCTACGTCGAGGAGGCGCTGGCGCTGCGGGAGGCGGGGATCGACGTTCCCGTCATGGCGATGGTGTGCACCCGGGGTGACGAGTACGAGCGGGCGGTCGCGCGGGGAGTGGAGTTGGGGGTCGGCGGGCCCCGGCTGCTGGAGGAGGTGGCCGCGGCGGCGGGCCGCGCCGGACGGGCGGCACGGGTCCATCTGGCGGTCGACACCGGCATGACCAGGGGCGGGGCCACCACGGCGGACTGGCCCGGGCTGGTGGACCTGGCGCTCAAGGCGCAGGCCTCCGGCGAGGTGGAGATCGTCGGGATCTGGTCGCACATGGCGTGCGCGGACGAACCGGAGCACCCGTCGGTCGGGCGGCAGATCAAGGTCTTCCGCGAGGCGGTGGAGCTGGCCGAACGGGCCGGGGTGCGGCCCGAGGTGCGGCACCTGGCGAACTCGGCGGCGGCGCTGTACCTCCCGGACACCCGCTGGGACCTGGTGCGGCCCGGGATCGCGATCTACGGGCTGTCCCCCGCGCCGGGCCTGCCCGATCCGGGGCTGCGCCCCGCCATGACGGTGACGTCGGAGATCGCTTTCACCAAGCGGGCGGCGGCGGGCAGCGGGGTGTCCTACGGGCACCTCTACACCACGTCGAAGGACACGAACGTGGCGCTGGTCCCGGCCGGTTACGCCGACGGAGTGCCGCGCAACGGCTCCAACGTTCTGGAACTCCTCGTGGGCGGGGCCCGGCGCCGGATAGCGGGCCGGGTGTGCATGGACCAGTTCGTCGTCGACCTCGGCGACGACGAGGTCCGTGAGGGAGACGAGGTGGTCCTCTTCGGCCCCGGCGACAGGGGCGAGCCCACCGCCCAGGACTGGGCCGAGGCGACCGGGACCATCTCCTACGAGATCGTGACGAGGATCGGCGGCAGGGTGCCGCGTATTCATCTGGACTGAACCCCCCGGAGGCTCGGTTGGACGTCGGGAACAGACGCAGGCTAGGTATCGCGGGCGCGGTCGCGGCGCTGGGCGCGGCGGGCGTCGGAGCGGCGGTCGCGGCGCGCCGGGTGGCGGTCGGCCGGGTCCGGCTACAGCCGGACCCGTACGCGGGAGAGCCCTTCGGGGTCCGGTGCGGCGAGCCGATGACGGTCCTGGCCGACGACGGCCTGCCGCTGTACGTGGAGGTCGACGAGCCGGCGGAGCGGGTCCCCGGGCGGCCGACGCTCGTCTTCTGCCACGGCTACTGCCTGACCCAGGACACCTGGCACTTCCAGCGACGCGATCTGAAGGGGTTCCGCAAGGTCTTCTGGGACCAGCGCAGCCACGGGGCCTCGGGGCGCAGCAAGCCGGGCAACGCCACCATCGACCAGACCGGCGCGGACCTGGCCGCGGTGCTGCGCGCCACGGTCCGTCCGGACGAGCCGGTGGTCCTGGTCGGCCATTCCATGGGCGGGATGTCGATCATGGCGTTGGCCGACCGGGAACCCGGTCTGTTCGGCTCCGGTGTCGTCGGCGTCGGCCTGGTCAACACCTCCACCGGCGACGTCCACGAGATGACGCTCGGTTTCCCGCTGCTGCTGGCCAAGATGGTGCGCCCGTTCGCGCCGCGCGTGGTCAGCGGGCTGGGCCGCCGCAAGCAGATCGTGGACCCCGCCCGGGAGGTCGGCGCCGACGTGGCGTTCTTCGTGATCCGCCGGATGGGCTTCGCGGACAGGAGGATCAGCCCTACCATCGTGGACTTCGTGGAGCAGATGATCCGCGCCACGCCCATCGACGTGATCGCCGAGTTCTACCCGTCGCTCATGCGCCATGACAAGCGCGCGTCGCTGGAGATCCTGACGAAGGTCCCGGTCCTGGTCATGTCGGGGGGAGCCGACGTGCTCACGCCGAAGGTCCACGGCGAGCTGATCGCGGATCTGCTGGACGACGTGGAGTTCGTCGGGATCGAGGAGGCCGGGCACCTGCTCCCGCTGGAGCATCCGGACCGGGTGACCGCGGCGCTGCGGCGGCTGGTGGAGCGGGCCGCGGGCGGGCGGGGAAGGAAGGAGGGCTAGTGCGCATCGAGACGGCCGAGGAGATGCATCGTTTCGGCAGGGAACTGGCCGGGCGGCTGCGGGCCGGGGACCTGGTCGTCCTGTCGGGCGGCCTGGGGGCGGGCAAGACCACCCTGACGCAGGGCATCGGCGCGGGGCTGGGCGTGCGGGGCCCGATCACCTCGCCGACCTTCGTGATCGCGAGGGTGCATCCGTCGTTGTCCGGGGGACCGCCGCTGGTGCACGTGGACGCCTACCGCCTGGGCGGTCTGGCCGAGGTGGACGATCTCGACCTGGACGCCTCGCTGGAGGACGCGGTCACCATCGTCGAGTGGGGCGAGGGTCTGGT
This sequence comes from Actinocorallia sp. B10E7, assembly GCF_039871655.1. Lineage (NCBI taxonomy): Bacteria > Bacillati > Actinomycetota > Actinomycetes > Streptosporangiales > Thermomonosporaceae > Actinocorallia > Actinocorallia sp. B10E7. The sequence continues at coordinate 145,206 of NZ_JBDPLZ010000009.1, forward strand.
CGAGGAGCTCGCGGAGGACCGGCTGGAGGTCCGGCTGGAGCGGGTGGGTTCGGGTGAGGAGCGTGAGGTGACGGTCACCGGAGTGGGGGGGAGATGGTCCGGGAGCGTTCCAGGATGAAAAAAGGCGGTTCTTCTGGTGCGGAAGCTACCGCTAGGTACTCCCTAAGTTGCATTTAGATGTCGTAACCTCTTCACCGCAGTAACGAGTTACTTCCCCTGATATCTCGGTAACGGGAATGGGAGTCCTCCATGGGCGGTCAAAGACGCAGATCCAGCGGTTCCGAAAGGAGCATGGCGATCCTCCTGGCCGGGGCGCTGACCGCGGTGCTCGCGGTCTGCGCGGTCGCGGGGCTCTTCATCCTGCGCAACGCGGGTGGTTCGCCAGAGGAGCGGATCGAGCCGGCGCGCAGTCAGCAGAGCGCCGCGGCCAGGCCCAAGACGACCTTCACCCCGTTCGAGGTCGTGCCCGCCGCCTGCGACCTGGTGAAGCCGGAGACCGCCGCCCGGCTGGTCCCCGACACCACCGCGCGCCCGCACGAGGGCACCGAGGCCGACGACTACTCCAAGTGCAGCTGGGGTGAGCTGGGCGCCTCCCACCCCCGGGAACTGGCCATCGAGGTGCGCGGCATCACCGGCTCCACGCCGATCAAGCAGGCGGTGTCCACGTTCCAGGAGGAGGCCACGGCCGACGAGGGGGGCGAGGGCCTGCTCTCCGGCCAGAGGCTGAAGCGCTTCCAGAACGTCGAGGGCATCGGCGAGCAGGCCTACGAGCTGTTCATCGCGGAGAAGTTCCAGGGCCAGGGGATCGTCAACGTCCAGGTGGGCAACGTGCTGCTCACGGTGAGCTACGGGGGCAGCGCCAAGGAGGACACCCCGCTCAGCGAGGACATGTGCCTGGACGGCGCCCGCGAGGTGGCCAAGGCGGCGGCGGAGGCGGTACGCAACCAGGCCGCCTGACGGCTACGCTTGGCGGTTGTGCTGGTTCTGGCTTTCGACACCGCGACCTCGGCGGTCACCGTCTCCCTCTACGAGTGGCTGCCCGGTGACACCGTCTATGCCCGCAGCAGCGTGCACGGGGTGGGCAGGCAGCGCCACGCCGAGGTCCTGACCCCCTCGATCTCCCAGGTCCTGGCGGAGGCCGGGGTCTCTCCCGGCGAGCTGAGGGCGATCGCGGTGGGCGTCGGCCCCGGCCCCTACACCGGGCTGCGGGTGGGCCTGGCCACCGCGCACGCGCTGGGCGACGCGCTGAAGATCCCGGTGCACGGGGTCTGCACCCTGGACGCCATCGCCTGGGCCACCGGGCGGAGCGATCCGTTCGTCGTCGCCACCGACGCCCGGCGCAAAGAGGTCTACTGGGCCAGGTACGACTCCTACACCAGCCGCCTCACCGAGCCGGCCGTCGGCCCGCCCTCCGACGCCGCCGAGCCCGGCCTGCCCGTCCACGGCGAGGGCGCCGCGCTGTACCCGGCGGTCCTGGGCGAGCCCGGCGAGCCGCTGATGCCGTCCGCCGCGGCGATCGCCGAGATCGCGATCATCCGTCTCTCGGGCCGTCCCGGGCTGCCCCTGCTGCCGCCCGAACCGCTCTACCTGCGCCGCCCCGACGCCCAGGAGATCGGTCCGAGGAAGCGGGCGGCCCAGTGATCCGGCAGATGACCGCGGCCGACCTCCCCGCCGCGATGGAGATCGAGCACGAGCTCTTCGCCGACGAGGCCTGGACCGAGGGCATGCTCCTGGGCGAGCTGGCCGACCAGCCCCGCACCCGGCACTACGTGGTGATGGAGCGGGACGGCGAGATCATCGGTTACGGCGGGCTGGCCGCCGCGGCCGACGAGGGGGACATCCAGACGATCGGGATCCGCCTCGCCCACCAGGGCAAAGGCCTGGGCGCGGTGCTGCTGACCGAGCTGCTGGAGGAGGCGGGGCGCCGCGGCTGCCGCGCGGTGTTCCTGGAGGTCCGCGCCGACAACGAACCGGCGCTGCGGCTCTACGAGAAGTTCGGGTTCGTCCGGATAGGCGTCCGCAAACGCTACTACCAGCCGTCCGGTGCGGACGCGATCGTCATGAGGAGGGACAAGCAGTGAGCGAACCTCTGGTGCTGGGCATCGAGACCTCCTGCGACGAGACCGGGGTCGGCATCGTCCAGGGCCACACCCTGCTCGCCGACACCGTCGCCTCCAGCGTCGAACTGCACGCCAGGTTCGGCGGGGTGGTGCCCGAGGTGGCCTCCCGCGCCCATCTGGAGGCGATGACCCCGACGGTCGACCGGGCGCTGAAGACCGCGGGCGTGACCCTGGACGACCTGGACGCGATCGCGGTCACCGCGGGCCCCGGCCTGGCCGGCACGCTGATGGTCGGGGTCGCCGCGGCCAAGGCTTACGCGTTCGCCCTCGGCAAGCCCCTGTACGGCGTGAACCACCTGGCCGCGCACGTGGCCGTCGATCAGCTGGAGCACGGGCCGCTGCCCAAGCCGTGCGTGTCGCTGCTGGTCTCCGGCGGCCACTCGTCGCTGCTGCTGGTGCCCGACGTCGCCACCGACGTCCGCTCTCTGGGCTCGACCGTGGACGACGCCGCGGGAGAGGCGTTCGACAAGGTGGCCCGGGTGCTGGACCTGGGTTTCCCCGGCGGCCCGATCATCGACCGGACCGCCAAGACGGGCGACCACGCGGCGATCGCCTTCCCCCGGGGCAAGCTGGACGACGGGACCTACGACTTCTCCTTCTCCGGCCTGAAGTCGGCGGTCGCCCGGTGGGTGGAGGGCCGGGAGCGCGCGGGAGAGCCCGTCCCGATCGCGGACGTGGCCGCCTCGTTCCAGGAGGCGGTCGTGGACGTCCTCACCCGCAAGGCCATCGCGGTCTGCAAGGCCCACGACGTCGACCACCTCCAGATCGGCGGCGGGGTCGCCGCCAACTCCCGGCTCCGGGAGATGGCCAAGCAGCGCTGTGACAAGGCGGGGATCCGGCTGCGGGTGCCCCGCCCCGGCCTGTGCACCGACAACGGCGCGATGGTCGCCGCGCTCGGCGCCGAGCTGGTCGCCTCCGGGGTGGAGGACTCCCGCCTGGACATCCCGGCCGACTCGTCCCTTCCGGTGACGACCGTCCGCGTCTAAGGCCCGTCCGGCTGGACGGTCAGCCGGAACCAGACGACCTTGCCGGTGGAGGTGCGGGTCGCGCCCCAGTGGCAGGCCAGCCGGGAGACCAGCTGCATGCCGCGGCCGTCCTCGTCGTCGGCGTCGGCGTCGCGCAGCACCGGCAGCGCGTGCTCGTCGTCGCTGACCTCCACCAGCAGGCCCTCGGTGTGCAGCAGCCGCAGCTCGATGGGGCGGGTGGCGTAGCGGACGGCGTTGGTCACCAGCTCGGTGGCGAGCAGCTCGGCCAGCTCGCTGTGCTCCGACAGCCCCCAGGAGGCGAGGGTGGCGCGGATCAGCCGCCGCACCTTGCCCGGGGTGGTGCGCCGCGGCTGCAGCATCCAGCGGGCGACGCGGGCGGCGGGGATGCCCTGCAGGTCGGCCATGAGCAGCGCGACGTCGTCGTCCTGCTGGCCGCCTCGCGGCAGGACGCGCAGCACCTCCTCGCACTGGGCTTCCAGGGGCAGCCGCCGGGCGCCGAGGACGGAGCACAGCTCCGACAGCCCGTCCATGAGGTCGCGGCCGCGCACCTCGACCAGACCGTCGGTGCACAGCACCAGCCGGTCGCCGTCCCGCACCGGGAACTCGATCGGCTCGAAGGCGACTCCGCCCACGCCGATCGGCACCCCTTCGGGGACGGGCAGCAGCTCGGCGTGCCCCGCGCGGTGGACGAGGACGGGCGGCAGGTGCCCGGCGTTGGCGAACGTGACCCGCCGGGCCACCGGGTCGTAGACCGCGTACAGGCAGGTGGCCAGGTGGTTCTCGCCGAGCCCCTGGGCGAGCCCGTCGAGCTGGCGGAGCACCTGGTCGGGCGGCAGGTCCAGGGCGGCGAGGGTCTGCACGGACGTGCGGAGCTGGCCCATGATCGCCGCCGAGCGCATGCCGTGGCCCATGACGTCGCCGACGACCAGCGCGACGCGGCTGCCGGGCAGCGCGATCGCGTCGAACCAGTCGCCGCCGACCCGGGCGTGGTCGCTGGCGGGCAGGTACCGGTGGGTCAGCTCGATTCCGGCGAACCGGGGCAGCGAGGTGGGGAGCATGCTGCGCTGGAGGGTGTCGGCGGTGGTCGCCTCGACCCGGTAGCGGTGGGCGTTGTCGGCGGCGAGCGCGGCCTGCCCTGCGAGCTGCTCGGCCATCATCACGTCGATGCCGTCGTGCGGCCGGCGTTCGCGTTCCAGCAGGGCCGCCCCGAGGGTCCGGCCGCGCACCTTCATCGGGAGGGCCAGCAGCGTGCCGTCCTGGAGGGGGGCGTCGAGCCGCATGACCTCGCGGGCGAGGTCTTCGGGCTGTCTGGGGCCGGTCACCAGGCGCAGCTCGTCGGAGCCGTCCAGGCGCTGGCCGGTGAACAGGCCTTCCAGCAGGTAGACGGTGACGGTGTCGGCGAGCCGCGGCACCATGGCGGAGGCCAGCGCGCGGGCGCTGGCCCCGGGGTCGAGCCTGGTCCCGATCCTGGTGGCGGCCTCGCCCAGGTAGGCCAGCCGTTCGCGCAGCCCTTCGGCGGTGACGGTCATGGGCGGCGGCAGTTGAGGAACAGCTGGACTTCGGGGACGGCCTGGGTCGTGGAGGGCGCGTAGCTGAGCACGTGCTCCTCCTCGACGGCGAACCCGGCCTCCTCCACGACGGCGCGCAGTTCGTCCCGCAGGAGGCAGGAGACCCGCACCTCCTGGCCGAGGAAGGCGATCGGGACGTCGTCGAGGTCGGCCTCGACCATCGACAGGCAGAACAGCCCGCCGGGCCGCAGGGCGCGGTGGACGCGGGCGAGGGCGTCGGGGAACTCGCGCAGCGGCAGCATCAGCAGGACGAAGAACGCGACGACGGCGTCGTATTCGCCTTCGGCGTCCCGCAGGTCGCCCTGCCGGAAGGAGGCCTCGGGGACGTTCGACCGGGCGAGGCGGACCATCTCGGCGGACAGGTCGAGGCCGGTGACGAGGTGACCGGCTCCGGCCAGCTGGGCCGCGGTCGGCAGGCCGGTGCCGCAGCCGAGGTCCAGCACGGCGGAGCCGGGGGAGAGTCGGCCGAGCAGCCACTCTCCGGCGGAGATCTGCCCGTCTTTGTGGGGGAACGCCTCGTCGTAACGGGCGCCGATGTGATCGAAGGCCGCCGCTTGGCGGTCTTCCCGGGCTGCGTGCATACTCCCGTTCCTCCGGTGGTCCAGTGGCCGTGGAGACGGCCGGTCGGAGTGGCGCAGATTTACAATCTAGGACATTCCGTAGTGAGATTCTTGCAAAGATCCTTTCAGGTCGTCTGAACGGATCTTCAGGAGGTACCACCGTGCGGGAACCCGGTCGCCGCTCCGTCATCACCGGGCTGATGGCGGGCGCGCTCGTCCTCGGCCTCGACCCCGTGACCCGGTCCTGGGTCACCGCGGCCCACGCCGAAGGCCCCTTCGACCGGCTGCCGCCGCTGGACGGGCGGCTCCGGCTCGACAACGCGGCCCTCGACGCGATGGCCGACGACTTCGGCCACATCGTCAGCAGACGACCCCGGGCGGTCCTGGAACCGGGATCGGTCCAGGACGTCGTCGCCATGATGAGGTACTGCCGCCGCCACGGCATCCAGGTGGCCGGACGCGGCCAGGGGCACAGCACCAACGGGCAGTCCCAGGTGGAGGGCGGGCTGGTCATCGACCTCGGCCCGCTGGACTCCCTGGAGATCCGGGCGGACCGGGCCGTCGCCGGAGCGGGCGCCACCTGGCTCGCGCTGGTCCAGGCCGCGCTCGCCCGGGGGAAGACCCCGCCGGTCCTCGCCGACTACCTGGGCCTCTCCATCGGCGGCACCCTCTCGGCCGGCGGGCTCGGCGGCGCGATCGGCCACCACGGAGCGCAGGTCGACAACGTGCTGGAACTGCAGGTGGTGACCGGCAAGGGCGACCTGGTGACCTGCTCGCCGACCGTCCGGCGCGACCTGTTCGACGCCGTGCGCAGCGGCCTCGGCCAGGTCGGCGTCATCGTCCGGGCCACGGTCAGGCTCATCGACGCGCCCTCGACCGTCCGGCGGTACAACCTGTACTACCCGACCGTCGAGGCGCTCACCGCCGCACAGCGGCGCATGGTGGACGAGGGCAGGTTCGGCTACCTGGAGGGCCAACTCGCCCGTCAGGAGGACGGCTCCTGGACGTTCATGATGGAGGCCGTGGCGTTCGACGCGACCCCCGAGGACGACGCCGCGCTCATCGGCGACCTCGGCCACGCCTCGGTGACCATCGACGACCTGACGTACTTCGACTTCCTCAACCGCATCGCCCCGGTCGTCGAGATCCTCATCCAGCTCGGCGAGTGGGCCCGGCCGCACCCCTGGCTCGACAGCGTCCTGCCGGGCTCCAGGACGGACGAGCTGGTGACCGGGGCGCTGCCCGAGCTGACCCCCGACCTGATCGGGATGAGCGCGGTCATCCTGCTCTACCCGATCCCCACGGCCAAGGTGAAGGCCCCGCTGCTGCGGTTGCCGGACGAGAAGCACGCGTTCCTGTTCTCGCTGCTGCGCACCTCCTCGCCGGGCGCGGCCGACGCCGCCACCATGACGGCGGCCAACCGCGCGTTCTACGAGCGGGTGCGCGCCGCCGGAGGCGGCTGGTACCCGATCGGGACGCTCCCGCTCAGCCGGGACGACTGGCGGCGGCACTTCGGCGGGGCCTGGCCGGCGTTCAGCGCGGCCAAGCGGACCTACGACCCGTCGAAGATCCTCACGCCGGGACAGGGGATCTTCTGAGCGGAGGCCTGGTGCGGAGGCCGGCGGACACGAACGCCGCGGCGATGCACAGGATCCCGGCTCCGTACCAGGCCACGTCGTAGTTCCCCAGCTCGTCCCGCAGGAGCCCGGCGGCGACGGAGGCGAAGGCGGCCCCGATCATGTGGGAGGCGAAGACCCAGCCGAACACGATCGAGCCGTCCTGGCCGAACAGCCGCTGGCACAGCGCCACGGTCGGCGGGACCGTGGCCACCCAGTCGAGGCCGTAGAAGACGATGAACAGCAGCATGGCCGGCTCGGCCGTGGCGGCGAACAGCTGCGGCAGCACCAGCAGGGACATGCCGCGCAGACCGTAGTAGGCCACCAGCAGCTTGCCCGGGTCGACCCGGTCGCTGAGCCAGCCGCTCAGGACGGTGCCCGCGACGTCGAACACCCCGATCACCGCGAGCAGGCCCGCGGCGGCCGGCTCGCTCATGCCGTGGTCGTGGGCGGCCGGGATGAAGTGGGTGCCGACCAGGCCGTTGGTGCTGGCCCCGCAGACGAAGAAGCCCAGCACCAGGTACCAGAAACCGCGGCTGCCGGACGCCTCGCGCAGCGTCCGCAGGGCGCGCCGGGCGGCGTCGGGCTGGTGGGGGTGCTCCCTGGGGCCGTCCGCGCCCAGGGCGGTCAGCCCGGCCTCCTCGGGGGTGTCGCGGAGCAGGAACCACACCAGGGGGACGACGGCCAGCGCGGCCGCCGCGACCGTCACGGAGGCGAAGCGCCAGCTCTGGTGCTCGGCCAGGTAGGCCAGGAGCGGCAGGAAGACCAGCTGCCCGGTCGCGCCGCTCGCCGTCAGCACGCCCATGACCAGGCTCCGGTGCCGGACGAACCACCGGCTGGTGAGGGTGGCGGCGAAGACCAGCGCCATCGAGCCGGTGCCCAGGCCGACCAGGACGCCCCACAACGCGACCAGCTGCCAGCTCGCGCTCATCCAGACGGTGAGGCCGCTGCCCGCCGCGATCAGCGCCAGCGCCGCCGCGACGACCCGGCGCATGCCGAACCGGTCCATCAGGGCGGCGGCGAACGGCGCGGTCAGCCCGTACAGGAGCAGGTTCACCGAGACGGCCAGCGAGATCGTGCCGGTGGACCAGCCGAACTCCTCGCGGAGCGGATTGATCATGACGCCCGGTGTGGCCCGGAAGCCCGCGGCGCCCATGATCGCGACCAGCGCGACGCCCGCCACGATCCATGCCCTGTGCAGCTTCATGCCTGAATTCTCGAGAGACCGGAGGGGTTGCGGCGAGTGGCTGGAAAGCCAACTACCGAAAGATTTCAGCCATTACGGTAGCGGGCATGACGCACCGGATCGCCGTCCTGGTCCTGGACGACTTCGCCCCGCTCGACTTCGGGATCCCCGGCCATGTCTTCCCGGTGGCCGAACCGCCCGCCGACTACGAGGTGCTCACCTGCAGTCCCGCGGGCGGGCCCGTGCGGTGCCGGGCGGGCTACGGCGTCCAGCCGGACCACGGCCTGTCGCTGCTGGAGACGGCCGACACGATCGTCGTCCCCGGCATCCTCGGCGGCGCGCCACTGAAGGACGGAAGCCTCCAGGAGGACGTACGAGAGGCGCTGAGGGCCACTTCGGCCCGGTTGGTATCGATCTGTACGGGAGCCTTCGTGCTGGCCGCAGCGGGCCTCCTGGACGGCCGCCCGGCCGCGACGCACTGGCGTCACGCCGAGCGGTTCTCGCGGCTCTTCCCGTCCGTCCGGCTGGACCCGGACGTGCTGTTCGTCGACGACGGCGACGTCCTCACGTCCGCTGGAGTGGCCGCGGGCATCGACCTGTGCCTCCACGTCATCCGCAGGGACCACGGAAGCGAGGTCGCCAACCGGGCGGCCCGGCGCTGCGTGGCCGCCCCCCACAGGGAGGGCGGCCAGGCCCAGTTCATCGAACGGCCCGTCCCCGAACAGGGAGGCGGCGGCACCGCCCCGACCCGCGCCTGGGCGCTGACCCGGCTGGCCGAGCCGACCACCCTGGCCGACCTGGCCGCGCACGCCGCGATGAGCCCCCGCACGTTCACCCGCAGATTCCGGGAGGAGACCGGTCTCAGCCCCGCCAAATGGCTCAACCTCCAGCGCGTCGAGCACGCCCGCCGCCTCCTGGAGGCCACCGACCTCCCGGTGGACGAGGTCGCCCGCCGCAGCGGCTTCGGCCACGCCGTCTCCCTGCGCCAGCACCTGCACGCGACGCTGGGCGTGGCGCCCCTGGCCTACCGGAAGACCTTCAGGGACCGGCCGGCCGAAGGTCAGACGTCGTCGGCGTCGACGATGCGGTAGGCGTAGCCCTGTTCGGCCAGGAAGCGCTGACGGTGGGCGGCGAAGTCCTGGTCGAGGGTGTCGCGGGCGACGACGCTGTAGAAGCGGGCGCTGCCGCCGTCGGCCTTGGGGCGCAGGACGCGGCCCAGGCGCTGGGCCTCCTCCTGGCGGGAGCCGAAGGAGCCGGAGACCTGGATCGCCACGGACGCCTCGGGCAGGTCGATGGAGAAGTTCGCGACCTTGGAGACGACCAGGCACTTGATCTCGCCGCTGCGGAATCCGTCGAACAGCCGCTCCCGCTCCTTGATCTTGGTCTCGCCCTTGATCACCGGGGCGCCGAGGCGTTCGCTCAGCTCGTCGAGCTGGTCGATGTACTGGCCGATGACGAGGGTCTGCTCGCCCCGGTGCCGCTCCACCAGCCGTTCCACGATCCGGGTCTTGGTCTCGGTCGTGGCACAGAACCGGTAGCGCTCCTCGGGCTCGGCCGTGGCGTAGGCCAGCCGCTCGGAGTCGGTCAGGGTCACCCGCACCTCGACGCAGTCGGCGGGGGCGATCCAGCCCTGGTTCTCCATCTCCTTCCAGGGCGCGTCGTAGCGCTTGGGTCCGATGAGGGAGAAGACGTCGCCCTCCCGGCCGTCCTCGCGCACCAGGGTGGCGGTCAGGCCGAGGCGGCGGCGGGCCTGCAGGTCGGCGGTCATCCGGAAGATCGGCGCGGGCAGCAGATGCACCTCGTCGTAGATCACCAGGCCCCAGTCGCGGGCGTCGAACAACTCCAGGTGCCCGTAGGCGCCCTTACGCCGGGACGTCATGATCTGGTAGGTGGCGATGGTGACCGGGCGGATCTCCTTCTTGGCGCCCGAGTACTCGCCGATCTCGTCCTCGGTGAGGCTGGTGCGGCGGATCAGCTCCTGCTTCCACTGGTGGACGCTGACGGTGTTGGTGACCAGGATCAGCGTGGTCGCCCGCGCGTGCGCCATGGCCGCCGCGCCGACCGTCGTCTTGCCGGCCCCGCAGGGCAGCACCACGACCCCGGAACCGCCCTGCCAGAACGCCTCGGCGGCGTCCTTCTGGTAGGGCCGCAGCGACCAGCCCGTCTCGTTCAGGTCGATCGGGTGGGCCTCGCCGTCCACGTACCCGGCGAGGTCCTCGGCGGGCCAGCCCAGCTTGAGCAGCGCCTGCTTGAGGGTGCCCCGCTCGGACGGGTGCACGACCACGGTGTCCTCGGAGACCCGGTCGCCGAGCAGCGGCTTGATCTTCTTGGACCGCAGCACCTCCTCCAGCACGGCCCGGTCGGTCGAGATCATGACCAGCCCGTGGGCGGGGTGCTTCTCCAGCCGCAGCCGCCCGTACCGCCCCATGGTGTCGGCGACGTCCACCAGCAGGGCGTGCGGCACCGGGTAGCGCGAGTACTCGATCAGCGCGTCGACGACCTGCTCGGCGTCGTGCCCGGCCGCCCGCGCGTTCCACAGCGCCAGCGGCGTCACCCGGTAGGTGTGGACGTGCTCGGGCGCCCGCTCCAGTTCGCAGAAGGGCGCGATGGCCCGACGGCAATCACCCGCCCGCTCATGATCGACTTCCAGCAGCAGCGTCTTGTCCGACTGCACGATCAACGGACCATCATTCATAGGCATCGAGTCTGCAACACCGGAGAGGGTGCCGGTGTTCCTGCGCGCCGGTGCGGGTGGGATTCCGTGCCGGGATCAGACGGTGATGCCGTCGCCGCCGGTGGTGGACTCCTCGAAGGAGCCGGAGATGCCCATGGCGAAGAAGAGGACCAGCAGTACGATTCCCACGAGGACGGCGGCGCCGAAGATCACCCAGCTCCACATGGTGAGGTTCTTGGCGGAGACCGGGTCGGTGTTGACCCGGCCCACCGCCATCGCGGCGGTGACGATGCCCGGAACGGCCAGCAGACCGCAGCAGGTGATGGTGAGCAGGATGTTGGCGACCAGCGCGGCCACGGCGGCGCCGTTGCTCGCCGGAGCGGGCGGCGGGATGAACGGCCCGTACTGGTTCCCGTACTGGTTCGGGTGGCCGGGGATGCCGTAGCCGTAGCCGTAGGGGTCTTGCGGGGGATAGCTCACGGGGAGACCTTCTCGTCCATACCTGTAGGACTGTGCAGAGTATCGATGGGTTCAGATTTTCCGTATGCCGGTGATGCGGTGCAGCACGAAACGCTGGATGGAAGCCCTGGTCTGGTCATACGCCGTCAGGTAGCCGCCGTCCACCCGCACCGGTTCGACGATCCGGCTGGAGGCCTGGCCCTGCTGGTCCAGGTAGCCGATCCACAGCCGGGTGCCGATGGCGGCGCGCAGCTCCTCGATCATGGACACCGACGGGGTGCGCGGAAGCTCCCCGGTGGGCGCGCCGACCGAGGCCGCCTCCTCGCCCGCGCGCAGCGCCCGGATCGCCGCGGCGGCGACCTGCTCGTCCACGAGCTGCTCATGCTCGGCGGGCGGCCGAGCCGCGGGCTCGGCGCGCCGGGCGTCCAGCCGGGTGACCACCAGCCCGCCCTCGGCCGATTCGGGGACGGGGGAGAAGCCGACGGAACGCAGCGCCTCCAGCAGCTCCTGGCGGGACAGGCGGGAGGCCAGCACCGTCGGAGCCAGCCGGTACAGGCGCAGGGTCGCGGCGCGGCGGTCGGCGAGGATCTCGTCCAGGGCCGCCGGGTCGTCGCAGCGGACGTACGACAGGGCGGTGCCGATCCGGAGCCGGCCGTGCCGGCGCCCGACGTCCTCGACCAGGTAGGCCAGCGGCTGCGGGACGGGGGTGCTGCTGTGCCGCGCGAGCAGATCGAGCAGGTCCGAGACGGTGCGCCCGGCGTCCAGCGCCCGCCGCACGGACTCGGGGGTGAACCGGTAGACGGTCGCCCCGCCCTTGGACTCCACGTCGGCGGCCAGCGCCAGTTCCCGCGCCAGGTCGGGCACGAGCGGGCCGGGCGCGACCGCCGTCAGGTCGGCCTGGAGCATCACCTGGTCGACGGGCTCGGGCAGCAGCGCGCCGAGAGTCTCGGCGAGGTCCTCCCCGGCCAGGAGCGCTCCGGCGTAGGACGCCGCGGCGCCGAACCCGGTGACCCCGAGAAAGGCCGCCTCGTGCAGGGTCCACGAGACGATCCGGTCGTGCAGGCCGCCCGTGCGCCGGGGGTGCCGCCAGGCCAGCGCCCGCAGCACCGACTCCTCGGCGGGCGCGAGCCCCTCGGGGAGCGCCTCCAGCACCTCCAGCGTCTCGCGCCTGATCCACGGGGCGGAGGGCCGGACGGGCTCGTCGGACAGGGCGTTGATCGTCTTGTCCCTGGCGTCGCGTTCGCCGATCAGGCCGGGCACCCGGTCGGTCCCCAGCCAGGCGTAGGCCAGGTCGGTCCAGCGGGCGGCCGCGTCGCGCAGCAGCCACAGGTCGTAGGTGCGGGTGGGCAGCCACTGCGAGGACACGGCGTCGCGGGCGAGCAGGCCCGCCGCGTAGGCCGTCTCGACGACCAGCGCGGTGTCGCGTTCGGTCAGGTCGAGCAGGGCCGCGGCGGCCTTGAGCTCGCGGACGCCCAGGCCGCCGGAGCGCAGCACCGGCGGCGGGTTCACCCCCCAGTGCTCCAGCAGGTCCTCGGTCAGCCGCAGGAGGGTGAAGGCCTGCCCCGAGGCGATCTGGTCGGTCAGCCTCCGGGACCGGGTGGTCCCGGACGGCGCCGGCGGGGTGACCACGTCCTCGCAGAAGAGCGCGCCCTGGCGCAGGTGCAGCCCGACCTCGCGGGGCAGGGTCACCGTCCGGTCGTCCGTGGCGATCAGCAGGCCCCGGGCCAGCAGGCGCTCGACGGGGCTGCGCGCCTCGGCCAGGCGCACCGGCCGTCGCGCGTTCTCGATCCGGCCGGTGGGAGGCCCCCAGGTCAGGTGCTCCAGCGCCGCACCGGCCTCGGGCCCGGCGTCCCGGACGAGGGGGCCGGGATCGGCCAGTACTCCGGCGAGGGCCTCGGCGAGCCCGGAGGCGCTGGCGAAGGCGGTGGAGACGCCCAGGTCCTCGGCGAGCTCCAGCAGCCTGTCCAGGGGCAGGGCCGCCAGGGCCTCCCGGGCGGGCGGCCCGAGCCCGGCCGGGTGGGTGATCGCCGCCCGGACTCCGGGGGCGACCCGCAGGGTGCGGGCGGGGCCCGGCCACACCAGGCCCTGGTCCCGCAGCCGCTCCACGGCTTCGGCGCACCGCGCTCCCAGCGCCTTCCTCAGCGAGGTGAGGGTGGGGGAGGGCAGGACGATGACGGCTTCGAGGACGGCCAGGGCCGCGCGGTCCAGCCGGTCCAGCGCGCGGTTGACCGCCGCGGGGGTGACGGCGCGGGCGGCCAGGGCGGCCAGGTCGGCGGGGACGGGAGTGATCAGTTCGGGCCGTGCGGAGACCAGGGCGCGCAACTGTTCGTCGGTGCGCCCGCGGAGCCAGTCCCCGTAACTGTCCAAGCAGGCCCGCTAGTTCTGGTTCAGCAGTCCCAGGGCCAGCCGGGCCCAGGCGGCTGCGAAACGTTTCTCGTCGGTCTTGACCGGGGTCTGGTACAGCGACTCGCTGGCCAGCCAGTAGTTGACCACCGAACCGCCGAGGATCGCCGCGATCGCCTGCCAGTCCTCGTCCTTGCCCTTGAACTCGGGCTGGGTGGCCAGCCAGGTCGCGATGCTCTCGTACAGGGGGTTGACCACGCCGTCCCGCATGTCGGCGACCAGTTGGGGGAACTGGTCGAGGTCGCGGAAGAGCACCCGGATGAGGTCCTGCTCCTCGCGCATCTTGGCGATGCCGGCGTGGCAGGTCATCCGCAGCCGCAGGTCGAGCGGCTTGCTCTTGAGCTGCTCGGACTCGGCGAGGACCGTGTTGACCTGGTCGCGGGTGCGCTCGATGCGCTCGCGCACGGCGGCGGCCAGCACTTCCTGCTTGGACGGGAAGTGGCGGTAGAGGCCGCCGGCGCCGGGGGACAGCCCGGCGGCGGCCTCGATCTCGGCCACCGACGTCGCGGCGTAACCGCGGTCGGCGAACAGGCGCAGCGCTTCGGCCACGATCCGTTCGCGCGTCGTTCTGCTCATTGATGTGATCCTCCCCCAGAAGCCTAGGGCAGGTCATGCGTCGATGTCGTCGGCGACGGCGCGCAGAACGGTTGCGATCTTGCGTGCTTCGGAACCTGACGGGTGTTTTCCGCGCCGGTAGGTCTCCGAGACGTGGTCGAGGAGCTTGATCAGATCCTCGGTGATGAGGACCATGTCGTCGGGCCGCTTGCGCTTGGCCTTGGCGATGGTCTTCTCCACCGAGGGCGGGGTGTCGACCACCCTGACGGACAGGGCCTGCTGGCCGCGGCGGCCTTCGACCACCCCGAACTCGACCCGTTGGCCCTGTTTCAGGGTTTTCGTTCCGGCGGGAAGTGCGGAGGAATGCACGAAAACCTCACCCCCGTCATCGCGGGTGAGAAAACCGAAACCTTTGTCGGTGTCGTACCACTTGACCTTGCCACTGGGCACGGCGGACCTCTGTCTGGCTGCGTGTTCTGTGATCCGTACAAGGCTAATGCCTTACGGCAAAACGGCATACTCCTTATCGTCCGCCGATGGCCCGGCGGACGCCCGCGAGGGGCCGGATCCGGGTCGGATCCCGCCATCACGGCCGTCATTTCAAGGAACGGCCCGGGAAGTTGGCCTCTCTTTAAGTTTGGTCCGGAACCACCGTTCAGCAGCAGCCGAAACAGGGTTCCGGGAGTGGCCGGAGACGGTCCGGAGGCCACGCGGGACGGGGAGGGGTGCACGGTCATGCCCCGGCATGGGTGACAATCGGTCTGTGACGTCACTCCGTTCCGCCCCAGCCCGCCGCGGCCGCTCCGTCGCGGACCCGGCCTGCGTCGAAGCCGTCGACCTGGCGCTGGAGGCCGCGAAGGAGACGGCAAGGCCCTCCGAAGTGGGCGAGCACCTCGGGTACGCCGTCGAAGGCGACCGGGTGGTGACCCACTTCTTCGCCTGCACCGACTTCGGTTACCGGGGCTGGCGCTGGGCCGTCACGGTGGCCCGCGCGGCGCGCGCCAAGGTCGTCACCGTCTCCGAGACGGCCCTGCTCCCCGGTGAGGAAGCGGTCCTGCCGCCCGAATGGGTGCCGTGGCTCGACCGGCTGCGCCCCGGCGACCTGGGCCCCGGCGACCTGCTGCCCACCGCGCCCGACGACGCGCGGTTGGCGCCCGGCTTCGCCCAGCCCGAGGAGGACCTCGACGAGCAGGCCCAGTGGGAGCTCGGCCTGGGCCGGGCCAGAGTGTTGTCGTTCGAGGGCCGGGACCAGGCCGCCGAACGCTGGTACGAGGGCACCGCCGGCCCGCACGCCCCGATCGCCGTGGCCGCTCCCGCCCAGTGCAGCACCTGCGGTTTCTACGTTCCGCTCGCCGGCGGCCTGCGCCGGCTCTTCGGGGTCTGCGCCAACGAGCACGCGCCCGACGACGGCCGCGCCGTCTCGGCCGACCACGGCTGCGGCGCCCACTCCGAGGCCGTCGTGGTGCCCTCGGCGGCCGAGGCCCCGCCGCTGATCCTGGACGAGCTGGCCCTCTACCAGATGTCCGGCGTCGCGGAGGGCCCCGAGCCGCCCGAGGACGAGGTGTCCGACGAGGAAGCCCTCGGCCACAGCTGACCATGGAGGATCCCTTCGGCACCGCCGGGCTGAGGGCCCGGGTCCTGGAAACCTGGACGTCCTCGCCCGCGCGCTTCCGGGAGGACGCCAACGCCGAGGAGGACTACGCGCTCGGCGGCTACCGCGACCGGGTCCTGGTCGAGCTGGCGCAGAACGCCGCCGACGCCGCCCAGCGGGCCGGGGTGCCCGGGCATCTGCGGCTGGTCCTGCGGGACGGGACGCTGACGGCCGCGAACACCGGGGCGCCGCTCACCGCCGAGGGCGTGGAGTCCCTGTCGTCGCTGCGCGCCTCCACCAAGCGCGGAGCCGACTCGGCGGGCCGTTTCGGGGTGGGGTTCACCGCGGTCGTCTCGGTGAGCGACGAACCGTCCGTCGCCTCCCTCACGGGGGCCGTCGCCTGGTCGGCGGAGCGCACCCGCGCCCTGGTCGAGGGAATTCCCGCCCTGGCCGGGGAACTGGCGGCGCGGCACGGTCACGTCCCGGTCCTGCGGCTGCCCTTCCCCGCCGAGGACGTCCCGCCGGAGGGCTTCACGACCCGGGTCACCCTCCCGCTCCGCGACGAGGCGGCCGAGCGGTCGCTGCGCGGTCAGCTCGCCGAGCTGGGGGCTCCGCTCCTGCTCGCGCTGCCCGCCCTGGCGACCCTCACCGTCACCGTGGACGGGCGGACCCGCCTGCTGCGGGCCGCGCGCCCCACCCCCGAGACCGTCACCGTCACCGTCACCGAGACCGAGGACGGCCCGCCGGGGGAGGAACGGGAGACGGTCTCCCGCTGGCGGACGGCCGAGGCCCACGGCGAGATCCCCGGGGAACTGCTGGCCGACCGGCCCGCCGAGGAGCGGGGACGCCCGTTCTGGTCGGTGCGCTGGGCGGTGCGGGCCGAACCGCGCGGCCCGCTGGACGCCCCGCCGGCCGGCGGTGAGGTGCTGTACGCGCCCACGCCGACCGCCGAGCCGCTGGACTTCCCGGCCCTGCTGATCGCGAGCCTTCCGCTCGCCTCCGACCGCAGGAGGGCGGAGCCGGGCGCGCTGACGGACTTCCTGGTGGACCGGGCCGCCGAGGCCTATCTGGAACTGCTCGCCGGAGCCGGGGACACCGGCCTGCTCGACCTGGTGCCGAGCCCGGTCCCGGCGGGGGTGCTGGACGGGGCGCTGCGCCGGGCCGTGCTCCGGCGCCTGCCCGAGGCCCCGCTGCTGCCGCTCGCCGAGGACGCGGGGGCCGGGGTCAGGGGCCGGGACGCGGTGGCGGTGGACGGCCCCGCCCCGCTGGTGGAGATGTTGAGCGGGGTGGTCCCCGGCCTGCTGCCCGCCGCCTGGCCCGCCGGGCACCGCGCGATGCGGGCGCTGGGCGTGCGGCGCATGTCCCCCGCGGACGTGGTGGACGCGCTCGCGGGGCTGGACCGCGAACCCGCCTGGTGGCGGGGGGTCTACGACGCGCTGGGCGGGGTGGACGCCGGGGAGCTGGGCGCGCTGCCGGTGCCGCTGGCCGACGGACGGCTGGTCCGCGGGCCGCGCGGGGTGCTGCTGGCCCGGGACCTGCCGGAGCCGGGACGGGCGGCCGTGCTGGGCCTGCGGATCGCCGACCCGGACGCCGACCACCCGCTGCTGGTCCGGCTCGGGGCGGTGGAGGCCGGCCCCCGCCAGGTGCTCGCCGACCCGGCGGTACGGGCCGCGGTCGAGGGCTCCCTCGACCTGGACGACCCTGAGGAGCGCGCCGCGATCGCCGACGCGGTGCTGACGCTGACCGGCGCGCTGTCGGGCCCCGCCGAGCCCTGGCTGGCCGAGCTGGCGCTGCCCGGTGAGGACGGCGAGCCGTACCCGGCGGGCGAGCTATTGTTCGAGGACTCCCCGCTGCGCCGGGTGATGGGGGAGGACTCGCCTTTCGGGATCGTGGATCCGGGGCTGGTCGAGCGGTACGGGGCCGTGGCGCTGGAGAACGCCGGGGTGCTGCGGGGCTTCGCGCTCCTGCGCGTCGCGGACGTCGATCTGAACGACCCCGAGACCCTGGACGAGCTCGGCCTGGACGGCGTCGAGGACTGGGACGTCCCCTCGGGGTACCTGCCGGAGCTGGTGGCCGTCCGGGACCTGGAGCTGGTCCAGGACTGGGAGGCGGCGCTGCCGCTGCTGGCCCGCCCGCCCTACCGCGAGGCGGTCGTCGAGCCGCTGTCGCTGATGGACGGCACCCGGGTCCCCTCCTACACCTCCTGGTGGCTCGCCCGTCACGAGGTCCTCGGCGGGGTGCGCCGCGCCCATGACGCCGACCCGCTGCTGGAGGGCCTGTACGACCCGGCGCCGCGGTTCCTGGACCCGGAGTTCGCCGGGGCGCTGGGCGTCCGGCGGACGCTCGCCGACGTCCCGCCGGACGAGCTGCTGGACCGGCTGGCCGATCCGGGGCGGCCGGTGCGGCGCGACCAGCTCAGGGAGTTGTGGACCTGGCTGTCGCACGCCCCCGACCTCCTGCCTCCGGACGAGGTGCGCGCGGTGGCCGGGGGCTCGGTCGAGGTCGTCCCGGCCGAGGACGCCATCGTGGTGGACGTCCCGTACGCGCTGCCGCTGCTGGCCGACCAGCCGCTGGTGCTGCTGCCGCACGCCCGCGCCGAGGCCCTGGCCGAACTGCTGGAGCTGCCGCTGGCCTCGGACGAGGTGCCGGGCGGGCCGGACTCCCCGGGCGTCGAGCGCGAGGTGCCCGAGATCGTCCGCGAGCTGTTCCCCGAGGCTCCGGAGAGCTACCTGCACCACGAGAGGCTGGTCGTGCACGGCCGCGAGGTGCCGTGGTGGTACGACGGACGCCCGCACGCGTCGGGTCCGGAGGGTCTGGCCCGCGCCATCGCCTGGGAGCTGGGCCGGTGGGCCGACCGGCAGTCCTTGGCGGCGCTGCTGACCGCGCCGGAATCGGCTGCCCTGCTGCTGGCCGAGGCCGATCTCAGCTGAGCGGCGGACGGCCGCCCGTCCCGTCCCCGCCCTCCCGGCCGGACCGCGCCTCCCGCGTGGCCGGCGTCTCCTCCGCGGTCCGCGCGCCCTCGACGGCCCGGGCCTCCTCGGCGGCCCGCGTCCGTTGCATGCGGGGGATGAACCAGCAGGCGAAGACCCCGATGGCCGCGCCCGTCATGCACACCCACAGCCACCAGCGCTGGTCCTCGGGCAGCCCGATCACCAGCAGCACCAGCAGCGCCACCGTCCAGACGACGGTGCCCGCGATCGCCGTGTGCACGTCGTTGGTCTTCAGCGGTTCCGGTTGGGGCCGGCGGGGATGTGTCGGCATGTCGGCCACACTATCGGCGTCCCGCGACCGGTCACGGCCGCGGGGGATACCCCTCGCCGGTATAGGGTGCGGGGCTGCTGGGCGATGCGGGAATAGACGATCCGGGAAGGTCGTTAGCAAGGGTAATGACTCTTGCTAACGAATGTGATGATGAACGAGACCACGAGGACGACGGGCTCCGGCCTGGCCGAGGAGTTGCGGATCGCGGTGGCCCGGCTGTCGCGCAGGCTGCGGGCCCAGGTGGGAGGCGACCTGTCGGTCACGCAGTTCTCGGCGCTGGCGGTGCTGGAGCGGCACGGCGAGATGACGCCGAGCGAACTGGCCGAGCACGAGCACGTCAAACCGCCCTCCATGACCAGGACGGTCGCGGCGCTCGAGGCGGCGAGGCTGGTCGCCCGGCGGCCCCATGCGACCGACCGGCGGCAGGTGGTCCTCGCCGCGACCGAGGCGGGCCGTGCGCTGCTGGACGAGCACAGAAGGCGCAAGGAGGCCTGGCTGGCGCTGCGGGTGGCGGCGCTGAGCGAGGAGGAGAGGGCCGTGCTGGAACGGGCGGTGCCGATCCTGGAGCGGCTCAGCAGAAGCTGAGGGGCGGCATGTTCCGCAGCCTGCGGAACCGCAACTACCGCCTCTTCATGTCCGGCCAGGTGATCTCCAACGTCGGCACCTGGATGCAGCGCATCGCCCAGGACTGGCTGGTGTTGCAGCTGACCCACGGCAGCGGGACGGCCCTGGGCATCACCACCGGCCTGCAGTTCCTGCCGATGCTGCTGTTCGGGCTGTGGGGAGGGGTGATCGTCGACCGCTACCCCCGGCGGAAGCTGCTCATGATCAGTCAGCTCGGCCTCGGCCTGCCCGCGCTGGTCCTGGGTGTGCTGGCCGTCACCGGCGGCGCCCAGGTCTGGCACGTGTACCTCCTGGCGTTCGTCCTGGGCATGGCGACGGTGCTCGACAACCCGGCGCGGCAGACCTTCGTCGTCGAGATGGTCGGCAAGGACGACCTGCCGAACGCCATCGCGTTGAACAGCGCCACCTTCAACGGCGCCCGGATGATCGGCCCCGCCGTCGCGGGCGTGCTGATCGCCCTGGTCGGCACCGGACCGGTCTTCCTGATCAACGCCGCCTCGTTCGGCGCGGTGATCCTCGGCCTGTGGCTGATGCGCGAGGACGAGCTGCACGTGCTGCCGCCCGTCCCCCGCAAGAAGGGCCAGCTGCGGGAAGGGCTGCGTTACATCCGGAGCCGTCCGGACCTGGTCACCGTGCTGGTCACGGTCGCGCTGGTGGCCGGCTTCTCGATGAACTTCCAGATCACGACCTCGCTGGTGGCCACCGAGGTCTTCGGCAGGGGCGCCTCGGAGTTCGGCCTGGCCAGTACCCTGCTGGCGCTGGGCTCGATGAGCGGCGCGCTGCTGGCGGCCCGCCGGGTCGCGCCCAGCAGGCGGCTGCTGTACGGCGCGGTGCTGGTCTTCGGCGTGTTCGAGATCCTGGTAGGGCTGATGCCGACCTGGCCGGCCTTCCTGGTCATGCTGGTCCCGACCGGGCTGGCGCTGATGACCTTCACCACGGCCGCCAACTCCACCATGCAGCTGGGCGTCTCGGGGGAGATGCGGGGCCGGGTGATGGCCCTGTACATGCTGGTGTTCATGGGCACCAACCCGATCGCCTCGCCGATCGTCGGCCGGCTCGCCGAGACGTTCGGGGCCAGGTCCTCGATCGTCCTGGGCGGGGCGGTGGCGGTCCTGACCGCCGGTGCCGTGATCGCTTATCCCCGGATACGCCGCGAAACCGTCGTGTCTTCGGCATAGGCTCATGTCAGATGACAACCTGCGGCCCTGCTG
Source organism: Actinocorallia sp. B10E7 (assembly GCF_039871655.1). NCBI lineage: Bacteria > Bacillati > Actinomycetota > Actinomycetes > Streptosporangiales > Thermomonosporaceae > Actinocorallia > Actinocorallia sp. B10E7. The sequence goes on from NZ_JBDPLZ010000009.1 coordinate 166,020, forward strand.
CAAAGCTGGATACTCGGACAACCGAACGTGGAGGGGCGACGTCGTGACTGTTTCGTTGCAGAAGGGGCAGCGGATCTCGCTGCAGAAGCCCGGCGGTGGAGGGCTCGCCGTGGTCCGGATGGGCCTCGGCTGGGACGCGGTCAAGAAGAAGAGCTTCTTCGGCTCCCGCGAGCAGGACATCGACCTCGACGCCTCGGTGGTGCTCTTCGCCGACCACCAGGTCGCCGACGTCGTCTACTTCGGCCAGCTGACCAGCCGGGACGGCTCGGTCCGGCACACCGGCGACAACCTCACCGGCGCCGGAGACGGCGACGACGAGTCGATCATCGTGGACCTGAGCCGGGTGCCGGTCCACGTCACCTCCCTGGTCTTCACGGTCAGCTCCTTCCAGGGCCAGACGTTCAACGAGGTGCAGAACGCCTTCTGCCGGCTGGTGGACGAGAGCACCAACCAGGAACTGGCCCGCTACACCCTCACCGGCGGCGGCGCGCACACCGGCATGGTGATGGCCCGGCTCTACCGGCACGGCCAGGAGTGGAAGCTCGGCGCCATCGGCGAGCCCAGCATGGGCCGGACGTTCCAGGACATGCTTCCGGCGATCGCGGCCCACGCCTGATCCGTGGCCGAGCTCATCCGGGGGGCCAACGCCCCGCTGAGCGCCGCCGGGCTCACCGTCACCTGCTCCTGCGCGGCCCCGGTCGATCTGAGCGCGCTGCTCGTCGGCCGGGACCTGCGGGTGCGCTCGGACGCCGACCTGGTCTTCTACAACGCCCCCGAGGGGCCCGGCGTGCGCTGGTCGCAGGACGCGCTGGAGATCCACCTGCCGGCCGTCCCCTCCGACGTCCACGCCGTCCTGGTCGCGCTCAGCCTCGCCGACCACGCGCCGCTGTCGACGGTCCCGCCGCCGACGGTGCGGGTCGGGGACCACAGCTTCACCATCGACCGGCTGGCCGACGAGACCGCCCTGATCGCCCTGGAGCTGTACCGGCGCCAGGACTCCTGGAAGGTCAGGGCCGTCGGCCAGGGGTACGCGGCCGGGCTCGCGGCCCTGGTCACCGCGCACGGCGTCCAGGTGGACGACCCCGGCCCTCCTCCGCCGGCCCCGCCCCGGGTCCAGCCGGAGCCGGACGGGCCGTCCCCTCTCTACGGAGCGCGGCCCCAGGGCGGCTCCGCCGTGCCCCCGCAGGCTCCGCCGCCGCCCGCCGAGACGCCCGGCCGCGGACCGGACGCCGGGCGAGTGCCGTTCACCGACCGGGCCTGGCTGGTCTGGGAGGACGCCAGCCGGTCGCTCGCCGCCTACCGGGCGTCGATGGACCACGCCCTGGTGATCAGGGAGGACGAGATCGGCGGCCGTGCCGCCCCGGGACGCTCCCAGCAGCTCATGCAGGCCGCGACCGAGCGGCTGACCACCGACATGACCCAGCTGGCGGGGGAGCTGGCCGCGCACGAGGGCGTGGCGGGCGCCGAGCTGTCGTCCTTCGACAGCCCCGCCTGGCTGACCTGGGAGCCGGGCGAGGAGCTCGGCGAGGGCCTGCTGCTGGGCCACCTCAACGCCGAGGAGATCACCACCCTCCGGATCCCGCTCGTCCTGCGCATGCCCTGGCGGCGCATGGTCTGGATCAACCGGGGCCTGACCCCGCACGATCCGGTGGCCTTCGCCTGGTCCCTGGTCACCCGGTTCTTCGCCGCGGTGCCCCCGGGCGTCTGCGGGCTGGACGTCGTCGACCCCACCGGCCTGTCGGGCGCGGGCTGGCTGCACGGGCTGCCGCCCGCCACGGTCAACCTGCTGTGCGGCGGCGGGGTCGCCGCCGGCCGGGAGGCTGCCCACCGCCTGAGTCGGCTGATCGACCTCATCGACCTGCGGGCGGTCGGCGGCGACGACTCGGCTCTGCTGCCAGGCGTGCCCCCCGTCCGGCTGCTGGTGGTCTTCGACGTGGGCGCGGCCCTGGAGGAGCACGGCGACCGGCTGATGCGGCTGGTCGAGGACGGACCGCGGCTGGGCGTCCCGGTGATCTGCGTGGAGACCGAGACCCCCACGGACGACTCGGTGCGGGCGCTGCGGATCAAGCAGTCGGGCCACACCCTGCCGTCCGGCGAGGGGGTGCTGTCGGACGCCTGGGTCGGCGGCGACTGGATCCTCACCCCCGAGGTGCTCCCCGACGGCGCGGGCACCCGCCCGCCCGCGCTGCTGGGCCATGTCCTCAACGCCCACGGCCGGATCATCGAACGGGCATGAGATGAGGCTCTTCGCGGCTCTCATTCCGTCCGAGGAGGCCCTGGACGAGCTGGCCGAGGAGCTGGCCGAGGTCAGGGCCTCCTGGCCCGGCCTGCGCTGGATGAGCCGCGATCTGTGGCATGTGACGCTCGCCTTCTACGGGGAGGTCGACGAGGTCGGCCACCGGCTGCTCCTGCCGGGGCTGGAACGCGCGGCGGACCGCCCCGCCCTGGAACTGGCCTTCTCCGGCGCGGGCGCCTTCCCGCGGGGAGGATCCCGGTCCCGGGTGTTGTGGGCGGGGATCGAAGGGGACCTGCAGGCCCTCTCCGGGCTGGCCGGAGCCGTCGCGGAGGCGGGGGAGGCGGCAGGGGCGGAGGTGGACAGGTACCGCGCCTACCACGCGCACCTGACCCTGGCCCGCTCCCGTGTCCCGCGCGACCTGCGCCCGCTCGCCGAACGGCTGTCCGGTTTCGCGGGAGCCCCCTGGACGGCGGGGGAGATCCACCTCGTCCTCAGCCACCCGGGCGGCGGGCGCCGCGGCCTTCGCTACGAGTCCCTGGCGAACTGGCCCCTGCGGGAGCGCTGACCGGCCGGGTCAGATCTCCGGAGGCGCGGCGGAGCCGCCGCGGTCCGGCGGCCCCCAGGGCAGCCCGTACTTCTCGCAGGCCCTGCGCAGCTCGGACAGGTCGGGCGCGAACGTCACCCGGCGCAGCACCCGCCCGCCGGGGCTCCACACCACCAGCCGGGGGACCCCCTCGGCCGAGTGGTCGATGCCGACCCCCCCGACGGTCTCCCGGCGCAGGCTCCAGTCGGTCCGGCCCAGCCGGGTCACCGAGGCGATGCCGTGCGCCGACACCCGCAGCTGGGAGCGGTTGCGGTCATGCAGCCAGGACCCGGCCAGCCCGGCCAGCAGCCCGCCCGGCACCGACCAGGCGAGCACCGCGCCGAACCCGGTGAACAGCCAGGCCGCGGTCATCGCCACCAGCAGGCAGATCGCCGACGTGACCCCGTACCCCCACAGGCGCGAGCGCGCGGTGGCGTCCAGCAGGGCGCCGGGCCCCGCCTCGGGGACGGGCGGCGGCACCGGGTCCTCGGCGGCGAGGGTGGAGACCGCGCCGTGGAAGGCCGCGCTCAGATAGGCCTCGTACTCGGCGTCCGTCACCGGGAGACCCGCGTTGCGGGCCTTCTCCCGCAGGTCCGTGCGGGCGATGCGCAGCGCCTTGAGCGGGGCGGTCAGGAACTCCTCGCCCTCGTTGTCGTACACCCGCAGCCAGGCGTGGCCGTCGACGGTCAGCAGCTCGATGACGCCGATCCGGTCGGCGGGCATCTTGAGCATGACGTCCCCGGCCATGTCGGCCCAGCCCAGGCCGTCCTCGCCGACGACGAGCCGTCCCCCCGGCACCTGGGAGAAGATCTCCGGCAGCCCCTCCAGGCCGTACTCCGACGGCTTGGGCGAGGCGGGCGCGGTCGAGATCACCTTGTAGCCGTGCTCGTCGAGGGTGTGCGCCAGCTGGAACTCGTCGACGCCCCGGGCGTGCAGGTACCGCAGCACCCGCAGCCGGTGGTCGAAGACCACGGCCGTCAGCGGGGCGTAGTCCGGCTCCCCGGTCATCGCGTCGAGTTCGGGCCCGGGGCCCAGCAGGATCGCCCCGATCGAGGAGGCGGGCAGCCCCTGCACCGCCTCGGCGGAGATCGTCCAGCGCACCGGGGCGGTCCGGCGCAGCCTGCGCCGGACCGCCAGCAGCACGACGGATCCGGCCAGCGCCCACAGCCCGGCGCCGAACCGCGAGGCCGGAGTGGGGGTGCCCTGCACCGCGGCCAGCACCACCATCAGCCAGGCGGGCACGACCGCGGCGGCGCCCAGCAGCACCAGCCGCAACCGCGCCGAACGCCGGACCCGGGAGGCGAGGACGACCGGCTCGCCCCTGGTCTCGGCGGGCTCCACGACCGCGGCCATGAGGGACGCCTCGACGTCCAGGTAGTCCTGCTCCTCGTCGGGGTCGGGCGCGAAGTCGCCGTCGACCACCCTGATGCCCAGGCCGAGCCGACGCGCGGTCACGAAGAACGCGTGCGGCTCGAACCCCATCTCCGGCAGCGTCCCCAGCTGGGTGGTGCCGAACTTGTGGTGGACGGTCAGCACCAGTTCGTCGGCGCTGATCGACAGCTCCTGTATGCGGCCGGGGGAGTAACCCTGCAGGACGCGGCCGTTCCGGTCGACCAGCTCCAGGCCGTCCGGCGACAGCCGCCAGGACGGGCCGGGCCGGGGGCCGGGGACGATCAGGGGCAGCGCGGCGAAGCCGAGGACGAGGGCAGCCCACAGCCAGGGCGGGCTCAACGGGACGAACGCAAAGGCGAGGGCCAGCAGGGAGAAGGGCGCGCCGCCCGGCGGGCGTCGGCCCTCAGCCCTCAGGCCGACGAGCTCGTGGTCCACAGGAGGAATAGTGACACGCTCCACTCACTTTCGTCTGCGGCTGTAGGCGACCGCCGCCACCACCGCACCCACGACGACGAACAATCCGAGCCCCCGGTTAGTTCCGGGGCTTTCCGATTCGTTATCCGGTTCGTTGTCCGGCGGCTCGCCGGACGCCGGCGAGGACTTCCCCGGCGCGGGGGCGGGCAGCGCCTCCTCGGGGAGCGGCACCCGCCAGACCCGGCGGTCCTCGCCCTCGGAACTGATGAGGAGGGCGCGCCCGTCGGGGGTGTAGGTGATCGCCTCGCCCTGCTCCTGCGAGGGCAGGGACATCAGGGTGATCTGCTCGTCCGGGGCTCGGTAGAGCGTCGCGGAGAAGTAACCGCGGATGACGAAGGAGCTGCCGTCCGGCGCGTAGGCGCCGTCGGTGGCGAAGGAGTGCGCGGAGCCGACCGGTCTCAGGACGTTCGTGCGGGCGGAGCTGAGCTTGCGGGGCGCCCGGTAGAGCCGCCCGGCCCCGAACGCCTTGGAGGCGACGTAGAGCCGGTTGTCCCTGGGGTCGATGAGGATCGACTCGGCGTCGCGGGCACCGTCGGAGTAGGTGAAGCGGAAGGCGGTGGCCTGGAGCGTCCGGGACTTCATCCGGTCCGGTTCGCGGACCCGGTAGACGGTCACGTACGGCCAGGCGCCCTTGAGGTTGTCGCCGATGTCGGCGATGTAGAGGGCGGGCCGTCCCGCCTCGTCACGGCCCGGGGCGATGCCCTCCCAGTCCCGGGCGGTGGCCCCGGCGATGGTGAAGACGGCCTTCGTGCGGCCCGAGGAGTCCACCGCGAAGATCTGCGGGGCCCCGTCGGAGTCGTTGTGGGTGTAGACGATCCCGGGATGCCTCGAGGAGGCGGCCAGCCCGGACGACTCGGTGATCGAGCTGTCCTGGAGGGTGAAGGCCACCTGAGCGTCGCCGCCGCCCCCCAGGGGGAGGACGGCGGCGAGCACCAGTGAGGTCATCTGGCTCACTGCAGCAGCGTTCCCACGATCACGGCCACTACGAGCAGGATCAGGATCGTCGGCAGCAGCCAGCGGGTGGGACGGTACACGTTCATGAGCCTATTGCGGGGTCCGGACTGCCCATGCCGGGGCCGGAGGTGGCGCCTCTCACCCGTTCAGGCGTTCGACCACGTAGTCGACGCAGGTGGTGAGCGCCTCGACGTCGGCCGGGTCGATCGCCGGGAACATGCCGATGCGCAGCTGGTTGCGGCCCAGCTTGCGGTAGGGCTCGGTGTCGACGATGCCGTTGGCGCGCAGCACCTTGGCGATCGCGGCGGCGTCGACGCCCTCGGCGAAGTCGATCGTGCCGACGACCTGGGAGCGCTGCGCCGGGTCGGCCACGAACGGGGCGGCGACCTGGGACTTCTCGGCCCAGCCGTACAGCCGGGAGGCGGAGTCGGCGGTGCGCGAGGTGGTCCAGGCCAGGCCGCCGTTCTTGTTCATCCACTCGATCTGCTCGGCGAAGAGCAGCGCGGTGGCCACGGCGGGGGTGTTGTACGTCTGGTCCTTGGAGGAGTTGTCCACCACGGTCGTGAGGTTGAAGAACTCGGGGATGTAGCGGCCCGAGGAGGCGATCTCGTCGATCCGGGCGAGGGCCTTGGGCGAGACCAGGGCGACCCACAGGCCGCCGTCGGCGGCGAAGCACTTCTGCGGCGCGAAGTAGTACACGTCGGTCTCGGAGACGTCGACCGGCAGGCCGCCCGCGCCGGAGGTGGCGTCCACCATGACCAGCGAGTCGTCCTCGACGACACGCTTGATCGGCATCGCGACGCCGGTGGAGGTCTCGTTGTGGGTGAGCGCGTAGACGTCCACGCCCTCCTCGGCGACCGGCACCGGGTGGGTGCCCGGGTCGCTGGAGACCTTGGTCGGCTCGTCCAGCCACGGGGCGCCGGAGACGACCTTGGCGAACTTCGAGGAGAACTCGCCGAAGGTGACGTGCTGGGACTTCTGGCGCACCAGGCCGAAGGCGGCGGCGTCCCAGAAGGCGGTGGTGCCGCCGTTGCTGATCAGGACCTCGTATCCGGAGGGCAGCTGGAACAGGTCGCCCAGCCCGGAGCGGATCCTGCCGAACAGCGACTTCACCGGCTTCTGCCGGTGCGAGGTGCCCATGTAGGTGCTGCCGGAGTCGTACAGCGCCTGCAGCTGCTCGGGGCGGACCTTGGACGGGCCGCAGCCGAAGCGGCCGTCGGCGGGCTTGATCTCTGCGGGGATGACGATGTCGCTCACATTGGGAAAGCCTACGTGACCTGCTCGGAAGATCGTTCCTCCGGTCCGGGATGTGGGACGCCGGGCCGGTAGCGCAGCAGGGCGGGGGAGGCCAGGCCCGCCAGGACGACGAGGACCGCGCAGGCCAGGCCGCCGAGCACCCAGGCGGTGCCCGCGCCGAAGGCCACGGCCGTGATCCCGGCGCGCAGGTCGCCCAGCCGCGGCCCGCCGGCGACGACCACGGTGAACACGCCCTGGATCCGGCCGCGCATCTCGTCCGGCGCGTAGGTCTGCAGGATCGTGGTCCGGAAGACCGCCGAGACCAGGTCGGCCGCGCCGCCCAGGGCCAGCAGCGCCACCGCGGCCCACAGCGAGTGCTGCAGCCCGGCCAGGGCCACCGCCAGGCCCCACAGGACGATCGAGACGATCAGGGCCAGGCCCTGCCGCCTGACCCGGCCGATCCAGCCGGAGAACAGCCCTCCCAGGACCGCGCCGATGCCGATCGCGGCGAACAGCCAGCCGACCGCGGACTCGCCGCCGAACCGGGTGTCGGCCAGTTCGGGGAAGAGGGCGCGGGGCATCGCGACGCCCATGGCGATGATGTCGACCACGAACGACATCATCAGGACCGGCTGGGTCCACAGGAAGCGCAGCCCGTCCAGGACGGAGCGCAGGCCGGGTGCGCCGCGGACCTCCTCGGGGCCGCCGACCGGGGGGATCGACGGCAGTTTGAAGGCGGCCCAGAGCATGACGGTGAACAGGACCGCGTCGAGGGCGTAGGCCCAGGAGTAGTCCCAGCGGGTGAGGATCAGCCCGGCCAGCAGCGGCCCGCCGAGGGTGGCGGCCTGGCTGAAGGTGTAGCTGAGGTTGTTGGCGGCGGGGATCTCCTCGACGCTGAACAGCCGGGGCACGATCGCGCCGCGGGTCGGCGAGGAGATAGCGAAGCCGGTGGACTGCAGCGCCACCACGGCCATGAGCAGCCAGAGCAGCTCCAGGCCGAGGACGGCCTGGGCGAGGAGGCCGAGGGTGGCGATCCAGGTCAGCAGCGAGGAGAGGAACAGCAGCCTGCGCCGGTCCATGTGGTCGGCGACGGCGCCGCCCCACAGGCCGAAGACGATCAGCGGCACCAGGTTGACCACGCCCAGGACGCCGACCCAGAAGGAGGACCCGGTCATCTGGTAGACCTGCACGGGCACGGCCACCGAGGTGATCTGGAAGCCGGTGAAGGAGACGCCGTGCCCGATCCACAGCCGCCGGTAGGCGGGGTTGCGCAGGGGTGTGGTGTCGAGCAGCAGTCGTTTGCTCATGGGGCGAGGCGCTCCCGTAGCCAGTGGTCCGGGGGTCCGGTCTCCCGGGTGTAGCGCAGCCGGTCGTGCAGCCGGTCGGGCCGGCCCTGCCAGAACTCCACCGAGTCGGGGATCACCCGGTAGCCGCCCCAGAAGTCGGGCACCGGGACGCTGTCCGGTTCTGGCCATTTTAGGGTCAATTTTGAGAAGCGGTCCTCCAGCTCCTCCCGGCCGGAGACCACCGAGGACTGCCGGGACGCCCAGGCGCCGATCTGGGAGCCGTAGGGACGGGAGCGGAAGTAGGCGGCGGACTCCTCCTCGGGCAGCCTCTCGACCCGGCCCATGACGATCACTTGCCGCTGCAGCGGATGCCAGAGGAAGAGCAGGCTCGCCCAGGGGTTCTCCGCCAGGTCCCGGCCCTTGCGCGAGGCGTGGTTGGTGAAGAACTGAAAACCGTCCTCCTTGAACCCCTTGAGGAGAACGGTGCGGGCCCGCGGCTGTCCGTCCGCCGAGGCGGTGGCCAGGACCATGGCGTTGGGGTCGGGCAGCCCCGCGTTCACCGCGTCCGCGAACCAGTCGGTGAACAGGGCCAGAGGCTCGGAGGGCGCGGACTCCTCGGTGAGCGCCCCCCTCTCGTATGAGATTCTCAGGGCTGCTGGGTCAGTTGGAAGGCGATCCACAGTGGTCAAGCTTTTCACCTGCCCCTGGAACCCAAGTGACCCCCCTGGGATACTGGTGGGTAATCGAGCACGGTTCAATGCATGGCGACCGACCGCAGGGGAACCGAAAGGCAGGCCGTATGTCTGAGTTCAAGCCGGGGCTCGAGGGAGTCGTCGCGTTCGAGACCGAGATCGCCGAGCCCGACAAGGAGGGCGGTGCCCTCCGCTACCGAGGCGTGGACATCGAGGAGCTCGTCGGCGAGGTCTCCTTCGACCGGGTGTGGGGCCTGCTGGTGGACGACTCGTTCGACCCGGGCCTGGCCCCCGCCGAACCCCACCTCCTGCCGGTGCGCTCCGGTGACGTCAGGGTGGACGTGCAGGCCTCGCTGCCGACTCTGGCCACCGTCTACGGCATGCGCCCGCTGCTGGACATCTCGGACGAGGAGGCCCGCGCCGACCTCGCCCGCGTCTCCGCGCAGGCGCTCTCCTTCGCCGCGCAGAGCGCCCGCGGCCTGAGCCTCCCGGCCGTGCCGCAGTCGCGGGTCGACGAGGGCCGGACCGTCACCGAGCAGTTCATGATCCGCTGGCGGGGCGAGCCCGACCCCCGGCACGTGCGGGCGATCGACGCCTACTGGGTCTCGGCGGCCGAGCACGGCATGAACGCCTCCACCTTCACCGGACGGGTGATCGCCTCCACCGGCGCGGACGTCGCCGCGTCCATCTCCGGCGCGATCGGCGCGATGTCCGGCCCGCTGCACGGCGGAGCCCCGGCCCGCGTCCTGCCGATGATCGAGCGGGTCGAGCAGCTCGGCGACGCCCGCAAGGTCGTCACCGACATCCTCGACGGCGGGGAGCGGCTCATGGGCTTCGGCCACCGCGTCTACCGGGCCGAGGACCCGCGCGCCCGAGTGCTGCGCCGCACCGCCAAGGAGCTGGGCGCCACCCGGTACGAGGCGGCCAAGGCGCTGGAGGACGCCGCGCTGGAGGAGCTGCGCGCGCGCCGCCCCGACCGTCCGATCGAGACGAACGTCGAGTTCTGGGCGGCCGTCATCCTGGACTTCGCCGAGGTCCCGACCGCGATGATGCCCGCGATGTTCACCTGCGGCCGCACCGCCGGCTGGGCCGCCCACATCCTGGAGCAGAAGCGCACCGGGCGCCTGGTGCGCCCGAGCGCCCGCTACACCGGCCCCGGTTCCCGTCCCCTCGCGGACGTGGCGGGCAGCCAGAGCCTGTAACGAATGTCACAAGGGCCGCCCCGAGGGGCGGCCCTTTGTAGTTGAGTGGAATACGACGTACCCGCAAAACGCTTGACCGGGCTCCGGCATCCGGGCATCTGGAGGGCGGCCGAAGACGTAAACTCTGACGCAGAGACTGGAGGAACCTTGACCTCACACGGCCTGATCGACACCACGGAGATGTATCTCCGCACGGTGTTCGAGCTGGAAGAGGAGGGGATCGTTCCGCTGCGCGCGCGCATCGCCGAACGACTCTCCCAGAGCGGGCCTACCGTCAGCCAGACGGTCGCCCGCATGGAACGCGACGGCCTTCTGCGGGTCGAGGGAGACCGCCACCTGGCACTGACCAGATCCGGACGGGACCTGGCGGTGCGGGTGATGCGCAAGCACCGTCTCGCCGAATGCCTGCTCGTGAACGTCATCGGCCTGCCGTGGGAGGACGTTCACTCCGAGGCCTGCCGGTGGGAGCACGTCATGTCCGAGGCGGTGGAGCGGCGGCTGCTGGTGCTGCTGGACAACCCCACGAACTGCCCGCACGGCAACCCGATCCCCGGTCTGGAGGAGCTCGGCGGCCACGGCGGCGAGGAGCAGGCCGCGGACGACGAGAGCCTGACCGCGATGACGACGGTTGCCACCCGGGACGGACAACCCGCGGTGATCCGGCGGATCAGCGAACAGATCCAGAGCGATCATGACCTTATGCTTAAACTCAAGCAGGTCGGGATTCAGCCCGGACGCGAGGTGACGCTCGCGGTTGGCGACGATGGTGTGCGAGTGACCAGTGAGGACTCCGGGGACGGCCCTGAGACAGAACTTCCACGACGTATCGCCGAGCACGTCTTCGTCGCGAAACTCTGAGATCTTGGCCGACGATCTCCGCTCCCTCCCGCCCGCGGGCGCCGCGTTCGCCGTCGAACGGGTGCCGGAGGTGAGGGGATGAAGCAGTGGGGCGAACCCCCCTTCGAGCCCGAGTTGGCGCCCGAGGCCGTGCTCGGCCAGATGGAGATGGCGGTCATCGTCTGTGACCGCTTCAGCAACATCATCCATATCAACGCCTTCGCCAAGAAGCTGTTCGGCTTCGCCGGAAGCGAGTACATAGGCCAGAGCGTGTTGTCCCTGGGCATCGCCGAGGAGGACCACGAGCAGGCCACCGAGCTGGCCCGGCACGTCCTGAAGGGCGGCGTCTGGGAGGGCACCTTCTGCAACCTGCGGGAGGACGGCAGCACCATCTACACCCGCGCCCAGGCCGTCCCGCTGCGCCACCCGTCCGGCGCCATCGACGGGGTGGCGATCCTGGCCCGGGAGGCGCTGCGCAGCAACCAGCGCGACCAGGACAGGTACGGGCTGCTCGACCGCATCGGCACCCGGCTGGCCGGCTCCCTGGAGCTGGAGGTCACGCTGCGGGCGGTGGCCGACACCCTGGTCCCGCAGTTCGCCGACCACGTCTTCATCGATCTCGCCTCCTCCGACAGGCTGGTGCGGCGGGTCTCCCGGCACGCCGGCGACTGGACGCCGCCGCCCGGCACCTGGCCCGAGGTCGACGAGCAGGTGGCCTACCCGCCCGACCACCACGCGGCCAAGGCGATGAGCCGCCGCGACGCGGTGCTGGTCGACCTGGCCACCGGCCTCGACGGCGAACTGGGCCTCACCTCGATGATCTCCGCCCCGCTGGTGGCGCGCGGCGAGGTGCTGGGCGTGATGAGTCTCGGCCTGTCCCATCTGGGCCGCCGCGCCGACCCGCACTACGACGGCTTCGACCGCGACCTCGTCGGCGCGATCGCCGGCCGGGTGGCGCTGTCCATCGACAACGCCATGCTCTTCGAGGAGGAGCGCCAGACGGCCCTGGCCTTCCAGCGCCATCTGCTGCCGGGCGAGCGCCCCCCCAAGCTGGACGGGCTGCAGATCGCCTGGCGCTACGAGCCCGCCAAGCCGCTGGAGTCCCACGGCCACGGCATCCAGACCCAGGTCGGCGGCGACTGGTACGACGTGATCCCGCTGTCGGCGGGCCGGGTCGGCATCGTCATCGGTGACGTGGAGGGCCGCGGCGCCCGGGCCGCCGCGGTGATGGGCCAGTTGCGCGCCGCGCTGCGCGCCTTCGCCCAGGACGACAAGTCTCCCGCCGACATCATGCGCAAGCTGGACGAATGGGTGCGCACCATGAGTTCCGCGGACGCGCCCCGCCCGTCCCTGGTCTCCTGCACCTACTTCGTCTACGACGCCTGGTCGCGGGAGCTGACCTTCTCCAACGCCGGGCACAGCCCTCCGATGCTCGTCCTCGACGGCCGGGTGGGCGAGCTGGACTTCCACTCCGCGGCCGGGGCGATGCTGGGCGTGCGCTCTCCCGGCCTGGGCGGCGACATCATCTACAACGAGGCCACGGTCACCCTGCCCCCGGGCAGCACCCTGGTGCTGTACACCGACGGCCTGGTGGAGCGCCGTCCCAAGGAGGACGGCACCTACTACAGCAGCGAGCAGTCCCGCCTCCTGATCGCCGAGGCCGTCGGCCGGGTCGCCCGCAGTGACGTGGAGACGGTGGCCAACACGGTGTTCTCCGCGGTGCCCGGCGACATCGACGACGACGTGGCCCTGGTCGTCATCCGCACCGCGCCGGAGGAGCTCCCGGTCGAGGAGCGCACCTTCCCCAGCGAACCGATCATGGTGTCGGAGGCGCGCAGGCTGGCCGCCGAGACCTTCGCGGCCTGGGGCCTGCACGAGGACGAGGCCGAGATGGCCTGCCTGCTGGTCTCCGAGATCGTCACCAACGTGGTGCTGCACGCCACCAACGTCCCGGCGCAGAAACGCGCGCTGGTGGGCGCGCCGGAGCTCTCCTTCGACGAGGACGACTGGGACCTGGGCGCGGGCCTGGGCCGTCCCGAGCCGGTGAAGCAGGAGTTCCGGCTGCGGCTGCGCAAGGGCGCCGGCGCGTTGTGGGTGGAGGTCTTCGACCCGGACCTGCGGCTGCCCCGCATCCGCAACGCGGGGGAGACCGACGAGGGCGGCCGCGGCCTGTACCTGGTCGACCAGATCGCGGCCCGTTGGGGCTCGCGTCCCACGCCCGACGGCAAGGCCGTCTGGTTCGAACTGCCCCTCACCTGAGGCGGCGGGCTACCCGCGGGCCCGCGCGTCCCGGACGGGGACCGCGGCCAGATGCGCCCAGGTCTGGGTGAACCACAGCTCGCCCCCGATGACGCGGGGCTTGGCGCCGGTCTTCGGGCCGCCGTCGACCTCGGCGAGCAACACCTCGCGCAGCCGCTCGGCGATCCGCGGGTCGCGGGCGGCGGCCAGCCACGGCTCGGCGGGGCGCTCCACGGTGAGCAGGTCGAGCCGGGTGATGCGGGCGCCGGCGGACTCGACCATCGCGATGAGGTCGCCGATCGGCGGGGTGGACCGGAAACTGGGATCCCGCACGCGTTCCAGGGCGTCCCGGTGGTCGCTGGAGCAGTTGGTGCGGGCGAGCTCGGCCAGGACGATCCGCCCGGAGGAGCGGCAGACCCGCAACATCTCCCGGAGCGCGGCGGCCGGGTCCGTCATGCGCAGCAGGGTGAACCGCGCGGTGACCAGCGAGAACTCGGCGTCGCGGTAGGGGAGCGCGACCGGGCCGGGCCCGGGCCCGGCGCCCAGGTCGACGGAGGTGAGCCGCCCCACCCGCGGGGTGAGCGCCGAGGCCAGCGGGCTGGGCCCGTAGCACAGGTCCAGCGCCTCGTCGTGGGGGCGGGGCTCGGCGAAGTCGGCGAGCCTGGTGAGGAAGGTGGAGAGGGTGCCCACGGCGCTCGGCACGGCACTACCTCCCCTCGCAGTGGTCAATCAGATGAGACGACCGCGGGGCCCGGATGGTTCACCGCCCGGGGAATCAATTCATCGACTGGCCCCACAACGCCAGGACCACTATCACGAAGACGATGACGACCGCGCTGGTCGTGGGCGCGGGGAAGCGGAGGCGTACGGCCGCCCACCGGATGCAGAAGGCGGCGAGGAGCGCGAGCAGTACGAGCGTGACGATCCCGTCCATGACGTCACCTTAGACGTTCTCGGCTCGGTGCCCGGCCGCGGAGCGGCTCTCGCGGGTCCGCGGCCGGGGCTGGACGTCGGCTCGGGTATTTTTCCGGTTGAGTGTGCAGGGTCACTCTTGGGTTGTCGTGTACCGAGGGGTAAGCTCAGGACAACCGAACCCCATTCGGTTTAATGGGACGGAACCCCACCCCTAGATTCTTTGGAGGCGTTGTGGCCGAGGCGTACATCGTCGGCGCGGTCCGTACCCCCGTCGGAAGCAGGAAGGGCGGCCTGGCCGGAGCTCACTCCGCCGACCTCGGCGCGCACGTTCTGAAGGCCCTCGTCGAGCGCACCGGGATCGACCCGGCCGCCGTCGAAGACGTGATCATGGGCTGTGTCTCGCAGGCCGGCATGCAGGCCCTGGACGTGGCCCGCACCGCGTGGCTGTCCGCGGGCCTGCCCGAGAGCGTGCCCGGCGTCACCATCGACCGCCAGTGCGGCTCCTCCCAGCAGGCCGTGCACTTCGCCGCCCAGGGTGTGCTGTCCGGCACCCAGGACCTCGTCGTCGCGGCCGGCGTCGAGAACATGGCCGCCGTGCCGATGGGCTCGAACGTGCCGTTCGGCGCCGAGGGCCCCAAGGCCGGCATGCCCTACGGCGACGGCTGGGCCGAGCGCTACGGCATGCAGGAGATCTCCCAGTTCCGCGGCGCCGAGCTCATGGCCGAGAAGTGGGGCCTGAGCCGCGAGGACCTCGAGGCGTTCGCCCTGGAGTCCAACATCCGCGCGGGCAAGGCCATCGAGGCCGGCTACTTCGACCGCGAGATCGCGCCGCTGAACGGCGTCGAGCGCGACGAGTGCGCCCGCCCCGACACCACCCTCGAGAAGATGGCGGGTCTCAAGCCGCTGCGCGAGGGCGGCCGGATCACCGCGGCCGTCTCCTCCCAGATCGCGGTCGGCGCGTCCGCGCTGCTCATCGCCTCCGAAGAAGCGGTGCGCACGCACAACCTGACCCCGCGCGCACGGATCCACACGCTGGCCCTGGCCGGCTCCGACCCGGTCTACATGCTGACCGGCCCGATCCCGGCGACCGAGAAGGCCCTCAAGAGGTCCGGCCTCAAGATGGACGACATCGACGTCACCGAGATCAACGAGGCCTTCGCCCCGGTCGTCCTCGGCTGGCAGAAGGACCTGGGCGCCGACCCGGCCAAGGTCAACCCGAACGGCGGCGCCATCGCCCTGGGCCACCCGCTGGGCGCGACCGGCGGCATCCTGATGGCCAAGCTGCTGCACGAGCTGGAGCGCACCGGCGGCCGCTACGGCCTGCAGACGATGTGCGAGGGCGGCGGCCAGGCCAACGCCACCATCATCGAGCGCCTCTAAGTACGGCGGGCCTCTCCGCGAGGAGGGCGCTGTCAGAGCAGACGAGGGCCGCGGCGGATTCCGTCGCGGCCCTCGCCGCTTCCTCCTGGAATCCTCCGCGTCCTCGCGGAGCTTGGCGAAGCATGCCCCTGGCTTCACCGGAAGCTGGAAAAGACGTGGCTAGGGTCATGGCCATGCCGACGAGCGACGACGTCCAGCACCCCGAACAGTCCTCCCAGAGCACCCCGGAACCGCAGGAGGCTCCCGCCCCGGAACCGGAGGCCGCCGTGAGGAGGCCGTCAGGCCGTCCCAAGAAGCGGCTCCCCATTCCGCCCCTGACGACCGCGCTGGACGAACCGTCCGTCTAGAGAATTGCGGAAACGGCTTGACCTGACTTCACAGGCAGTGTTCGCTTTCTGTGATGGAAGGCACGCGTGAACCGACGTTGATCGCCTCGGTGCGACGTGCGCTGCACCTCATGGAAACGGTGGCGGCGCACCCGTCGGGCGCGCCGGCCAAACAACTCGCGCGGGCCGCGGGGCTGCCGCTGGCCACGACCTACCACCTGCTGCGGACACTGGCCCACGAGGGTTACGCCACCAAGCTGCCCGACGGCTGCTGGGTGATCGGCGGTCGGCTCGAAGGCCTGTACGCGCGGGGCCGCACCCAGGTGACGCTGGCCCGGGTCCGTCCCGTCCTGGCCTCGCTGCGGGACGAGCTGGGCGTCGCCGCCTACTTCGCGGTCCACCGGGAGGGCGAGATCAGCCTGGTCGACGTCGTCGACGGGCCGCGGGAGCGCCGCGTGGACCTGTATGTCGGCTTCAACGAGGCCGCGCACGCCACCGCCATCGGCAAGTGCCTCCTGGGCCAGCTCGACGAGGCCGGAAGGCGCGAGCATCTGGCCCGCCACCCGATGCTCGACCTCACCCCGCATACCATCACCGACCGCAGGACGCTGGACCGGGGACTGGCCGGGCGCGACGGCCTCTGGCTGGACCGCGAGGAGTACACGCTCGGCACGGCCTGCGTCGCGGTCCCGGTGGCGGACGAGACGCGCGGGCTGACCGGCGCGCTGGCCGTCTCCTGCCGGGCGGAACGGCTGACCCGCGTGCGGGGCGCGGGAGGGCGGCTGCGCGAGGCCGCGGAGCGGATCGCCCGGGTCGCTGTACTGAGTTGAGATACCGGACTTCCGCCAGGAGGGGGTACCAGCCGGTAAACTCGCCCCGATTCCCGGAACCGAGCACGAGTGGAACCCATGTCTGAGAACTTCCAGCCGGTCCAGCCCGCGGCCGGCGAGGGCGCCCTGGAGAACCACCTCGGCGGCGACGAGGCGCGCAACTACCGCAAGTACGAGTACGACATGGTGGCGCCGCACGTCGGCCGTTCGCTGCTGGAGATCGGCTCCGGGCTCGGGCACTTCTCCGAGCAGTTCGCGGGCAGGCTGGACTACCTGGCCGTCAGCGACAACGACCCGTACTGCGTCGAGCAGCTGCGCAAGCGCTACGCCGAGGACCCCGACGTCGAGGTCCTGTCGCTGGCGCTGCCCGCGAAGGTGGGGATCCGGCAGAAGGTCGACACCGTCGTCATGATGAACGTCCTGGAGCACATCGCCGAGGACGCGCAGGCGCTCAGGGACCTGGCCGCAGTGGTCGAGCCCGGCGGCCGCATCGTCATCTGGGTGCCCGGCTACATGCAGCTCTACGGGGACTTCGACCGCAAGGTCGGCCATGTCACCCGCTACACCCCCAAGACGCTGGGCGCCACCATCGCCGCGGCGGGCCTGGAGGCCGAGGTGCTCAAGCCCATCAACTTCCTGGGCGGCATCGCCTGGTGGGCGGCGGTGCGGCGGGGCGGCGTGGGCTACCCCGACCCCCGGCTGGTGAAGATCTACGACCGGACCGTCATCCCGACCACCCGGTTCCTGGAGAAGCTCTTCCGCCCGCCGTTCGGCCAGACGGTCTTCGCCGTCGCGCGTGTGCCCGGATAGCCTTCCCCGGAAGTCCGGGCGCTGAAAATTCAGGTCGGCGTATCGGGAAGTCTCCCCATGTGACGGGTGCCTCCGGGCAGAGAATGAGGACGGCCGCGGAAACGTCCTCTCGCCTCTCCGCCCCAGCGGGCGGGTGCACCCCGAGCAGGGCGCGTCCCGGCCAGCCACAAATTCCCGTGTGGTCCGACGGCCCGGTGGCGGGAGGGCGGAGAGGGTCCTCCGGCCACCGGGTCCGGCTGTCCGGCGTGATCGCTGACGGCGATAATCGCTGGGCGGAACCCGGGTCTCCTGTCATGCTGGACATATGCCCCCCGCCCTACCGCTGATCGGCCGGACCGAGGAGCTGACACGCCTGCACGAGGCGTTCGGACGGCTGCCCGGGGCCGTGCTGGTGGGCGGCGAGGCGGGTATCGGCAAGACCCGGCTGGTCCGTGAGTTCACCGCGGGCCGCGGTGCCGCCCGGGTGCTGACCGGCGGCTGCGTGGAGCTGTCGGCCGAGCTGCTGCCGTTCGCTCCCTTCACCGCCGCGCTGCGCGGGCTGGTGCGGGAGTTCGGGGCGGACGGAGTCGGGGAGCTGCTGCCCGGCGCCAGGGGCCTGTCCCGGCTGCTGCCGGAGCTCGGCGATCCCGACGAGTCCCCCGTGGACGAGGCGCGCGCCCTGCTGTTCGAGCTGGTGCTGAGCCTGCTGGACCGGCTGGCGGAGCGCGAACCCCTGGTCCTGGTGATCGAGGACGCGCACTGGGCCGACCGCTCCAGCCGCGACCTGCTGGACTTCCTCATCCGCAACCTGGCCGGCTCGGTACTGGTGCTCGTCACCTACCGCAGCGAGGCGCTGCACCGCGACCATCCGCTGCGTCCGCTGCTGGCCGAGCTCGACCGGGTGGACCGGGTGGAACGGCTGGAGCTGCGCAGGCTCACTCCGGCGGAGACGGCGCAGATGCTCGGCGAGCGGGCCGACGCCGGCCGCGCACGGGAGGTGTTCCGGCGCAGCGAGGGCAATCCGCTGTTCGTTGAGGCGCTGGCAGGGGAGGAGACGGCGGAGCTGCCGGAGTCGCTGCGCGACCTGGTGCTGGCCGGGGTACGGCGGCTGCCCGACACGTCGCAGCATGTGCTGCGGGTCGCGGCGGTGGGCGGACAGTACCCGGATGAGGGGCTGCTGGAGGCCGTGACAGGGCTCGACGGCGCCGCGCTCGACGACGCGTTGCGCCCCGCCGTCGCGGCGAACGTCCTGGCGGTGGACGGCGAGGGCTATGCCTTCCGGCACGCGCTGATCTGCGAGGCGGTCCGGGAGGACCTGCTGCCGGGGGAGCTGAGGCGGCTGCACCTGGCCTACGCCCGGACCCTGGAGGAGCAGCCGTGGCTGGTGCCGCCGGGACGGGCCACGGCCGGGCTGGCCCACCACTGGTACGCCGCGCGGGACCTCCCTCGCGCACTGGAGAGCGCGTGGGCCGCCTCGGGAGAGGCCATGAAGTCGGCGGCGTACGCCGAGGCGCTCGCGCTGTCCGAACGGGTGCTGGAACTGTCCGGGCGGGTGCCCTCGGGGCTCGACCGGGGCGAGGTCCTGCTACGGGCGGTGACCGCCGCGGAACTGGCGGGTGAGCTCGATCGGGGGATCGAACTGGCGTCGGCCGCGCTGGAGCACGTGGCGGACCCTGCGGCGCGGACGGGGCTGCTCAGCTGCCGGGGCCGGATGCGGTTGCACCTGCACCGCGCCGAGGGAGTGCAGGACCTGCGGGACGCGGTCGCGCTGCTGCCCGAGCATCCGCCGACCGCGGCCCGGGCCAGAGCGCTGGCGGCTCTCGCCAAGTACCTGCACAAGATCCCCGACACCATGGCGGAGACGCGGAAGGCGGCGCTGGACGCGGTGCGGGTGTCCCGCCTGGCGGACGACGCGACCGCGCAGGCCAGCGCGCTGATGACCCTGTCTCTGGGCGAGGGGCTGGCGGACGACGAGCGGTTCGCGCTACTAGACGAGGTCGAGCCGCTGCTGGAGCGTTGTGAGGACTACAACGAGGTGCTCCGGCACAAGCTGACCATCTCGCACGTGCTGGAGGGTGAGGGGCGGCACGAGGAGGCCCACCGGGTCGCCCGAGCTGGGCAGGAGGAGGCCTTCGCTCGCGGGCTCGGCCGCATCATGGGCACCATCCTCGCCTACAACGCCGCCGAGCCGCTGGTCTCCCTGGGCCGCTGGGACGAGGCGCTGCGGATCATCGAGAACGTGACCGAGCGGCTTCCGCTCAACCGGCACCTGGGCAGCCTGCGCGCGTTGGCGGGGGAGATCCATGTGGCGCGGGGCGACCTGGAGCGGGCGGAGGCCGATCTGGGCTTCGCCCGGTCGGTGGTCCGGCGGGGCCCGGTGCGCCGAGCCGAGGACCTCTTCGCGGTGCTCCGCCTGGAGGTCGCCCTGCGGCTGGCACAGGGAGAACCGGGACGGGCGCTGGAGGCGGCCGAACCGCTGCTGGAGCCGGGGGAGATGGCGGACGGCGCGCGTTATGCCTGGCCGGTGCTGATGCTGGTGGCGCGTGCCTGCCGGGACGAGGCGGAGTCGGCGCCCTATCTGAAGCAGGCCGAGGGACTGGACGTGCTGGGGCCGGTCATGGCCGCGCAGCGGCTCGCCTTCGAGGCCGAGTGCGCTCCGATCACGGGTTTCGGCCCGTCCTGGGGGGAGGTGGCCGAGGCCTGGCGGGAGATCGGCCAGCCCTACCGGGAGGCCTACGCCCTGCTGCGCGCGGCTCCGGAGGACCGGAGGCTCGCGGCCGGGCGGCTGGAGCGGGCCCGGAGGCTGGCCGCGGACCTGGACGCGGCTCCGCTGCTGGCAGGGATCGAGGAGGTGCGTTCCCGGCTGGGCGGCGCGACGGCGGTGCGCGGGCTGACCGCGCGGGAGGTCGAGGTCCTGCGGGAGCTGTCCGAGGGCCGGGCCAACCGGGAGATAGCACGGTCGCTGTCCATCTCGGCCAAGACGGTCAGCGTGCACGTGAGCAACATCCTGGGCAAGCTCGGGGTCTCCTCCCGGGGCGAGGCCGCGGCGGTCGCGCGGAGGCTGGGGTTGTGAGGGCGCGGCCGGACCGCGAGGACCATCGGGAGAAATGTCTGATTCGGCTGGCATCCTGGGGGGCGTGAACGTGGGAATGGGCGGTGTGAGCCCGGTACTGGTCGGGCGGGAGGCCGAGCTCGGCGCGCTGGACGGCGCGTTCGCCCGGGTGCGTTCTGGCTCGGCGCGGGCGGTGCTGCTGGGCGGCGAGGCCGGCATCGGCAAGACCCGGCTGGTGACGGAGTTCGCCGCCAGGGCCCGGGCCCAGGGCGCGCGGCTGCTGCTGGGCGGCTGCCTGGAGCTGGGCGTCGACGGGTTCCCGTTCGCACCGTTCACCGCCGTGCTGCGGCAGCTCGTCCGGGAACTGGGTGCCGACGGGGTGGCCGCGCTGGTCGGCGGGCGGACGGAGGGACTGGCCCGGCTGCTGCCGGAGTTCGGCGAACCGGACGGCGACGGTTCCGGACACCACCAGGCCCGGTTGTTCGAGCTGGTGCTGACCCTGCTGGACCGGCTGGCCGGGCAGGGCCCCGTCGTGCTGGTGGTCGAGGACGCGCACTGGGCCGACCGCTCCAGCCGCGACCTGCTGGCGTTCCTCGTCCGCAACCTCGGCGCGGTGGCCGAGCTGATGATCGTCGTCACCTACCGGTCCGACGAGCTGCACCGGGGGCATCCGCTGCGCCCGCTGCTGGCCGAGCTGGACAGGCTGGAACGGGTCGCCAGGCACGAGGTGGGCAGGCTGGCCCGGCACGAGGTCGGCGAGCTGATGACCCGGCTGCGCGGCACCGAGCCGGGCGGAGGACGCGTCGAGGAGTTCTTCACCCGCAGTGAGGGCAACCCGCTGTTCGTCGAGGCGCTGATGGACGCCGACGGAAGCATCGCCTGCGAGATCCCCGAGTCGCTGCGCGACCTGCTGCTGGCGGGCGTCGAAAGGCTGCCGGAGGAGACCAGGGAGCTGCTGCGGGTGGCCAGTGCGGGCGGCGCCCGGATCGAGCACCGGCTGCTGGCCGCCGTCAGCGGCCTGGACGAGCGGGGCCTCACCCGCGACCTGCGGCCCGCGGTGGCCGGGAACATCCTGGTGGTCGAAGGCGAGGGATACCGGTTCCGGCACGCGCTGATCCGCGAGGCCATCCACGACGACCTGCTGCCAGGCGAGCACACCCGGCTGCACACCCGGTACGCCGAAGCCCTGGAGGACGACGCCACGCTGGTGCCACCCGGCAGGGCCGCCGCCGAGCTGGCCCACCACTGGTACGCGGCGCACAACGTGGAGTGGGCGCTGATCAGCGCTTGGAGGGCCGGGCAGGAGGCCGACCGCGCCGCCGCCTACGCCGAGGAGCTGCGGATGCTCGAACGCGTCCTGGAGCTGTGGGAGCGGGTGCCGGAAGCGGAGAAGAAGATCGGCTCCTCCCGGACGGAGGTGCTGCGGCTGGCGGTCTGCGCCGCGGAGTGGGCGGGGGACAGCGAACGCGGCATCAAACTGGCCTCCGCGGCGCTGCGGGAGACCGACGATCCGCTCCGGCGGGCGTGGCTGCTGGACCAGCGCGGCCGGATGTACCACCGGCTGGGCCGTCAGGGCTGGCTGGAGGACCTGAAGCAGGCGGCCAGGCTGGTGCCGGCCGAGCCGCCATCCGTCGAGCGGGCCCAGGTGATGGCGTCGCTGGCGCAGCACCTGTTCCTCGGCTCGGGGACCGAGGAGGCCAGGGACGCGGTGGAGGAGGCGCTGGAGGCCGCGCGGGCCGCGGGCGACCGGCGGTCGGAGGCGCACGTGCTGCTGACCCTGGCCTGCCTGCTCGATGAGGACAAGTACGAACTCGGCGGCGACGAACAGCTGGCGTGGAAGCTGCAGGACCAGGCGGAGCGGATCGCCGCGGAGATCGGCGCGGACCAGCAGCTGGTGCGCGCCGCGATCAACCGGTCCCACTTCCTGGAGGGCGCCGGGCGGCACGACGAGGCCGTGGAGGTGGCCGCGCGGGGGATCGAGCGGGCCAAGGAGATCGGGCTCTTCCGGATCCAGGGGTCGTTCCTCAGCATCAACCTCGCCGAGTCACTGCACTCCCTGGGCCGCTGGGACGAGGCGGAGCGGGTGATCGAGTCGGCGCTGGAGGCCGACCCGCCACGGGCCCACCGGGCCTGCCTGGTGCTGCAGCGCGGCGAGATCGGACTGGCGCGGGGGGACCGGGAGCCCGCCGAACGCGGGCTGGAGGTGGCCTACAAGTTCAGCCGCTGGAAAGTGGACCAGCGGATCCATGAGCACTATCCGGTGCTGCGGCTGGAAGCCGGGCTCCGGCTCATGGAGGGGGACCGCAAGGCGGCGCTGAGCGCGCTGGAACCCGTGCTGATCGGAACGAACCGTCCCGACGACAGCCGTTACGCCTGGCCCGTCCTGGCGATCGGGGCGGCTGCGTGCACCACGGCGGCGGAACTGGAGCCCCTGGCCGCCCGGGTGGAGGGGCTCGCCGCCCGCGGGCCGGTCCAGCGGGCCTGGGCGCTGACCTTCCGGGCCGAGACCGCCCGCATCACCGGAGAAGACCCCCGCTGGGACGACGTCGTCGCCGCCTGGGCGGACGTCCGCCAGCCCTACCCCCGGGCGCAGGCGCTCCACCGGGCCGCCGAGCACGACGCGGCGGCGGGCGAGCGCAAGCGGGCGGCGGCCAGGCTGACCGAGGTGGTGACCTTGGCGCGGGAGCTGGGCGCGGCCCCGCTGGAGGAGGCGGCGAGGGACCTGATCCGGAGGCTGGGCGCCGGGGAGCGCGGCTCGCCGTCCCACGGGCTCACCGCCCGGGAGCTGGAAGTGCTCGAACAGCTCAGCCGCGGCGGCTCCAACAGGGAGATCGCCGAGGCGCTGTTCATCTCGGCGAAGACCGCCAGCGTCCACGTCAGCAACATCCTCGGAAAGCTCGGCGTGGCCTCCCGCACCGAGGCCGCGGCGGAGGCCCGCAGGCTCGGCCTGCTGTCCGCCGAACGGGCCTGAGCGACCCTTCTTAGTCCCTCCGCCCCCGTCTTAGGCCGCACGACCAGGCGATCCGCGGGGTGAATAAGGCATCTGCCTCATGCGCCGGCCGGGGTCTTAGCGCGAGATTGAAGGTGTCGGAAGCGGCGTCGAGGAAAGCCGAGGACACCATGCTGCACCACGATTTCACCAGAGCGGTCATGAAGGACCGGGTCTCGCGGTTCCAGGAGGAGGCCGACCGGGAGGAGCAGGAACGCACGGAGGACTCCGGACGTTCTCAGGAGACCAAGAGCAAGTCGGGTCTTCTCCGGGTGGTGAGGTCATTACTCCCGGCCCGGTAGGCGAAGACGGGGTTCACGCCGTGTCCCAGACGGCGTGAACCCCGTCTTCGTGTTCGCGGGCCCGCGGCTCAGACGCTCAGGGCCGCGATCGAGTCGTCGTCGCACGCCTCCCAGAAACCGCCCACGACGTCCTCCAGCTGCCCCAGGGACTCGGCGAGGAACAGGCGGGTCTGGTACTTGGTGATGTCGTAGTCGGTGAGGCCCATCGCATGGACGTCCAGCGGGCGGATGTCCATGGAGCGGAACTCCTCGATCTCCCCGTAGGAGGAGAGGATGCCGGCCCCGTAGGCCTTGGGCTCGCCGTCCTCCAGCAGCACCCCGAACTCCAGGGTGAACCAGAAGATCCTGGAGACGAACTCCAGGGCCTGCCTGCCCTCCACCCGCCGGGCCGCCCGCCCCGCCGCCCGGTACAGGGCGGCGAACCGGTCGGAGGCCAGGGCGTTGGCGTGGCCGATGACCTCGTGGATGACGTCGGGCTCAGGGGTGTAGAGCGGCATGCTGTGGTGCCGCAGGTACTGGGTGGAGTGGAAGTAGCCGTCGGACAGGGAGCCGTAGAACTCCCGCAGCGGCACCAGCCCGGCGGCGGGCAGATAGCGGAAGCCGGTCAGGGGGCGCAGCATCTCGGAGACCTCCTGCAGCTGCGGGACCCTGTCGGCCGGGAGTCCCAGGCGCTCCTTGGCGTCCAGGAACTCGCGGGCCGCGTGACGCCGGTGCTTGGCCGCCAGCTCCGCCGAGACCAGCCGCCACACCTCCTGCTCCTCCTCGGTGTAGGCGACCTCGGGGACGGGGTCGCCGCGCCCGTGCCCGACGGCCAGCTCCGCGATCAGATTGCGCCGCTCCCGGTAGACCGGGTCGGCGAAGCCGGGGTGGTCCCGGGCCAGACTCACCGTCACCCTGCCGTGCTCGTCCTCGTCGACGGGCGAGAAGTACTGGGCTTCCTCGAACATGTCCGCGCCTCCTCGTCGAAGCGTCGTCCTGTCCTTCCAATGTGCCCGCTCCACGCTTGATCGAGCAAGGGCGGGAAGTTTGGTGAAACGGACAAAGGGTGACGGCTCGGCCCCCGGTGGGTTGTCGCTATGTCCCAGTTCAGGGGATGCGTTTGGTAGGTGCGCATGCCATGACGGATGCTTTGTCGGTGACACCTACGAACGAGCTGCGGGGAATCCTGCACGGATTGCCCGGGGTCGACCAGGTCGGCGTCGAGGCGCGTGCGGCCCGGCTGGGCACCCGGTCGATCAAGAACGAGAGCAAGGCCAGGGCGATCGACCTGGCGATCTCCATGGTCGACCTGACCACCCTGGAGGGGTCCGACACCCCCGGCAAGGTCCGGGCGATGTGCACCAAAGCGGTGCGGACCGCGCCCGGCGCGCCCGCGGTCGCCGCGGTCTGCGTCTACCCCGACCTGGTCAAGGTGGCGGTGGACGAGCTGCGCGGCTCCGGCGTCGGCGTGGCCTCGGTGGCGACGGCCTTCCCGTCCGGACGCGCCCCGCTCGCGGTCAAGCTGGAGGACACCCGCCAGGCCGTCGCCGACGGGGCGAGCGAGATCGACATGGTCATCGACCGGGGGGCGTTCCTGGCCGGGGACTACGCCAAGGTCCACGACGAGATCGTCGCGGTCAAGCAGGCCTGCGGCTCCGCCCACCTCAAGGTGATCCTGGAGACCGGCGAGCTGGCCACCTACGACAACGTGCGCCGGGCGTCCTGGCTGGCGATGCTGGCCGGAGCCGACTTCATCAAGACCTCCACCGGCAAGATCCAGCCCGCCGCCACCGCGCCGGTCGTCCTGCTCATGCTGCAGGCCGTCCGGGACTTCCGGGAGCGGCACGGACGCATGGTCGGGGTGAAGCCGGCGGGCGGCATACGTACCACCAAGGACGCGATCAAGCTGCTGGTCCAGGTGAACGAGGTCGCGGGTCCGGACTGGCTGGACCCGCACTGGTTCCGCATCGGCGCCTCCAGCCTGCTCAACGACCTGCTCATGCAGCGGGAGAAGCTCGCCACCGGCGTCTACTCCGGCCCCGACTACTTCACGCTGGACTGACTGGATGATGATGAGCGACGAGCTGTTCGAGTACGCACCGGCACCCGAGTCCCGGAGCGTCGTCCGGATCGAGGAGTCCTACGGCCTGTTCATCGACGGGGAGTTCGTCTCCGCCAAGCAGACGTTCCCGACGATCGACCCGGCCACCGAGGAGGTGCTCGCCGAGGTCTCCGAGGCCGGGGCCGAGGAGGTCGACCTGGCCGTGGACGCCGCCCGCACGGCGTTCGAGAAGGTCTGGGGCCCGATGCCGGGCCGCGAGCGCGCCAAGTACCTCTACCGGATCGCCAGGATCATCCAGGAGCGCTCACGGGAGCTGGCAGTCCTGGAGTCCGTCGACAACGGCAAGCCCATCCGGGAGACCCGTGACTTCGACCTGCCCCAGGTCGCCGCGCACTTCTTCCACTACGCGGGCTGGGCCGACAAGCTGGAGTACGCCGGGTACGGCACCACCCCGATCGGCGTCGCCGGCCAGATCATCCCGTGGAACTTCCCGCTGCTCATGCTGGCCTGGAAGATCGCCCCGGCACTGGCCTGCGGCAATACCGTGGTGCTCAAGCCCGCCGAGACCACCCCGCTGACCGCGCTGGCGTTCGCCGACATCTGCCGCCAGGCCGAACTGCCCCCCGGCGTGGTCAACATCGTGACCGGCGGCCCGGAGACCGGGCGGCTGCTGGTGGAGCACCCGGGCATCGACAAGATCGCCTTCACCGGCTCCACCGAGGTCGGAAAGCGCATCGCCCGCGCCGTCGCGGGCACCGGCAAACGCCTCGGCCTGGAACTGGGCGGCAAGGGCGCCAACATCGTCTTCGACGACGCCCCGCTGGACCAGGCGGTCGAGGGCGTCGTCAACTCCATTTTCTTCAACCAGGGGCAGGTGTGCTGCGCGGGCTCGCGGCTGCTGGTGCAGGAGTCGGTCGCCGAGGAGCTGATGACCCGGCTGAAGGAGCGGATGGCGACGCTGCGGGTCGGCGACCCGCTGGACAAGAACACCGACGTCGGGGCTATCAACTCCGCCGTCCAGCTGGCCACCATCGGCGAACTGGTCGCCTCGGGCGAGGCCGAGGGCGCCGAACGCTGGTCGCTGGAGTGCGAACTGCCCGAGCGCGGCTTCTGGTTCGCGCCCACGATCTTCACCGAGGTGGCGCAGAGCCACCGCATCGCCCGGGAGGAGATCTTCGGCCCGGTGGTGTCGGTGCTCACGTTCCGCACCCCCGCCGAGGCCGTCGAGAAGGCGAACAACACGCCCTACGGGCTGTCCGCGGGAGTGTGGACGGAGAAGGGCTCCCGCATCCTGTCCATGGCCCAGAGGCTGCGCGCGGGCGTGGTGTGGGCCAACACGTTCAACCAGTTCGATCCGGCTTCGCCGTTCGGCGGCTACAAGGAGTCGGGTTTCGGCCGCGAGGGCGGCCGTCAGGGTCTGGAGGCCTACCTTGTCCGCTAAGAAGAAGGACGCCGCCGAGGCCCCGGCGCGGCTCCGGGTGCGCAAGACCTACAAGCTTTTCATCGGCGGGGCCTTCCCGCGTTCGGAGTCCGGCAGGTCCTACGTCGTGAACGACAGCAGGGGCGAATTCCTCGCCAACGCCTCCCACGCGTCCCGCAAGGATGTGCGGGACGCCGTCGTCGCCGCGCGTAAGGCGTTCGGCGGCTGGTCCGGCAGGACTCCTTACAACCGCGGTCAGATCCTCTACCGGATCGCGGAAATGCTGGAGGGAAGAAGGCGGCAGTTCGTCGAGGAACTGCGCGACACAGGCCTTTCCCGGGAGGACGCGGAAACCGAAGTGGACGCGGCGGTCGACCGGTGGGTCTGGTACGCCGGATGGGCCGACAAAATCGCCCAGGTGGCAGGTTCGGTCAATCCCGTCGCCGGACCGTTCCTCAACGTCTCGACACCCGAGCCGACCGGGGTGGTGGGAGTGCTCGCGCCGTCCGGGACGCCTCTGCTCGGACTGGTGTCGGTGCTGGCCCCGGCCATCGTCACCGGCAACACCGCGGTGGTCGTCGCCGACTCCCCACTGGTGGCCATCACCTTCGCCGAAGTGCTGGCGACCTCCGATCTGCCGTCAGGAGTCGTCAATGTCCTCACCGGGCCGCGTGTGGAACTCGCACCGTGGCTGGCGGGCCATATGGACGTCAACGCGATCGACCTCGCGGGCGCGTCCGAGGAACTCGCGAACGCCTGTGAGGAAGCGGCTGCGGGGAATCTGAAGCGTGTGCTGCGCGGCCTGGGAACCGACTGGTCCGCGGACCCGGGAACGGTTCGGATGACGGCACTGCTGGAGACGAAAACCGTGTGGCACCCCATCGGTGTGTAACAGTGCGTAAAGGGTTATCGTCAAGATGGGTGTAGCAAGAAGGTAAGTGTGGAATATCTCCCCCCGTAGCTGATCACTACGGGGGGATGGATCAGTGCCTACCAAAACGACAACGCGTGCGGCCACTCGCCGTAGTACCGCGACGACCCGCACACCGGCCGCCAAGAAGACGACCGGCAGGAAGTCCACGACCACCGCGAAGGGTTCGTCCGCCAAGCGGAAGCCCGCCAAGCGGACCAGCGCCGCGGCCACGACCGCGTCCCGGGTCACCTCGCGGACGGCGGCGTCGAAGACCCGTCCGGCCGCGCGCAAGACCACCACGACCAAGCCCGCGTCCCGCACCGCCGCCCGGACGACGGCGTCGCGGACCGGCGCGACCAAACGCACCACGGGGGCCACCGGCACGACCACACGTGCCACGACCACTCGGACCGCGGCGAAGGGCACCACTCCGGCGGCGGCGGCGACCAAGGTCAACTCGGCGGCGACCAAGATGACGACCGCCACCACCAAGATGACCGCGGCCGCCACCAAGGCGGGGACCTCCGCCAAGTCCATGAACGCGGCGATGACCGCGATGAAGAACGCGACCAAGTCGATGGCGACCGCGGCCAAGGCGATGTCGGACGCGGCCAAGGCGCTCAAGACGGTGAAGCAGCCGGCGGCCGAGGCCAAGCCGGCCACCCGGCGCACCGCGGCGAGCCGCACGTCCACCGGGACCACGGCCCGCAAGCCCGCCACCCGCCGGGCCACCGGCACCACGGCCAGGACCACCGCGAGCGGACGCACCAGCGCCGCCCGCAAGCCGGCAGCCGGCAGGACCACCACGACCACCCGGGCCAAGAGCACCGGGACCACCCGGGCGACCGGCACCCGTGCCGCGGGCACCCGGGCGACGGGCACTCGGGCGACGGGCACCCGTGCCACGAGCGCCCGGGCGACGGGCACCACCGGCCGGGCGGCGGCCAAGCCGGCCGCCCGCAAGACGACGGGTACGACCCGCACCACCAGGAAGACGGCCGCGGCCGAGCCCACCGCCGCGACCCCTACGGTGCGCAGGCCCGCCGAGCGGGGCACCGAGCCCGCCGCCCTCGAACAGCCAAGGGAGGAAGAACAGCGATCCGAGACCGGCTCGTCCCGCGGCGGCGAGGAGTCGGAGCACAAGTCGGGGCTGGCCGGCCTGTTCAGCCGGCTTTGACCCGCCGAGGCCCGGGCCCCTTCCCCGATTCCAGGGGGAAGGGGCCCGGCCATGTCGATCAATGCCCCTGGGCCGGGTAATCGTTCGCCGATCCCGCAGGTCACGGCGGGCCGTCCGGCGTGCGGAGGACTACCGTGCGCAACCATGCGCCTCACCTTCGCCGCCGCCGCTCCGGTGACCGTACTGCTGACCCTCCTGCCCGGCCCCGCCAGGGCGAATCCACCAGTCTCCGCCGCGGCGAAGGACGAACTGCTGCCCGCCCTCACCCGCACCGTCCGCTACAAGGACTACAACCAGGACGTCCAGATCCTGCAGGAGCACCTGAGGCGGTGGGGGTACTCGCCCGGGCCCGTCAACGGCTACTACGGCGACGAGACCAGGGCGGCGGTCTGGACGTTCCAGAAGGTCAACGGGCTCAGGCCCGCCACGACCGTGGGCGAGCGGACCCGGAACGCGTTGTTCGCCCCGGTCCGGATCCGGCCGCTGGTCCGCAGGGCGCCGGGCCGCAGGGTCGAGATCGACCTCCGCCGCCAGCTGCTCGTCGTGTGGAAGCGCCACCGGCCGGTGCTGGTCACCCACGTCTCCACCGGCGCCAACACCTTCTACTGCGACCACGGGCTGTGCGGCTTCGCCCGCACCCCGGTGGGGAACTTCCGGGTCACCCGAAGGATCAAGGGCTGGCACACCGGACGGCTGGGCGCCATGTACTACCCGGCCTTCTTCCGCGGGGGCGTCGCCCTGCACGGCTCGCCGAGCGTCCCCAGCCGCAGAGCCTCCCACGGCTGCGTCCGCATCCCCATGCACCTGGCGAAGAAGGTCTACCGGTACGCCAAGGTCGGCACCCCCGTCTACGTGCGCAAACCCGCGAAGAGGCTCAACGGGCGAGGGGGAGGCGGACGATGAACCTGGCGCCCGTCTCGCTGTCGCCCACCCGGACGTCGCCCCGGTGGGCGTTGGCGATCTCCCGGACGATCGCCAGCCCCAGCCCGGTGCCGCCGGTGTCCTTGCTGCGGGAGGCGTCCAGCCGGGTGAACCGGTCGAAGACCGCCTCCCGCATGCGGGGCGGAATGGTGTCGCCGTCGTTGTAGACCTCCAGGACGGCCCGGTCCCCCTCGGCTCCGACCCGCACGTCGATGACCTTCTCGGCGTGCCGTTCCGCGTTGTCGAGCAGGTTGTTGAACAGCCGGCTCAGGTGCAGGGGATGGCAGAACACCTCGGCGGGCTCGGCCTCGACCGTGATCCGGGAATCCTCCGGCCGCCGCAGGATCTCCGCCCGCACCAGCTCGGCCAGATCCAGCCGCTTGCTCCGCGGCACCTGGCCCGCGTCCAGCCGGGCGAGTTCGAGCAGGTCGTCCACCAGGGCCTGGAGCCGGTCCAGGCTGCCCGACAGCTTCTCCGCGGTGACGGGCCAGTCGGTCTCGTCCGGGTACATCATGGCCGCGTCCAGCTCGGCGCGCATCGCGGTGATCGGGGAACGCAGGTCGTGTGAGGCGTTGGAGGTGAACTCCCGCTCCTTGCGCAGGGACTCGTCCAACCGGTCGAGCGCCTCGTTGGCCGAGATGGCCAGGGCTCGCAGCTCGTCGCCGTGCCGGGGCAGCGCGATACGGCGCCTGGAGTCGTCGCCGGCGGTCTTCAGAGCGATCCGCATGGCCTCCCTGCGGATGTCGTTGACGGGTTTGAGGGCGCGGGAGACGGTACGGGCGGTGCCGACCGAGGTGAGGCCGATGAGCAGCATGCAGGCCAGGAGCAGCAGGGACAGGAACCGTGCGTCGACGTACCAGGGGATGTCGGGGGCGAAGGCGTAGACGAACCAGTCGCCTTCCGGCTCGTAGACCCGGAACACGACGATGATCTCGCAGGCGGGGAACACCGGCAGCGAGCAGTCGATCTGCGCGGCCCGGGTGTTGTCCTCGGGCGGGGTCAGCGTGGAGATCCGGGAGGTGGAGCCCAGGTTCTGCGTCCCGGCGACGGTCCGGCCCCGCGCGTCGATCACCTGGACGCCGTCCAACCAGGCGAGCTCGCCGGTCTGCGGGATCTGCTGGGGCAGGGTGTCGCGCTTGACGTCGCGCACGATCTTCAGCGCCGCGGTGGTGGTGCGTTCGACCTGGTAGTCGATCGCCTGGCTGCGGATCGCGACCAGGGCCAGGACCGAGGTGCCCAGGCACAGGACGAACATGACCGAGGTGGCGATCACGGTCAGCCGGGTCCTGATGGACCAGCCTTCGAACACCACACCCCCCAGGTCGCCTGCAGCGTCTGGGGGGTCCAGGTGATTCTAAGGCCTGTCCCCCGGATCTCACCGGTGATCGGGGAACGGTCCGTCGCCGGACGGTCACCGTGAGGTGGACCGGCGGCGCCGCGGGGCGGGGCGGCTCACATCCGTTCGGGAACGCCGATGCCCAGCAGGCCCAGCCCGGTGACCAGTGTGTTCAGCGCCAGCGCGCAGATCGCCAGCCGGGGAGCGCGGACCTCCTCGGGCACCGGTCCGTCCGGGCCCTTGACCACCGGGCAGTTCTCGTAGAACCCGGTGAGGGCGTCGGCCACCTCGTAGAGGTAGGAGGCCAGCTTGTGCGGGGTCACGTCCTCGATCAGCGCGTCGATCGCGGCGCCGAAGCTCAGCAGCTTCAGCACCAGGGCGCGCTCCGCCGGATGGGTGATGCGGATCGGACCGGCGGCCGCCCCGGGGTCGGCGCCGGCCATCCGGAAGATCGACCTGATCCGGGCCGCGGCGTACTGCAGGTACGGGCCGGTGTTCCCGTTGAGCGCGACCATGCGGTCGAGATCGAAGACGTACTCGCTGTCGCGGGCCACGGACAGGTCGGCGTACTTGATCGCGCCGACGCCCACGGCCCGCGCGATCTCGGCCCTGGTCCCGGCGTCGTAGCCGCGGTCCTCGATGATCTTCTCGGCCCGCTCGACGGCCTCGTCGATCAGCGAGGCCAGCCTGATCGGCTTGCCGGAGCGGGTGCGCAGGATCCTGCCGTCGGTGCCCAGCACGTTGCCGATGCCCGCGTGGAACGGCTCGGTGTGCTCCAGCCAGCCGGCCTTCCGCGCGGTCTCGTAGATCATCTTGAAGTGCAGCGACTGCGGGATGCCGACCACGTAGACCACCCGGTCGGCGCGCAGGGTCAGCGCCCTGTACCGCAGCGCGGCCAGGTCGGTGGTGGCGTAGCCGTAGCCGCCGTCGCTCTTGCGGATGATCAGGGGCAGCGGCTTGCCCTCGCGGCCGGTGTAGCCCTCGAGGAAGACGCACAGCGCGCCGTCGTCGATCACCGCCAGGCCCTTTTCCTGGAGTTCGTCGCAGACGTCGGCGAGCATGTCGTTGTACTTGCTCTCACCGGCCAGGTCGGCGTCGGTGAGCGTCACGCCCAGCTCGCTGTAGATCTTGTTGAAGTACAGCTTGGACAGGTCGACCAGGCGCCGCCAGATGGCCAGCGTCTCGGCGTCGCCGGACTGCAGCGAGACCACCCGCCTGCGGGCCCGGGTGGCGAAGTCGCCGTGCCCCTCGCCCTTCTCACTGGCCTCGAACTTGGCCCGGGCCGCCTGGTAGAAGGCGTTCGGGTCGTCGGTCAGCTCCCGCTGGGCCTCCTCCTCGCCGATCTCCAGCAGGTGCTCGATGAGCATGCCGAAGGGGGTGCCCCAGTCGCCGATGTGGTTCTGCCGGATCACGTCGTGGCCGCGGAACTCCGCGGTGCGGGCGAAGGCGTCGCCCACCACGGTGGTGCGCAGGTGGCCGACGTGCATCTCCTTGGCGACGTTGGGCGCCGAGTAGTCGACCGGGATGGTCAGCGGCCGGTCGGTGACCGGCCCGCCCACCCGGACCTCGCCGGACAGCAGGCAGGAGGCCTGCCTGGCGATCCACTCGTCCGACAGGGTGAGGTTGAGGAAGCCGGGCCCGGACACCTCGACCTTGGCGCAGATGCCCTCGACGTCCAGTTCGGCCACCAGTTCCTCGGCCACGTCCCGCGGTCGTCGGCCCAGTTTCTTCGACAGGGGCAGGGCCACGTTGGCCTGCAGGTCGGCGAACTGGGACGGCCGGATCACCGGGTCGGTGGCGGCGAACTCGGCGCCGAAAGCGGCGACGATCGCGGCCTGGACCCGAGCGGCGAGCACGAGTTGTGGATCGGACATGAACCAAGGTTATCGGGCGCCCAGACGCTGCTCGACTCGTTATCCACACCCCGGCTCCTCCGCGGCGCCCGGCACGCCCGTACGCCTCCTGCGCGGCTCAGCCGGCGGTGCCGCCCCCCGGAGGCTCCACATGGGGCCTGCGGGCGAAGATCGACGGTTTGGACGAGGCGCCCAGCTGCTCCTTCACCCGGTCGACCAGCTTGCCCTTGGACAGGTCGTAGGCGAGCTTGCAGGCCGCGGAGACCCCCCGCGCCCGGGACGCGCCGTGCGCGATGACCACGGCGCCGTTCAGCCCCAGCAGCACCCCGCCCCCGTAGGTCTCGCTGTCGAAGCGCTCCGCCAGCGCGCCCAGCTCCCTGCGCTGCAGGGCCGCGCCGAGCTTGGCGGTGCGGCTGGCCGTCAGCGCCTGGCGCAGCTCGGCGGCGGCGACCCGCAGGGTGCCCTCGATCGTCTTCAGGGCGACATTGCCCGTGAACCCGTCGGTGACGATCACCTCGGCCCGGCCGCGCAGCAGGTCGTGGCCCTCGAGGTTGCCGACGAACTCCAGCGAGGACGCGGTGAGCAGCTCGTGCGCCTTCTTCACCAGCTTGTTGCCCTTGCCGGGCTCCGAGCCGATGCTCAGCAGCCCCACCCGGGGGCGGGGGACGCCCAGCAGGATCTGGGCGTAGGCGGTGCCGAGCATCGCGAACTGCAGCAGCATCTCGGGTTTGGCGTCGGCGGTGGCGCCGGCGTCGAGCAGGACCGTCGGCAGCGGCAGGGTCGGCAGGGTGACGGCGATCGCCGGGCGCATGATGCCGTGCTGGCCCTTCAACCGCACCGCCGAGGTGGCGACCACGCCCGCGGTCGATCCCGCCGAGACCATCGCCCCGGCCTTGCCGTGCTTGATCAGCTCGCACGCGATCGCCACCGTGGAGCGGGGCTTGCGCCAGGACGCCAGCGCCCCCTCGCCCATCTCCAGCGCCTGGTCGGTGTGCACGATGGGGATCTTCCCCGCCGCGTCGTGCTCGGCGAGCAGGGTCCGCAGCCGCCGGGCCGGTCCGACCAGGATGAGCGGGACGTCGTGGTCGCGGACCGCGCTGACCGCGCCCGCCACCGCCTCCCGTGGCGCGTGGTCGCCCCCCATGCAGTCCAGCACCACCGGCAGCAACGGGCCTCCTTCTTCCGACGGCTAACCGTCCTTGCAGTCTGTCCCGAGGCAACCGGCGTTCTTCACCAGGGGCTCACCGGCCACCAGGATCGTGTAGTACTCGGTCTTGAGCGTGGGCAGCGTGGCCCCGAACACCTGGACGGGCTGCTTGTCGACGGTGGTTCCGGTACAGCGCACCAGCAGCTTGTCCCGGGTGGCCTCCGGCATACTCTGGCAGACCAGCGGCTGCGCCAGCCGCTTGCCGCGCGCATCCAGCTCGGCCTTGGCCGCGGCGGGAAGGGCCTTGAGCATCGCGGTCTGGGTCCCGTACCGCACCGCGTCGCCGCGCGTCAGGATCACGGCGACGGCGACGCCCAGGCCGGCGACGATCGCGGCGGCGATGGAGGCGATGAGGATCTTCTTGTTCTTCACGCACTGAACGTCACCTGTGGTGATGTCGACCACACGCGACACCAGGCGGGTTTCCCGGTTTTTGACCCGCGTCCCGCCCCGCCTTGGCAGGGCCGGGACGGCGGCCGATAGCGGATTGATAGCGGCGCGGTGCATGGTGTGGTGACCTGTTTCGTCACCTTGCAGCCGGGTCGGAAGAGGAAGGTTCACGGGCGCGCGCCCTGGGGTGGACAGCTGACCGCATCGGGTCAGGACGGGCGCCCGTGAACTCCGGCCGGGTCGTGCTCAGACGCCGTAGGAGGCGACCAGGTAGGCGCGGGCCAGGGTGTGGGCGGTGATGTTGAATCCGACCTGCGCGGCGGGGGCGTCGGGCGTCACTCCGAGAGACGGGACGTCCAGGGCGTGGACGGCGAACACGTAGCGGTGGGGCGGGCCGGGCGGCGGGCCGGCCCCGCCGAAGGCGTTGTCGCCGTAGTCGTTGCGGCCCTGGACGCCGATCGGGTCGTCGGCGCCGATCCCCGACGGGAGCTCCGTCACGTGCGCCGGGACGTCCCACAGCAGCCAGTGCCAGAATCCGCTGCCGGTGGGCGCGTCGGGGTCGTAGACGGTGACGGCGAAGCTCTGGGTCTCGGGCGGGAATCCCGACCAGGCCAGGTGTGGTGAGACGTTCCGTCCGGCGTGGCCCCAGCCGTCGAACACCTGGGCCTGCGAGAGCGTGCCGCCGTCGGTCACGTCCTCGCTGGTCAGGGTGAACGAGGGGACCTGCGGAAGGAAGTCGTACGGAAGAGGTGCGGGCATAGAAAAGGCCTCCATCGACCGACCGGTGATGGAGGCCACTCTAATGACTCACTTGTTGATCGCCTCGTTGTACGCGGCGATCACTTCCTTCGGGTCGCCGTCCATGACGAGCCTGCCGTCGTCCAGCCACAGGACCCGGTTGCAGGTCTCCTCGACCACGTCGAGCTGGTGGGCGACGAGGAAGACCGCGCCGGCGTCCCTGCGCAGCTGTTCGATCTTGGCCTTGCTGCGGCGCCGGAACTTGGCGTCGCCGGTGGCCAGGGCCTCGTCGATGAGCAGCACGTCGTGGGTGCGGGCCGAGGCGATCGCGAAGCGCAGCCGGGCCCCCATGCCCGAGGAGTAGGTGCTCATCGGGTACTTGATGAAGCCCTTCCGCAGGCCCGCGAACTGCACGATGCTCTGGTACTTGGCCTTGACCTCCTCGGGGCTCATGCCCATGGCCAGGCACCCGAGGATGATGTTGCGCTCGCCGGTGAGGTCCTTCATCAGCGCGGCGCCGACGCCCAGCAGGGAGGGCTGCCCGTCGGTGTAGACACTGCCGGAGGCCGGGGGCAGCAGGCCGGCGATCGCCTTCAGCAGGGTGGACTTGCCCGAGCCGTTGGTGCCGATGACACCGATGGCGTCACCCTTGTAGGCGACGAACGACACGCCCTTGACCGCGTGGACCGTGGTGGTCTGCGGCCGGTCCTTGCGGCGCAGGACGCGGGCCAGCGCGGTCGCGCCCGAGCCCTTCTCCCTGGCCGCCCCGTACACCTTGTAGATGATGTGGAGGTCGTCGACGACCACGATGGGCTGGCGGGTGTAGTCGATGACGACGGGGGGCGGCGCCACGGGACGGGCCTGCTCCTGGATCTCAGCCACGTCCGTACCTCTCCTCTGCCCGGTAGAACCAGTAGAAGCCGCCGACGCAGAGAATGAGCGCCCAGGCGACGGCGTACAGCCAGAGCAGTCCGGGATCGTTCATCGCGACCTGGGGGTTCTTCTGCGCCACGTACGAGGGGATCATGGCCTGCCGCGCGAGCTCGACGTAGACGAAGCCCGGGTTGGCCTCCAGCAGGCCCAGGATCCACGGGTTGTCCCGCACGGTCTCGGACCGGTTGGCCAGGCTGGCGACCGGGAAGATCACGCCGGAGACGTAGAGCCAGGTGCGCAGCACGAACGGCAGGAGCTGGGTGATGTCCCGGGTGAACGCGCCGAGCCGGGCCACGATCATGCTCAGCCCGACGTTGAACAGCAACTGGAGCACGATCACCGGCACCAGGAGCAGCCAGGTGGCGGCGGGGGCGACCCCGCATGCCAGTACCAGGAACACCAGTACGACCAGGGAGATCAGCAGCTGCTGCAGCTCCACCGCGGTGTAGGCCAGCGGCAGGGTGGCCCGGGGGAAGTGCAGCGCCCTCACCAGCGGCAGGTGCCCGCCGACCGCCTTGGCGCTCGTGGTGAGCGAGCGCTGGGTGAAGGTGAAGACGAAGACCCCGGTGATCAGCCAGGGCACGTAGTCGTGGATGCCCTTGTGCAGCTCCAGCAGCAGCCCGAAGATCACGAAGTAGACGCCCGCGTTGAGCAGCGGGGTGAGGACCTGCCAGATCTGGCCCAGCTTGGACGAGGTGTACATCGCCGCCCGCTTGGAGGAGGCGAACGTCCAGATGAAATGCCGACGGTCCCAGACTTTTCTGATGTACTGCCCGAGCGCGGGTCGGGCGGAACTCTGGGTCAGGCCGTGACGAGCGGCGAAGGCAGCCAGTGACTCGCCGGACTTCCCTTGGGGTGCGGGGGGTACGGTGAGACTGCCGGCCGGGCCGCTTCCGGGCCGTTCCGGGTGACTCATGGCGCTGAGCCTATTGCAGGTACAGCCGCGCATGGGACATTCGTCGACATGTGATCCGTTCCTAATCGATCTCTCTTCTGAAGCTCGCCCCCGGTTCATATCCTACTGTGTAGGTAGGTTTATCGGGGAAGGGGCGGGAAACCCGAACCGCCCGGGCACATGAAACCACTCACCGGAACGGTCATGCCCGCTGGGCCGCCTCGGCATCCTCTCGGACGGTAGCCTTTGGCGCGTGAGTCGAGAAGGTGTAACTCCTCAGTCTGAAGATTTCTCCGCCTGGTACAACGAGGTCGTCATCAAGGCGCAGCTCGTCGACCGCGGGCCGGTGCGCGGCACCATGGTGATCCGGCCCTACGGGTACCGGGTCTGGGAGCTGATCCAGGCCGACCTGGACGCCAGGATCAAGGAGGCCGGGCACGAGAACGCCTGCTTCCCGATGTTCATCCCGGAGTCCTACCTCAAGCGCGAGGCCGAGCACGTCGAGGGCTTCTCGCCGGAGCTGGCCGTGGTCACCCACGCCGGCGGCAAGGAGCTCGAGGAGCCGCTGGTCGTCCGGCCGACCTCCGAGACGGTCATCGGCGAGTACATGGCCAAGTGGATCGACTCACACCGCGACCTTCCGCTGCTGCTCAACCAGTGGGCCAACGTCGTGCGCTGGGAGATGCGTCCGCGCATGTTCCTGCGCACCACCGAGTTCCTCTGGCAGGAGGGCCACACCGCGCACGTCGACGAGGAAGACGCCATGCGCGAGACCCTCTGGGCGCTGGACGCCTACGAGAAGGTCGCACGGGACCTCGCGGCCATGCCCGTCGTCCCGGGCGAGAAGACCCCGGGCGAGCGGTTCGCGGGCGCGGTGCGCACGTACACGATCGAGGGCATGATGCGGGACGGCCGCGCCCTGCAGGCCGGTACGTCGCACTACCTCGGCACCAACTTCGCCAAGGCGTTCGAGATCGACTACCAGGACGCCGACGGGGAGCTCGTCCTGGCGCACACCACGTCCTGGGGCATGAGCACCCGCATGATCGGCGGCGTGATCATGACGCACGGCGACGACAAGGGCCTGGTGCTGCCGCCGAGGCTGGCCCCCTACCAGGTCGTGATCGTCCCCCTCGGCCGCAAGGAGCAGGCCGAGACCACCGCGGCCAAGGCGCACGAGGTCGCCGCCGAGCTGAAGGCGGCGGGCGTGCGCGTCCACGTCGACGACAAGCGGCCCCAGCTCTCTCCGGGCTTCAAGTTCAACGACTGGGAGATGCGCGGCGTCCCGATCCGGCTGGAGCTGGGCATGCGCGACATCGACAACGGCGTCGTCACCCTCGCCCGGCGCCTGCCGACCGAGGAGGGCCAGGGCAAGGAGACGATCCCGTTCGGCGAGGTCGCCGCCCGCGTCCCCGGCATCCTGGACGACTTCCAGGCGTTCCTGCTGCGCCGCGCCGAGGAGTTCCGCGACTCCCACACCCGTCCCGTGGACTCCTGGGAGGACTTCACGGCCCAGGTGGCCCAGGGGTGGGCTCTGGCCCTGCACTGCGGCCGCACGGCCTGCGAGGACGAGATCAAGGCCGAGACGGCGGCCACCCCGCGCTGCATCCCGGCGGCGGGCGAGGCCGACTCCGGCGTCTGCGTGCGGTGCGGTGAGCCCTCGGACTACGGCAAGCGCGTGATCTTCGGCAAGTCCTACTGATCCTTATCCGTTGAGAAAGGGGGCCCGTCGCGCGGGCCCCCTTTCTCGTCTCGGGAAGCGGATCAGCCGGGCAGCCGCTCGGCGAGCTCACGGGCGAGCAGGACGGGGTTCACGGGTCCGTCACCGGCGGTGCGGGCGGCGACGGCCGGGTCGGGGATCGGAGTGCCCTGGCAGGTGCGGTCGGCCTTGGGGAGGACCCCGTCGACCAGCCACTGCTCGACGATGGTGTCCACGCAGGGGTTGTCACCGGCGTAGAGGGCGTGGTCTCCCTCGTTCCTGACGGTGACCATGCGGGAGTTCGCGTAACGCTTGTGGACCTTGAGAGCGGGCCCGTAGGGGGTGGCCGGGTCGTACACGGACTGGACCAGGAGCATCCCGGGCAGGTCGTTGCCGGCGGGCCGGGCGAGCTTGAGCCGCCCGGAGGCCTGCTTCCAGTACGGGCACGGGTTCAGGGCCAGGTCGTAGCCGATCAGCGGGTACTTCTTGCCGAGCTTCGCGGCGGCGGAGGACTGCTGCTTCGGCGTGCGGGAGTACTTCATGTCGCCGCAGGTGACGTCGTAGAACACAGCCCCCTCCCCGTAGATGGCGGCTGCGGGCCGTGCGTTCAGCGCCTTGGGAAGCGTGCGCGCCCGGGCCTGGCCGCCGTCCGTCAGAGCGGTCAGGGCGCTCATGAGGCCGGCCGTCTCGATGAAGGAGTACTTGCTGTAGAGCGACTGCCAGATGATCTGGTCGAAATCTATGGGGTAGAGGTCCTGGGTGCTGCCGTCGTCGTAGGTGAGCTTGACGTAGCCCTCCTTGGCGATGACCGCCCGGATCTCCTCATAGGTGTTGAGCACGGCCTTCTCGGATGCGCCCAGGCCGAACTGCCCGTTGTTCCCGGCGGCCCAGCGGGCGAACTGGCGGAACCGGTCCCAGAAGCCCTTGGGCTGGGAGTCGGTCCACTTCTGCCAGGTGCCGGTGTAGTCGACCGCGGAGTCCAGGACGAAGCGTCCGGTGGACTTGGGCCATCTCTTGGCGTAGTGCGCGCCGAGCCAGGTCCCGTTGGAGTAGCCGATCCAGTGGATCTTCTTGACCTTCTTGCCGTCGGAGGTCTCGAGGTTGCGGCGGATCCATTCCAGGTCGTGGACGGTCTGCGCGGTCGTCACGTACTCGGCGGGGAGCGGGCCGCCGCCGTTCCGGCAGGAGTCCGCCATCCTCTTGGACCAGGTGAGCATGGCCTTGGCGTTCCCGGCGCTGAGGTCCCGCGTGTTGGTCGGCACCGGCGGGTCCGTCTTGCAGCGGGCCTTGGTGCCGCCTCCGGTGCCGCGCACGTCGACGCCGATGACGTCCATGGTGTCGAGCACGCGGTCACGGCCGGCGCTGATGAGCGACAGCGGCAGCGTCCGCCCGGCGCCGCCGGGCCCGCCGGGATTGGTGAAGATCACGCCCTGGGGCTTCTTGCGCGCCTTGAGGCGGCTGATCGCCAGGGTGATCTTCTTGCCGTTCGGCTTCTTCCAGTCGAGCGGAGCCTTGATCTTGGCGCACTCCAGGCGTGTGTACTCGGGGAAGGCCGGGTCGGGGCTGGTCTTGAAGCACCGCTTCCACTTGATGTCCTGAGCGGCGATCCGCAGGGGCGGCTCTTGCGAGGGGAGAGCCGACGCCCCTGGGACGAACGCCGCGAGGGAGAGCATCGTCACCGAGGCCAGGGCCAGGGCAGGACGCCGCATGTGTTCCTCCTGAAAGGCGGGAAGGCTCCCGGCGGGTGGCCGGAGCCCCTTCCTGGTGAAGCGGCGGGGGAGGGTTCAGCTATGAGATGAGAGTGATCCCCGGTGGGTTCGCGTTGGTTTGCGTTGATTCACGGTTGTCTTTCACTGGTCAGCCGCGCCCCGACGCGGAGAGCTCCCAGGCGCGCAGGAGCGGGTTGACCGGCCGGTCGGCGGCACGGTCGGCCACCCGCGGAACGGAGGCCGCGGTTCCCTGACAGGTCACGTCCCGCCGGGGGTACACGCCGTCGATCAGGTAGTTCTCGACGATGTCGTTGACGCAGGGATTGTCGCCCGCGTAGATGCCGTGGTCGCCCTCGTCGGCGACGGTGACCAGGCGGGAGTTCTGATACGCCTTGTGTGCCTTGACAGCGCCGATATAGGGCGTGGCGGGGTCGCCCATCGAGTGGACCATGAGCACCCGGGGCAGCCCGCCGCCGACGGGACGGGACAGCTTGAGTCCGCCGGGGACCTTCTTCCAGTACGCGCAGGGGTCCATGAGCCGGCTGTAACCCGCCAGGGGGTACTTCTTGCCCGACTGTCCGGAGAACTTGACGAGTTCCCTGGGGTTCCGCGTGTTCGGGGTGTCGTTGCAGGTGAGGTTGTAGAAAGTAGGGGTTTCCCCCGCGTAGGGGTTTTGGGCAGCTCTCCCCGCCAGCGGTTTCCGGGAGGCGTCGCCGGTCGCGGCGGAGACGAGGTCCTTCAAGGTGAGCGCCAGGTCGGCGAAGAGGTACTTCGAGTACAGCGCCGAGATGATGGTGTAGTCGATCTGGTCGGCGCTGAAGCTCTCGATTCTGCCGTCGGGGCGTGTGACCTCGATCCCGTACTTCTTGGCGGCGACCGCGCGGACCCTCTCGTAGGTCGCGAGGACCGCCTTCTGGGACCCGCCCAGCCCGTACGCGTCGTCGTACTGGGCGGCCCAGCGGGCGAACGCCTCGAACCGAGCCTGGAATGCCTTGGGTTGGGTGTCGAAGAAGGACTGCCAGGAACCACTGAAGTCGACGACGCCGTCGAGGACGAAGCGTCCGGTGGATTTGGGCCACTTGCGGGCGTAGTAGGCGCCGATCCAGGTGCCTCCGGAGTAGCCGACCCAGTGGACCTTCTTGACCTTCCTGCCGTCGGAGGCTTTGAGGTTGCGGCGGATCCATTCCAGGTCGTAGACGGTCTGTGCGGTCGTCACGTACTTGGAGGGGAGCTTCTTACCGCCGTATTTCTGGCAGCCTTTCGCCTGTTCCTGCGCCCAGAAGAGCATCGCACGGATGTTGGATCGGCTGCGGTCGCGCGAGTCGTAGGTTCCGCCATAGGCGTCCTTGCAGGACGCCTGAGTGCTGTAGCCGGTGCCCCGGATGTCGATGCCGATGATGTCCATGTGGTCGAGCAGCCGGGCGCGGTCCGTGTCGATGAAGATGAGGGGAAGCGTCCAGCCTGCCGCACCGGGGCCGCCGGGGTTGGTGAACAGCACGCCCTTGACCTGTTTGCGCGCCTTGAGGCGGCTGATCGCCAGGGTGATCTTCTTGCCGCTGGGCTTCTTCCAGTCAAGCGGGGCCTTGAGCGTGGCACACTCCAGCCGCCGGTACTGAGGGCGATTCGTGTCCCGGTGCCTCTTATGGCATGGCTTCCATCCGATGCTCTGGGCGGCGATCCGCTGCGTCGGACCCCGTCGGTCCTGTTCGCCGGGAAGAGCTGCAGAGGCGGGGGTGAAAGCGGCGAGGGGGAGCATCGTCACCGTTGCCATGGCCAAGGCGCGACGGCGCATGTACA
This sequence comes from Actinocorallia sp. B10E7, assembly GCF_039871655.1. NCBI lineage: Bacteria > Bacillati > Actinomycetota > Actinomycetes > Streptosporangiales > Thermomonosporaceae > Actinocorallia > Actinocorallia sp. B10E7. Next base: position 208,762 of record NZ_JBDPLZ010000009.1, read on the forward strand.
CGTCCTTCGGGAAAAGGAAGAGAGGGCCCCGAAGGGCCCTCTCGGAATGAGGAACGGTCAGTTCCTGCCGACCAGCTGGTCGAGCTCCTGCAGCAGTTCCAGGGGGTTGGCCTGCTGCCGGGGGGCGCGTCCTTCGGCCGCGATGATGACGGGAAGCGGCGTTCCCTGGCAGGAGCCGTCCCGCTTGGGGAAGACGCCGTTGATCAGGTAGCGCTCGACGACCTTGTCCACGCAGGGGTTGCCGGAGGCGTAGATGGCGTGGTCGCCCTCGTTCCTGACGGTGATCAGACGCGAGTTCTTGTACGCCTTGCGCGCGTTGACGGCCTCGCCGTAGGCGGTGGCCGGGTCGCCCACGGACTGGACCAGGAGCAGCTTGGGCAGGCCGCCTCCGGCGGGACGGGGCAGCTTGAGCTGGCCGGAGGCCCGCTTCCAGTGCACGCAGGGGTTGGTGATCTGGGCGTAACCGGCCAGCGGGTAGCGGGCGCCGTTCTTCTTGGTGAAGGCGGCGTGCTTGGCCGGGCTGCGGCCGAACGCGGTGTCGTTGCAGGTGATGTTGATGTAGGTCGGGGTCTCTCCCGCGGCGGGGTCCTGGGCCCGCGAGAGGCGCTTGGCCCGGGCGCGGGCCTGCGCGTCGAGGGTGAGCGCGCTCAGGAAGTTCAGGTCCTGAGCCAGGCCCGGGAAGCTCGTCTTGGAGTAGAGCGACGAGGCGATGTAGCTGTCGAGCGTGCCGGGGTAGAAGTACTCGACGGTGCCGTTGTCGTAGGTGAGCTCGATCCGGCCCTTCTTGGCGATGGCGGCGCGGATCCGCTCGTACCGGCCGATGACGGCCTGCTGCGAGGCCCCGAGCCCGAAGACGGCGTTGTACCCGGCGGCCCAGCGGGCGAACTGCCCGAACCGCTTCTGGAAGGCCTTCGGCTGGGCGTCGTCGGAGACCCGCCAGGTGGAGGCGAAGTTGACGACGGAGTCGAGGACGAAGCGTCCGGTGGACTTGGGCCACTTGCGGGCGTAGTAGGCGCCGAGCCAGGTTCCGGCGGAGTAGCCGATCCAGTGGATCTTCTTGACCTTCTTGCCGTTGGAGGTCTTGAGGTTGCGGCGGATCCATTCCAGGTCGTAGACGGTCTGTGCGGTCGTCACGTACTTGGAGGGGAGCTTGTTGTTGCCGCTCTGGCAGGCCTTGGCGTACTTCTTGCCCAGGGCGAGCAGGCGCTTGGTGTTGGCCGCGCTGCGGTTGCGGACCTCCAGGTACGGGCCGTAGACGTCCTTGCAGGAGGCCTGGGTGCTGTAGCCGGTGCCGCGGACGTCGATGCCGATGATGTCCATGGTGTCGAGCAGCTGGTTGCGCTCGGCGTTGATGAAGGTCAGCGGGAGGAGCACTCCTCCGCCACCGGGGCCGCCGGGGTTGGTGAACACCACGCCCTTGGCCTGCTGGCGCGCCTTGAGGCGGCTGATCGCCAGGGTGATCTTCTTGCCGTTCGGCTTCTTCCAGTCCAGCGGAGCCTTGATCTTGGCGCACTCCAGGCGCGCGTACTCCGGATAGGCCGGGTCGGGGCTCTTCTGGAAGCACTGCTTCCACTTGATGTTCTGCGCGGCGATCCGCTGGGTCGGGTCCTGCTGGGCCGACTCGCTGGGAAGGGCCGCCGAGGCGGGGGTGAGGGCCGCCAGGGAGAGCATCGTCACCGTGGCCATGACCAGGGCGCGACGGCGCATGTGTTCCTCCTCGGAACGTGGAGAGAGGCCCCGGCGATGGCAGGCCGGAGCCTCTCTTCTCACGAGATCGTGAGGAGGATCCTATGGGTAAAACGGTCATAAAGGGGCAGGTCTTAAAATCTTACGAAGAGGCCCACCTGTCACTTTCGTGATGGTGGGCTCGTCCAGGAACAGGTCATGCCGCGCGGGCCGCCGGAACCCGCGGCCGGTGGCCGGCGAGCGCCTCGCGCAGCTGCTTGCGCCCGCGGTGCAGACGGGACATCACCGTGCCGATGGGGGTGCCCATCATCTCGGCGATCTCCTTGTAGGCGTAGCCCTCGACGTCCGCGAGGTAGACGGCGTTGCGGAAGTCCTCGGGAAGGGCGCGCAGGGCGGCCACGACGTCGTCGTCGGGGATGTGGTCCAGGGCTTCGTGCTCGGCCGACCGCAGGCCGGCGACGGCCGACTCGGTCTGCGCCAGCTGCCACTCCTCCAGCTCGTCGGAGCCGGTGCGCTGCGGCTCGCGCTGCCTCTTGCGGTAGGCGTTGATGAAGTTGTTGGTGAGGATGCGGTGCAGCCAGGCCTTGAGGTTCGTGCCCTCCTGGAACTGGTGGAAGTTCACGTACGCCTTGGTCAGGGTCTCCTGGACGAGATCCTCGGCGTCGGCGCTGTTGCGCGTCATCCGGACGGCGCTGGCGTAGAGCGGGTCGGCCAACGGCAGGACCTCGCGCTCGTAGCGCTCAGAGGTCTTCGCCTTCTCCAGGGTGGTCATCGGCCTCCTCCTCACCGTCTTCCGGCCGTTCGGGGCAGGAGTCAAATCCAGTTCAGCATGGGATCCAGTTGTTTCCTACAAACTGGTGGTAAAACCCTGAAGTGGGTGACTTAGCAGTCAAACCGCTGCAGTCAGTGCAGGGCTTCCTCTTGATAACGAATGGCGGACGAATATGGGTTCCGTGGACTCGATCACACTCCGTTCGCTACGCTTACCTGGCTCGTGCAGCTGCACGTGCAATGGTGGGAGGACGCTGATACCGATGAGTTCCGGCTCGATGACCGGCCGGATGCAACTGGGCTCCCAGTTGCGCAGGCTGAGAGAGGCCCGGGGCATCTCGCGCGCCGAGGCCGGCTACGCCATCCGGGGCTCCGAATCCAAGATCAGCCGTCTGGAGCTGGGCCGCGTCGGCTCCAAATCCCGTGACATCAAGGACCTCCTGGCCCTGTACGGCGTCACCGACGACGTCCAGGTCACCGAGATCATGAAGCTGGCGGCCGCGGCCAACCGTCCCGGCTGGTGGCAGGCCTACAACGACCTGCTCCCGGCCTGGCTCGCCACCTACCTGGGTCTGGAGGAGGCGGCGTCCCGGCTGCGCTCCTACTGCGTCCAGTTCGTCCCCGAACTGCTGCAGACCGAGGAGTACGCCCGGGCGCTCCTGGCGTCGGCCCACCCCCGGGCCACCCCCGAGGAGCTCGACCGCCGCGTCGCGATCACCCTGCGCCGCCAGCGCGCCTTCTTCCGGCCCGGCGGCCCCCGCCTGTGGGCGGTCCTGGACGAGGCGGTCCTGCACCGCACCGTCGGCGACCCGGGGATCCACCGCCGCCAACTGCAGCACCTGCTCACCCTGAAAGGCGTGACCCTCCAGGTCCTGCCCTTCTCGGCGGGGGAGCACCCCGCCCAGTCCGGCGGCTTCAGCCTCCTGCGCTTCCCCCAGCCCGAACTGGGCGACATCGTCTACGTCCAGTCCCTGGCCGGCTCCACCCACCATGAGAAGCGTGAAGAGGTGGACGTCCACCTCCAGGCGATGGAGTACCTCTGCGTGGCCGCCCGCACCCCCGAACGCTCCGCCGAGCTCATCGCGGATCTGGTCCGTCTGATCCCCTGACCCCCGGACGGTCCCGGACGGCCCCGGACGCGAAGAAGGCCGGTCGTGGATCCACGACCGGCCTTCCATCTGCGGCCCCGAGAGGATTCGAACCTCCGACACACGGTTTAGGAAACCGTTGCTCTATCCCCTGAGCTACGGGGCCTCACCGCCGAAAGCCTACTGGAACCGGATCCGTCGCGTCCCCTCCGCGGTGACCATCCCGCGAACGCTCCGCGACGCCGTCCCGGTGCTTCGGCTCCGCGACCCCGTTAGATTACCGCTTCCGGCGCGTTGACGCCTTCCAGATGGCGCCCTCCGCCGCCGGGGTCCTCTTCGTCCCGTCGTCCGCACGCTCGCCGCGGTGCCGTCCGAACCTTCCGCACCACGCGGTCCGGCCCTCCGCCGACGCCGTCGGCGCCCTCTCCGCCACCGCGAAGAGACCTGTCATCGGCTGTGTACGAATGGCAGGACAGCTTGATCGGATCACCTGATCCAATGTCAGGGACGCTTGTCAAAATTGTTCGGCGGCGCAGGCGGGGTTTCCGCGAGGCCGGACCCGCTCTGCGCGCCACGCTCACTTCAGAAAACAGAGTCATTTCGCCGGGCTCCGGACTCCGGGCCGCTGATTTCGGGCGGCGGTCAGGCGGGCGGCGGTCAGGTGGGCGGCGGTCAGGTGGCGCGGGGCTTCACCGGTGCGGCGATCGCGAAGGACGAACGCCTCTGTCCGGCTCCGAACGCCGGGGGCTTGGTGGCTCCTTGGGGGTCGCGTGGCAGCCGGATGGCCGATGATCTGTGGCCTTGTGTAGTTGAATGATCGTTTTTGGTGTTGCTTCGGGTGTTCTTTGGTGGTTGAGAGTGATAAGCGGGATGGGACATTGAGTCAGGTGTAGTACCGTTCGAGCGCTGCCCTGTTCCTGTACGCCTCGGAGGACCGCACGTGCCGACCCCCCGGTCAGCGAAGCTGGCCGCGGTGCTCCTGATGACGGTGTCGCTCGTGGTGACGGGTGTCCCTCCGGAGGTCGCGGCCCTGGCGCCTGGGGTCGAAGAGGTCGAGCAGCTGCGCAAGAAGGCCGGTGAGGCCCGGGACGAGCTGCAGGAGCTCGACAAGTCCTGGAAGGACCAGCAGACCAAGCTCAGGCAGTCGAAGAAGCGGCTGCGGGAGACACTGGAACAGCTGGCGATGGCCGACGCCGAGTTCGAGAAGATGCGCGGCCCGCTGGCGGAGCTGGCGAACTCCGCCTACCAGGCGCCGACGGCGTCGGGAACCCTGTCGCTGTTCGGTATGGCAGGGCCCCAGGAGGCGCTGCGCGGCTCGGCCGACGTGACGTTCCTCGCCAACAACGACAACGGGCTGCTCAAGACCGCCAAGGAGCTGCGGGAGCGGCGGGAGACCCTGGCGAATCAGGCCCAGGACCTGCAGTCCAGCACGGCGATCGACCAGGCGAAGATCGCCAAGCAGAAGAAGGTGCTCTTCAACCGCATCAACCAGCTGACCAACCAGCTGAAAAAGATGCTGAAGAACCTCGACTTGGACCGCGACACCAGGCTCACCCTCACCTGCGACACCGCGCTGGCCGAGGAGGCGGCCCAGTTCCCCAACGGACTGATCCCCAGCAAGTACCTGTGCAAGCTGCCGCAGAGCGGCTTCATGCTCCGCGCGGACGCCGCCCTGGCCTTCTACAAGCTCAACGCCGCCTACAAGAAGAACTTCGGCAAGGACATGTGCGTCCGCGACGCCTACCGCGACCTGGCCGAGCAGAGACGCATCTACTACCAGCGGCCCGGCTTCGCCGCCATTCCCGGCCGCAGTAACCACGGCCTGGGCCAGGCCCTCGACCTGTGCGGCGGCATCCAGAGCCAGGGCACCGTCCAGTTCAACTGGCTTCGCGCCAACTCCACCAGGTACGGCTGGTTCCACCCCTCCTGGGCCTATGTCAGCCCCTTCGAACCCTGGCACTGGGAGTTCGGCACCGAGTCCGAGCGCGAGTAGCGCTCCTGCCGCGGCGGGGTTCTCGAAGTCTCAGGAGGAAGCCGGCGGGTGGAGGCTGAGGGTCAGGTGGGGCGCTCCGGCCAGGGCCGCGGCCTCGGGCCGGGTGACGGCCAGGAGTAAGAGGGCGCCGGAGGAGCCGTCGGGCGGGGGAACGGCCAGGACGGGAACCGCGGTGGCCAAGGGGGCGGGGGGCCCGGACGCCGGGAGGGACGCGTCGGGGACGGCGAGGACGTCCACCCTGTCACCGGGACGGACCAGGGTGGCCAGCGCGGCGTCCGGGACCCGGACGGGAGCCGCCACCAGACCAGGGGCGTGGGCGTCCAGGAGGGCGGGGCCCAGGAGCCGGAGGTCGGTCAGCGGTTCGCCCCGGCGCACCGGGGCCGCGAGCACGGCGCCGTCCGGAAGACGGGAGATGGCGCCGGAGGGCGGCGGGTGCAGCCGAACCGCCTGGACGTCCTGGGGCGCTAGGCGGGTGCCGCCGGTCAGGTCGCGGGCGGCCACCAGAACGTGGCCACCGGACGGAGACGTCTGCGGCAGGCGGACCAGTGACACCGCCACGAGGGCGCAGAGGACGGCCAAGGGGCGGCGGTGGCGGAGGAGCTGTGTTCTCATGGCCCGACGTTAACCGCCGGGCCACGACTCCGCGCTCCGGCCTGTGGATGACCGGCCGGAGCCCGCGAGGCCCGTCAGGAGGCCGCGGCGGTGGAGGTGCTCGTCGAGGGGGTCGAAGAGGACGAAGAGCTCGAAGCGGTCGAGGACGAGGAAGTCGAGGAAGAGGACGACTCCGACGCGCTGGACCCGGAGCTGTCGGACTTCTTCTCCGAGGACGAGGTGGTCACCGGAGTGGTCGACTTGCCGGAGCCCCGGCTGTCGTTGCGGTAGAACCCGGAGCCCTTGAAGACGATGCCCACCGCGGAGAAGACCTTGCGCAGCGCTCCGCCGCAGGCAGGGCATTCGGTCAGCGCGTCGTCGCTGAACTTCTGAACGACTTCCAGGCCCTCACCACAGGCGGTGCACGCATACTGGTACGTGGGCACTGGCCCCTCCTTCTCAACACTATTGGCACTCGGCATAGCCGACTGCCAATAGTACGTCTAGTCCCCGACCTCTCCGAACCAGCCCGCCAGCTTGCCCTGCCTGCTCACGGCCCGCAGTCGCCGCTCGGCCGTCTCGCGGTCGGCCGCGGTGGTGACCACCAGCAACTCGTCCCCGGACTGCAGGACGGTCGTGGGCGACGGCACGAAGCTCTTCTTCTCCACGAGTTTCCCGGCCCCGACGATCTCGCGGAGCACCAGGGTGATCTGGGCGCCGGACGGCAGCCGCAGCTCGAAGATCTCCACTCCGGCCAGCCGCGAGTTCTCCGGGATCTTGATCTGCAGCAGGTCGGCCTTGAGCTCCTCCAGCGGCGCGGCCTCCACACCCAGCTCGGTCGCCCCGCCCTCCTCGGTGATCTTCAGTTTCTGCGCGAACCACGGCAGTGTCGGCCCCTGGATCACGGTGAAGATGACCACGAGCACGAAGACGGCGGCGAACAGCTGGTCGGAGCCGGGCAGGTTCTCGGTCATCGGCACGGTGGCCAGGATGATCGGCACCGCGCCGCGCAGCCCGGCCCAGGACAGGAAGGCCCGTTCCCGCATGCTCACCCCGAACCCGGTGGTGGCGATGAGCACGGAGAGCGGCCGGGCCACGAACGACAGGATGAGCCCGGCGACCAGCCCGTAGACGAGCTGCCCCGGCAGGTCGGCGGGGTCGGCCAGCAGCCCGAGCATGATGAACAGCCCGATCTGCGACAGCCAGGCGATGCCCTCGGCGAACCCGAGGGTGGCGGGCCGGTGCGGCAGACGGGCGTTGCCCAGCACCAGGCCGGCCAGGTAGCAGGCCATGAACCCGGACGCGTGCAGCAGGATCGCGCCGCCGTAGGCGCCGACGGCCAGGGACATCACCGCCAGCGGGTACAGGCCGGACGCCGGGAGCGCCACCTGCCGCAGCACCCAGGCGCCGCCCCAGCTGATGGCCAGGCCGACGACGGCGCCGACGGCCAGCTCGTAGGCGATGGTGCCGAACAGCTCCAGGTTGCCGCTGGTGTGGTGGCTTCCGCTGAGGGCCAGCACGAGGATGACGACGGGCGCGTCGTTGAATCCGGATTCGGCTTCCAGCATCCCGGCGAGCCGGTTGGGCAGGGGCAGCCGCCGCAGGACGGAGAAGATCGCCGCGGAGTCGGTGGGCGCGAGGATCGCGCCGAGCAGCAGGGCGAGCTGCCAGTCGGTGCCCAGGAGGTAGTGGGCGGCCCCGCCGACGATCGCGATGCTGAGGGACGTGCCGACGACGGCCAGGGAGAGCGCGACCGGGACGCTGCCTTTGACGTGCCGCCAGTTGGTGCTCAGGCCGCCCTCGATCAGGATGATCATCAGGGCGAGCCAGCCGAGGGTCTTGGCGAGTTCCGCGTTGTCGAACTGGATGCCGAAGCCGGCCTCTCCCAGCAGCAGGCCGAGGCCGAGATAGGCGAGGAGGCTCGGCAGCCCGAGCCGGTAGGACAGCCGGACCGCCACGATCGCCACCAGGACCATCGCCGCACTGAGCGCAAGCCACGCTTCCAGTTGCAATCGATCACCTCCGGGGACGATTATCCCGAACGGATCGGTTCGGCCGTGACCACCCGGTGTCCTCGGGCTTCCTCACCTTCGGTGGACCAGCGGCGGCAGACCGTTGACGACGTGCTCGACCGGCCTTCCGTCGAGCACCGCTGTGAGGTTCGCCATCACCTGCCCGATCACGTTCATCTGGGCCTGCGCGCTGGCGCCCGCGGTGTGCGGGGACAGCAGCACCTGCTCGTGCGAGCGCAGGGGGTGGCCGGGCGGCAGCGGCTCCCCTTCGAAGACGTCCAGGGCGGCCCCGGCGAGGCGGCCCGAGTCCAGCGCGGCCAGCACCGCCTCGTCCGGGACGATCCCGCCGCGCGCCACGTTGACCAGAAGCGCGTTCGGCGGGAGCAGCGCGAGCCGCTCGGGTCCGACCAGCCCCTCCGTCTCCGGGGTGAGTGCGACGGTCACCACCAGGACGTCGCTGGTGGACAGCAGGTCGTCCAGCGCGAGGTACTCGCCGACGGCGCCGTCCTTGGGCGTCCGGCTCCAGTAGGAGACCCGGCAGCCGAGGGCGTGGAAAAGCCCGGCGGCCTGCGCCCCGATCGCTCCGTATCCGAGGATCCCGACGCGCTGGGCGTGCAGTTCGCGTCCGCCGATGTCGAGCTGGGGCCAGCCGCCCTCCCGCATGCGCCGGTCGACCCAGGCGAGCCTCCTGCACAGGGCGAAGGCGGCGCCGACCGCCCATTCGGCGACGGACCGGGTGTTGGCGCCCGCGGTGTTGGCGACGACGACGCCGGCGGCCGTCAGCGCGTCCAGGTCGCAGGTGTCGACGCCGACCTGCGGCTGCTGGAGGAAGGCGAGCCGGGGGGCGGCGGCGACGGCCGCCGCGTCCATGGGCAGCTCGCCGGTGAAGTCGCCGACCGCGAGGTCGGCCTCGGCCAGCGCGGCGTGCTGTCCGGCCCGGTCGCGGGTGGCGGGCAGGATGACGTCCGCGCGGCCTTTCAGCGGGGCGAACACCAGCTCGATGACTTCCGGAGGCAGCGGCATCAGCGCCGCGATCTTCCACACGGTATGAGTCTATGAACCCGCCGCGGGCAGCCTGTGGAACCCCGAGGGGGTGACCACCGCCCGGACGGGCAGGTCGTGGGGTTCGGCGGGCAGTTCCGGTACGAACTCGTCGTCGTAGACCACGCCGATGGTGAGGATGGCGGGGCCGACCCGGGCCAGCGCCCGGTCGTAGGAGCCGCCGCCCTGTCCGAGCCGGTAGCCCCGCCTGTCGACGGCCAGCGCGGGCACGAGGACGACGTCGGCCGCCCTGATCGCCTCGACGCCGCGGGACGGCTCGGTGGGTTCCAGCAGGCCCCGGGGGGATTCGGTGAGGGAATCGGGTCCCTCGTAGGAAGCCCAATCGAGGTCGCAATCCGGCAACAATCTGGGTAGAAGCACATAAGAGCCGCGCTTCCAGAGGGCGAACAGCAGACTCCGTGTGCCGGGTTCGTTACCTCTTGAGACGTATGCTGCGATTGACGATGCCATCTCAAGCTCCGGGAGGCTCAGTAGAACATCCCGTATCGCGGAACTTGCTCCGGATAGCTCCGCATCTGTCATCCCTCGCCTTGCTTGCCGTATATGGGTTCGCAACGAGGGCTTAACGTCTTCCTGCACCCGAGACTCCTCGGAGTTGACTAGGGTTTTTCCTATGGCCGACATCTCACCCGTAACCAAGGCAGTAGTTCCCGCGGCTGGGCTCGGGACGCGCTTCCTGCCCGCCACCAAGGCGACGCCCAAGGAAATGCTGCCGATCGTCGACAAGCCCGCGATCCAGTATGTCGTGGAGGAGGCCGTCTCCGCCGGTCTCTCCGACGTCCTGATGATCACGGGGCGATCGAAGCGCTCCATCGAGGACCACTTCGACCGCGCTTACGAGCTCGAGGAAGCACTGCGCAACAAGGGCGACGACGCCCGTCTCGCTTCGATCCAGGAGTCGGCCGAACTCGCGCAGATCCACTACGTCCGCCAGGGCGAGCCCAAGGGACTCGGCCACGCCGTGAGCTGCGCGGCCCAGCACGTCGGCGACGAGCCCTTCGCGGTCCTGCTCGGCGACGACCTGATCGGCTCGCGCGACCTGCTGCTCAAGCGCATGATCGAGGTGCGCCAGCAGTACGGCGGCAGCGTCATCGCGCTCATGGAGGTCGAGCCCGACCAGATCTCCAAGTTCGGTTGCGCCGCCATCAGCCCGTCCACAGAGGCCGACGTCGTCGAGGTCACCGACCTGATCGAGAAGCCGGCCGTCGAGGACGCGCCCAGCAACTGGATCATCATCGGCCGCTACGTGCTCGACCCGGCCGTCTTCGAGGTGCTGGAGAAGACCCCGCCTGGCCGCGGGAACGAGATCCAGCTGACCGACGCGCTGCGCACCCTGGCGACGATGCCGGCCGAGCACGGCGGCGGAGTGCGGGGCGTGCTGTTCCGCGGCCAGCGTTTCGACACCGGCGACAAGCTGGACTACCTGCGCACCGTCGTGCAGTTCGCCAGCGAGCGCGAGGACCTGGGCGCCGAGTTCCGCGACTGGCTGAAGGAGTTCGTGGAAAAGAACGGTTCGTGAAATACATGGGTGCATGAGAACCGTCTCCGAGCATCTCTCCGAGATCCTCTCCCGGCTCACCCCGCTGAACCCGGTGCGGCTGCCCCTTCTGGAGGCGGCCGGAACGGTGCTCGCCGAGCCGGTCACCGCACCCGTGGACCTTCCGCCGTTCGACAACTCGGCGATGGACGGCTACGCCGTCCGCGCCGCCGACCTGGAGACCCTGCCGGCCGTGCTGCCCGTCGTGGGCGATGTCCCGGCGGGGGCCCCCGGACGGGCCGGGATCGAGCCCGGCCACGCCGCCCGGATCATGACCGGGGCGCCGCTGCCCCCCGGAGCCGACACCGTGATCCCCGTCGAGTGGACGGACGGGGGAGCGCGGACCGTCCGGATCGACCGGGGCGCCCCGGCGGGCAACTACATCCGCGGGGCGGGGGAGGACGTGCGCGCCGGCGCCGTCGTCCTCTCCTCCGGTACCCGGCTGGGCGCCGCCCAGCTCGGCATGGCCGCCGCGGTCGGGTGCTCACATCTGCCGGTGCGGCCCCGGCCCCGGGTCGTCGTGCTCTCCACCGGCGACGAGCTGAAGGATCCCGGCGAGGCGCTGGAGTACGGGCAGATCTGGGACTCCAACAGCTTCATGCTGGCCGCCGCCGTCCGTGAGGCGGGCGGTGAGCCGCTCCGGCAGTCCTTCCTTGGCGACGACCCGAAACTCGTTCGGAAGGCCCTCCAGGAGGAACTGGCCCGCGCTGACGCCATCATCACCACCGGTGGCGTGTCCATGGGCGTCTACGACGTGGTGAAGGCGGCGTTCTCCGGCGGCGGGGAAGTCGACTTCCACAAGGTCGCGATGCGGCCGGGCAAACCCCAGGGCTTCGGCCTCCTGGACGGGCGCTGCCCGATCTTCACCCTTCCCGGCAACCCGGTGAGCGCGTACGTCTCCTTCCAGGTGTTCGTACGGCCGGCCCTGCGATACCTGCAAGGGCTCGAACCCGAGGGCCTGCCCGGTGTGACGGCGCGCTGCGAGACCGCCTTGACGTCGCCGGAAGGACTCGAGCACTACCTGCGCGCCGAACTGACGTTCGCGGACGGCTCCTACACGGTGCGTCCCGCTTCGGCGCAGGGCTCCCACCAGATGGCCGCGCTCGCCGAGGCGAACGGTCTGATCGTCGTCCCGCCGGACGTGACGGAGGTGCCGCAAGGCGCGTCCGTCACGGTCCTTAGGCTGCCCTCGTGAAGTTCTCGCACCTGGATGAGTCCGGCGCGGCACGGATGGTCGACGTGTCCGCGAAAGAAGTCACCGCCCGCACCGCCACCGCACGCGGATTCGTCCGTCTCAGCGGCGAGTGCGTGACGGCCCTGCGCGACGGGGCGGTGCCCAAGGGCGACGCGCTGTCCGTCGCGCGGATCGCGGGGATCATGGGCGCCAAGAAGACACCCGACCTCGTGCCGATGTGCCACCCGATCGCCCTGCACGGGGTCAAGGTGGACCTCTCGATCGTCGACGACGGAGTCGAGATCACCGCCACCACCAAGACAGCCGACCGCACCGGAATCGAGATGGAAGCCCTCACTTCGGTCACCGTTGCCGCACTGGCGCTGATCGACATGGTCAAAGCCGTCGATCCCGCGGCTGTCATCACCGATGTGCGGGTAGTGGAGAAGACCGGGGGCAAGACCGGAAACTGGACCCGTCCCGGGGAGGACACATGAGCATGCGCGCCCTGGCGGTGACCGTCTCTACCAGGGCCGCGAGCGGCGTCTACGAGGACCGTTCGGGGCCGGTGCTGGCCGAACTGCTGCGCGAATGGGGCTGCCAGGTGGACGGGCCGCGCGTCGTCCCCGACGGCGAAGCCGTCCTGGACCTCCTGAAGGAAGCCGTGACGGACGGCTACGACGTCGTCGTGACGTCCGGGGGGACGGGCCTCACCCCGACCGACAGGACGCCAGAGATGACACGCCAGGTGATGGACCGCGAGGTCCCGGGCATCGCCGAGGCCATCCGCCGGATCGGGACGGTGAAGACGGCGATCCTCTCCCGGGGGCTCGCCGGGCTCGCAGGAGACACCCTGATCGTCAACCTTCCCGGGTCCACCGGGGGAGTGCGGGACGGAATGTCCGTCCTCGGGCCGATCCTGGAACACGCCGTCTCGCAGATACGCGGCGGAGACCACCCGCGGGTCCCGGATGGCGTGTGACGGCTCCGGCAGGCAATCATGGAGGCGTGGAACGCATGAGAGGGTGGCCGGTCACTCTGAACGAGGGGCCGGTCGGTCTTCGCCCCATCCGGATGCGGGACGCCGCCACCTGGCGTGACGTCCGCGTCCGCAACGCCGAATGGCTGCGCCCGTGGGAACCGACGAACCCCGAGACACCGCTGTTCCGAACCGGCCTGGGCCCGTACCTGAGCATGGTCCACGCCATGCGGAAGGAGGCCCGCAGCGGTCTGGCGCTGCCGTGGGTCGTCACTTATGACGGCCGGTTCGCCGGGCAGCTGACCATCGGCGCCATCGTCTGGGGCTCGGCGCGCAACGCCCAGCTCGGCTACTGGATCGACCGCGACTACGCCGGCCGGGGTGTGATCCCCACCGCGGTGGCGCTGGCCGTCGACCACTGCTTCTTCAACGTGGGCCTCCACCGCGTCGAGGCGTCCATCCGCCCCGAGAACGCCGCCTCCCGCCGCGTCGTGGAGAAACTCGGCTTCCGGGACGAGGGCACGCGCCGCCGCCACCTGCACATCGACGGCGCCTGGCGCGACCACATCTGCTACGCCCTCACCGCCGAGGACGTCCCCGACGGCCTCCGCGCCCGCTGGCGCGCCCGTAGCGCCCGCCACTGACACCTAACCCCCCGACCCGTTTAATGATCAAGAAAACTTCGCCCAACAACGGGTCATAGCTACAGAGATCTCACGACACACCGCCCCGTATGCTCGTCAAGCGAAGACAGTGCGTCCTACCGTGCTCGGACGTGAGCATGTATTCGTCCCGGAGCCGTCCGGCTCCCGAACGTGCTCACCACAGGCCGACGCGGGAGGGACGTAGATGAGCAGCACCCTCCTGTACCTGGCGATAGTCGCTGTCTGGGCGGTCGTCCTCGTCCCCATGTGGCTCCGCCGCGAGCCCGAAACCCCGGCCTCCACCGGTCTCACCCGTCTCATCCCCCGCCGCTCCATCCCCGAGTCGGAGTCCGACGAGTACGATTTCGACGACGCCGCCACCGTCGACCACACCCCCGAAACCGAGGACTTCGGCCCTCCCCGCGCAGGCTTCCCCCCTCCTTTGTCCTCGCACCGCCCCGCCCCCTCCATCCGCCGCGCCGCGATCATCGCCCGCCGCCGCCGCCGCACCGCCGCCCTCACCCTCTTGACCCTGACGGCGATCATCACCGCGGCCCTCACCGCCTCCCCCTGGTGGATCCCCCTCCCCCCCACCGCCCTCCTCCTCGGCCACCTGGCACTCCTCCGCACCGCCAGCAAGATCGACCAGGCCCGCCGCCTCGAGGCCCTCGAAGCCCGCCGCGCCACCCGCGAAACCACCCCCGCCCCCCTCACCCTCGAAGAAGAGCCCCTCCCCACCGCCGAGATCATCACCTTCACCCCACCCCAGGAAGTCTTCGACCAGTACGCCACCGAAGACGACACCCCCCGAGCCGTCGGCGACTGACCCACCGCCCTGCACGAACACCCCCCAAAGTTTGCTAAGGTTGACCCGTTCCTCGGGGATGTAGCGCAGTCCGGTAGCGCACTTCGTTCGCATCGAAGGGGTCAGGGGTTCGAATCCCCTCATCTCCACCCAGGTCAAAGGCCACTTCCGATCTTCGGAAGTGGCCTTTTTGGTGTGCTGGGTGACTGACTGAGTGACTACGGGGCTCGGGCGAACAGGCGGTCCATGGTCTCGGCGCCCTCGAGGATCACTGGGCGGATCTGGTGGCGGTAGACGGCTTCGGTGACCGTCGTTCCGGCGTGGCCGCAGAGGCGGGCGATCTGCTCCAGGGGCATGCCGCCGTCGGAGAGCAGAGAGACGAAGCTGTGCCGCATCTCACGGGGCGTCCACTCGGAGCCGACGAGGCCGGCTTTGTCGAAGACCTTCCGGCAGGAGCGGCGGACGTTGTGGGAGTCGAGTTCGGTTCCGGTGCGGGTGCAGAAGACGAGATCGAGGTGCTGCCACTCGTTGCCCGCGGCTTTCTTGGTGACCTCCTGGCGGGTGCGGTGGGCCTTGAGGGCCTGGACGCAGCGGTCGGGGAGGGCGAGGGTTCGACGTGACTTCCTGGTCTTGGTGTCGCCGCCTTCCCGTACTGAGCGCCACACCTGGATCGAGGGAGGCTGTTCGGGGAGGCCTGCCGCTGCTGGCCTTCCGTCGAGGTCGACGTGGGACCAGGTGAGCGCGCGGAGTTCTTCGGTTCTGGCGCCGATCAGGATGGACAGGACGAGGTAGGCGTACATGGGCGTGTGCTCGGAGGCGTCCAGGACGGCCGCGGCCTGCTCGAAGGTCAGCGCTTTCGAGGGACGGCCCGAGCGTCCTTCCGGCACCGTGCAGAGGGCCACGACGTTCCGCTTCACCTTGTCGCGTGCCATGGCCCGCTTCACCGCCCGGTTGAGGACGGAATAGAACGCTTGGAGGGTGCGGGTGCTGTAGGTCTCCGCTTTTCGCTCCAGCCAGCGTTCGACGTCTTCGGCAGAGAGGTCTCGGAGCTTGCGCGCGCCGAGGCCGGGGATGACGTGGGTTCTGGCGTGGAGAGTGCAGGTCTCCACGGTCTGGCTGCTCCGGCCGACGAGGCCGTATCGGAGCCAGTCATTGACGGCGTCGGCGACCGTGTAATTGGTCGGTGCGATGACCAGGCCGTCTTCGTGGTCCCGAAGCGTCTCTTTGAGCTTCTGCTTGGCTTCTGTCTTGGTCCTACCGCTGGCTTTGCGGACGATGCGCTTTCCGGCGGGGGTGTAGCCGGTGGTGACCGTGGCTATCCATCGTTGCCGGGATTCGTCCCAGTGCAGACCGCCGTCACCACGTGCGCGACGTTTGCTCATCAGGCAGCTTCCTTTTCCAGGAGGGCGATGTACTCGCGGATGGCGCTTTCGGGGATGAGGCGGGTTCGTCCCTGTTTGACGGAGCGCAGCCGTCCCGAGCGCAGGAGTTCGTAGACGACGGTCCGGCTCAGCCGCAGCCGCGCCGTGACGTCAGAAACCCGGTAGAGGACGAGTTCCGAGGTGCGGTTCACGTTGTGCTCCTTCCAGTCGGGTGCAGGGATTGCGGGAGCGTCTGGCCGGTGAGCGCGGCCGACAGGAAAAGCTCTCCTGGGGTGTGGCCTTGTCCGGCGTAGCTCCAGTGGGAGATGACGAGGACGGTGTCCTCTTCGAAGAGGGGCAGCCGTCCGGTGGTGAGCTCTTCGGCCTGCCGCTGCTGGTGTTCGGCGCGGGCGGTTCGGAGGGCGCCGAGGGTGGTGGAGTAGCGGCGGCTTTTGGTGGAGAAGTGGCCGCGGAAGCCGAGCATGTGAGCCCACTGGCCCAACCGCAGGTCCGCCAACTCCTCGAAACCGTCCAGGCGCAGGCACTCGGCGATCAGCCGCCGTGCGTGCTCCCGCACGGGTAGGGCGTTGAGGTCGTCGGCACTGGTGATGCGGCGATCCAAGGTGCCCACGCATTCGGCGGCCTTGGTGGCGTACTTGGCGACATAGCCCGCAACGGCCCGGTCGGTGAGTTCGCCCGATGCGTTGATCGGGCGGACGTCGAGCTGACGGCCCCACCGGAACGAGCGGGATAGCAGTCCTTCTGCCTCGGGCGAGGAGACCTGAACAGCGCTCGCGGCGTGGTCGACGGCGTCGTCCAGGGCGTTGAAGGTGGCCCAGCCGGGAGGGGTCGAGGCAGGCCCGTCGGGTCCGTCGAGGCGCACGACGGCGTGGAAGTGGACGACTCCGCGCCGCTGGTATTCGGCGACTTTGGCGAAGGAGATCACGAGCGCGTCTTTGAGCGCGGTGAGGGTCAGGCCCGCGGACTTGGCCAGGCGTCGCCGAAGCGCCAGGGTGAAGCGCCGCCATAGTTCGGGGGCCAGGGCGTTGAAGAGGACCTGTCCGGAGTAGTCGTAGCAGTCGCCGCACAGGGGTTCGCCGAGGCGGGGATCGTCGGCATGATGCCGTTCCGTGCAGGCCAGGTGCTTTCCGTGCGGGCAGAGCCCTGCATCCCGCCGAGCGTGGCAAGGGGCGGGCTTGCCGGCCTTGGTCTTCCTCGTGGTGTGCACCAGGCCGAAGGAGGGAGCGGTGAGCGTGACGAACGCCGCCGGATGCGCCGTCACGGTGTCGGGCACACCCTTGCCGCCGACGAGTCCGGCGCGGACGAGTTGGTAGGTGTCGGCGCGGTAGATCTCTGCGCAGGCCGGGCAGCGGGACGCGCGTCGGGTCTTGCACGCCACCCGCAGCACGCCATCGGGTTCGGTGGAGGTGGAGTAGTGGCGGAGGACTTCCCCCGTCATCGGGTCGAGGTGGGTCACGCGCCCCTTGAGGTGGACCGGTTGTGCGCAGCCGCCGGTGTGGCGGATCTGTGCGGCCCACCTGCCGTAGTCGGGGCGGGTGGCGCGTGCGGCCAGGGAGAAGCTGACCTGGGGGGTGATCTCGACCAGCGACACGGGGTGAAGTCCTCCGTTCAGCAGACGGACAGCAACAGAGCGGGTCGTTAGAGGGCGGTGGCGAAGGTGGCCACGGCATCAGCCAGGGCGGCCAGAAGGTGACCGAGCCCGGTGGCGGTAGCGGCGGCATCCGTGGGGTGACGCAGGACGAACAGGGCCAGGACGAGGACGACGAGCAGGCAGCCAGCACGGCGAAGGAACACGATCAGGTCTCCTAGAAGTGGCTGTGGCCGTAGCCGAGGCAGGAGGGGCAGGTGTCTCCGTGGGAGGTCAGGCCCCCGCCGCCGCAGTCGCAGCACCGCTCACGTACGGGCAGCAGCGGCAGGGGGCGGACCGGTTCGGCCGGGGCGGTCATCAAGCGGCCCGGTCGGTGTCGAGGACGATGTTGTTCTCGTAGGAGGAGCGAGCCCGGAAGTCCTCGCGGCTGCGCTGCGGGATGTGGCAGATGGAGTAGGTGACGCGCCCGAACGACCGCCAGGCGTTGAGGTGTCCGCCGTGGTCGGTGTCGTCGTACGGGGTGACGCCGAGGAGGGCGGCGACGGCGTGGACCTGCTCGCGCTGAGCGGTGTCGATGCAACGGGTGGTGTAGAAGGTCAGGTCGTAGCCGTATTCGTTGACCGGCACGGCCGGGTTGGCCTCCAGGAAGTCCGCCAGCTGGCGCAGGCCGCTGATGGTCTGGGCGCGGGCGAACAGATCACCGGGGACGATGAGCTTCTTGAGCATGAGGTTTCTCCTTGTCAGGTGCGGATGCGGTGCAGCAGGTCAGAGGCGAGCTGGTTCGACACACCCAGGCGGGCGCGCAAGGTGTCGCGGGTGATCGGCCGCCCGTGCTGGGTGTGGTGTTCGTCGGCCACCTGGCGGGCGTAGGCGAGGAGTTCGGGTGCGGGCCCGGACGGCTGCTCGTCCTGCTCGGGTGCGGGTTCGTCCTGCGGCTGGTCGAGGGCGGGGACGGCCGCCGAGGGCAGCGGGACGGCCGGGGACGAGGTGTCGGTGTCGGGACGGCCCCAGGACGGAGGAGGGTCGAGCCGCTCGACCGAGGACGACCCGGACTCGACCCCGTCCGCCTCAGGACGAGTAGCCGCGCGGCGCTCCAGCATCGAGACGGCCACCAGGAACGCCCCGGCCGGGGTCGCTGCGGTGATCCAGCCCCAGGCCGTGGGTTCGGCTTGGGCGAGGTTGGCCGCCAGGGAGAGCAGGATCCCGCCGACCAGGACGGATGTCGGCCACGACAGCGGCCCTGTCTCCCTGCCTGTGCGTGCGTCGCGTTGGCGTTCGCGGGCGGCCATGACGCAGGTGAGGTCGATGCAGACCGCGATGGCCCAGGCCATCCAGCCGTGTTGTCCGTGCTCGGTGGCGGTGTCGCGGATGTGGGTGAACGAGCCCGCAGCGGCGATGACCGCCAGGACGACCACGGGTCCGGAGTCGGCGAGCAGGGCCAGGAGGCCGCGGCCCATCAGGCGGCCCGCCCGTCGAGAACGGCCAGCAGCTCGAGGAGTTCGGTGTCGCAGACGTGGTTCTCGGCCCAGGTCGCTGCCCAGGTGTAGCGGTGAGCGGTGACCGACTCACCGCACCGGCCGCAGCGCGCGGTGTGCGTCGAGGTCAGGGCGTTCCAGGTGATCGAGGGCGAGCGGTGAAGCTTCGACATGGGTGTCTCCCGGTTTCAGGCATGGGACGGGTAGGGACATGGCGCTTGGAGGCTGCGCCGAGCCGAGGAAGAAGAGGACAGGCCGGGGTTAGGCGGCCCAGGTGTCCGGGACGGAGGACGGGCCGTCCCCGGTGCGGACGAGGTCGGACCAGGCCGGGGTGAGATGGGCGTAGGTGCGGGCCGCGTGTTCGGCTTCGTCCTCGGTGACCAGGACGGAGCGGGCCCGGTGCCAGCCGCCGTCCTGGCCAGCCACCACTGCCACGCCCGGAGTCTCCGGAGCGATAGCGCGGGCTGCGTCGAGGGCGGCGGGGTCGAGGTCGCCGAGGGTCATGTTCGCCGTCTCCGGGTCATTCACCCGGTGGCAGACCCTTCCGGTGAGTTGGGCGCGTAGGGCGGTGACGCCGGGCCCGAGGTCGGAGCCGATCCGCTGCCCGGAGACGATCAGGTAGACCGCGAACGCCCGTCCGAGCTGAGCCACCCGCAGGAGAGCCGTTGCGGTCTTGGCCACCTCGTCTTTCTCGGACTTGTCGGCCATGAGGAACAGCTCGGCCACCTCGTCGACCAGCACCACCACCGGAACCGGCTGCATCTCCACCGGGAGCTGCCACACGTTGCGCGCTCCAGCTTTACGGCACAGCCGCATGCGGTCTTCCAAGATCTGCACCAGGCCGCCGAGGAGTTCGACGGATTCGGTTCGGGTGGTGGCCAGCGCCGACAGCCGGGGAGCGTACGGGGTCAGCTCGACCCCACCTTTGAGGTCGAAACCGACCAGGGCGACCGGTTGCGGAGCCAGCCCGCGAATGACGGCGTTGATCAGTGTCGACTTGCCCGACTGCGTGGCTCCGGCGTTCAGCCAGTGCGGCATGATCCGGAAGTCCATCACCCACGGCTGGCCGGTCTCCAGCATCCCCGGCCGCACCCGCAGGAGCTCTCCGGTCTCCGGCGAGCCCTCCACCGAGGTGAGAGCGTCGAAGCGGTTGACGACCAGGACTAGACGGCCCGGCTTGTCCTCCACCACGCGCACGGTGTTGACCCGCCAAGCGTGCGCGAGGCGTTCGGCGACCGCGACGTAGTCAGCGGGGATCTGGCCATCGTGCAGGTGCACCCGCACCCGCCAGCCGAGCGCAGTGGGCCGCATCAGCCCGAGGCGGGGAGCCTTGTCGACCGGCACCCGCCGCACCCTGCGGCGCTGCGTGAACGTGGTGATCTCGCTGGCGGCCGAGGCCAGAGGAACGGCTTCCAGAGACAGGCGGACCCGGTGGCGCTTGCGGGTCAGCTTGCATCCGTAGGCGACGTGTCCCCACGTCAGGTAGACGACCAGGGCCCGCAGGGGGAAGCCGACCCACAACCAGAAGGAGGCGGGCGCGTAGTGGCGCCAGGCCGCGGCCCCGGCCGCCGCAGCGGCCAGGACCACGAGCCCGAGGACAAGGTTCTCGTTGGCGCTCATGCTCAGGCCGCCTGAACGTTCGGAGCGGCCGGGGCGATGGCCGAGGCGCGGAAGGCGATGCCCCACCGGAGTTCGCCGCCGCGCCGCTGCTCCCAGGGGATCGCGACCAGGCCGAGGGGCTGGACGATCTGGCCGACTGAGACGGCGGGGTCGCCGGAGATGGAGACGTTCATCAACTCCACCCGGCCGGTCTCGACGTCGGCCGCGGACAGGCCGACGGTGAAGACGGTGTTGCCTTCCTTGTCCTGCTTGACCTCCCCGGTCTCCATGCTCACCAGCTTCGGGCGGGGCGGGGAGACGCACACGAAGGCGAAGCGGTTGAGATCGATCGGAATGTTGCGCATGGTGAAGAGACCTCTCGTCTGCCCTGTTCAGGGCGTGTTTTGGACGAGGGAGGACACGCGCCAGCAGTCACGGTGCGGGTAGCATCGAAGCGCCAACTAGGGTGCTATCCGCATCCGGCCTGGGCGGGTCTCCCGCTCAGGCCACTTTCATTCGTGGCCTGTACTGCCGCCTTCCACGAGCGGTGTTCCTGCTTCCGCCCCTGAAACGCGAAGAGCGTCTGTGGTGGGCTGTCACCTCCATCAGGAGAGCCGTTCCAGCTACACCACAGACGCTACCCCGTACCCGAGGTTTCTACTAGTACTTTCAGTGCGAGTGTTAGTACTTTTTCTACGCACCCACTCGTTCGGCGAGTTCCCGCAGCTCAGCAGGGGGCGGGTCCTGCATCGTGAGCAGATCGGCCACGAGCTGACGCACCATCCGATGGTTCTGCACCTGCTCCGGGGTCACTTCCTCGGCTTGCAGGAGCGCGGAGACCGCTTGGTCGATCTGCCGCCGCTGCGCATGCGCGCGGGCCACGTCGATGAGCAGCCGCCCCCGCCGCTCGTTCGACAGCATCGAGGCATCGACCGTCCCCACGACGCGCAGTGCGTGACCGGCGTCCCCGAGCTCGACCGCAACGGCGATCTCGTGAAGCGCGACGTTCGCCGGCCCGAACTCGGTGTTGTAGTGGTTGTGCCCGTCCCCGAGCCGCTCGGCCACCTCTCGGGCCCGCGCCAGATGCCCATAGGCCGCATCGGCTTCATTCAGGCGGGAAGCTGCGACAGCCCTTTGCAGGGTGAGCCCACCCCACAACGACATGGCCTCCGGTTGCCCCTCGTCGGCCAGGTGCCACAGCGCGTCCGCAGCCGTCCGCGCCGTCTCCTCCACCTGGTCGAAGTGCCGCGCACCCAGGAAGACGAACCCGAGCCGGAACGCCCCCGCCGCCATCAGCAGAGGATCGCCCGCCCGCTCGGCCGCAGCGATCGCCCGGTCAGCCGCGATCCACGCCGCCTCAGGCTCCACCAGCTTCGCCAATGCCGCCGAACACGCCTGATACGTGACAGCCAGCAACTCCGACAATTGCACCCGCTGCTCTTGGGGGGCAGAGCGAACCGCGGTCTCCAGTGCAGGTATGAGGTCCCGAAGCAGGTCCGCCAGCTCCACATACCGGGCCGCGTGCGTCAGCTCCCACGCCTTGTCCACCCGCTTAGCCAGCTCTGCAACGGGTTGAAGCGGCGAGGCGTGCAGCATTGCCCGCAGCGAATGAGACCCCGAGAGCACCAGCCGCAGACTCGCCGCCCCCGGCATCTCCTCAGCGACCGCAGCCACGACGGGCGCCTCAGCCGCCAGCTCCGACAGCGGCACTTCCAACGCCTCGGCGACCGCCTCGAGGACCGACATCCGGTCCACCTTGCGGACACCGCGCTCGACCTGAGACACCCAGGCCACCGACCGATCGATCAGCCGCGCGAACTCCGCCTGAGACAACCCACGCCGCTTGCGCTCCTGGGCGATCTTGCGCCCCAGCGCCCGCTGATACTCCGTACTCACGAAGCGATCCCCTTACCGACTTGCGCCGTCACCCACTCGACCTCCACCGAGGCGAGTAGCTCCCCCCGCTGAGCCAGGAACCGCTTGGTGTG
The DNA here is from genome assembly GCF_039871655.1 of Actinocorallia sp. B10E7. Classification (NCBI taxonomy): domain Bacteria; kingdom Bacillati; phylum Actinomycetota; class Actinomycetes; order Streptosporangiales; family Thermomonosporaceae; genus Actinocorallia; species Actinocorallia sp. B10E7. Next base: position 231,136 of record NZ_JBDPLZ010000009.1, read on the forward strand.
CTCCTGCTCCTCATGCGCATCGAACGCCGCCCGGTCCGCGTACAGCTCGTAGAAGACCCGCCGAAGCGGCTCCCCCTCAACCAGGTGCGAGACGTACACCAACGTTCCAGGCTCCCGCTCCTTGATCCCCTCGATCGTCTCAGCGACGAGCCGATCGAACGCCTCGGCGCTCTGTTGATCCTTGCAGGTGAACCGCACGACAAGCCCGAACACGAGCCCTCCCGATCACTGGACGACGAGATCCGTACCTATTGTGCGGCACTGATACTCCGTATGGGTTGTACTACTTCTACTATAGCCGTACTTTAAATATCAGTACAATGCTCGCCCTGTCCTTGACCTGCGAGATCGTGAGGCAGCCCCGATGACTCCTGCAAGCAGAGACGCGCAGAATCCCTTCAGCTCAACCCTCATCCAAGCCATCCGCGAAGGCCGGGTGATCCCACCCCACACCCCCTTCAGCGCCCTGGTTCCACGAGACCCGGCAGGCCCCTGGATTGCCGAGCACCCCTTCAAAATCAGCCCCTCAGGCGAAGGCGTGGCCGAAGCCCGTTATTGGGCTCTCTCCCTCACCGCCCCGACCTGCGACGCCCGCGACGAGCTCGCCCTCGTCCTCAGCGAGCTCCTGGGCAACGTCGCCACCCACGCAGGCGGAGGCGAAGTCACCCTCACTCTCGCCCACACCCCAGAAGGCCTCACCGGCAACCTCGTCCACCACCAACCGCCCGCCGACGAGGTGCCCAAGATCCCCACCCAGATCGGCACCGAGATCACCCACCTACTCGATCTCGACGACCCCGCCGACGACGCCCTCATCGAGGCTCTAGCCGAAGGCGGCCGCGGCCTCTTCACCATCGCCACCTTCACCGCTGGCGCCCTCCACACCCACCAGGACGCCCACAGCACCACCACCCAATGGACCCTCGATAGCTGCCGCTGCCAGCCCGACACCGAGGCGACCCGATGACGCTCCTGGGCATCATCGGCATCGTGCTCCTGGCCCTCATGACACTGGCCGTTCTCGTTACCTTCGTCATCCTGATCGTGCAGGACAGACACACAGGCAGGCACCGATAGCCACAGCCCGCCTGAGGCGCGTGCGTCATGCTCTACCGCATGTCGAATACGCACGACAGCAGGTGGGAGCAGTGGTTGAGCACACTGCCCGAAGACAAACAAGACGCAGCGGTCATGTTGCGAGACCGCTTCATCGAACTCGGTGCCGACGCCCCCGAAGAGTGGGCACAGTCCGAAGTCGACCAGGACATCCCACAGCTGGCCCGCCTCCTCATCCTGCGGCAACTGTGGGCCGAAGGCATCAACGGGTGGGAGCGCCCCGGAGCCGTCGAGAACACCCCGGCAGCCCACCGTCTCCTGGAGGCCGGCGCCAACCGCGCTGACCTCATCACAGCCATGAGAGCCGCAGCCTTCGAAGCGATCTCAACCGCAGTCGACATACTCCAGTGCCACTCTCACAACCCTGGCCACACCGCTCTTCCAGGCTGGTCGCTACAGGAGACCACCCACAACGGCCAGCCCACCGGACGGCACATCGACGGACTAAACGAAGACCTCCGAGGAACCGACCCGTCCGGCCACGAAGCCGACGACCTGTGGACCTGAAGCCCCCATCGATCCCAGGACAAGCCTCCCGCCACCCCGGATGAGAACTTTCTCTACGGTTTCAAGGGCGGCCCGCAAGCGGCCCGCCGCGCGGGCTCGCTAGCGGGCGGGCTGCGGGCTCTGCGGCCCGGTCCCGCCCGCCACGGCCCGCGCCGTTTCGGCGGCTATCTCCTTGAGCTTGAAGGACAGCCTTCTTCCTGGGGATGCCCTCACTTCAGGAGCGTCCGGAGACCACCCACTACGTCAAGGCTAAGCCGCATTCGTGGTCGGCAAGCCAGGCCTTGCCGTGGCGAACGCTCTCCTAAGAATGGAGGTGGAAGGGAGGACGGGGGAAACGGGTTATCGAAAAAACGTAAAAGATCTTCACCGATGGTGCAGACTCAATTTCGACCTAACTGCTGATGGATACTCGGAGCGCTCGCCATGAACGAGAAGGTCTTGACCCCTTATCCGGACGACACCCCGACGCGTGTTCGGGTCTACGTCGGGCAGAAGAAGTCTGCTGGTGCTCCTCCTGCAACGCTTTGGGTTATGGAGGCAGAGCTCCCGAGACGCGACGCAAGGGCCATCCATGATGAGCTTGAGTCGATCGTACGTACCGAACCACGCGTATATGTCCTTTCGGTCAACGAAGGACGGTTTAGCTGGGGAGCCGATGGGGGTCACACCCTTGATGTCGTGCTCTTTCTAGGCCAGTCGTTTGCTGATGGAATTCTTGCGGCACTAACTGTCGATCTTTTTCGACGACTATTTCTTAAGCAGCGCGAAAAGGGGCTTTGGCCCGAAGGGTATCCCAGTGATTTTACGCGCGAATATGCAATTAGCTATGCGAGGTGGGTAATCGGCAGTCGATACGGAATGATCGCAGACTCGATGGACCCACTTCCGGACATTGACGATGAGCTAGAGATCGTTTCCGAGTCTGAAGATCTTCAGCAGGGGGAATGGAATATTGCCCTCAAGGATCGGAACGGTGCCATCTATCGAATCACATTTGGGTTCCTAGATGGAGTGCCGACCGCGTACAAGATCGAGCGTGAAGTGCCATAGCCTCGACCTCTATATAAAGTAGTTGGGGGATCGCCCTACGATCGCCACAGCGGGGTTGCGGTTTCCGTGGGGTTGGGGGCGATCGCTGCCGCACCGCTTCCAGTCCTCGGAGCCTGGCGGCTCCTGCGGTCCGGGTCGGCTTGCCACCGGATGCCTTGCGGAGGCCCGATGAGAAAACCGTTCAGTGGAATCTCGATCAAGGTGTTTAATAGGTGGCATGTCAGATCAAGTGTTCGAAGGGCACCCTCTACTTGACCCTAAAGCACTCAGTCACCTCTTGATCGCACCGACAGGATTGTGTTGGTGGTGCCAGCAGCGACCCGCGACGACTGGCGAGCATAAGTTCAAGCGCACGGATCTGACCCGTCTAATGGGCGACGGCGGCCTCCTGCTTTGGGGGCAAGGTGAGGATATACGTGAGATTAGAGGGAAGAGCGGCGTCAACCGAGATCGCTACGGAGTAATTAAGTTCCCCAAGTCGCTGTGTGAGCCCTGCAACAACAAGGCATCCAAGCCTTTCGATGACGCCTACGAAATTTATTCAAAATATGTTAGTGAAACCGTATTGCACAGGATGCCGGGCGTTAGTCTTCGGCATGTCTACGGTCATTCATGGCAAGCTTCGGCCCTGAACCTCGCGCGGTACTACGGCAAGCACTTTGGTTGCCGAATGGCCCGAGAAGGTCTTCCTATTCCAGAATCTCTTCGCGCCTTCCTGGGCGGGGAGACTGATATGACGGACGCTCAAATGGCTGTCATTACGACCGACACAATTCGCAAGAAATACAAGAGTGGATTTTCTATTAGTCCGAACTTTGTCGAGGTTGACAAAGGCGTAACCCGCTTCGAGCGATATGTATTCGCCGCCTATGTCGGGCCTATCGGCATTCGCTACGAGTGGAATAATGGGGGAATGGAAGGCCGCTCGCAGTTTTTCCATTTTCCATACCCGGTCATAAACGCTTTTAAAGATGAAACCGCAATGTTCGAGCGTCGTGTTAGGCGTCCTGGCTTGATTGCTTCGCTGCTTCAGTGGGCTCAGAAGCCGCGTTAACAGTGGTGGAAGAGGTTGGACGGGCCGGAGGTGACTGAGAACCCGTCGCTCTGCGATACCACTTTGACGATCACCTCACCGGGGCTGGTGCTGGGAGTGATCGGCTGCGACGCCACCTCTGCTCCTCAGAGTTTGCCGGCTCTTGCGGTCTAGGTCGGTTTGTCAACGGGCAATCAAGTTCCTGGCGCGCGGAATGCGCTAACACGGTGCTACCGACCTGACCCTGAAAATTCAGCCTCGGTAATCATGTCGCCCAAGAGGGCATCAATAACCCCGAAAATTCAGCCTCATTATCCACCAGTGAAGCTCTTGCCGCAGCTTCGACAGGTGACTCCCCCTCCAGCCTGACTGCCTGAGACGATACTCCACTTACCACAGGAGCTGACTGGGCATTTATTTAGCCACTCCCTGCAATAGGGACAACCCGCCCCTCCGGCATTTGGGGTGCGCGTAATAAGTTTGGGAATATGAAATGGATCAAATATTCGAACTACAGAAGAGCCTATGGCGCCCCATATTTGCTCAAAAGTTGTGCCAGCTTGGTCTTTATATCGAAAGGATCGCTGGCATGCCGGACAGAAAATCTCTTCCTCGGGAGGAACCTTCTCTTCGGAAGACCAGTTGTACTTAGACATGAACACGCTCCTGGCTGGCGCTCGCCTCCCCATGAATCTTCCTACAGTGTGATGCATCCATGGCGGGTTTGTCACGCTTGAAAGGTGACATTGGCATCGATATTTCGTGATGTTGGTCGGGTCCTGTACCCATCGCCCGTAATCAAGATCGCCAAATGCGGCTACGATAACGCCGGTGCTACGTAACAACATGCCTGGACAGCAGTGGGCTGGACGTTGCGCAGGTTCGACAGCAGGTCAGGGGATAGATATGGGCGGTCTTGAATGACTCGTAATGGGTCGCTCTATCGAATAGGAGAAGGTCGATCGAGTCCGAAGCGGGGGCCGCGGCCCCCAACCCCCTGCCGGCCGGAGTGCTCGTCCACGCGAATCCCTCTGTCACAGCGTCTCGCCGTTCGCGTGGACGAGCACTCCGGAGCGAGGCGGGTCGGTTGACCAAGCGTCCCGATGCCGAAAGAGGGTGCCCGCTCGCGTGTATCTAGCGTGCAATTAGCCGGGGTGAACAAGAGGCAACAGGGGCCATCCATGGGTAGGCGGTTGTGCAGGTCAGGGCTGGTGAGGCGGCGGTATGGGCTGCTTCCCAAGCTGATAGCGCGGGTTCGATTCCCGTCATCCGCTCCAAGCACCAAGGCCCCAGCTCAGGAGCATGATCCCAAACCGAGCCCTTGATCATCTCAACTCGGCCATGCGTTACGTGTCGCGTTCGTGAACTACGTACATCTGTGCATGCTGAGAGACTTAGATCATGACTTTCGACCAGGTAGTAGAGGCTCTCAAGGTGTCCGCTGGGCCCATCGCCTTGACGTGGAACATCCTCAACGCGCTCTCCGCCGGCTACTGGCGTCGGCAACGACGCAAGCTCGGTGCCGCGTCTGAAGATATTCGTGCCGCCCTCGTGTATGCCCGGACGCTCTTCGAGGATGTCTCGGCATCACCGCGTGAGGTGAAGTGGTTCGTGGAGGATGCACAGCGTCGGGACGCGGAGAGTGCCGTTCGTGACCAGATCGACCGGGTCAGCGACGAACTGCTACGTGGCCAGCTCGAGGGAGTCGCGGGCCAGCTCCGCCTCGTGTTTGCGTGGGCGAGCGGGTATGAGACAGCGCCTGGTGAGGGTGGCTTCTGGGACAAGGTCGGAATGCGTGTGACGAGGCAGGCGCAGCAGTTCGATCATGCACAGATCGGCCTGGCTGCCGTTGAAACGGCGAGGGCGCGGCTGAACATACTGGAGATAAAAGGCGCATGACGACGCCGGGTTCAGTTGGCGGATTACGCGACGCCCTTTCCAGAGTCCAGAACGCATCTGCATCAAGCCACGTTGGAGCAACGAGATGCTGTGTCCGCCCCGTCTGCAAGGCTGAAGGTCCTCGAGCAACCTCTGCGGAAGGCGAGTTCATGACCTCCTATCGCGTCACTCTGTCTTCGGGGTGCACAATCGTCCCTGAGCTAGACCATCTGCTCAACTTGCTTGCTTCCCTCCGAGAACCCAGTGATCACCAATTCGGGACGAGGTTGCTGCCGACGGGGCCAGAGAGCGAGGAGGGGCGGAGGCTGTTGCTAACACACTGCTAACGAGCTTTTGGGCGTGATGTCGTCAGGGTAAGGCCGGTGGCGGCGAGGCAGCTGTTGATGAGGTCGCTGCGGTATTGGATCTTTCGCAGGCCCTGGCGCAGGGTGGTCAGGAGCTGGTCGGGTTCGGTGAAGTGCCGGTTGGTCTGGCTGCTGCGGCGCAGCAGGGACCAGGCTGTCTCGACGGGGTTGAGGTCGGGTGCGTAGGCCAGCAGGTAGAAGACGGTGAGCCGGGCCGAGGCGTCGACGAACGCTTTCAGCCGCTTGTCCCGGTGGACGTTGAGGTTGTCCCAGACCAGCACGATCGGGCCGTTGAGCTGCTGGTGGGCTGTGGTGAGCAGGTCGCGGTAGTCGCTCCAGGCGAAGCTGCGGCGTTGGGCGCTCTTGTGGTCGGGATGCCGTTTGGGCCGGTAGATCAGCCGGGACCGCTCACCGGGCCGGTAGCAGGCCAGGGCCGCCAGGGAGAAGCGGCGTTGAGAGCGTCCCCGGATCCGGATGAGGGGGGTGCGGCCGCGGCGGGACCAGGTCTTGCGGGTCGGCGGCGTCATCGAGAACCCGGCTTCGTCTTCGAAGACGATCCAGGCACCGAGCGCCGCCGCGGTTTTTCCACGCGCGGCCAGGTCTCCCTCACCCAGCTGGCCACCGCGGCATCGTCCCGCTCGACCGCTGTGCGGGCGGGACTCTGATGTGTCCAGCCGTTGCGCCGCAGCATCTGGCAGATGCCCGACAAGCTGACCCTCTTGTGGAAACGACGGCCGATGAGCGTCTGGATCCGGGCCGGCGTCCAGGTCTGGTCCGGCCAGCCATGCGCGGCCGGCCCCCGATCGAGCTCGGTCTCCAACACCGCGAACAGAGCCGGGCTCAGTTTCGGCCGCGCCGCCGACCCCTTCGACCGCAACCCCGGCAATCCCCCGGCATGCCATGCCCTGCGCCAGCGCTGCACGGACCGGACACCGACCCTCAGCTCCCCGGCGATCGCCGCATTGTCCACGCCAGCGGCGAACAACCCGGCCGCCCGCGCCCGGATCCCTTCACGAAACGCCCGCCGTTCAGCGGTCAACCCGCCACCCTGCGGATACCTGATACACCACACATACCGCTCCAGACGCCATCTGTCAGACCAGCGACATCACGCCTGAAACCTCGTTAACAGCGGTTCCGGATGCTGGTGGACGAGGGCGGACTGTCGAGGTATTGCCGCGCAGGTCAGGAGGCTGATCTGGACTGTCGTAGACACCCCTGATCTTGCTTGTAAACAGTAGGTCAACGGTGCTGTCCTACAATCGCTGAACACACCCTCGCGGTAACGAACAGTGGGCACGGCTGGTTCGGTGCTCACTCGAATAGAGGACGCCCACCCGGCAGGTCGCCGACCAGATCTAGGAGTTCCGCGGACTTGCCGCCGGTTCCCTTGTCGATTTCTGCGCGGTTGAACAGTGGAGCGCTCTGCGGTGTATCCGAGCCGACTCCGGCGATGGCACCGATCTTCCATGTCGAGTCGCTGTCGGCGATCAGAACCCAGTAGTTGTAGGTGGAGCCTGCTGAATGATTAGCTTCGATCAGCGCCATTTCGTTGCTGCAGGCATGGACCTTGAGAACGTCATAGAAGTAGCTTTCGTACCCGCCTCCTAGGGGGTCCTTCTCTCCGAGTTCAGGAACGGCGCGCAGCGCGCTCTCGCGGCATGGGCCGGTCTTTGGCACATCCTGGCTCGCCGGTGCCTTGGTCATGGGAGGAGGGGGCGTAGTGGCTTGCAGGCTCACGGCCGTCGGAGTGGCCTGACGGGACGGCAGGGAATCGGAACTTCGCAGGATGAGCGAGCCAAGTAGGATTCCGAAACCTATTCCCCCGGCAGCAGTTAGCACCAGAACGAGTTTTCTGTGACGGCTCAGAGGGCCAGATGCGGCTTCCGCTGTCATGGCTGACTCTGGAGCCATGAGTGGGACCAGTCCCAGGACCAGGATTCCGCACTGGTCGGCCACGGGGTCGTTTCGAAGGGTCGGCCAGCGTTGTCGATGCGGATCTCTTGAGATCTGCCATCCAGGATCGTGCTGAGGGCGAGATGCCACTTATATTGGTGCTTTTTTGTCTTCGCCTCGATGAGGAAGACCTCGCTGTCGTCCTTGCCGACCACAAAGCCGAAAGGATCGCCCTTCTCGTTGTAGTAATTTACTTTGCCTATCGGATTGTCTAGGTCGATCTCCAGGGCTCTAGAACTGGTCGCGCTTGCACTTGGGCAGATCAGGATCTCTCCGTCCGCAGGGTCGGTGGCCTCATCGATCACCACGCGCATTTGTACCAGATGAACCTGTTTGTCGCCTCGGGCTTCGACGACCACCCGAAGGCGACTGATGCCCGCATCGATGCCACCGCCTGCAGTAGCCCAGTCGGTGAAGCCACTGCATCCTTCTCCTGGCCCAGTGCCGCCGTTCCGCAACCCTGGAGGTGCAACGACCGACGCTCCGAAATCTGCGAAATCGGCGATCTTGAACGGGTTGGTCTCCACTGAGATCGTCACCGGTTTCTCGGCGAGGTCCCGCTTCTTGAAGAAATCGGTGGCTGCGGTGAATGCCAGGGTCGCACCTGCTCCGACTACTGTCGTCAGGACCGTGACGGCTATGAGGCCTGGGGCAGTCTTCAAAAACTCGCGGAGCCTCGTACCTTTGGAGGAAGCGGATGACGCCGCAGTATTTTCGCGCTCGCCATCGCTGTCGCTCTGCTCGCGTTGATCTTGCGCTGACATTCCACCCTCGCAGTCAGATGTAGGGGTTGCAGTGCAAAAGATACCGAGATGTGCGCATTTTTCGCTGGAGGACACGGCAATCGCCGTCACGGAGTCCGCTGAGCCGCGAAGCAAACGAGATCGCATGGACCGGTCTTCTGGCCGTTCAAGGATTCCGTTCCCTCGTCATCAGATCTCCGGCTTCACGTCCGTCCAGCTGCTAGGAATCTCGTTGGATCAGGGAAGCCCGGCATCCATCATGGGCAGATGATCGATAGAGACCGTGCGGTCCAGCTCGTCGAGGAGATCCTGGCGCAGGTACAGCGCAATCACCCCGATCTTGGCCCGCTCACCGTCTGTGCGGTAGAGGAACATGAGCTGGTCTGGCTGGTCCACTGGGATTCCGACACCTGGCTCCGCACCCGCGATCCGAAGCACAGGATCGGGGGCGGAGGTCCCTACCTCGTGGACCGGGAAGACGGCAGCATCCACACCATCCATGCGGTGACCGCCATCAACGACGAGTGGGAGTCGGACTACCGGTACAGAGTCAAAGGCCTTCCACGCCCTACGGGCCCCGACCTGATGGCCATCGAAGTCGGGCAGATCCTCGTGCAGCACGGGAAGATCGCCGCCATGCACCACCTCAGGCGAACAGCGCCCCGGCTCACCCGCGCCCAAGCCCAGACCTACGTCTCCGCCATCCAAGCCGGACAGGCGCCTCCCGCAGACCTGGCCGCTCTCACCGCGCCAGAACCGACCGAGCTCGACCCCGTCCTCCAGGTCCGGACGATCACCGGGCCGACCCCGCCTTGAAGCGTGCCCGTTGCGTGCCCGATCCAGCGGCAAATCAAAGTCATTCGCGGTCACTCACGGATAGAGGACCCGAGAAGGCGCAGGTCAGAGGATCGCCAGGTCAGCGATCTTGGGCCAGACCGCCCTTTCAAGGCGGTGTAGCTCTCGCAGTTGCGCGGATTCGGGTGAGTGTCTAAGTGGGTGACGACCGAGGCGGACGAGGGCGGACGCTGCCGGACGTTGAGGAAGCTTCGGTGCTGGTCAAGGGGAGTGGGGCGGCTGCTGGGGATCTTGGCGAAGATGCTTCGCATCGAAGGGGTCAGGGGTTCGAATCCCCTCATCTCCACCCAGGTCAAAGGCCACTTCCGATCTTCGGAAGTGGCCTTTTTGGTGCCTGGGGGCCCTGAAGACCGATTGTCCGCCTGACCGGCCTTTGGAGGTGGCCAGGGGGGAGGCCCGATCCATGACGGTCGCACTCTCCTGCATAACGGGTCGGGCCCTCTTCCGGTAGACCGTCTCTCTGACGGTCGTCCCAGCGTGGCCGACCAAGCGGGAGATGTCTTCCGAGGGGACGCCTTCGGCAGACATCAGCGAGACGAAGCCGTGTCGTAGCTCGCGGGGCGTCCACTCCGCATCGAGCAGTCCGGCCCGGCCGGGTGACGACCTGGAACCGACGGCGGACGTACCGAGCATCCAGGACCTTGCCATCCCGCGTGGCGAACACGTAGCCGTACTGACGTTCCTGCGGAAGGCTCTGCCACAGGACCGAGAGTTCCCCATGCTTCCAGCCGGCCGCCGTGACCGGAAGGTACCGCTCGGCCTCGCGGTCGAAGGCGGCGACGTGGGACCACACGAGTTCTCGCAGTTCCTCCGTGTGGACGCCCGTGAGCAGGGACAGCACGATATGTACGTACGGAGCCGCGGGCAGGTCTTCTCCGTGGCCGAGAGCACGGCGCGTGCCTGCTCCATCGTGAACGCCTTGGACGCCCGACCCGCACGGCCTCGGGGCGGCTCGCAGAGCATGACGATGTTGCGCCTGACCTTCTCGCGAGCCTGTGCCCGGTCGATCGCACGCTTCTCGGATTTTCTCCTGAAGCTTCTCCAGGGCTTTGGACTTCTTCGGGTCACTGACCGTATGCGACGGTGGAGCCGGCCGGTTCGGTGTGTGGGGTCGGAGTGCTGGGGGCCGTTTCGAAATCGAGGCAGTCCGAGGACTTCCCTCAGGCCGCGAGGAGAGTGCCTACCTGCGGGTAACCGATTCGGATCTTTCGGTCATCTCCAAAGGCCGGGGCTGTTATTGGTTTCGGCTCCAGATTTCGTCCGGCCCATAATCTTGATTGTGACGATGATCACTGCTTACTCTGCGCTGACCGGGCGCACGGCCGATGACCGTCGGAGCGCGTTCATCCCACCCCCCGTCCTCCCCCGCGTGGAAAGGCGACTCTGCATGCGTTTCGCTACCCCTGGTTCATCGTCCTCCCGGAGCGTCGTCTCCAAGCTTCGCGCCCTCGCGCTCGCGGCACTGTTCGTCCCGGCCTCCGTGCTCGGGACGGCCGCGCCCGCGTCGGCCGAACCGGCGCCGGTCGACATCAGCTACGCCGACTGCCCCGCCGCTCCGCCGGCCGAGGGCGACCCGTCGGAGTACATCTGCGAGGTCTTCGTCCTGGCCTCGGGCAACATGCGCTTCGGCAGGATCGACCAGCCGATCGACCAGCCCATCACGATGACCGCCCTCGCCCGCATCGACCCGAAGACCGGCGAGGTCACCGAGAACGTGCTCAAGTGGCGCGCTCCGCAGCTGTCCGTGCCGGGCGGCCTGCTCGGCATCCCGGGCTCCGACTCCCTGAGCCTGCTCCAGCTCAAGGCGACGCCCGAGTACACGGGCAACTTCAAGTGGGGGCTGGCCGAGGACAACACCACTCTGAGGGCCACCGTGGACCTGCGGTTCAAGGTGAGCAACCTGCTGCTCCCGGCCACCTGCGGCATCGGCTCCGCCGCAGACCCGATCAAGCTCAACCTGGTCATCGACCCGAAGTCCCTCAAGCTCTATGACGGCGACGTCCTCGGCGGAACGGTCTCCGACAACACCTTCTCCGTGCCCGCCACCAAGGGCTGCGGCCTGTTCGGGCCGCTGGCCGACTGGCGCTCGGGAGTTCCGTCGGCAGGCGGCCAGAACAGCACGACCCAGCAGATGTACCTGGGGGCCAAGATGTACGGCCAGGGTGTCAGCCAGGCCAGTGCGCTGAGCCCGTCCACGCTGGTGGCCGACGCGCAGAACTGATGACCGCCGTCTCGGGCACCGCCCGGGACCGCTCCACCCGATGCCGTCCGGCCCGCCGTCCGGACGGCATCGGCGTTCCGGATGCCGTCACGAACCGCCGAGCCGCCGCGATAGCTAGCGGGGGGCCGCTAGTGGTCGCGCCCGTTAATTCGTCGGGGTCATGCAGCCAGCGGGTGTGGTGCGTGCCGGTCGTGGCGCCTGATGCGGGCTAGGAGCCGGTTGAGGTCGGTACGGGTGAATCGCCAGTCGAATGG